>JAJFGF010000053.1 GCA_021776245.1 Hyphococcus sp. | reverse complement strand
GGTCAGGTCACAAACGCCGGCGTGTGGGGGTGGAAGACAGCCCTCAATCAGTTTGCTATCATGTTTGAAGACAGAATGCCGAACCAGATCTGAAACCAATGCCGGTCAAACCACTTACACAGAATATCTGACAGGCTCATTGCAGTGTTTTCGCGATCACAACAACCCGGATCGATTAAACTGAACAAACCGGCCCCAATATAACGCGCATGGACGCTGCAAGTTATGTGGTCCTCAAACATCCACCAATAGCGAAGAACCGAATCTGCAGTTCTTGTAAGTGAAATAGTTCAATTAAGCACAAGTTTCGATTCAATCAAATCTCGTCGAGTTCTGAAATTTACCCAAGAACGCCAGCCGATCGGACTATTCCAGCTTCGATATCATCAGCATCCGGCCTACTCCAGCACCGTCACAATATTAGACCCCTCGTCCATCAACGCCCGACCCGACTTCCAGATGTCGCGCCCACGCCATTCGGCCTTCAGCCCGTCGCGCCAGACAGGGTCCATTGGTGAATTGACAAAATATCGATTGAAGAATTTCTCAGCTGTAAAGCGTTTTTCAAATTCCGGCTCATTGACTTGCTCGCCGGTGAAATAATCATAGGCGGTGGGTTCGTGAAACATAAAGCGCGCATTAGCGGCAGCGCTGCGCTTTTCGCCCATCAGGAAAATCGGTACGCACATGGAAAAACAGGCGCGCCGGTTGCGCACGCGCGTATCGACAATGTGGGTCCGCTTCATCTCATCAATGATCTGGATCACCGCCTCGCCCTCGCGGATCGCGCCGCCCGGTGAATGGAGATCGATGATGATGCGGTCCGCTTTGAGCTTCCATTCATCAAAGGCTTCGGCAAATCGCCGCGCCATGGGAACATCGACTTCGCTGCGCCAGTAAAAGACAACAGTCGCGCTATCCGACGGATCCGGTTTGATGATCAGCCGTCCCGCATCGCGAAACACAAATTCCTCATTGCGCGCGATCAATATCGCCGTAAGCGAAAACATGATCAGTGTCGCCGCCAGCATGACCCGGGATCGCATCGCTCTATTCACGTCGATTGCCTTTCACTTTTGCGCCGGATATTGGCGCGCAGCCTAGAATGCTTGATTTCCGGCATTACAGCATCAATAGAAAAGATAGTCTCTAAATAGGCAAAAACAATGAACATCACCGAGGCCATCAAGTCCCGTATCTCGACGCGCGCGTTTCTTGATAAGCCGGTTGCCGAAGAAACATTGCGTGAAATTCTCGATATCGCACGCTGGGCGCCGTCGGGCGGCAATCTTCAGCCCTGGCGCGTGCATGTGGTCATGGGCGCCGGGCGCGACCGCCTGATTGAGACGGTCAAAAAGGCCATCGCCGCTAATCCGCTGGCGGATGAATCTGAACTTGCAGTTTACCCGGCCAAGCTGCCGCCGCCCTGGCGCGACCGGCGCTATGCAGTCGGCGAAGCGATGTATGATTTGCTCGGTATTCCCCGCGAGGACAAACCGGCGCGCATAGCCCATTTGATGCGCAATTATGAATTTTTCGGCGCCCCGGTTGGCCTGTTCTTTTCCCTCGACCGGCAATTTGACAAGGGCCAGTGGGCCCATTTGGGGATGTTGATGCAATCAATTGCATTGGCCGCCCTCGACAAGGGCCTGGCGACCTGCATGCAGGAGGCCTGGGCGGCGCGGGCGAAGACCGTTTCGGCTTTTCTAGGCATTAAGGAAAATGAGCAGCTTTATTGCGGCATGGCGTTGGGCTATGCCGATCCTGCCGCAAAAGTGAATGCTTTGCGGTCATCGCGCATATCAACGGATGAATTTGCGACGTTTATTAGCCATTAGGTTTCAGCGATAAGGTTTGCCATGCCCGTCCAGACTTCCGTCGCGCTCTCTGTCAATGCGCCTTTGCCGAAAACCTTCGCCATTGCAGCTGGCATTAACGCAAGCGCACTGATTAAAAAACACGGCCCCCTGCCCGGCATTGTCAGAACGGACGGACATAACGCACCATGGAGTGCGATTGGCCAGCAGCGCAAGCATACGCTTTCCGACAATTCATCCGTCAACGAAGAATTGATCGCCTTTACTCGAGATTCGACCTTTGCCTATAAAGTGACGGAATTTACGGGTTTGTTTGCGGCGCTGGCGCGCAGCGCACGCGGCGAGTGGCATTTCACAATGACCGGCGCCGAAAAGACACAAATCGACTGGACTTACAGTTTTTTCCCCAGCGGTCCGGTCGCCGAACCGCTTTTATGGTTCGTTGTCAAAACCCTGTGGCCCGGCTATCTCAGAGCGGCGCTTAACCGCGTTAAAGCAGCTGCCGAACAGGGACCCCATGAAGATCGCGACTTTTAACGTCAATTCCATCAATGCCCGCCTGCCCCGCATTATCGAATGGTTCGATAAAGCAAAACCCGATGTTGCTGTTCTGCAGGAAATCAAATGCGTCGATGAAAAATTCCCGGCGCTGGAATTTGAAGATCGCGGCTATAATCTCGCTGTCCATGGCCAGAAGACTTATAATGGCGTGGCGCTGCTTTCCAGACATCCTGTCGATGATATTGTTAGAGGTCTGCCCGGCGACGAAAGCGATGAGCAGGCGCGCTATATAGAGGCGCTGGTGATGCCTGATGCTGCTGCGCCGGTGCGCGTCGGCGGGCTTTATCTTCCGAATGGCAATCCGGCGCCCGGCCCGAAATATGATTACAAGCTGGCGTGGATGAAGCGCCTTAAAGCCCACGCCGCAAATCTTCTAAAAAACGAGGAGGCGTTCGTTCTCGCCGGCGACTATAATGTCATTCCGCAATCAGAAGACGCTTATGACCCCGCCGCCTGGGCCGATGACGCGCTTTACCGGCCTGAAACGCGCGCCGCGTTTCGCGAAATATTATATCTGGGGCTAACCGATGCTTTGCGCCAGGCGGACCCCACGGGTGTCCGTTACACATTCTGGGACTATCAGCGCGGCGCCTGGGAGAAAGACCACGGCATTCGCATCGATCATCTATTGCTCAGCCCGCAAGCCGCTGACCGTTTCAAAACCGCTGGCGTCGACCGCAGCGAGCGGGGACGTGAAAAACCCTCGGACCATGTGCCGGTCTGGGTGGAGCTGGCGTGAGCGCGTTGTGTGAAATAGGAAGCATCATATTATGAAGCCGTTTTTCGTCGCAGTTTCATTTGCAGCCATTGTATTATTCGGCGCTGCTGAGGCGGGTGAAATTCAATATCTGCAAGGCCTCAATAATCCCGACTATCACCGCATTGAATCGGAAACGCTGGAGCGGCCTTTTCATATTTTTGTACGGCGACCGGAAGGTTATGACGCTACGGAACGTGAATTTCCCACAGTCTATCTCCTCGACGGCGGCATTACATTTCCGTTGTTGGCGGCCTATTACCGGTATTTATCGTTAAGCGGCGACGTTCCGGACGCGATCATTGTTGGCGTTTCTTACGGAACCGACGATTTTCAGTTTGGCAATTTGCGCGGCACAGATTTTACAGCCGCTGCGCCGGATCGCGATCACTATGGCGGCGCGCCGAGGTTTCAGGAATTTCTCGAAAGCGAGGCAATGCCGTTTATCGAGGAAAATTATAGATCGGACCCGGACCGCCGAATTATTTTTGGTCAATCTCTGGGCGGACAGTTCGTTTTATATTCAGCGTTGACAAAGCCGGAACTCTTTTGGGGCCATATTGCCAGCAACCCGGCACTCCATCGAAACTTGCCGTTCTTTCTTGAAAATCACGGAAACAAAAAAATCACTTCGTCCAGAGTCTATGTTGCAAGCGGTTCCGAAGATGACGACCGGTTTCGCAGACCTGCTCTGGCATGGATCGATTACTGGTCGTCACAGACGGAAACGCCGTGGGCGCTAAAAACCGTCACGCTGGAGGGGGAAACACATTTTTCCGCCGCACCTTCTGCTTTTCGTCAGGGAATGGGTTGGCTTTTCGACGACGAATAAGCAATAGATACCGCTCTCCATTAATCGGAAAAAGAAATCATGCTATGGTCCCCGGAACAGGATGCAGCGCTCCTTGCGGTTGATCGTTGGCTCAAAGCCGGCGACAGCCCGCTTTTTCGTCTTTTCGGTTACGCCGGCGCGGGGAAAACCACACTGGCGCGGCATTTCGCCGAAAATGCCGGCGGTGATGTCGCCTTTGCAGCGTTCACCGGCAAGGCCGCCCATGTAATGCGCCAGAAAGGATGCACGGGCGCCTCGACCATCCACGCGCTTATCTATCGCCCGGCGTCAGGAGAGGAAGACGGCGAGCCGATGTTCACCCTGCGCCATGATGCGCCAGCATCGAAAGCCGACCTCATTATCATCGATGAATGTTCGATGGTCGACGAAGATCTGGGCCGCGATCTTCTTTCCTTCGGCAAGCCGGTCCTGGTGCTTGGCGATCCTGCACAATTGCCGCCGGTCAAGGGCGGCGGTTTTTTCACCGAAGGCGAGCCTGATTTCATGCTCACGGAGATCCATCGCCAGGCGGCAGACAATCCGATCATCCGGTTTTCGATGGCGGTGCGCGAGGGCGAGCCCTTTGACGAACAAACCGAGGAATGCCGCCTTGTCAGCCGTGAAGATATTTCAACCGACGAGATTATGGCGGCGGACCAGATCCTGGTCGGCGCCAACAAAACGCGCAAACGCTATAATGATCGCCTGCGCGATCTGCATGGGCATACGGATATGACGCCGGAGGCGAACGAAAAGCTTGTCTGCCTACGGAACAACAAGAAAAAAGGCCTTTTGAATGGCGGCATCTGGACGGTTGACCGGCGGATGTCGCCGCGCGGCGGCCGCGTCCGGTTCTCTGTGCGTCCCGAAGAAGGCGGCAAGGCGGTCAATGTCTCTGTTCCGCGGGCGTTTTTTCTCGACGGGCCTGAAACCGTGCCGTGGCCACAACGCAAAGGCGCGGATGAATTTGACTATGGCTACGCCCTCACCGTTCATAAGGCGCAAGGTTCGCAATGGGACAATATCGTCCTTTTTGACGAGAGCTTTATGTTCCGCGAACACCGCGCCCGCTGGCTCTATACGGCGGTGACCCGCGCCGCGGAGCGCCTGATTGTGGTGCGTTGAGCAAACCATTTGGAAGACGTGTTAATTCTTGATGGCGTCGTTACGCGAATCCTGCTGGATAGACTACCCACGTGTTTCAACGAGTAAGTTGCGTTTTGATCCGCGCGCCACTTCGGCGCAAAACCGAAAGATCTCATCATGAACGGAATCGTCAGCCGCTTTTTCACTTTCGATAAACTCATCGCCACCGGACTCATCAAAGTATTTTATTGGATTGGCGTTGTTGCAATAGGATTATTCACCGTTGTTGCTTTTTTTGGGGCGTTTGCCGGGTTCGGACAAGGCTTCGCACAAGGGTTGGGCATGTTGGTTATGGCGCCGATTGGCGGCGTTGTCGCAATAATATTCTGGCGATTTCTATGCGAAGTTTATATCGTGATTTTTGGCATGTATGATCGCCTCGGAAAAATTCAGGAAGCCGTCGGCGGCGGCGCGGTTAAAGATGCCGGATCGGCGGGCGACGCCTGACGCTCTGCTTTCTCAAAAGGCTCTATCCAGCCCTGATAACTCAGCACTTCCCCAGCCAGCGGAAAGCGCACTGAAACGTCGAAGTGATAACGCCCGTCTTTAACCCTTTCGAGGCCGATGGCTTCGGGGCACATAAATTGCGGCAAAGGCAGTCCCCAAAGCGAAACGCTTTCCGGCATCAGGTCGATACCGTCTTTGTGTGCAATCATGCGGAGGCGAAATAAGAACGGTCCGAATTTTTCGCCGAGCCGGGGGCGTGGTGCGTCGCGGTCGATTAACATGTCCGTCTGAAACGCCTCCCCGTCAAACCGCCGGGTCCAGCGCTCGCCGCCGTCTATTGGCTCAAACGATGTTTCGATCAATACATCGCGGCCAGATTTCGGCACATGCGATAATGCGCAGATGAGCCGAGCTATCGGCGCTGTCCCGCGCGTTATGTCAGCCCGCCCTTTCGCCAGCGATGCGCCGCTATGCATTTCCCTTATTTTGTCGGGAAGCATTTCAAATTGACCGCCCAGCAAGGTCTGGTAGAGGGTCCGTATCATAAGATAAACCTATCTCTATCCGCCGGCGCTGGCGCATAACAAACGTCGCATTGGCCGAATAAATGGTAGCGATTGCGCGCAATCCGAAGATAAAGCCAATCCCGCACCACACGCGGCGTCAATGACATCAAAAATGCTGCGGCTGGCCATGGCGCCTGAAGCGATTTCAATACTGCGGCGATAGCGTCAGTCTGGCGAAGAATGGCGCCATCCCTCACCAGAACGAAACTTGACGGATCGTCGGGGTCAAGGCCCGCTTGTGTCAGCAAGTCGCGGCCCGCATCGGATTGCATCGCCGCGAATTGAAAATAGCGACTGGGGTCGCGCTTAATCAAAAATTTGACCCAGTGCGAACATAGTACACACACGCCGTCAAAAACGATGATGGCTCGGCTTTGCGGATCACCCGGCATCTGGTTCCTCGATCTCGATTGAAATCAATGTAAGCTGCTTTTTATACACGACGCTGCGGCGCGCAGTCGCGGTTTACGCAGATTTGATCGCGTCGACCGTAAAAGCGCCGTCGAGACGACCAATTGATCGTTTCACAAGAATGTCAATCAAATCAGATATCAGATCGAATTCCCGAAGGATTTTTGCAACACATTCCGGACCGTAAAGCGGCTTGAATATTGTACCCATATTGAGCTTATCGCCTGTCTCCAGCGCCACCAGAACCTTACCGTTTGAAAACGCAGCCCGAAACTTGGCGCAACCAAACAGCCGGTCAGGTTCCTCGAATCGCTCAAGCACCAGCGGATCAAGAAGCTCGCGCGCCTCGACCTGATCGGTGGACCACGCTTCGAATATTTTTTCAAATTTTGACGAGGCGAGACCGATGCGCCGAAATTGCTTTCCGGGTTTCATCAATCGATTAAAAATGCCTGCATCGCGTTTGAGTACTGTCTCACCCAGGAACTCTTTGTGGTAGTCGATTATTACCAACATTCGGCCGTGGAAAACCGTGCGGGTGCTGCTGTTTTAACCCGAAGTCTTATATTTCAAATGCGCTTCGCATATAGTGAACCTTGCGTCATGGCGCGTTCCATTCACTTCGTCTTCCCAACATGCCAGATCATAGCTGGGCAATAGGCCGAATTCCACACAATCGTTCGGCCGCTCCGTCTCCAAACGGTAACCACAACAGAGACGCTGGCAAATCTGCTGCAACAATCCGCGCGTAATGTCATTGGGCGTCCGGTCAAGCCGCCAGCCGACGCCCGCGAGCCCCGCCAGCGCGATAAATAAAGCCGGCTGGAAGGCGAAACCCTGCAAAAGCAGCGACCGCAGCAGCAATGGCAATCAGCGCCGACTGAAGAACGGCGCGCTGGCGCGCCGCTTCATTTGCCTTGAGGTATGGCGCGGTATTGCGCGCATAAAACGCATCAAATCCTTGAAATTCCTTGCGCCCTGATGCCGGTTCGACACTCATCGCCATATTTCCATGAGCTCCAGCGCTTTTTTGTAATAGCGATTTGTTAACTATTGATGTTCGCGTCCCCCCGTAAATCACCGGCTAAACGCCATTTTTACCATATTGGCCGATGTTGTGGCGTTATATTTCAGGGGCGGCGGCCGTAATGCATATCGCGCTAAAAACTCTGCGGGGGATGTTTCGCGCTGTCCCCGAAGCAACGCCCGATGTCGTCATCGACCGGCAACTGCGCGAGATAAAGTTGCAAATGCCGCGCTTGCTGATCGGCATCGCAATCGTTTCAACATTCAACGGCCTTCAGTTTATCGAGGAGGCGGGACTATATATTTTCGTCACTGACGCCTTGTTTATTGCTCTCCTGGTTTCGTACGTTCCGTCTTGGGTTTCGTTTGATATCGATACGGCTTCGATTATTGAGAAACGCAAGCGTATCAATTCAGTTATGCCCGTCGCGATTGGGCTCGGTGTCGCCTGCGCAAGCACAGCGCTGTATTTGTATCAGATCGCCGACGCGAATGGCCGCATCTTGCTGGTCATATGGTGTGCTTTTTGCGGCCTCGGCGGCGCCAGCGCACTTTCGGCGACGCCGCGCGTCGCAATGACAACGATGTTTCTTTGCATCGCGCCACTCAGCATTTTGATGGTCGCGAGCGGCAATCCGCTAATGATGACGATTGCCGGCATATATTTCTGCGCAGCCGTCATCAGCTGTTTTCAGTTTTCACATATCGGCAATATCCTCGCCAAACTCTCTGTCAGGGAGCAGGAGGTCAAGGACAGCGCCCAGCTGAATAACGAAAAGTTCCGGGATTTTCTCGACTCGGCCTCCGACTGGGCGTGGGAGCGCGACGCCAGCGGAAAGTTAATATATCTGTCGCCGAGCTTTGAAGAGGTTACCGGCCAATCCATCGACGACATTCTTCGCCGCGGCATTGAAACGATGATCCAGATTTCTACTGAAGATCAATCGGATGTGCTCAGAGAAATAGAAGACGCCTTCACCAACCGCCGTCCAGTACGCGATCTTCAGTACACAGTGCCGACGCCCGACGGCGAACCCATCACCGTGTCCGGCAGCGGGATGCCGCGCTACAATGATAAGGGCGAGTTTATTGGCTATATTGGCTGGACCAAGGATATCTCAAAACAGCTCGCCGCCGAACGCCTGCTTCTCGAAAGTGAACAACGCCACCGCGACTTTGCCGAAAGCGCCGGCGACTGGGCCTGGGAAGTTGATGCAAAGCTGCGGTACACCTTCATTTCCGACCGCGCCGAGAAAATCACCGGCATGGATCATAGCCGGTTCATCGGCGCAAAAATGTCCCTTTACGGCGATGATGATGATGTCGATGGCGACGCATTTGCAGTTTTACGCAAGGCCGTAAAGACACACGAACCATTTGTCGGATTTGTTTCCCATGTCGAAATACCCGATGCAATGTCGTTTTGGCTGGAGCGCAGCGCCAAGCCCGTCTTTAATGAAAGTGGCGTCTTTCAGGGATATCGCGGCGTCGCCTCCGACGTAACCGCCAGGGTTGAAGCGCAACGTGAAGCCAATCGCACGCGCCAATTGCTTGAACAATCGCACGCCGTGCTGGAGGATGTCGTCGCAGAACGCACCGCTGACCTCAATGCAAAAAGCAGTATGTTGACTGAAGTTCTGGAATCGATGGCGCAAGGCGTCGTTGTTTTGGATGCTGAGTACAATGTGGTCGCCATCAATGAAAAAGCGTGGAAAATGTCGGGCCTGCCGCAGGAAATGTGGGCGCCCGGAAAAAACATCAAACCCGTGCTCGACGTTGGTCTAAAGCACGGCCTTTATGAATACGACAATCAGGAGGACTATTTTGCGGCGACTGTTCGTGCACTTGAGGTCGCATCTGAATTTCGCGCCATTCGGCGAC
The DNA here is from genome assembly GCA_021776245.1 of Hyphococcus sp. Lineage (GTDB taxonomy): Bacteria > Pseudomonadota > Alphaproteobacteria > Caulobacterales > Parvularculaceae > Hyphococcus. Next base: position 91,310 of record JAJFGF010000053.1, on the reverse strand, counting down.
AGAACGACGGAGTCATCATTGAAGAAATCACTCGCCAACGTCCCTGCGGCGGCTATGTCGTAACCTATAGCGATGTGACGGATGCGCAAAAACGCGAAGATGAATTGCGTAAACTATCCGAAGAATTGCTGGCCGCAAAAGACGCGGCCGAAGCCGCAAATCGAGCAAAATCGGAGTTTCTGGCGAATATGAGTCACGAAATTCGCACGCCAATGAATGGCGTCGTCGGCATGGCCTCGCTGCTCCTTGATACCGGCCTTGATGAAAAACAGACCGATATGGCTCGTATTATTGTCAGTTCCGGCGACAGCTTGCTGACAATCATCAATGACGTGCTTGACTTTTCTCGTCTCGAGGCGGGAAAGCTGCGCCTCGTGCGTGAACCCTTCGATTTACGAACCTCGATCGAAGATGTTGCGGGACTTCTCGCGCTGCCGGTCGTGGAAAAACAGCTCGAACTTATGGTGCGATATCAGCCCGGCTTGCGCGGCAAGTTTATCGGCGACGCCGGACGCATCCGCCAGATTGTGACCAATCTCGTCGGCAATGCCGTCAAATTCACGGAGCAGGGACACATACTAATCGACGTACGCGGCGTCAGGCGGGGCGAAATCGCCGATATGACAATCGCCATTGCCGACACCGGCTGTGGCATTCCGGAGGAAAATCTCAAAACGATCTTTGAGGAATTTGAGCAGGTCGACGGAACCGCCCGACGACGACATGACGGCGCCGGTCTGGGGCTTGCAATCAGTAGGCGGATGGTTGAGGCCATGGGGGGTGAAATATCTGTTGAGAGCAAATTGGGCGTCGGATCAACTTTCAAGGTCCGACTTCCTCTGACAATTGATGAGACCGATATTGACGGGCTGACAGCCCCGATTGGCGCGTTCGACAATATTCGCGCGGCCATTGTTGACGATAACCCGGTCAATCGAATGATCCTCACTGAACAGCTGGCGTCTTGGGGGCTTGCGTCAGACGCCTTTTCAAACGCCCGGGAGTGTCTTGCGGCCATGAAGTCCGCGGCCGCACAAAAAACGCCCTATGACATTGCCATTCTCGATTTTCAGATGCCAGATGGGGACGGCGTTGAACTTGCGCATTGGATCAAGGCTGACGAAGCACTGGCGCTGATGTCATTGATTCTCCTGACTTCGGCGGGCCGTAAGGGCGATCCGGCCGCCCTCGCCGACAGTTTGTTTTCGGCATATCTTGTCAAACCAGCGCGATCATCGATGCTGCTCGACTCGATCCTGACCGCGCTCAATGACGGCTCTATTGCGCAATTGCGTGATAAAACAGTACGCCATTCGTCGGGCGCCAAAGATACGAGTTCTTGCGCCTTTACTGTTGATGGAAAGCCGCTGCGGATTTTGGTAGCGGAGGACAACATCGTCAATCAAATGGTTGTCAAAGCGATGCTCGATAAAATCGGCTGTCAAGTTTCATTGGCGTCGAACGGCGCGGTTGCTGTCGAGAGATATAAAGCGGACGGCGCGGATGTCGTGCTGATGGATTTGTCGATGCCGGAAATGGACGGCGCCGAGGCCACAAGCCTCATTCGCGCGCATCAGGAAGCGATTGACGCGTCTGTCCCTATTATCGGGGTCACCGCGCACGCAATGGAAGAGGACCGGCAACGCTGCCTCGATGCAGGCATGGACGATTATCTGGCAAAGCCGGTCAAGCAAGAAGCCCTGAACGAGATCCTCACTAAATGGACTGCGGCCCGGGCCAAAAGCCGGACAGCATGATCTATTCGGCTATTTCCATATGGATCGGCGAGGTTGCCGCTTCATCACCACTCGTTTGACGGCGCCATAATGAAGCATAGAGACCGTCGGTTGCGATTAATTCACGATGGGCGCCGCGTTCAACAATCTTTCCGTCCCCAAACACAATGATAATGTCGGCATTTGCAATTGTCGATAATCTGTGTGCAACCGCAATTGTCGTGCGCCCCCGGGCGGCTTCCCGAAGGGCCGCTTGCACTTCCTCTTCAGTGCCGGAATCAAGCGATGACGTCGCCTCGTCGAGAACCAGAATAGGCGGATCACTGAGGATCGCCCGTGCAACACCGACGCGCTGTTTTTCACCGCCCGATAATTTCATCCCACGCTCGCCGACCCGCGTGTCAAGTCCATTTGGCAGGCTCTTTATGAAGTCGCCAAGCTGGGCGCGATTTGCCGCTACCATAATTTCGGCGTCATCTGCATCTGGATTGGCATAAGAAAGATTAAAGCGCAGGGTGTCGTTGAATAACACGACCTCCTGCGGCACAAGCCCTAAAGCCTTGCGCAATGATTCCTGCGTGACCTCGCGCACATCCTGACCGTCAACAATGATGCGCCCGTTTGCCGGGTCGTAAAATCGGAAAAGCATTTTTAATATTGTCGACTTTCCGGCGCCCGATGGCCCCACAATACCGACGAAAGATCCGCCCGGTACGCTGAAGCTGACATCGTCAATGCCACTGGCGCGACCTTCATGCGCAAAACTGACATTTTCAAACCGGATTTCACCCGTCCCCGGCGCGAACGGTCCCGCGTCCGGCGCATCGGCAACCTCCGGCTTTGTATCCATCAGGTCGAACAGCTTTTCGATATCAACGGTGCCTTGCTTGATTTCACGCCACGCCCAACCAAGGATATTGAGCGGGCGATAGATGTTGACCAACATCAATATAATTGCCGTGACATCGCCGGCCTGCATGGTTCCGTTGACCGCCCCATATCCCGCCATGATCGCAACCGCTAAAAGGCCGGCTGTCATGATCAGTTCCTGCCCGCCATTGAGAACCGACAAGGATTGCATGATCTTTATATAATGCTGGTTATAATCGCGGATCGCGCCGTCATAGCGCACTGACTCACGATTTTCCGCAGCAAAAGACTTAACCGTCTCAAAATTCGTGAGCGTGTCGATGGCGACGCCGCGGAGTTTTGTATCGGCAGCATTAAAGGCGCGTCGCTGTTTATTGCGCCATTCAGTGACGAGAATCGTATAGAGCGCGTAGACAGCAACGGTAATAATCGCCGCAACAGAAAACTGAATGCCATAAAGCGCCGCCAGAACGAACGACGCAAAAACCAGCTCCACCAGCGTTGGCCCGATATTAAATGCGAGAAAGCGCAGCAAATATTCCATGGCGCTGGCGCCGCGTTCCATGATCCGGTTCAAGGCGCCGGACCGGCGCGTTAAGTGAAATTGCAAATCAAGGTTTTGCGCGTGTTGAAATGCGTCCACCGATACGAGACGCTGCGCATCCTGAGTGACGGCCGTGAAAAACGCATCACGAATTGCAGGGAGAGCATTGGCAAGAAACCGGGCGCCGGCAAACAACAAAAATAAGATGACAAATGAAAGGCCGGCCCCTGACGCCGCCGATCCGACCAACCCCTCCCCGGCAGCGCCGGCGGGCGATGTCAGCTTATTGATCCCTTCCCCCATAAAGACCGGCGCAATGACCGAAAGACCCTTTGCCACCACGGTGATCAGGAGTGCCAGCGCCATGCGCAAACGCCATTTTTTGAGTTCCTGGCGCCACAAAATGGCAAACATGCGCGAGATCGACCGCCCGAATGGCGCGGCCTTACCCTTGGATTCTAACTCATCAGCGGTTTCTGGCGGCATTCTGGCCAAGATGGCGAGGCACGCCCCGAAAGGCCAGCCCCAGCGCATATTTTTCCTGTTTTGGAACAGTCCGGTGCGCTCGCCTGAGCGGCGCCGGTGATTTTGCATTACGATTTGCGCACCAGGGCGTTTCCGAAATAAAGTGGTTCCTGGTTTATCGCTCCCGACCGCGACCGCAAACGCGGTCAAGATATTGGTTAGCGCGCCTTCGCGCGCGGGAAACGCCCAAGATTAATATCTATGCGCATTTCTTGTCGGAAAACCGCATCACACTTTTCCGGAAATGCGCTAGTGCGGTGTGCAAATTGCATAAATGCGCTATTATGACCGACGACGAAAACAAGATAGCGCAACGGATTGCCCGGATTTGCCGGGCCAAGCCAGTGTCCGCGCCGTCGCCGCCGCCACCGCGTTGCAGCCAATCCAGAAACCGCCCGGACCGCGAAGCCGTGTTTTATCTTGCCAGCATCTATACCGCGGAAGACACCGGCTGCATCCGTGGCGTTGTTAATGATATCAGCGACACAGGGGCCTGCCTCACCTTAAAGACTTCCCAGGCGCTTCCTCAATTGGTTATTGTCAAGCTCGATCATGACGGCGTCAGAAAACGCGTGCGCGTAGTCTGGCAAAAAGGAAGAATGGTTGGTGTCGCTGTTAGCGACAATCAAGTCGGGATCGATGAGATATGCTCACCCGGCGCGCCGGTCAGAGTTGCCCGTTGATCAGCTTCATTACGCCGGAAAAATCGAGGTTGTCCTTACCTGCCGATTCCATTAGCGCATAGAGCGCCTCAGCCTGGGCGCCGAGAGGCGTTGCAGCTTTGGCTTTATGTGCAGCTTCCTGTGCAAGGCGCATGTCTTTTAACATCATCGCCGCTGCAAAACCCGGCTGATAGTCGCGGTTCGAGGGGGCGGCCGGCACCGGTCCCGGCGCCGGACAATAGCTCGTCATCGACCAATTTTGTCCCGATGCGGTCGAGGAAATATCGAAGAATGTTTGTGCGTCGAGGCCCAGTTTTTCAGCAAGATTAAACGCCTCACATGTGCCGATCATCGAAATCCCAAGCAGCATATTGTTACAAATCTTTGCGACCTGCCCATTACCCGCAGCGCCGGCGTGAAAAATGTTCTTGCCCATGGCCTCCAGCACCGGCCTTGCGCGTTGAAACGCTTCGTCAGCGCCGCCGACCATAAAAGTGAGCGTGCCTGCCGTCGCCGCCGCAACGCCGCCCGACACTGGCGCATCGACCATGGCGAAGCCCTTTTCAGATGCAGCGCCGCTAACGGCGCGCGCCGAGTCCACGTCAATGGTGGAGCTGTCAATAAACAATGCGCCGTCCTTCGCATTAGCGATAACGCCATAGTTTTCCGTATAGACCGAGCGCACGTGAGCGCCCGCCGGCAGCATCGTAACAACGATCTCGGCATCGCCTACGGCGTCAGCAACGGTATCGCCGCGCTTGCAGCCTGCCTCCACTGCGCGGTCAATGGCGCCGATAGAAAGGTCTGTGGCGGTGACGTCATGGCCGGCCCTGGCGAGATTGGCCGCCATTGGGCCGCCCATATTGCCAAGCCCGACAAAAGCGATTTTGGTCATTGATGTTTCTCCTGAATAGGACCGGTCTGATAGTCCTGATTTCGCCGGCCGGCAAATGCCGCCGCACGCTGCGTCATATAAAGAAAACACGCCGTCGACAAACCCGTCGCGCCGAAGATCATACACATCACCATGATCTGGTAACGCGCGGCGATCAGCGGCGAGACGCCGGAAAGGATCTGCCCCGTCATCATGCCCGGCAGTGAGACAAGCCCCACAGCGAACAGGGAATTTATGATCGGGATCATCGCCGCCTGAAAGGCGGTGTCGCGCGCCTTGCGGTACAATACGCCGTTATCGAGTTCGGCGACTAACCGTTCCGCCGCCAAGGAAATACTGGTCATGCTGCTGGCAAAGATCATCCCCGCCAGAGGAATGATCATGTTGGGGGCGTACCATAGTTCAAGCGCTAAAACACCTTGTGTAACAATCAGCAACGTAACCCCGCCGCCGCCGAGGATCGAAACAAAAGACGCCACAAAAAGATCGCGCTTGCCGGTCTTTACCGTATTCAGCGCGATCCAGCTTGACGCCAGCACCATGAGACCTAGGATTGCGCCGACAGTGATGCCGGAACTCGACGCGAAAATGTAAACCAGCGCGTAACCAACCATCAAAAGCTGCACGAGCATGCGTAAAAAAGCGTAAAGTGCTTTTTGATAGCCGACGCGCCATCGCCACAGCAGCGCAATCACTGCCGCCGCCGGAACAAAGGCAAAGGCCAGCCGCGATAATGGGATTGGTTCAACGTCCATAATGTCAAGCTAGCTGATTGCGTCGTTGCGGAACAGCGGCAGTCAAGCAAAAGCTAAGACAGCACCAGTTCCGTATCACCCAGCGGTTCAAAATAGGGCGCGATGTCAGCGTCTCGCACTTCAGCAAGCGTCGCAGGGGTCCATTTCGGATTGCGGTCCTTGTCGATGATCTGAGCGCGCACTCCCTCAAAGAAATCATGACCGCTCATGACACGGCGGACCATGCGGAATTCCATTTTCATATTCTGGTCAAAGTCCAGCTGATGGCCGCGACGCATCTGTTCGACCGTAATCCGGATTGAGGTCGGCGACATACGCTTGAGGATTTTTAAGGTTTCACCGGCGAAGTCACTATTATCGGCGTGCAGCGCGCCAAACAGCTCGGCCGCGGTCTCATGGCCTTGAAACAGCCGCGCAATATCGGTCCGCAAATCATTAATCGGCGCGTGGCCAGGATCGCCCGCATATTCATCAAGGACAGCTTCGATATCTGCATGGGCGTGATCGCTCAAGGAGGCGTCCAAAAGCGCCTCTTCGAGCGCCGCCATTTTATCGGTCGGCGTATAATGGGTGGCAATGCCTGCCGCCATGCAGTCGGCGACTTTAGCGCGCGCGCCGGTCAGCGCATAATAAAGCCCGACGCCGTCATGGAGGCGCGGCATGAAATGCCCGCCGCCGACATCAGGAAAAAGGCCGATGCCGGTTTCCGGCATGGCAAAAAGCGTCGCGTCACCGGCCACGCGAAAATCTCCGTGAACAGAAATACCAACGCCGCCACCCATAACAATGCCGTCGATCAGCGTAACGTAAGGTTTTGGGTAGTGATAGATCAGCGCGTTATTGGTATATTCATCACGGAAAAACTCCGAGGCTTCGGCCGGATCCTTTTTTGCGGCATCATGAAGCCAGCGAATATCGCCGCCAGCGCAAAAGGCGCGCTCGCCCATGCTCCGGACCAACACCCCTCTTACCGCTTTTTCAGCCGCCCATTCCAACAGCTGGGCATGCATCGCCTTGACCATCTCCCAGGTCAGCGCGTTCAGCGCTTTTTCGCGGTTGAGCGTGACAACACCCCAATCGCCGGAGTGTTCAAACAAAATGTCGCTGGTCATATTTTGTCTCGAAATTGAGCTACTTCAAATTTGCCGCAATGGTCACAACGCAGGTATCGGTCTTTTCCGCGTCCACCAGGATAGGGTACATCCAGAAAACCTATTCGACCTTTTTTGCAGATGGGACAAACAATTTCTGCAAACGGGTTTTCGGCGAATGTTATAAGGGCCTCAACCCATGGATTCTTCCTTGGCTTCTTTCCAATCGCCCTGCCTAATTTCTTTATCTTCCAACGGAAGGGTGATTTCACGCCTGATATTCCCGTAACATATCCCGCGCAACGATGACCCGCATGATCTCGTTGGTTCCCTCAAGGATCTGATGCACGCGGACATCGCGCAACATGCGCTCAAGCGGATAATCTTTCAAATAACCATAGCCGCCATGGATTTGCAGCGCCTCATTGACAACATTAAAGCCGGTATCGGTGACAAAACGCTTGGCCATGGCGCAAAATCGTGTCGCGTCGGCAGTTTTGTTGTCGAGCTTCCACGCCGCCTGATAGAGCATGATGCGCGCAGCTTCGAGTTCCGTCGCCATATCCGCAAGCTTGAATTGCAGCGCCTGTTGTTCGTTCAGCCGCTTGCCGAAGGCTTTGCGGTCGTTGGCGTAATCGAGCGCCGCCTTTAGCGCGCCTTGCGCCGTTCCGAGCGAACAGGCGGCGATGTTAAGCCGCCCGCCATCAAGGCCCATCATCGCGAAAGAAAAGCCCTCGCCCTCTGCGCCGACCCGGTTTGCAACGGGAATGCGGCAGTCTTCGAAATTGACAATTGCGGTTGGCTGAGAATTCCAGCCCATTTTGCGTTCCTGAGCGCCAAACGACAGACCCGGCGTTCCGTTCTCCACCAGCACCGTTGAAATGCCTTTTGGACCGTCGCCGCCGGTGCGCACCATGACGACATAAAGGTCTGAAACGCCGGCGCCGGAAATGAATGCTTTCGACCCATTCAGAATATAATGATCCCCGTCCTTGACCGCTTTTGTCTTCAAGGCCGCGGCGTCAGAGCCTGAACCCGGCTCGGTCAGGCAATAACTCGCAATCATCTCCATGGAGGTAAGTTTCGGACAATATTTGCGCCGCACTTCATCGGCGCCAAATCGGTCGATCATCCAGCAGCACATATTATGGATCGAAATGTACGCCGCTGTTGACGTGCATCCCTCCGAAAGGGCTTCGAAGATTAACGCGGCGTCAAGACGGCCAAGATCAGAACCGCCGACATCGTCGCGGGTGTAAATGCCTGCGAGACCCAGCTCGGCGGTTTTTTTGATGACATCAACGGGAAAATGTTTTTCTTCGTCCCATCTGGCGGCGTTGGGGGCCAGTTCATCCGCCGCAAACCGGCGCGCCATCTCGCGAATGGCATTTTGTTCTTCACTCAGCGCGAAATCCATGCGCGCTACTCCTTTTCGTCTTGATGATGTTTGTCTTGATGATGTTTGTTTTCTTCGAGCGGATTGCCTTCAAAGCCAGGCATGTCCCGCATCGGATGATCAAACTCCTTGGTCAAGGGCGTCATCGGCCCTTCATGTCTGCTGGTATGGTTTAACCATCTGACGAGCACATAGATCACGAGACAGACAACAGCGATTCCCGGCAACCAATACTTCGCTTGTTCGCCGGCAACGGCGCCGACGGTATGGAACATGCCGAACCAGATCGCGACGTAAAGCGACGCGGTCAATGTTAAAATCAGAATATAGCGCACATAGTCCGTTTTAAAAAACCCGCAGGCGATATAGGTCGGAATGCGCGTACCTGGTACAAACCGCGCCGTCAGCATTGTTTGCAGGAACTCCTTGCAGACGAGATCGCCGGCGATCGACACGCCGGGCTTTTCAGCGAATTTATGGGCCCAGGCGCGGCTGCGGGCGAGACGGCCAAGCCAGTATTTCCAGGCGTCGCTGCCAATGAGCCCGGTCAGGATCGCAATAAGAATAAGCCAGGTTGGCGCAGCGCCAGTGAGCGAAGCTGTCGCGGCGCCAATCACGGCCGCATCTTCCTGAATGAAAGGCAGGGCAAAGATGCTGAAATAAAGCACCCACCCGGTCATCAACGCCATATCCGCCACTTCAAACCCAAACAATGTTTTCGACCCTCAATATTTTTCTTTTTGCGGCAGCCCGTCGGCGATTTCGTAATAGTCGCCCTTATCAGCGACAAATATGTGCTCTGTCAAAGCGAGACCTGTCGGCGCGTCGAGGGCGCCCAGCGCAATCGCGATACGGTCTTTGTGGCCGTCCAGCTTGTCCCCGTGCCAAAACAAAGACGATCCGCATTTATTGCAAAACCCCCGTCGGGCATAATTCGACGCGCGATACCATGTAAGGCTCGTATCATTTGAGAATTTGAGCGCATCAAAAGGGGCATTCACTGCCAGAATAATGTCAACTGGAAACCCCCGCGCAGCCCAGACCTGTAAATGATAAATTGCATGCAAGGCCGGCCATGCGCTTGCCATCAACAAATAGCCCGCCCTCTGCGCGCGCAATCCCCAGGCAAAGCCGCCTGCGCTGACGAGATAGACAATACTGACATCTCTGATGAAATGCGTGTTGTAAGGACCAAAAAAATGCATGCCCGGCACCGTGTCATACCAGGATTGCGGCGCAATCAGCATAAACGAACCGTTCACCGCATAACCGACGGCGATGAGCAATATCAAGAGACGCATGGCCAAGACTCCCTTTTTACGGAGATTCCCACTGATTCGTGCCTGTCCGTTTCAATCCCGGTCGTCATTTCGAAAAGCAATGCTGATCCGCTACAATGCGCCTGGACGCAAGTTCAGTTAATTCATTGTCGGAATGACAAACTCCGAGCCCTGAACGTCTTCAGGCCAGCGCTGGGTGATGGTTTTGACCTTGGTCCAGAATTTGACGCCTTCGGGCCCATGCTGATTGGTATCGCCAAAGCCCGAGCGTTTCCAGCCGCCAAATGTGTGGTAGGCGACCGGCACCGGGATCGGCACATTGATCCCGACCATGCCGACATTCACTTTCTGCGCGAATTCGCGCGCTGCTGAGCCATTGCGCGTAAAGATCGCAACGCCATTGCCATATTGATGGTCAGACGGCAGCGCCACAGCCTGTTCAAAGTTCTCTGCGCGGACGATTTGAAGAACCGGTCCGAAGATTTCTTCCTTGTAGGATTGATGGTCCGGCTTGGCGTGATCAAGCAGCGTGCCGCCCATGAAAAAACCATTCTCATAGCCTTGCAGCGAGAAATCACGCCCATCGACCAGCAATTCCTGGCCTTCATCCACAGCCATTTGAATATAGCTTGCGACCCGATCGCGATGCGCCGCCGTGACCAGGGGCCCCAGATCAGAGTCTTCCGACATTGAGGGACCAATTCTGAGGCTTTCAACCTTCGGCTTGAGCATGGAAATCAGCGCATCGGCCGTCCCCTCGCCCACCGGCACGGCAACGGGCGTCGCCATACAGCGTTCGCCTGCCGAGCCATAGGCTGAACCGATGAGCTGGTTGACGACATTTTCCATGTCTGCGTCAGGCAGAACGATCATGTGGTTCTTGGCGCCGCCAAAAGCCTGCACCCGCTTTCCATTGGCCGTTCCATTGGCGTAAATATATTGCGCAATGTCAGATGAACCGACGAAGCTGATCGCCTTGACGCGCGGATCTTCGATGAGCGCGTCAACGGATTCCTTATCGCCATTTACGACATTCAAAACGCCCTCCGGCGCGCCCGCTTCCATCATCAATTCGGCGAGCCGCAGCGGCACTGACGGATCTTTTTCAGAAGGTTTATTGACGAATGTGTTGCCGCAGGCGATGGCGACGCCAAACATCCACATCGGGATCATCGCCGGAAAGTTAAACGGCGTAATGCCTGCAACAACGCCAAGCGGCTGGCGCATGGAGTAAACATCGATGCCCGGACCGGCGGCTTCGGTATATTCGCCCTTCTGTAAATGCGGAATACCGCAGGAAAATTCGATTACCTCGAGGCCGCGCTGCACGTCGCCGCGCGCATCCGGCAAAATCTTTCCGTGCTCAGAAGAAAGCAATTTCGCCAGATTATCCATGTCTTTTTCGACAAGCTCTTTGAACTTGAACATGACGCGGGCGCGGCGCTGAGGATTAAAAGCGGCCCAGGCGGGAAATGCCTTCTGTGCGGCGTCAACAGCTTTGGCAACTTCGCTGCGGCTGGCCAGCGCTGCGCGCGCCTGCACGTCTCCCGTTGTCGGATTGAAAATATCGTGGAAACGCCCGGACGCCCCCGCGATATGATTGCCATTGATGAAGTGACCTAATTCGGTTGCCATGAGACGCCTCGACAGTTTGCTGGTTGAATTTGGCGCGACCCTAGAGCTTTCCAGGCGAAGTGGAAACCGGTTCGCGCAAAGGAAATGCGACTAAGCTAAAACCAGAGCCGTTCGGTGATGCAGTTAAGACCGGAACGGGTCTGGTCGTCGCGGCAGCAAGCTGCAAGGCGGGACGAACCCGCCGGAAAGACGCACCAATTTCGCGAAGCTGCGCCCGACGGCGGCGTAAAAAGCGGCAATCTTCAACCTTGAGGCGGCCCCTCAGGCAACGGGGCTAAAACCGGCCTCAGTGTCTGTCGCAAACCGCCCGCTGGCAGCGCCGACAACATGAGTGATGTTTTTTCCATTATCGGCAAGCGGCGCCGTCACGGCGCGCAAGAAAACGCGGCGGCCGTCACACAAGGTCAGCAAATCGTCCCGGTAGTGGGGGCCTTCGCTCGCCACAGCGGCGTAGATATCCTCCGACGCCTTGTCGAGCATGGACATTGTCCAGTCCGTCGCGCCTGACAGATGGACGTTAGAAAGCTTGCCGAGATTATCGCCGAGGAATATGAAATAGGGAAATCCGACGCTTTGCGCCAGATCGACGACAAAGACCCAATCCCAGTCGTCGCCGAGATCCATTTCCTTCATCGCCGCCCAACTGGGAAAATAACCGCGCGCCGCGCGCGCCCAAGCGTTAACCAGCCTTTGCGTGAGCCTGCGGTCGCTCGCAGGCGCGGCCGCCACGCCGTCAAAAAGATCTGCAACCTCGCTCAGCATTTCAGTCCCGCCTCAATACTGAGATGAATGCTACGGGAGGATCGTGAGCACAGCGTTTTCAGGAATAGAATAATTTTTATTAAATATCGCCGTGCGAATAACCATATCCAGATCGCCGGAAATATACGCCATCAGGCGTGGTTGTTAACCGCCCCTTCACCATAATTGCTTCGCTGACGGCAAAAGCCGACCTAAACGCCCTTGCCGTTAATTGCGCCGAAGACATGGGTCACGTCGACTCCGTTGTCAGCGAGCGGCAAGAGAACGCTGCGGAACAAGACACGCCGACCGTCCTCAAGACGCAGCACATCGCCATAGGATTTGGGCGCGCGGTTAAGCGCGGCCTCATCCATTTTGCCCGTCGCGATGTCGAGGAGGTTCATTTCCCAACGGCTTTCTCCGGAAAGATACAGGTTTGAAAGATGGCAAAGCGCATCGCCAAGAAAAATGAAATAGGGAAACCCGTCCGAAAGCCGCAGGTCGACGGCAAAGCAGTTCTCCCAATCTTCACCGATATCCAGGCTTTGAATGTCGCGCCAAGACGGCAGAAACCCGCTCGCGGTTTTCTTCCAGGTTTTCTGGATTCGTTTTGTCAGCCGCCGGTCTTTAAACCGAATCGACTGTGCGGGAACATCATGCGTAACTGTCTCCATGGCCGCCCCTTTTTGTCGCCCGCCAATCCATCTCGCCGCGACAAACTAGAAAGGGGGCCATGAAGGCGCAGTTCCCGGAGGCATCCGAGTTTGACCAAAATTTGACAGAAATTGCCGATTTAACCCAAACGGGCCCCGCGCCGTCCGGGGGTGACGGGCCGAAAAACGCACCCTATAAGAGCTCGATTAACGCATTTGAGGGGCTAATTCATGACCGCTGTTTATATGATCGCTGCCTTTGTCGCGGTATTTGCAATCTTGAACTTGATCGAAAAAGGCCGCCTGGACTAAGCGCCGGGTGACAATCCATATCGCCCGGGAAATGACCGCCCACACCGCTGGAAAAGGCGCGGACGCGCCCCATATGCACATGCGCCGCGGGAAAGCCGTCACCGCAAAGGCCGTTCATGTTTGCTGAGATTGTATTAGTATTAATTGGGCTGGCGATTCTTTTGGTCGCTGGAGACTTTTTAGTGCGCGGCGCCGTTGGCCTCGCTGCGGCGCTGGGCGTGCCGGCATTGATCGTCAGCCTCACTATCGTCGCTTTTGGCACATCCGCGCCGGAGCTGGTCGTCACTGTGCAATCGGTCCTCTCCGGCAATGACGGCATCGCCATTGGCAATATTATCGGCTCCAACATCGCCAATGTTTTTCTGGTGCTCGGGCTGCCGGCCATCATCTATCCGATTTCAACCCATGTGATCGGGCTGCGCCGTCATATGGTATTCATGCTGATGGCGACGGCGGCGTTTGCGGGCGTCGCCTATACGGCCGGACATATTGATTCGAAAATTGGCGGCGCACTTTTCGCCGGCATTCTCGTCTATGTCGCCTATATGTGGGTGCGCGCGAGCATCGGAAAATCGACCGATCCAGTTCTCGATGAAGTTGAGGAATATCAAAGCGCAACGGGCCTTAACACGCGCACCATATTCTTTCTTTTCGTCGGTCTCATCGGGTTGCCTGTCGGTGCGCAACTTCTCGTAACAAACGGCGCATTGCTCGCCTATGTCATGGGCGTACGCGAAGAGGTGATCGGCCTGACGATCATCGCGTTTGGCACATCGCTGCCGGAATTAGCGACGGTAATTGCCGCCGCGCTTCACAAAAAATCAGACGTCGCGATTGGCGGCATTATCGGGTCAAATATCTTCAATATCCTTGCGGTTGGCGGCGCTGCCGGTCTTGCCGGGACCGCCAGTTTCGACAGCGGTTCTTTGCGCATCGATATCCCGGTCATGATCGCCGCATCGGTCATTCTCGGCGCATATGTACTTACCCGCCGCGACATTGGCCGGCTCACTGGCCTTTTCATGTTGGGCGCTTACGCCGGCTTCATTATCGCCCTGGCGGCGCTTGCCGGCGCAATTTAGGCGATGGCGGCGTCACCCCAAAATAAAGCCGCGCTAGTGACCGGCGCCGGCAAACGTATCGGCCGTGCGATTGCGCTCGCGCTTGGCGAAGCCGGGTTTGATGTTGCGGTTCATTACCGCTCTTCAAACAAAGAAGCAGATGAGGTCGTCGCGCTCATTCAAGATATGGGGCGCAAGGCAGCGAGTGTTAAAGCCGATCTTTCTTCAGAACATGAAACCGCTTCATTGACAGCGGCCGCGACGAATGCCGTTGGGCCGTTAAGCCTGCTCGTCAATTCGGCGTCAGTTTTTGAAAATGACGACATCGCTTCCATGACCCGTGCAAGCTGGGACAGCCATATGGAAACCAATCTGCGCGCGCCGTTAAAACTTGCGCAGGACTTTGCCGCGCAAGCCGAAAAAAACGCCGGCAATCTGATCGTCAATATCATTGACCAGCGCGTGCTGAAATTAACACCGCAATTTTTGTCCTACACTGCATCAAAGGCCGCGCTCTACAGCCTGACCGTCACTCTGGCGCAGGCGCTGGGGCCGAAAAATATTCGCGTTAACGCGATAGGACCAGGCCCGGTTCTGAAAAATCAGCGCCAGTCAGATGAAGATTGGGCACGCCAGAATAAGGCGACAGTGCTTGGCCATGGCGCCACACCGAGCGATATTTGCGACGCCCTTTTATATTTGGTCTCAGCGACGGCGGTTACCGGACAGATGATCGCGGTCGACGGCGGCCAGCATCTTGTTTGGCAAACCCCTGATGTGCTTGTAAGGGAATGAAATGAGCAACTCTAAAAAAGCCGTTTCCAAGGTCTCTCCCCTGCCCCGCAAGGCCGGAGCGCCGCGCCGGAAAGTCTTCGTTCGGGACCTGGAGCTGAGCGCCTTTATCGGCGTTTATGACACCGAACAGGGCGCTCCCCAACCGGTCAAAATCAATCTCGAAATTGAAGTTATGGAGCCCTCAGATCCTGTCGGCGACAGGCTTGAAGATGTTGTCTGCTACAACAAGCTGACCCAGGGCATCAAGGCGATTATCGATGAAGGCCATATCAAACTCGTTGAGACCCTGGCGGAGCGCATCGCTGAATTGGCGCTCTCCCACGCAATGGTCGACACTGTCATGGTGCGTGTCGAAAAGCCAAACGCCATCCTTGAGGCGGCCGCCGCAGGCGTTGAAATTCTTCGTACGAAAAACTGAAAGCTTTCTAAACCACCGCACGCTGCGCGTCTTTGTTTTCGACCGCGGCTAGCGTAAGTGTACGGACAATCCCACCAACGCCAAAAAACACGGCGGCGCCAAAAAACAGTGAGACAACAGCAAAAAAGCCGCCTGATCCGCCCGGATGCAAAACCGCAACATCGTGATCCATCGGATCCACATAGACGCTAACCGTTTCACCGGGGCCGGTGATCTCATTTTCCGGCTGCGACAAAAGCGCGGTCATAAATCGGCGCCGGCGTGCCTCATAAGTGTGGCCGTCCACCGAATAGACATAGCGAAGCGCCTGACCGCTTTCTCGCCGGCTTAAGACGATGCCTTCATAGACCGGCCAGGCGGTGCTGGCGCGGGCGCGGGCATAGTCTTTGACAATAAAAGCCGCGCCCAAAACGCCAAAAATGGTCAACGCGATGAAAAACAACAAAACGACGGAAACATCCGACCGGTTCTTAAGGGTGTCTTCCATTTGACCTCGTTCCCCTGCGCCGTTAGCTGATGGAAAACTATCGGCAGGAATGTGAACGACCGGTTAACCACGAGCAAGATGAGCGCCAAAATAACCCCAGATTCAGACCCGTCTGGCCCAAAAGACGGTGATCTCAAAGGCGCCCGCCTGATTGCGGATCACGTCCTGCGCCTGCCCGGCAAACCCGGCGTTTACCGAATGATCGGCGCAAAAGACGACGTCCTCTATGTGGGTAAGGCCAAAAACCTGAAAAACCGCGTGTCGAGCTACGCCAAATCCGGGGGGCACTCAAACCGCATCATGCGCATGATCGCCGAAACGCGGTCAATGGAATTCGTTGTCACCGGCACGGAAACTGAAGCGCTGCTGCTTGAAGCAAACCTCATCAAACAGCTAAAGCCGCGCTATAACGTGCTGCTCCGCGACGACAAGTCGTTCCCGTTTATTCTCGTTGCAGAAGACCACGAGGCCGCGCAGGTTCTGAAACATCGCGGCGCGCAAAAACGCACCGGCGCCTATTACGGCCCGTTTGCCTCAGCAGGCGCTGTCAATCACACACTCAACACGTTGCAAAAGGCTTTTCTGCTGCGCTCGTGCACTGACAACGTCTATGAAAGCCGCACGCGTCCTTGCCTCCTGCACCAGATCAAACGTTGTTCGGCGCCCTGCGTGGGATTGATTTCCATTGATGACTATTCTGAGCTTGTCGGCGAGGCAAAAGCATTTCTCGACGGCGACAATAGCGCGATCCAGCGCACGCTGTCAGCGCAAATGGAAAAAGCGTCAACGGAACTCGACTTTGAACGCGCCGCCTCGTTGCGCGACCGCATTCGCGCGCTAAGCTACGTTCAGGGCACGCAGAACATTAACACCGCCGGCATTGCGGAAGCTGACGTCTTTGCCATCCACATCGAGGGCGGCAAAGCCTGCGTGCAGGTTTTCTTTTTCCGCGCCGGACAGAATTGGGGTAATCACGCCTATTTCCCCAAGCATGACAAACAAGATGAACCGGCGTTCATTCTCGACGCCTTCATCGCACAGTTTTATGACGGTCGCGAACCACCGGCGCTGATCCTCACCTCTGTGACGCCGCCGCAGGCGGCTCTTATTGCCGAGGCATTGTCTTTGCGCGCCAATCGAAAAGTGACCATCAGCACGCCGCATCGCGGCGAAAAGCGAGGGATCGTCGATGCAGCTTTGATGAATGCGCGAGAAGCCCTGTCGCGACGCCTGGCTGAATCCGCAAACCAGCGCAAGAACCTTGATCAGCTTGCAGATATTTTGGGGCTCGACACCACGCCGGAGCGTATCGAAGTTTACGACAATTCCCATATTCAGGGCGCCAACGCCGTTGGCGCGATGATTGTCGCCGGGCCTGAAGGGTTTGTCAAAAATCAGTATCGCAAATTCAACATCAAGACAGCAGGCCTGACGCCAGGCGATGATTACGGCATGATGCGGGAAGTCGTGACCCGGCGTTTTGCGCGTCTTTTAAAAGAAGAGGACGCCGAGCGACCTGACCTTTTGATTATCGATGGCGGCAAAGGCCAATTATCGACAGTGCTTGAAGCGATGGCGGAGGTTGGCGTCGATCCCGAGGCCGAAGGCATTTCAATCATCGGCGTCGCCAAAGGGCGGCGTGAAACGGAAGCCGGCGGCAAACGCATTGACCGGACGTCAAGTGCGACCGGCGAGCAAATTGTCATGCCGGGGCGCGCGCCTTTTACGCTGCCGCCGCGCGATCCCGGTCTTTTTTTTCTGCAACGCTTGCGTGACGAGGCGCACCGTTTTGCCATCGGCGCGCATCGCGCCAAGCGCAAAAAGGCGCTGGGCGCCAATCCCCTTGACGATATTCCCGGCATTGGCGGCAAACGCAAACGGGCGCTCCTGAACCATTTTGGCTCCGCCAAGGCAGTCGCCCGCGCCAAACCACGAGACCTTGCGGCGGTTGATGGGGTCTCAGCTGAGCTGGCGCAGCGGATTTATGATTTCTTTCATGCAGGATAGGCTGACCGTTTGTATTGAATCCGCGCCCGCCCTGGCAAAATTCATATGATCGTCGCCGCGCAAGCGTTATAAGCTATTTGCAATATTCTTGGGGCCCGCCGCCCGTGACCATAAAATGAGGGCAGACATGAAACTCTTTCTGAAAACCATTTCCATCACCACGATGTCTGTCGCGCTCATTGGCGCCGCCCATGCGATCGATGCGCCGGGCGGCGTTTTCATCGGCCAATCATTGGACGAGGCCCGGCCAGTTATCGAAGCGGCCTGCACTGAAACAAGCGAGCAGGAATATAAAGGCGCGATGGCGGCGCCGGCGAAGGAAACTCAAACCCAGATTAATTGCCACGGGCTGACGGTCTATAATGGTGCGAGTAAGGTTGAATATATGTTCAATGACGGCTTTCTCGCCTTTGTCTGGCTGATGCTCGAACCCGAAATTCTGGCGTCAATAGAATTACAGCTCGTCGCTGAATATGGCGACGTCGCCTACGGCAATGATAATTACCGGGTGTTCAAAAATGGTGAGGTTGCATTGCGCAGCGATCCGCCCGAGATATTGATCGCCTCAAAGGAAATGATGCGCGGCATTACCGGACTGCCGATCAGCGAATAGTCAATTTACGAGTTCCGACGCGACAGATCAGGTTAGCCATAACGCTTTGCGGAGAGCACCATGACAGTCACCCTGCTCGGATTTCCATGGGACGCCAGCTCTTCGCATGCGCGAGGGCCCGCGCTTGCGCCGCCGATCATACGGGCATTGCTCTACAGCGACGCTTCGAGCCCCTATAGTCTTTCTGGCGTGGATTTCCGGGATGTGGTCGCCTCTCAGGACTTCGCCGATCTTCCAGAAAATGCCGACGCATGCCGTGCGGCGATCAGCGCACGCATTGCCGAAGCCGTGCAATCGCAGGCCAAGCCCGTGAGCCTTGGCGGCGATCATTCTGTGACCTTTCCAATCCTGCGCGCGATGAAAGCTGCTCACGGACCGGTCAATATTCTACATATTGATGCGCACCCCGATCTTTATGAAGAATTCGAAGGCGATCCTTTTTCTCACGCCTGCCCTTTCGCGCGGGCGATCGAAGACGGCTGCGTGGCTAACCTCGTGCAGATTGGCATCAGAAGCGCCGGGCCGGACCAACGCGACTTTGGCAAAAAGCATGGCGTCACGATGCTGGGCGCCGACGCGCTCGACAAAATTCCCTTTAAGAAACTAGGCGGACCGCTTTATGTATCGATCGATCTTGACGGTATCGATCCCGCCTTTGCACCGGGCGTTTCCCACCCTGAACCCGGTGGACTGTCGACGCGAGACGTCCTCACAATTCTGTCGAAACTTTCCGCTGCACCGGTCGGCGCCGACATTGTTGAATTGAATCCGGAAAAAGACATCAATCTCGCCACCGCTCATGTCGCGGCGCAGCTCGTCAAGGAGCTGGCGGCTTTGATGGCGTAATCGCCCCGAAACCTTCCCGGGAGCGCCGCCATTCCGCCTTAGTCATAGGCTTTTCTGGCGCCATCGAGACCGGCAGCAGGGGAAGAAAGGCGCACGCGGATGAAGGGGTTTTTTGATGACCCTCGACTCTACCAGATCCTGACCCTTTCGGGGCTTCTTGCCTTCGGTTGGGCGGCGCGCGCCTTTAACATTAATCCCGTACATTTCGGCGCCGTCATCTTGACCGCTTGTGTCGCGCAAGCGCTCGGATCATTCATGATCGCAACCAAACCTGATTTGAAAAGCCCTCTGATCACAGCCTTGTCTCTGACGCTGTTATTGCGCGCTGATTCGGCCTGGCCGCTGATGGCGGCGGCGGCGATCGCCATCGGATCGAAATTCATGCTCCGTCTTAACGGCAAGCACATATTCAACCCCGCCAATATCGGCATCGTCGCGATGGTCGTAATGACGGACGCCGCATGGACAACGCCGGGCCAATGGGGAACCGCAATCTGGTTCGCCGCATTGCTGGCGGGCGCTGGCTTATTCGTCACCTATCGCGCGGCGCGTTTTGACGTGCCGCTGATTTTCCTCGGGTCATACGCAATATTATTGTTCGGGCGGGCAATTTGGCTCGGCGACCCCCTGGCGATCCCGATGTTGCGGCTTGAAAATGGCGCGCTCATTCTTTTCGCATTCTTTATGATTTCGGATCCTAAAACGACGCCCGACGGCGCCGCCGCGCGCGCTGCTTTCGCTGGCGGCGCCGCCCTCCTCGCCTATTTCCTGACATTCCACTTTTACCTCGCCGACGGGCTTTTCTATGCGCTGGCAATTATTTCGATGATCCGGCCGCTCTTCGAATGGTTTAACCCCGCCCAGCATTACCAATGGGGCGATCCCGTAACGCGCCCGAAAATCCTGCGGCGCTTTATGCCGCCTGTAAAAACACCCGCTCACGCAGCCCCGGCTGAATAATCTCGAGGGAGAAACTCATGAATCGCTCATTAAAGAAGACACTATTTGCCGCCGCATCAGCCATCGCCGCCATAACCGTGACCGGCGGCGCTGTCGCCTTTTGCGGCTTTTATGTCGCGAAGGCGGACACCAAACTATTTAACAAAGCGTCGAAAGTCGCGATCATGCGCGACGAAGACCGTACGGTCATCACCATGGCCAATGATTTTCAGGGCGATCTCGCTGAATTCGCCATGGTGATCCCGGTGCCGGTCGTTCTTGAGGAAGAGCAGATCCACGTCACTGAGAACGCGATCCTCGATCACCTCGATGCCTACACATCTCCGCGTCTGGTTGAATATTTCGATGAAGATCCATGCGTGATGTATGAGCGCCGTGAAATGATGGCTATGGCGGCGCCCGCAATGGACGAAGTCACCGTCACCGGAAGCAAAAAGGACAGTCTCGGTGTCACCATCGAAGCCCAGTATACGGTCGGTGAATATGACATTCTGATCCTCTCCGCAGAGCAATCGGACGGCCTTTCAACCTGGTTGAAACAAAACGGCTATAAATTGCCTGACGGCGCCGAAGAAACACTCGGCAGCTATATTAAGCAGGGAACGAAATTCTTCGTCGCCAAGGTCAATCTTGAAGAGCAGGCTCAGACCAATCTGAAATATCTGCGGCCGTTGCAGATCGCATTCGAATCGCCAAAATTCATGCTGCCGATCCGGCTTGGCACGTTAAATGCCGATGGTAAGCAGGAGCTTTTCGTCTTCACGCTGACGCGGAAAGGACGCGTTGAAACCACGAATTATCGTACGGTGAAATTGCCGTCGAATATGGATGTGCCCGTCTATATCAAAAGCCAGTTCGGTGATTTCTATAAATCAATGTTTGAGCAGCAGGTTGTAAAGGAAAACGAACGCGCAGTGTTCCTTGAATATGCGTGGGACATGAATTGGTGCGATCCTTGCGCTGCCGACCCCTTGTCGCAGAATGAATTGCGCGAGCTTGGCGTTTATTGGACCGGCGGCGATCAGCCCGGAATCTTGCCACGGAGACCCACACCACCGGCACAGGACGTATTCGTCACGCGCCTTCATGTGTCCTATGACGCCGCGCATTTTCCTGAGGATTTGATGTTCAAGGAAACTGGCGATCGGTCAAACTTCCAGGGACGCTATGTGCTCCGCCATCCCTATAAGGGCGATGCAAAATGTGATGCTGCAGAAAATTACCGGGCGGAACTGCCCAAGCGGTTCGAAAAGGAAGCCCAGGCGCTTGCCAATCTGACGGGCTGGGATATCGACGATATTCGCGAAAAGATGAACGACGCCGGCCAGTCTTTTGAGGAACCGAAAAAGGACTCCTGGTGGAAGCGCCTATGGGGGACTGATGATAAGGAAGGCTAGAGCCGTTCCGGTCTTAACTGAATCGCGGACCGGCTCTAGGTTATTGTTTGGTCGCATTTCCCTCACGCGAACCGGTTCCCACTTCGCTCGGAAATGCTCTAGATTGTCAGACCGCGGACCTCTAATTCCTCTTCAATTTCGCGCGCGGTTTCGCCGGAATTCCAGGCCTCACGCCGCAATACAAGATCCGCTGAAATTTTCGCCATCACCGATTGGAATTCGGGATCGGACCAGACATTTTCGAATAGGGGGAATGTTTCCGGTCGAGCAACGTCATCAGCGTAAAATTCCGGAAAAGCCTCGGCAAAAAGTTCTCGGGCGCGTTCAAGATCGCCCATCATCTTCTGATTGGCTCATCGATGCAAAAGGCAACACCGCGATTGACAGTTCGGACAATTCATCATTTTCGGAATCAGAGACGCCGCCGCCAGTCTCACCGTTCAGCGTTTGGTTTTGGCTGACATCAACGGAGACGTTAAGCTCGGAACAAATCGATCCGCGACGATGATGATGGCGACCAGCCCTAATCCCGCGAGAATGGCATAATCGACTTATTGCTCATTTTACCTTCAAAACTCGCGCCCGGGACGGCAGCTTCCGTACGTTTCATCCCCTCCGGCGTGATTTCAAACGCCCATGCAGGATTAAAGCGATAGGAAACCCGATCAAAAGCAGGGATACAACAAGCCCGTCGAACCAGCCTGGCAAACCGAGCGCCGTTTCGAGGGTGACCGAGGCCTGCACCATGAACCAGCCGACAACCGCGTAGACGCCTGTCACACGAAAGACGCTTCGTCTTCGAAGTTCTTTAAAGAGGTTATTCACTGCGCCACACTGTTTCCTGCATGCCTTATGACACTTTTAGCGTGTCTTGGCACGGATAATCGCACACATCGTAACCGCTCTGCCTGCACTGATTGGCTGAAAATCCGAAATTTATTTAATAGTGGGTTCACGCCCCTGCGAATATGGTAACAACAGCGAAATGGCCAATATCCTCACCCTCTCGCGTATGGCGTTGATCATACCGTTTGTCGCTTTGTTCTATATCGCCGCACCCTGGGGATTAAAGGCCGCATTGGCAATTTTCGTCATCGCCAGCATTACGGATTTTCTTGATGGCCGAATTGCGCGCGCGCGTGGCGAAGTCTCCGCACTCGGCGCCGCACTCGATCCTCTCGCTGACAAACTGCTGATCACGGCCGCGCTCATATTACTCGCACGCAATGGCGTCATACACGGGGCCGGAATTATTGCCGTTATAATCATCATTTTGCGCGAGCTGTTAGTCAGCGGCCTTCGCGAAGCCGTCACTGCGAAAGGCGGTTCACTGGCGGTCACCGGCCTCGCAAAGATGAAAACTGCCGCGCAACTCATCGCCGCCGCCGTTCTTATTGCGGCAGCGCCCGGCGGGTTTATTGGCCAACCGGCGGCGCTCGCCGGCGCAAGTCTTTTATGGTTCGCCGCGATCCTTACCTTTTGGACCGGCGCGGATTATGCTGCCCGCGCGGCGCAGTTTTTGCGCGGCGGCGGGCCGCAGTCAAACGGATAGAATGGCGAATAAAATCAATATTACTGAGAGCGCATCCCACATCCTGGTGGTCGACGATGATGACCGCATTCGCACGCTCCTTAAACGCTACCTTACCGACAGCGGCTTTCGCACATCGATCGCCAGCAATGCCGGTGAAGCGCGCAAGCTGATGAGCGGCGTTGATTTCGATCTGCTTGTGCTTGACGTGATGATGCCGGGCGAATCCGGGTTCGATCTGACGAAATCCGTCCGCGCCGCATCGAATGTGCCGATCCTTTTGTTGACAGCGCGGGGATTGGCGGAAGACCGCATTGAAGGACTCGAGCGCGGCGCCGATGATTATCTTTCCAAGCCCTTTGAACCGCGCGAGTTGCTGTTGCGCATCAATGCGCTTTTACGCCGAACGCGCCCGATTGCACTTAACCGCCAGGAGCTTTCGTTCGGCGCCTGCACATTCTCTGTCGGCCGGGGCGAATTGCGCCGCGACGGCAACCTCATCAAATTGACCGCCGGCGAATCGGCGCTCCTGAAAGCGCTGGCTCAAAAACCCGGTGAAGCGATCTCACGGCAGGCGCTGGCGGAACAAACATCGACCGCCATGGAGCGATCCGTCGATGTTCAGGTGACGCGTCTTCGCAAAAAAATTGAGGATGACCCCAGGGCGCCGATTTATTTGCAGACAGTGCGTGGCGTCGGCTATGTGCTGGTTTCGGATTAAACGCCTATGTTGCGTCGATATCTCCCAAAAAGCCTATATGCCCGCGTCGTTCTGATTGTCATTTTGCCGATTTTCTTAATGCAGTCAGTGATCACCTATGTGTTCTTTGCGCGTCATTGGGATCTCGTCAGCGCAAATCTGTCCTCCAATGTTGCGGGCCAGATCGCTCTCGTAACCCGGCTATATGAAGACAATCCGGATCCGGAGATACGCCGCGATATTTCTCAGCGCGCCCTAAAAGATCTTGAATTAAACGTGCGCTTCGACGCCCGAAATGGCATTCCGGAAAAAGATAAATTGTCCTTCTTTAATGTCTATAACGCCACGTTCGACCGCCGCCTCAGCGACCGCCTGGATCGGCCGTACTGGTTCAATACACAGAGTTGGCCTGCCTATGTGGAAGTACGCGTGCAGCTTGCGGAGGGCCAGCTTGTTTTTTTCGCTCTTCGCAATCGCGTGTTTGCGACAACGGGCCCGATTTTTGTGCTGTGGCTGATCGGCACGTCGATACTTCTTGGCGCTATCGCAATTGTGTTTCTTCGCAATCAGGTTCGCTCGATCCTGCGACTGGCGAATGCAGCTGAGTCTTTTGGCCGCGGGCATGATGCGCCAGATTATCGCCCGACCGGCGCAACCGAAGTTCGGAAGGCAGGCTACGCGTTTATCGCCATGCGCGAACGGATCAGGCGTCAGCTCGACCAGCGCATGACAATGCTCGCGGGCGTCAGCCATGATTTGCGGACGCCGTTGACGCGGATCAAGCTGGCGCTGGCTATGCAGCCCGAAACCGCAGAGATCACCGATCTCCGCAATGATGTTCTGGAAATGGAGCATATGGTTGAGGCTTACCTTGACTTTGCCCGCAATGAAGCCGCGGACGAAGATCCGAAGCCTTTCGATCTTGCGGAAATGATTAGCGAAATCGCAGCCAACGCGAAGCGCACCGGTCATGAATTGACAGTCGAGGCGCCGTCGCAGCTTATCATCAGTGCAAGGCGCAGCGCGCTTCAGCGCGCTGTTGGCAATCTCGTAAATAACGGCCTCCGGCATGGGTCCAATGTTCAGGTCAGCGCCCGGCGCACTGACCGCTACATCGAAATATTCGTCGATGATGACGGGCCGGGCATCAATCCCGCGCTCTATGATGAAGTCTTCAAGCCTTTTTACCGGCTTGATGACGCGCGCAATTTGAATGAAAGCGGCATGGGGCTCGGCCTCACCGTTGTACGCGACGTCGCCCGTTCCCATGGCGGGGATACGACCCTCGGCCGTTCGTCGCACGGCGGCTTGCGCGCAACAATCAAATTGCCGATCTAACGCGCCAATGCTGCGCTGCGTTTCGCTGCTGCTTCAACTGCAGTTTTAATCAGCTTGCGGAGCGCTTCGCCGTCGCCGTCCAAAATATTGAGCGCAGCTTCTGTTGTCCCGCCGGGAGATGTGACCGCGCGGCGCATTTCTTCGGGCCCACGCGTTTCAGTTTCCAACAGCGCGCCAGCGCCGGTAAGCGTTGCACGGGCAAGCCTGGCGGCAGCGCCTTTAGATAGCCCCAGCCCCTCGCCGGCCTGCGCCAGCGCTTCGGTCAACAGGAAATAATAGGCGGGGCCCGAACCTGATACCGCGGTGACGAAATCAATTTGTTCTTCGGTTTCCACCCAGATGGTTTCACCCGCCGCCGCCATCAAAGTTTCAATCAAGACCCGGCCGTTCTCATCAATCGCTTCCGGCGCGTAAAGACCCGAAACGCCCTTGCCGATCGCTGCGGGCAAGTTCGGCATCGCCCGCGCAACTTTCACGGCCCCGCCCAACGCCTTCGCGACGCCGGCGATGTTCTTGCCGGCGATTACCGAGACAACCACAGCCTGCCTGGCGATCCCGGCATAAGCCGGAAGAATTTCACCGGCGGCTTGGGGTTTAACGGCGAGCACCAAAGCATCGAAGGCGCCGTCAATCGCCGGATTGACGCGAACGCCGCGACCTTTACACAGCGCGGCGATATCGTCGCTCGCGGCCGGATCAAAAACCGCAGAGCGTTCAGAGTTGATCGGCCCGGCGTTTAGCCAGCCGCGCAGAAGCGCGCCACCCATGGCACCGGCGCCGATGAGGGCGACGGAAAATGAATCTGTCATGAAAACAGCTTACGCGCTATGCGCCTTGAGTTAAAGCCGCAACCGGGTTTACTCGTCGACTGCAGCATCCTCCATGGGAACGACAACGCCGATATGCGTGTGTCTGAATTTCCAACCGTTCCCGGTTTTCACCAGAACATCCGTAAACGTATAGTCCGTGTCGACCGAGACAACGCCGCCGGGTTCCGTGCGCTTATAGTGACCGGCGCCAAGAACCAGCGCAGCGTCATTCAACATCACGAGGTCTCCAATTTCATAGGCGAGTTCGTGCTTGCCGCCATTCTCACAGAAATCGACTGCAGATTGAATCGCCGCGTCACTCGTCTCGTCAATCAACGCCATGGAGTCCGGGTAAAACCCAGTATGGCGTTCAGCGTTGTATTTTCCGATAGAATTCTTGTCGCACGCAACAAAACTCGCCGTCGCTTCATCAAACATCGCCCGAACTTCGCGTTCGGCTTCTGTATGATGCGCTGCATATGCCGACGCGCCAAATGCGGATATGCCCATACCGACAAAAGCCGCCGTTTTCAGTAAATTTTTCATTGGTCAGTCTCCCTGCATTACCCCAATGCGATCAAGGAATTATAGCATAGGATCGCCAGAGCAAAAATGTATTCTTCGCAACTTGCACGGCAGATGTCACACAATTGTTTTTAGGCGGTTTTTGCGCCTACGCGTTGCCAGCAGTTTCAAAGAGCGATGCTTTCAACGCCTCGTCGGGGCTCTTGCCGCCCCAGACCAGAAAATTGAACGCCGGGTAAAACCGGTCAACCGCCTCGCTGACAACGCGGATCAACGCCTCAGCCTGATCGGCATGGAGTGTGCCGTCTGCAGGCAGGATCGCAGCATTGCGGAAGACGATGCCATGATCTTCCGCCCACAAATCGAAATGCCCAACCCAGAGCCGCTCATTGACCAATGTGACAAGATGACTTGCAGCCTCAATACGTCCCACTGGCGCTTTCAGGTCAAGCGGCGCCCCCATCTGCAGCGTCGCCAGTTCAGGCCGCCATGTGAACCACAGGCCAATATCCCGCCACACGCCCGGCAGCATGATATGGATTTCATTTTCGCCGACCCGCTCTATCTCAAATTCGAGCGCGGCGGCCGCAGTTTCCAATGCAGTCAGGGGATCAGCAGTTTTGTTCGGCTTGTGGATGAGCTCGATCGACATCGGCGTTCCTTTTCCCGGCGCGCGCGACTGTCCGCAGCCGCTGCAACCCGCATGTCGGGCCGATTCGGGGCGTCAAGAAACGATTCGATTTGGCTGGTTTTCCTCAGGAGACGCCGTTGGCTTGTTTCTCAAGTGCAACGATTCGCTCTTTCAGCGCTTCATTTTCCTCGCGGGCAATCCGCGCCATATCGCGCACCGCTTCAAATTCCTCGCGGGCGACAAAATCCATGTCCGCGATGAGCCGCTGTAGCTGACTGCGAACAACTGTCTCTGCTTCCCGGCGAACACCATCCGCGGCGCCGGCGGCCTCGGTCATCATCTTGGCGATTTCGTCAAACAACGCGCTTTGGGTCTGCATGGGAATTTCCTTTCAGGCGCCTATATAGGCACAAACCTCGCGGGGCGACAGGGGCGCCGAAGCGCGCTAAACAGACGCAACCTGGAGAAGTAATCCCAACCGGAACATTATGAGCCTTCCCTATCCGAATATCGATCCCATAGCGTTACAGCTCGGTCCCTTGCCAATCCGTTGGTATTCGCTGGCCTATATCGGCGGACTCGCCGCCGGCTGGTGGTATCTAACAAGATTGCTGAAAAATACCGGGTTGTGGCCGAAAAAGAGCGCACCGATCACCCGCGTCCTGCTCGATGACGTCATCTTCTGGGTCGCCATTGGCGTCATGGCCGGCGGTCGGCTGGGTTATGTTCTGTTTTATGAACCGACGATGCTGATCAGGCCGTGGGAACCGCTGTTCGGGTTTCTGCCTTTCCCGCCCGCATTAATGTTGTGGCAAGGCGGCATGTCTTTTCACGGGGGCTTGCTTGGCGTGACGCTTGCCGGATTTTTCTTTGCGCGAAAATACAAGCTCAACGCGCTGTCCCTGGGCGATCTTTTCGCTTGTGCTGCGCCAATCGGATTATTTTTCGGGCGCATCGCCAATTTCATCAATGCGGAACTTTACGGCCGCCCCTGGGATGGACCCTGGGCGATGGTTTTTCCGACGGATTCGCTTGGCCTCACCCGCCATCCAAGCCAGCTATACGAAGCAGCCTTGGAAGGGATTTTGCTTTTTATCGTCATCCGCGTCGCAACCCATTATTTTGGCCTCCTGAAACGTCCGGGCGCCACCATCGGGCTGTTCCTCGCGGGATATGCAGCGTCACGCATTTTGGTCGAGAATTTCCGCGAACCTGACGCACATCTGCCGGATTTTCCCCTCGGGCTGACTATGGGAATGATGTTATCCCTGCCTATGCTGGCATTGGGCCTTTGGATGATATGGCGCACCCGGACGAAATCTGAAAAGGCCGCCGGTTGATGACAACAACGCCGGAGCCGCTCGAAACCACGCCGCTCGAACAACGTCTGATTGACCTCATCAAACTCAAAGGTCCGATGTCGGTCGCAGATTATATGGCCGACGCCCTCGGCCATCCGCATGACGGCTATTATATGCGCCAGGCGCCAATTGGAGCGGAAGGCGACTTCACAACTGCGCCCGAAATATCCCAGGTGTTTGGCGAACTCATCGGATTGTGGCTGGTCGATGCGTGGCGCGCCATGGGTTCACCGAAAAGTTTTAACCTCGTCGAACTTGGTCCCGGACGCGGCGTTTTGATGGCGGATATCTTGCGCGCCGCACGGCTGCGTCCCGAATTTACGAAATCCGCCATGGTCTGGCTCCTGGAAACGTCTGGGCGGTTACGCCATGAACAGCAAAAACGCTTGCGCACGAGTGAGGTTAAACCCTTCTGGGCGGATGAGTTTGCCGACATCCCGCCTGCGCCTTCACTGATCGTCGCCAACGAGTTTTTCGACTGCCTGCCGATTCGCCAATTTGAACGCGTCAAAAACGGCTGGCGAGAGCGCCTCGTCGGTCTCGATCCCGACGGCAAAAAGCTGGCTTTCGTGTTGGGGCGCACGCCGCCGCCGCCGGAAATAATTCTGCCCGACATTTCAGAAACCAAAATCGGCGACATTTACGAGATATCCTCGCGGGCGCAGGAATTCACCGCAGAGATTTGCGCCTTGCTGACCCAACATGGCGGCCATGCGCTGATCATTGACTATGGTCATATGGCGTCCGGCTTGGGCGATACGCTGCAGGCCGTGCGCAACCACAAATATTGGGCGCCGCTCGCCTCGCCCGGGCGCGCCGATGTCACAGCCCATGTGGACTTCGACGCGCTTTCATGCACCATTATCGACAGCGGCGCCGTTGCGCATGGTCCCGTAACGCAAGGCCGTTTCCTCGAAGGACTTGGCCTGACGCTGCGGGTCGAAATGCTGTGCAAAGGCAAAGACGCCGCTCAAGCCAATGAGATTCGCGCCGGCGCGGCGCGGATTGCTGCGCCCAATCAGATGGGCGAAATATTTAAGGCTCTTTGTATTTCTTCGCCGTCGCTGCCGGTCCCAGCAGGATTTGAAGGCGCATGACGGCGCCGCCCTTTTTAACATCGCGATTGCTTGAGGCGGATGGCGTCTCGCACGGGTTTTTCAGCCGCGTCGGCGGCATTTCGCAAGGACCGTTTGCGTCCCTCAATACTGGCTTTGGATCCGGCGACGCCGCCGAAGATGTTGCGGAAAACCGCCGGCGCTGTGCGCAAGTTTTCAGCGTCGGCGATGACCGCCTCCTGACGCCCCATCAAATCCATTCTCCCAATATCGCCATCGTTGACGCACCGTGGCCCGCCGCGCCGGCAAGAGCCGATGGGCTTGTGACGCGGACTCCCGGCATTGCAATCGGCGTGCTTGCTGCCGATTGCATGCCATTCCTGCTGCTTGAGCCTGAAGCGAAAGTCATTGGCGCCGCCCATGCGGGCTGGCGCGGCGCGCTTGCCGGTGTTGTGGAAAATACTGTTGCTGCGATGGAAGGCTTGGGCGCACAGCGCGCTAATATCAAAGCTGCGCTCGGCCCCTGCCTGCGGCAACCAAATTTTGAAGTCGGGCTCGATCTAGTGACCGCCTTTACAGCAAAATACCGCGAATCAGTGCGCTTCTTTTCGCCCGGCAAATCTGATGAGAAACGCCAGTTGGACCTTGCTGGCTTCGGCGCCTGGCGGCTTCAACTGGCCGGGGTCACGCAATTTAACGATCTAAAGCATTGCACCCTCGCAGCGCCGGATCGCTATTTCAGCTTTCGCGCTGCGAAACGAGATGGCTTAAACGATTATGGCCGAAACCTTTCGGCGATCGCGCTCAATTAAAATTTCACGCAAAACCGGGTTGCGTGTCTGTCAATAAACCGTCATGAAACCCGCGACGAATTCGGGGTAACGCAAGGGGACTGGAGTTATGAAACTCATCGCCGGAAACTCAAACCGCCGGTTGAGCGAGGCCATCTCTAGCAAACTTACGCAGCCTCTGGCCCTGGCGGATATCAGGACCTTCAAGGACGGCGAGGTATTCGTCGAAATCCAGGAAAATGTGCGCGGCGAAGACGTCTTCGTCCTGCAGTCCACGTCAAATCCCGCCAACAATAATTTAATGGAGCTGTTGATCACCATCGATGCGCTGACGCGCGCATCGGCGACGCGAATTACCGCGGTGATTCCCTATTTCGGCTATGCGCGGCAGGACCGCAAAGCCGGCCCGCGCACGCCGATTTCGGCAAAGCTCGTTGCGAATCTTATCACCACCGCCGGCGCTGACCGCGTGCTCACCGTCGATCTACATGCGGGCCAGATCCAGGGGTTTTTCGATATCCCCACCGACAATCTTTATGCGGTCAAGGAATTTGAAAAGCGCATTCGCGAAATTCACAAAAATGACCTGTCCGACATTACACTCGTGTCGCCTGACGTCGGCGGCGTTGTCCGCGCCCGCGCCCTCGCCAAGCGCCTGAACGGCAGACCCCTGGCGATCGTTGACAAACGCCGGGAAAAAGCAGGCGTCTCCGAAGTGATGAACATTATTGGCGATGTCTCCGGACAACATTGCCTTATCTTTGATGACATCGTCGATTCCGGCGGCACGCTGTGCAACGCCGCGCAGGCATTGATGGACAAAGGCGCGAAAAGCGTCTCTGCCTGCGTCACCCACGGCGTCTTGTCGGACAACGCCGCCGCTCGCGTGATGAAAGCCGACGCCCTGACCCGGCTTATCGTCACGGATTCGATCGAAGCGCCGGAAGATGTCGCGGCCTGCCCGAAAATTGAAGTCATTTCGATTGCCACACTTCTCGCCGAAGCCATCCGGCGTATCGCAAACGAGGAATCAGTCTCAAGCCTTTTTGATTGAGGCGACGATGTCCGCCCGGTTGATGACTGATCATTGCGTCCCCATCTGATGTCGAGCAATTACATTATTGGAGCCGATGATGGCCAAAGCAATTTGGAATAATCAGGTGGTCGCCGAAAGCGATCAATTCGAAATCGTCGAAGGCAATGTCTATTTCCCACCGGATGCTGTGAAGCGCGAATATCTGAAACCTTCAAACACGTCCACCCATTGCCCTTGGAAAGGCGACGCCAGCTATTTTACGCTCACAGTCGACGGCAAAGAAAATGTGGATGCGGCATGGTATTATCCGGAAACGTTCGAAAAGGCCGCGCACATCAAAGATCACATTGCATTCTGGAACGGCGTTGCGGTTGAGCAGTAAGTGTGAATAATGATCACGCCTTTTATCAATCACTCGCACTGATCGCTGAGGCGGCGCCTCATTTTCAAGACGACTGGCAGTTGATCGGCAGTGCTGCGGCAAAGGTCGCCGGCGCCGATGTCGGTCATATTAACGATGTCGATCTCCTGCTTAGCAAAGCCGACATTCGCGTCATAACAGAGCATTGGCGCGACCGGCCAATCCTCCAGGCGGCGCCGAGCAAACAATTTCGGTCGGAAGCTTTTTATCGATTTGACGCGCCTTTGCCGATTGAAGTGATGTCCGGATTTAAATTACAGACGCTTCAAGGCAAATGGAAACCAATCACGCCGCAAACGCGTGTTCAATTTGGCGATATGTTTGCGCCGGATATCGACGAACAGATAGCGATCCTTAAATTGATAGGCCGGCCCAAAGACGCGCCCCGAATTATCGCGCTGGAGCGATTAGCTCCGGGTAATCTCTACCGGTTCAACAAATAGGACGCCGCCGGATTAACATGGAATTTGCGCCCCAACGCGTTGCGGCCAATAAGCAATTGAAAATCCATTGCGTCGCGATTGGTCAGTGTCAGATCAATAGCCCACAGGTGATCGCCCAACTCAATGTGGGTTCTGATAACAAACCGTTCCTCTTCTCTTCCGTTGGAACTTCTGATGAGGCGCCTGTCACGCACCGGCTCACAGCACTTTATTCCTACCGTTTTTCGCTGTTGAACAGGATGAAGAAAAAACTCAACATGACGCTCCCCGTCGATGTTAACTTCCGTGACGCCAAAGGCGTGGATGGCAGATAATTTTGCGCCGGTGTCGATTTTCGAATCAATAAAATCAATGCCAAGATCAGGCAGCGCAGCACATTCTCTCCACCCGATCAGTTGACGTTGAGTTTTGTTGTACGCCAGTTCAGTCATGCTGCGCTATATGGCGCCGTCTTCGCGCCATTTGGCAATGTCGCGATCATCAACACCAATCTCCGACAGAATTTCTTCCGTATGCTGGCCCGGATTGGGTGCCGGGCGCGGATCGGCGGGAATTTTACCGTCGAAACGCGGCGCCGCAGCAGCCTGCAACACGCCATCTATATCGCGCAGAATGTTTCTCGACTTCATGTGGTCGTTTTGCGCAGCTTCTGTGGGCGATAGCACCGGCGCGAAACAGACATCTGTCCCATGCAACAAATCAACCCAGTGCCGGCGCGGTTGCGATCTGAATAGAGCGCCAAATCGCTCGCGCAGCGCAGCCCACTGGTCCCGGTTAAACTGATCGCGCAATGCCTCATCGTCCTGAAGGCCAAGCCGAGCCAGAAGTTCGGCATAAAATTTTGGTTCAAGCGGGCCAATACTGATCCATTTGTCATCGGCGCATTCATAGGCGCTATAAAAATGCGCGCCGTCGAGCATGCTTTGTCCACGCTCATCAGGAAGCCCGCCCGCCGCGCGCAACGAATATAAGAGGTTCATCATATGCGCGGACCCGTCGACAATCGCAGCATCAACAACTGTTCCTTCGCCGGTTTCGCGCGCCCGCAAAATGCCGGCGAGAAGCCCTATCGCCAAATAAAGCGATCCGCCGCCGACATCGCCGACAAGCGTCGGCGGCGGCGCAGGCGCATCGCCTGTTGCGCCCGCATACCATGCGGCGCCGGAAAGCGAGATGTAATTCAAATCATGCCCGGCAACTTTCGATAACGGTCCAGTTTGCCCCCAGCCGGTCAACCGTCCATAGACGAGTTTTGCATTTCTTGCGCGCACAACGTCCGGCCCCAGCCCCAGACGTTCCATGACGCCAGGGCGCATTCCTTCAATCAACGCATCTGCATTGGCGAGAATATCGAGCGCGACCTTGCGGCCTGCGTCGTTTTTGAGATCAAGCGCAATGGAGCGCTTGCCGCGTTTAAAAACAGCGCCGGGACCTACAGCCATTCCGCCTCGCCGTTCAATCAAAATAACATCGGCGCCGAGGTCAGCAAGCAACATCCCGCAAAAGGGACCAGGGCCCAGCCCTTCAAATTCTACGATCCTGATGCCTGACAGAATGCCCATTGGCGCGCCTCGCGTCTTTCGCTCTCTCCGGCTTAAATCAATAGATCACCGCGGGAAATAGCGGCGCGCAGGCACACGTAAAAAGGCGTATTATTCTGCGGCGTGAATATGCCGGGCGTCTTGTTCCGCAAGGAGCCCGCCATTAAAGACAAAGCCCTCTACGCCCGGAACATAAAGCATGTTGGTGAGCCGCCCGCTTAGCGCGACAAATGCGCCATTGTCGGCGCCGCGCATGCAGACATGGGGCAAGGACACCACTTCTCCCAGTTTTGACAGTGATTTCTCGCCAACAGCGCGGAAAAGCGGAAAATCATCCGGGTGGACAATATGCTTTGTGGTCATGCCGATCATTAATTGAGATGGCGCTCCCAACGCTTTTTCAACAGACGGGCTGGCATAGGTGATGCGCCCGTCAGGCGAAAAGATAATTGTCACATCCTGCGACGATTCAACAAGCGCCCGATAGCGCTGTTCGGCGACATGCGCCTCATCGACCTTTTTTCGGAGCGCCGAAAAAAGCTTTTCATTCTTCGTGTGAAGAAGAATGGAACGGTCAATCATCCGCTGCGTCGTCATGGCGAGAAACGCCATTGCCATTGCATAAAGCGTTACAACACCGGCGATCGCCAAACCGTCGGAACCCGCCGCCAGCGCATAAACCACTGCCAGCGGCAATAGCGCCGGCACCGTGAAAGCCAGCGCAGCGCGCCAGGAGGCGCCCGCTGAAACAATGGCGCCCGCCGCCGTCCCTGCAACAACGAATGGCAGGAACGCATGATCGATCATCCCGTGTATGGCAAAGATCGGTCCAAGGGCGCCCCATAATGCGCCGTTCACCGCCATGGCAAACACATGGAAGCGCGCAAAACGCGACAGATTACGGCCCGAGGTGCCGCCCACCCTGAACCGCAGCCAAACGGCTGCGCGAAGACTGGCGAAAATCAAAACCGCAGCTGTCCAACTCAACAATATGGTGCGATCAATATCGGACCAGGCGACCGCCGCAGTGATAGCGGCGTTCACTGCGCTCAATCCAATAGCAATTGGAGCGCCTCGAAACAAAAGCGCAGCCCGCTCGACTTTGATTTTGACGGCTTCGACTTGCGTGAGCCCTTTTAATCGGGCCTTTCGACTAGGAACATTCGAAATTGCCGTCTGCAATTCCGCAATCATGCTCTCTCCTTCGCGCCATCGACGGTCTATGAAACCACAGTCGGCCAAAGACTGATACTCAAACTTGTATCATTTTACACGATTCAGCAGATCAATAGTATTTCTATAAAATCAAATAGTTTCAATGAGATGTGGCTTCATCCTAAGATTCATGGGGAACTTCCGTGGGAGACTTCCCGGGCAAATCACCCCTATAATCAGCCGAAAATCCATTACCAGCGCAACCTGACGAAAAAGGTTTGGTTGCGCTGCAACAAGGCGTTAAAGACGACCGAGCAAGACCAGCCCGCACAGACAGTCAGAATTGTCGCGCGTCGCGCGCATTGAGGAGCATCCGGCCCATGAATTCAATCAAACAGTCAGACGCCTTGGCGCGGGTGAAACCTTCTCCAACGCTCGCCGTCACGCAAAAAGCACGCGAATTGAAGGCTGCCGGAAAGGACGTCATTTCACTCGGGGCCGGCGAACCGGATTTTGATACGCCTGATTATGTGAAAGACGCGGCGATTGCCGCGATTCGCAATGGTGAAACCAAATACACAGCTGTTGACGGCATTCCGGAACTGAAAGACGCAATCATCGCGAAATTCCAGCGCGACAATGGCCTCGACTACAGCCGCGACCAGATTTCCGTCGGCCCGGGCGGCAAAGCCGTTATCTATAACGCTCTCGTTGCAACCCTTAATTCCGGCGATGAGGTGATCATCCCCGCGCCATACTGGGTGTCTTATCCGGACATGGTTTTGCTGGCGGGCGGCGAACCAGTGATCGTCGATGCGTCGCTGGAAAACGGGTTTCGCCTGACCCCCGACACGCTGGAAAAGGCAATTACGCCAAAAACCAAATGGCTGATCTTTAACTCGCCTTCAAACCCGACGGGCGCCGGTTACAGTCATGAGGACATCAAACAGTTGACCGATGTCATATTACGTCACCCGCAAATGATGATCATGTCGGACGATATGTATGAGCACATCGTCTATGACGGGTTTCAATTCGCAACGCCGGCGCAGGTCGAGCCAAAGCTTTATGACCGAACATTGACGGTCAATGGCGCGTCGAAAGCCTATGCCATGACGGGTTGGCGCATTGGGTATGCGGGCGGGCCCCATGACCTCATCAAGGCCATGGCCAAGGTGATGTCGCAATCAACGTCGAACGCCTGTTCGATTAGCCAATGGGCCGCTGCGACCGCGCTCAACGGCGATCATGGTTTTTTGAAAGAGCGCAACACCGCTTTCAAAGAGCGCCGCGACATGGTCGTGGAAATGCTGAACGCCGCCGAAGGGATCAGCTGCGCCACGCCGCAAGGCGCGTTTTACGT
The DNA here is from genome assembly GCA_021776245.1 of Hyphococcus sp. Lineage (GTDB taxonomy): Bacteria > Pseudomonadota > Alphaproteobacteria > Caulobacterales > Parvularculaceae > Hyphococcus. The sequence continues at coordinate 54,931 of JAJFGF010000053.1, read as the reverse complement.
CTACCCGTCCTGCAAAGGCGTGATCGGCAAGAAAACGCCCAGCGGCGTCCTGATTGAAAGCGACGCGGAATTTGCCGCCCAGCTCCTTATCGCGGAAGGTGTCGCAGTGGTTTTTGGCGCAGCCTTTGGATCGTCGCCGTTTTTCCGGATTTCATACGCAGCGGCCATCGATCAGTTACGGGACGCCTGCGAGCGGATTCAGCGCTTTTGTGGTACTTTGCGCTGATGCCATCTGTATCGATTAAATCGAATTAAATGTTCTGTATTATCAATTTGATTGAACTAGGCTCACATCCTATATCCCGTGCAACAACTGATTTGTCTCAATGAGGAGGAATGACATGAATAGTTTGAATATCGGGCTCGACGAAAATGTGCGGACTTCTGTGGCTGCTTCACTGAACGCAACCCTCGCGGACACTTATGCGCTTTATATGAAAACCCACGCCTATCATTGGAATGTGACCGGACCGCAATTTCACACCCTGCACATCATGTTCGAAGAACAATATCGCGAAATGTGGACAGCGCTCGATGAAATCGCCGAACGGGTTCGCGCGCTTGGCGTTTTTGCACCGTCCAGCGGCAAAGCGCTTTCAGAACTTTCTGCGATCGACAATGCGGACGAAACGCCGCCATCGGCGACAACGATGATCGAGAATTTGCTCGATGGACATGAGACACTTGTGCGGCGCGCACGTGAAGGCCTGTCGACAGCCGAAGAAGCCGGCGATGCAGCGAGCGCGGATCTTTTTACAATACGCATTCAAACACACGAAAAAACGGCCTGGATGCTGCGATCGCTAACGCAATAAGCTGCAGTCTTTTTAGCAAACGAAAGCAAGAAACCGGCCGCGTCGCGGCTGGTTTTGCTGTATGGACCCAGGTTTTTTTCATCGACGCCTTTTCCTCGGACGACATCGATTGCCAATAGAGATTATTCCGTCTCCTCGATGCGCGAAATAAAATCGAGCGTCACATTCCATGCGGAGTTTGCCGCAACCGGATCATAGGTTTTTCCGGCATTGAAGAGCGGTTGTGCGAACGCATGCGCCGCGCCCGGATAGATGTGAATTTCAGCAGCAGCGCCAGCCGCGTCCGCAGCTTCTGAGAGTTGGGCGGCGGTTTCCGCGGCGCTCAGTTTTCCATGGAGCCCGTCTTTTGATCCATAGATTGCCAAAACCGGGCCGCCCAAATTAGACAGCGTATCTTCATCTGTCGCGACCGTGCTGTAAAATACAACCGACGCATCGACTATATCGCCATTTCGACTGGCTGCATCAAATGCGTGAGGCGCACCTGCGCTGAACCCAATAATGATAACTTTTTCGGATTGACTGGCGGCTAATTCAATATTTCTGTCGAGAACCGCAGCGGCGTGTTCTTTAGTAAGCTTCTGCAGCCTTTCCCAGGCTCCAGCATGGTCGCTTGCCCCGGGGTTTCCCTTATACAAGTCCGACGCAATCACAGTATATCCTTGTTCGACCAATCGCGACGCAAATTCTCGATAATAGGGCGTATCGCCAAACCAATCATGGGCAAGGACAATCGCTGGTTTACCCGCCTCACCTCTACCGGTGAGCAGTACGCCTTCAGATGCTTCAAGTTTCTGGGCGGAGGCGGAAATGCCGCTTAACAAAATGGCGATTGGCAATGCAATGGCGGCAACCAGGTTCGAAAACTTACGAGACGAATTCATATGCCCCCCTTTGAGCAAATTGAACTTTGCAACATTAGCCTCACCCGCCGCAAATCATTTTTTGTTATTCGCAAGAAGGGATCATCCCCAACCGAGAGCCGATCCGAGCATTAATTTGCGAGGCGTCACTTATGACATCCATAAGGCAACCACCCTCAATTGTTGGAACCAGCATCCGACGTCAGGCGAGCCTGACACTGGAAAAATCGGGACTTGTCGAACCAATTGCATGGGCATTTGCACTGTGAAAGCCTTTTGATTCAACGAAGTTTCTTGTTTTGCTGATTGTGATGCGGCAGGCGATAACAATGTCGTGAGACATCCTGTGCTGCAACGTTTTTGCAGGCCTATCCTTTTGCCGCCATATGGCAAGCAACACGAAGGATATGGCAACAGGCGCAACACATATTGCGGGATGCGGATTATTCAAAACAATCCTTATACGGGATTTCCGGATCGTCGAATTTGGCGCGATTGATTTGCGCCCTGTCCGCAATCAATTTTTTCGCCGGCAGAAAATCTGCGGGACTGTTCACCGCATCAATTGCAATCAGAACGTCGCCTTTTAGATATGACGCCGAAAATTTGCGCGCCGCTGGATCGCCCCGAAACAGCAACTGGTCATACCCCTCACACAGGCCGGCGGTTTGCAGTTTTACATCATATTGATCGGACCAAAACCACGGCGCCTGATCATAAGGCTTATCTTTACCGCAAATCGCCGCAGCAGCAGTTTTGCCTTGTTCAAGCGCATTTGGCACAGACTCCAATCTAAGGCGCCGACCGAGCAGTTCGCTTGGATGATTGGAACAATCGCCGATTGCATAAATCTGCGGATCGATCGTACGCGCATATTCGTCAACGACAATCCCATTTTCAACCGGCAAAGCCGCCTGTTCCGCGATATTTACATTCGGCGTGACCCCAATGCCGATGACAGCAATTGACGCTGGTAAAATCTCACCGGTTGAAAGACGGCAACCGGTGAGGATGCCGTCTTGCGTTTCAAAACCGGCAATTGTTTCGCCAAGCCGGATATCGACGCCTTGCTCATGATGCAGGTTTTGAAAAAAGCGCGACATCTCCGGTCCCGTAACGCGCGAGAGAACCCGGTCGGCCGATTCAACTATTGTCACAGACGTCCCAAGCGCGCGCGCCGTCGCCGCGACTTCGAGGCCGATATAGCCAGCGCCAATGATGACAAGTTTGCTTTTTTCAGAAAGCCGCGCGCGTAGATCCAGCGCGTCGCGCATGGTGCGCAATTCACAAACGCCGTCAGCCTCAATTCCGGGGATGGAAATTTTTCGCGGCGCCGCGCCCGTTGCGATGATCAGGCGATCAAAATCAATGAAATCGCCGGCTTCGGTTGCAACCTGGCGCTTGTCGCGATCAATTCGAACGGCCCGGGCGCCCAGATGGCATTCGATATTTTGCTGTTGATAGAACGCTTCCGGTTTGACGAATAAACGGCTTTCTTCGAATTCGCCCTGCAAAAACTTCTTTGACAGAGGCGGCCGCTGATAGGGCAGATAAGGTTCGTCGCCGATCAGGACGATGCGGCCTTGCCAGCCTTCCTGGCGCAGACTGGCGCAGGCCTGGCCGGCGGCGTGTCCAGCTCCGACGATTACAACGCATCCAGAGCTGAGGATTGTTGCAGACAATCTCTAGGCCTTCCTGGGTCCCCGAAAGAAAAAATGGTGCCGCAAGAGAGGCTCGAACTCCCGACCCCCTGATTACAAATCAGGTGCTCTACCAGCTGAGCTATTGCGGCGCGGCGCACTCGATATCCCATAACAAACGCTCTGACTAGAGGCTGGCCAATAACGCGCAAATTGTTAAAAGAGCCCTATGAAAACACATCTCGCCATCGCCGCCGCCCTCCTCCTTGCCGCCTGCAGCAATGAGCGCCCGCCAGCGGAAAAAGAGGCCGCTCAGCCGGCCGCGCCATCAGCGCCGGTGGAAACGGCCGCCGCCGAAACGACAGCGCCAAACGAATCAGTCGCCGAGAGCCCGCCGCCAGCGGCCGACCCGGCTGAACTCGGGCGCAAGGAATTTGGCGCCTGCGCCGTGTGCCATTCGGCCCGCGAGGGAGAGGCTGCACGTGTCGGGCCCAATCTTTTCGGCGTCTATGGACAGCCGGCGGGGCAACGCGACGGGTTCGCCTATTCCCGCGCGTTAATCGAGTCCGGTCTGGTGTGGGACGATGCAACGCTGGACGCATTTATAGAAAACCCGCAAAAACTCGTCAGCAGGAACCGGATGGCTTATCCGGGTCAGCGCGATGCGCAAAAGCGCGCCAATCTTATCGCTTATCTAAAAACGCTGCAGCCCTGAGCCGACCCTGCCAACGGTCAAAAAGAATGACCGATGGGCGTTTGGCGCGACGCGGGCTTTCGCGCCGTAAGGCGGGAACTTTCGAACGCGCGGCGGCCAAAAAATGTCCCTAGGAACGGCGGCCTTGCCAAAGTGAAAATGAGCAGTTCATTTTACGCTTTGGCGTTAAACGTCATAGCCCGGATTTTCGCGGCGTAACTTTCTGATCAATCCCGGCCAGGCGAGATTATCGCCAATGCCCGCGGCAAATGCCGGCCCGCCCTGTTGCATGACTTTCGCGCCCATTGCCGGCGGCTCTTCAAGCGGCTCTTTGGTGTCCGACTGCGCCAGAATTTGTGCGCGGCAGGCTTGCTCCAGAAAATACATACGCAAAAAAGCGATGGCGCAGTTATTTCCAACGGTCAGCGTGCCGTGATTGCGCAGGATCAAAAAACCATGATTGCCCATATCCGCTACGAGGCGCGCGCGCTCATCATGGTCCGTCGCAATGCCTTCATAGTCATGATAGGCGACGTCATCATGAACAACCATGGCAAATTGTGAATAGCGTTTCAGGCCGCCCTGTTGCGCCGAAACCGCAACGCCATAGGGCGTGTGCAGATGAAGAACTGCGTGCGCGTCGTCGCGCGACATATGCAGCGCCGAATGAATCGTAAAGCCGGCCGGATTGGAAAAATACGGCGTTTCCGCTGCAACGTTTCCGTCTATATCAACTTTGACCAGCGAACTTGCGGTCATTTCATCAAAAAACACGCCGTAAGGATTGATCAAAAACCGCGCTTTGCCGCCGTCATCGGGACAGCGCACGGAAATATGCGTAAAAATCATATCGTCCCAGCCATAGAGCGCGGCAAGCCTGTAGGTCGCCGCAAGGTCACAGCGCAGGCGCCATTCCTCGTCGCTCACCTTGCCCTTCAACGTTGGCAGACAAAGAGGATCGGGAATATCAAAACCCGGGGATCGCCCAACGGCTTCGGCGGTTTGTGCTTGCGCGTTCATTGAAATATCTCCCGGCTATCGGCTTGTGATGACACTATACGCCAACGCCGGCATTCCCGCATGCGTCAATTGCAGTTCAGGCGTTACGCATCTCTGGCAAGCCGGAAGCCTGAAAACTGCCAGCGCGCCGACGGCGGAAAGAAGTTGCGATAGCTGACGCGCATATGCTCAGCGGGTGTTGCGCATGATCCGCCTTTAAGAACCATCTGGCCGGACATAAACTTGCCGTTATATTCACCGATCGCACCGTCGGGCGGCGCATATCCCGGATAGGCGACATAAGGGCTCGCGGTCCATTCCCAGACATCGCCAAAAAGCTGAAGCAGACGGTCAGTCCCCGCCCCCGGCGCCGGAGAGGCTGGCGCCCCGTCTTCGAGGAACCGGCCTTCCAGCGGGAACAGCGACGCGGCGGCCTCCCATTCAAATTCCGTCGGCAGGCGCGCATCCGCCCATGACGCATAGGCGGCGGCCTCAAAATAGCTAATGTGGCAAACCGGCGCTGACAGATTGATGGGCCGTTCGCCAAACAAGCTATATTCACGCCAAACGTCTTTGGCTTTGCGCCAATAGAGCGGCGCCCGCCATTTTTCGCTTTTGACTGCATCCCAGGCGTCGGAAAGCCAGTGGTTCGGATTTTCGTATCCGCCATCATCGATGAATTTAAGATAGTCGGCGTTTGTCACCGGCCGGTTCGCCAACTGAAAAGGATGGAGATAAACCTTGTGGCGCGGCCCTTCATTGTCAAAAGCAAAACCCTCGCCATTCCAGCCAATTTCGCACAAGCCGCCTTCCATGTTTTCCCAGGACAAGGGCGCAGCAATGGTTTCATCGTCCGGCGAAACATCGTCGAATACAGCCGGCAATAACGGATTTTGAAAAAGCGCGTGCTTTAGATCCGTCAGCAAAAGCTCTTGATGCTGCTGCTCATGGGCAAAACCGAGCGCCATCAACGGCGCAATATTGTCAATTTCCTGATCACTCGCCTTTGAAACAAACGCTTCGATCGCGGTATCGACGTGAGCGCGAAAAGCGAGAATTTCTTCAGCTGTCGGCCGCGACAACAATCCACGCTCGGGACGCGGATGCATTTTGCCGACCTGATTATAATAGGAGTTAAACAGATAGCCGAATTTCGGGTGAAAAACCTTATATTCAGATGCATGAACCTTGAGGATAAATGTTTCGTAGAACCAGCTGGTATGCGCCAAATTCCACTTCACCGGACTTGCATCCGGCATCGACTGCAGCATCCAGTCTTCTGGCGTCAGCGGCGCAGCAAGTCGCTCGCTGTCGCCGCGCACCATTTTAAATTTGGCAATGAGCGCAGCGCGATCAGTCAAGATGGGGGAATCGAAGGCCATACAGTCCAGCGCATTCCTTTCTTGGGCGCGCCCGCTTATCATACCGGTCAGTCAACAAAAGCCAACTGCGGCGAGAAACCTCATGACACATCAAAATCTTGCTTTTTTGGCGGGCGACAGGCCTGAGGCGGCGGGGTTGCTCAACGAGCTTGTGACACGTTATGGCAGCTGCCCGCCGAACGAGGCCGATGTGATCGTGGCGATCGGCGGCGACGGCTTTATGCTGGAAACCCTCAGGTCGCATATGAGCGACGACAAGCCTGTCTATGGAATTAATTGCGGCACTGTCGGATTCTTGATGAACACGCAGGATATTGCCGGGCTCGCGGAAAAGATCGCCGAAGCCGAAGCAGCTGTTATTCATCCCCTGACCATGACCGCAAAGACCATCGACGGCCGGACGGAAACCGCCAAAGCGATCAATGAAATCTCGTTATTCCGTCAGACCCGGCAAAGCGCGCGGGTGAAAATCATTGTCAACGGTAAAGTGCGCATGGAATCGCTGATTTGCGACGGCGTCCTTTTATCAACGCCTGCAGGATCGACGGCCTATAACCTTTCCGCCCATGGGCCGATTTTGCCCATAAACGCCCAACTTTTGGCTCTAACGCCGATCAGCGCCTTCAGGCCGCGCCGTTGGCGGGGGGCCCTGGTCCCCCATGACGCCGTCGTTACTATTGAAACGGAAAACCCGGAGCACCGCCCGGTATCAGCCGTGGCTGACAATTACGAAGTGCGAGACGCGGTGTCCGTTACTGCCGAAGAAGACAGGTCGATCGCCATGAAGCTGCTTTTCGACCGTGGGCAATCCCTCGATGAGCGGATTTTGCGCGAACAGTTCGACTATTAGGGCCCGGTCCCAGGGGAAACTGCAGACCGCTATGGTTCACAAATAGTTTCCGCCTGTCCGTGAATCGCCGCATGGTTCTTCTGAATGTCAGCCTGCGTCCAGCTATTTGAACCTATTCAGCGAGAATTAACCCGCGCCTAGGAAGATGGACGAACTCCAGAATGGGGGACTGGCCGTTTGGCTGACGGAGGGAACACGGATGGGCGCTCAGGCAGTTCGACTTTCTAATGTCGATATAGATAATGCCTTAAAAAACAAGGAATTCGAGGTCCTTTTTCAGCCGATATTTGATCTCGGTAATGGCGCCCTTGCGCGTGTAGAAACCTTTGTTCGCTGGCGTCACCCGTCTTTGGGGGTGTTGCCGCCGGGCGCGTTTATCTCGTTTTTCGAAACTCAGGGGCGGATGAGCGAGCTCACCCGCTATGTCCTTGCGGGCGCCCTTGCCGCCTATACCGATTGGCGAGGGCCCTATGCGCCAGGATTTTCCATCAATCTCGCCCTGAGCGATCTGAGTGATGACGCTTTCGCGACGCATTTCGCCAAAGTTATGCGTGATCGCCAGTTTTCACCTGACCTGGTGACGCTGGAATGTCCGATGCCGCCTGTGGATTTGGATATTGACACAGCATCGACCTATTTTGCGCGGCTGGCGGAAACAGGCGCCCGCCTCGCGATCGAAGTGCGTGGACGCGCAAATGACCTTCTGCGTACTATCGACCCGTTCCCTTTTGACGAGATCAAAACCGGCGGCTCGGCAATCTTGCGTTTTGCCCGAACCGTTCGCGGACCCGGGCTCAGCGCCATCTCCGATCTGCTCGATATCGCCAATCGATCCAATGCGGCGATCACCGCCGTCGGCGTGGAAGATCAGGCGTCGCTGTCGGCGTTGCGCGGGCTTGGCTTTACAGCGGCGCAAGGCAATCACCTGGCCAAAGTCGGCGCCTTGAATGAATTTCGGCCGGGCCGCGTCAATGAAGTGCGAAAACTGCTCGATCTCGAGCCGCTGAGTTCCGAAAGTTTGACGGCGCTGTTTCGCACTCAAGCGCCCGCCCCGTCGCCGGCAGATGCGGCGCCGGTCGATGCCCCGGCGGGGCCTGGTGAAGACCCCAACGAATCGCACAAAGAAAATGACGACCAACTGGTTGATAATCTCGATAAACGGGTCGCTGCCGCAAAAGATGCAGCGACCGTGACAACCGCACCGGTCGATGAAGCGAAAAAAACCCGCGTCCGAGAAAAAGCCAAGGCGTTGGCGCTCGCCAAACGCGCCAAAGCGCGCGATGCGCGAAAGGCTGCCGCTATCGACCGCGCCAAGGCGAAGATGGCCCATGCCAAACAAAAGGCGCAAATCGCGCAACAGGCGGAACGCCCGGCAGAGGACGCATTTCCGCCTGGTCGCGCGCCTCGCGAATTACAGGAACAACTGAATAAAGAGTTCGCCACCGGCGACGCGCCAAAAGCGCCGCCGCAGCCGGAATTGGAAACCGGCGAAGAACCGGCGCCCCCGGAACCGACCAAGGCGACAAAACCGTCAGCGCCTGATTCAAACATCACAGAACCGGCGCCGCCTGCAGAGGCTTCGGACGAGGGAGATTCTGCTCAGGCAACGGCCGATGACGACAGGACCGCGCCTCAAGAGAAGAAAACTGCAGCAGACGAAAATGACGCCCTGCCGACGAATGCATCAGAAGACTCCCAAGAGGCGGATGGCGATGGATCAGGCGCCGGCCCTGTCATAGAAAAACTCTCAATGGCAGTCGGGGCTGCGCGCGCTTATTTCCGGCCCGGCATCAGAGTCGGCAATCCGGCGCTGCGCAATTCTGACGCATCGCTGCCAGAACCGCCGCAGCATGATCCGGACGCCGCAGAGACGCCGGAGCAATTGGCGCTCGACGCGCTTGCCGCCGCCGAACCAATTGACGACGCGATCAAATTTGACGCCCCGCCGGAAGCCGAGGAAATCGAACCGGAAACAGCAACGGCCGAACCAGAGTCAGAATCAGAGCCAGATGCGAAAACTGATCTTCTTACTCTTGGCGATCTGGAGCATGCTTTTGAAAACCAGCCGGCGCCGCCAAGGCGGCGCAAAAAACGCCAGAAGAATTTCCTCACGCGTAGATACCAGTTAATGCCGACGCATTTCTGGCCGAAGAGCTGGACGCGCAACAAGCGCCGCCTGGCTGCGGGAAAACTGGAAAATACAACGTCGCCTTCCGCAAATGAAGCAACGCCCGCCGACTAAAGGGCGTGCCGCCAGACGGCGGGTCAACTCGCAGTTGCACCGTCGCCAAAAAAGGCGCGATACGCAGCCCGGAATTCAGTTGGATTGTCGGCAAGACCGCCAAATGCGAGCCCCTCAAGAAGGTGGTTTGCATCGGTGTCAGCGAGCTTGCCAGAAACTCTGCGACCGAGACGGCGCAGCGCCGCCTGCGCGCCCGCAACGCCGTAGGCTGCCGCTGCGCGCAGCGCAAAAACACTCTGCTCACGGTCGAGTTGTCCGTCAATTTTCGCCGGAAGCGCTGCAGCCGCGCTGAAGCCGTCGCCAGCCAGCGCCCGTTGCTGCCCGGACCAATGGATCTCACCGCGTATCCGGCCGCCTTATGGGCGCCGCGTCTTGCGTTTGCGATGCCGCGCCAGCGTATTGCTTCTTGATTGCCGAGCAAAATATCTTCACTGATGGTCGCCGGCAAACAGGAAGTGCGCGTTAATTACGAGCTGCGCGAGTTGATCGTGACCGGTATTATCCGGCCGGAAGATATCTCAAACGCCAATCGCATCAATCATACGCAGATCGCCGAAGCGCGCATCTCCTATGGCGACCGCGGCCAGCTAACCGATGTGCAACAGGCGCGCTATGGCCCGCAGCTCTATGATATTCTGTTTCCGTTTTAAGTTACGCCCCGTCCCCCGCCACGCGCTGCGCCAGCGACGCACTCATGAATTTATCAAGGTCGCCGTCAAGCACCTTGTCAGGATCCGAACTTTCAACTTGCGTGCGTAAGTCCTTGACCATTTGATAGGGCTGCAACACATAAGACCGGATCTGATGGCCCCAGCCAATATCGGATTTACCGGCTTCCGTCGCTGCGGCGGCTTCCTCACGCTTTTGCAGTTCCGCCTCATAGAGCCGTGCACGGAGCATATTCCATGCAGTCGCGCGGTTTTTGTGCTGCGAGCGTTCATTTTGACACTGTACAACAAAGCCGGTGGGGATATGCGTGATGCGCACGGCTGAATCGGTTGTGTTGACATGCTGTCCGCCGGCGCCCGAGGCGCGGAACGTATCGATGCGGCAGTCGCTTTCATTGATGTCGATTTCGATATTGTCGTCGACGACCGGATAGACCCAGGCAGACGCAAATGACGTATGGCGGCGCGCATTGGAGTCGAATGGCGAGATCCGCACCAGGCGGTGAACGCCGGATTCTGTCTTGAGCCAGCCATAGGCGTTATGGCCTTTAATCTGAATGGTCGCCGATTTAATACCGGCTTCTTCGCCCGCCTGCTCCTCAATGATATCAACTTTGTAACCGCGCTGCTGCGCCCAGCGCACATACATACGCAAGAGCATCGACGCCCAGTCATTGGATTCGGTGCCGCCCGCGCCCGGATGGATTTCGACAAAGCAGTCATTGGCGTCAGCTTCGCCCGACAAAAGCGCTTCGATTTCAGCTTTGGCTGCGCGATCGCGCAATCCCGCCATCATTTCCTGGGTTTCGCTAAGGCTGGCCTCGTCGCTTTCTTCAGCCGCGAGTTCGGCTAGCTCTACTAATTCTTCAAGCTCCTGCGCGACCTCGCCAATTGCGCTCATCTGCGCTTCAAGGGCATTGCGCTTTTGCATCAGCGCCTGCGCGGCGCCGGGATCGTCCCAGAGTTTTGGATCCTCGGCTCGGGCGTTTAGTTCGTCGAGTTCTCTTTTCGCCTTGTCCCAGTCAAAGACGCCTCCTCAGCAGTTCCAGCGACTGCTTGGTCTCGTTGACGATCGCTTCCATCTCGGCGCGCATGAAAGGCCTCCTGAAAAATCGGCGGCGGTTTTTGCGCCGCCAATAAAGATGCTGTTATGGGAACCGCCGGCTGACTAGCGCATTTCCGGAGTAAAAAGCAAAGCATTTTACGCCAAGCGGTTATTGCCACGCGATGAACTTCCGATAAGAAATGCGCTCAAAAATAAGTCTCGACGTTTCTGGACGATAAACCGGGAACCACCTAATCTCGGAAACGCCCTAGTAAAGGCCGTTGAGATTGTCTTCGTCGTCTTCCTCGTCCCGCGGCGCCGCGCTTAAGGGGTCGAGGTTCAAATCTTCGTTGGCGAGCCCGCTGCCTCGGGTGCTGTCGGCTTTGAACGCTTCGAGAATCACATTGCGATCGGTTGGCGTCGCGGGCTTGCCGGTCTTGGCGTTAATGCGCTCAAGGCGAATACCGCCGGGAACACGAAACGGGATACCAGCCGTATCTTTCAAGGCTTCGACCATAAAATCGGCAAAGATGGGCGCCGCGACTTTACCGCCCGCCTCGCTCTGGCCAAGGGTTTGCGGCATATCAAAACCAACATAGACGCCGGCGGCGAGATCGGGCGAAAAACCGACAAACCAGGCATCCTTATAGTCATTCGTCGTGCCGGTTTTCCCCGCCATCGGTTTGTTGGTCACCCGGCGCACCGCCGAACCGGTGCCGCGAACCACCACACCCTCTAATATCGACGTAATCTGATAGGCTGTGCGCGGATCAACAACCTGCTCACGCAAATCGGCAAGCTGCGGCTGAGACTGACCAGACCATTGCTGCGGATTGCAGGTCAAGCAGACGCGCTCGTCACGCTTATAGATGGTTTTACCGGTGCGGTCCTGAATCCGGTCGATCACCACTGGATCGACGCGCTTGCCGCCATTAACGAAAATCGAATAGGCCGCCGTGATGCGCATCAATGTGGTTTCGCCGGCGCCCAAAGAAATCGCCAGTTCGCGGGGTAACTTGTCCGACAAGTGGAAGCGTTCAACGTAATCCATGATGCGGCCGATGCCGAGGTCCTGGGCCAGCCGCGCAGTCATTGCGTTGCGTGACTGCTCAACGCCAAGACGCAACGTGCTGTTGCCGTAATATCGCCCCTCAATATAGTTTCCGGGCTTATACCAACTGTCGACGCCAGGGGCGACAAAGGGCGCATCAAGCACTGTTGATGCTGGCGTATATCCGCTATCAAGCGCGACTGAATAAACGAAGGGCTTAAAGGTCGATCCGGGCTGGCGCTCCGCCTGAATCGCCCGATTAAATTCCGAAAGCTGGAATGAAAAACCGCCAACCATCGCCAAGACGCGGCCTGTGTGGGGATCAATAGCAATCAGCCCCCCATTAACACCGGGCACCTGCCGCAAAGCATATACGCCTTCCAGAAGTACAGGTTCTTCAGCAACAACATTGGCTGCAGCGCCTTCCTCAGGCGCGGCGGGGAGACTGAACGCCTGTTCCACATAAATAACATCGCCGCGATTCAAAACAGACGCCGTTGACGTCAACTCATCGCCGCGATCATTAGCCGAAATATATTCGCGCGCCCAACTCATTTGTTCCAGCGGCAAGACGCCTTCGGCGCCGTCGGCAAAACCAATTTGCGCACCCGCGGCGGTCGCGGACAAGACAACCGCCGGTCGCCAGGGCGCAAGATCTTCGGAAAGTGTTCGGTTATCGAGGAGCCCCTCAATATTCGCGGGAAATGTCTCTGCCCAATCATCGCCGATTTCAACCGTACCAAGCGGTCCGCGCCAACCGTGACGCTGGTCATAAGCCACGAGCCAACGCCGCAGCGCGTTACCGGCCGCCCGTTGCAAACGCGGATCGACCGAAGTCCGGACCGCGAGACCGCCGTCATAGAGCGCTTCAACGCCGTATAAATCGACAATTTGCTTGCGCACTTCTTCAGCAAAATATTCCATCGTCCAGTCGCGGGCGCCGAGCGGCGGCGCAAGTGCGGCGCCGAGCGGCTGCGCGCGCGCTTCATCAGCCTGCTCCTGGGATATGTGTCCGTCAGCAAGCAAACGGCCAATAACCCAATTACGCCTGTCCAATGCGCGATCTTCATTTTCGACCGGATGATAGTTGCTGGGCCCCTTGGTAATCGCCGCCAAATAGCCCGCCTCACTGATAGTCAGCTCACTGAGGGGCTTATCGAAATAATTAAGCGCCGCCGCCGCAACGCCATAGGAGCGATTTCCGAGATAAATCTCATTGAGATAAAGCTCGAGAATATGATCCTTGGTGAAAGCTTTTTCCATTTTGCGCGCAATAAGCATCTCACGCACTTTACGTTCGATACGCTGCTCGCTGGAAAGAAGAAAATTCTTGGCGACCTGCTGGGTAATTGTCGAGCCGCCTTCAAGGCGCCGCCCACGCAGAATATTCGTAATGTTGGAAAGTTGTGCGCGAACGATGCCGCGGAAATCGATCCCATTATGCTCATAGAACGATTTATCTTCCGCCGACACAAACGCAAATTTCACATGATCGGGGATCGACTCGATCGGCACAAACAAGCGCCGTTCACGGGCAAATTCCGCGACCAGCGAACCATCGCCAGCGTAAACACGGGTTGTTACAGCAGGCGCATATTCAGCAAGTGCGGAATAATCCGGAAGATCCTGATTGAGCTTGTTAAGATACCACGCTGTAAAACCTGCTGCGCTGATGATGCTAAGGGCCGCGATCGCAAACCCGATTCCAGCCAGCCTGAAAACAAATGGCACGATGCCACCGCCTTTGTGATCATTGGCCGCTTTTAATTGCGTCGGCGCCGCTGCAGCCTTAGCACGCTTCGGCGCCGCGAGCACCTGTTCCCTGACGACATCAGCTTCGCCGAGAAGAACTTCGCTTGCCTCAGCCGAAACGCGACTATCCTGATCAGCCGACAGTTTCCTGGGTATGTCCGGGGCGTTAGAGAATTCTGGATTGTCGGGGATTTCGGCGGCTTCTGACGGTTGAAAAGCGAGATCGTCCAGCGGATCGTCATCTGCAGCGATATCGCCGGGCTCGGCAACATCCCGGGCCTTCGCGTCGTTTTTCGGCGCGTCGCTATCCTCCCCAAAAGACAACCGCTGATCGGGCCGTCCATCTTTCTCTATGTCGTCAGTCATCAACCCTACGCCGCGCCTTCAATCGACGTCCTATTCAATGAACACCATCCCGCTATATTGTTGGCCGCCATTTTATCCATCATGCTTTAGCGCATAATCTGGGCCACAGCGAGGCGCAATGGCGTCGTAAAATGTCCATTTTCTTAATGCGTTGGCCTATTGCGCTCCGCCCGCGCGGTTCGCGGCTTGTCGTTGCAACCCTGGATCGTCAAAATAGGCGTCAATTGCTTCGGCGACAGCCTCCATTGTACGTTTTCGCCAGGCTGGCGAATTGAGGTTCGCCTCATCTTTGGCATTGGAAATAAAGGCCATTTCCAACAGCACCGCTGGAACGTCTGGCGCCAAAAGGACCCTGAGATCGGCCTCCCGGTGCGACCGGTTCAACATCGGCGTTTTCCTCGACAGCTTGTCGATCAACCCTTTGGCGAAATTCGATGAGGCGGTGATTGTTTTATCCTGAGCTTTATCAAGAAGAATATCCGCGACATCATGATCCCATTCTTCGAGATCCAAACCATAGGCGTGAAATTCGCCTTCCGCCTTTGCAAGCGTTGCCGACCGGGCGGAACCTTTCTCGGATAGCGTGTAAACCGATGCGCCGCGCACCGCTTGCTCATCGATAGCGTTGGCGTGCAGCGATATGAATAGATCGGCATTAGCCTTACGCGCGTGGGTATCGCGCGTCTCCACCTTGATGGTTGAATCATCATCGCGGATCAGGACGACTTCATAGCGCCCGCTTTTCTTTAGTGTTTCGGCGAGCGATAAAGCCGCGGCCAGCGTCACCGTTTTCTCAAAGGTGCCGCTTTGCCCTTGCGCGCCGGGATCAGCGCCGCCATGGCCGGCGTCGATGACAACAATCCGGCGATCCGCTGATAGCGCTTTGACCTCTTTTTGTGTTGGCGAGGGCGGCGCCACAAGGTTCGGCAGCGCCGGCTCTGCGGTGGCTTTTTCAATCACCGCCGCAAGGTCCGGGTAGCGCTGCGGCAAGCTCGCCAAAAATTCGCTCTTGTCAGCACTTTGAAGGTCGATAACCAGACGGTGCTTGGCGACCCCGCCGCCAGGCTCAAGCATAAAAACTTTGTCTATTTTCGCTGATCGCCTGAACTCAAGCACCGCTCTGGCGCCCGATGGCTGCGCCGCGGCAAACCCAAAGCGCAGGATGTGGCCTTTGCCCGGTTTGAAATTGCGGTCCCCCGCGCTGACCGCCAGGGCCGCAAAATCAACCAAAAGGCGGCCCGCGCCGGTTTCATCGCCGGAAATCGTATATTCCGTGGCGCCGTCAAGGTCGAACACAATTCGAGTGGTCTCGCCGCCGGGCCCAAATCGAACCTCAAGGAGTTCGGCCGCTTCGGCGCCGGCAAGCAGGCAATATCCAACGGCGAGGGCCCGGAGCCCCCAAAATCCGCCAATTTTGAAAATTTTTGCTGTCATCGAACCCATCCATACGCCGCCACGTATACGCCGAAAAGTTAAAAAAAACGCGGATTTGCTCCGAAACCCGGTATATTATCATCTTTTCGATAGCGTTAACGCGACGTTAACTTTTGATCTACTTTTGCATGCAACACTGAGTCGCCCGCTGCTATGGGTTTTCTTTTTCCACGCGCTCATGCATGGTCAGAAATTGCTTGCGTAAGGCTGATTCAATGATCATTTCGCAGGCAGAGCTTCCAGGCAATAAGGGTTTACGCCCCAAAATGCCTAAAATAGAGATTTTCCGGAAAGCGTGGATTTGTACGCTTTTCCTGGAATAGACGCCGGCAGCTCCTTTCGCCGGCCCGCGACATCCGGTCCGAGGCCGGCGCGCGAGGAGCAAAAACAGGCGCCCAGCGCCATAACAAGAAACCGTCGGCTTATTTGTCCGGCATAAAAATTAGTTTTCGCCGATGACGCAAGATGCGCAAATGAAATCCGACGCTGCCCCGCAATGGGCCGGCCGATCGGTCGCGCGCGCGCTTCGGCGGTCCAACCTAGCCAATGCGGCGGCTGTAGCCTCGCATTGCGGAGCAATTTCCAATGACGAAAAAAAATATGTTGATCGACGCGGCCCACCCGGAAGAAGTGCGGGTGGCTGTGCTCGACAATGGCAAAATCGAAGATTTCGACTTCGAATCCGAAGCGCGAAAGCCGCTTAGGGGTAATATTTATCTGGCGCGCGTGACACGCGTCGAACCCTCCCTTCAGGCAGCATTTGTTGAATATGGCGGTAATCGTCACGGCTTTCTCGCCTTTAGCGAAATTCATCCCGATTATTATCAGATTCCGGTCTCCGATCGTGAGCTCTTACAAAAGGCTGAAGCGGAGGTTGCTGACCTCGCCGCGCAGCTGGAGCTGGCGCAACGCGGCGATGAAGATGGATATGACGATGACGACGAAACGTCGGACGATGATCGAAGTGGATATGAAACCGCTGACGGCGAAGAGGGCGATATTGATGCGTTCGAACAGAGCGATGAATTAATCGAGGCTGCCAGCGGTCACGAAAGTGACGCGCAAAACGCCGCAGATGAAACCGTCATCGATGCCGGCGAAGATGAGATTGACGAAGAGGATGAAGAAGAAGAGGCAGGCGGTAAGGGCAAAAAATCCGAGTCGCAATCTGTCGGCAGCGAAAACAATGATGATGGCGACGACCATCCAGAAAAGACGCCCATTAACGCCTCTGCTTCGGCGGAGGAAGAACAACCTGTTATCGAGATTGCTCCGGAAACCAAGGATGCCGATGAAGCAGATGACAATGAGGCGAATGTCGAAGCTGCCGACAACGCCAAGGAACCAAAACCGGAATCTGGCGGCGAAACCGACAACACGTCCGGTGATGATGTCAAAGCTGAAAAAACAGATACAGCTAAGAAGGCACGTTCCGCGCGTGATGCGCTTTTTGAGCGCTATAAGGACGCAAAGCGCAAGCGTTCAAACCTGTTGCGCAATTACAAAATTCAAGAAGTCATCAAGCGGCGCCAAATATTGCTGGTGCAAGCGGTCAAGGAAGAACGCGGCAATAAGGGCGCCGCTCTGACGACTTATATGTCCCTCGCTGGGCGGTACTGCGTTCTCATGCCCAATACCGCGCGCGGCGGCGGCATTTCTCGAAAAATACCGAGTGCAGCTGACCGGCGGCGTTTGCGCCGCGTCGTCGACAGCCTTGAAGTGCCGCAAGGCATGGGGTTGATCATCCGCACAGCCGGCGCCAAACGCACCAAGACAGAGATCAAGCGTGACTATGATTATCTGTTGCGGCTTTGGGAAAATATCCGAACGCTGACCTTAAAGTCGATCGCGCCTTGCTTGATTTATGAAGAAGCCAATCTCATCAAACGGGCAATCCGCGATTTGTACGACAAAGACATTTCCAACGTTCTGGTAGAGGGCGAAATCGGTTACCGTGAAGCCAAAGACTTCATGAAAATGCTGATGCCGTCGCACGCAAAAAATGTGCAGCCCTATAAGGAACGCGCGCCTATCTTTTTAAAATACGGCGTCGAGGAACAACTGGACGGCATGTATCAGCCGACCGTTCGGCTGAAATCTGGCGGTTATATCGTCATCCATCAAACCGAAGCGCTGATCGCCATCGACGTCAACTCGGGCCGCTCGACGCGTGAGCGCAACATCGAATTGACGGCGCTGAAAACCAATATCGAAGCCGCTCATGAAGCCGCCCGGCAATTCCGATTGCGCGACCTCGCCGGCTTAATCGTGATCGATTTTATTGACATGGAAGAATCCCGCAATAATCGCAAGGTGGAAAAAGCGCTTAAAGACGGGCTAAAAACCGATCGCGCACGCATCCAGGTTGGCCGCATTTCTAATTTTGGCTTGTTGGAACTTTCGCGTCAACGCCGGCGCTCCGGCATTGTCGACGGTACAACCCATACCTGTCCCACCTGTTCCGGCGCCGGCGCTGTCCGGTCTCATGAAATGGCCGCCCTGCGCATTTTGCGCGCGATCGAAGGCGAAGCTATCTCCGGCAAGGTTGGTCTCATTGTTGCGCATACCTCGCTCGATGTCAGCCAATATGTGCTTAATCACAATCGCGACTGGTTGAAACGCATCGAAAACGACAACGGCGTAACTGTTGAAATTCTCGCCGACCCCGACAAAGCGGGCGATGCTTATGATCTTGAAAAGAGCGGCATGCCGCGAGAGCGCAGGCCGGAAACAACGGTTATTCAGGCCGATCAATCGGACGCGATTGATCTCGACGACGTCGATGAAGCTGAAATAGCGGCGAGCCCCGAAGCGGAAGAAAAACCCGAAGACCGCGAAGATGGCGGGCGCAAACGCCGCCGCCGCCGGCGCAAGCGCAAGGACGCGGCGCCACGCGAGCAAGATGAAGCCGGTCAACCCTCTTCCGAAGAAGAAAACGCCAGCGACCAGCCATCGGCAGAACCCACAGAGGCTGCCGCCAGCAAGGAAGACGACAGCGATAAGCCAAAACGCCGCCGCCGGCGCGGACGCCGCGGTGGCCGCCGCAATCGCAAGACTGAAGGCGAGTCCGAACAAGCCGACGTGCAAGCCGACAGGCAAACGGGTAACGATGGCGACAGCGCGGAAGCGTCTTCGACCGATCAGTCGAGGGCCGATGCAGCGCCAGCAGAGATTGAAAAATCGAACGAAGGCGCCGATATTCATGGCAATGGCGCCGGCAAGGTCGAGGCGGCCGAACGCGCCGTCCCGGAAGCGGCCCCTCCCCCGGTGGTTTCGGAAAGTCAGCCCGCGCCGCAGCCTGATGACCCTGCCCCGGCGGCAGAGCCAGAAAAGCCGAGCCGCAAGGGCTGGTGGCAGCGCGCTACGGGGCTTTAACGACGGAAATCCGGCCAGGGCGCGTATAATTTGCGTGCTGGCCTCGATTTTTCGGGCGGGGGTCACAAACACGGCGCCACGCCCGGGCGATCTCGAAATTGCCTTAAATAGCGGCTAAGGTGCGCAGCAATTGAGTGAGGAATGGGCGCGTGAATCTGCGAAAAATTGGCGTTGCGATTGCAGCACTGACGGTCGCCTTTGGCGCGCCGCTTGCCCAGGCGCAAGGCATATCTTTGCTGCGCGACGCAGAAATCGAGGAATTTCTTGACGACTATTCAAGACCGATTTTTCGCGCGGCGGGGCTCAATGAAGACTCGATCCAGATCCTGCTTGTCGGCGATCAAACACTCAACGCCTTTGCAGGCGGCAGATATATGGGCGTCAATTCCGGCCTCCTGACGATTGCCGAAACGCCCAACCAGATCGAAGGCGTTATCGCCCATGAAGCCGGCCATCTCGCCGGCGGTCATTCAGTACGCACGGATGCCGCCATTGCTGCTGCGACGCGCCCAATGTTGTTGAGCCTGGTGCTCGCAGCCGGCGCCGTCGCCGCCGGAGCGCCGGAAGCTGGCATCGGCATATTGGGCCTCGGCCAGAATATTGGCATGGCGAATTTCCTGAAATACAGCCGCGGTCAGGAATCGACCGCAGACCAATCATCGATCACTTATCTCGACCGCATCGGTCACTCGAGCAAAGGCGCAACAGAGCTTTGGCGCAATGTCCGAAATTCGCAAATCATTCGCGGCAGCCGCATCAATCCCTATATGCAGACCCACCCGCTTGCGAATGATCGCCTCGCTGCCCTGCAACAGCGCGCACAAGCATCACCCTATTACGATGTTGAGGACAGCCCTGAAGAAATTGAGCGCCTGCGTTTTATCCAGGCGAAGATCCGCGGCTTTCTCAACGAGCCGAATTCGACATTGCGGCGTTACCCGTTGTCTGATCAATCGCAACCCGCGCACTATGCGCGCGCGGTCGCCTATTATCGGACGTCTCAGGTCGATAAGGCGCTGGTTGAGATCAGGATCCTGACCGAAGCCAGACCGGAAAATCCCTATTTTCATGAACTCGAAGGGCAGATGCTGTTCGAATTCGGCAAAGTAGAAGAAGCGATTGAACCTCACAAAAAAGCCATCGCACTAAAATCCGATAACGCACTCATTCGCATTGGTTTGGGGCGCGCTTTAAATGCCATGGAAGATCCCGCGGCATTTGAAGAGGCGGTAACGCAATTCAAGCGCGCTTTATTGCTCGAACCCGACAATAGTTTCGGGTGGTTCGAACTGGCGCGCGCTTACAGCGGTCTTGGCGACGATGTCATGGCAAACCTGGCGACCGCTGAATCGCGCTATCATGCAGGCGCCAAACCTGACGCCAATGTCTTCGCCCGGCGCGCAATGACCGGATTGCGAAGAGGTACGTCGGAATGGCGCCAGGCGGCTGATATTGTGCTGGCGACGCAACCCGCAACCGGCGGCGCACCGATGCCCGCCGGCGTTGTCGATGATGAACCGGCGCCCAGGCAAACACCCGACATCAAGCCGAAACGCCCGGATGTGCCGGATCCGATTGTTCCGGGAAACAATTCTTCGGACGATAACACGTAATCGCAGTCAATGATCAGGTCGGCGCGGAATTCGTATGCGCTGCCTGTGTTTCAGGAGTTTGAAATGAACAAGACCAAAATCGCCATCGGCGCGGCTCTCGCCGGCGCATTTATTTTGGGCGCCACCGTTGTCGGTTTTTCGTCTGCTCAGCAGGAAGAAACTCAATCAAAGGCGCCGAAGGAACGCGTCAGCACTGCTTTTTCTGAATTGGAAGAGGACGAGATAGGCAAAATTGTCCGCGCCTATCTGATGGAGAACCCTGAAGTCATCATCGAAGCCGTCAATGAATACCAAGCGCGCCTGCAGATTGCCGAAGCAGAACAGGCAAAGCAGCTGGCTGCTAAAAATCTTGATCGCTTGCTCGATCCCAAAACCAGTTTTGTCGCCGCCAAGAACATTTCCAAATCGAAAGTCGCCGTGATTGAGCTCTATGATTATCATTGCGGTTTTTGCAAACGCGCCACCGGCATGCTCAATGACATGTCAAAATCGGACGCCTCCCTGCAGATAATTTTTCGCGAGCTGCCAATTTTGCGTGAAGAATCTGATTACGCAGCCGAGATGTCGCTTGCGGCTCGCGAGCAAGGAAAATTCCAGAAGTTTCATATGGCGATGATGCAATCCTCCGGCGTCCTGACAAAGGATCGCGTTCAGGATTTAGCACGCAAGCAAGGTCTTAACGTCGAACAAATGGAACAGGCCATCAGCGCCGGCGAAATCGGACGTGCGATTTCCGAAAATCATGACATCGCGAGACAAATGGCGACCGACGGCACGCCGACATTTATTGTGGCCTCGCTCAACGGAGCATATGTCGATGTCGTTACAGGCTTTAGGCCGGAAGAGTTACAGGAAAAAATCGCCGCCGCGAAAAAGGCTGCTGATCAGGCCTCACCGAGAACAAAATAGATCGCGACCAAGAAACGTCCGCTTTTCGCTGTTAAGTTTTGTCGCGATCTGATTTCTCCTGCGCAAGCGATTTTTTTAGCTGCTCGCGGCGCCAGATAATCAAAGCGATAATAGCGGCCGCAGAAACACCGTAAGCCGCAAAAATATATGGCGTGTGACGCCCAAAATCGAAAATTTCAGTCACGCAGCGCCCTCCCCAACATCTGGCGAGGCGATGGGCCGGCTTGGCGCACGCCGTTGCCCGACGATGCGTTTTTGTTCTGCGATGTCAGCGCGAACGCCAGTTAATACGAGCCAACCAAAAAGCGCCGTATAGGCGATCAGCATAGAAAAGAGCGGAATGAGCATGCTGACATGGATGCTCGGACCGTCCGGGCGCAAGATACTTGCGGGCTGGTGCAGGCTGTTCCACCAATCGACGGAGAATTTAATAATCGGAATATTGATGAATCCTACAAGCGCCAGGAGGCGTGCAAATCGCGCCGCACGCGCGGGTTCCTGTACCGATTGCCATACAGCCATGTAACCGAAATAAATAAACAGCAAAATCAACATTGACGTCAGGCGCGCATCCCACACCCACCAGGCGCCCCAGGTAGGTTTGCCCCACACTGCCCCGGTAAATAGCGCAAGCGCTGTGAAAGCGGCGCCGGGAACCGCCGCCGATCGCGCTGCAAGATCTGCGAGACTGTGGCGCCAGACAAAGGCAACCAAACTCATTGCGGCAATAAAAGTATATGCGCCGAGCGCCATCCATGCCGCAGGCACATGGACATACATGATGCGGACGCTGTCGAGCTGGTATTTCTCTGCTGGCGAAAAAAAGAGGCCCATGACCAGGCCGATAAAGGCTGTCAGCGCAAAAACGCCAAACATGATTGGGCTCAGACGCTGTGCAAGCGCATCAAATTTGGCCGGATTGGAAAATTGGCTGAACATTTGATGGATCGACCGTTTCCTATTCAAGACTGAGTTGCAACGCAGCGATTGCAAAACCGGGCGTCAGCGCCGCCATAAACAGGCTAAGCGCCATCAAAATCAAGGTTTCAGGGCTCCAGAGAACGCCATTTGCAAAAAGTATATTCGTTGCGCTGACCCCGAACACCAGAACAGGCGCGGCAAACGGCGCAGCAATAATGGTCGCCAACAGGCCGCCTGCCCGCAAACCGGAGGCCAGCGCCGCAGTCAGGACTGCCACCAGGATCAAGGCCGGCAACCCGATCGCCAACAAGATGATCGCATTTAATGAAACATCAACCCCAACGCCCAGCATGGAAAGGACAAACGGCGCCGCCAGCGCAATTGGCGCGGCCGAAACAGCAGCCAGCAATATGACTTTCGCCAGCCAATAGGGAAACAGGCTCGCCTGCTCGGCCGAGAGCGCCCGCAGCGTTCCGTCGCGCAAATCACCTTCAAAAATATCCGCTGCTGAAAACTGTATGGCAAACGCCGCCGCCAGCCACAGGACCGCTGGCGCTGCGGCGGCAAGCGCCGATAATTCCGGCCCTATGGCGATTGCAGCAAGCGCCGCAAATACGGCAAAAAAGAACAACGCGTAAAACCATCCGCCGCCGGATCGAAAAGCGATTTTGATGTCCCGCGCAAGAACGGCTTGCGTAAATGGTTTAGCAGCGCTCATCCGCCGATCTCCAATTTGCGCGACGCCACGCCCAGTTCATCATGAGTTGCAATCAGCGCAATCCCGCCGCTGTCAAGATGATCTGAAATCATGCCGCGCACCATGGCAACGCCATCGGCGTCAATTGCCGCGGCAGGCTCATCCATGAGCCAAACCTCACGCCGCGCCAGCAGCGCACGCGCAAGATCAATCCGCCGGCGCTGTCCCGCTGACAATCGCCCTGCTCGCATGTGTCGACATTCGCTCATGCCGACCCGATCCAGCGCCGCGTCAATTTGCTCTCCACCGGCGCGCCCATCGGCGCCATAAAGCGTCGCCCAGAACGAAAGGTTTTCTTGCGCTGTAAGCGCTGGCTTGACGCTCACTTCATGGCCGAGAAAAAAGACGCTGTCGGCAAACGGTTTTTCCTGTTCCTGGCCGCCTGCAACGGACCAACTCAACCTGCCCGTTGCTGTGCGAATATGCCCGGCAAATAGCGCCAACAGGCTCGTCTTTCCCGATCCATTGGCGCCGAAAAGCTGAAGCGCGCCGCCGGGTTTCAGCGCAAAAGAAACGCCGCGCACAATCGGGGCGCCCGCCCGGTCGCAGCCAGCGTCCTCCGCCAGCAAGGTAATTTCCCGCTTATAGCGCAGCATCCGATCTCCCGGCGATCCTGTACCGCCCGCAACAAAGCTATTCTACAGGTTCCCGGTTCGGCGCAACTGCGCCGCGACAAAAGGCGCAAATCGACGATTTGAAGCCGGGCCTCCAAACCGCTAAATGGTCAGATATGAAACCTTTATACCGTAACCGTCGGATAGGCTTTGTTGCTGCAGGCGCCGTTCTACTCGCCGGGGCTGCATTTTTGGTTTTTTCCGCGCTGGAGCAGAATATCTCGTATTTTTATACCCCCTCCAAAGCCCTTGCCGCCAATATTGGACCGGATAAGCGCATTCGCCTCGGCGGACTTGTGGAACTGGGCAGCGTTAAAAATGACGGCGGCGCAGAAATGACGTTTTCTGTTACGGACGGCGCCGCCAGTATCGTGATCTCCTACACCGGCATAAAGCCCGATTTGTTTCGTGAGGAACAAGGCGTTATTGCGCAAGGACGTTTAAACGACAACGGTATTTTCATTGCCGATACGATTCTCGCCAAACATGACGAAAATTACGTTCCGAGGGAACTTGAAGATATTGTAGAAAAGGCTGAAGCCGGTTCATAAATTGACGCACACCGCTTCGGAACAAACCGCCGAAGATTTTATTTTGTTCCATACATGCGGTCGCCCGCATCACCGAGGCCCGGCATTATATAACCATACTCGTTGAGCTCTCGATCAAGCGCCGCTGTCACAATCGGAATATCAGGATGGGTGTCGCTAAAGGCCCTAACGCCTTCGGGCGCCGCGACAAGGGACATGAATTTGATCCGGCGCGCGCCTTTTTCTTTTAACAAATTCGCCGCTGTGATTGCCGTATTGGCTGTTGCCAGCATGGGATCGACCATAATCACCTGTCGTTCGCCCAGCGCATCCGGCGTCTTGAAATAATACTGGACCGCCTCCAGCATTTCGGGGTCGCGATAAAGTCCGATATGGCCGACGCGCGCGGATGGAACAAGATCCAGCACGCCTTCGAGGAGCCCGTTGCCGGCGCGCAGAATCGACACGAAGCACAGTTTCTTGCCTTCAAGATAGGGCGCGGTCGTGTGTTCCAGCGGCGTTTCTATTTCAATTTCCCCAAGCGCCAAATCCTTTGTCACTTCACAGCCAAGGACAAAGGAAATTTCGCGCAGAACCTGGCGAAATTGCATAATCGACGTCTCTTTGTTGCGCAAAATGGTGAGCTTATGCTGGATCAGCGGGTGATCAACGATGGTGAGCATATCGGACATGTTTAGCCTTTTCGCCGGGGCGTTTTTGCAGCAACGCTTCTAACATTTCCGATTGTTATCCGTTATCCTGATTTCGTTGTCCATGTCGGAATACGCAAGCCAGCCGTGAAACAGGAAATAGACCATGCTCAATGAATGGGATCATCAATTCATCGAAAAAGCGTTTGAAGAAGCAAAAAATAGCTTCAACACTGGCGGCCTGCCGATTGGTGCCGCATTGGCGAACAGCAACAAGCTGATTTCCACAGGTCACAATCAACGGGTTCAGGCAGGCGATCCCATCGCCCACGGGGAAATGGATTGCCTTAGAAAAGCCGGCCGGCAAAAAACTTATCGTGATATGACGCTTTATACTTCTCTGTCGCCATGCATGATGTGCGCCGGCACAATCGTTCAGTTCAAGATCCCGCGCGTCGTCATCAACGATACGCAAAATTTCGGCGGCAATGAAAAGTTTTTGCGCGAGCATGGCGTCGAAATTGTCGATGTCGCACACCCTGCCTCTATCGAACTGATGGCCCGGTTTATTTCAGAAAACCCCAGCCTGTGGAACGAAGACATAATGGAATAAGCACAGCAGCCCGACGCGGGCAGCAAGGAATTATTCAATCAGTTTGCAGATTTTGTCGGTAAAAGACCGACAACCATCAGATCCATTAATATCAGCTGTTCCAGCGCCGTCAGACAGCGCTGTATCAACTGCACGTTCAATCGACAAAGCTGCTTCTTCCGAATTGAGGCTATGACGAAACAACATGGCCCCGCTCAATATGGCGCCAACCGGATTTGCCTTGTCCTTGCCTGCTATATCCGGTGCAGATCCATGAATAGGCTCATAAAGGCCTGCCGCCCCTTCGCCGAGAGAAGCTGACGGCGCAAGTCCGATCGATCCAGCGATCACCGACGCCTCATCACTCAAAATATCGCCGAACAGATTTTCTGTCAGAATAACGTCATATTCCGCGGGCGCCCGAATGAGTTTCATCGCCATCGCGTCGACCAGCATATGATCGAGCATAACGTCAGAATACTCCGCCTGATGCAGTTGCATGACGGCGTTTCGCCACAAGCGGCTGGTCGCCAGTACATTTGCCTTGTCGACCGAGGTCACGCGCCCCTTACGCAATCGCGCTGCATCAAAAGCAACACGCGCAACGCGGACGACTTCGTTGCGCGTATAGACGCACTGGTCGCTGGCCTTTTCCAGCCCCTCTTCGCGATCGCCAAAATAAAGGCCGCCGATCAATTCCCGAACGATCAGCAAATCAACGCCTGCAGCGCTGTCCGTTTTCAAGGGTGAGAGGTTTTCCAGTCCCGGCATCACCCGCGTCGGGCGCAAATTGGCAAACAGTCCAAGCGTCCGCCGCAACTCAAGAAGTCCCGTTTCAGGGCGGATGTCGCCGCCTTCCCATCCAGGCCCGCCGACCGCGCCAAGAAAAACTGCATGCGCATTAACGCAAGCTTCTTTCGTCGCAGCAGGAAAAGGATCCCCGTATTGATCAATGGCGGCGCCGCCAAAAGGATAGTCACAAAACGCAATCGAGATATCCCGGCGCCGCGCCGCTTTTTCCATGACCTGACGCGCCGCAGCCGCAACTTCCGGACCGACGCCGTCGCCCGGTAAAAAAACAATCTCAAAACTCATGCCCGTCCCTTTTCGAACTCTTTAATCGCAGGCAATTGCTGCATCAAAAAACCGAGTGGGTCGACGCCTTCAAGAAGGCAATATCTGGCGAAGCTATCGACTTTGAACACTGCCTGCCACTTCCCGCCAAAACGCACCGTTTGAGTTTCGAGATCAATTGTTACCTCTTCACCCGGCGCCTTCAACAAGCGGCGATGGGTTTTTCTATCCACCTCAACCGGCAAGAGCCCGTTTTTCAACGCATTGCTTTTGAATATATCGGCGATGTCCGAGCTGATCACCGCTTTAACGCCAAGATCCAGCAACGCCCATGGCGCATGCTCGCGCGATGATCCGCAGCCAAAATTGCTGCCTGCCACCAGGATTGCATGTCCGCCTTGCCCTGCGAGATTTAACGGGCTTTGATTGCGTGGGCGACCGGCGTCGTCGTAACGCCAGTCATAAAACGCAGCTTTGCCGAGACCAGAACGCTCTGTCGTTGTCAAAAATCGCGCGGGAATAATCTGATCGGTATCGATATTGTCTTCCGGCAACACGATCACCCGCGACGTCAGATTTTGAAATGATTTCAATGACATCGGTTTTGCTTTCCCGTCATGGTAAGATAGGGACGCGGGTCAGCAATCCTGCCTTCAATGGCTGATGCGGCCGCAGTCGCGGGACTTGCGAGCACTGTGCGGACGCCCCTGCCCTGGCGGCCGATAAAATTCCTGTTCGATGTGGAGACGACAAGCTCGCCGGGCTCGCCCTGATCGCCATTCATGGCAATGCACATTGAACAGCCGGAATTGCGCCATTGGGCTCCGGCGTTAAGAAAAACAAGATGCAGGTTTTCTGCTTCAGCAGCAGCGCGGATCGCTTCAGAACCCGGCACCACCAGAACCGTGACGCCCTCTTTTACCTTGCGATCACGCATCACAGATGCTGCTTCCCGCAAATCCGAGAGCCGCGAATTCGTGCAGCTGCCAATAAACACGCGATCAACGGTGGCGGTCGAAAAAGGTTGCTCTGCGTCGAACTTCATATATTCCGCAGCGTGTTTCTCGATATCACTTTTCGGTTGCGGCGCACGTCCATCAACCGGCGCTGCGGCATCCGGGGACACGCCGTAAGTGATCATTGGCGGGATCGCGGATGCATTAATGCGCACTTCCCGATCATAGACCGTATCAGGATCGCTGGGCAGCGTGCGCCATTCGGCGACGGCTTCATCCCAACTGTCGCCGAGCGGCGAAAATTCACGACCTGACAAATATTCAAATGTCTTTTCGTCCGGCGCAACCATGCCAAATCGCGCGCCTGCCTCGATCGACATATTGCAAAGCGTCATACGCCCCTCCATGGAGAGGTTTTGCACCGCAGGTCCGGCGAACTCGATCGCATAACCTTGCCCGCCATCGGCGCCGATATCGGCAATCATCGCCAGCGCCATGTCTTTTGCGCCGACACCGGGCGACAATGCGCCGTTGAACGTCACCCGCATGGTTTTTGGTTGGCGTTGCAGCACGCATTGGCTCGCCAGCACATGGCCGACTTCCGTTGTGCCTATGCCAAAGGCCAATGCGCCAAAAGCGCCATGGGTTGATGTATGACTGTCACCGCAGACAATTGTCTTGCCCGGCTGGGTCAACCCAAGTTCGGGCCCGATAACATGCACAATCCCACGCCTTGGATCATCAAGCCCAAGGAGCGGGATATCATGTTCGCGGCAATTTCGGATCAACGCGTTAACCTGCGCCGCCGCCGCCGGCGTCGCGTAAGGCAGGACGCCGTGATTGTCGGCCGGCAGGGTTGGCGTTGAATGATCAAGCGTCGCAAAAGTCAAATCCGGCCGCCGTGTACGGATCTTTTTCCCAGCCAGCACGTCAAACGCTTGCGGCGACGTCACCTCATGAATGAGATGCAAATCGATATAGAGAACTGCCGGCCGTTCGCTTTCCTCTTCGACAACAATATGGCGGCGCCACAGCTTCTCGAACAGCGATTGCGGCTTTGTTTCAGCCACACTCATTGCGTAGCCGCCATTTCTTCTTCCGCCGGTGCGCTCGCCCGCATCGCCGCCGCCTGATTGACAGCCGCGACAAAAGCGGCAACTGCAGCGTCAGCAATATCCACTTCCTGCGCGTGCCCGGTAAACAGGCGATCATCGACTTCAACGACCGCTTCAGCCCGCACAACGCCTTCTGCCGCCAAATGGTGAAGATCAAGAACGCTGATCCGGCCCGGCACGTCTGCAATAGCGCAAACCGCTGCAAAGGCTGCATCAATCGGTCCATCTCCGTCATGGGCAACCGTCCGGCGATCGCCATTATCATGTTCCATGGTGATGCGGGCGTAAGGCCGTGTGCCGTCTTCAACATCGGCGCGCAATTCCGTCCGGCGCATGCGCCACGGCCCGGCGCGCCCGTCAGTGTACGCATTCCCTGTGACGAGCTTAACAAGGTCTGCGTCGGTGACCTCTCGGCATGTATCGGCAAGGCGCTTGAAGTCAGGAAAGATGTCCTCGATCTTATGTTTCGAAACTTTAAATCCCAACGCTTTTACGCGCGCCGCCAGCGCATGCTTGCCGGAATGCTTGCCCAGGACGATCGCATTAGACGGCATCCCAACGGCTGCCGCATCCATGATTTCATAGGTTCGCTTGTCCGCAAGGACGCCATGCTGATGAATACCCGCTTCATGGGCAAATGCGTTTTTCCCAACAATCGCTTTGTTGCGCGGGATAGGATTATGAGTGACCCGGGACAGAGCGACGCTGGCGGGATAGAGTTTGGTTGTTTCGACCTGAGTTTCCAGACCAAAAAAATCCCGGCGTGTCGCCAGCGCCATCACCGCTTCTTCCATTGAGCAATTACCGGCTCGTTCGCCAATTCCATTGATGGCGCACTCGATCTGCCGGGCGCCGCCGCGCACCGCCGCCAGGCTATTGGCAACCGCCATGCCGAGATCATCATGGCAATGCGTGCTGAAAACGACATTTTCCGCGCCGGCTGTTTCCGCTTTCAAAAACCGAAACAGATCGGCTATCTCTTCGGGCGTCGTGTAGCCCACTGTATCGGGTATATTAATGGTCGCAGCGCCCGCTTCAATCGCCGCCCAAACCGCTTCCAACAGATAATCGCGTTCCGTCCTGATCGCATCTTCAGGTGAGAATTCAATATCTTCGCAAGCCGAGCGGGCAAACCGAACCGTTTCCGATATGCGTTTTAGTATTTCATCTTTGGTAAGTTTCAATTTGGCTTCGCGGTGCGTCGGGCTTGTGCCGATAAACGTATGGATGCGCTTTTTCGCCGCCGGTTCGATCGCCCGGGCGGAGGCTTCAATATCGGCCTCGTTCAATCGCGACAAAGAGCAAATTACCGGCCCGGTAATTTCCTCGGCCACAGCGCGCACCGCGGCGGTGTCGCCCGGCGACGCCGCCGCAAAACCCGCCTCAATAATATCAACATTCAACGCCTGCAGCGCGCGGGCGACAACGAGTTTGGCGTCGGTCGACATCGAAAAGCCCGGCGCCTGCTCACCGTCGCGCAAGGTCGTGTCGAAAATTTTCACATGGGTGTCGTCGGTCTGCGTCGTCATGAGTTCTGGTCCTCGTTTTTCCTTATCGTGTGAAACTTTTTGCGCGCGGCGATTGTCACCGCGCGGTGATAAGGAGGAGGCGCAGGCCCTTAGTAAAGAAGAGAATCTTTGATCGCATGGCGCTAATCGCTCTCTACGCCGCGCCGGATCGACAAGACGCCAGTGCGTGAGGTTTCCGTTAAGCCAAGCGGTTTCATCAGATCTATAAAGGCATTGATTTTTTCACGCGTGCCAGTGACTTCAAAAACGAACGATGTATGGGTGGTATCGAGCGCCCTTGCGCGAAAGATATCGGCAAGGCGCATCGCTTCAACGCGGTGATCGCCGTTATTGACGACCTTAATCAGGGCAAGTTCGCGTTCCAGTGCATCGGTTTCCGCCGTGACGTCGATGACGCGGCGGACCGGCACCAGCCGTCCGAGCTGGGCTTTAATTTGTTCAATTTTTGCCGGCGTACCGTTGGTCAAAACGGTTATCCGCGACGTATGTTTTTCCACGTCTGTTTCTGCGACTGTCAGACTTTCAATATTATAGCCGCGCGCCGAGAACAGTCCGACAACGCGGGAGAGAACGCCTGGCTCGTTGTCGACAATAACAGCGATAATGGCCTCCGCCGCCTCACCCTCGTCCTGGGTTACGGGATAGACTGACTGTGATTGCGTATTTGCAGACATCAGACTAACGCCTTTCCTGCATCGCTAATTTCATCACCGGTCACCGCACCGCCCATCAGCATTTCATTGTGAGCGGCCCCGGATGGAATCATCGGAAAGACATTTTCTTCCTGGGTTACAACACAGTCAAACAGCACGGGCTTGTTGACGGCGATCATTTCCTCGATCTTTGAGTCCAGCTCCTGCGGCGTGGTTGCGCGCAACCCGACCCCTCCATAGGCCTCGGCGAGTTTTACGAAGTCAGGCAGGCTATCTGAATAAGAATGCGAATAACGCCCGCCATGAAGGAGCTCCTGCCATTGGCGAACCATTCCGAGATAAGCGTTATTGACGATAAAAATCTTGATCGGCAGATCATGCTGCACAGCCGTCGACATCTCCTGCATGGTCATCTGCACTGACGCATCGCCGGCAATGTCAATAACCAGCGCGCCCGGGTGCGCCGCTTGAACGCCCAACGCCGCCGGCAGGCCATAGCCCATGGTTCCGAGACCGCCGGAGGTCATCCAGCGGTTGGGGCTGTCAAATTGGAAATATTGCGCCGCCCACATTTGGTGCTGGCCGACTTCGGTTGTCACATAGACGTCTTTACCACGGGTCAAATGATAAAGCCGTTCGATCGCGTATTGCGGCTTAATGAATTGATCATGGGCCTCATAACAAAAAGATTTTCGCGCCCGCCATTTGCCGATTTGCGTCCACCACGCCCTCAAGCGGTCCCGGTCCGACTTTTCCTGGGTCTCACGCTTGCGCCATTCGGCGACCAGCGCAGTCATGATCGCGCCCGCGTCACCGACAATACCAAGATCAATGCGGACATTCTTGTTGATCGATGATCTGTCGATATCGATATGGATTTTTCGGGAGTTGGGCGAGAATGCATCAAGCCTTCCGGTGACACGATCGTCAAAACGTGCGCCAATGGCGATCATCAAATCGCAATCATGCATCGCGCTATTTGCCTCGACGCTGCCATGCATCCCGAGCATCCCAAGCCATTGAGGATCGGATGCCGGAAAGGCGCCCAGACCCATCAAGGTTGAGGTCACCGGAAATCCCGTCTCAAGCGCCATCGCACGCAAGGTTTCACTTGCGCCAGGTCCTGCATTGATGACCCCGCCGCCGGTATAAAATACCGGGCGGCGCGCATGGCGCATCAAATCGACGGCCATCTCGATCTGCGTCGCCTTTATTTCGGGCAACACGATACAATTGCGTTTGCGCGCCTCGTCGCGGGGCGTGTACTGCGCTTCCTCGAACTGTACGTCTTTGGGTATATCGATCAACACCGGGCCCGGACGCCCATTGCGCGCGATGTGAAACGCTTCGTGCACTAAAGTCGACAATTTTTGCGGCGATTCGACGAGGTAGTTATGCTTTGTGCAAGAGCGCGTAATGCCGATCGTATCGCATTCCTGAAACGCGTCCGTACCGATCAGCGGACGCGCCACCTGACCGGTAATGCACACGACCGGTATCGAATCGAGCAATGCGTCTGCAAGTCCGGTCACAGCATTGGTTGCGCCCGGGCCTGACGTTACGAGAGCGACGCCAACCTTGCCAGTGGATCGCGCGTAGCCTTCAGCGGCGTGCAATGCGCCTTGCTCGTGGCGCACCATTACATGCCGGATCGTGTCGCGTTTGAAGATCGCATCATAAATCGGCAACACCGCGCCGCCCGGATAGCCGAAAATGATGTCAACGCCCTGCTCTTCCAGCGCATCGAGCAACAGCTCGGCGCCCGGCT
The DNA here is from genome assembly GCA_021776245.1 of Hyphococcus sp. Classification (GTDB taxonomy): domain Bacteria; phylum Pseudomonadota; class Alphaproteobacteria; order Caulobacterales; family Parvularculaceae; genus Hyphococcus. The sequence continues at coordinate 22,074 of JAJFGF010000053.1, read as the reverse complement.
TTTTCGCCGGCGTCAATATTTTCGTTTCTTTTTCTTTCTGCAGCGCTTGCCCGGTCATTTTCTGTCTCAGTCTTCTTTTGTGTTGGCGCCGGATTGCAGCCAGGCCATGCGCTCGCGCAGTTCCTTGCCAGTTTTTTCAATCGGGTGATTAAGGTCAGCTTCCAACAGCTTGCCATAGCGCGGCTTGCCTGCCTGATTTTCCAAGACCCATTCCCGCGCGAAGGCGCCGGATTGAATGTCCTTCAGCACCTCACGCATGCGGTGACGCGTTTCGTCATTGATGACGCGCGGTCCTGAAACGAGGTCGCCGTAAATCGCAGTTTCTGAAATGAACTCATGCATTTTAGCCAGACCGCCTTCGTAGAGGAGGTCAACGATGAGCTTTAGTTCATGAAGACATTCATAATAAGCAATCTCTGGACGGTAGCCGGCTTCCGTGAGCGTCTCGAAACCCGCCAGCACCAGCTCGGTCGCGCCGCCGCATAACACCGCCTGCTCGCCGAATAAATCGGTCTCCGTTTCTTCCTTAAATGTCGTTTCAAGCGCGCCGGCGGTGGTCCCGCCAATGAGGCTCGCATAAGATAGCGCCCGCTCTTTAGCGCGGCCGGTCGCATCCTGATGGACGGCGAAGAGACAAGGCACGCCGCGACCGCGTTCATATTCGCGGCGGACGAGATCGCCGGGCCCCTTTGGCGCCACCATGATCACATCGATATTTTTCGGCGGCTGAACGCGCCCATAAAGAATGGAAAAGCCATGTGCGAAAGAAAGCGCATCACCATCGCTCATCGACGGCGCAATTTCTTCCTTATAGAGGGCTTCATGACTCATATCCGGTGTTAGGAGGGCGATGAGCTTTGCCGCATGGGCGGCGTCTTTAACGCTGGCGATTTCCAAGCCGTCCGCCGTCGCTTTTTCCGCGCCGGCGCCGCCTTTGCGCACGCCGACAATTACGTCGCATCCGGAATTTTTCAAATTCAACGCATGAGCGCGCCCCTGGCTGCCATAACCAATAATCGCAACAGGCCCCTCTTTCATGGCGGCGGGGTTGGCGTCGTTATCCGTATAAACTTTCATCGCTTCTTTCCTTACTGATCCTGGTTGTGCGCAATGGTGACAGCGCCTTTTGACGCTGAGGAGACAAGCCTTGCATATTTGTCGAAGGCGCCGCCCATGCGATTGAGCGGGCGCGGCGTGAAGGCCGCGCGCCGCGCCGTCCAGTCGATATCCGCATCTATTCGCCGTTCCTCAGCGCTAATGCGGATCACATCCCCGTCTTCAACGAGAGCAATCGGTCCGCCACTGGCGGCTTCCGGCGCCACATGGCCGATGACAAAACCGTGGGAGGCGCCGGAAAACCGTCCGTCGGTAATCAGCGCAACTTTGCCTGCAAGGCCCTGGCCGGCGACGGCGGCGGTGACCGCCAGCATTTCGCGCATGCCCGGCCCACCCTTGGGGCCTTCATAGCGAATGACAACAACGTCGCCGTCCTTGATCTGGTTTTGAGAGACAGCCTCAAACGCAGCTTCCTCACTGTCAAAAACCCGCGCGCGGCCTTCAAACGATCCATCGCTGTAACCGGCGGTCTTTAACACTGCGCCTTCCGGGGCCATATCGCCATAAAGAATACGCAAGCCCCCGGTTTTCTTAACCGGATCGTCAACACTGCAAACGACCTGTTGACCGGGTGTTTCCGCAGCGGTGCTGAGCTCTTCAAACAGCATTCGCCCGCTCACGGTTGGCGCATCAGCAAGGCGTCCGCCTTCCATCAGGCGCTGGCCGAAAAGCGACATGCCGCCCGCCTCAAAAAGGTCTTTGGCGAGAAACCGGCCGCCTGGTTTTAAATCAGTGATGACCGGCGTGACGCGGGATAACTCGTCAAAAACATCGATTGAAAACTCAACGCCCGCTTCCGCGGCGATCGCCGGCAAATGCAGGACAGCATTGGTTGAACCGCCGCTGGCGACCACGGCGGTCGCCGCATTGCGCAAGGAGACTTCTGTAACAAAAGTCCGCGCTGTCGTTCCGCTATAGGCAAGTTCAGCAACCAGCTTGCCACAACGTTCAGCTTCACCGGCTTTTGCGCCATTTGTCGCCGGCGGATCGCCGGCCCCCATCGGCGCAAGACCCAAAAAGGTCAGAGCCATGGCCATCGTGTTTGCCGTAAACTGCCCGCCGCAAGCGCCGGGCCCTGGACAGGCATGGCGTTCGATTTCATCCAATTCCGAATCGGACATGTTGCCGCTGGCATGAGCGCCAACCGCTTCAAAGACATCCTGAACGGAAAGATCACGGCCTCTGCAATGACCGGGCATGATCGTGCCGCCGTAGAAAATCAAGCCGGGAATATCCATCCGCGCCAGCGCCATCGCCGCCGCCGGCAATGTCTTGTCGCAGCCGACCATGATGATCGCCGCATCAAGAGAATGTCCGCGCACCGCGAGCTCAATTGAATCAGCAATCACCTCCCGTGAGATCAGCGAAGCGCGCATGCCCTCGCCGCCCATGGTGATGCCGTCGGAAACAACAATAGTGTTAAAATCGATCGGCGTTGCGCCCCCGGCCCGCACGCCTGCGCGAACCGGTTCAGCGAGATCGGCAAGGTGCATGTTGCACGGCGTCACCGTGGACCAGGTATTGACCACCGCAATCATCGGCTGCGCGAAATCCTTGTCGTCATAGCCGGCAGCCCGCAGCATCGCCCGCGCCGGGGCCTTTGCCGGCCCCTTGGTGATTGCGTCGGATCGCTTTTGCCTCGTCTCGTTCATTCTTTTCTTCTCGCCTTTGTTTCAAACACAAAAAAACCCGCTTCCGGTCGGGAGCGGGTTTTTGAAGGTCCGTGTCGCTTTATTAGCGCGCGGGCTCCAAGGCCACTCCCCGGTTGGGGCTAATAAGGAGGATCACCACTAGAAGGAGGGGCATTAGAAAAGGCAAAAGTTGATCGCCCATAAACGGCGCAACCACTCTGGCCAATGCTGCGTCAAACAAAGACTGCATCTCTTCTATTCCGGTTTCCGCGCGGCATTTGTTGCAGCGCAAATAAGCCCCTAAATTGGAATTGGTTAAAAAACAACCTGCTAATTCCAATTAGACGTCATTAGTTTACTGTGCCGCACCTTTCATGCACTTTTTTAGCATATTCATCTAACTCCTTAGCCGGTGCAGCATTTGGTCAGTTTGGCCGAATCTGACCGTGCCCGCGCACAATATTCTTATAGGTCGTCAATTCTTCTACGCCGACCGGCCCGCGAGCATGGAGACGCCCGGTGGCGATGCCGATCTCTGCTCCCAGCCCAAACTCACCGCCATCGGCAAATTGTGTCGAGGCGTTGTGCAAAAGGATCGCGCTGTCAGCGCCCACAAGAAATTGCCCGGCCGTTTCGTCATTTTCCGTGACAATAGCTTCCGTATGACCGGAAGAATATTTCTCGAGATGTTCCAACGCACCAGTCACCCCTTCGACCACTGCAACAGACAGGACTGGCGCGAGATATTCCGTTCGCCAATCTTCTTCTTTTGCCGCTGCTATCGATGAGTCGATCTTCCGTATGGCTCGGTCTCCACGAAGCTCACAGCCCGCGTCGCGCAATGATTTGGAAAGTTGTGGCCAGATCTTGCCGGCAATGGCGCGGTCTACAAGGAGCGTCTCAGCGGCGCCGCAAACGCCTGTACGGCGCATTTTGGAGTTGACTGTAATGTCGACTGCTTTTTTCACATCGGCGTCGCGATCAATATAAACATGACAGATGCCATCAAGGTGGCTCAAGACCGGCGCCCGCGCTTCAGACTGCACACGCGACACGAGAGACTTGCCGCCGCGCGGAATGAGCAAGTCAATTTGACCATCGAGCCCCGACAGCAATTCTCCAACCGCGGCGCGGTTCGTTGTCTCAATAAACTGCAGCGCATTTTCCGGAAGCCCACTGGGCGCCAAAGCGCCGGCAAGACAGTCAAACAGCGCTTTCGATGTTTTAATGCATTCTGAACCGCCGCGAAGGATAGCCGCATTGCCGGCTTTGAGACAGATCGCACCCGCATCAACAGTTACATTGGGCCGGCTTTCATAAATAATCGCGATGACGCCGATGGGCGCACGCACGCGTTCAATCTGAAGCCCGTTTGGCCGCGACCATTTGCTGATCAATTTGCCGACAGGATCGTCAAGCGAAGCTATATCGCGCAGCGCTGTCGCGATCTCGCCGATGCGCGCCGGTGTTAATGTCATGCGGTCGATGAAAGCAGGCGAAACGTCACGCGCCCTAGCAGCTTCGAGCTCTCCAAGATTAACAGCCAGAATCCTTTCCTGACGCTCGACAATTTGATCAGCGGCAAGACGCAGCGCTGTGTTTTTATGTTTTGATGGCGCCGAGGCCATTTTTCGCGTGGCAGCGCGCGCATTGGCGCCGATGACTTTCATGGCCGCTGCAATCGACTGATCGTCCGTCATTGGGTCAATTCCACATCATTTTGTCCGCAGCACAAGATCATTGCGCTCTATCACTGCCGGGCGGCGGCGATAACCGAGCGCCTGTTCGGCGGCGTCCGAAGATAATCCCATAATTTTTTTAATGTCGGGCGCATCATATGCCGACAGCCCCTGCCCTAACATCTCGTTATCTGTACTTATGATGCTCACGGCGTCACCGCGCCGGAAATCGCCTTCTATTGCGGTCACTCCTGCTGGCAGCAGGCTGGCGCCGTCTCTGATCGCAACGGCGGCGCCTTGATCGACAATGATCTTGCCAGCTGATTTGATCCGCCCGGCGATCCACTGGCGCCGTGCATTTTCCTTATTGTCCGACGGCCGAAATAACGTTGCAGGCGCACCTTCCAGAACCGCTCTAATCGGATGCGCACAATCGCCCGCCGCAATAATCGTCGCACAACCACTGGCGCCGGCGATTTTCGCTGCCGTGATTTTTGTCGCCATCCCGCCCGAACCGACGCCACTCACGCTGTTGGGGCCCGAAGCCGAGCGGATAATTTCCGGCGTAATGACGTCGACGACAGAAATGTGTGCAGCGTCCGCATTGATCCGGGGGTCTGCGGTATAGAGCCCGTCAATATCGGAAAGAATTATCAGCGCATCCGCACCGGCAATCTGCGCTGTATGCGCCGCCAACCGGTCATTGTCTCCATAGCGAATTTCGCTTGTCGCAACTGTGTCATTTTCATTGACCAATGGCAGTGCGCCGAGATCAAGCAGGGTCCTGATCGTCCCACGCGCATTCAGGTACCGGCGACGTTCTTCGGTTTCCTGCAAGGTCAGCAGAACCTGCGCGATCTTTATGCCATGGGGCGCGAGCGCGGCCTGCCAGGCTTCCGCCAGCTTGACCTGCCCGGCTGCAGACGCCGCCTGCTTTTCTTCCAGTCGCAATGCGCCTTTCAAGCCGAGAACGTTTCGGCCCAGCGCAATGGCGCCAGACGTCACCACGATCATTTCGACGCCTTCATTACGCAACATCGCGATATCAGTTGCTATTGACGATAGCCAACTGGCATTCGCCTCACCCTGTGTTCCGCAAATGATTGCCGAACCCGCCTTGATCACAAGACGCTTTGATGACCGCAGAATTTCTGCCGCTGGAGAAAATGAATTCGTGGACATAACACTTAGCTATAAAAGCGGCAGCGCGGCAATCAATCAAAATCATTCGCTTTTTGAAATCGAGCGCCGGTGGTCGCCGATATCAGCAAGCAGGCTCTCAACTGTCGGGCGGCGCCCGGCGCCCTTGCCCCGGCACTCAAATTGCCGCCCGCCACGAACGACGACACGCATTGCATTGCCTTCGCCCGGCGTATCGCTGAACAGCGTGTCGTCACCCACAGGTTCATATTTCAAAGATGCGATGATTTCACCGTCAGGCGCCTGGCGCATCTTTGCCAGTTGCTTCCAGACGCCTCCGTTCCGCGCGATCTTTTCCGCCAGTTCCTGTGTCAGTGCTTCAACTGCAATTATCCCCGGATCTGGCTCGCACCCAAAGGCCTCAAAACAGAGAATGGATATTTTCGCCCTGGCGTCTTCTCCCGATAAATCAGCAGATGGATCCGGCTCGGCAAACCCCGCCGCCTGCGCATGCCGAATTGCGCCATCATAGGTTTCGCCGCCCTTCATCGCGTAAAGGATAAAATTGACGGTGCCGTTTAATATCGCCGTTACTGATCGCACGCTGCCAGCCGCTTTAGCGCAGCGTATCGTTTCAATCATGGGCGCCCCGCCGCCCACAGCGGCGCTATAGAAAAGCGCAGCACCATTCGCGGCCGCAATGTGATGAAATTTCGCCAGAGATCCTGCAATGGCCTGTTTGTTTGCTGATACGACGCTGACGCCGCGGGACAAAGCAGATTCGATCAATTCGCGGCCGGCGCCGCCGGAAGGCAACGCGTCAACGATAATATCGGGATTTATGTCCAGAAATTCTCCCAGTGCGCAATGTAGCTTGTGCTCATCAAAATGCGCTTCGCGCGTTTTTGCGCGGGTGCGCACGAGCGCACCGCTGAACGCGTAATCGGCGTTGTTTTCGAGAATCCGCAAAGCCGCGCCCGCTCCAATAACACCGAGGCCGGCTACGCCAACGCCCAAGGGATCGCTCGTAAAGGCGTCGGCGGGTTCAATCGTTTTAGACGCAACGCGCGTACCTTCATCGTCACCGAGACGCCGAACATTGATCGCCACATCACGGGCGGCTGCATAATCGACAGACTTCGGTTGTAACAATTTTCCTGCAACATCGCGCGCTGCGCCCCAGTCCATATATCGAAAACGCTTGGCTTCACGGCCGGCAATCGCCGGGTCACGATCATAAACGCCGTCCACATCCTTGATCAGAGACACTTCACCGAGATCCAGCGCATGTGCGACACAAACGGCCGTGAGGTCAGACCCGCCGCGGCCCAGCAAAACTGGTTCGCCAGAGGCGCCAATCGCCACAAATCCCGGCACGATCACGACATCATTTTCATTCAGCGCGTGCCGCAAGGCCTCGTCGTCAATCGATTGCGGGTGCGCGTCGTCTACCGGGCCGCCGGCGCGCAACGATAATTGTCGAGCCCCGGCGATGCGCGCGCCTAATCCCAACGCATCACAGGCAATTGCTAGCAGCGCGGCTGAACGATCCTCGCCCAGTGCGATCACTCGCGGCGCGTGCCGCGACTGGCTTGTGGCGCCAAGCGCTGCAACCTCTTTGTAGAGTTTGTCGGTTTCTCCCGCGAAAGCGGAAACAACCGCGACGGTTTTTCGCCCGTGTCTGGCATATCGGTAAATCTCTGAGACAACGTCTTTCAAATCAGACGCATCGCGCAGCACCGATGAACCAAATTTCAAAACAATTGGCTCGGGCGGTGCGAAGGACGCCGCCTCACCCCTCGCCGATCGAGACAACGACATGTCCACAGTTTCTAGGCACATATATCTGCCGCCTGTTTCGGAAATTTTGATATATTGGCAGGCCCGGCAGGCAATGCCGCGCCGATTTCGGACGCCGAATCAAGTGCAGTAAAAATATCCCGGAGCAAATCCTGCTCGTGCTCCAGCCCGGCGGAAAAACGCACAAGCCTTTCAGAAATCCCCGCAATCCGCCGCGCTTCTGCATCCATCGACGCGTGTGTCATCGCCGCCGGTAAGCAGACAAGGCTTTCAAAGCCGCCCAGCGATTCAGCGATAGTAAAAACATTTATTGATCGGAGCAGGCGCAGCACTTCCACGCCCTCTTTGAATTCAACGCTGAACATGGCGCCGAAACCTGCCTGCTGAGAACGGGCGATTTCGTGGCCTGGATGAGAGGAAAGCCCGGGATAAAATACGGTCTCAACGCGATCGTCAGCGGCGAGCGCATCAACCAGGGCCTGCGCCGTTAATTGCTGGCGCTCAATACGTGGAAACAGAGTGCGCAAACCGCGCAAGGTCAGAAAACTGTCAAAGGGAGCGCCTGTAACGCCGGTGCAATTCGCCCACCAGGCAAGCTCTTCACCAAGCGCCGCGTCACGCGCAAGCACAGCGCCGCCGACAACATCGCTGTGGCCGTTGATGAACTTGGTCGTCGAGTGAACGACAATATCGCAGCCGAGTTCGAGCGGGCGCTGCAGTGCGGGTGACAGGAATGTGTTGTCGGCAACAACAAGGGCGCCTGTTTTCCTGGCAAGCGCAACACAAGAGCGAATGTCAGAAATCCGAAGCAATGGATTGCTTGGCGTTTCAATAAGCACCAGTTTCGGCGCACGCCTGAAGGCAGCATCAAGCGTCTCTGGATTGGACTGATCGACAAAGGCGACGTCGAACTGACCGCGTTTGGCGCGCGCGGTCAAAAGCCGGTGTGTGCCGCCATAACAATCATGGGGCGCCAATACCAACTCGCCGGGCGCAACCAGACATAAAACAAGATCGAGCGCCGCCATGCCGGACGCCGTCACAACGCCTTTTGCGGCGCCCTCAAGCGCACAAAGCGCTTCTTCGAGTTGGCTCCGTGTCGGGTTTCCAGAGCGCGCGTAGTCATATTGCGGCTTTTGGCATGGATCGCTCCACGCATAATTCGCAGAAAGATGTAGGGGCGGCGCCACGGAATGATGCGCGGCGTCGACGCCGACGGCAGCTGAGGCGCAAATCGTTTCACGGTTTTGCCGGCGGCTCATAAATTACTCTCCTGAAGGCAGTTTTCGATTAACGCGCCAATGGTTTTCGTTTCCTTCAAAAACGCATCATGGCCGTAGCGTGATGCAATTTCGTGTAAGGTGACGGTCCCGGGTATTGCCGACGCTAAGCGCTGAAGATCGCCAGGTGGAACAAGCTGATCACTCAAGCTCGAAATCAGCACCGTTTGCGTTTGAATTTGTGAAGGATCGACACGATGCCGATCAATAGAGTCTGAAAGCGTCAGGTAACGCGCACCGTCCATGTCAAAGGCTGCGCCGCACGCAATCAAATATTCGCATACGTCATACGCTTCCCCCGCACAGGCGCCAGGAACGCAGTCAAACCGTTCTGCGAATTCGGTTGGGGTTCGATAGGACGCCATCGCGATCTGGCGCGCAAGAGCAACGCCGTCTTCGGGCCTGCCGCACTCAGCGGCGAATTTCAGGATACGCCGCTGGATGCCGCGCAACGCAGTGGCTGCCGGATGTGCGCGATCGGCGGCAGAAATGACGCACAAGCGCGCAACAAGTCCAGGATATTCAGCAGCAAAAGCCAGCGCTACCATGCCGCCATAAGAGGCGCCGATGAAATTATGTATTCTTTCAAATCGAAGAATTTTCAGCGCATGAGCCAGCGCACGCGCTTGGTCGAGCGTCGTTATTGTCCGCGCGGTTTCGCGGGTATTTGGCAGAAAATCAAACCCGAGAACGCAAAGTCGATTTAAATCCACCGATTGACCGCAGCCAACAATATTGCGCCACCAGCCCTGCCCGTCACTGGCGTCAGCAATTACGCGCCCGCTCGAAATGCCGCCAAGCGCAACGACCAGCGGTTGCGTCCGGTCGCCGCAAAGGCGAACGCGCAATTGAGGACGCGAAAGCCGCTCACCGCTTTCGAGCATGAAATCGCGCGGCAACAACACGCTGATATCCTGATAATCAGGAAACGGACAATCCGGGTTTTCCGGCGCTTTTAGCTGAACCATTGTCATTTTTAATCCCTGCCTCACTCGTTTCGTCGCTCAACAAGTGATTCACAGAGACCAAATCGGACGGCGGGTCGCATACAAACATGCACTCGTCCGACTCATCTCTCGAAACATCCAAAATTGGCGTCTCGAAGGAATTGGCACCTTTCCTCAAAGCAGGTCTTGCTTCTTGGCGGTTGCCCCAGCGTCAACGGGCCTGTCCCTCAGCTGGTCTTGATGAGTTGGCGGGGAATATATTCGCAGATGCGAAATCGTCAACAGATATTTTCAAAAATATTCGATTTTGCGACTGATCGTGCTCTGCAGGCAGCGATCCGGAGCAAAACTCGACTGCGCGTTAGAATTTCTTAACGATGCATGATTAGCGGCTCTGTTGGCGCCTAGCGCCGCAATAGCTTTTTGATATTGCGCGCCGCCTGACGGATGCGTTGCTGGTTTTCGACAAGCCCAATGCGAACAAATCCTTCACCATGCTCACCAAAACCAATACCGGGCGCGACGGCGACATCGGCCTCATTCATCAACCGTTTGGCGAATTCCACAGAGCCAACGTCGCGGAACTGTTCCGGGATCGGCGCCCAGGCGAACATTGACGCATCAGGCGTCGGAATGTCCCAGCCCGCCGCGCCAAAATGCTCAACCACAACATCGCGGCGCCCGCGATACGTGCGTCGCATCTCTTCAATGCATTCCTCGGGTCCGTCGAGCGCCGTCGCTGCTGCGACCTGGATTGGCGTGAAGGCGCCATAGTCGAGATAGGATTTAACGCGCCCCAGCGCCTTGATCATCCGCTCATTGCCGACCGCCATGCCAACGCGCCACCCCGCCATAGCGAAGGTTTTGGAAAGAGAATTTACTTCAACGGCAATGTCTCTGGCGCCGGCGACCTGCAATATTGACGGCGGCGGGTCGCCGAAATAAATTTCCGCATAGGCAAGATCTGAGAGAATAAGGATGTCGTGCTTTTTCGCCAATGCAACAGCATCTTTATAAAAATCAAGCGTCACGGTCTGCGCTGTTGGATTGGACGGATAGTTCAACACTATCGCGCGCGGCTTCATATGCGAAACTTTGATCGCTTCGCTGACACTCGAAAGATATTGCTCGGGGCTATGAGCAGGGATCGGCGCGATAACGCCGCCTGCGATAATAAACCCATAGGCGTGGATCGGATAAGCCGGGTTTGGTGAAAGGATTACATCGCCCGGCGCTGTCACTGCCTGCGCCAGATTGGCAAATCCTTCCTTGGACCCAAGCGTTGCAATGATTTCACTTTCGGGGTCGAGGCCGACGTCAAAGCGGCGCTTGTAATAGCGTCCCATGGCGCGGCGCAGGCCAATAATGCCTTTTGACGCGGAATAACCATGGGTGCGCGGCTTTTGCACCGTCTCGATCAGCTTGTCGACGATATGACCTGGCGTCGGCATGTCGGGATTGCCCATACCGAGATCAATAATGTCGCGTCCCTGTTTGCGCAGGGCGGATTTCAGATTGTTGACCTCCTCAAAAACATAAGGCGGCAGCTGTTTGATGCGATAAAAGTCTTCAGTATTCGACATGATGTGAAATTGTCGCCAATGATTCCGGAAAGCGGCCTTAAAACCTCACGCTGATTTGGCGGCGTCCGCAATCCCCGATCTGTTGAGGCTTTCCAATGGCGTCACCGCCCAGAACTTTGAGCGCATATGCGCCCAATCATCAAGGAGCCATCGCGCTTTTTGCGATCGTGTCGCCGAAACGTGGCGCTCGATCAACTTCCTGCAAATCTCTTCGCTATCTGCGTCGAAGCGATGAAGCGCGACACTATCCGGATTGACGTAATCTTCAAATCCGCCTGCCTCATCGAAAACAAATGCCTGGCCGCCGGTCATGCCGGCGGCAAAATTATTACCCACGGAACCGAGAATAACCGCAACGCCGCCGGTCATATATTCGCAGCCATTGGCCGAACAACCCTCAATCACCGTAACGGCGCCGGAATTACGCACTGCAAAGCGCCCGCCCGCGCGCCCCGCCGCAAAAAGCGCTCCCGATGTGGCGCCGTAAAGACAGGTATTGCCGATGATCGCGTCGCCGGCATTCGCGCTGTCTTTTTCCGGGCGGACGATAATAGTCGCGCCGGAAAGGCCTTTGCCCACATAATCATTGGCGTCACCGTCAACGATGATCTTCAGGCCATAAACAGTGAATGCGCCGAGCGATTGTCCGGCAGAACCTTTAAGCCTCAGGGTTAGATGATCCCCGGCAAGGTCGCCGGGCTTAAAACGCCGCACGATTTCGGAAGAAATGCGGGCGCCGATGGCTCTGTCGGTATTTTTAACCGCCCGCGATATTTGCAGTTTTTCGCGTTGTTCGAAAAACGGCGTAATCGCCGGCCAGATCTTTTGATCAATCGTATCGCCGACTTCAACCCGTCCTTTGCGGTTTGACCGCGCAGGGTTTTCGCCAGCGTCAACTCGGGTCAGGATCGGATTAAGATCAAGGTCATCGAGATGCGCCGCGCCACGCGAAACCTGATCGAGGAGGTCTGCGCGGCCGATTACATCCTCAAGCGATCGCGCGCCAATTGATGCGAGAATTTCGCGCGTTTCCTCTGCGATAAAACTCATCAAATTGACGACGTGATTGGCTGCGCCGCTAAACCGTCGGCGCAATTCTTCATCCTGGGTGCAAATACCCACCGGGCAGGTATTTGAATGACACTGCCGGACCATCAAACATCCCATCGCGACGAGCGATATCGTGCCGACGCCATATTCCTCCGCGCCAAGCATCGCGGCGATGACAACATCTCGTCCAGTGCGAATACCGCCATCGGTTCGCAAGGTGACACTCTTTCGAAGGTTGTTAAGCGTCAGCACCTGATGCGCTTCGGAAAGCCCCAATTCCCATGGGGCGCCGGCGAATTTGATCGATGTCTGGGCGCTCGCGCCGGTTCCCCCGACATTGCCGGAAATCAATATTGTATCGGCGCGCGCCTTAGCGACGCCCGCAGCAATGGCGCCGATGCCAGACGCAGAGACAAGCTTCACGCAAACCCGCGCGACTGGATTAATTTGTTTCAGATCAAAAATCAGCTGCGCAAGGTCCTCAATGGAATAAATATCATGATGCGGCGGCGGCGAAATCAATGTCACACCCGGTGTTGCATGACGCATGCGCGCGATGAATTCGGTGACTTTAAATCCTGGAAGCTGACCGCCCTCGCCCGGTTTTGCCCCTTGCGCAACTTTGATTTCTATCTCGCGGCACTGATTGAGATATTCCGCAGTCACGCCGAACCGGCCAGAGGCGATTTGTTTTATCGCCGAGTTGGCGTTGTCCCCGTTCGGCAAGGGCAAATAGCGCACCGGATCCTCGCCGCCTTCACCGGAAACAGATTTGGCGCCAATCCGATTCATTGCAATATTTAGCGCGCCATGGGCCTCGGGCGACAGGGCGCCAAGCGACATGCCTGGTGTTACGAAACGGCGGCGAATGTCGTCGCTGTTTTCAACTTGATCCGCTCCAATGGGCTTGGCCCCCGACCGCACGGCTAATAAATCCCTGATCTGCGACGGCGGCTGGTTTTTTAGCGCCGTGGAATAGCGTTTATACGCATCGTAATCTTCTTCACGCACCGCCTGCTGCAAATCGCTGATGAGCGCCGCCTGAAGAATATGATGTTCGCCTTGGGCGCGCTGACGATAAAACCCGCCGACCGGCAGGCGCGGCGCAGCGCATTCCCATGCCTTTGCATGGAGCTCTGCGGTTTTTCTTTCAAGACCGGGAAGGCCGATGCCTGAAATGCGGCTGGTCATGCCGGGAAAAAACTCTTCCACCAACATACGCGAAAGGCCGAGCGCTTCGAAATTGCAGCCGCCGCGATAGCTCGAAATCACCGAGATGCCCATCTTTGAAATAATCTTGAACAGCCCGGCTTCGAGCGCGCATTTATAATTATAAACGCATTTACCAATCGCCAGTTTGCCATAATCCCCGCGCTCATGGCCCGCAGCGACGCTATCAAAAGCGAGATAGGGATTTACCGCAGTCGCGCCGACGCCGACCAATACTGCCATATAGTGAGCGTCAACGCATTCCGCTGAGCGTACAATAATCGAGCAATAAGAGCGTTTACCCGCTGCGGTCAGATGCGCATGGACGCCGCCGACAGCAAGTATCATTGGAACGGCGATGCGACCCGCGCCCTGACGCTCATCGGTCAGAATAATATGTCCGGCGCCGTTTTCTATAGCCGTGTGAGCGTCTTTGCGAATTCGGTCCAGAGCATCGCGCAAAGCCTCACCATTATTGTTGATCGCGCTAAAATCATAGGTGCAGTCGATTTCCTCAATCCGTTGATCGAGAAAGCTGTTGAGCCGCGCAAACATGCCATTTGTCAGCACCGGACTTTCGAGGACGAAAACATCGGTCTGCGTGTTATCGGCGACCAGAATATTGCCGAGATTTTTGAAGCGGGTTTTGAGGCTCATGACGCCCGCTTCGCGCAAGGGATCAATCGGCGGGTTTGTCACCTGGCTGAAATTTTGCCGAAAATAATGCGACAAAGGCCGGTAGCGTTCGGATAGAACTGCAATAGGCGTGTCGTCGCCCATAGAGCCGACCGCTTCTTTTGCTTCGTCGGCCATCGGCCGCAAAATCAGGTCCAGCAGTTCCAAATCATAGCCGGTCGCCGCTTGGCGGCGGATCATGTCTTCACCGGAAAAAAGGCGTTCTTCGGGCCCCGGCCCGATCATCGGTTCAAGTTCGACAATATTTTCAAGCCATTCCGTATAGGGATGCTTTTCGGAAATTTGATTGAGAATTTCATCCGGCCCGTAAAATTTCGCTTCGACCATATCGAACGCAATCATACGTCCAGATTCCAGCGCGCCGCGTTTTTTAATGTTGCGCCCGTCCAGCGGACACATGCCCGTTTCCGAGCCAACAGCCAGAATACCGTCCTCGGTGATCGCGTAACGCATCGGCCGCAAACCGCTGCGGTCGAGACCGGCAATCACCCAGCGTCCGTCATAAGCAGCGATTGCTGCCGGTCCGTCCCACGGTTCCATTACTGCATTGCAGTATTCGTAAAGCGCCCGCCATTTGGCCGGCATGACAGCGGCTCGTTTTGACCATGCTTCAGGCATCAACAACGCTTTAGCCATCGGAGCGGAACGGCCGGCGCGCACCAATAATTCAAACGTCTGATCAAGCGCTGCGGAGTCCGACGACCCTCGCTGGATCACCGGTTTTGTGTCGTCTCCGTCCTCTCCAAAAATCTCCGACGTCATCCGGATTTCATGGCTTTTCATCCAGTTGATATTGCCTTTAAGCGTATTGATCTCCCCATTGTGGGCAAGCATGCGAAAAGGCTGCGCCAGGCGCCATTCAGGAAAGGTGTTCGTTGAATAGCGCTGGTGAAATATTGCGACCCGCGAAATGAACTGCGGGTCTTTCAGGTCAGTGTAAAAATTATCAATCTCCTGGGCGAGAAACATGCCTTTATAGACGATGTCCTGAGACGAAAGAGAGCAGACATAGAGTTCATGCAGGCCAGCCTCATGCGCGCGCTTTTCTATCCGCCGCCGCACCAGATAAAGAATGCGATCAAGTTCCTCGGGCCCGCGACTTTTCGGGTCACAAAACAGAACCTGCTCAATTTCCGGCCGTGTCACATTAGCTTTTTCGCCCAGACAACGGGACTGCACCGGCGCCTGTCGCCAGCCATAGATATAAAATCCGCGGCGAAGAATTTCGGATTCCACTATTGAGCGCGCGGCGTCCTGCGCGGCGAAGTTGACGCGCGGCAAAAACACCATGCCGACGCAGATATCTTCATCGCCAACATGATGGCCCGTGCGCGCCACAAATTTTCGAAAAAGCGCCTGCGGAACATTAAGGCGAATGCCGGCGCCGTCGCCGGTTTTGCCGTCTGCATCCACAGCGCCGCGATGCCAAACGGCTTTCAGCGCCTTTATCGCCATGTCAACGATTTCACGCCGCGGTTTGGCGTCAAGCGCCGCAACCAAACCAACGCCGCACGCATCATGTTCGGATGCTGGATCATAAGCGTTGGCTGCGATCAACGCGGTGCGGCGTTTTTGATAGGTCGATATATAATCAGTCATGATTCTTGCATTCATTACTCGGCGACCATGATTGAGGGCGCGGCCAAAAGCTTTTCCGCAATAGCGCGTGCGGCTTCGCGGCCGTCGCGTATCCCCCAAACCACCAGCGAGGCGCCGCGCACAATATCGCCTGCAGCAAAGACCATTGGCAGGTTCGTCTCCATCGTCGCCGGATCAACGCGCAATGTGCCCCGCGCCGTTACGGCAAGATCTGGAGCGCCGAATAATGCTGGCATATCCTCCGGCGCAAATCCCAACGCTTTGATCACGAGATCCGAGGCAAGGTCAAAATCAGCGCCCGCAATTTCCTTTGGCGCCCGGCGCCCGGACGCATCAGCGTCGCCTAATTCCATACGCGCAATCCGGATGCCGGTTGTTTTTTCCGGGGCGCCCAGAATCGCTTTCGGCGCCGCCAGCCATTCGAAAATAACCCCTTCTTCTTCGGCGTTGGCGACCTCACGCGCCGAGCCCGGCATGTTGGCGCGGTCGCGCCGGTAAAGACAGGTGACAGATTTGGCGCCCTGTCGAACCGCAGTTCGGACACAGTCCATCGCCGTATCGCCGCCGCCGACCACCACGACATTTTTTGCCGCCGCATTTAATTCACCATTCTCAAACGCGAGGACCTGATCGCCCAACCCTTTGCGGTTCGATGCTGTTAAATAGTCAAGCGCTGCGATAACGCCGAGATTGCCGATGCCGGGACAGGCTAGCGCGCGGGCATTATAAACGCCCGTTGCAATCAACACGGCGTCGTGCTTTGCGCGCAATTGATTGAGTGTGGCGTCACGCCCCACTTCAAAATCAAGCGTGAATTTTACCCCGCTCTTCTCAAGATATTGAGTGCGGCGTATGACAATTTCTTTTTCAAGTTTGAAATTGGGAATGCCGTAGAGAAGAAGTCCGCCGACGCGGTCATAGCGGTCGTAAACTTCCGTCTGAATTCCGAGCTTTCTCAGCTCCTCAGCGGCGGCGAGGCCGGCAGGTCCGGCGCCAATAATGCCGACAGACTGTCCGCGCTCAAATTGCGGCTGCAGCGGCTTCACCCATTCCTGTTCCCAAGCGGTCTCGGTTATGTATTGCTCGACGGCGCCGATCGTCACCGTGCCGTGTCCCGATTGCTCAATCACGCAAGAGCCTTCGCAAAGCCGGTCCTGAGGACAAATGCGGCCGCATATTTCCGGCATATTGTTGGTCGCCGAGGAAATTGCGTAAGCATCTTTCAACCGGCCTTCGGCGACCAGGCGCAGCCAGTCCGGGATGTCGTTGCCGAGCGGACAATGATTCTGACAAAACGGTACGCCGCATTGGCTGCACCGCGCGGCTTGCGCTGCTGCGTGATCATGGGCGAATTTCGCATATATTTCGCCGAAATCCCGGCGCCGGGCGCCGGGATCTTTTTTCACCGGTGTTTCGCGGTCCTGCGAAACAAATTTCAGCATCTTCTCAGAAATGATCGCCTCCGCGAGTTGTCAGGTTGACGCAAATTCCGGATAGGCTTCCAGGCCCAGTTCCGCTTTATCGAGCCCAACCCGTTCATCCTCTTCGCTGGCGCGAATGCCAATTGAATATTTAAGTGCAAGCCATAGTAACAAACTTACACCGAAGACGAACGCGCCAATGGCGAGAACGCCAGTGAGCTGGCCAAAAAATGTCACCTCGTGATTGCTCATCGGCACAATCAACGTCGCCCAGACGCCGCAGAATAAGTGCGCCGGAATAGCGCCGACGACATCGTCGATCTTCAACTTATCAAGCAGCGGCACCGCCAGCGTGACAATGACGCCGCCGACGGCGCCAATAAGGATCGCCTGATAGACCGCCGGCTGCAGCGGCTCTGCGGTAATCGACACCAGCCCGCCGATTGCGCCATTCAATATAATCGTCAGATCGGCTTTCTTATAGAGAATTTGCGTCAGCGCCAGCGCTGCGATGACGCCGCCGCAGGCGGCCATATTGGTGTTGACGACAATCTTTGAAACTGAGATGGCGTCGCTGATGGCGCCAAGCGCCAGTTGCGATCCGCCATTAAAGCCAAACCAGCCGAGCCAGAGAATAAAGGCGCCCAATGTCGCCAGCGGCAAGGACGATCCCGGGATCGGCGTGACCCGGCCATGCATGTATTTGCCGGCGCGCGGACCGAGGACGATCGCGCCCGCAAGCGCCGCCCAGCCACCGGTCGAGTGAACCAATGTCGATCCGGCAAAATCGTCAAACCGCGCGTCGAGCCAGCCCCCGCCCCACACCCAACCTGCCTGGATCGGATAAATAAAGCCGGTGAGGAACGCGACAAATATGAGGAACGGCCACAGCCTGATGCGTTCAGCCAGCGTGCCCGAAACGATTGAGGCGGCCGTCGCCACAAACACCATCTGAAAATACCAGTCAGCGCCAGCAGCGTATCCCGTCCCAATCGGATCGCTGTCGTCAGCTCCCCAGGGGCCAAACTTGCCGATGATCCCGCCTTCGGCGACGCCATAAATAAGATTGTACCCCACAAGATAGACCATCAGCCCTGCAACCGAATAAAGCGCGATGTTCTTCAAGCAAATCGTTGCGGCGTTCTTTGCCCGCACAAGTCCGGCTTCCAACATGCAAAAGCCCGCGGCCATAAACATAACCACCATGCCGGACACAAGAAACAACAAAGTATTAAAGACAAAAACCGAATCGTCCGGGATCGCCGGCGCCACTTGCGCATGCGCATTTGTGACTAATAGCGCGGCGACTATGCCAAGCAGCAACGCAAAGCCTTTCTTTGTCATTATTATGTTATCCCCTTCACTAAAGCGCTGCTGCGCCCGTTTCACTCGTGCGCACGCGCACAGCCTCTTCCAGGTTCAGTACGAAAATTTTCCCGTCGCCAATACGATCCGTTTTCGCGGAATTTTGAATGGCTTCAATCACTGCGGCAGTACGGGATTCCTCAAGCGCGATTTCGATTTTTACTTTTGGGACAAAATCGACGCGGTATTCAGCCCCCCGATAGACCTCGCTGTGGCCTTTCTGGCGTCCAAACCCCTTTACATCAGAAACCGTCATGCCTTCGACGCCCATCGCCGTGAGGGCGTCGCGGATTTCGTCAAGCCGATGCGGCTTAACGACAGCGATTATGTATTTCATCAGCGTCCGCCTTTCCTGCTAGCAACTAATTAGCCATCAACGAATCGCTGATGACACTATTGAGGCAACTGCTGCAGCGCAACATGACATCTTGTGCGGAAGCGAAGAAAATTAACCAAATTGGCAGTATATGCTATTTTCCAGCACTTTTTAAAACGTTAAGCGACGTATTGCCGCGATTTATACATTTTTCTCCCGTTTTCAGAAAATCGATATTGTGCATTGCAGCAATTCCCTTCATGATTTGATCCGTAACAGGACGTTTCCTTCCGTATGCGTTCTATTTTACAGTTCCAATTATGGGGATATCTCTGATGAAGAAACTGTCTGTCTCTGCCCTTTCAATGCTCGGTCTTTGCGCGCCTGCCTATGCCGACACGCTCACCGTTGATACGACGGTAGGATTTGAATCGCGGTATATTTTTCGCGGCGTACAATTCGCGGAAACCAGCTTTCAGCCTGCCATCCAGCTGAACTATGGAAATTTTTATGGCGGCGCCTGGTTGAACCTGCCGGTTGGCGATGATGACCTCGTGGTCACTCCCGGCGGCGAAGAACTCGACCTTTATGCCGGCTATAGCTTTTCACCCAGCGAAAGCGTCACACTCGATATCGGCGTTACCTATTACACGTTTCCCGACCTCACCAGCGGATTTTTTGATATTTTCGAAGAGGACGGAGACGGGTTGGGCGCCAACACGGTTGAGATTTTTGCCGGCGTCAGCCTCAAAACGGTGTTATCGCCCACGCTTTATATCTATCGCGATTTTATGTTTGATACGTTCACGGTCGAAGGCTCTGCATCTCATTCGATCCCACTGTCGGAAAAGGCAAGTTTCGATCTCGGCGCGTCACTGGGATACGTGCTTGACGACGATCCGGGAGACTATTTCTATGGCAGCGTCTCCGCCGATCTTTCCTGTGCGCTTTCCGACGCCGGATCGGTTTCGGCAGGCCTGCGCTATGGCGGTTCTGACATTGCCGGCGGCTCGCTCATCGATGATTCCATCGCCGGAACCCTCAAAAGCAGCGGATTATGGTGGGGTATCAGCTTCAACGCGTCATTCTGACTACCAAGCGGGCGGTCAGATGGTTGTCTGAATGTTGGCCGCACCATCAGTTGTCACGGTTGCCATATGGGCGCCGCCAATATCCGCAACCAATACCGAATGGGCAGCCATCTCGCCCTCTCTGTTTCATTTTTTGATTTCCCGGCAATCAAGGCTAAGGATGACCTATGGCGGAAAAAAGTCATCTAAAAGCAAAACCGGCCAAAAGCCTCCCTTACCATGGTGGCGCGGGGCGGTGATTTATCAGATCTATCCACGCAGTTTTCGCGACTCGAATGGCGACGGCGTCGGGGATTTGCGCCGATGCATCGACGGCCTTGATTATGTCGCGTTGCTTGACGTCGATGCGGTGTGGCTATCTCCCTTCTTTAAGTCGCTAATGGATGATTTCGGATATGATGTCGCCGCCAATAGCGGCGCCGCTGCGCCAGGCAGTCTGAGCCCGGCGACAGGCGACATCGCGGAGCGGCAATGATTTTGCAAGCCGGATTCCCCACACACTTGCTGACGACGCCATGCAGGCAGACGATACGACCGCCGCGCTTGAACGGACCGTTGAAGTCGGCTCTTTCAGCCGGAATCGCCATTTTCGCGTTGAACTTAACCACCGCGCGCGCCGGGGGCGGCGATGAAACAGATTCGATTGCACAGGACGAGCGCAGCACCTGGAGTTTTGTCTGGGAGAATGATTATTTCGCGCAAACAGATCAGAACTATACGAACGGTGTTCGCATTGCGTATTTCTCGGGCGCAAAACAGCCCAGCGGCGTTTCCGAAGCGATCGCGCGAAATATTTTCAACGCCGGCGACGATGCCGTCATCCGGCGCGGGTTTGCTGTTGGGCATTCAATCTTTACGCCGAGTGACATCGATACGGCCGCGCCCCTGCCCGATCAGCATCCCTACGCAGGATGGCTCTATGGAGAATACTCCGTCGTCGTCGAACAGCGCGACATCATTGATCAAGTTACTATTCAGGCTGGCGTCGTCGGCCCCAGCGCCGGCGGCGAATTCGTCCAGAACAACTGGCACCGCCTTATTGGCGGCGATCCCGCGCTTGGCTGGGATAATCAGATTGACGATGAATTCGGCATTGTTCTTTCTTACGACCGCAAATTCCGCAAACGTGAAGTCATCGACGAACGCAAGATCAGCATCGACGTCACGCCCAGCTTCGGCGCCTCAATCGGCAATGTACGGATCAACGCCCGTGCCGGGCTGACATTCCGTATCGGCCAGGATTTGCGCAACGACTACGGCCCGCCGCGCGTGCGCCCTTCGCTCGCCGGCAGCGGATATTTTTCGCCGCGAGACGGTTTCAGCTGGCATGTGTTTTTCGGCGTTGAAGGCCGCGCCGTCGCGCATGATATATTTCTCGACGGAAGTCTTTTTCGCGAAGATGACCCCAGCGTGACGAGCAAGGCGCTGGTCGGCGATTTCCAGACCGGCCTGGTGACGCAAATTGAGCGGTTTCAAATTGCCTACACCTATGTCGTGCGCACAAAAGAGTTTGAAGAACAAATAGACAATCACCGGTTTGGCGCGGTCAGTCTTTCCGTGAAATTTTGAGTGTTTGCCCGGTTTTGGCGCTCCGGCCCTCGGGACCAATGGATCTGCAAAAAATTCAGGGCTTCGGGCCACAGGCATGCCGCGCCGCGATACGCTTGGCGAGTCGCGGCGCCTCGCGCCGGCGTCCATTGAGATTGCCCCAAAATGAATTCTTGAATCCGAAAGACCACAGGCCGAGCCAATAAACGCGGGCTATCAAGGGGCAAGGTCACTTAGAGCATTTCCGAGCGAAGTGGGAACCGGTTCGCGTGAAGGAAATGCGACCAAACAATAACTTAGAGCCGGTCCGCGATTCAGTTAAGATCGGAACGGCTCTAGGTCACATACCCATAAAGGGGATTTTCTTTGAAATCGAACAGTGATTCATTTTCTTCAGTGATGGAGGAAAGAATGGCGCGTTTTGATTTGACAGATTTTGAGTGGTCGGTGATTCAGCCTTTGTTGCCGAACAAGCCACGCGGCGTGGCGCGGGTAGATGATCGTCGGGTTTTAAACGGAATCTTCTGGCGCTTGCGCACCGGCGCGCCCTGGGCGGATATTCCGGCCCGTTACGGCCCGCATACAACTTGCGTAAATCGCTTC
>JAJFGF010000052.1 GCA_021776245.1 Hyphococcus sp. | reverse complement strand
CGCACGACGAGAATGGCCAGCTTCGACAAACGCATGAACGCGGGTGCGAAGATCAAGTGAATAGCTCTTTGGCATGGCGAACCTCCTGACAAGCAGGAATCACACTTCGCAAGCCCAGGGAATCCCTGTCGACTCTATTCGAACGCGAAATGCTCTAAAAACCCCCCAATATTATTCACTTGCCATGAGAACAAAACAGGAATATAGAACAAAAGACGAACAACGGGCAGGAAAAGCCCAGGGAGAAACGTTATGGAAAACGAAACCTTGCGCGATGTCGTCGGACTCGGCGTACTCATCATGGTGATTGGCGCGGCGCAGATGTGGGGCGCGTTATTGGGGGCCTGAGCCAGGGGATTCTTTGGTCCTGTCTGCCTTTGGCCGTGCTCTGTGCGTGGCCTAATCCTGCCTCCGGTCCCGTGAGTTGCCGGCCTGGGGGCTCGCCTATAGGAGTCCGTATTTAAGTGTCAGCCCCGTTCATTCATCTTCATCTGCATTCGGCCTATTCGCTTTCTGAAGGCGCGATCCCGGTCGATCGCCTGAAAGATCTGTGCATCAGGCATAAAATGCCCGCAGTTGCCGTCACCGACACCAATAATCTTTTCGGCGCGCTGGAGGTTTCAACGACGCTCGCCGGCGGCGGCGTTCAGCCGATCATTGGCATCGAACAGGCTTTTGCGCCGGAAGATTTCGCCTCGAAACTCGCGCGCGGCGCCCATCCGCCGTCGCTGGTTCTGCTGGCGCAATCGGAAGCGGGCTATGAAAATCTTTTAAAGCTGACCAGCGCTGCGTTTTTGGACTCAGCCTCCGACGAGGGACCATGCGCTTTGCTTTCCCGCCTTGAGGGCAATAGCGACGGGCTGATTTGTTTGACCGGCGGCTATGACGGACCGGTGGATCGCCTGCTGCGCGAAGGCCGCCCTGAAGAAGCGCGTTTAGCGCTCGACAAACTCAACCGGCTTTTTCCCGATCGGCTTTATGTTGAGTTACAGCGCCATGAAGCGCGCGATAACGAAAGCATTGAAGTCGAGATCATCGATCTCGCCTATGAGCTTGAGCTGCCGATTGTCGCAACCAACGAGCCGTTCTTTCCAACGCCTGCTGATTATGAAGCCCATGATGCGCTCCTCTGCATCGCCGAGGGCGCCTATGTGCATCAGGACGAGCGTCGCAAGGTAACGCCCGATCATTATTTCAAAACCACTGCAGAAATGAATGCGCTTTTTGGCGATCTGCCTGAAGCCATTGAAAATACGATTGAAATTGCCCGCCGTTGCGCCTTCCGGCCGCGCTTTCATGATCCGATTCTGCCGCGTTTTGTTGAGGCGGGCGCTGAAGCGGACCATGACGAAACCATCAAAGCCGAAGCGATGGAGCTTGAGCGCCAGGCGCGCGAAGGATTAAAAGAGCGTCTACGGATGATCGAGCTCGCCGAACCCGAGGAGGTTTATTGGGCGCGGCTGAAAACCGAACTCGACATCATCAATTCCATGGGATTTCCCGGTTACTTTCTGATCGTTGCCGATTTTATCAAATGGGCGAAGGGCGAGGCGATTCCGGTGGGGCCGGGCAGGGGTTCGGGCGCGGGCTCCGTTGTCGCATGGGCGTTGACCATCACTGATCTTGATCCGTTGCGGTTTGGCCTGCTGTTTGAACGATTCCTGAATCCCGAGCGGGTATCGATGCCTGACTTCGATATCGATTTCTGTCAGGACCGGCGCGACGAGGTAATCCGTTACGTTCAGGAAAAATACGGCCGCGACCGCGTTGCGCAGATCATCACCTTTGGTAAGCTGCAGGCCCGGGCTGTCTTGCGCGATGTGGGCCGTGTCCTGAATATGTCGTTTGGTCACGTGGACCGCATCTGCAAGCTGGTGCCGAATAACCCAGCCAACCCGGTGACCCTTGCCGAGGCGCTGCAAACCGAACCGCGTCTTCGAGAACTCCAAAAAGAAGACGAGGCGGTCGCCGCCTGTCTTGAAAAGGCGCTGAAGCTCGAAGGGCTTTATCGCCACGCTTCGACCCATGCGGCGGGCGTTGTGATCGGCGACCGGCCCCTGCAAGAGCTGGTGCCGCTCTATCGCGATCCGCGTTCGGATATGCCGGCGACCCAGTTCAATATGAAATGGGTGGAGCCGGCGGGGCTCGTCAAATTTGACTTTTTGGGTCTTAAAACCCTCACCGTGATTGACCGCGCGGTCGCCATGGCCGGCGATCTCGGCGCGACGCTCGATATGAGCAATGTCCCTCTTGATGACGAAAAAACCTTCGAAATGCTCGGTGAGGGCAATGCGGTCGGCGTCTTCCAGCTGGAAAGCACGGGCATGCGTTCGACGTTGCGCTCGTTAAAGCCCGACACGCTTGAAGATATTATCGCGCTGGTCTCGCTCTACCGGCCGGGACCGATGGAAAACATCCCGACCTATATTGAACGCAAGCAGGGCCGTCAGCATCCGGATTATCTCCATCCGATGCTCGAAGACGTCCTCAAAGAAACCTACGGCGTCATCATCTATCAGGAACAGGTGATGCAGATCGCGCAGATCCTTTCCGGCTACTCCCTCGGCGAGGCCGATCTGTTGCGCCGCGCCATGGGCAAGAAGAAAAAAGAAGAGATGGATAAACAGCGCAAGCGGTTTATCGACGGCGCCGAAGAAAAAGGCGTTGAGGCTAAAAAGGCGTCGTCAATTTTTGATCTCGTGCAGAAATTTGCGGGCTATGGTTTTAATAAATCCCACGCTGCAGCCTACGCCTATATCGCCTATCAAACCGCCTGGCTGAAGGCCAATTATCCGGCGGAATTCCTTGCCGCCTCAATGTCCCTCGACCGCGCCAATACCGACAAGCTTGCGGTCTTTTTAAAAGAGGCGCGGCGCACCGAAGTCGAAGTCCTGCCGCCCCACGTCAATCATTCCCAAGCGGATTTTTCGGTCAAGGACGGCGCAATTGTTTATGCGCTGTCGGCGGTCAAAAATGTCGGCGAGGCGGCCATGGTGCATATCGCTGAGGTGCGGCGCCAGACCGGGGTTTTTACCGATCTGATGGATTTTGCCGAGCGGGTTGATTTAAAATCCGTCGGCAAACGGGCGATTGAAAATCTCAGCCGCGCCGGCGCCTTTGACGGGCTGTGCGCGTCGCGGGCTCAGGCGCTCGCGTCGGCGGAATTGTTGATCCGCACATCGGCTGCGATCGCTGAAGAGCGCACCAGCAATCAGGGCGGGCTTTTTGCCCTCGAATCTGCGCCGGCGCTGAGCAAACCGAAGCTCATTGAAGCCGAAGACTGGATTGCGCAAATCCGCCTTGACGAAGAGCGTGTCGCTGTCGGGTTTTATTTCTCCGGCCATCCGCTCGATGATTACGACCGCGAATTAAAGCGCCTAAATGTGGTGACTTATGTTGAGGCCGTCGAGCGGGCGAAATCTGCCGGCAAATCCGGTTTTCAGATGGCCGGCGTCATTCGCACAGTGCGCAATCGCCGTTCCAAGACCGGAAAGCCCTTTGCCTGGATCGAGATTTCTGACGCCACCGGCGAATTTGAAGTCACGGCGTTTTCCGAAACCCTCGATGCTGCGCGCGATCTCCTGGAACCGGGCATGCTGGTGCTCGCCTCGGTGACCGTCGAGGATCGCGATGGCGAGACCCGCTTTACCTGCGAGGGCATGCGCAGCCTTGAACTGGCCGCCGCCGCTGCTGCGACGCAGCTGCGGATCTCGATCACCGCACCGACGGCGTTAGAGGGGGTCAAGCGCCGTCTCGCAGGCGTCAAACCGGCCACCGCCAAAGAGGGCGGCGCGGTGATTATCGCCATGCGCCTGCCGGAAACCGGGCGCGAGGTCGAGGTGACGCTGCCGGGCGTCGCCGCCTGCACCCCTGCCATGCGCGGTGCGCTCAAAGGGGTTGAAGGCGTGGCTGACGTGGAACTGGTGTAGGGCGGGATCGGGAGTTGAAAGCCGCGCGAGAAACCGAAAATCATTATTGCGGGGGCCCGCAATGACGGCGTTATGGAAGATGTGCGCCTAAGCTGTCCGGTTTGCTGCGGTTGCACAATCGCCAAAGAGGGCGTATACGGCCCGCCATCTCACACGCGGCGCAATCCTCAGTGGTCCACTGGGCTGATTTAAGCTCATCGGGCATATAGCGCGCCGCGGCGGAAAAACTGAAGGAGACTACGCAGATGGCGCTGCCAGAATTTTCTATGCGCCAGCTTCTGGAAGCTGGCGTCCATTTCGGACATCAAACCCATCGCTGGGACCCAAAGATGAAATCTTACATCTTTGGCGACCGCAACGGGATTCATATCGTTGATTTGTCGCAAACGGTGCCGTTGCTGCACCAGGCGCTGGTAAAAGTTCGCGACGTTGTCGCGGGCGGCGGCCGCGTTCTTTTTGTCGGCACCAAGCGTCAGGCGCAGGGCCCGGTCGCTGAAGCTGCAAAGCGTTGCGCACAATATTATATGAATGTGCGCTGGCTCGGCGGTACGCTGACCAATTGGCAAACTATTTCAAACTCGATCCGCAAGCTTAAAGAGATGGAAGAACGTCTCGAAGGCGGCGGCATGGGCCTTACCAAAAAAGAACAGCTGCAGCTGACCCGCGAGCGCGACAAGCTGGAGGCGTCGCTTGGCGGCATCAGGGAAATGGGCGGCCTGCCAAGCCTGATTTTTGTGATCGACGTGAAAAAAGAATCGATCGCGATCCAGGAGGCCAGAAAACTCGGCATTCCGGTGATTGCTGTGGTCGATACAAATTGCAGCCCGGACAGTGTTGATATTGTCATTCCGGGCAATGATGACGCTTCGCGCGCGATTGCGCTTTATTGTGATCTTGTCGCTGATGCGGTGATCGATGGTATTGGTGAAAGCCAGGCTGCGCTCGGCGTTGATATTGGCGCCGCCGAAGAAGCGCCGGTCGAGCCTGCGCTTGACGAAATGCCGGCGGCTGAAACGCCGGCAACAGAAGCGGCGGCCGAGCCCGCCGCTGAAAAGAAGGCCGAAACGCCAGCCGCCGCGCCGGCGGTTGAGGCCGCCTCGGCTTAAGCCCAAACCGGGCCATAATTTGATTGCCATGAAGCGGGCGCAGCTCCCGCTTTCATGGCAATTTGCATATGAGATTTTTGAACTATCGGCGCCGGGTTTGAACGCCGCGCGATCTGACAAAATATAAAGGAGAAATCCAATGGCTGGGATTACCGCAGCAATGGTGAAAGAACTGCGCGATGCAACGGGTGCAGGCATGATGGACTGCAAAGCCGCGCTGAATGAAACCGCCGGCGACATGGAATCGGCGATTGACTGGCTACGCAAAAAGGGCCTTTCAAAGGCCGCGAAAAAAGCCGGCCGCACCGCAGCCGAAGGTCTTGTGGCGGTTGCCGTTGAGCCCGGCGCAAAAGGCGCGACCGGCGTCCTCGTCGAAGTCAATTCGGAAACCGATTTTGTCGCGCGCAACGATATCTTTCAGACGATGGTGCGCGATGTCGCCCAGACGGCGATCAGCGCCGGCGGCAATCTCGATAAGCTCCGTGCAGAAACCTTTCCGGGCGCGGGCAAGTCTGTTGACGAACATATCGCCGAAATGGTCGGCAAGATTGGCGAGAATATGAATTTGCGCCGGTCAGCGGGCTTGACTGTCGATGAAGGCGTTGTCGCCTCTTACGTCCATGGCCAGGTCACCGAAGGCGCCGGCAAGATCGGCGTCATTGTTGGGCTGAGATCGTCCGGCGACAAAGACAAGCTCGCCGCGCTGGGCAAGCAGATCGCCATGCATGTGGCGGCGGCGCGGCCTTTGTCATCGCGCATTGCCGATCTCGATCCGGTTGTGGTCGAGCGCGAAAAAGCGGTCCTTGCTGAACAGGCGCGCGCCTCGGGCAAGCCGGAAAACATCATCGAAAAGATGGTCGAGGGCCGGTTGCGCAAATTCTACGAAGAAGCGGTTCTGCTGGAACAGATTTTCGTCATCGACGCCGAAACGAAGATTGCCACGGTTCTGGAAAACGCCGCCACGGACGTCGGCGCCCCGGTTGAACTGGTCGGATTTGAACGGCTGGAACTGGGCGAAGGCGTTGAGAAAAGCGACGACGAGGACTAAACCGGCTTGAACAAGGCCGGTCGAAAACAGATGAGCGCGCTTTCGCGCGCGGGCAGGCGCTGCGGGACCCTCCTGCGGCGCATCATACGCTTTTATTTCAGCCGGCTTGGCCTAAGGTGGCTGAAAACAAACATTTGACGGCGCGACCGGAAAGTCTGGCGAATGAGCAAAGCTTCTCAATCAACCGAACCTGCAAAATCAAAATATAAGCGTGTATTGTTGAAAATCAGCGGTGAAGCGCTGATGGGCCCCGGCCAGTACGGCATCGATCATGAAACGGTTGACCGGATTGCCGGCGAGGTCAGGGACGCCAAAGAGCTCGGCGTCCAGCTGGGCCTGGTGATTGGCGGCGGCAACATTTTCCGCGGCATGTCGTCGGAAGCGCAAGGCATGGAGCGTGCGAGCGCCGATTATATGGGCATGCTGGCGACCGTGATGAATGCGCTGGCGGTGCAGAACGCCCTGGAACGGATCGGCGTTTATACGCGGGTGCTGTCGGCGATCGAAATGACCGCGATTTGTGAGCCCTATATTCGCCGCCGCGCGCTGCGCCATATGCAAAAGGGCCGGATTGTCATCTTTGCGGCGGGCACCGGCAATCCGTTTTTCACGACCGACACCGCCGCGGCCCTCAGATCCGCTGAGATGGGCTGCGACGCGCTGTTAAAGGGCACGCAAGTTGACGGCGTTTATTCCGCCGACCCGAAACTGGATCCGAGCGCCGAGCGGTTTGAGCATCTGACCTATCATGAAGTGCTGATGCGCGATCTGCAGGTCATGGATCAGGCGGCGATCTCACTGACCCGCGAAAGCGGCGTGCCGATTGTGGTTTTCCCGATCGGCGAGCCGGGCGGCGTCGTCGGCGCCCTGACCGGGACCGGCCCTTCGACGATTATTAGCGATCAATAAGGCGCAACCGGCAAGACAGAGCCTGTTTTTCGCCGTAAAATCAGGAAACAAGAATCACAGGAGATTGAACGGCATGGGCGGTGATGATCTGAAAGCTCTGCGAAAACGCATGGAAGGCGCCGTTGCGTCGCTCAAAACTGAATTTGCGGGGCTCCGCACCGGCCGCGCCAGCGCGAGCCTTGTTGAGCCGATTGACGTTGACGCTTATGGCTCGAAAATGCCGATGGTCCAGGTCGGAACGGTCAGCGTGCCGGAACCGCGCATGATCACGATCAGCGTATGGGACAAAACGCTTGTGAGCGCCGTTGAAAAAGCCATTCGCGAATCCGGCCTCGGCATCAATCCTGTGGTTGACGGTCAGAGCGTGCGCGTTCCGATCCCGGCGCTCACTGAAGAACGCCGGGTCGAGCTGACAAAAGTCGCGGCGAAATACGCCGAACAGGCAAAAGTAGCGATCCGCAATGTCCGGCGCGAAGGCATGGAGGCGATCAAAAAAGCCGAGGGCGTCAGCGAAGACGATCAGAAAAAGATGTCCGAGGACGTGCAAAAGCTGACCGATGAATTGGTCAAGCTTGTCGATGAAACGCTGACGGCGAAAGACGCCGAAATTATGCAGGTATGAGCGAGTGACGAGCGTTGCTGTTGTTTCTGGTTTTGGGATTGAAACGCATATTGCGGCGCTCGCCGGGCTTTGCCGGTTTCGAGATCCGCGATGACAGTCCCGGCGGCGACATCCTCAGAAATTGCGTCCGGCGGGGGCGGTGACAGGGCAGGGCCGGTTCATGTGGCGATTATCATGGATGGCAACGGCCGCTGGGCCAAAGCGCGGGGCCTGACCCGCACCGATGGCCACAAGGAGGGTGTTGAAGCAGCGCGCCGCGCCCTAGAGGCTGCGCGTGAGCTCGGCCTTCATTGTTTGACGCTTTATTCTTTTTCGACTGAAAACTGGCGGCGCCCGGCCGGCGAAGTGCGCGATCTGATGGGACTCTTGAAGCAGTTCATCGTTGACGATCTGCCGCGTCTGAAACGCGAGAAAGTCCGGGTGCGCATTATTGGCGACCGGGAAAACCTGACCCGGGACATCAAAGCGCTGATCCGCCGCGCTGAAGGCGAAACCAGGGATAATTCTGATTTCACGCTGCAGATCGCGTTTAATTATGGCGGACGCGATGAAATTACGCGCGCGGCGCGCGCAGCGGCGAAAAGCGTCCGGGACGGCGCTCTCAAAATCGACGAAATCACAGAAGCCAAGCTTGCAGAATTTCTCGACGCCAGGGACGTTCCCGATCCTGATCTGGTTATTCGAACCAGCGGCGAAATGCGTGTTTCAAATTTCCTGATCTGGCAGGCCGCCTATGCGGAATATATTTTCCTGGACGTTTTGTGGCCCGATTTTTCAGCGGATATTTTCAGGCAGGCAATAGAGGAATTTTCCGGCCGCGAGCGCCGTTATGGCGGCGTCGGCGGAAAGACCGGGTGACGCTTTGAGCCCGGCAATCGACAGACTGGACACCGGCAAGCTGGCGTCGTCCGCGCCTCTGTTAATGCGCATCGCATCGGCGGTCATTTTGATACCGATCGTCATGGCAGCGATTTATGCGGGCGGGCGGTATTTTGCAGCCATGGTGGCGTTCGCTGCGATTATTATGATTTTCGAGTGGACGCGGATGGTCGAGCGCTGCGAATTTTCAACGCGCTTTTATACATTGTCGCTGGGTGCGGCGCTGGCGCTTTTTGCGGCGGCGTCCGGCGCCTATGCACTCGCCTTTATGATCAGCGCTCTTGCCGGGGTGGCGGCGTTTATTCTGGCGAAGCGAACAAAAAGCGGGCTTGGTTTTTGGCCAGCCATGGCGACGGCTTATATTCTCTGGCCGACGATTGCCCTCATCTGGCTGCGCTTTGAGGTGGAAAATGCGCGCGGGCTCACCCTGTTTTTATTCGCCGTCGTCTGGGCGGCCGATAGCGGCGCATTTTTCTTTGGCAAATTTCTTGGCGGACCGAAAATCAGTTATGCCTTGTCGCCGTCCAAAACCTGGGCGGGAATTGCCGGCGGCATTGCCGGCGGCGCGATTTTAGCCATTGCCGCGCGGCCGCTGATCGGCGTCGATAGCTTGCTGTTCGCGGCCCTGTGCGGCGGATTTCTTGGGGCCATGTCGGTTCTGGGCGACCTTGCTGAATCGGGGCTCAAGCGCAATTTCGGCCTGAAAGACATATCCGGTCTTATTCCAGGCCATGGGGGGGCGCTTGATCGCCTCGATGGGATGATTTTCGCAACGATAGCGATGACGAGCGTGCTGTTCCTCGATATAATGGCAGAAAAACTGTGAGGGGTAGACAGGGGTAGAGATGGGTTCGGACCAGCCAGCGGCAAGCGGCGCGGGCAAGCTGCGCGCACGAAAAATTACGATTCTTGGGTCCACCGGCTCGGTCGGCGTATCGACGCTTGACCTGTTGGACTTCGCGTCGTCCCGCGGCGAGGCGGAGATCGAGATTGAGGCCCTGACCGCAAATACCAATGTGGCGGCGCTGGCCGAACAGGCGCGAAAATTTCGCCCCAAATTTATCGCCGTCGCCGACGAAACATTGGGCGATGATTTGCGCGCGGCGGTCTCTGATCTGGATGTTGAAACCGGCGCCGGCAAAGCTGCGATCGACGAAGCCGCCAGCCGCGATGCGCAATGGGTGATGGCCGCCATTGTCGGCGCCGCAGGATTAAGTCCGACCTTGAAAGCGGCCCAACGCGGCGCCGATATCGCGCTCGCCAATAAAGAATGCCTTGTCTGTGCAGGCGACGTTGTTACCGCGGCAATCCGCGAAGCGGGCGGCAATCTTTTGCCCGTGGACAGCGAGCATAACGCGATTTTCCAGGTCTTTGACTTTGAGCGCCCGGAGCGGGTCTCGCGTCTGATTCTAACCGCTTCCGGCGGGCCTTTTCGAACCGTGAGCAAATCGGAGATGGCGGCGGCGACCCCGGCTCAGGCTGTAGCGCACCCCAACTGGGATATGGGCGCCAAGATATCGGTCGATTCAGCGACCATGATGAACAAGGGGCTTGAGCTGATTGAGGCGGCGCATCTTTTTCCCGTCGATCATGAATTGATTGAAATCCTTGTGCATCCGCAATCGGTGATTCATTCCATGGTCGAATATGTGGACGGATCGGTGCTGGCCCAGCTCGGCGCCCCGGATATGCGAACGCCGATTGCCTCGACACTGGCCTGGCCTGACCGCATGCCAAGCCCGAGCGTCAGGCTGGACCTGGCGAAAATTGCTCAACTAACCTTCGAAGCGCCTGATTTAGAACGATTTCCCGCACTCCGGCTGGCCCGGGAAGCGGTCCGGGCAGGGGGCATCATCCCGGCCTCTCTTAATGCGGCGAATGAAGTTGCGGTGGCTGCGTTTCTGGGCGGCGCGATCAAATTTCTTGATATCGCCGCAATTACCGAGCAGGTACTGGACAGGGTGGGTCGGCGTAACGGACCAGCATCGCTAACGACGCTCGAAGAAGCCGTCAACGCGGATTTGCAGGCGCGCCGGATGGCTGAAGAATGTGTCGCTGCGAAAGCGGCGGCTTAACAGGGCGGAACGAAACGCATGTCGGTTGCAGGAATACCGCTTGAGTCTTTTTTGATTCTGCCGATCACGCTCGCCGCTTTTCTCGTCCTGTTGATGATTATCGTATTCATTCACGAATACGGCCATTTCTCTGTAGCAAGAATGCTCGGCATACGCGTCGATGTCTTCTCGATTGGTTTCGGCAAACCCTTGCTGCGCTGGATCGACAAAAAGGGCACGGAATGGCGTATCGCCGCTCTGCCGCTTGGCGGTTATGTCAAATTTTTTGGCGACTTAAACGCTGCGTCGCAGGCATCTCCAGCCGTTGAACAAAAACCGGCGACAACGCAGTTTCCCGCCCCCGGCAAAGAAGACGAACTCGCGCAAGTGATGACGCCGGAAGAGCGTAAAGTATGCTTTCATTTTAAACCGGTGTGGGCGCGCGCCATGGTTGTCGCCGCCGGGCCGCTTGCAAATTTTGTCTTGGCGGTGGCGATTTTTGCAGCGCTGTTCATGGCGCTCGGACGCGGCGTACTTGAACCGGTGGTTGGGGCCGTCACGCCGGATTCCGCCGCCGCCGAAGCCGGCATTGAGCCGGGCGACAGAATCGTTTCGGTCGATGGCCGCGAGATTACCCAGTTCGATCAGCTTTACGATCTGGTGCTGTTAAGCGGCGGCGATGAAATGCGCATTCAGATCGAACGCGCTGGCCAGGCGGTTGAACTTGCGGTCACGCCGCGCCGCATCGAAGACGAGGATCGCTATGGCAACAAGATTGAGCGCTGGCTGCTTGGTATCGGACCGGATACAAAATCCTATTCTTTCAAAAAATACGGGCCCTTAGAGGCGATTGGCGAGGCTTTTGGAGAGCTCAACCGGATTCTCAGCCTGACGGTCAAATTCCTCGGCAAAATCATCCTCGGCAAAGAGGACGCCAAACAACTCGGCGGCCCCATCAAAATGGCCCAATATGCCGGCCAATCGGTAATGTCCGGCTTTGACGAGTCGCGCTATACCGAGCCGCCAGGTTTCTGGCTCATGCTCAAAATGAGCCTGATTGACTTTATTTCACTTGCGGCGGTCGTGTCGGTGTCTATCGGTTTTCTAAATCTTTTGCCCGTGCCGGTTCTCGACGGCGGCCATCTGTTGTACTACGCGTATGAGGCCGTTGTGGGTAAGCCGTTGGGGGCGCGGGTGCAGGCGATGGGGTTTCGTGTGGGTATCGTCATGTTGGCGTCACTCATGATTTTTGTGACGTGGAATGAC
Organism: Hyphococcus sp.; assembly: GCA_021776245.1. GTDB lineage: Bacteria > Pseudomonadota > Alphaproteobacteria > Caulobacterales > Parvularculaceae > Hyphococcus. The sequence goes on along the minus strand of JAJFGF010000052.1, from coordinate 37,455 downwards.
ATCAACAATCTGCTCTCAATATTCAGCTAGGGCGTCGGCATGAGTTTGATTAAGTCGAGGGGCGGCGCCAATGGCGCCATATTGCTTTTCAGCGTCGCATTATGCGCGACGCTTTCAATAGGTCTGGCGCACGCGCAACCAGCCGATCAGCAGCCGCAAGGATTAGCAGCGGGGGAGCTGTTTTCGAACGAGCCGGCTCCGGTCATCCAGAATATTGTCGTCACCGGCAATCAGCGGATTGAGCCCGAGACCATCGGCTCTTATTTGCCGATCCAGCCGGGGATGCGGGCCGAGCAGGAATTCCTCGATCTGGCGCTGAAGACGCTTTTTAACACCGGCCTGTTTGCGGATATCAGTCTTGAGATGACGGAAGCCGATATCCTGAGGATTACGGTAAAGGAAAACCCGATCGTCAACCGCGTCATTCTTGAAGGCAATAAGCGCATCAAGGACGACAAGCTGACTGAAGAAATTCAGCTGGCGCCGCGAGCGATCTATACGCGCGCAAAAGTTCAGAGCGACGTTCAGCGGATGATTGAACTCTACCGCGCCAAGGGGCGGTTTGCGGCGATTGTTACGCCGAAAGTGACGCCGCTCGAACAAAACCGCATCGACGTCATTTACGAGATTGACGAAGGCCCGCGCACCGGCGTGGCGAAAGTCAATTTCATCGGCAATGAAGTTTTCACCGACAATGAATTAAGAGGCGTCGTCCTGACCAAGGAGAGCCGCTGGTGGAAGTTTTTCTCGAGCAATGACAATTATGACCCGGACCGGCTTGAATATGAACGCGAACTTATCCGCGAGCATTATGGCCGCCATGGATATGCTGATTTCACGGTTGTTTCCGCTGTCGCCGAGTTAACGCCAGACCGCAAGGATTTTTTCATAACCTTCACCGTTGAGGAAGGGCCGAAATACACGGTCGGCGAAGTGCGCGTTAAGACCACGTTGGCCAAGCTTGATGACGATGTGTTGCAACGGTTCATCCCGGTCAAGTCCGGACAGACCTTTGACGGCGAACGCATGGAAAAAGCCGTCGAGGCGATCACCTTTGCGACCGGCGCCGCCGGTTATGCTTTTGTCGATGTCAATCCGCGGCTCAATCGTCACCCGGAAAGCAAAACCATCGACATTTCATTTGAAGTCAATGAAGGGCCGCGTGTTTATGTCGAGCGCGTCAACATCAAGGGCAACACGCGTACGCTCGACAAAATTATCCGGCGGGAGATCCGGATCGCCGAAGGCGATGCGTTTAACCGCGTGCTGGTTGACCGCTCGCGCGCGCGGGTCCGATCGCTTGGCTATTTCGGCGAAGTAGAGATTGAAGAAAAGCAGGGCTCGGCGCCGGATCGCACCGAGCTGGATGTCAATGTAGAAGAGCAATCGACCGGTTCCTTCAGCATCGGCGTCGGCATCTCATCGACCGAAAATTTTATCCTCGATTTGTCTGTCGAAGAACGCAATTTGATGGGGCGCGGTCAGTTCCTGCGCTTTCGCGTTCAGGCGAGCTCGCGGACGCGGCAGGTCGATGTCCGGTTTACTCAACCTTACTTCCTGGACCGCAATCTGGCGGCGGGCGTATCGCTTTTTAATCAGCGTACGAACTTCCGGGAATCCGGCTTTATACGCAATCGGACCGGGTTTGGCCTCAATGCCGGTTTCCAGGTTTCTGAATATGGCCGCGGCGGGCTCAATTATCTTTTGACCTATGACGATGTGACAATCGATACCGTGACAACGCAAAGAATTGGTGTGATGGACGACCCGTTGTCTGCGCTCGTGCCCGGCGCCTCGACGACCGCGGCGCCTTTCTTTGTCGATGTACTTGGGAACATTGTTTCGGCAGGCGCTGCAAGCGCCTTTCAGCAAGTGGTTACCGCCAACCTTTGCGATTTTCTCACGCAAGCTCTGACGCCAACCTGTGATTCGCGCGGCACATTTCTAACATCGCTGATCGGCGCCAGCCTGTCATTTGACAGGCGCGACGATCCGATAACGCCGCGCCGCGGCTGGCGCGCGTCGGCGACCGTCGGGCTTGCGGGCCTCGGCGGCGACGTTAATTATTACCAGGCGGAATATTCGGGCGCGATCTACCATCCGATCATCGGCGACTTTATCGGCTCGCTGAGAGCGCGCATGGGCTATATTAGCGGCTATGCGGGCGACGATGTGCGGCTCTCAGACCGGTTTTTCGAGGGCGCCTCGACCTTCCGGGGCTTTGAGGTTGCTGGCGTCGGGCCGCGATACCTCACTGGTTTTGACATCGACAACAACCCTTCCGGTCAGGCCATTGGCGGCAAGCTCTATGCGATTGGGACGTTTGAAATCCTCTTACCCTTGCCGCTGCCGAAAGAATATGGCATCCGGGCGTCCTTGTTCAGCGATTTTGGCACCGTTGGACTGGTTGATGACAATACAAAACTGCTCAATAACGATCCAACGTTCCTGTTGCAGCAGTTTGATCCGGACACGGGAATGCTGATCAACCATTTTTTACCGGTGCAGGATGATTTGTCGATCAGGGTGACGGCGGGCGTATCGGTAAGCTGGGATTCGCCATTCGGGCCGGTGCGGTTCGATTTTGCGGAGATCATTCGAAAAGAGCTCTATGACCGGACGGAAGGCTTTCGTTTCAGCGCGGGGACAAACTTTTAGGAAAGTATGAGGTGTATCATGAATAAACAGTTCGCAATGATGGCGGGCGCAGCCGTGCTGGCAGTCGCAGGGTTCGTCGGCGGATCCGCACTTAACGGCGCCGAAGCGCAAGGCGCACAAAAAGCGCCGGTGATCTTGATTGTTGATCGGGCGCAACTGATCGCACAGTCGAAAGCCGGAAAGACAATTCCGGACCAGGCCAATCGCGTCAAAGCAAGCGTTGAAAAAGAGCTTGAGGCCGAGGCCGCAAAACTCAAAAAAGATATTGAGAGCTTCCAGAAAAATGCATCCCTGATGTCTGACGAAGTGCGCCAAAAGACCGGCCAGGACCTTGAAGTTCGCCGGCAGGTTTCATTGCCGCAGCGCGCGCAGATTATGGAACAGGTTTTCGGAAATGCGATTCAGCAGGCCCAGACAAAGATTTTGATCGAAAGCCAGCCGATTATGAAACAAATCGTTGAAGACCGCAGCGCCACAATTTTGCTGGATCGCTCGGCCGTGATGTACGCAGCGCCGGAAACCGACATTACCCAGGAAGTGCTCGCCGCCCTCGATAAAAAAATGAAGTCTGTTGACGTTGAGAAAGTCTCTCTGGTCGATGTTGATAAGGCCATACAGGAAATGACGGCGGCGCAGGCGAAAGCGCAGGCAGAAGCGCAGAAGAAGAAATAGAAAAATGCGGCGCTGAGCGCCAAAATGCGATAGAACGGCCGGTGCGTAATGCGCCGGCCGTTTTTTCTTCTGACGTGAAGTGCTGTAGGGGTGAGGACAGGATGCCTGATCCAAGATTCTTTGAACGTCTGGCGCCGTTGAGCGTTAAGGATGCTCTGTCCCTAACCGGCGCCAGCCTGGTCGCCGGCGATGATGCGGCGATGTTGTCGGGCGTTGCGGCGCATGATGACGATCAACTCGCTGGCGCCGTCATTTATTGCACAGAGGCCGCGTTTCTTGATCTACTGGCGGAGCGTGATTTCGGACTCTGCCTTGTCAGCGAAAAACTGGCGGAAACCGCTTCCGCGCTTAACGGCGGCGCTGTCGCAACTATAGCCTCGCCGCGGCTTGGTTTTGCGTTGATTGCAGATCGTCTTTACCGGTCAATCGACAAAACCGAACAAATTTCGCGCGCCAACCTGCCGGGCGGCGGTGAGGATATTCATGAGACTGCAGTAATCGACCGGACCGCGATTCTCGGCGCCGGCGCGTGCATTGGACCGCATGTCACCATTGGACCCGGCGTCGCCCTTGGCGATGGTTGCATCCTCGATGCGGGCGTTTCGATCTCTCATGCGTTGATCGGGCGCGATGTTTGCATTCTTGACGGCGCGCGCATCGGTCAGGCTGGCTTTGGCTTTGTCGAAGCGCAAGGTAAACTTGTCCGTGTGCCGCAGCTCGGGCGCGTGGTCATTGACGACGAGGTTGAAATCGGCGCCAATTCAACGATTGACCGCGGCGCCCTTGGCGACACCATCATTGGGCGCGGCACGAAGATCGACAATCTCGTGCAAATCGGTCACAACACACGGATCGGTAAATATTGCGTCCTCGCCGCGCAGACCGGAATTTCCGGCAGTTGCACCATCGGCGACGGCGTGTTTATGGGGGGGCAGGTTGGCCTTGCGGATCATTTGACGATTGGCGACGGCGCGCAGATCGCCGCCGGGTCGGGTTTGATGCGCGATGTTCCGCCGGGAGAGAAATGGGGCGGCAGCCCCGCCAGATCCGTGAAAGACTGGCTTCGGGAAATTGCGACGCTTGCGAAGCTTGCAAGAAAAAAGAATGGATGACGATGACGACAATAGAACCGGGCAAATCAGTCCTGGATATAGATGAGTTGATGCAGCTTTTGCCGCATCGCTATCCCATGCTGCTTGTAGACAGGCTTGTAGACATTAAGCCCGGAGAAGGGGCCGTCGGTATAAAGAATGTTTCCATGGGCGATCCTTATTTTCAGGGGCATTTCCCGCAAAAGCCGGTGATGCCCGGCGTTCTGATCATTGAAGCGATGGCCCAGGCCGCCGCCGCCTATACGTCCTATACGGAAAATCTTGATGTCGAAGGAAAGCTGGTTCTTTTCATGGGCGTTGACAAAGCGCGATTTCGCCGCCCGGTTGTTCCCGGTGATCAGTTGCGCATTGCCGTGCGCACAGTACAGCGCCGCGCGCCGGTGTGGCGCTTTGCCGGCGAAGCGACAGTTGACGGAAAGCGCGTTGCGGAGGCGCATTATTCCGCGATGCTGGCCCATGCGACCTGATGGCTGAAGCGCGTATGAGCATTCATTCGACGGCTATTATTGAGCCCGGCGCAGAGCTCGGCGCCGATGTCGAGATCGGGCCATTTTGCCATGTTGGCGCGCGCGCAAAGCTGCATGACGGCGTCATATTGAAAAGCCATGTGGTTATCGACGGCGCTACGCAGATCGGCGCGCGGACAATTATCTACCCCTTCGCGGCGATTGGCGCGCCGCCGCAGCATCTCGGCTACAAGGGTGAAGCGACGAAACTGATCATTGGCGCTGATAACATTATCCGTGAGCATGCCACCATGAATAACGGGACTGTCGCCGGTCGCGGCGTCACGCAGATCGGCAATGGCGGTTTTTTTATGATTGGCGCCCATGTGGCGCATGACTGCATCGTGGGCGACAAAGCCATTTTTGCAAATAACGCATCGATCGCCGGACATGTAGAAGTTGGCGACGGCGTTTTCCTCGGCGCATTGTGCGGCGTACACCAGCAATGCCGGATCGGGTCCTATGCTTTTATCGGCGGCTGCGCTGCGGTAACGGGCGATATCATTCCTTATGCATCGGCGACCGGCAATCATGCGCGTCTGGCGGGACTTAATTTCATCGGCTTGAAGCGGCGCGGTCTTCCTCGCTCGGTAATTCGCGATCTTCGCAACGCGTATAAAATGCTGTTTGCGGACGAAGATACGTTCAAAGAACGCTTTGAACGCGTGCGCGAGCGATACGCCGGTTGTCCGGAAGTGATGAATATTGTTGAGTTTATCGGCTCGGACGCGCCGCGATCATTGATGACGCCACGACGTTAACTCTTATGGTCAGATGGACAAAACTGGGCATTATTGCGGGCGGCGGCGCGCTGCCTGTGCGTATCGCCGCTTCCTGCCGCGCGCGCGGCGATGCATATCACATAATCCGCCTCGCGCGATCATCAGACGAAAGTCTCGCTGCGCTTCCAGGCGATGATTGCGCCATGGGGGAGGTTGGAAAAATTCTCCGTATCCTGAAAGGAAACGACTGTGACGCCGTCGTTTTCGCGGGGCATGTCAAACGGCCGGATTTTAAAAGCTTGAAAGCCGATTGGCGCGGCGCGGCGTTATTGCCGAAACTGATTGCCGCAGCGGCAAAAGGCGACGGTCCGCTATTGAATGTACTCGTTGAGACAGTCGAAGCCGAAGGCCTGTTCGTCGTCGGCGCTGAGGAGGCGACGGATGATCTGGCGGCGCCCGCGGGCGCGCTTGGCGCCGTCGCGCCGTCGCAGGAAGATCTTGCCGATATCAAAAAGGCCGCGGCTGTGATCAGCGCACTCGGCGCCTTCGATATCGGGCAGGGCGCAGTCGTGGCGAACGGGCTCGTCCTTGCGGTTGAGGCGGCGGAGGGAACGGACGCCATGCTTGAGCGTTGCGCAAAGCTGGGCGCGTCAGCGCGCGGTGAGGCGCGTGGCGGCGTCCTCGTCAAACGCCCTAAACCCGGTCAGGAACTCCGGATTGATCTGCCGGTCATCGGACCGGAAACCGTGCGGCAGGCGAGCGAGGCGCGGCTGTCCGGCATTGCGATCGAGGCGAGCGTCGGATTGATCATCGATCGTGATGAGGTTTTAAGGCTTGCGGATGAAGCCGGGATTTTTGTTTACGGGTTTGAGGCGGCAGAGTTGCGCGCCCCATGAGCGGCGCCGGCGATGATCCCATATTTGGCGCCACTGCTGGCGCGGACAAAAGAGGCCCGCGCATTTTGCTGACGGCGGTTGAACCTTCCGCCGATGCGATCGGCGCCGGTTTGATGCGCGCGTTAAAGGCGAGAGCGCCTGACACCAGATTTTGTGGCTGCGGCGGCCCGTTAATGGCGGAGGAGGGGCTGACAAGCCTTTTTCCGATCAGTGATTTTGCGGTGATCGGTCCAGTCGGCGCGCTTAAAGCGCTGCCGGCGGCGATGCGCGGCGCAGTCGAACTCGCGCAAGCCGCAGCGGCGGAGAACATTGACGCCGGTGTTTTGATCGACAGCTGGTCGTTTTCCCGGATCGCCGCCGAAAAAATCAAACAGGCGGCGCCGAACGCAAAACTCATTAAATATGTTGCACCCCAGGTCTGGGCGTCGCGGCCACAACGCACGCAAACTGTTGCGCGCCTGTTTGACGGCGTCCTCACGCTGTTCGATTTTGAAAATCCTTATTTTGAAAAGGCGGATGTTCCGGTGACGGCGGTTGGCAGTTCGCTGTTTGCGGTCGCAGCAAGCGCCACGGGTGATGGGACGGCTTTTCGCGCGAAGCACGGTCTAGGCGCGGCGCCGTTGCTGGCGGCGCTGCCGGGCAGCCGCGACAACGAGATTAACCGGCTCGCGGCGCCCTTTGGCGAGACCATCCGCCTGCTGATCGAAGCGAAACCGGATTTACGGGTTTTTGTTGTGACAGCGTCCGGTAAGGAAGAAAACGTCCGTGCAGCGACCGCCGCCTGGCCCGGGACGCCGATCTATGTGGGGCACGGAGACCGGTTTGACGGCTTTGCGGCGGCGGATGCAGGCCTTGCCGCATCGGGCACAGTGACGACGGAACTGGCAATCGCCGGAACGCCCATGGTCATCGGCTATCGCGTCGATCCGCTGTCGGCAATGTGGATCAGGCGCGTTGCAACGATCAACTTTGTGGCGCTCATCAATCTCGCGGCGAACCGCGAAATTATTCCGGAATACCTTCAGGAAGATTGCCGGCCCGGGGCGATGGCCGCAGCGCTGGCGCCGCTCATGACAGCAACGCCGGAACGCGCGGCGCAACTGGAAGCCTTTCCTGAAATCCTCAAAACCCTCGGGGTCGGCGGCCCGCCGCCATCGGAGATGGCCGCGGATGCGATATTGCGCTGGATTGCCTCGGATTAACGCCTTTTCCGGAGCGTGATCAGGAGTTGAAGGCGACGCCTTCAACGGGGACCGTTTGGCGGCTTCGCCGCCAAACTTCCGGTTCGATCACGCGACAAATATTAACCTTGAGCGGGGTTTGAACTGGAGAAAATGATCCTGCTCTATTGAAAGCCGGGGCCGTGCGGCCCAAGCCTGCCCCGGCCTTAGGTGTAGCTCAGTTGGTAGAGCACCGGTCTCCAAAACCGGGGGGTTCAACGGGCATCAAGCCCGTTGAACGGGTTCGAGTCCCTCCGCCATTGGCGAAAACGATCGCTAGTGCAGTTTTGCGCCGGGTCTTGGCAAATTAATCCGTTTTCTATTGAAAGCCGGGGCCGTGCGGCCTAAGCCATGCCCCGGCCTTAGGGGTGTAGCTCAGTTGGTAGAGCATCGGTCTCCAAAACCGAGGGTCGTGGGTTCGAGTCCCTCCGCCCCTGCCATTTACGCGTGTGTCCGGCCCGGAGACTTCGGTAACAGATTGTACCCAAGACACAGGTGACAACCCCATTGTTGCCTGAACTGGGCCGAATGGGTTGTCGATGGCGCGCAATAGAGATTTCTTGGCGCCTTTGGTGTAGTCTGCCGGAGACGTAACGTTTTCACTGGACGAATATGACAATTACAAAACATTTCATTTTGGCCGGGGTGTTGTCTGCCGCTGCGCTTTTTGCGGGCGCGCAGGTGAGCGCCCAGGAAAACGCCCAGCAGGCTGAACCTGCCGTTGATCAACGCAAGGCGAAAATTCAGGCTGGCGCGTGGTTTTTGGCGCCGTGGAATAGCGAAGCGGCGCCGGCGAATTTCTTTCGCGCCAACAAGGGGCAATGGTTTGACGGCCCGCCGAACAACAAAAAACCACTTGACCGGCAATATATCGATCCCGCGACAGGACTGCCGCAGTCGCTGCCGCACGGTTCAATTGTGTACAGCCCCTATATGTGGAACGTCGCCGGTTTTGACGGAACCTGGGTGTTGGAGGCGATTGGCGACGTACGGATCAGTGCGGGTCTTGCGCGCAATCAACGGCGCATTTCGAAAAACCGTGTTGAATTCGTCAATGACCCAAGCTTTCGGCCGGTGCTTCTGATTGAGATTCATCAGATCGGCAAAGGGGGGCTTCGCGATATCCGCCTTTATCGCAAGGAAGATGAAGCGCGTCTTGACGCCGGCAAATATTGGTCAAGCGCCTTTGTCGGCGAAGCGTCGAAATATGACATCATCCGCACGATGGACTTGCAGAGCACAAATGGCATGTTCCTCAACGAAGCGTCTGACGTCGCTCCCGTCAATTATGCATTCTGGGCGTCGGGAGCCGGGCGCAAAGGAGCCAAGGGGTCCTTGCCGCTTGAAGCGCTTTTTGCACTTGGCGTTGAAGCCGACACGGAAATCTGGTTTCAGACGCCGATTCATCTTGGGTTTCCTTATGACTGGGATGATCCCCGCATCGCCGAATCCGGCGGATCAGACAACGTTGAAGCGCTGCGTTTTACTGTCAAATCCGGCGTCGTCGCCGAGACAGGCAAGTCGGTATTTCAAACGGTGATCGACAGCAATGAGTGGGATAAATATGCCGATAATGTTGTCGCCGCTCTGGAGGCCAGCAATTATCCGGAAACGCGGATGCTTTATATCGGCCTTGGCAATGAAATCTGGAATTGGGGCGGATGGGGCTTTCGGGTCCAAACGCATTACGCAGACGGCGTCGGCGAAGCCTATGTGAAAAAGAATGGCGATCACAATCGGGCCGGTTATGGCGTTCTCTCAGCAAGGCTGATGCTGGCCTTCGACGCCGCCTTCGCCCGCGCGGGCCGCGATCAGGCGCGCATCCATGTGATCGAAGGTCAGGCTGCAAATGATTATACGACGGTCAAAGCGCTGCAATTCGCCAGGGACTATATCCAAAAGGAAGGTCTCAAATGGTCTGACTATGCGCCGCGCATGGGTGTTTCCGTTGCTTCCTATTGGGGCGGTCCATGGCAAAAGCAGATGAGTTTTGATGCATGGAAGGCTGCAATTGCACAAGACCCTGCCGCGGCGGCGAAGGCGCGGGCTGATTTTCTCATCGACGGCCCGGCGAACAGTCAAGGTACGAAATCCTGGGTGGTGCAACAGTTCGCACGCCACAAAGCGCAGGCTGCTGCTTTTGGCGTGAAACTGATCGGCGCCTATGAGGGCGGCAGTCATGATACCAAGCCGCCTCAGATACCGGACAGTTTTTATAATGCCTATATGTGGGGCCCCGAAGGCGCACGGGTCAATCAGGCGGTCAACGACGCGCTGGTCGCCGCCTTTCCCGGAATTATCCTCTCGAATTACGTCCTGGCCGGCCCCGTTGGCGGTCAGCCATGGCATGACGGGATGATGGGCGAGGATACCCCAATGCAGCGTTCCTGGGTCAAATATCAGCGCAAATAGCAATCGGCAAAAGCTGCAAATCCGGCCCTGAATTAAGCCCTCTGGCGCTTGACGACGCGCGGAAAAGGTTTACCTAGAGGCCATCTTCCGAAATCCGAAGACAATGGCAACGTCAGAGCGACGTCCGAGCCCCCATGTCTTCAAGCCCGAAACGGACGACCCGATGGCGAAGAACAAAAAATCAGGCGACAGCGCGCAAGTCATCGAAGGCAAAGCCGCAGAGGCCGCCAAAAAGAAAAAGAAGGTGAGCCCGCTCGCATTTTTGCAGCAGGTTCGCAATGAAGCGCAAAAAGTAACATGGACATCGCGCAATGAGACCATGGTGTCCACGATTATGGTGCTGATCATGGTTGCGATCATGGCGGTGTTCTTTTTTGGCGTTGATCAGGCCCTGCGCTTCGGCATCTGTAATTTCCTGCCAATTGAATGCGTATCATCCGGTAACTAACGAAACCCAGAACTACGGAAAATTCCATGGATCCCAAGTGGTACATCGTTCACGCCTATTCGAACTTTGAAAAGAAGGTCGCTGAATCGATTCAGCTGGCTGCAAAGGAAAAAGGCCTCGAACACCTCATTGAAGAAATCTTCGTGCCCACCGAAGAGGTCACCGAAGTGCGGCGCGGCCGCAAGGTCAATACGGAACGGCGGTTCTTTCCCGGCTATGTTCTCGTGCATATGGTGTTGAGCGACGAGACCTATCATTTGATCAAGGAAACGCCGAAAGTCACCGGCTTTCTCGGTTCCGGTCAAAAACCGTTGCCGGTGCCGCAAAAAGAAGTCGATCGCATCCGCGGCGTTATGGAAGACGGCGAAGCGCGGCCGCGGCCAACCATCACCTTCGAGATCGGTGAGAGCGTTCGCGTGACTGACGGACCTTTTGCATCCTTTTCCGGCATTGTCGAAGACGTCGATGAAGAAGCAACGCGCCTCAAGGTTGCTGTTTCAATTTTCGGCCGCGCGACGCCGGTGGAACTCGAATTCACGCAGGTTGAAAAAGGCGCTTAAATCGGCGCTGGTCGCGCTCGCCGCCGCCCACGTTTGAGGCGGCGCAAGGTTGCGGCGTCGAACCAGAAATTGACCGGATCCGGGCGCGGATAGAGCCCGTTCAGCGTTTCATCCGTATAGATATCGTAGATGTTTTCCGGCATGGCGCCGGCGCCTTGACGTTTCAGGCGCCGGTAAAGAATTGATTTTTGAAAATGCCGTTCGGAATAGCGCCGCAGCCGGCGGCGATAGATCGCGATATCGCGAGCGTTAAACATAAGCGGATCGAACTCAAAGCTTGCGTCCTCTGCGACCACAATTCTGTCGCGATGGCGGTCGTCGCTTCCGCCGGCAAAATCCGTCAGTAACAAATAGGCGATAATGCCGTCTTCGCCCTTGGCGCCGAAGGGAAGGCGCAGCTTCCGCTGCCGAAATCCGCAAAGCGCCTTTTCCGACAGCGCATAAAGATTGCCGCTTAGATAATGATTGCGCCGTAGTTGCGCCACCCAAAAATGCCGGCTGCGCCCGCTGGCCGGCAGCGCCGCTGCGCCATAGGCTTCGGGCGCCTCATCGATGGCCCGGAACAGCGCGGCCACGGCACCGCGGCCTGGCCGGATATCGCCGTCGAGAAAGACATGTGTCTTTGCCGGTGTTGCAGCTTTCCGGGCGATGCGGAAAACATACTCGTTCCAGGCATGGGCTTTGTCGCCGACCGGCAATTCGTGGACTGTAATGCGCGTATCGGCGGCGGCGAGCACGGCCGCGACCGCGGCCGTATCGTCGTCACAGCCATTAACCAGAATATGTGCGCGATAATCGAGCCCACCCGACGCGGCGTCCAGGGCGGCAATGCAGCGCGGCAGATGCAGCGCCTCATTCCGCGCGAAAATGCACACAGAAATGCTCATGGAATTTGACAGAGCAATTTCTATGCAAGGCGGTAAGTGTCGATATCCTGACTGCGTTCAGATCAGCGCGCTGCGAGGATCAGGCTGGCGCCTGCTCTTCTTCGTCTTTGTCTATATCGGACTTACGCAACTGCCGGGCGAGCCAGCGCGGCAGTTTTCGCTCAAGTTTGATCAACTGGCGATCGAGCCAGCCCCAGCGGCGGCGCAGCCAGCGCATCAGATCGGGAGACACCGCAGCGAGCAGGAAAAAGCCGATAATAATGAAGATGATGCCGACCGGCGCAGGCGTGGGCGTCAGGACGATGCCCGCGAATATCAAAATGATGGCGAATATGCTGACGAGGAATTTGAAAGCAATGCGCAAAACAAGCATTTTCACCCTCCATTGACGGCTATCATATCGGCATTGCCCGGCGGTATTCAATCGCGGCTTTCCGGGTTTATGGGCTATCGCCGCCGGGAGCGGTTTTTTCCAGCGCCTTTCTTAACCAGCGGGGCGCGCGGCGCGCCAGTGCGGCGATCAGGGCGTTAAATCCGCGTGAGCGGTTGCGCAGCCAGCGAACAAATCCCGGCGCGACGAATGTCAGAATGAAAAGGCCCGCGAAGACCAGAACGAATCCGAATGGCGTCGGTGCGATCATGACGATGACGCCGATGAGGATCAGCGCCAACGCCAGGGCCGCAACAGCAATGCGCAAGAGGATCAATAATTGGCCGGCATCTAGACGCATTCACGCCTCGTCGCTGTTTGGCTTTTCAGCCTGGGGGCGTTCTTCGGGCGTCGTCTCATCGAAAACATTCTTGAATCGTTTTGAAGAACGCCGCGCAAGATGAACGACCAGCACGTCAAACCACCGCCAATGTTCACGCATCCAGCGGATCAAAGGCCGTGCAGCCGGGTTGGCGCCGGCGATCATGATCAGGCCCAGGACGATCAGCGGGACCCCGAGTGGAAGTGGCGAAATCGCCGCAATCACGCCATAGACGATCAGCACGATACCGGTAAGGGTGGATGCAATCCGCGCAATCATAAGGGTCGGGAGATATTGCTGGTCATAGAGTGCGTCAGGCCCTTGAGTTGTCGGCCAGCGTAGCATTATTCTGGCCTTCGATACACTTCGCGGAGGAAACACATGCCAGATCACGGTGATCATCCAGAGGCCCGCGCCGGTTTTAAGGCGATGATCGACGGCACCCAGGAAGACTGGATGAAAATTGCCGCACAATTCGGACCATTCGCCTCCCGGGGCGGCAAGCGGGTGCTCGATCATCTGTGCCTGCTCGACGGCGATTATGGCGGTTTTCCGGTCGATCGCCTGACCCATAGCCTGCAGACGGCGACGCGCGCCTTTAAGGACGGCCGCGATGATGAATATGTCGTCTGCGCGCTTCTCCATGATATCGGCGACTCGCTCGGCGCCTATAATCATCCCGATATTGCGGCCGCGATTCTTAAGCCCTTCGTCTCCGAACAAAATCACTGGATGGTTGAAAAACACGGCATTTTTCAGGGCTATTATTTTTTCCATTATCTCGGCATGGACCGGAATATGCGCGACAGCCTTCGCGACCATCGGTACTTTCAGTACACGGCGGAGTTTTGCGACAAATACGATCAGGCGGCGTTTGACCCGAATTATGAATCCATGCCGCTTGAAGCATTTGAACCGATGGTGATGAAGCTCTTTGAGGCGCCGAAAAATTCTCTCTACAGCGCGGCGCTGGACGAATAGGGAATACCGCTATGCGCAAGAAAAACGGGTGAGCAGCAAAAAAGTCCATCATGCGCTATAGGCGCCGCGCATGCGCGGAGGCGCAAAACACGTTCAGGACTGCAGACAATATCCCGCAGAATATACGCGAATGAAAGACCTTGCCGCCTGCGCCATGCTGGCGCCGTTGTTAAGCGCCGTTCTGACGCCTTTGCTTGCTCACCCGGCGATGATCATGGCGGCTAATGGTCATCATTAGGTTAAAGCGCTGCAAGACCTGATTGCGGCGTTAACAGACGCCTTATTGAAAAGTCCCACCAAGCGCGCCTTGATCGATCAGATTGCGCAAATAGGCGCCGTCATGATCGGGAACGATCACCAGGTCCGGTTTCCTCGCGGCGATATCGTGCAGCGCGCGCACCTGGCGCAACACTTGTTTGCGATCCTCATCGGGCTCGAAAAACAGATATTGCAGGAGGCGCGGCCGGGTTTTCAGATGATCGATATTTGACATCGCCCAGACGATGTCACCGATGAAAAGATATTCCTGACCGTCGTCTCGGCGGACAAAGAATACGAGGCTGCCTGGTGAGTGACCCGCCGCTGGCGCTACGACAATACCTGACGCAATCCGCATCGGCGCTGCAATCTCAAACGGCGTCAGCGACGCTAATGCGGGCGACAGACCGCTGGCAGGCGCAAAGAGCGGCAGACTTTCGACCTGCGGCGCGGTCAGGCGTAGCTTGTCTGTGAATGTTTCCGGCGCAGGGTGGCGCGTAATCGCCATCACGTGATCGAGATGTTCATGGGTGATAAAAATCTGGTCGGCGCTCGCATAGGATTCTTTCAACCGATCATAGGCGCTTGCGTCAAAGCTTGCATTGTCCGATTGCAAAATGGCTGTCGCTGTCAGGTCGTCTACGGCGCCGCCAATTACGGTTTTTTCTGTCGGCGAGACAATTTGAATCGCAGTGTAGTACAGCGCGTGTTTTGAAAAGCCGCCGCCGGTTTCCGTGGCAAATTTTGGCGCTTCATCCATTCCAACGATTTCAATATTGATATTGGAAGGCAAATCAACATCATCAGCTATCAACGCGCGATAGGCGGCAATGTCGAAAACATCATCGGCGCTCTCAGGGGCGCGGGAGTCGAGCAGGAGCCACCAAAACGCGGCGGCGATAACAACAACGATCAGGGCAATGATGCTTTTCATGATGCGCTCCAGATGGGCTGGCGTTAAAACTAGGTTGTCATCAGGGCGCGGTCAATTTTCAATGGCCGGTGCAAAAACGCCCGGTCCAGAAGGACCGGGCGCATCTAGATGTTGGTGTTTGCGCCTTAGCTTCTGACTGTCAGCTGGAAGCCGAAAATGCGCGGCTCATTGACGAAACCGGTATTGTTGTTGAAGTCGATACCGCCCTTGACGTTATCGGCGTCAAGCACATTACGGACGAAGAACGCGCCTTCGTATCGGCCGTCATTGCGGCGATAGCCGACGCGAACGCCGCCTTCAGTATTGCCGTTAGACTGGTATTCAGCCGTTTCATAGAGCAGGAAGTTGGTCTTGCCCTGCACCGCCCAGTCGGTGTTTGCGAAAAACTCCCCATGATCGCGGAACGGGCGGGTGTATTCGGCGAAAGCGTTAAAGGTGATTTCCGGCGCATTCGGGAAAGGATTGCCGTCGATCAATGCCTGGCCGAGACCGTTTAATGGGTCGAGGACGGTGCACTGTCCCGAGCCGCAAGGAGCGGTTGCCAGCGTGGGATCCTTGATCTCTGTATTATTGTAGCTGAACCCGCCGGATACGAAGAAGTTATCCGTAACGAGAAATTCGGCATCGGCCTCAAAGCCCCAGCCGACGCCTTTATCGGCGTTGATCACCTGATTGGTGTTCGATGCGCCGCCGATGATCGAGAATTGCTGGTCATTGACGCGATAGTAAAATGCTGTGGCGTTAAGACGGGCGCGGTTGTCCATGAATTGCGATTTGAAACCGCCCTCGAAGGAAAGAATTGTTTCCGATAACGCGATGGTTTGCGGATCCGTGGTGAAGGAGAACGCGGCAAAAGCGACGTCACGGCCCTGTATGGTCGGGCCGCGGAAGCCGCGGGCGACACGGGCGTAAAGGTTGACGCTGTCATTCACATTATAAAGCGTCGAAACATCCCAGCTGAAGTCTTCGTCGGAAACTGACGTCGGGTTCACCGTAACGCCGAACGGCAATAACACAGGGTCAAAGTCGCGATTGTCTTCGGTGTAGCGGGCGCCGGCAGTGACATTCAGCCGATCAGAAAGGTCATAACTGGCCTGGCCAAATACCGCCCAACTGTCATTGCGATGGCGCAGCGTGGTCATCGGAGGGAAAGCCGGTCCGACGGTCGAAACAAATACGTCGGAGTCAAAATAGTAAAACCCGACCTGCCAATCGAATTGATTGTCGCCATTGGATGCGAGGCGAATTTCCTGAGTGAACTGATCGACATCGTCGATCGAATCCTGGGTTTCCGCCGCAAAAGGAATGAAACCGGGAAATGTTGTCGAGTCTACGATGCCGTCTGGAGGAAAACTCGTATCCGTCAGTCCCGATGTCAATCCTGGCGGAACACCGGCTGCAATGCCTGGCGTGATGACGCCGCCGTCAATGTCACCGAGGCTGAAGCTGTTGGCTGTTTCAAATGCAGTAATCGAGGTGAGCGTAACTGCGCCGAAATCCCAATCGATCTTTGCGGAACCGCCCCAGCCTTCACCCTCTTGTGGGTTATTGGAACCGCCATCGTAATAAACCGTGTCGCGATCATAGGCGCCGGGCACGAGATTGCCGGTGCCGGGTTCCAAGATATTGGCGCGGAACAGCGCGGAGGTTCCTTCATAGTCGCGGCCATGAACATTCAACAGAACACTGAGCGCATCGTTTGGCGTAAAGAGAAGCTGGATGCGGCCGGCGAGCTCGTCATAGCCGCCCATCACATCATCTTCGTTGGTAAAGCCATTATCGACCCAGTCGTCGCGATGCTGATAAAGGCCGGACACGCGTACGGACAAAACGTCAGGAACTATCGGGCCGCCAACGCCGGCTTGCGCGGTCACCGTATTATAGGTCCCGTATGCAACTTGCCCGATGGCGTCAAATTCATCAGTTGGTTTGCGCGTGACGAATTTCACAACGCCGGCGGGCGTGTTGCGTCCAAACAGCGTCCCTTGCGGCCCGCGGCTGACCTCAACCTGCGCAACGTCGAACAAAGGAGCGCTTTTCAGGACGACATTTTCCTGGACCACATCGTCCATGATAATCGAGACGGGTTGCGACGCCGCGACATCAAAATCCACATTGCCAAGGCCGCGAATATAAAAGCGCGGCGCTAGTCGTCCGTTAGATGATTCTGCATAAAGGCTTGGAATGCGTGCGGCGAGGGCCAGGATATCTTCACCGCCCGTCTGAATATCAGCAAAGCGGTCATCTGACAGGGTCTGCACGGAAACCGGCACTTCCTGCTGGTTCTCCTCGCGCTTTTGCGTCGTCACAATGATCGTATCGAGCCCGGGCGTTTGTGCGAATGCAGCCGGTGCGGCGGTCAGAGCAATGATTGAGGCGCCGGCGGCGAGAGCGGCGCGCGTTGTAAGTCTGTTTTTTGTCATGATGCTGTTTCCCGAAAAGGTTCCACCAGGCCGGTCAAAAATGAAGGGCCCTATTGGAGTCAATTATTAGGCGCTTTCCGTTGGGGAAGGTCGATTTTATTGCAGTTTTGAACCGACAAAAAACAGGCGTTGCATTTTTGCATCGGCGGAAATCGCGCCCCGGTGTCTTGTTTGCGGGATAGCGCGCAGATGGGCGCACCAATTGCGCAAACCGCCTTCATGATTGCAGAAAGAATGTTTCATGCCTCGATTACCGGGGAAATCTTTTCGCACGCGGCAATAGCCGAAATATTGCGCGACCCCGCCTACAAGTCGATTTGACCGGGGTCTACGCAGGAGATTTTATTTCAGCCGGGGCAGACGTTTCTTGTTATCGTCGCCGCCGTCGTCATCGGCTCGGTTTAGCGAGCGTATTTCCACATCGCCGCCGAGCTCGTCAATCATCTTGATGATATAGCGCGACGATGCGGTGATCTCCTTGCCGGCTTCGGTTTTGCGGATCATCATTTTTTCATGACCATCAAGCGCGGCGGCGGCTCTAAAAGTTTGCTCAACGCCGCGATTAAGATCCTGCAAAAGTTTTTCAAGATCCGGTTCGTCAACGGCCAGCTTTTCACTGGCGACATTGCGAACGCGCACCATTTCGTCGCGAACCTCGGCATAAAGCTTTCTGAGCCGCATATCAGCGAGCTTGGCGCCGATCAGCCCGCCGATGATCATGCTGACGATGACGCCGCCAGCCGCGTAAAGAGCAAGCTCCAACACCCCATTGCTCCCAACCATTACCCGGCGTTATCTTCGGGTAATTATCGGGTTTTGGCAAGTTCGCCGGCGATGCATGCGGCGTAAAGGCCTGGAAGTTTTTCCACCATTGGACCGCGGGGCTCAGAAATTTCCCGCCTGTCCACACGGGTTACGGGTGTCACGCCCTTCAATGTACCTGTTATCAATGTTTCCCGGGCGCCGCAGACATCGTGCAGGGTGCGGCCATTACGCCCGCCATTCGACTTTTCGCCGATCAGGGGATCAGCTACGCTTGGTTGACCAAAATTTGAGCGATTCGGGAGGGGCGATGATGCGCGCGCTGTACGTCATAATACTGTTTGTTTTCGGATTATCCTCAGCCGCGGCACAGCGGACGGTTGACTTTGCAGAGGCGCCATCTTCCGGCGACGCGCTCATCGTCGGCGTTACCGGCTTTGACAGTCTAGATGCTCTTGGCGCCATCATCGGCGCCGACGCTCTGGCAAATCTGCGACGCGCGGTTGCTGCAACGGGCTTTAAGCCTGAGGCCGGCGAAACGGCAAGTTTTGTGTCGGGCGCTGAATCTTATGGCGAAATTTATCTTGTGGCGGTTTCCGACGATATGCGCCCGCGCGACTGGGAGGATTTTGGCGGACGCGCGGCATTGCTCGGAAGAGCCAGCAAGGCGCCGCGGGTTTCAGTCCTGGCGCCGGAGATGAATGCGGATGATGCTGTTGATGCTGCGTTCGGCGCCGTCATTGGCGGTTACAGTTTTGACAAATATAAAAGCGACGCGCCGCCGATCGCCGGCGCGCTTTCTTTTGTCACGGGAACCCCGGGCGCTGCGCGCGCGTCATTTAACAGCGAACGGCGCCATGTGGCCGAGGCTGTCAACTGGACGCGCGACATGCAGTCCGAGCCCGCTAATGTGCTTTACCCGGAAGAATTTGTCCGCCGCGCAAGAGCGCAATTTGAAGGCGTGCGCAATATATCGATATCGGTCCTGGACGTGCGCGCGATGGAGCGGCTCGGCATGGGCGCCATTCTCGGCGTCGGCAAAGGCAGCGTCCGGCCGCCGCGGATGATGATCGTCCGCTATGACGGGGGCGCGGCGGGCGCGCCGCCGATCGTGTTCGCGGGCAAAGGCATTACATTTGATTCCGGCGGCATATCGCTTAAAGCCAACAAAGGCATGTGGGCGATGAAGGCGGATATGACCGGCGCCGCCGCTGTGACGGGGGCGACCCTTGGGCTTGCCAAATCGCGCGCGCCGGTCAATGTCGTCGCCATTGCAGCGCTCGCAGAAAACATGCCCGGCGCCAATGCACAGCGGCCTGGCGACGTCGTGAAGACAATGTCCGGTAAAACCATCGAGATCATGTCAACGGACGCCGAAGGCCGTCTCGTGCTCGCCGATGCGGTCTGGTATGCGCAACGCGGATTCAGCCCCAGCCTGTTGGTGGATGTCGCAACGCTCACCGGTTCTGTCGGTCGGGCCCTCGGTGATGAATATGCAGGTCTGTTTACCCGCGATGATGCGATCGCTGAACGCTTGCGCGCGGCAGGGGAGGCCGCCGGCGAAGATCTCTGGCGCCTGCCATTACATCCAAATCATTTTAAGCAACTCTCTTCGGTGATCGCAGATGCTAAAAATGGAGATACCGGCCCGCCGGGCGCCAGCACCGGCGCGGCCTTTATCGGTTCTTTTATCGCGGAAGATACGCCCTGGGCGCATCTTGATATTGCCGGCGTTGACTGGCGCGAAGAGCCCACGGCGACGGCGCCCAAGGGCGCCAGCGGCTTTGGCGTCCGGCTGCTTGATCGGCTGGCGCGCGACAGTCACTAATCCGGAAAATCAAGCTTTACTCCGTCTGCGGAATCATTTAATGACGCGGACCTCCTGAGCATCGGAAGGGGCGCCGGTTGCTATTTAATTCTCTGACTTTCGTGGTCTTTTTTGCCGTCGTTGTTGCATTGCACAACGCACCGTTCTCATGGCGGATCAAGAAATTCAATCTTTTACTGGCGAGCTATCTTTTTTATGCGGCGTGGAATCCGCCTTTTGTCATTTTGCTTTGGATTTCCACCCTTGTCGATTGGAATGCGGCCAAATGGATTCATCAATCGACGGATGAAGCGCGGCGGCGGTTTTTTCTGATCCTGTCACTGGCGACAAATCTCGGCATTCTCGGCTTTTTTAAATATGGCGGGTTTCTGCTTGAAAACTTTCAGGCGTTGATGGCGGCTGTCGGCGTTGATTATCAGCCGGCGGCATGGAACATCGTTCTGCCGATCGGCATTTCGTTTTACACGTTCCAGACCATGGCGTATTCGCTGGATGTTTACCTTAGACGTGCAGCGCCGGCAAAATCGCTGCTTGATTTTTCATTGTTTGTCACATTCTTCCCGCAACTCGTCGCGGGCCCGATTGTCCGCCCCTCACAATTGATCCCGCAATTTGCCGAACCGAAAATCGCGACCCGTCCGCAATTCTACTGGGGCCTTGGCCTGATCACCATTGGCCTTTTTGAAAAGATCGTTTTGGCTGACAGTTTTCTGGCGCCGGCGGTGGACGGCGCCTTCGGCGCTGGCGGCGGCCTGGCGCCGCTCGACGCCTGGACCGGCGTACTGGCTTTTTCCGGGCAGATCTTTTTTGACTTTTCCGGCTATTCGACAATTGCGATCGGAACAGCGCTTTGCCTCGGTTTTGCATTGCCGAACAATTTCAGATTTCCCTACGCAGCCATTGGCTTTTCGGATTTCTGGCGGCGCTGGCATATTTCGCTTTCGACCTGGCTCCGGGACTATCTTTACATCCCCATCGGCGGCAGCAAAAAGGGACCCGTACGGACTTATATCAATCTCGCCATAACGATGCTGCTTGGCGGGTTATGGCACGGCGCCAGCTGGACATTTGTGGTTTGGGGCGGGTTGCATGGTCTCTATCTTGCCGGTGAGCGTATCCTGCGCGAAATCACGCCACAGCAAAAGTGGTTTTCCGGTTGGCCGTTCAAATTCGCCATGGCGCTTATTACGTATTTCCTCGTCAATATCACCTGGGTATTTTTCCGGGCGGGGAGCTTTGGCGAGGCGTCAATGATGCTCGCCTCGATGTTTGGCCTCGCAAAGGATCCGCAAAAAGTTCTCTATCTCAATGCGATTATCCCCGCTTTACTGGTTATAGGCGGCATGGTGCTGACCCATTGGCTGATGCGCTCGACGACCAAAGAAGCGGTGATTGCGAAAACGCCCGGCTGGGTGATTGCGAGCGTGTGGACGTTTATGTTGTTCATGTTGATCATTACACAAGGATCGGACAGTGCCTTCATCTACTTCCAGTTCTGACAACGCCTATCCGGCAGTAAAGACATCGTTCTTCGATCCGGAGCATGTTGAGCGTCCGGTGCCTGAACGGTCCTGGCGCGTCATCGTTCTCATTGCCGCCATCGCGACGGCAGTGCTGATGATCGGGTGGGAAACCTATTGGCGCGGCAAGGAATATATCGCCGGGGATTATAAGAACACAGCAGCCTTGTGGACCGTGCAACGCAACAAAGCGACCGGCGATGCAACCGTATTGATCGGGTCATCAAGAATGCTGTTTGATATCGATCTTGATATCTGGGAAGAGATGACGGGCGTACGGCCAATCCAGCTTTCCCTTGAAGGCACCAGCCCACGGATTTTCCTGACGGATCTCGCCAACGACGAAGCGTTTCATGGCACGGTGATTGTTGGCCTGATGGCGCCGTTGTTTTTCACCACCGATGGCGGATTGCGCGCCGAGGTTTTGAAATACCGCCGCGAAGAATCGCCGTCACAGCGCTGGGACCATCAGCTTTCTTTGTTTCTGGAACGCTATTTTGCCTTTACCGATGAGCAGACAAGACCAAAACGCCAGATGACGCACGCGCCCCTGCCTTTGCGCGACGGCATGAATCCGTTGTTTGATCCGCGCAAACTTGAAGTCATGACCGCTGACCGCAATACAGAAATGTGGTCGCGGGTCGTCAATGATGAGGTCTTCAGAGAAGAAGCCAGGGCGCAATGGGAAATTGCGCTCAAACTTTTCGCGCCGCCGCCTAATCCGGACGGCAGCCCGCCGGCGCCGATGCCGGATGTTGTCATTGACGGTGTGATCGCCGAAGTGCAGGCGGATATTAAAAAAATTCGCGCCCGCGGCGGCGACGTGGCGTTTGCGCGCATGCCTTATGGCGGCGCGTTTACGCCGGCGGAAGACTTTGGCTTCCCGCGCGAACGGTTCTGGGATCGTCTGCTCGCCAAAACAGAAACTGTCGGCGTTACCTGGCATGATCACGAGGAACTTCAGGGTTATGAGTTGCCGGAATGGTCGCATCTCTCCGCCAGCGAAGCGGAACGTTTTACCCGCGCCTTTGTGCCGATTTTTGCCAAGGTGATGGAGGAGGCGGAAGACCCGAAGTAAGCGTTTTAATTGGACAGGATTGATGTCTCATTTCAAAAAGCGCGAGATGTTCCTCCCCCGTTTACGGGGTCGAAAGTATACTTTCGACGTGTCCCGAAGGATCGGAGGGGGGAAAGCACCCATCGCCTCGCTTCGCTCGGCACTTCCCCCGCAAGCGGCAGAAGAATTGGCTTGCACCACATGGAATCCCTCATCCCCCCGGCGCCGCAGCCGACCCCGCGAGAATGCCGCCATCCATGGTCAGTTCCGCGCCGGTCATATAAGCGGCGTCATCTGACGCCAGCAAAAGCGCCAGCGCAGCAACTTCTTGCGGCGTTCCAAAACGTTTTAACGGCGTGTCGCTGACCAAGGCGGCCATGCGCGCTTCGCGGTCTTTCCCGTCGCCAAGCATGGGTTCCCACATCGGCGTTAAAATCGCCGCCGGGTGGATCGAGTTGCACCGAATATTCAGTCCCTGCTGCGCGCAATAAAGCGCAACGCTTTTTGTGTGATTGCGGATTGCCGCCTTTGACGATGCGTAAGCGGCCGCACCCGGTATTCCGACCATGCCCGAGCGTGACGAAATATTGATGATGGATCCACCGCCTTTGCCGCGCATCGCCTTGATGGCATAACGGCAGCCCAGGAATGTCCCGTCGAGATTGATGCGATGAACATCGCGCCAGGCCTCAAGGCTGGCGTGTTCCGGATCGTGAACCCTCTCGCCGTTTTCAAATCCGGTAACGCCGGCATTGTTCACGAGAACGTCAGGCGCGGGAATGATTTCCGCCATACGCGTCCAATCATCCTCGGCGCCGACGTCAAGTGTTTCAAAGCGCGCGCCCAGATCAGCGGCGACCGCGCGGCCGCCGGTCTCGTTGATATCGGTGACAATGATCTCGGCGCCCTCGGCCGCGAACGCTCTTGCAATTGCCTCGCCGATACCGCGCGCGGCGCCCGTGACCAGGCAGATTTTGCCGTCTAGTTTTTGCATGAATGAAACCTTTGGAAAAAGTATGAACTTCGGGCGTCCTGCCTTTTGATCTGGGCGCCCGCGAAAGCTGATAATCCGATTTACCGGTTACTCTTGTTCATCGGCTTTTTCCCTCTTGGCCGGCGCATTAGCGCGAAGCGATCGGTATTGTCAATGACGCCGCCGTCGAAGCGAGCCTCGGGGCGGCAAACGCACTATTGCGCCTCACATGAGCCGCGAAACAACGTTCACTTTCACCGAAAACGCTTTTAACCTGTGCGGCGATTGCAGGGAAAGGTCTGACATTGGCTACCGGCTCCGCGGACGCAGCAATTCGATTTCATCACCCGTTGGCGTTCTGGCTGGGAACCGGGGCGGTCATCTTCGGCGTCCTTGCGCATTTTCCAATGTATTTGGAGAGCGCATCGACAGGATACCGCATGGTCGGCATGAAAATGGGCCCATTAATGCTTGCGGGCATGGTGTTCATCATTTGCGGGATTATTTCTGTCGCCTGCAGCCTCATCATACCCGGCCTTAAGGCGCGGCGGCGCGCGGTGCGCGCTGGTGATGATATCCAGATCCGCGCCATGGACGATGCCCGGCTGACGGCGACGCATTGGAAATTGTTCGTTGTCCTCGTAATTGCCCTTGTCGTGGATGTGATGAAGCCCGCGACGCTGGGGTTCGTTCTGCCGGGGACGGCGGACGAATATGGCCTGTCAAAAGCGCAGGCGGCGATCATGCCGGTCGCCGGAATTTTCGGCACGGTCATTGGATCATTCTTATGGGGCTGGGCTGGCGACGCGATCGGACGCCGGGCGTCGATCCTGCTCGCGGCAATCGTTTTCATCGGCACATCGATTTGCGGCGCGATGCCGTCTTACGCATGGAACGTCTTTATGTGCTTTCTCATGGGCGTGGGCGCGGGCGGCATGCTGCCGATTACATTCGCCTTGCTGGCGGAAATCGCGCCCGTCCGGCGCCGCGGCTTTATGATTGTGCTGCTCGGCGGGCTCGGAACGGTTGGCGGCTATCTCGCCGCCAGCGGGTTGGCCGCGCTGCTTGAACCAACCTTCGGCTGGCGCGTCATGTGGCTTGTCGGGCTGCCAACGGGCGCGGCTTTGATTTTGCTTAACCGTTATATTCCCGAGTCGCCGCGATTTTTGCTGGCGCAGGGCAGGGATGCGGAAGCCGAGCGGATTATGCAGAGTTTTGGCGTCGAAGCCGCGACAGCGCCTGCGTCGCTGCGGGAAAACACCGGCGCCGGGGCCGAAACGCCGGGCGAAAAACTGACAGAAATGTTTCGCGGCCGCGTCGCGCCGCTGACCTATGCCCTCGGCCTTTATGGATTGGCGTGGGGCCTCGTCAATTTCGGGTTTTTGCTGTGGCTGCCCCTGAACTTGCGTGAGGCGGGGCTGGGCGTCGGCGCCTCGGATGCGCTGCTGGCGAAATCGGCGCTCATTGCGTTTCCATCGACGCTGATCGCCGCATTTCTCTATCACGCCTGGAGCGCTAAACGCACAATGGTTGTCTACGCCATGCTGACGGTCGCCAGTCTGGCGGGGTTTGCATTCATGGGCGATAATCTGACGCAATATCCGCTGATGATGACGGTGATGATTGTTGCATTGCTGGCCGCCAGCAGCGGCGTTGTCGCCATGCTCTCTCCGTATACGGCTGAAGTGTTTCCGCTTCAAATTCGCGCAACGGGTTCGGGCTGGTCGGCAGGCTGCAGCAAGGCTGCGGGCGTTGCAACATTGTCCGCGGCGGTTGCAGGGTTCACGCCGGGGATTGCCGTTGGCGCCTTATTCGCGGCGGCGCCGACCGCCTTGGCCGCTTTCTTTGTTTTCGCTGTCGGCGTCGAAACCCGCGGCGTCAGCCTCGAAGCGATTGCGGCAAGACGCCGTCCACCGGCAAGGAAAAGCGTCTAAACCATTGCGCACATTGCCGTCGCTTTGTCATGAACCGAAACCCTGCTACGCTCAGGGTAAGCCCGATTAGACAGGGATTTCGGCCCGGCCGGAGACTGTGATGGCCCAGGACAATCATGATGGCGGCGACGGGCCGCCGACCGGAGAATCGCCAAAAGCTTCAGCGCCCGCTGACAAGCGTCATGTTTTTGTGTGCTACTCGCACCATGATGCGCGAACGGTTTGCGCCGATATCGATTGGCTTGCCGCTGCCGGTTGCGCGCTCTGGTATGATAAGGCGCTCAATCCCGGTACAATCTGGCGAAGTGAACTCGCCGCCGCGATTGAGAATGCTTCAGCGGTTTTGTTTTTCGCGTCACCACATTCGGTCGCGTCCGAGCATTGCAGCCGCGAAGTGAATTACGCGCTCGATTGCCGAATTCCAATTGTCCCGGTTTATCTCGGCAAGACCGAGCTTTCGCCCGATTTACGCATGGCGCTTGCCCGCGTGCAGGCAATTCATCGCACGGGCATGACCCAGGAAGATTATCGTGTGCAATTATTGACGGCGCTGGGCGGCGTTCAGTCGGCTGATATAAACCATTCGCCGCCACGGCGCAGCGCGCCGCGCCAGTGGGCGTTCATTGGCGCCGGCGTCGCAGCGGCCGTCGCTATCTTCGCGTCGGCGATTTTGTTTTTTCCTTCACGCCAGGCCGCGCAGCCTGGCCAGGCAATTGAGGCTGCGCTGCCGTCGCTCAAATCTCTGGCAGTTTTGCCGTTCGACAATCTTTCCGGCGATCCTGAACAGCAGTTTTTTGTAGACGGCCTGCAGGACGCGCTGATTGGCGAACTTGCACAAATCAATGCCTTGCGGGTGATCTCGCGCACATCGACCCTTGGCTATGAAAACACCGATAAAACTGTGCCGGAAATTGCAGCGGAGCTTGGCGTCGGCGGCATTGTCGAAGCGTCGGTCATGCGCGCCGGTGAGAATGTTCGCATTCAGGTGCAGTTGATAGAAGCGTTTCCGGAGGAACGGCATCTGTGGGCGAAAAGCTTTGACGCCGATATCAGCGATGTTCTGAGCGTCCAGAGCGACGTGGCGCGCGCTGTTGCCGAGCGTGTGGGCGCTGCGCTTTCCGACGATGAATCGAAACGAATGGGCGCCACCCGCAAGATCGATCCATCCAGCTATGACGCCTATCTTCGCGGCGTCTCCTATATCAATCAGTTTACGCCCTACCCAACGCCAACAGAAAATTTCGAATTGGGGGTGAAATATCTTGAACGCGCGGTCGCGTTAAACCCGGATGATCCGCTGGCCTATGCAGGGCTGGCGATGGCCTATAGCGATTTAGGTCATTTACCGGCGCCGCCGTCTGAGACATTTCCCAGGGCGCGCGATTATGCCCTGCGTGCGCTCGCCCTCGACGACACGCTGGCGGGCGCGCATATCGCGCTCGCGGAAACAACTATATATTTCGACTGGAATCTCGTTGCGGGATTGGAAGCGTTTGAACGGGCCCTCGAACTCGATCCGAACAACGCCCGCGCCCGCGCCCATTATGGCTGGGCGCTGGATGGCCTGGAACGGTTCGATGAAGCTGAAACCCAACTCATCAAATCCAGTGAACTGGCGCCGCTTGAGCCGATTTATGCGGCCTGGCTTGGATGGTGGTATATGGGCATGGACCGTTTTGACGAGGCGCTGGACGCGGCGCAGCATTCTCTGGATCTTGTTGATGATTATTATATTGGCCTTTATGTGATGGGGGCGGTGTATTCACGGCAGGGAAAGTCTGAGGCGGCGATCCTGGTCCATGGCCGCCTGGCTGAACTCTATCCGATGTTCTGGAGCTGGCCGCTCGGCGAAACATACGCCAGAGCGGGGCGAACGAATGAAGCCCGGCAAATTATTGACAGATTGAGCGGCGATCATGCGGGCGACGCGTGGGGGCGCGCCATTATTTACGAAGCGCTTGGCGACAAGGATCTTGCATTCCAGTCTTTGAGGGATGCGGCGCGTCACAAACACAGTTTTATTCCATGGATCAATCGAAATTATGCCTTTGGTTCATTACATGACGACCCGCGCATGGAATTTTTGACGGCATCCGTCAATTACGGCAGTGATCCCTAAACCTTCCCCCGCATCAACTGCACCGCGACGAGAATAAACCAAACGCCCATTAAAAAGATAACAACGCCCATGCCGTGCACATCAAGCACGAGATGTCCCGTTAAGACGCCGGCAACGATCAGCACACCGACCGCAAGCCCCACAAAACCGGCAATGCGCGAGAGGCCGGCGAGGCCGGCAAGGCGCAGGGACCAGAAGAAAATCGCCGCGCCGTAAAATATGCTGCCGGCTTTGGCGAGCGCCTGGTTGGTCTCCCCCAGCAGCGTGAGTTGCGCCCTGAACACGTCTTCATTCGCGGCGTCCGCATAATGGTCTGCAACGCCGGGGACAATGAAACCCGAGATCAGCGGCGCGCCGATCATCGCGATTGTCGCGGCGGCAAATAAAAGCTGCGCTGCGCGGACGCTTGAACGAGCCTCGCCAAGCTGACGTGAGAATGATGACATCGCGTAATAAAAAACCAGAACAAAAGCGATCATGCCCCCATGGACGGAGCGGTTAAGGGCGGATTCAGCGATGATTTCCCCGGCAATACTGTCATGGCCCGGCGATCCGGTGGTCGGGTGCTGGGTTATCAGCGCGACGGCGCCAAGCGCCGCGAGAACGAGAGCACCGCCGGCGATCTTGCCGCCGCGATTGTCGTTTTGCTGGTCAGCCATGAGATTTGTCCTTTAATTTCAATGCAGGACATTGCCGCCATTGTCCGGGCGGCCGAACAGAATAATCCGGCAAAGAGTCTGATACCGGACAATCGGCGCCTTTTGTGCGGCGACCGGCGTGTGCTAAACCCTGTAAGGCCATTTCGTGAATCATTGGGCGTCATGAAGGAATCTGTCATCGACGACCGGCGCGTGCGCCGCACCCGCCTTGCGATATTTGAGGCGTTCAAGACGCTCGTCCTGTCGCGCCGCTATGATGAGATTCGCGTTGCGGATATTATTGAAGAAGCTGATGTGGGCCGCTCCACCTTTTACGACCATTTCACCGGCAAGGACGATGTGCTGCTTTCCAGCATTGAAGTGCTGTTTGACGTGCTGGCGGATACGGTGACCCAGCGGGTCGCCCGCGAGCGGGTGTTTTTTGTGCTGTCGCATTTTTGGGATCAGCGTGCTTTGTCGCGCATGATCTTTGGGCATGATTTGTTTTTCAAACTGGCGCGCAAGCTCGCGGGGATGATGGAGGAACGGTTGATCGCCGACGGCGCGACGCCGGAAGCGGCGCGCATCCATGCAACCGAGGCGGCCATGGCGCAGCTCGGGCTGATCAAATCATGGAGCGCCGGCGATTTATCCTGTGACGTCGATGCGCTGGCCGATCATTTCGTCACGCAATGGCGGGATCGGGCTTCGCGGTCGTAAACCTCAATCAGTGTCATCCCGGGGCTGACGAAGTCAGAACCCGGGAACCATGGCGCCGAGTTTTCAAATCACACAGGGGCGCCAACGACGCACCATGGGTTCCGGGTTATCGCTGCGCGATCCCCGGAATGACAATGGTGATTTTGGTTTGCAACCTGCCCCCTAACACCCCGCATCGGGACTGCACGCGGCGCTGCCGGGAATGCGCGTATCTGCGTAGCCATAGGCCCAGCCGTCGATCCACGCCGCCGTCTGCGGCCGCGCATACCAGTCAAACGGCGTCAGCTTGTGGCCCTTGGCTTCGAGCAGTTTTTTGGTGTCCTCGCTTAATCCGTCTTCATAGAGGATCTGGTCCGGCAGCCATTGATGATGAATGCGGTGTTGTTCCGTTGCATCGGCGATATTCATGCCGCGGTCGATGACGTTCAAAATTACGCTCAGTACCGAAGTGATGATGCGTGAGCCGCCGGCGCCGCCGGTCGCCAGGAAAGGTTCACCGTCTTTAAACAATAAAACCGGCGTCATCGAACTTAACGGGCGTTTGCCTCCTTCAATAGCGTTCTTTTCATTACCGACAAGGCCGTAATAATTCGGCGCGCCTGGGGCTGCGGAAAAATCATCCATTTCATTGTTGAGCAAAATGCCGGTGCCGGGAACGACAATGCGCGATCCAAAACTTAAATTCAGCGTATAGGTGTTGGCGACCATATTGCCGTCGCCGTCGATAACCGAAAAATGCGTCGTATCCGGACTTTCAAAGGCGTATGGATCGCCCGGTCCGATCTCCGATGAGGGCCGGGCTTTGTCCGGGTCAATCCCTGCGGCGAGGGTTTTCGCATAATCCTTGGAAGAAAGGCCTTCGACCGGCACATCGGTATAATCGGGATCGCCGAGATGTTCGGCGCGGTCGGCAAAGGCAAGACGCATCGCCTCGGCGAGGAAGTGCAACGCCTCGGCGCTGTCGCCGCGCAATGTCCAGGGATCGCGCGTTTCCAGAATATTGAGGATTTCAATCACATGAACGCCGCCGGAACTGGGCGGCGGCATCGAATGAATTTCATAGCCGCGATAGGTTCCGATGACCGGTTCGCGTGTCACGACTTTATAATTGGCAAGGTCTTCCCGGGTAATCAGCCCGCCATTGGCCGCCATGTCATCGGCAATCATATCGGCAATGGCGCCCTTGTAAAAACCGTCGCGGCCCTCTCTTGCGATGCGTTTGAGCGTTTTGCCAAGATCCTTGCGAACCATAATGTCGCCGGGCAGATAAGACCCGCCGCCGGCTTTGAAAAATTCGGCGCAGGCCGCCGCGTCTGCGCAAAGCTGCTCGCGATAGCCCTCGACCATCGCGATCGCGTAAAAAGAAAGCGGATAGCCTTTTGATGCGAGCTTGATCGCCGGCGCCATCACGGTTTTCAGGGGCAGCACGCCGTATTCTTCATGGGCGTGCAACAGCCCGGCAACCGTGCCGGGAACGCCAGCGGCTTTGCGCGTATAGCGGATGACATGGTTATCGACCTCGCCGTCTTCACCGATATACATAACGCTTGTCGCCGCCGCCGGGGCCATTTCGCGATAATCGATCGCGATTGTTTTGCCGGTCTCGCGCATATGCACCAGCATAAATCCGCCGCCGCCAATATTGCCCGCGCGCGGCAGCGTAACGGAAAGGGCGAAGGCTGTGGCAACGGCTGCGTCAACGGCGTTGCCGCCTTGGCTGAGAATGTCGGCGCCGACTTTGGCGGCGAGTTCATCGCCGCCAACGACAATGCCGCCGCGCCCGGCATTGGGGAAATAGCGCTCGTCATCGAAGGGCGGCACGCTCTGGGCGATGGCGGGGCCCGCCGCAAAACCTGCAGCGGCGAAAAGGGCGAGGGCGGGGAGGAGGAAATGTTTGTGCATGGGGGTATCCTATAGCGCCGGGCGAAAAAGTGGCTACCGGTTTTTCGCAAAATCGGGCGCGCAGCCAATAATTCAGATCATCGGTCGATTCCATCTAATCGCCCGATGATCTAATGTGATTTCGCGGCTCAAGCGAACCGGGATCTTTTATTGAGCTCCCTTCGCCTCGTTGCGCCCGGCGCTTCCCCGATAAATAAGTGAAGAAAATATCGCGCTCGTTTGAAGGTTACTCTGCCTCCGCTTGCGTTTCATCGTCATAAAAGTGCGAATAGCGGGGACGCTCAGACTTGCTTACATGCGGCCGCTGTGTTTCCGGTTCCAATGCACAGCGCGGGTCGCGTTCCAGAGTTTCGACTGCGCGCAGCGTGCTGATTGCGACGTGCTCGCCGAACGCAAACCGCATAATCGCCGAAAAGGCAATGCTCGAAATTGGAATTCCTCGCGTCATCGCGCTTTTTCCATTTTCACCGCTGTGTGAGCGCATTATTGTCGGCGAACCAAAATCTTGATTATATTCAGGCGATCACCCCCTGCCGGGGTCACCAATGATTGATGCAATCATGTCGTTGAAGGCCGGGCTGAACTGCGATTTGTTCGTCTGCCAATGATCGACGAGCCCGCGATCACCCTTCAGCACCACACTCAACCGGGTCTGGCTTCCCCGCCAAAGGTCCTTGTCAAGCGCCCCGGAGAGGAATTGCAGGTAAGAGTTCTGCCAGGTGCGCAAAACATTGCCATAAAACACCGTTAGCCTGAGCTGACCCGTGACTGAAACCTCTTCACCCTCGCGCCCCTTCACCAGCAATTCTGCAAATTCCGGACTCTGGGCGATGAAAAACTCGATTTTGCTGAAGCTGTCCTGAAAGTCACTGGCGGCTTCCATTCGGGACGCCATCGTGTTCTGGCGCAATTCAAAGGAAAGAAACATAATCCCCGCCAACACGCCGATATTGGCGGCCAGGGTCATCCAGCGGTTTAATCGATCCAAATTCATCTCAGCACCTCATAATTTCCCATATCATGTCGTCCGTGGAGAATGTCTGTCGCGGTCATAGCCTATAGCCAGCTTATCGGGGCCGTTTAAACTTGCAAACAGCAATGACCATAATGGGCGCGTATTGCCCGGATCGGTTTGATCACCCCTGGACTCAATTCGGCGCGGCGCGCGAACAGCTTCATATATTGTTATACGGCAAGATTGTTCTCTCAGGCGAGATGGAAGAGATGATCGAACGGGGTGAAACTATATTATCGAAAATCAAAGCCGCCCAATTCTGATCGTGCGTTTCAAAGTACCGGGCTGATTTGCGCTCATTCGGTGTCCAGGCGGTACTTCAAAAATCTGGCGCCGTCGTAATCGGTTTCTTCCACAAATCTCGCTCCAAGCCTCGAAAGCCCTCCGAGATTCTTGCGCGAGGGCGGCAACAGGAATGTCACGAACGGAATTCGTTTATCGGCCGCGGCAAACGCCATTGCCTTCCTGGAGATACGCAGGCCAAGCCCGAAATGCTCGGGCTTCAGCACCAGACCGTAATCCCACTCGTCGCCTTCTTTCTGAAATCCGCCCCATCCGGCATAGGCGCCGTCACAAAGGATTGCCCAGTGGCCCAGCCCATCGCGACGCCAGCGCTCTTCTTTGGCGGCGACAAATTTGGCGACGGCGTGCTGGTCCCATGTAAATGTGAGCAGCGGCATGTGTTCGGCGACACGCGCGTCAGACATATGCGCAATGATCTCGTCTGGCGAAATGTCCGGCAACCGCGCGAAGGTGAGTTTGCGTTCGGATCTGGCGGTCATCTCAATGCAAAACCCCGGAGAGCTGAAAAATGCGCGCTAATATTGCCGCCGCCATTATTGCCGCGTCAAGTTTCGCGCGCTCCGCAAGCGGCGCGGCAAACCAGGATCAAAACGCAGCGATACGCCATGCGGTCAACAAATTTATCATCGGCATTCGTGAGGGTGACGCCGAAAGAATTGCGCAGGCTTGCCAATATTGAGGATTTAAAAACTTCCAGCCGCAACTAGCGCAGCCTTGCCGCATAAAGTCGATCTCATCGGCCTGCGAAGCGGTGATGCGCCCCGCCGCATCAATGAGCTCTTTCCTGTTGGTGCGGTCCGCCGCCAGCGTCTAATGAAATGAATGCGGCAGCGCCCAAAAATGCGAGTCCGTCAACATTTTTCTGATAACAGAATTGCCGGCAATGAACGCCGGCCATCGGATTAGAGGCGCGTGGCAATTCAGCCTTGCGCCGGCGCGGGGAACCGTTCCTGCTGCAATGCAGCGCGCAAAACATCCGACCGTTCTTTGTAGCGATAATCGTGCAATTCACTGTAATTTTGCGTGTTTTATCCACGCACCGTTTTGATAAAAAAACTCACCTTTCCATAATTCGATGTGCTAGAAACTGACTTGTTTTGCCGTGACTGCCGACCGGGCGTCGATTATTCCTCGCAGCAGAAATAGTGTTTCCTGATCGGCGCGGCGCCAGTATTTCTTCCAATTGGTTTGAGTTCTTCGGGTTCATTTTTCAAAATGGAGATTAATATGCGAGCAATGATTGTAACTGCAGGCGCAATGGTATTTTTCTGCGGCGTTTCCGGGTCAGCCCTGGCTGGCGACAAGGGGGAGAAAATCGCCAGCGCGATGAGCGCCGCGCCTGCCGCCATCTCCGCAAATGCAAAGATCGAAGACGGCCAGGGCAAGGTGCTTCGAGAGGGAGACAATGGCTGGGTCTGTTTTCCGCAGCAACCAAATGTCGGTCCCATGTGTAATAGCGGCGAATGGGGCGCCATGATGGCTGCGCTGATGGGCCAGAAACCCTTTGCGCCCACGCAGCTTAGCGTTTCCTACATGCTCGCTGGCGAAGGCGACGCCATCGGCGTGAGCAACATTGATCCGTATGCGACCGCGCCCACCGACGACAATGACTGGGTGAAGGAGGGGCCGCATTTGATGATCATCGCACCCGACGCGACGATGCTTGAAGGGATGTCAACCGATCCAAATGACGCCGTCTATGTCATGTGGAAAGACACGCCCTACGCACACATCATGGTGCGCATCGCTGAAGAAGAATAAGATTTCAGTCGGTCATTCGGCGGGTAGGGTTGGAAGTCGTGTTTGACCGACTCTCAATCAACCCCGCCGAAGACATCTTTCTTGACCGTATTGTCCTTCCTGAGGCGAATCGAAATCTCGAAGAGATTGAGCGTCATGAACAGGAAGGAGTTCATGGTGGTTTCCAGTTTGCGCGTAATGCCCCCGGCCGGTTTTTCCGTACCGCGCCAGGCGGAAGATTAAAGCTTAACGTGCTGTTCGCGCCCTAGGCAATCCCGAATTTTTCCAGCGCCGCTTTGGCAATCGGTTCGCCCCATTCCTGGACAAAATGCCCGCCATCGGCGACTTCCATGGGTTCCGGACAGTCTTTAATCATCTTGCGGAGCATCTGCATGGCGGGCGGGCCGAGCACCGGGTCCTGCATGCCGATCGCCATGAAGCTGTCGCCGGACCAGTCCTGTGACCAGAATTTGCGCGCTTTTAAGGATGTCTCGACGCCTTCACTGGCGGCGGGCGTGAGCGCCTCGCCTTCGCCGCCGGTGAGCATCACCAGTTCAGGAAAACGGCGCACGCCCGCTTTATATTGTATGTCGGGGAAAGGGGCTGCATAAGCGGCGACTTCATCATCGGTCAATATCGGCGTTGCGCGTTTCATCAGCGCGCCCACATCGAGATCCGGGTTGGCCTTACAGAATGCGCGCCAGTCGGCGAATCCCTTGCCGGCATTTTCACCGGCGGGCAGGCCGGTGTTCATGACAAGCAGCCGTGTGTAACGGTCCGGCGCCTCCATGGGCAGGGTCAGGCCCAGCAACCCGCCCCAGTCCTGACAGACAAGGCAGACATTTTTGAGATCGAGCCGCTCGACAAAAGCGAGCAGCGCATTGCGGTGAAAATGATAGGTGTAGACACCGTCATCGACCGGCTTGTCGGAGCGGCCAAATCCGAACATATCGACCGCGACAAAGCGATGGCCGGCTTGCGTAAAGACCTTGCCCATCTTGCGATAGAGATAAGCCCAGCTCGGCTCTCCATGGATGCATAGAAACGTGACGCCGTCCCCATTTTTTCCGGCAGATGGATCCTCATCGACATAATGCATCCGCAGCCCCTCATAACCGGGCAGGTCGTCAATATAATGGGGCGCGTAATCCCAGCCCGAGAGATTGTCGAAACGGTCGTCGGGGGTGCGCAGGGCTTCGATGGTCATAAAATTCCTTTTATCCAATTCGGCGATTATTGCCGCCTCGGTTTCGTCGTGTCCATCGTGTGTTGCAGCAATACACTAGATTCAATTCAACGCTTGGCGGAGCGCAACGCAACATCGCATGTTATGGTATCACAATATAAGATTTGATTGTTGACGACCATTGTCCAGCATAGCAAAGTAGTGGCGGGTTTATGGGGAGGCGGGGATGCGATCATTATTTATCTTATTTGCGTTTTCTCTGATAGCGGGATGCGGTGCGAACAAGTATAGCGTTTTTAGAAAATATGACAGTGCGGATGGCAACAATATCATCATCGACGCATCGCAGCGGGCGATCTTGACGAATTCCATTCAGTATAATGAATATGAGACGCCAGACCCTGCGAAGCCAAACGAACAAATACTGAAGGGCTCAAGAACCGTTTCACGCTATTGCGCCGAACCAAGCCCGGACGTCTTTACAGTTCTCAGTTCCTCTTTTGCCACATCTGGCGCGGTAACAAATGAAGGAGAGCGCCAGCAGGCAGCGCTCAATCTCGCGCAAAGCATTTCGCAAGCCGGCGCGACGATCAGCCGGACCCAAACAATACAAACTTTGAGAGATATTCTGTTCAACGAATGCCTGCAATGGATGAATGATGCTGTAAGCAAGCAATCATATGAAATGCGCGCCGCACGCAATCATCGAATTCTAGTGTCAATACTCGCAATTGAACAATTGACGAATGCCGTTCGCCCGCAAGGTGTGGCGATCACCGCGTCTGGGTCAGCAAGCGTTGTCTCGAACGTCGAAACGATTATCCGTAAGCTCGATGAAAAACGTACAAAGTTGACGGCTGCTGAGGCAAAAGCGAAAGAAAAGGATGATGCAGTTACTAAAAAAACATCAGAGGCAGAAGCTGCCGCGGAAGCTGTAAAAAAAGCTGAAGCGGAACGCGTGGCGCTGAACGCGCCGAATCTTAGCCCGAAACCGACGACGGAGCAGATCGCTGCTGCTGATACAAAAGTGACGAAAGCCAAAGAAGACCAGACAAAAGCTGATAAGGCGCTTGAGACGGCAAAGGGGGAACAGAAAAAAGCTGCGGGCGATGTCAGCGACTTAAAAAAAGCGATCCAGGCGCTTGAGGACGCCCTGCAGAAGCCGGATTCAGTTGCCACTGCAGGTGCTACTGGGGTTGAATTCGCAGATGCTGATTGTTGCAAGCCTGACAGCGCCGTTTCCGCGGAGGTCGCAAAGGCTATTCGACAAATTGTTCAATCGAATATTGAATTTGACGACTTTGCATTGATGTGCACAGGGCTATTGGGGAGAGCAAATGGTAAAGTTGATGCAACGGTTCGAGAATTCTGTGTTGAGCACATGAAGAACAAAAAAGCGTCCGAGGCCCTGGCGCGCGCAGAAACGGAATTGTCACGACTAAGAATCGAAGCGAATATAGCCCGTGAACAGCAGATTATCGATGAGCTCTTTGGTGATTTGCCTGAAGAGTGAGTTGCGGCTGAGCTGAAAAAAAGCTGTGAGTGATGACAAATTATTCGACGATTGCGAGGAAATTATGAAAAAGCAAGTGCTGCATTACGCTGTTTCCTGGGACGACGATAATAACACTGGCACAATCGCTATTCACCTCGAGGGCGGCAAGAAGAAATTACTCAATATAGATTCTGCGGCTGAGATGGCCGCTGTCGGCGTCGTATTGAGCCAGCGGCCATTATTTTACGATACGGATCAAAAGATACTCAAATCCGGTTGGGAGCCGGCTTCAGAAAACGATTAGCTATTGCCAGCGACGCGGGTGTGGCTACGAGCATGGACCTCCAGCCTAAGATAGGTAGAGGCGAGTGCATGGTTGCTGTTCACTGCAGTCATCTATTTACTTCATTCATGTTTTCTTCCCCATGTTTTAATCCGGGGCGGGGCCGCTATAGTCGCGTCCTTCGAGACAAGGGACCTTAACAGGTCCGCCCTCAGGATGAGGGAAAAAGTTGCAGTTGGCGCTATTGAAACCTCATCCTTATCTGTGTGGATGGTGTTATTGAGGGGTGCTGGCGGAGGCCGTCTCATCCTTGGTGCTTTAGACACCGTGTCTCAGCGAGTGACCCCGCCAGCATGTACCAGTGCTCATCCCGAACAGTTGAATAGGCATAAAAGCCCGAAGGATAAGGTAGGGACGCCATGACGATACCACAAACCTATGCAGGATGCGACATATCCAAGGCGCATTTAGACCTTTGTATTACGCGTGGAGAGAAGACGGTGTTAGCGCAGCGTTTTGCCAATAGCGAAAGCGGCATT
>JAJFGF010000051.1 GCA_021776245.1 Hyphococcus sp. | reverse complement strand
CGGAACCGGCCGGCGCCGGTATCATGGCGGCGACGCCTATATCTGGCGCGCCAGTCGCTGATCATTTGGGCGCGCGCCGATCTCGGTAATCTTGCTGTCTGGACGCCGGTCGCGATTGGCTGCGGCGTCGGCGCTTATTTCGGCCTGAAAACCGAACCCGCCTGGCAAATTGGCGTCATCGCCCTTGCGATATCGCTGTTCGTTGCATTTCGGGTACAGCGCTTTGGCAGGATTGCACGCGCGGCGGTTTTCGCTTCGCTCGGCTTTGTCGCCGCCGATATCCGAACGGCGCAGGTCGCGGCGCCAATCCTTGATCGCGATCTTGGCGTCGTAGCCGTTTCGGGGCGGCTCATCTCTATTGAAGAGAGTGCAAAAGCGCGCCGGATGGTAATCGCGGTCAACGCGATCGACGGCGTTAACGCCGGCAATTTGCCGGCGCGCGCGCGCATTTCCTGGCGCGGAAAAGATTTTGATGCGGCGCCCGGTGATGTAATTTCCCTGCGCGCCGGACTCGGTCCGCCGCCGCCGCCCGCGGCGCCCGGAACGTATGATTTTGCGCGCCAGCTCTATTTTCAGCGCATTGGCGCCGTTGGGTTTGCCGTGACGCCGCCGCAAGTTGGTGCAACGCAAGCGAAATCGCTCAGGCAAGAACTGGCTGCGGTGATTGAAACCATGCGTCATCGATTATTTTTGCGCATCACCGACGCAGCGCCGGGCGAGGGCGGCGGCATTGTCGCGGCCATTGTTACTGGCAAGCGCGGCGCGGTTTCAAATCGCGCCGAAGCGGCGTTGCGCGACGCCGGCCTTGCGCATCTCCTTGCCATTTCCGGCCTGCATATGGGACTTGCGACCGGATTGATTTTCTACTTCGTTCGACTTGGGCTTGCGTTAATCGAGTGGGTCGCCCTGAGATATCCGATCAAGAAATGGTCGGCATGGGCCGCGCTTTTCTCTGGTTTTTTCTATCTCATTTTATCCGGCGGCGGATGGTCTGCGCGCCGCGCCTTTATCATGGCGGCGATCATTTTCGTTGCGATCATTGTTGACCGCCGAGCCCTGTCCCTGCGCAATGTTGCGGTCGCTGCGGTGATCATTCTTTTGACCACGCCGGAAGCGTTGTTTCATGCCGGGTTTCAGATGTCGTTTGCGGCAGTCACGGCGCTGATCGCCGGTTATGAATGGGCGAGCCGCCATGCAGACCCTTATCGCAGTTTTGCCTGGCCGGCGCGCCTTAAACGTTACGCTATTGGATTGGCTGCAACGGACTTAATAGCGGCGATCGCAACTGCGCCATTCGCGCTTTATCATTTTAACCGTGTTGCGATCTATTCCTTGCCGGCAAATGTGATTGCCATGCCGCTGATGGGTTTTTGGATCATGCCGGCAGCGGTCATCGCGCTTTTACTGGCGCCCCTGGGCCTCGACGGCTGGGCGTGGCGCCTGTCGGCGACGGGTATGGAAAGCGTGCTGGCTATCGCCAGCGAAGTTTCAGGCTGGCCTGGATCTGTCTCGATTACGGCGCAATGGCCGCTTGCAGCGATGCTTGCCCTGACCTTTGGCGGGTTGTGGTTTTGCCTTTCTCGTGCGCCGTGGCGGCTGGCGGGATTGCTTGGCATTCCGGCGGCCTGGCTTTTGGTGGGGCAGACAGTTTCACCGACGCTTTTTGTTGCTGATTCGGGGCTCAATGCCGGGTTCGTTTTATCTTCGTCGCAAGACGGCGCCATGGCGGTTTACAGCAGCCGGCGCGATAAGTTTTCGATCAATGTCTGGAAAGAGGCGGTGGGTTTTGAGCCTGATCGCGACGAAACAGTGCGCATGCGCGATATGATTGCCTGTGACAGCGATGGCTGCGCGACAGCGCTTGGCCGTGATGAACAGACAATTGTTTCATTTATCAGCGAACGGCGCGCCCTCGACGAAGATTGCGTCCGCGCGGACCTGGTGGTGGCGTTTTTTCCAGTGAGCGGGCCAGACTGGCGCGCCTGCAACGCGGTGCTGATTGACCGATACAGCATCTGGAACCGCGGCGCCCATGCGGTATGGATTGACGCGGGCGGAACGATCCGTATCAAGACGGTTGCTGAAACCCGTGGTGCAAGACCCTGGACCGTTGATTAGTACTTTCGCATCAGGCCGAAGAGCTTCCCTTGCACGCGCACCCGGTCGGGGCTCACGTCAGTTGCAAGCGCCGTTGCTCGAAAGTTTTATGTCAGTTTATAAGTGGGTATCAGCCCTTGTTATCCAACGACAGGGATAGACGGCGACTTGTGGAAGAAAACCTGATCGAGTATCTGCCAGTCAAGCGATGAATGCGGTCTTAAGTTCCGCCTTCTGCGTCGTACAGGAGATCACGACGAAGCGCTCCGAGATACCCGGCACCGCCTAACATAATCATTAAACCGAAAAACAAATAGGCTGCATAGTGTAAGAGTTCGTCTTCGAATTTCAGGCCAAAGTTAATCTCTTGGGAAAAAGCATTGAAGCAAACGATAGCTGCCGCAAACGACAAAATTTGTGTCGATATTAGATAGCGGCTGTTTCGCCGAACCGCCCTAGTTTTTGGCTTGAGATTCAAGCCGCGCGCTTGCCATGTGAGAAAATAAGCCAATATAGCCGATGCAAGGAAAACACCATTGAAGAGCCACCAAATTTCCATCTGATAAACGAAATGAATTGATAATACTTCAGTTATTCCAAGTGAAAGCGTCGCAAATATATCCAAATAATTTGGGCCACGTCGAAAAATCGTTACTGCTAAAGTGTACTCATGTGTAACAATTATGATGGCCGTAAATGAAATGAGAAAGCGAAAGCTCAGCGATATGTCATCAGGGCTTGGAATACCGATAGCAAGACCATTAGTTAGCGATTTAAGAGCCTCTGAGTCGATGCCTTTCAGAACAAGATATCCTGTAGCCAATCCCTGTATTATTCCAACCAGCATTAGATAAAAGCTGGCATAGGTCTCCGACGCGCGTCTATCAAGTTCGGTAGCGTCAAGAGAAAATGATTCTAATTCTGCGTTATTCCGCCGTGTACCGAGGTTTTTTACCATGAAAGCGTCCCACAGTTTTACTTCAAGCCCACCGCGCGAAATCTACCCTTCATTCACAACATCGTCCATCCTACCGAAGCACGAGAATTCATTTCCAGCCAGCCCGACCCGCGCGCATAAAGCCAGTTTAAAAGCGCGGTGCGGGCTCCGCCTATGTGGAGATAGCCGGTCGGCGAGGGCGCAAAACGGGTGACGACAGTTGACGGCGCGTGCGGGGCATGAGGCATGGCTTGCGGACCAGCTCCTTTTCGAGTTGCATGGCTAGGGGCCTGGGCCCTTAATTTGGTTGCGTTGGTTAACACAATAATTTCACCGGCGCCTATGTCCCATGACGATTGATGCTGC
>JAJFGF010000006.1 GCA_021776245.1 Hyphococcus sp. | reverse complement strand
TCTAGGTCACATACCCATAAAGGGGATTTTCTTTGAAATCGAACAGTGATTCATTTTCTTCAGAGATGGAGGAAAGAATGGCGCGTTTTGATTTGACAGATTTTGAGTGGTCGGTGATTCAGCCTTTGCTGCCGAACAAGCCACGCGGCGTGGCGCGGGTAGATGATCGTCGGGTTTTAAACGGAATCTTCTGGCGCTTGCGCACCGGCGCGCCCTGGGCGGATATTCCGGCCCGTTACGGCCCGCATACAACTTGCGTAAATCGCTTCAACCGGTGGCGCAAAGCTGGCGTGTGGAAGCAGCTTTTACAAGCTGTATCAGAGGCTTATGACGGCGACATTCAGATGATCGATTCATCTTCAATCCGGGTTCATCAGCACGCCGCCAATGGTAAAAAAAAGCCCAGCGATCCCGTTGCATGGGTCGTTCGCGAGGCGGCCTGACGACAAAGATCCACGCGCTTGTGGATTTCAACGGTCTGCCGATCAACCTCAAAATCACCGAAGGGCAGGCCCATGATGGGCGGTCTGCTGACGATATGCTCGATAGCGTGAAGGCCGGGAATGTCCTGCTGGCTGACCGGGCTTATGACTCCAATCGTCTGCGCGAAATGCTTGAAAAGCGGGATGCATGGGGCAACATCAGGGCGATGCCGAATCGGCTCGACCCGCCTGCTTTCAGTCGCTTTCTGTATAAGCAGCGTAATGCCGTCGAAAGATTCTTCAGCAAATTAAAGCACTTCAGAGCCATCGCCACCCGATATGATAAACGTGACGATAACTACCTCGCTTCCATTCAACTCGCTTCAATGCGGATTTGGTTGCGGTTTAATGAGTCCGTGACCTAGAGGTACTCCACCTGTTCATTCTTCAGCCTTGACATCAACGCATACAAAGCTCCTGGCCATACCACCCCCAAATCATGCGCGGCATCGATTTTTTCTTTTAAATGCTGAATTGGCAGCAAGCCTTGGCTATCTGCGACCTTATATGTGTCCTGCATCGATATAATTAGTCGTGTGAATGATTCTTTCGCTTCCCTGCGGACCGGATCGATCTTTAAAAGGCGCGTAAACCAGTTTTGGCCAACTTCGCGATCAAACTCCCAACTTCCATGGGTTTGCGAGTAGTAATCTACGTACTCGACGCCAATTAGTACACGTAGCAATTCCTTCTCGGCAAGTGTGGATCTTATATTCAAATTGAGATATTGACCCGCAACGTCCTCGATATCTGGGCGCATCGCCTCAAACGAAATGCAATGGATTTTTTCTGTTGATCGCCTCAATAATAAATCATACCAAAGTTGAAATCGCTTCGCATATTTTCCGCCGTCGCTGGCAATTGCGCACCGCCATTCAAAAACTAGCTGGCTGGCGACTGCGAAAGCATCTTCAATTTCTTGCTCATCAGGTTTTTGCTTTTTGTTTTTCTCTAGGAGCCCAATCGCTATATCATTTAAAATTAGGCAAGCGCTGGAGCCCAACCAATTCTGAGTAGTGTCCTCGTTGTTTTTATCCGTCCATGACGTGAATCCACTACCATAAGCTTGTTCGCCACGCCGTGACAGGTGGTTAAACAATGCTGAGTTATCTCTCAATGAAACTGTCATGGTGCGTTCTCGATTAAACCATATCAAAGTTGCGCCAATTCCGAATCAAATAGTGCCAACCGCCAGAATGCGCGAGATTTCTGTGGCGCTTAATTCGCCACGATGTCCAAGGAAAAGTTCATCTGTTATTCATTCCGGAAGTGTTTTCGGATTACGTCGATACAATGTGACCGCTCAGCGTCGGTTTTGAGTTCGTTTTTGCATGAGCTTTTGCATAGACTTAGTCCGCTGTAGGACAGACTAATACAATCTTTTGCAACCTCGTTAGCTTCGGTAAGATTGATCGCCGGCTGATCTAGTTTAAAGCCAGATGGTAATTTTTCATCTGTCGATCGATTAGCCAACAAATCTCTGGGAAGTGAGTCCGTATCTGGTGGAAGTTGTTGCAATAAAGTCTGCTGTTCGCTTTCCGACAGGTCGAAAAACTCTTGGTCCACCTTATATCGCCTTCCGTCTTCCAGCTTTATGACCGGCCTATCGTCTAGCGGTTCCCACCGCTGAGAATTGACATCCCAAGAAACGCCAAATTGTTCATCAGCGGCGGTGGCGGCGGCGGCCTCTTGTTCGAGGAGGCTTAAGACTTCTCTTTCCAGTTTATTGATTTCGGACTGCGCCGCAGCTCGCGCAGCGGTCAATTCGGCCCGTTTTTCCGAGAGGTCGAACAATTGCCCGATGTAGACGCCGGCAATGACAATGAGCGTGATGATTGTTCCTGCGGCAATGATGGCGCTCAGCACGCCAAATACCAATCCGAAGGATTTGCGAAAAAGCTCCATCATTTAGCAATGTACTATGGAAATGCTCATGTGAAATTCCCTCTTAGTCGCGGCATCATCGATTTCGCAGTTTTGCGATTCCGCTGCGGCGGAGGGCCCGCGAAAATCGAAATTATCAAAACCGTTGGTGACAATCTCAAAAAACACCGGTCGGTAGTTCCTGGTCACAAGGGCTCCCTCCAGCTCGAACATAGTCCAACAAAGAGTAATACTGCAGAGAAAAACTCGGACTGAATACGGTTCTGATGGTAGCGCACTGGTAGCAACATTGAGAATTGCTCAATCTGCCTTTTAAGGCTGCGTGTAATGTATTGAAATTAAAAGGAAAATGGCTCCCCGAACTGGACTCGAACCAGTGACCCGCTGATTAACAGTCAGCTGCTCTACCAACTGAGCTATCGGGGAATGCCGTTGGGAGCGCGGGATATAGCAAAGCCTTTTCCCTGAATCCACCGTCTTTTTTAACTGGAGGCAATCTATTTGCCCGCGCGCCGGACCAGCGCAGGAAGCGGGTAAAATCGGCATTTTTGCTTGATCAGAGGCCCAATAGCGAGACGGTCGCGCCTTGGGGGAGAACGCGACCGCTACTCACTGTCGTGGGGTATGGTGGGGTATCTTCTCGGGAGAAGACAATATTAAGGTCTCATCAAGATATTAACATAAGGTTAACAGACCCGGGCGCTTTTTAGGCAAAGTGGCTCCCGGTTTACCGCTCCCGACCGCGAAGGCGGTCAAGATTTTGGTCAGCGCGCCTTCGCGCGCGGGAAACGTCAAGATTTACACTTTTGCGCATCTCTTATCGGAAGTTCGTCGCGGTAGCGATGAACGCTCCCCGTAAAAGCTCCGCTTTTACTTCCGGAAATGCGCCAAGACAATTTTTACTCCGCAGGCCGCCAAAGGGGGTTCCTGCGTTGCTTTCCAGACAGATTCGACCCGTCCTGCAATCTTTCCTGCAAGTTTTCCTGCAAACCGTGATCAAGCTCGCTGCGATGTTCTTCAAAATCGCTTTCCTTTGATGCGCCTTCGCCGATGCCGGGTTGTTTTTTGCCGGTCCAGGCCCAGCGATAAAACCGTGCGATATCGGCGCCGATGCCATACATCGCCGGCACAAAGATCAGCGTGACAAAGGTGGCAAAGAAGA
Organism: Hyphococcus sp.; assembly: GCA_021776245.1. Lineage (GTDB taxonomy): Bacteria > Pseudomonadota > Alphaproteobacteria > Caulobacterales > Parvularculaceae > Hyphococcus. The sequence goes on along the minus strand of JAJFGF010000006.1, from coordinate 60,376 downwards.
CGCCGAAGGCCAGCGCCACGACCGTGGGCTTGAGGAACTGAGCGTCGGTTGAATTTTCGAACATGATCGGCAGCAATCCGATAAAGGTCGTAATCGATGTCAGCATGATCGGGCGGAAGCGCCCGACGCCGGCTTTAACGAGCGCCGCGAGCGCGCCTTCGCCCCCGGCGCGCAGGCGGTTCACATAATCGATCAGCACCAGATTATCATTGACGACAACACCGGCGGCGGCGCCAACGCCAAAAAATGAGAACAGCGCAAAATCAATCCCGAACAGGAAGTGGCCAAACATCGCGCCCATAAAGCCGAACGGGATCGCCGTCATAATCAGCATGGGTTGCCAGTAGGAGCTGAACGCAATCGCCAACAGCATATACATGGCAAAAAGCGCAATGGCGTAAAGCGATAAAAATTCCGCGAGAAATTCGGCTTGCGCCTCCTGATCGCCGCGCTGGGCGAGCGCCGCTTCGGGATGGCGCCGCCGCCATTCGGGGATGAACTCCTCACGGAAGCTTTTCATCACAGCGGCGCGGTCAACGCCTTCGCGAATTTCGCCTGAGATGCGCGCCGAACGTTTGCGGTCGCGGCGTTCGATGCGCTTATAGCTGGGCTCGAACGAGGCTTCGGCAACTGCATTTAAGGCGACCTCACGGCCGTCAGCGGTACGGATGCGCATATTATCGAGGGTCGCCAGCGAGCTGCGATCCGCTGACGGATAGCGCACCATGACGCGCACATCCTGGCCGTCGCGGGGCAGGCGCTGAACCTCTTCGCCGAAAAACGCCTGGCGCACCTGGCGCGAAACGTCGGCGAGCGTCAGGCCAAAGCGTTCGGCGCCGGGTTTCAAATTGATGCGCAGTTCATCGGTGGCTGATTGAAGATTGTTGCGCACGTCATAAACCCCGGGCAGGGAGCTGATGTAGTTTTGAACATCAAGCGTCGCCAGCCGCAATTCTTCCAGCTCGTCCGCCTCTATGCCGAAGGATAAATCCGGACCGCTATTATTGATCGTGTAGCCAATATTAATTTCTTCCGCATCGGGGATGGCGCCGACCTCGTCCCGGAATATTTCGGCGGCTTCTTCGGCGGACTCTTTTCGTTTGTCAGAGTCGATGATGGTCATATAGGACGTCACCTGACCTTCATCGGCGCGCACATAGATCGACTTGACGTAGTCCTCGCCCTTCACCTGGCCCATTTTTTCTTTCATGCGCAGGGCGCCGGCTTGCACCTCATCGTAAATCTGAACGCTGCGGTTGAAGGACGACCCTTCCGGCAGGCGCACCTCAAGCGAGATAAACGTGCTTTGAACCTCCGGACTGAATTTGAAACTCACCCAGCCTTGCGCCATCAGTGCGACAGCCACTGCAAAGGCGACGGTGAAAAGCGCGGCGGTGATATAGCGCGCTTTAACGGCAAATGTAACGATGGGCCGATAGACATAGTCGGCAAAGGTCATGATGCCTTCGGAAAAGCCGCGCTGCATCCGGTAATAAACGCCTTCCTTATTCTGGGGTTTCATATGCGCCAGATGCGACGGCAGGATGAAAAAACTCTCCACCAGAGAAAAGGTCAGGGCGAAAATAATTGTCAGCGTAATGTGTTTGGTGAACTGCGCTGTGCCGCCGGAAATAAACAGCCAGGGCAAAAAGGCGATCATCGTGGTGATGACGGCGAATAATACGGGTTTCGCGACAAGCTGGGCGCCGATGATCGCCGCATCGACGCCTTTGGCCGTACCATCCTCAACCTGATTATGAATGCTTTCGCCGACAATAATCGCGTCATCGACAACGACGCCGATCACCAGAAGAAAAGCGAAGAGAGAAAGCATATTCAGCGATACGCCGGTCACCGGCATGAAAATAAACGCGCCGGCAAATGAGACAGCGATGCCCGCTGTCACCCAAAACGCCACCGCGGGCCGCAGGAACAACAACAGGATGATGAGCACCAGCACCAGGCCGATCGCGGCATTCGAGGAGACCAGCTCCATCCGCGCGAAATAGATATTGGACGTGTCAAACCAGACATAAAGCTGCGCGGTGTCGCCGAGTTCTTCATTCTTTTCAGCGACCCAGGCATTGACCGACCGTGACAGCTTGACAATGTTCAGATCTTCCGGCGCGAGAACCTGCATCAGGATCGCCGGCTTGCCGTTGAGCATGCGTTTTTGCTTGCGGTCTTCAAAACCGTCTATGACGTTTGCCACATCGCGCACGCGAACAACGGAGCCGCCGGCTTGTTGGCGGATGACAATCGCTTCAAATTCTTCCTGCGTGTCCGCGAGCGCACGCACGCCTATGGCGACATTGCCTGTATCGGTGCGCACCTGTCCGCCGGAGAGATTTACCGACGAGCCGCGCACGGCTCGGGCGACATCGTCGAATGTCAGGCCATAGCGGCGCAACGCATCTTCGGAAACCTCGATCGAAACTTCTTCCTTGCTTTCGCCCCAAAGATTGATCAGCGGTGAGCCATCCGGCACCTGCGCAAGTTCATCGCGGAGTTTCCTTGCCAGACGGTTGAGCTCGCGTTCGGAAAGTTCGCCGTAAACCCCCAAAAACATCGCGCCGTTCTGATTGCGCCAAAGCTGGACCACCGGCGGAAAAGCGTCGGATGGCAGCGTCGATATGCCGTCAACACGGTTTTTGATTTCGTTCAAAAATCCGGTTTGATCGACCGTGTCTTTGCCCTCAACCTGGATCGTGGCGAGCCCTTCACGGGCATTGGCGTCCACATGAACGATCCCGTCAATGTCAGTGATCGCTTCTTCGATCCGCAAAATGATTTGTTCTTCGATATCGCGCGGACTGGCGCCGGGCCAGATCACGGAAATCGTTGCGCCGTTAAAGGTCGCGCTTGGAAAAACCTCGCGCTCCAGGCGCAAATACGCCATGGCGCCGGTGACCAGCACCGCAATCATCAAAAGATTTGCAGCAACGCCGTTTTTCGACCACCAAGAGATTAATCCCCCCACGCGCCTATCCTCTTCCTTCAATCGCTTCGGCGGCTTCCGCCGCCGTTGCAGCGTCGTCAATGCTTTCGGCAATGGCTGCATCTTCGTCGCCGATATCCGATCCGGTATTGCTGTTAGGATCGGTTGGAAGCACCTTGTCGCCATTGCCGGCGCCGCGCAGCGGCGACGTCACAACGCGTTCGCCGTCATCAACGCCGCTGGTGATCGTTACCGTGTCGCGCGAGCTTGCGACAACATGAACAGTGCGTTGAGAAAGCGTGTTGTCGTTTTTGATGACGTAAACGATATCCGCGCCGTACAGCGCCGAACGCGGCAGGGTAAAGGCGCCCGCATATGGCCGGCCTTCGATGCGCGCATCAACATAGAGTCCAACCGCAAGCGGCGTGTCGCCGTCGGCGCTGGCGCCATAGGGATCATCGACGACCGCGATCGCCGAAATTTGCCGTGTCGCCGGATCAATCGCGCCGTCGGTGCGGGCGATGCGCCCGGTCCATGCATGGGGCTCGCCGGCAATGATCGCAGATAACGCAACCGGCGGTCCGGGATTGTCTTCAGTTTCAAAAAACGCGACCGGCAGACCAAGCTTGGCAAGATCATTATCCGTCAGCGGCAGCCTGATTTCGACCACGTCCGTCGAAAAGATGGTGCCAAGCTGGGCGCCGGGAGAAACAAACTGACCTGGCCCTGCAAGACGCTGGCGCACCCGGCCCTGGAAAGGCGCGCTGATTTCGGTGCGATCAAGATTGAGCTGGGCTGCGCGCTGATCGGCAAGAGCGGCTTCGTAATTGGCGCGCGCCTGGGCGAGTTGCGGTTTGCGCAAGGTAAGATCCGAAGGATCGCCCCCCAAACCCAATTCTTCAAAATCCTGGCTTGCAAGATCCGATTCAGCCTGTTCACGGCTCAAGGTTTCCTGCGCCTGGGCGACCCGCGCTTTGGCGCTGGTGACCTGCAGCTTGTAATCCGCATCCTCGATCTTGATCAAAAGATCGCCCTTATCAAAGGCGCCGCCATCGACAAATGCGTTCGACGTGCGGTCGATCCGGCCGGACACCTGGCTGGTGAGGCTGATATCCGTTCGCGGACGCACTTCACCCTGCGTGGTGACGTCAAGGGTAACAGGCTGCGCTGTTGCTACTGCATAAAAAACTGTCGGCGCCGTAATCACCGGTTCCTGGGTTTCGATTTTTGGTCGAAGCGCCCCCATGAACATGATCAGTGCGATACCGCCAACCAGGACCCCGCCGGTCGCAATCAGCGTAAAAAACTTACGAAACATAACCCCTTCTTACTCTCCGGTGTTTACTCAAGCGCCGCCAGCTTTGCCTCCGTCAGAAAATCCCCGCCGATCGCCAGATAAAGCTGAACGCGATTGGATACGCGTTGCTGTTGCGACTGTATGTATTGGCTCTCCGACGAAATACGACGGGTTTGAGCATCCAAAAGGTTGAAAATTGTCGATGCACCGCTTGCATAACGCCGTTCGGTCAATTCCTCGGCCGCCGCCGCCTCTTCATAGGCAAGGCGCAAGGCGGCTTCCCGGGACGCTAACAGCGTTTCCGCGGCCAGCGCGTTCTCCGCTTCTTCAAAGGCGGTCAGAACGGTTTGCGCATAGCCGAACAATGAGGCTTCCGCCGCCGCACGCGCCCTTTTGGAATTATAGAGCAGCCGCCCGCCCTGAAAGAGCGGTTGCGCAATGCCGCCGATCAAATTGCCCGCCAGACGCTTCGGATCGATCAAATCGGAAATCGTCGGACCGGAGCTGTTGAGGCTCGACGTCAATGTGAATTGCGGCAGCATTTGTTTGCGCGCCGCTCTGGCGCGAAGGCCGGAAGCGGTCATCCGCGCTTCCGCGGCAATCAAATCCGGTCGCCGGGCCAGAAGGTCGCCGGGCGCGCCGGCGCCGGCCAGCGCCGGCAGGTTTGGCAGCGCTTCTGCGGCCTGCAATTCCGCTGCGGGATAGCGGCCGAGCAAAACTTCCAGGGCGCGCGAGGCTTCCAGTTCCAGCCGCTGGCGTAACGCCAGGCTGGCCTGGCTCGATCCGAGCGCCGAGCGCGACAGACGCACATCAAGGCTTGACGCGACGCCGCGATCATATCGCCGGTCGGTAACGCGAAGATTGCTTTCGCGCGCAACAACGTCGCGTTCGGCAAGTTCGCGTTGCTGACGCGCTTCAATCAGCGCGAACCAGGCTTGTGCAACCCGGGCGGCGATTGAGAGTTGTGCAGCGGCAAGATCGGCGTAAGCCGCAGACGCGTCTTTGTAAGACGCGCGCGTCTCATCGGTGAGCCGGCCCCACAGGTCGATCTCCCATCTGATCTGACCGCCGAGCGAATAATTGTTGATATATAAACGACTGCTGCCGCCGCCGCCGCCGCCAGCCGCCGCTGCTGTTGTCGGGTTGGTGACGATTGCATTTCGGCTGGCGCTGAAATTTGCGTTGAGCGACGGCAAAAGGTCGGCTCTGGAAATCCGCGCGCCGTTGCGGGCCTGATCGAGATTGGCGGCCGCCGCTAACAGATCATTATTGTTTCCGATCGCTTCGGAAATCAGACCGCGCAGATTTGCATCGTCAAAGGCGGCAACCCAGTCGCCCGTCGGCGCTGTCGCCGCTTCGCTGTCAGTGGTCCATTGTTCCGGAATGTCGGGAAGCTGCGCTTCAAGCAGTTCTTTATCGACGGTTGCGCAGGACGCCGCAACAAGCGCAACGAACGCAACGCTCCCAAGACGCGCAGATTTTTTAACCGATATATTTGGCGAACGCATGCCGTCCCCTTATTTTTCTTTCTGCGTTACTTGTCCCCAGCGTCCAATGACTGCAAGCCCCAATCGGCGGGCGGTTCCGGGCATGCGATGAACGACTAACAAACGCAGCGGCAACGCTAACGGGCGATCATAACATCATGGTTAACGCGGAGGCGTCCAAATCCCCATAAAACGTCGAATTTGGCTTAATCCGTCGCAAATAAGCAACGCCCTGCCCGGAAAGCGGCAAAAATGCGGGAAGAATTGGAGGCCACGGCCGGAATCGAACCGGCGTACACGGCTTTGCAGGCCGCTGCGTCACCACTCCGCCACGTGGCCGTCCTGAAAAAAAGCCGTTACCCGGCTCCGGGAGTGGGCCGCTCTCATAGCCCGCCCATCAGCGCTGGTCAAAAGGAGATTTTGGCGCGTTGCGCCGACCGGCGCAGGGATGTATGCCGCTGATCAGGGTACAGGATTTTAGAGGCGACAATGGATTTCGAAACAGCACGCCGTCACATGGTGGACAGCCAGGTCAGACCCCATGACGTGACGGATCTGCGCCTGCAGACAGCGATGGAAACAACACCGCGTGAGCTCTTTTTGCCGGTGGAATTGCGCGATCAGGCCTATGTCGAGCGGGAAATTAAATATGCGCCGGGCCGCCATCTATTGACCGCGCGGGATTTTTCGAAGCTGGTCGCGGCCGCCGATCCCAAACCCACAGACCTAGTTCTCAATGCGCTTTGCGGCAGCGGTTACTCAACGGCGATCCTCGCCCAATTGTCCGAAATGGTTGTCTCGCTGGAAAGCGATGAGGTGCTTGCGGCAAAAGCGCAGGAAAATCTCACCTCGCTTGGGTTCGGCAATGCAGCTGTAATCACCGGCGACGCCTGGGCCGGCGCCGCAGCGCAAGGCCCGTTTGATCTGATCTTTGTCGGCGCTGCGATTGCGCGCAAACCATCAGCCTTGCTGGATCAGCTCAAAGACGGCGGAAGGCTGGCGACGATTTTGCGGGAAGGCGGCGTTTCCCGCGGCGTCATCTATCTGCGCAATGGCGATGCATTGGCTTCGACGCCCTATTTCGATGCTTCGACCAAAGCGATTGCACCGGGATTTGAGGCCCCCAAGACATTCGTGTTTTAGCGGTAATTTGAACGGCGCTACAGCTGCTGTTTTTGCTTGAAAATCGTAAAAAACGGCTAACCTAAATGATGTTTTAAGACGCCGCCGCGAATAGTACGGTATTATCCCCTTTGGTGACGAAATTCGCTTTGGGGCGAAGGAGCGATCAGTGCGGATTTTCTTGTTGACTATTATAGCATGTGCGCCGCTTGCGCTGGCGACGATGACGGCCGGGCCGGCGGCGGCGGAGACGCTACAGGACGCGATGGCGCTTGCTTATCAGACCAACCCCACAATCCGCGCCGAGCGCGCCCGACTTAAAGCGACCCGCGAGTCAAAAGCCCAGGCCTGGGCCGGCGCGCTGCCGCAAATCTCGGCCACCGGCGTATACAACAAGGTCGATAGCTCGCAGACCGGACTAATTTTTTCGCAACCTACGGACCCGCCGGGGTCGGTTGGTTCAAACGATTCCAATTTCAATACTTTGTCCGCCGCGGTGAATGCCGAGCAGCCAATCTTTACAGGCTTTCGAAATTTCAATGCGATCAAACAGGCCGCTGCGCGTGTGCGCGCCGGCGGCGCGCAGCTCGTCGCGACCGAACAGCAGGTCTTGAATGACGTTGCGACCGCCTATTTTAACGTTCAGCGGAATATGGCGGTACACAGACTAACTACAAAAAATGTGGCGGTCCTTTTTCGTCAACAGGAAATGGCGGCGGTCCGCTTTGAGGTTGGCGAGATTACCCGCACCGATGTTGCGCAGGCCGATGCGCGGCTTGCCGGAGCGCGCGCAGAGCTATCGCGCGCATTAGGCGACCTCGCAGTGGCGCGCGCAACCTATGCGCAGCTCGTGGGACAGGCGGCGGGCGAACTTGAAGCCGTCGAATATCTGCCTGATCTGCCGGAAACACTTGATGCTGCACAGGCGCTGGCTTTTGAGTTCGCGCCCGCCGCAGTTGGCGCGCGCGAGCAGGCTGAAATTTCCCGCCGGCAGGTCGCCATCGCCCGCGGCGCATTGCTGCCGTCGGTTTCTCTGACCGCCGGTTATCAGTACGCAGAAGAACCAAGCAGTTTTATAGATAACGACGAACAGTTTGCTTATGGCGCCCGCGCGACGGTGCCGTTATTTCTCGGCGGCATTAATTATTCGCGCGTGCGCGAAGCCAAGGCCCTCCATTCGAGCGACCGGTCGCGCCTGTTAGAAGCTGAAAGACTGGTGACGGCGCAGGTGACTGCGGCATGGGAACGCCTGGTTGCGGCGCGCGCGATCATCGTTTCCGCAACCGCATCGGTTGACGCCAACAGGCTGGCCCTTGAAGGCGTTACCCAGGAAGCGCTGGTCGGCGCCCGCACCACCCTCGACGTGCTTGACGCCGAGCAGGAGCTGTTGAATTCGGAGGTCACGCTCGTTAGCGCTGAATATGACGCCCAGGCCGCCGCCTACGGACTTCTGGCTGCGGTCGGCGTGCTCACGCCGGAAGCAATCGGGATAGCCGATATTGCCGGGCGCGAATCAGCGCTTGATCTATACGGCGATTAATTGTCGTGTAACGAAGGTCTTGATAAACATGGCGAAGCGCTTGAATACCTTAACCGATAGGGTAAGCGCCGAGATGGCTGATTTGCTACGACCCGCTCAGAGGACTTCTGTTCATGGAAAACCCGCAATCTGAACCGAGCATGGAAGAAATTCTGGCGTCGATCCGCCGGATCATCTCTGAAGACGATGAGGATGCGCCGGCAAAGCCGGAAGCCGCCAGACCGGCGATAGTTCAAAGGGCAGAGGTCACTCAGGAAAAACCGGCAGCGCCGCGCGCAGCGCCGGCCCGCGACGAGGACACCGCAAAATCCCGTCTCGAAACGGAAGATGTTGAAATGATTAAGAAAAGTGTGACACCTGCAACACAAGACGGAGATGATGCAATGCTCGACAGTTCTTCAGCCGCAGCCGCGTCCCAGGCGTTTCAGGCCCTCTCGCAGTCCGTACGGGTCAATGATGGCGCCCAGGGCCAGACCCTCGAAAATATCGTGACCGATATGTTGCGGCCGATGATCAAGGAATGGCTCGACGCCAATCTGCCGGCGATCGTCGAGGAAAAGGTCGAGGAAGAGGTCCAGCGTGTGGCGCGACGGCGCTGATTGATCCGAGGCGATTACGGAATTTGAGAAGCCGGCCTCGGGGCCGGCTTTTTTCATGGGGCGTTTTTCCAGCGCATTTCCGGAAAAGTGTGCTGCGGTTTTCCGACCAGAAATGCGCTAATCATCATAACTGGGGCGTTTTCCGCGCGCGAAGGCGCGCTAATCAATATTTAGACCGCCTTCGCGGTCGGGAGCGATAAACCGGGAACCACTTTATCTCGGAAACGCCCTAGGAATTGGCGCGGCTATTGAGCTAACCCCGCGCCAGCGATAAGACCGGCCCCTTCGCGGGCGCACAATAACGGCAGGGGCGACATGCTGGAAAAGAACTTCAATTTTGGCGAGGCCGAAGCGCGGCTCTACGCGGCGTGGGAGAAATCCGGCGCATTTCAGCCGTCCGGCAAGCCTGGGGCCGAGCCCTATACGATCGTTATTCCGCCGCCCAATGTGACGGGCAGCCTGCATATGGGTCATGCGCTCAATAATACGCTGCAGGATATCCTGATCCGCTTCGAACGAATGCGCGGCAAATCCGTGTTGTGGCAGCCGGGGATGGATCACGCAGGCATTGCGACGCAAATGGTCGTTGAGCGCCAGATGATGGAGCGCCAGGAGCCGAAACGCACCGAAATTGGCCGCGAAAAATTCGTTGAAAAAGTCTGGGCTTGGAAAGAGGAAAGCGGCGGCGCAATTACGCGCCAGCTGCGCCGTCTTGGCGCTTCCTGTGACTGGAGCCGCGAGCGCTTTACCATGGATGACGGCTTGTCCGAGGCCGTCGTCAAAGTTTTTGTCCAGCTCTACAAAGAGGGCCTCATCTATCGCGACAAGCGGCTGGTGAATTGGGACCCGAAATTCCAGACCGCGATTTCAGATCTTGAAGTTGAGAACACCGAAGTTGACGGTCATTTCTGGCATTTCAAATATCCGCTGGAAAATGGCGAGACCTACGAATTTCCAATCGCCCATGACGATGATGGCGATCCGACGCAATGGGAAACCCGCGATTATATCTCGATTGCAACAACGCGGCCGGAAACCATGCTTGGCGACGGCGCCGTCGCGGTGCACCCCTCGGATAAACGTTATGCGCCAATCGTCGGCAAACGTTGTCTGTTGCCGCTCGCCGATCGCTACATTCCGATCATTACCGATGATTATCCCGATCCGGATTTTGGTTCCGGCGCCGTCAAGATCACCGGCGCCCATGATTTCAACGATTATCAGGTCGCCAGGCGCAACAACATTCCGATGTATATCCTGATGGACGAAAAGGGATGCATGGTCCACGACGAATTTGTGCCGGAAAAATATCGCGGCCTGGATCGGTTTGAGGCGCGCAAAGCTGTCGTCGCAGATATCGATGCGCGCGGGCTTTTGATCACAGTCGAAGACAAAAAAATTATGCAGCCTTTTGGCGATCGCTCCGGCGTTGTCATCGAGCCGATGCTGACGGATCAATGGTATGTGAACGCTGAGGAACTTGCCAAACCGGCGATTGCGGCTGTTGAATCCGGCAAGACCAAATTCGTTCCTGAAAACTGGGCGAAAACTTACTTTCAGTGGATGCGCAATATCGAACCCTGGTGCGTGTCGCGGCAGCTGTGGTGGGGCCATCGCATTCCCGCATGGTACGGACCGGAAAAAAAAGGTCAGAAAGACATTCCGATTTTTGTTGCTGAATCGGAGGAAGATGCAGTCAAACAAGCGCGAGAACATTATGGCGTTCAAGATGTGTCGGTCCAAGACTTTGAAAAGCTTGACCCTCGCAGCAGGCAATATGGTGGCGCCACCTATACTGATGGAGCGCTCACCTCAGTTAGATTAAATCGCGATGAAGATGTGCTCGACACCTGGTTTTCGTCGGCGTTGTGGCCATTCTCAACGTTAGGCTGGCCCGACAAAACACCGACACTCGAAAAGCATTATCCAACCACCGTCCTCGTCACCGCTTTTGACATTATCTTTTTCTGGGTGGCGCGGATGATGATGCAGGGCATTCACTTCATGAAGGATATTCCGTTTCACACGGTTTATATTCATGCGCTGGTGCTCGATGAACATGGCCAGAAGATGTCAAAGTCGAAAGGCAATGTCATTGATCCCCTGTTGCTGATAGAGAAATTTGGCGCTGACGCCTTGCGCTTTACATTGGCGGCGCAGGCGGCCCAGGGACGCAACATCCGGCTTTCCGAACCGCGCGTTGAAGGCTATCGCAATTTCGCAACGAAACTGTGGAATGCAGCGCGGTTTTGCGAAATGAACGAGTGCAAAACCGATCCGGCATTCGATCCGGCAAGCGCTCAATCGACAATCAATCAATGGATCATCCACGAGGTGAATGAGTGCGCTGCAAGCGTTACGCGCGAGATCGAAGCTTTTCGTTTTAACGATGCGGCCGGCGCGCTTTATAAATTTGCGTGGAATATTTTCTGCGACTGGTATCTTGAGCTTTCAAAGCCGGCGCTGCAGGGCGAAGACGGCGCTGCAAAAACAGAAACACGCGCGACTGCCGCCTGGACCCTCGACCAGATACTAAAGCTCCTGCATCCGTTCATGCCGTATATTTCCGAAGAATTATGGGGCGCCCTTGCCCGGCGCGACCACGCGCTGATTACCGCCGAATGGCCGCCGCATGAACGCACGCTGGTGCAAACCGCCGCGGCCGGAGAGATGAGCTGGGTGGTCGATCTCATTACGGCGATCCGTTCTGTGCGCCAGGAAATGAACGTGCCGGCGGGCGCGAAGATTCCCATGGTTTTTGTTGGCGGCGGCGATGGGGCGGTGGAAAAACTTGCGCGTCACGACGAGGTTTTAAAACGGCTCGCGCGCCTGTCGGATATCACTTCGGCAGAAACAGCGCCAAAGGGCGCGGTGCAGATCGTCCACGAGGGCGATGTCTTCGCCTTGCCGCTTGCGGATATTATCGACATTGGGGCCGAAAAAGCGCGTCTCGAAAAAGAACAGGCAAAAATACGCGCTGAAATTGACGGTATCGATAAAAAACTCGCGAACAAAAAATTTGTTGAGCGCGCGCCGGCGAAAGTCGTGGAAGAACAGCACACGCGGCGCGTTGACTTTGAAGCGGAGATCGAAAAGCTGACCGCTGCGCTGGCGCGTCTGGAAAGTTTATGAGCAGCATCTGAACTTAAACAACCGCACATCCCGGCTTTTGCCGGAAGGAGCGGAGAAGGGTATTTGGCGCGATCTGCAGTCGTGTTAACTCGTCTCAGCCAGGAACGAGAGCTGGGTGATGATGGCGTCGCGCGATTGCGCGTCGCGGTCGGTCAGCCGCGTCGGGTAGTCTCCGGTAAAGCAATGATCGGTAAAGGCGGGGGCGTCGCTGTTGCGGGCGCCCTTGCGGAAGGCTTTGTAAAGCCCGTCGAGCGACAAAAATGCAAGGCTGTCAACGCCGATCAAGTCGCGCATTTCTTCAACCGTGCGATCTACCGCCAAAAGTTCGACATGAGACGGCGTGTTGATGCCGTAAAAATCCGGATGCAGGATTGGTGGGCAGGCGATCCGCATATGAACTTCGGCGGCGCCGGCTTGCCGCAGCATTTGGGCGATTTTTCGAGATGTGGTGCCGCGCACGATCGAATCGTCGATCAGGACAACGCGTTTGCCTTTGATCAGCTCGCGATTGGGTGAGTGTTTGCGGGCGACGCCCGCTTCCCGGATCTTTTGTTCCGGTTCGATAAAAGTGCGGCCGATATGATGGCTGCGAATGAGCGCCATTTCATAAGGAAGGCCCGATTTTTGCGCATAGCCGATCGCCGCCGGTACGCCGCTGTCGGGTATAGGCGAGACAAGATCAGCTTCACAGGGCGCTTCCCTGGCGAGGCGTTCGCCGAGCCGCTTGCGTAATTCATAAACGCTTTGCCCATCGACCACGGAATTTGGTTTGGCGAAATATATCAGTTCGAAAATACAAGGCCGCGCCTGCGCGGGCTCGGGAACGATCTGGCGGCTTTCGACGGCGCCGTCGGCGCGGCAGATCACCACTTCACCCGGCTTGATGTCGCGCACAAAATTCGCGCCAATAATATCGAGCGCGCAAGTTTCCGAAGCGAGGATCGGCGCGCCCTTCAGATCGCCGAGCACAAGCGGCCGGATGCCGACGGGGTCGCGTGCGCCGATAAGACCTTCCGGCGTTAACACGGTGAGCGCGTAGGCGCCTTCGACCTGCTTTAACGCTTCGATTAATTTGTCCGTCGCCGACAAATATTGCGAGCGTGCGGTCAATTGCAGGAAAATTTCAGAGTCGGATGTTGATTGAAAAATACATCCGCGGCGCACCAGATCGGTGCGCAGGGTTTGGGCGTTTGTAAGATTGCCATTATGGGCGACCGCAAGACCGGTTTGATCAAGGTCAGCGTAAAGCGGCTGGACATTGCGCAATACTGTATCGCCCTGAGTTGAATAGCGGGTGTGGCCGATAGCGGCGTCGCCAATTAAATTGCCCAGGGTTTTAGCGTCGGAAAACTGGTCGGAGACAAGTCCGAGCTGGCGTTCCGTGTGAAATCGTTCGCCATCAAAACTTGCGATGCCGGCGGCTTCCTGTCCGCGATGTTGCAGGGCGTGAAGACCAAGGGCTGTAAGCGCGGCGGCGTCCTTTGTGCCGATCACGCCGAAGACGCCGCATTCTTCTTTGAGTTTCGGTCCGCCGAGCAAATCATCGAGCGCTGACTGACGGCGGCGGTAACGGGGACCGGCTTTTTTAAGGAATCTGGCGGCGCGGCAATGAAGTGGCGAGGAAGCATCGCCGGGCAGGGTCACTGGGAATCGTCCTCGATCAATATATCGGCGATGGCGTCTACGGATAGCTCGTCTTCCGGTTCGTCTGTTTCTTCGTCCGATTCGGCGTTTACGGCGCTTTCAGCATTTTCTTCTGCAGTCAATTCAATCAGCGGATCTGTTGTCGTCACGGTCGTCACAATTTCCGAAAGGCCATTACGGTCGCCGCGATCATAGCCGTTTAGCGAGGCGTCCACCGCATCGTCTTCGGCGTCGTCGCCGGCGCTTTCGATATAGGCTTGCTCAGGCGTAAAGCCTTCAAACCAATTCGCCATGCCTGCGGCGACCGGTCGTGTGAATGCTGATTTCACTTCGGGGGGCTGCTGCGCCTCGTCCTGATAATAGGTATATCCGAGATAGCCGAGGCCAATCAGGACAAGGCCGCGGATCAGTCCGAAGGCGCCGCCGCCGATACGATCATAGAGCCTTGCATTGCCCTCAAGCGGCATGCGCTTGAGAAAAACATGACAGCCGATATGCGCGAGAATGAAAAAGCCGGCGATCAATATTACGGCAATGATCACCATGCCAAAAAAGCTGCCGGCCTGACCGGTCACATTGAGAATGGGTTCAATCAGAAAAAGCGTCAGGCCGCCCGAAATTGCCAGCGCCAGAAGTGTCGAGAGTTCGCGTAAGCCGCCGCGCAGTGCTGCAAAAGCCGTTGAAATTGCGACGACTGAGAGCACGAGAATGTCAAACATGTACTAACCTGCCGATTACCGCCCCATTGGACGTCGTGTGGCTCCAGCTCCCCATCAACTCCATAGCGGCGATCAGGCATGAGCTCAACCGCCCGCGCGCACCCAGGCGACTAAATCTGCGAGGGTCGAGGCCCCCGTCAGTTTAATTTCACTACTGACAGCGCCCGCCGGGGCGAGGGCTCCGGAAAAACCGAGTTTTTGCGCTTCCTTCAGGCGCGCTTCGGTCTGGTTAACCGGGCGAACGGCGCCGGATAATGCAACTTCGCCGAAAACAACGCGGGTCGAGGGCAGGGGCGCATCAAATAGCGACGAGCACAGCGCCGCCGCCGCTGCGAGGTCCGCGGCCGGCTCGGCGATTCGCAGCCCCCCGGCGACATTTAAGAAAACGTCATGCCGGCCGAAATCGAGACCCGCCCGGGCATCAAGGACCGCCAGCAACATCGACAGCCGCGCGCCATCCCAGCCGACGACGGCGCGGCGCGGCGCGGCCAGCGAAGAAGGCGACACCAGCGCCTGGATTTCAACGAGCACCGGCCGCGTGCCTTCAATGCCGGCAAAAACAGCGGCGCCTGAAACGGAATTGTCGCCGCCTGTCAGAAACAGCTCCGATGGATTGGTTACCTCCTGAAGGCCTGACGACGACATCTCAAAGACGCCAATCTCATGGGCGGCGCCGAATCGATTTTTCACCGCGCGCAGGATTCGAAAATCGCGGCCCTGTTCGCTTTCGAAATACATCACCGCGTCAACCATATGCTCAACGACGCGGGGCCCTGCAATCTGGCCGTCCTTGGTGACATGGCCGACGAGCAGCACGATGCAGCCGGAAGATTTGGCGAATCGCACAAGCTCCTGGGCGCAGGCGCGCACTTGCGTCACTGTGCCTGGCGCTGCGGGAACGGCGTCAGACCACAGGGTCTGAATTGAATCGATAATCACCGCGTCGGGCTTTTCAGCTTTTAACGTCGCCAGGATATCGCGCAGCGATGTCGCCGAGGCGAGATGAACGGGCGCACCCGCCGCGCCCAGCCGCTTTGCGCGCAGGCGAATTTGCCCCGGGGATTCCTCACCGGAGATATAAGCGACCGCGTGGCCGCCTCTGGACAGGCCCGCCGCGATCTGCAGCAGCAATGTGGATTTGCCAACGCCGGGATCGCCGCCGATGAGGAGCGCCGATCCATGCGCCAGGCCGCCGCCGCAGGCGCGGTCAAATTCGCCATTGCCGGTCGCCAGACGCGCGATATCCTCAGCGCCGCCGGAACGCGACGTAAATTCAATTTTCTTGGCTTTGGTTTTTGCCGGCGCGCCGCCAAGAGAGCCCGGAGGCCCCGCCTCGGACGCTTCTTGTGCGATCGTGTTCCATTCGCCGCAAGCGTCGCAGCGTCCGGCCCACTTCGCCGTGACATTGCCGCAGGACTGGCAAACATAAGTGTCCGAAATTCGCGCCATGGGACATTCTTCAGCGGTTTTTGGTCGCGGGCGCAAGTGCTTATGGTCGTCGCCGACGGGTCAAAGCGTGCTATGACTGGGCCATGGCCCAATCAATGTTGAACGACTTTAACCCCTATCTCCACGGGCTTTATGCGCCGGTCAATGAAGAAGTGAGCGCGGAAAAGCTGGAGGTGATCGGAGAGATCCCGCGAGACCTTCATGGGGGCTATTTTCGCAACGGGCCCAATCCGAAAACGCCGCCCAAGGGCATGCATCACTGGTTTGACGGCGACGGTATGATCCACGGGATTTGGTTCGAAGACGGCGCTGCGCGCTATCGCAATCGTTTTATTCAGACGCGCGATCTTGAGGCCAATGGCAATGGCGCGCTGGCGGGAATTTTTGAACCGGCCCGCGATGTAGCCAATCGCAGCGTGCATTACAAAGACACCGCCAATACCGATCTTGTCTTTCACAATGGCAGGCTCTTGGCGCTTTGGTATATTTCCGGTCAGCCCGTGGCGGTCGATGCGCAGACTTTGGAGACAATCGGCGTAGAGAGCTTTGATGGGCGGCTGCCGCACAATATTTCTGCACATTCGAAGGTTGATCCGGTAACCGGCGAATTTGTTTTCTTTGACTATGCGCTTTATGAGCCGAAAATGTGGACGGGCGCTGTCTCCGCCGTCGGTGAGATGACGTACTTTCAGGAGATCGACCTGCCGGGTCCGCGGCTGCCTCATGATATGGGCATGACGGAAAATTACGTGATCCTCCATGATTTGCCGGTGGTCTTTACCGACGCCGCAATCCGAAACCGCATGTGGCAAATCCATGTGGCCGATCAGCCGACGCGTTTTGGCGTCGTGCCGCGAACAGGCGGGGGCCCGAAGTGGTTCGAGTTTCCGACCTGCTATGTCTATCACGTGATCAACAGTTGGGAGGAAGGCGACGAAATCGTTATGGCCGCCTGCAAGATGGCGCCGAATGGTTTTGAACCTGACGCTAAATACGGGCCCTATGCGGCGATGGCGGATGTGCTGGCGCTGCGCGCCCAACCCTTCCTGTGGCGGATGAATATGAAAACCGGAGAGGGCCGCGAACAGCAGATTGATGACGCGCTGTCGGAATTTCCGGTGGTCAATAATGATCTGGCGGGACGCAAGACCAAATATTCTTACCATGTCGTGTTTGACGATTGCATCGAGCAACGGTTTTCAGCGCTTTTGAAATACGATCTTAAGACGGGTAAAAGCACACGCCATGATTTTCCGGACGGCGTTTATGGCTCCGAACCTGTTTTTGCGCCAAAAGAATATTCGGCGTGCGAAGACGACGGTTATCTCATTACATTTACAGCAGACATGAACGGCAATTCAGAAGCGCATATTATCGATGCGCAAAATTTCACCACGCCGCCATTGGCGCGGATAAGACTCCCGCAGCGCGTGCCGGCTGGTTTTCATGGAACATGGGCTGCTGGAGTATAGCCCTGTGAAATAAGTCGAGGACGCTTCGACGCTGATTATCTGCATTTGGGTTCCGGCGACAGGCAATTATTGGCGCAATGCGAACACTGGAAAACTCTGCTATGATGGGCACAACGTCATGGAGGTCCAATGTTGCTACGCCGATTTGTCGAGGCATTACGCCGTCAAGATTGGACGACAGCCCTGATCGAATTTCTGATCGTAGTGGTTGGAATATTTATTGCGTTACAAGTCGATAATTGGGCTCAAGCCGTCGCAGCGCGCAATGCTGAAAAGGCGGCGCTGGAGCGACTTTTTTCCGAGGCGCAAAAAGCCAACGAGGAAATCCAAATCAGGGCTGAGCGTACAAAACGAATTAATGGTGCGCGGCGATCCGCCATCGCCTTTGTCGACAGCATTGCGCCCGTGCCAGAGAATACGCTGCCTATCAAGGTAGGGATCAATACGCTGAGCCAATTCCCACAACTGGTCGTCGTGAATGTGGTTTATGACGAATTGCGATCCTCGGGCCAGCTGCAATTGATTCGCGACGCAGAAATACGGGATAGCCTTGCGTCTTTATACGCGTCCATCAGCGCCCTCAATCAACTTCAATCGGGTTTTGCCGATTCCAGCGACACATTTTGGAATGGCTATCGGAGACATGTCATTTGGCGTTACAATCCCGAAGCCACCGATTCCGACATTCTTTTGTCGACCTATGATTGGGAATCCTTGAGGAGTGACCGGGAATTTATCACCATCGCGATTGGCCAACTTAGGAATCAAATTGTCGCCGAAAATTTTTTGAATGAAATTTTGACGGAGTCTCGATCCGCGTGTGACTTGATCGCCGCCGCAATTGGCGAATTATGCGTCGACGTGGGCGCGGATGACGCAAACTAGACTGTGCCCCGATGGCGCTTTTTGGCTGTGGCCTCAATTGATCGTCGCAGCAGCACTGCGTTCCCCCTTTGGTTTTGGAGCCTCATAGCATGAATCGCGAATGGGCGATAAGCCGCCATTGCGAAGATCAAAGAAAATCAGCGCTCCATTTTCTTCCGCGCCGACGCTTTCGCTATTTCCGATAATCGAGCGGCGGCAAAAACAGTCAGTCTTTTTGGCCAGATTCTTCCATATGGCGACAAGTACATCGTCAAATTCTCCGGGTTAGATTGGCTGGGAGTGTCAGGCCGTCACAGGCGCCGCGACTATTGACGGGTCATCAAGCGGCAGAGGGCGCCGCCGATGCGCGATCCGGTAGAGCGCCGGCAACACAAACAGCGTCAACATTGTCGATGAAATAATCCCGCCGATGACGACTGTCGCCAGCGGACGCTGCACTTCCGCGCCTGCGCCAACATTCAGCGCCATCGGAATAAACCCGAGACTGGCGACCAGCGCCGTCATCAAGACGGGTCGAAGCCTGGTCAATGCGCCTTCGCGGATCGCCTCACTGATCGGCCGCCCTTCGGCTGCCAAGGCACGAATGAAGGTCAACATGACGACGCCATTCAATACGGCGACGCCCGAAAGCGCGATAAAACCCACGCCTGCCGATATTGACAGCGGCATGCCGCGCAGGATCAGCGCAAATACGCCGCCGGTGAGCGCCAGCGGCACGCCGGAAAAGACGATGGCTGCGTCTTTCACCGATCGGAAGAGCCCGAACAGGATGCCGAAAATCAACAAAAGCGTTGCCGGAACAACCAGCGCCAGACGCCGCGCGCCTGAAATCAACTGTTCGAACGTGCCGCCGTAACTGACCCAATAGCCAGCAGGCATCTCGACTTGCGTTTCTATCCGCGTGCGGAGGTCGGCAATGAACGAACCGAGATCGCGCCCGCGAACATTGGCGGTGATCACTGCACGGCGTGTGCCGTTCTCGCGGCTGATCTGATTGGGGCCGACAATGAGCGAAATCTCCGCCACTTCCTGCAACGGGACAAAGCCGCGCACGCCGTCTTCCGCCTCCGGCAGAGGGATGCGCAAGCGACCGATGACATCGACGTTTTCCCGCAGGGTTTCCGGCAAGCGTACGACAACATCGAAGCGACGATCGCCTTCGAAAATCTGACCGGCCTGCGCGCCGCCAAGCGAGGCTTTCAGCACTTTTTGGAGATCGGAGACGTTTAAGCCGAAACGAGCAAGCGCCGCGCGATTGGGATCGATCTGCAGGACCGGAAGCCCGGTGATCTGTTCCGACTGCGCATCCACGGCGCCGGGCGTTAATGAAATCACGCTTTCGATCTGTCCGCCAATTTCCAGCAATTGATCGAGATCGTCACCAAAGACTTTCACCGCGACATCGGCGCGGACGCCGGAGATGAGTTCATTGAATCGCATCTGGATGGGCTGAGTGAACTCATAGCGATTGCCCGGAATCTGTTCGACGGCGGCCTGCATTTCAGCGACGAGTGCGCCGCGCGGCATTCGCGGGTTTGGCCAGTCTTTTCGCGGGTGTAGAAAAATGAACGTATCGGCGACGCTCGGCGGCACAGGGTCAGTGGCGATTTCAGGCGTGCCGATCTGTGAGACAATGCGTTCGACTTCCGGAAACTCGCGCAAGCGCTCCTCCAGCGACGTTTGCATGTTGACCGCCTGACTGAGACTTGTTCCCGGGATGCGCAGCGCGTGCATAGCTATGTCGCCTTCATCAAGATTGGGAATAAATTCAGAGCCCATGCGGGACGCGGCAAAACCAGTGACGCCGACAAGGCCGACAGCGGCGGCAATTACCAGGAAGCGGAACCGCAGCGCCAAATCAAGCGCCGGCGCATAAAGAGCGCGCGCGCCGCGCATCACCGCACTTTCCTTTTCCGAAACCTTGCCCGTGACGAACAACGCCACGGCTGCCGGCACGAAGGTCAGCGACAAAATGAGCGCAGCTGTCAGGGCGGTGACGACTGTAAACGCCATTGGGTGAAACATTTTCCCTTCGATCCCCGACAGCGCAAAAATCGGCACGTAAACAAGCGTGATGATCAGGACGCCAAAGATCGACGGCTTGATCACTTCGACGCTGGCTTCCTCCGCTACTTGAAAGCGTTCTTCTTTTGAAAGAAGCCGACCGAGCTTTGCTTGTTCGAGACCAAAGCGGCGCAGACAGTTTTCGACGATGATGACGGCGCCATCCACGATGAGACCGAAATCGAGCGCGCCAAGGCTCATGAGATTGCCGGATATCCCGTTCTCGACCATGCCGGTGATCGTCAGCAACATGGAGATCGGAATAACTGCCGCCGTGATAAGCGCCGCGCGGAAGTTTCCAAGCAAGAGAAATAGCACGACGATTACCAGCATCGCGCCGATGACAAGATTTTCCTCGACTGTCGAGATCGTTCGGTCGACCAGTTCAGTGCGATCATAAATCGGTTTGGCAACAACGCCAGCGGGGAGCGCTTTGGCCGCTTCTTCAAGGCTCTCGGCGGCGGCGCGCGCTACGACGCGAGCATTCTCGCCGATTAACATGAAAACCGTACCAAGAACGATCTCCTGGCCATTCTCGGTCGCCGCCCCGGTGCGCAATTCCTTGCCCATCAGGACGTCAGCGACATCTGCGACGCGAACCGGCACGCCGTTCCGATTGGCGACAATGATCGATTTGAGGTCTTCGATCCCTTTGGCCTGTCCGGTTGAGCGCACCAACAATTGCTCGCCATAGCGCTCAACATAACCGGCGCCGACATTGGCGTTGTTCGCCTCGATCGCCTCAATGACATCGCGCATGGAAAGATGCGCCGCCGCAAGTCGGTCAGGCCACGGAGTCACATGATATTGGCGGACATAGCCGCCGACGGTGTTGACCTCCGTGACGCCCGGCGTCGTGCGCAATTGCGGCCGGATCACCCAGTCCTGCAATGTTCGCAAATCTTCCGGCGTCCATGCGGACCCATCAGACTTCCGGGCGCCGGGCTCGGCTTCAACGACATACATGAATATCTCGCCAAGGCCTGTGGCAATTGGGCCCAATTCGGGCTCGACCCCCGAGGGCAATTGACTGCGCACCGACTGCAAGCGCTCATTGATGAGCTGCCGCGCAAAATAGATATCTGTGCCGTCTTCAAAAACCGCCGTCACCTGACTGAGGCCGTAGCGCGAAACCGAACGCGTGTAATTGAGCCCCGGCAGACCGGCGATCGCTGTTTCCACCGGAAAAGTAACGCGTTGTTCCGCTTCCAGCGGCGAGAATCCGGCGGCTTCGGAATTGATTTGCACCTGAACATTTGTAATGTCCGGCGTCGCATCGATCAGGAGACGCTGGAAGTTCCAGACGCCAAGTCCGGCGAGCGTCAGCACGAACGCCAGGACGATCCATCGATTGCGGATGGAAAAGCGGATGATATTATCGAGCATGACGTTACTCTCTAGTGATCGTGGCTGGCGCCGGATTTCTCGACATCCTGACGAATGAGAAAGGCGTTCTTCGCAACGTACGTCACGCCCGGATCAACGCCGCCGAGGACTTCCGTCCATTCCGGTGTGCGACGGCCCAGCTTCAGCATCCGCACCTCATAGGTCTCGCCGACGCGTGCATAGACGACGGTGAAATCCCGAAACCGTTGCAGGGCTTCCGTCTTTACCGCTAGCGGCACGTCTTCCTTGCCGACGACGACGACGCCTTCAACTGCCTGTCCCGGCCGCCAGACCTTGTCTTCATTAGGCAATTCAACATGGGCGATGATCGTTTGGGTCATCATGTCGGCAGACGGCAATATGGTTTCGATTTCCGCCTCGACCGACTTGTCGCCGCTGAGACTTTTCACTGTTACATTTTGGCCTGCGCGCAATCGTTCCGCATCGCGCGGATAGACGTAAAACTCTGCGTGAACCTGGCGCGCATCCGCGATGATATAGAGCGGGTCCGCAGCCGCCACATCGCCGACATTGGCGCGCCTCTCCATGACAACGCCAGCAATCGGCGCCGGGATCGCATAGGTCTGAAGGCTGCCGCTCGCAGTGACCCGCGCCAGCATTTCGCCTTTTTCGACAACCTCACCGATGTTTTTTGTCATCTCAACAATCCGGCCGGGAAACCACGCGCCGACCTCCGCGCGGCCATGCGGTTGCAGCTCCACGCGGCCCGCCAGCGCTACCGTTTCTTCAATCGTCGCCGGCCCTGTCGTCTCGACTTCAACGCCGGCAGCGTCCGCCTGCACCTGGGCGATGGTCGTGCGCCCTTCATAAGAATCATAGGTCCACTCATGGCTATCGCCTTGATGTCTGGCCCGCACGGTCACATCAAAGCTGTGCGGTTCAATGACGACGCCGTCGCCGACGAGATAGCCTTCCTGCGGCGTGAATTTGAAGCGATCAATCTGTCCGCCGAGGCGGCCAAGGTCAATTTCGAGATCGACTTCGTCCGGGTGTAGGGGCTTATCGTTGACATACGGATAAACATGAAATTCGGGATCGACGCCGTCTTCAAAGATGGTGATCTCGACAGCAAAATCACTATCTCGCAGCATGCGGCCACGATGCGGCCCGCGTTCATAGTCTTCGGCCTCGCCGTGACCTTCTGTCGATGTTGGCTCAGCAGCGCCGCAGGCGGCGACCAGAACAAAAATGAAAGCTGTGCAAGCGGCGCGCGCCGCGTTGATGAACTCAATACTCACTGGGAATTCTCCTGAACATTATCGGATGGCAGAGCGCCGCGACGGCGGGCGAGCTTCGCTTCGGCCCGGTGAAAAGTGAGAAGTGAAGCGATCTGCCGTTCGCGCGCTTCGGTCAACGCGCTTTGCGCTTCCAAGACTTCGATATAGGAAAGACCGCCTTGGGCGTAAGCGCGCAAAGACTGATCAAGCGCGCGTTCGCTCGCTGGAATGATACGATCTGCATACGCGGTGATCTCAGCGCGCACCGCGCCAACTTGCGATGCAAGATACGCAACTTCACGCATCAATTCGCGCTCTCGGGCCGCGACGTCGAATTCGGCGCGGCGCTGATTGGCGCGTGCAGCGGCAATGGCGCCGGAATTCCGGTTCCAGATTGGCAGCGGCACACTGACGCCGACGACGAAGGCGGACTCATCGATCGATCCAATCTGACGAAAGCCGGCGCGCACGCTCGGGTCTGGAACCCGTTTAGCGCGTTCTATCTCAACTTGCGCTCCCGCTCGCTCGCGCATCGCTTCGACGAGCGCAATATCAGGTGAGGCCTCGCTGCCTCGCCTTGCCGGCGACGGACTGAAAAATGTCACCGTCTCAACGGAAAAGTCACCTGCACCCGCCCAGTAGCTGGCGAGCGATATTTTGGCGGCGCGAGCACGTGCGGTTGATGTTTCTAGTGCAATTTCTGTTTCAGCAAGACGTGCAGCAACGCGCGCACGCGCCGCTTCCGGGTCGCGGGCCGCACGCACTCTGCGATCCACGGCATCTGAGAATTCCTTCGCGACTTGCAGGCGTGATTGCGCAACGGTGGAAAACGCTTCAGCCGCTTGGGCTTCGACGAACGCGATCTCGACCGCCTCGCGCAAGTCAAGTTCCGAAAGCCCGGCGCGAAGTCTTGCCGCATCTGCATCAAGCTCCGCGGCGGTGCGTCGGGCGCGGCGATCACCGCCGAGCTCAAATTGTTGCGTTAACGCATAGGTTGCTTCCGCGCCGTCAAAACCGCTTAACGGCCCGGAGCCGGCAAAATCCTCGAACTGCACATCCAGCGTCGGGTTCGGGCGAAGCCCGGCTTGCCGGGCTTCAGCCTGCGCCGCGCGCACGCTTTCAGTAGCAGCCGATACGCCAGGATCATCACCCAGCGCCCGCGCGACTGCTTCCTCCCGGGTCAGCGAACCATTGGCGGATATTGCCGAATTTTGGTCAGGCTGCGCCGCTGCGCCGGCAGCCAATATAGCCATCTGGGCGACCATGATGATGGCCGCAGTAATCAATCTTTTCACGGAATACCTCCTCCGTCACAAACAAGTCGGCGTCGCGCGTAACTGCGCAACGTAAGGCGTTCGGATCAGAGGATGGTGCGAGGGGGCTTGAAGGGAGGCCGGTCTTTATGAAGCGGATTAACACCCGATGGATCGACCCAGGCGGCGCGTGACAACGTCAAGAACGCAACACGCAGTGTCGCCGTATCAATGGGACCGAACTGCGGAGAAGAATGCGAATGAAACCCGGTTTCCGAGTGTTTTGGCGCATTCGGCTCATCGCCTTCACGATCTTGTTGGTGGTCTGTTTCTTCGTGTTCATGGAGGTGGCCATCATCATCGAGAAGGTGGACCTGATGGAATCCCGTTGCCTCATGAACATGCGCCACAGCTGACGCCAGCAAGCCATAATTGGCGAGCGAGATGGCGAGGATCAGCGCCGTCAGTTTCCGAAGGAACTCCATACTCTGACCTTATAGGCGAATTATTATTAATAAATAAAGGGGTCTCGTTACGAACGAGCCGGCGACTTCAATCGAAATCGCCTTTTTCTGATTTAAACAGGCCCTTTATTCATTTGCTCCAACCACCAGCGGTCCTTGGATCGCCTCGGCGACGATTCCTGTCGTTAAGCTTGTTAAATCTCTCATATTGGCGGATTGTGTTGAAAAGTCCAAAAACGCGAGTTGCACAGTATAAGGATGATATACTCTACCTATACTGAGGCGAACTGTGAAGTCACTGACTCAAATTGAGCGACGTTTTGCAAGTTTCTTCCAATTTGTTGCGCCACGAAATCGCGCCCCGACTTTTTCAACACAATCGGCGATTACTCGCCATTGAGGAAACCGCAGGGAATCAGCGCGCCTTCTGCGTCCGCGCCGACGCTTTCGCTATTTCCGATAATCGAGCGGCGGCTTGCGATCGCCGAGCAGCGATTGATATTTATAATTCTCGCCGCGCGCGGTTTCGAATTCCGCGCGCGCCGCTTCTCGCAGTTCGGGATTGGAATAGAGCTCAATCGCTGCAAGGGTCAGCGTTTTGGCGGCGATCTGCGCGCCTTTAAAGCCGATCGACATGCCGCTGGCCGAAGCGGACTGCCAGCTATGGGCGGATGTGCCGGGCACCCAGGCGGCGGCGCGAAGCCCGACGGTGGGCGCTGCATAGGATACATCGCCCACATCGGTTGATCCATAACCCAGCGATCGCTCATAGGGCTGAATTTCCTCTTGAGAGCCCAGTGAGAGCCGCGGATCGTCGAAACTCGCGAAGATTTTCTTTGCGTATTTTTCTTCTTCCTTGGTGTAGGTGACGCCGCCAACTTCCCGCAGCTTTTTATCCATCATTTTTGCGAGCGTTTCGTTGACGAGAAGCGGATTGTTGCCGTGAATGACTTCCCAATCGACCTGCGTTCCAGTGCCTAACGCTGCGCCGCGCGCGGCTTCTGCGACGCGGGCCCAGATTTCTTCAACGCCTTTTGCCGCGGGATGGCGGACATAATAAAAAACCTCTGCAAAGTCCGGTACAACATTAGGCGCATTGCCGCCGCTGGTAATGACATAATGGATGCGGGTTTCCTGCGGGACATGCTCACGCATCATATTGATCATCATGTTAAACGCTTCGACGCCGTCGAGTGCTGAGCGTGCGCGTTCCGGCGCGCCGGCGGCATGGGCAGAAACGCCGCGAAACCGAAACTTCGCCGAACGGTTGGCGAGACTCGTGCGTGCGGCTGCTGAGTTTTCGTCATCCGCATGCCAATGAAGCGCGATGTCTACATCGTTGAAAAGGCCCTCGCGCACCAAATAGACTTTGCCGCTGCCGCCTTCTTCGGCGGGCGTGCCGTAAAGGCGGATGGTTCCCGGCGTTCCGGTTTCTTCCAGCCATTCCTTGATCGCGATGGCCGCGCCAACGGAACCGGCGCCGAACAGATTATGCCCGCACGCATGGGCGGCGGTTTTTCCGTCGATTGGCGCGCGCGTAGAAACGGAATCCTGATTAATGCCGGGCAGGGCGTCGAATTCGGCAAGCACTGCGATCACCGGACCGCCATCGCCATATTGCGCCGTAAACGCTGTTGGAATCCCGGCAACCCCTTCGGTAATGTCAAAGCCTTCCGCGCGCAGCGTATCTTTTAACAGGCCGCTCGCTTTTTCTTCCTGATAGCCGACCTCGGCCCATTCCCAGATTTGCCGGGCAATAGTTGCAGTCTGGTCGTAGCGCCCATCGATGCGCGTCATGACGCCTTCATTTTGTGCGTGTGCGAAAGAAGGCAGCATGGCGAGTGCGGCTGACAGGATAATGCGTTTCATGGAACCCCTCATAAATTGGCAGGAGGGTAATTCATGGCACGGATTGCGGAGCAACCGCTAGAGCAGTGAGCTGCATTTTGCGGTGATTTGAAATTAGGCGGGGTTTTAAGAAAGCGTGCGGCGCAACATTACCGAACAGCGGAAAATCCGACCATCCGCCCTTGCGCCTCGTCCCACAGAGCCAATCGCGCGCTTTTGAGACTGTCCACAAAAGTAAGCTTGGGCAGCTTCTGCAAATCAGGACTTTTTTCATAGCATTCCTGCAGGCGGTAATTCGGGATCAGGCTGCACAAATGGTGGATATGGTGCAGGCCGATATTGCCGGTGAACCATTGCAGCGCCGGCGGCAGGGCGTAGTGAGAGCTGCCGTAAAGCGCGGCGCGATTATAATCCCACTCTTTTTGAGGCCGCCAATAGGCTTCCTCATATTGATGTTGAATATAAAACAGCCACGCGCCGGCGATACCCGCTAATGAAACGATGGGAAGAAATACAACAAGCGTCGCCAGAGCGCCGAAGAAAAAGGAAAGCGCGGCGTAAAATACAATCAGCGCTGCGTTTAACAACATCACGCTTTGCCAGATGCGCGGACCTTTCATGCCGTGATAGACTTCTGAATAGGGCATCGGGCTGGCGATCGGAATGCGTTGCAGCAGGATGAAATAAATCGGCGGGCCGGAGATAAGTAAGGTCAACGGGTTGCGATAGAATTTATAAAGACCTTTTTTGAACGGCGTCAGGCGCTGATATTCTTCGACGGTCAATGTATCGACGCCGCCCATGCCGCGCCGTGTCAAATTGCCGGAACCGGCATGATGACGATTGTGCGCGTCGCGCCAAAATCCATAAGGCGTAAAAGTCAGTAGGCTGAGCGCCCACCCGACGGCGTGATTGGCGCGCCTCGATTTGAAATATGATCCATGTCCGCAATCATGCTGAATGATAAAGATGCGTGTGAGCATTCCGGCGGCGGGAATAGTGAGAAGGATTGTCACCGGCCAAAAGCCTGCCCCAAGCGATGCGTACATGGCAGCGACGATTGCGCCAAAAATCGCCAGATTAAGCGCCAATTGCCCAGCACTGCGCGGCAAACTGGCGCCGCGAAATTCGTTACAATGCGCGACGATCCGGGACAGCATAGCGTCCTCATGAGATCGCGAATCGGAAACTTCCGATTTATCGCAGGCGGGCGGGGCGGTTATTTCATACTCAGCCATGGAGTTCCTTCTAGCGGTATTTGCGCCTGGCGCAAATTCACGAGAAATCACGTATAATTTATGGGGTAAAAACCTTAAGCGACGCTTACTTGTGGCGCCGCTTCAGGCAAATCTTCGCCAAACGCCCGTTGATAAAACTCGGCAACTGTAGCGCGTTCCAATTCATCGCATTTATTTAAAAATGTTACACGGAATGCATAGCCAATATCTTGAAATATTTCAGCGTTTTGCGCCCAGGTAATAACTGTGCGCGGGCTCATGACGGTGGATATATCGCCGGCAATAAATGCATTGCGCGTCATATCAGCAACGCGCACCATCGCGTCGATGGCTTTGCGCCCGTCCGGCGAGTCATAGAGCGGCGCTTTTGCAATGACGATCGCAGCTTCCTCGTCATGTTCCAGATAATTGAGCGTTGTGACAATTGACCAGCGGTCCATCTGACCCTGATTGATTTGCTGCGTACCGTGATAAAGACCGGTTGTGTCGCCGAGTCCAATTGTGTTGGTCGTTGAAAACAATCGGAACCACGGATTAGGCGTCAATACCTTGTTCTGGTCGAGCAGCGTCAATCGTCCTTCCGCTTCGAGAATGCGTTGAATCACGAACATCACATCAGGGCGGCCCGCATCATACTCATCGAACACAAGGGCTACCGGGCGCTGAAACGCCCAGGGCAATATGCCTTCTTTGAATGCCGTTACCTGGACGCCGTCCTCGACAACAATTGCATCCTTGCCGATCAGATCAATACGGCTGATATGGCTGTCGAGATTGATGCGGATACACGGCCAGTTAAGGCGCGCGGCAACCTGCTCGATATGCGTAGACTTGCCGGTGCCATGATATCCCTGAACCATGACGCGGCGGTTATGCGCAAAGCCCGCCAGGATCGACATGGTTGTTTCGGGATTAAAGCGATAAGCCTCGTCCAGCGGCGGCACATATTCATTCGGCTTTGAAAAGGCCGGTATCTTGATGTCGAGATCGACGCCGAAGACTTTCTTGGCGGATACGGTTTTGTCCGGCTGTTCGAGGAATTTTTCGTCGGAAATTACGGCCATGGCGCTGGAGGTCTCTTCAATCTACTTGGGCGGGCGGAACCTCGCCCGAATGGAGCGCCCTGACAAGAGCTTATGGCGCCTTGCCGGCTTGCTACAAAAACCGCGCTTTTTTCAATATTGTGTGGGATTTAACGACTTCGTTCAGCTGTTCTTCAGCGCCCCGGTCACCGTCATTGGAGTCGGGATGGAACCTACGCACCAATTCCGCGTAGCGACGGCGAATTTCCAGCGCCGGCGCTGTGTAGGGCAAGGCCAGTGTGTCGAAGGCGTTGACCTGCAGTTTGGTCAGCCGCTTTCCGTCTCGATAATGACCGCGCACTTCCGTTTGCGTTTTCGCCTCTTCACCAAGCAGGCCAAAGGCGTCAGTCATATCGGCCGGGCCGGCGGCTCGCGAAGCCGCCCGGGCGCGGTCGTTTTTGCCCATCGACCAGGTTGGCCGGTCGCCATAAATATTGGCTTCTCTGGCCGCTTTGGCCTCGGCGTCCGACATGCCGTCGAAATAATTCCAGCTCTTGTTATGCTCGCGCGCATGCGCCAGACAGAACCATGCGCGATTGCGCGGCTCTCGAGGCGATTTTGGCAGGCTACACGCCGCTTGTTCCTCGCAGCCCTTTTTCTCGCAGGTCCGATCGCTCGGTTCCGCCCATGCCGGCGGTTTTTGTTTCCCGGCGGGGGGCTTCGCACGGATGTCGAAACCGAGACGCGGCTTATATTCTTTCTTGGCCATGGCGCTAATATGGTCCCGCTGGGCGCTTCACACAATCTTGACAGATTTGCGGGATATGCGATGACATCGCGCCGATGCTCGTCGCTGAAATCATCCATGAGAAAATATCCGCGCGTCTCTCGCCTTCCAGGCTGGACGTCAAGGATGAGTCACATTTGCATGCAGGCCATGCCGGCGCCCGGGAAGGCGGCCAATCCCATTTCAGGGTTATGATTGTCGCCGGCCAATTCGAAGGCCTGTCGCGGGTGGCGCGCCAGCGGCTGGTCAATGATATTTTGCGCGAGGAACTGGCCGGGCCGATCCATGCGCTGACATTGAAGACACTGACGCCACAAGAGGCCGAGAACAGTTGAGCCATAATGGCTATGGCGCAGTTGATGGGACCTTGCACCATCGGCAATCCAGTTCCTTAAATTGCTGTAAGAATAACGTGACGCGGGGCTCAAAAATCAGCTACACAAACTGCTTTGCCTGGGCGGGACAATAATATGGAATTTGAAGGCGCGCCTGCGACCTATGCGCTGATTATCGCTAATCTCATCGCCAGTCTTTACGGGCTCTTGGGCGACCGGAAATTTGTCAGCGATTTCGCCTTCCATGTCGGCGCTGTTTCTCGCCGCAAACAGCATTACCGTGTTTTTACATCGTCATTCCTGCATGTGGATTTTTTCCATTTGCTGTTCAATATGATGACACTGTTATTTTTCGGTCCGACAGTAGAAAGAATTCTCGGTACCGATGGATTTCTCGTTGTCTATTTCGGCGCAATCCTCGTCAGCGGGATAGTCTCATTTTACGCCAATCGCGAAAATTTGACCTATTCCTCTATTGGCGCTTCTGACGCCGTATCCGGCGTTGTCTTGTCCTATTGCGTATTTTATCCCCTGAACAACATCTACATTTTGTTTATTCCCATCGGTATCCCGGCAATCTTATATGGCGTGCTGTTCATCATCATATCCGCCCGCTTGATGGGGCGCGAAGGCAATCGCATCGCCCATGAAGGCCATCTTGGCGGCGCTATTGCCGGCGTCGCCCTGACCGTGGCGATGCGGCCGGAAGTGATTGGACAGATATTCGGCTAGGTTAAGCGAAGAAACGGCGTTTCCGTTTTTGCTTTTATAGTCGCTCCGCGCTTTTGAAAATAAATCCATTGCGCGAGTGCGCGCATCGGCGGCGTAAATAACGTTGCATTGAGAACCGCATTTGACGGCGCTGCCGACCACAAGCGGCGCATCCATTTTTTGAGGCCAAATCGCGGATATTCCTGCGCCATCATTGCGCCAGGGTCTGGCCCGTCGTCGAGAAGATAATTGGCGATCGCGCCGCCCGCGCGCCGTCCATATTGAAAAGCAAAGCGGATGCCGCCTGCGGTCAACGGCGAAACAAGTCCGGCGGCGTCGCCGGTCAACAAAACACGATGGGTCGATAAAGGTGAGACAAGCCCGCCGCAGGGGATCGGGCCCGAGCGCCGGTGCAGGACCTCACAATTGGAGAGCGCAAAGTAACGGTCGATGCGATTTGCGAACGCCGCGAATTCCGGTTTGCGCTCGGCGCCGAACGGGCTGTTCGCGACGGCGAGGCCAGCTTGGGTCATATTTGCGCCGGGAACCACCCAGCCAAGATAACCGGGCGCCAGATTTGTATCGACAAAACAGTGGAGAAAATCCGGATCGACCGTTGGCGTTTCCTCATATTCGGTTTCCACGCCGATCAGGAATTCACTGTTGCGCCCGAGCCCGAAATTTCGCGCGACGCGCGATTTGGCGCCGTCGGCGCCGAGAAGATAGCGCGCTGAAATGTCGAGGCCGTGAATGTGAACGCGATCATGCGTAAGTGTCGCGCCATGGAACCGTGCGCCAAAATACAGATCTGCGCCGGCGCGAACGGCTTCGCGCGCCAGCCAGCGCATGATGGCGGGCGTATCGGTTGCGAGAAAATAATAGCCAGGCGCAAATAAATCAGTGTGGCGTCCGTTCGGCGCATAAAGCCGCACGCCCGGAATTTTCCGGGTCAGCGCCGCCGGAATATCGCATTCGTCGACAGCTTCCTTGACGAGGATGCCGGTGGTGCGGACACGGGCGCCGGGCTCTGATTTTGCATCCAGCACTGCGACCTTAAGGCCGCGATGCGCTGCAGTGCGCGCGGCGATCAGCCCCGCGAAACTCGCGCCTACGACAACGAGATCGTAAAGATTTTCGTTAAGTAGGAAATATTTGCGCGCCACAACTCTCTCTTTCCCGTTTCGCCGCCAGCTAACGCCGCGATTTGGGCGCAAGTCAGGCGTCTTGAAGGAAAAAGCAGGAACTTGAATGCTTTTTACGCCCAATTGACTGCGAAATTGGGTATAAGGGCCGGGTTATAGAAATGGAGGCGCGCTCATGAAACGGCTGATGATCCTGGCGGCAGCAATTGCTCTTGGCGCTTGCGCTGCGGTTGGTCCGACGGCCTATGGCCCCGCCGACCCAAAAGGCTTTGGTTACGAAGAAACACGCATCGAACAGGATCGTTATCGCGTCGTCTATCGGGGTTCCGGCGGCATGCTGCCCGAACAGGTCGAAGATTACGCAATGCTGCGCGCGGGCGAGCTCGCTTTGCAGAACGGATATGAATGGTTTCGCGTTGTCGCGCGCGATGTCTCACGTAACCAGCGCGGCGGCGTAACGCTTGGCGCAGGCGTTGGCACCGGGTCTTATGGCCGGAGATCAAGCGTAGGCGTTGGCGTTGGCGGCAATTTCGGAAAAATCGGCGCTCGCGACTTTTTCACCGTGCGCCTTGAAATTTTGATGGGCGCTGGTGATGCGCCGGATGATGACACGGCCTATGACGCGTCATCGATTGTCAGCGCGATCAGCCCACCGCCTGCGGAGTAGGCGCTGATGGACTGGCAGTCGCTTCGCCGCATTGTTACGGACAATAATGGCGACGGGCGTTCGCGTATTTTAATTGACGGCGCTGCGGCAAAATTAGTCGCAGTAGAAGAAGCAGGCCTTGCTGAAATCTGGGCCGCCGATTTGCAGACTGACAAACTTTTTGACGCAACGGATCGGCTGTCGGTCGAAAATTTGAAACTTGAACCCGATTCAGGCGCGGTGAAAGTGCGCTGGTTTACAACGCCGCCGGAAGATCAATCGAAGACCGCACAAGAGCGGGAAGCCGCTGCTGCTTTTGGGTTCGGCGCCATTGAGGCTTCTCATTGCCGGGTCGATACGGCGCGGCATCCAATGATGCACAAAACGGATTCTCTGGATATTATTATTCTCGTCAAAGGCGAAGTGGATTTGTTGCTTGATGACGGCGCGCCGACGCCGCTGAAACCCGGCGATGTCGTCATCCAGCGCGCAACGAACCATGCCTGGATCAATAGAGGTTCTGAAACGGCGCTGCTGGTCGCCATATTGATAAATGCAGGGTGATGATGGGCGAAGAGAATCTGGCGGCCGCCTTTAACGAAACCAATGCGCCATTTGCAAAGCTTATGGGCGTAAAGATGATCCTGGCGACCAAAGATCGGCTGGAAGCAGAATTATTGGTGACGCCTGATCATTGCACGATCCCGGCAACGCTGCATGGCGGCGCAATCATGGCGTTTGCGGATAATCTCGGCGGCTGTGGAGCATTCTTAAATATGCCCGAAGGGTGCACGACTTCGACGATTGAAAGCAAAACGAATTTTTTACGGCCCGTGCCGGTCGGACAAACAGCAAAAGCTGTGACGACGCCAATCAATCTTGGCCGCACCTTGCAGGTCTGGAAAACTGAAATCTTCCGGGAAGATGGAAAGCTGGCGGCGGTGGTCACCCAAACCCAAATCATTCGAAAGATTTAACGGGGGGACAAATATGTATCACATGGATCTCAGGGATTCATATTTTCCGAAGCAGGATGGCGCGCCAGAACAGGCTGCCACGGTTGGCGATATGCTGCGGCGACAGGCGGTTGAAATTCCCGACCGGCCAGCGCTGAGGGAACTTACCTTTGACGGCGCTGTTGCCCGGAGCTGGACTTATGATGAATTGCGCGCCGATGCGATGCGCCTTGCGCTCGCGCTGGCGTCGCGGCATGCGAAAGGCGCGCGCATCGCCGTCTACGCCAATAACATTCCCGAATGGGTTTTGCTGGAATTGGCCGCAGGGCTTGCCGGCGTTGTGCTTGTGACCGTCAATCCCGCCTATCAGGCGCGTGAATTGAAATTCGTTCTGGCGCAATCACAATCTGAAGCCATTTATTACGTGACGAGTTTTCGCGGCAACCCGATGAAGGCAATTGCCGATGAAGCTTGCGATCAATTACCGGCGATCAAACGCCGGATTCTGCTGACTGATCGTGATGCAATGTATGAGGGTGCTGATCAAGGCGTCCTTCCCGATGTTTCTCCGCATGATCCGGTGCAAATACAGTATACTTCCGGAACGACAGGATTTCCTAAAGGCGCTCTTTTGCATCATCATGGATTGGTGCAGAACGGTTTTGACACCATGACGCGCGCGGGCGTAAAGCCCGGCGATATTTTTATCCACCATATGCCGCTCTTTCATACGACCGGTTGTGCAATCCTGGTGCTTGGCGGTCTTGGCCTTGGCGCGACAATGTTGCTCGCGCCGGTTTTTGACCCGGAAATGATTACGCGGGTGATGGAGCGGGAACACCCGCGATTTATTCTCGGCGTGCCGACAATGATTGTTGCGCTGATTGATCAGGTGGAAAAAAGCAGTGCGAACATCACATCCGTTGAACGCATGATGTCCGGCGGCGCGATGGTCGCACCGGAGCTCGTACGCAAGGCCAAAGATGTTTTCGGCGCCATGATCCAGATTGTCTATGGGCAGACGGAATCGTCGCCAGTCATCACGCAAACGCGCAGCGACGACACGATTGATGACCTGACGCAAACTATCGGCCAGCCTTTACCCCATGTGGAAGCGTCAATACGCGATCCTTTAACCAACGAAATCGTCCCCATTGGCGAGCAAGGTGAAATTTGCACGCGCGGCTATCTGGTGATGACCGAATATCATGACAATCCCGAGGCGACAAAAGCGGCGATAGATGGAGATGGCTGGCTTCATACCGGCGATCTCGGCCGGATGGACGCACGCGGCTATCTGACGATCACGGGCCGCGTCAAGGAAATGATTATCCGCGGCGGCGAAAACTTGTTTCCGGCGGAAATTGAAAATGCGATGCTTGAACATGAAGACATCGCTGAAGTTGCAGTTGTTGGCGTGCCGGACGATAAATGGGGAGAACAGGTTGCATGTTTCATGCGGGCGACCTGCGATAAGCCGCCGGAAGCCGCTTCATTGAAATCATTTATTCGCGCCAGACTGTCGCCGCAAAAGACCCCGGCATTTTGGATCTATGTTGATGAATGGCCATTGACGGGGTCCGGAAAGATTCAAAAATTTAAACTGGCCGAAGCGTTCGAGCGTAATGAGTTTAACGTGTTGCAGGCTTGAGATCCTTACAAAAGCTCGGCGAGATGCTTGAATTGCCCAACGGAAAGCTCTTCCGCCCGTTGCGTTTCTAAAACCCCGGATTTATCGAGCGCTTGTTGAAGCCTGTCGCCAAACGCCGCTTTTAATGACGTTCGCACCATCTTGCGCCGCTGCGAAAACGCCGCTTGCGTGACCTTTTCAAGCGCCCCCAAATGATTCCACTGATCCTTCGGCGGCGCAAACAAAACGACCGTTGACTGGACTTTCGGCGGGGGGGTAAAGGCGCGCGCCGGAAGATCGAATGCGCGTGACGGAAGGCTTGCGGCCTGGGCGATCACCGACAGCCGGCCATAGGTTTTTGATCCTGGCGCTGCGAGAATGCGATCGGCGACTTCTTTCTGGAACATCAGCGCCATTTCCGACCACAGCGCCGGCCCGGTTTTGAGCCATTTGATCAAAAGCTCGGTTGATATGTTGTAAGGCAGATTGGCGATGATTTTGACGGGCGCGGCGGCGCCGGTAAGCGCGGCTTCGTCCGCTGTCATGGCGTCGGCTTCGATGATTGAGAATTTGCCGCCGAAATGTCCGGACAGCATCTGTAGCGCATCAATGCAGCGGCGATCGCGCTCGATGGCGATGACCCGCGCGCCGGTTTCCAAAAGCGCCCGCGTCAGGCCGCCGGGCCCCGGGCCGATTTCCAGCACAGTATCTGCAGCGCAGACAGACGCCGCCCGAGCGATCTTTCGCGTAATGTTGAGATCAAGCAGGAAATGCTGGCCGAGGGATTTTTTTGCGCCGAGGTCAAATTGTTCAATGATTTCGCGCAACGGCGGCAGCGCCGCCGTCATGAGCCTTGTCCACGCCGCCGCGTCGATAAATCTGCGGCAAGACTGATCGCGGCGATCAGGCTGTCGGCGCGCGCATGGCCCTTACCGGCAATATCAAGCGCGGTGCCGTGATCCGGTGAGGTGCGAATGATCGGCAATCCCAAGGTAACATTAACCGCATCATAAAAACCGAGCGTCTTTGCAGGGATCAGGGCCTGATCATGAAGCATGCAGAGCGCGGCGTCGTATGTTGCGCGCGCCTCTGCATGGAACATGGTGTCTGCAGGCAGGGGGCCGCGCGCGTCAATGCCGGCCGCGCGCAATGCTTCGACCGCTGGCGCAACAATTTCGGCGTCTTCATTTCCGAGGGCGCCGCCTTCGCCCGCATGGGGATTGACGCCGGAAAGGACGAGGCGCGGCGCCGTGATGCCGAAATCAGCCTTAAGGGCTTGCGCGGTAATGATCCCGGTCCCAACGATCATGTCGGATGTTAGTGATCTTACGGCATTGACGACAGATGCATGGATCGTAACTGGCACGGTTTTAAGATGCGGTCCCGCAATCATCATCACGGCGCCGCGCTTTTCGCCCTTGGCGACCGGCGCATGTTTGGTCAGGTCCGCCAAAAATTCCGTATGGCCTGGAAATTCAAAGCCAGCAGCGATCAGGGATGATTTTTGGATGGGGTTGGTGACGATCCCCGCGGCGGAGCCCTCAAGAGCGAATGATGTTGCACGACGAATGCTCTCGATGACAGCGGCGGCGTTTGCGGGCGATGATTGGCCCGGGATCGCCGCAACGGCGCTTTCAATGGGGATGACCGGCAGCGCGGAGGAAAATACGGCATGCGCCATGGACGGCGCATCGATCACGGTGACAGAGACGCCGATATTTTTAAGAATCTCCGGATCGGCAATGACAAAAAACGCCTTCGCCCGCCCGCGCAGGGTTTCCCACGCCTTTGCTGTTATTTCAGGACCGACGCCGCCCGGCTCGCCCATGGTCAGCGCAAGGGGCGGTGCGATATCGGTTGGTGATGTCAATTATCGCTCTTAGCCGTTTGGTGAGAGGGGGGCTTTAAGACGAATATCGACCATCGATTGACGTTCGACATCGCGTAAATATTGCTGACCGATCCGTGACAATTGACGTCCGTAAATGCGGTTTTCGAGTGCGTCACGCGATGGCAGGCCGAGCCCTTCATCTTTGTCGCAAACATAAGCGGCGTGATAAGCGCCATCGGCGTTAATGACGGTGCTGGTGTCGCCTCTGTTCAGGTCCTCAATGAAGGGGCTGAAGCGCGGATCAATAGAACCGAGTGTCATATTCTCTAACAGAGTGACGCCAACGTCTTCGCCCAAATCGATCCGCAACGCTCTGCCGGAACAGGCGTCCGCGGTGGACAGCTTGTCGAAGGCGAGCCGCGCGGTATTTTCACCGAGTTTTTCTGATGCGGCGGCATAGGCAAGCGTAAATGTCGGCTCGCCCGCAACGACAGCGGCGCGTTTGTCGCGCACAGCGAGGATCATGAAGGCGCCCTCAGAGGGGATCGGGTTGGTCACGGAACCCTGTGGTAAGGTGCGAATTGCATCGTCAAGTTCGGGTGGCAATTCACCGGCGCGCACCCAGCCTAAATCACCGCCGACAGCGGCGGTTGTGCAGGCGGAAAACTGTTGTGCGACGACTGAAAACGGTACGCCTTGACGCATCTGCTCGATAAGCTGCAGGCCGCCTTGATAATATTGCTGCGCCTGCGCTGGGTTATCGACGGGAAGGCATATTTCTGAAACCAGAAATTGCTCTTTGCTGGCGTCGGCCCGCATGCGGGTGAGCGTATCTTCGACTTCGTCGTCATTGACTCGCACGCGGTCGCGGAAACGGCCCTGGACGAGCTGCGGCCAGGCGATGCCGGCCTTGATTTGCTCTTTCAACGAGGTGATCGAAATGCCCTGACTTTCAAGCAATGTGATTAATTGATTGGGGTCCAGATTCGACTGCGCCGCCATTAGGCCAATTTCTTCGTTAACCTCCGCATCGGACACTTTGAGCTCAAATTTTGCCGCTTCCTGTAGTTTCAGCCGCTCCTCAACGAGATCGCGCATGGCTTGCTGCTGAAGTTGAGGCAGCGCTTCGGCCGGGATGCGGCCACCCGACGAGAGCAGCATGAGTTGCATCCGCTGGCGCACATCAAAGGTGGTGATGACCGAATCATTGACGATTGCCGCGACTGATTCTGCCGGGACGCCGGAACGGGCGATTAAGCTCTCACTGGTTTCCTGGGTCTGAGCGATGGCCGGAAAGAAGGCCAGGAACAAGCCACAAGCAATTGAACTAACTCTGAAAATGCGCATTTTACGTATTGTCGCCTCAAATTGCGCGGCGCCTTGCCGCTTGCCAATAGTGCGTAGCCGCGCGCTGCTGGTCGGGCAGCGGCCAATACCGCTAATGCCGGGAAAATAGACCGAAATTATGGCGACGCAAGGTGTCAATTGACAAGGGATTTCAGCGTGAAACTTAAAATGACTGCATTGTCGGGCCGGAGATTATTGTCCTGGGTACGGTCGCGCCGGTAGGTAATGCCAAATTTGGAGCACTCATCTTCATAACCGACGATGAAATCCTGACGAATTGTCCGGTTTCCGACCAGATCGAGGCGCCAGGCGCCGCCGACAGACCAGTGATCTGAGAGCTTTACATTTCCACGCGCCGTCAATTCCTCACGCCGCACCAGATTATTGGCGACATTTTCCTCATTCAATCGAACATAGCTTACAGCGCCCTGAAAACGGCGGGTGCGGTAAAGCGCCATGGACTCTGCGCGTTGTATCGAGCCGGTGTCATTTTCAATTCGGAACCGGTTTTCAATGCTGACTCTTGAGCCGTAACGCAGATTTAGTGAGCCGACAATGTCAGATGATGTCTCGCCAAGGCCGGAGGAGAAATCAAATGCATCCGTGGTTTGAACGCGCAGCTGCTGGCCGATGGCCCCTTCGATCGCAACGCCATTCGGCCACACCGCCGAAGCGGAGACGCCGATATTCATGCGCTGGCCGTCTTCAAATGAGTCAAAGCCTGTTGCTTTATTATAATCAAAAAGGCCCGCGTAATCGAATTCGATACTTTGCGAGTCTTCGTTGATAATATCTGCGGAATTGCGGTTCGCGAGACTGGCGACAAGTTGGATACGCGGTTCGACAAACAAGCGCGCACCGGCAAATTCCCGCGTAAGCGGATATGACCATTCAACACCTGCCGTCGGCGCAAAGCGTGTTTCAGCTTTTGTCGGATCGCCGCTGGTGAGGCCGGGAAAGTTCACTGCGCAAGCAGCCATCGGGTCCGAGCAAACTTCCGTTCCCAGATCGAGGTCTTCGAAATAATAGACATCCCCCCGTGCTTCCGCGAACAGATTAAACCTGTGACCGCCTCTCGTCGTAATGTCGCGTTCCCATTTGGCGTTTGCGGTGAATCGTCTCGAGTCTGCGCCGCCGGAGCGCTGCAATATGGCAATGTTGGCGCCGACCGTCGCGCGTCCGCCGGCTATCTTTTGTGCGACATCATGGTGAAAGTCGATTAGCGGCAGCACGTAAGGCGTGGTGGCGCTGTCGTCTGCTGCGCGCAACCCCTGAAACAAATAGCTGTCAATGGTCAGATTGCTGCCGCCGTTGTTCCAGGCCAGGCGGGCGTTGCTCCGCAATTGATTTGTGCTGCTGCGATTGAGCTCCTGGCGCAAATCGCCGCGCCTTTCCACATCGTAGTTCCGAAGATAGGCGTCATCTGAGACCCGCTCGAAATCGTAACTGGCGCGCCAGTTGTCGCCAAAGTCGCGATAGCCGCGGCCGAAATAGTGCCAGCGGACGCCGGGTATGCCTTCGTCGGGCATGTTCTGGTTGTTATAATCAATGACCCCGCCGGACAGAACATGGTATCCGTGTTTGCCGCGGCGGCGATATTCGCCCTGCCACAAAATGCCGTCTTTTGTGGTGATCTTTGGAAAGAAGGTGGCGTCCTGATGATTGGAGATCGCGAGGTAGTACGGCATTTCAATATTGAAGCCGAGGCGGCTGGAGGCGCCGATATGCGGCGCCAGAAAACCGGATTGGCGTTCCACTGACGGGTCCGGCGCCTGCAGGAAGGGGACATAGAAAATCGGGACCCCTTTGATCTCAAGAAATGCATGATGAAACCGGACGACCTTGCGTTCTTCGTCGCGTGTTACACGCAGCGACTTGATGCGCCAGGTTGGCGTTTTTTCTTCTCCATCGCCTTTGCAAACATCGCATGAAGTATAGACGGCCTTGTTAAGTCGGGTTTTAGCCCCTCGTTCCCGCACTGCGCTCTCGGCGGCAAGGCGGGTGTTGTCCTCGAGGAGGGCGCTGAAGTTTTCTGCAATACCGTCGCGAAGATCGCCGGACAGCTCAACGCGTCCGGCAAAGGCAGTGTCGAGATTTTCATCGGTTATCGAGACATTGCCTTCGGCAATGACGATGTCTGCAGCCGGGTCGTATATCAGTTTATCGGCGCGTAAATAGCGCTCGCCGAAATACGCCCGCACGTCGCCTTCAGCGATAATCGGGCCGTCTTCAAATTCCCGCAGAACACTGTCCGCCTCGAACAAGACTTCGTCCGCCTCATCGTCCGCGTCGCCTTGCTTAACGATGTCGACATTTTCAATCGGCGCTGCATTTCGCGCGTTGACGGGCAAATCCGCCTGGGCATAGGCAGCCATCGGTAAGCCCGCTCCGGCGTTGGCCAAAACAGTGCTCATCCACAGTCGCGCTATGCGGCGATTGCGACTCAAAACAACTCCTATGCGGCGCGAATCGGAACAACTGCGCCGATTTATGGATAAATGACCCTTTGAGTGAGGTCCAGCCAAGGTCTGGTGAAAAGGCGCTAACCGTCTTCCAGGTGTAAAAGCGCGGTGACCGCAGCCAGGGTCGCGATCACGGCCGGTGTCCAGGCGGCGAGCGCAACCGGCGCAAGGCCCGATTCCCCAAAGGCTGTGGAAATCTCGGACAACATATAAAGAAGAAAGCCTGCGCCAATTGAAAACAACAAAAGCGGCAGCGCGCCGCCCATTCGCATTGGCCGCAGCGAGAAGGCCGCCGCGATCAGAACCATGGCCAGCAATTTCAGGGGCGTTGCGCACAAATCATGAAACCGGATGTGATAGCGCGTTGTCGGCAACCCCGCAGCATCCGCCAACAGGATAAAACGCGGCAATTGCCACAGGGACATGGTTTCCGGCGGGGCAACCCGCTCGCGCAGATCGCCGGGTGAGAGGGCAGTTGGGATAGCAAATACCGGGCTGCGCCGTTCCACTTGCTCTGCAATTGACATCAAGCGGGCATTGTGAAGTTCGATCGTACGCCCGGACAAGAATGCTTCGTCAGCGTCTATCCGTTCAAGAAAAACACTTTCGCCGCCAAACCGCCAGACGGTTACGCGTTCCAGAGCGGCGCGTTCATCGTCGAAATTCTGGGCGTTGATAATAAGTTGCATGTCAGCGTCGCGCTGGCGCAACCATATTCCATCGCCAAGCACCCGTACTAGGTTTCTATCCTGGCCAGTCTTAACGTTTTTTATTTGCTCGGCGTAATAGAGCATCTTTGACGAAATTGGATCTATAATCGTAATGATCGTGACGCCGGCCAACGTCGCAATCAGCGCTGCTGGTCCCAGCAAGCGCCAAACTGAAAGCCCGGCAGATCGCATCACGGAAACTTCTGACCGCCGGTTCAACTGGTTGAACATCCAGATTGAGCCGAACAAAAACACAAAAGGTATGAGCGCCTGGGTCAGGGCCGGCACGCGCAATATCGTGAGCGCGAGGGCGAAGCCGAAATCGCCGTTTTCCACTTTGCCGGCAAATCTCATATTCTCAATAAGATCTGCAAGCAGGATAAAACTGGCAAGAATAACAAACAGGGCGCCAATCCCGGCCATCGTGCGCAATGCAAT
The DNA here is from genome assembly GCA_021776245.1 of Hyphococcus sp. Lineage (GTDB taxonomy): Bacteria > Pseudomonadota > Alphaproteobacteria > Caulobacterales > Parvularculaceae > Hyphococcus. Next base: position 18,584 of record JAJFGF010000006.1, on the reverse strand, counting down.
ATACTTAAAAAGAGTGATCGGCGGCATCAGGCTGCGCCTTCGGCAATTATTGGTTTTGCCGCTGCGGCCGGCGCAAAAAGCAAGGCGCCGACGATTAATACGATAGATCCTGGTATTGCATAAAGCGCCCAATACGCCGCGGATGTTTCGATGATGCCCTGCGCGACATACCCTAATACACGGACGAAGAAGATTGCGCTGCCGGCGATGCTGACCCGGAAAAAGTAACCGCGGCGGCTATAGGGACCGCCGATCAGCGCATAAAGACCGACCAGCACATAGGCAAAAGCGTAAATCGGCGCCGCAATCCGTGCGTGACCTTCGGCGATTAATTTGCCTGCATTTGCCTTGTCATAGGGATTTGACATGTCGGGATTGAACAGTTCCCCTAAATACCGTTCCGTCAATTCCAGTTGCAGTTCGCGCGGCCGATCATTAAAGGCGGCGAGATTAACCGCCCACTCTTCAAATCGAACGATGCTTACTTTGCCGGTGTAGCGGGCGACCCTCTGGATATTGCCCCGCTTGAGCAAGAGGACAGCGCCATTGTCGGTCTCCTGCATAATTGCGCGCTCGGCCATATAGGTTTCCGGGCTATCGCCGTTACGATGATCATTGACCAGCAATCCGACAAACTGACCGCCGGGGCGCACTTCATCAATGTATATCGTAAATCCGTCGATGACATTGGTGAACTCCCCGCTGCGCAGGACAGAACTGGCGACGTTCGCACGGATATTAACAATTTCCTGTTTCAGCACCCTGTAGCTGCGCGGCATCAGATCGACATTGACGTAAAAGGTGACGGCGGCGCCAAAAATCGTAATCAGGAGGATCGGTCCGGCGATCCGCCGGCGGCTGACGCCAGCGGCAAACATCGCAGCAATTTCGCTGTCTGAATGAAGCCGAAACAGCGCATAAACGGTTGCCCCAAAAAGTGCGAAAGGAATAATGATTGCCAGCAAGCTGGGGATAATGAGGATGCTCAGGAAGGCGAAAACGGCCAGACCCTGTCCGTATTCGACAATGATATCGACCCGCTGCAGCGTCTGGGTCATCCAAACGATGGCTGTTGTCACCACAAGGATGAGGGCAAGCGGCGTCAGGCACTGGCGGAAAATGTATTTGTCCAAGCTGCTCAAGCGAGCCCTCTTCCTTTATGGCGCGACGCCGCTAGATTGACGGCTTGAAATCAATCCCGGCCTAGCACAAGTTTTGCGGGCGCAAAATGCGCCCGGTCCAGGCAATCCGCCAATTCACCAGTCAAAAAATTAAGAGGCATTCATGCAGATCACTTTTTCCACCGCAACCCTGCCGAAAAGCGGCGCAGTGATTATCCCGCTTTTTGAGGATGGAAAGAAATCAAAGGCTTTTACCGATATCAACACGGCTACGGACGGGGGCCTTGAGCGCGCCATCAAGGCTGCGGAATACAAGGCCAAAAAGGGCTCCATTTTGGAAATTGTCGCGCCGGCCGGCCTCGACAATGGCCGGGCCATCTTGATCGGCGCCGGGGCGTCAAAGGACTTCTCCGCTCTGGATGCAGAATCGCTTGGCGGCTCGGCAATCGGCAAGATCCTTTCAACGCGAGAAAAAACTGCGATTTTCGCATTGTCCGGATTTACCACAAAGAAACTCGATGCGGCGGATCTTGCGGCGCATGTCGCGCATGGCGCGCGCATGAAAACCTATCGCTTTGACAAATACAGGACCAAGGAAGAAAAAACCGACAAGTCTGCGCTGACCAAAATCGCCGTTCATTCTGCGACGACCAAAGCGAAAACGGTTTATGCGACGCTGGATAAAATTGGCGACGGCATTTTTCTGACCCGGGATCTTGTTTCTGAACCGGCCAATGTTCTCTACCCGGAGTCATTCGCCAAACGCTGCAACGAGCTTGTAAAGCTCGGCGTCAAAATAAAAGTGCTTAACGAACCGGAGATGAAAAAGCTTGGCATGGGCGCGCTTCTCGGCGTCGGCCAGGGATCAGTGCGCGACAGCAAGATTGTCGCTATGGAATGGTTGGGCGGTAAAAAGGGCGAGGCGCCGGTCGCCTTTGTCGGCAAGGGCGTCACCTTTGACACTGGCGGCATTTCCTTGAAACCCGGCCTGGGCATGGGCGATATGAAATGGGATATGGGCGGCGCAGGCGCTGTCACCGGCGCGATGGCGGCGATTGCCGGTCGCAAGGCCAAAGCCAATGTGATTGGCGTGATTGGCCTGGTTGAAAATATGCCCGACGGCAATGCGCAACGTCCCGGCGATGTTGTTAAATCAATGTCGGGCCAGACCATTGAAGTCTTGAATACTGACGCCGAGGGCCGGCTGGTTCTTGCGGATGCGCTTTGGTGGACCCAGGAGACCTATAAGCCGGCAGCCGTCATTGATCTCGCGACATTGACCGGCGCAATCATCGTTGCGCTCGCTAATGAGTTTGGCGGCATGTTCACAAAAGACGATAAACTCGCAAAGCAACTTGGCGACGCCGCAGAAACGTCGGGCGATCTTCTCTGGCGCATGCCGCTGACTAAGAACCATGACGACATGATCAAGTCGGATATCGCCGACATGCAAAATATTGGCGGCAAGGGCGCAGGGTCTTCGACGGCCGCCGCCTTCCTCGGACGCTTTATCAAAAAGGACGTTCCCTGGGCGCATCTCGATATTGCCGGCATGGCGTGGAATGAAAAAGACAAGCCGACAATTCCCAAAGGCGGTTCCGGCTTTGGCGTGCGGCTCCTCGATGAATATGTGCGGGCGAATTTTGAAGGATAACTTTCTTACCTAACGCAAAGCGATTACGAGAGGCTTGAATGATCTATACATGCAGACGCTTTGTTGCATTCATGCTTGCAACATTGATCCTGTCGTCTGCATGTCAGAGGTCAATCACACTTGCGCCCTCGAAACTTAATTCTTGGACATCCCAGCTTCACGACCGTCAACCTGAAGATGCGTTCGGTGCAGTATATAAATTCGGCGGTAAGAAGCTGATATTCATTGCTGCCAAGCACTCGACAGAATCGGACAGCCTGACGTTTAAAGTAATAAAAGAAGCCTATGCCACTTTTGATATCGATTCTGTTATCGTCGAAGGATATCCTTATTCACACGGTCCTAATTCCGAAAAAGTTTTGCGATGGGCGGCGCGCAAGCAGGCGAGAAATGAGTTTCAGGAAGGCGGCGAATCCGTCCCGACAGTGATGGGCGCACAAGCTGAAAATGCGACGATATGGGGTGGGGAACCGGACGATGCCGATATTCGCGCGGGCGTCCTCTCGCAAGGGTTTTCAGAGGAGGATTTGCTTGGTTCCTACACATTGCGTTCTGTTCCTCAGTGGGTGCGCGAAAGGAAAATTTCATCAGCCGGCGATCCTCAAACAAGGACGCTCATAGATAGTGAGCTTGAGCGCAATCGCATGCGGTTGGGTTTTGATGCCGGTCTGCTTGCTGACTACGGTGCTTGGCTCCGTTGGTACGTTGATACAAACCGGAAATTTTTCGGCGAAGAATTTGAGCTGCAGGAAGTTGGCCCACTAGCAAATGGGCCGTATGAAACCAATAAAATCTCGGCGGCAATTTCAAGAGCGCGAGCAGAATTTTTGCTTGGACTGATCGCGAAGCACTTAAACGCAGGCGAGAGTCTTATGGTGGTTTTTGGAGCGAGCCACTTTATGATCCACGAACCCGCACTAAATCACATGCTTGGGCCCCCGTGTTACAAAGGGGACGAATTAGGTGCAGCGCTTGCGAAGTGCGAATGACAGAAATCTTGTTCTACCACCTTGAACGCGCATCGCTGGAAAATGTGTTGCCGGGCCTGCTCGAAAAATCCCTTGAGCGGGGCTGGCGTGCTGTCGTGCGCGGCAGCGCGAAAGAACGCATTGAGGCGTTGGACGGTCATCTTTGGACCTATCGTGACGATGGATTCTTGCCCCATGGCGCAGCGGGCGAGGGCGCGGATCAGCCGGTGTGGCTGACAGTGAGCGACGACGCGCCAAACAATCCGCAAATTCTTTTTTTGGTGGATGGCGCACAGGCAGAACCTGCGTCTGTCAGCGATCTCGAACGATGCGTGATGATTTTCGACGGCAATGATGATGATGCTGTCGCCGCAGCGAGAGTCTTCTGGAAGGAAACCGCTGCCGCCGGCCATGCAGCGGCCTATTGGAAGCAGTCTGCAGCCGGCCGCTGGGAAAAGCAGGCATGAACCCGCCGCCGGCGGTGATAGATGTTGCGGCATTCAGGATAAAACTGGAAACACGGCGCGCTGAACTGACAAGTCTGTCGGACGCCGCCGCTGATGCGCGAAAACCCGTGGAACTCGATCAACAGGCGGTGGGGCGCTTGTCGCGTCAGGATGCTCTGCAGCAACAAGCCATGGCTAAGGCTCAGGATCTGCGGCGTGGCGTGGAAATCCAAAAAATTGTCGCGGCGCTTTTGCGCATCGATGCCGGTGAATTTGGCTGGTGCGGCGAATGCGGAGAAGCCATTGCCGTGAAACGGCTGGAGATCGACGCGACTTTGGAATTATGCGTCAGTTGCGCCGGAGCGTTGACCTCGTGATGGAAGTTTTTCACCTGTCATTGCCTGTATCAAACTTGCAGACCACGCGACAATTTTATGAAAAATATTCTGGGCGTTTCCGAGAAAAAGTGGTTTCCGGTTTATCGTTCCCGACCGCGAAGGCGGTCAATATATTGGTTAGCGCGCCTTCGCGCGCGGGCCGCGAATGCGGTCAAGATATTGGTTAGCGCGCCTTCGCGCGCGGGAAACGCCGCCGATTAATACTTAAGCGCATTTCTTATCGGAAGTTCATCGCGGAAGCGATGAACGCTCCCCGTTAAAAGCTTCGCTTTTAACTCCGGAAATGCGCTGGCGCGAAGACCGGTCATGTCACTGACGAATGGCTCGACCTTTGGCTGTTTGGCGCACAAATCACAATCCAAAAAATATCGCGCACTGTTCAACCAGGCGAAGTCGAGAAACTTCATCTCGGTGCAACCATGCCCTGGAACGAATGGGAAGATGCGCGATTGCGGCTGAAAAAACTTGGCGCTGAATTTGTCGGCGCGCCAAATGTCGATGAGGCGTTGGGTCAGGCGAAGATGTATCTGAAAGATCCGGATGGATATGTCATTGAATTGAAAGCCAGTAGAGATATTCAAAAGACCTTGCGCCCGCCGGCTTAGGTTTGTGTATTTGCGTCAATCCGAAGACGAAATCGCGCACGCGAAACGGGCCGGTCCTTACTTTCCTGCCAGCCTTCTGCTTCGACAAAAGCAATACGCCGCCCAAGCCGTGTGATGCGGGCGCGTCCATACATATCCTGCGCCCGCGACGATGCGAGATAGTCGATATCCAAATTCACCGTCCTGACGGCCGCGTTCCCGGGCAGCGCATTGAGAAGTTCGCACTGCGCGGCAACTTCCAGAAATGCTGCAATCGCCCCGCCATGAAGCGCCCGGATTGCCGGATTGCCGATATGTTGTTCATCGAAAGAAAGCGCGTATCGCAGTGCGCCGTTTTCTTCCGCAATCGAAAATCCGAGCCAATTGGCGATATTTGACTGCGCCAAAAATGTCCTGAGCTTGTCTGTCACAGTCGCGACGCCTTGGTGAGCCCGCGTGTGCCAACCATGAAAGCGCCGGAGCCGGAAGCCAATATAATCCCGGAATTTTTAGTGGTGACTTTTCCGGTGACGAATGCAACTTCATCGAGAATTTTGATGCAGTCCGCATCGCAAATAACGCGTTCGCCCGGGGCTGCGTCCGCAAGGTAGTCCGAGCGCAGATTGATTGTCGCGATGGGCTTTAATTTGTCGAGGGCTGTGAAGACACAAAGTCCGAAAATAGAATCCATAATGATCGTCAGTAATCCGCCATGGATTGCGCCGCTGGCGCCCGCAAAATCTTCTGGAAGATCGACGGCGAAAGTCGCCTTGCCTTTGCCGATCAACATGGGCTCGAGTTTCAGCGAACGAAAAAGCGAATGCTCATGGGTCAGCCAGTCGCGGGCGTTTTTCAGCATGGCGCCGATGGCGGGATTGATCTCGCGGGTCATTCTTTTTTCAACCGTTCTTCTTCATATTGAATGCCCCAGCCAATGATCAACCGCCACAAGGCTTCGGCCATTTCGGGCGGCATGCCGGTCTTTTCGGCGCGGTTGCGCACTTTTTCGATCACTTCCTTGTTGCGCCAGGGAACCGACGCTTCTTCGGGAGAGCGCTTGAAGATCCAGGCGCGGTCAACATAGGTCCAGCGTTCCGCAAGAAGGTCGACGAGCGCGCGATCAATCCGGTCAATCTCGGTCCGTACGTCGCTCATGTTGCTGCAGTCGGGAGCCTTTTTCATCTCATATCCTCTACGGCCAGACGGATTTCCGGAGCTAAAAGCGAAGCTTTTAACGGGGAGCGTTCATCGCTTCCGCGATGAACTTCCGACCAGAAATGCGCTAATCCTCTTAGCTGGGGTGCTTCCGGACGGTAAACCGGAAACCACTTTATCTCGGAAACGCCTTAGGCTTATCTGAAATCGCCGCGAAATTCGACGGGGTAAAACAGTCGATTATTCAGCGGCCTTTAACGCGCTCTCGTATTTTTCCTGCGCTGTCACCCATTTTGCTTCAGCGCGCCCTATGGCGGCGACAAGGGCGCTGCGTTCTTTGGAAAGTTTCGCCCTGCGGGCATGGTCGGATTTTGTATGGCCTATTTCAGCGAGCGCTTGATCGAGGCGTTTCAGCGTATTGGTTAGTGTTGCGATGCGATCTTCTGCAGCTGTTGCTGTTTTCTTTAAGGGCTGCAGGGCAAGGCGGGCGTCGGCGGAGGATTTGCGGGCATTTTGGCGTTCGTCTGCCGGCGCTTTTTTACCGCCGGATTTCCGCGGCGTCTTGCCGGCGGCGAGAACAAGCGCGCGATATTCAGCAAGATCGCCCTCATAAGGCGCCGCGGCGCCTTTGTTTACCAGCCAGAGCCGGTCAGCGACGGCGGCGGCGAGGTGAGCGTCGTGGGTAATTAAAAGCACCGCACCCTGAAAATCATTAAGCGCCTGCACCAGGGCTTTTCGGGCGCCGATATCGAGATGGTTGGTTGGCTCGTCGAGAATTAAAAGATGGGCGCCATGAAAGGTGATGAGCCCGAGGAGCAACCGCGCTTTTTCACCGCCGGAAAGTTTTTCAACCAGCGTATCTGCTTTTTGCGGCCCAAAGCCGAGACGCGCCGTTGCCGCGCGGATTTGCGCTTCGGTCGCGTCCGGCAAGATGGCCCGCACATGATCGTAAGCCGACTCTTTTGGTTTGAGTTCGTCAACCTGATGCTGGGCAAAATAGGCGATTGAAAGCTTTTTGTGTTTATAGACATTGCCGGATAGCGGCGGAATGCGTCCGGCAAGCGCCTTAACCAGCGTCGATTTTCCTTCGCCGTTTGGTCCGAGGATGGCGATCCGGTCATCATTGTCGAGGCGGAGATTTAGATTGCGCAGAACCGGTTTGCCAGGCTCATAGCCGAGATCGGCATCGACCACGCGGATGATTGGCGGCGCCATTGGTTTTGGATTTGGAAAAACGAATGGCAGCGTGCGCTCTGCGACCGGGATCGCAACTGTCTGAAGTTTTTCGAGCGCCTTAAGGCGGCTTTGCGCCTGTTTTGCTTTCGAGGCTTTGGCGCGAAAGCGGTCAACAAATTCCTGCATGTGGCGTCGCTGCGCTTCCTGACGCGCACGAAAGGATACCGCTTGCGCCTGAGTCTCCGCGCGTTTGCGCTCATAGGCGTCATACCCGCCGACGTAAACCGACAGTTTGCCGTTCTCAAGGGCTAGAATATGCGTGACCGCATTGTTCAAGAGATCGCGGTCGTGACTGACAATCAGCGCCGTATACGGATAACGTTTAAGATAGTTTTCAAGCCAGATCGCGCCTTCCAGATCGAGATAGTTGGTAGGCTCGTCGAGAAGGAGGAGGTCGGGCGCCGCAAACAAAACCCCTGCGAGCGCCACGCGCATGCGCCAGCCGCCTGAAAATTCGGCGCAGGGGCGTCGTTGATCGCTCGCCGAAAAGCCAAGACCGGCGAGAATGCCCGCCGCACGCGATTCCGCTGAATGGGCGCCCATATCAGCGAGCCGGGTTTGAATTTCCGCGATCCGATGGGGATCCTTCGCAGTCTCCGCTTCCGCCAGCAATGAAGCGCGTTCGCGGTCCTGTTCCAGGACGGTTTCTATCAGGCTTTGTTGAGTCGCTGGCGCTTCCTGATCGACAGAACCCAGCCGGCGATTTTTGCGCAGGGAGATCTCATTGTCTGCGGCGTAAATCTCGCCCTTGATCATGCGCAACAGCGTTGACTTGCCTGAACCATTCGGTCCGACAAAGCCTACTTTCCAACCATCGGAAATCGCCGCCGTTGCCTTGTCAAACAACATGCGGCCTTCGATGCGATAATCCAGATCGTTGATGTGCAACATAATCCACGCCAGTATTGAAAGAGCGGGTTATATTGCAGTTGCGAAAAAATTGTCCATTCAGATCTGCCTTTATGTGAAGAATTTCTGACAATGCTTGCTTGAGGGGCGCCGCATTCCCATCTCAAGGTAAAGATGGAGGGCAGATGGTTTTCGCGCGCATTTGGAGAATTTTCAGTTGGCCAATCAGAAAACTGAGTAAGGTTCTCCGTTTCGGCGCGCGGGAAACAGCAAAAGCCTCACGCACAACCGCAAAAACCGGCAGCTCCTATGTTGCAAAGAAGGCCGCTGGCGAGCTTCTGGAAGAAGAATATCGAGAGGAACCGCCCAGCGGGATCGAAACTGTTCTTTTTACCCAATTGCCGCGGCCGCGGCTCACCGAACGCGCCGCGTCCGATTTAACGCTGGAACAGGCGGCGACCTTTGCCGAACAGGCGCAGCGATTTTACCGGCATCAGTTTCCGCTGTTTACGCGTAGCGATTTCTTTTATGAGGAAGTCGAAGAACAATATCTCAATCAGACGCTCGGATTTGACGAAGAGAGCATCGACAAACGCTTTCTGGATGTGACAACGCTGTTTCGCCAGATGCTGAACGGCAATACGCGGCGCATGCTGACCTATTGGCTGCCTTTCCTGTTTCTCGCAATATTTCTGCCAGCAGCGTATCTTGCTCAAGCGACGGCGATTGTCGCATTTCCGCAGATTGCCAGTTCGGTTCAACGCGCCAGCGTCATTTACGGCCTGGCGGCGGTTATTGCGTTTGCGTTGATATTTCTCGTCTATAGCTGGCCGTTCAAAGTGGTTCAACAGCGCAATTTGATGAATCTCGACAATTACATCACGTCTAAATTTGCGCGCATCAATAATAATTTTCAGGTTGCCAAGCGCCGCGCACTCAATGTTGAACGCGACAAACGCATGGTTGAGCGCGAAGAGCTAAAAGTCGAAGCGGGCGCATGGACGCTTTCTTATCATTGGTTCGCGATGCGTCTGTTTTTGTGCGAATTGGCGTTGCGCAACAAGCTTTATCAAGTACGGCGCAACACCACTCTATATTGGGTTGCAGGCCTCGGTCTTACCGGGCTGGCGGTCATAATCATATTTGCCGTCATCGCAGTGAACGGCGCAGACAAAATAGCGCTCGGCGCCTTTGCCGCCGCCGCCGCCGTTTATCTGATTGGCGCAGGCGCGATCATGCGAAGGACGACCGGGATGCTGTTCCAGGTGCTGGAATCAAACGAATGGAGCCGGTTTCATCTTGTTGATCTCGACGTCACGATTCGCGACCACGTCGCTGAGGACAAGCTGCAGATCGTTACGTTCCGCGATCGCAATCGGATGGAATAACCGGTCTTAATGGGCGCTGTGATCATCGCCGCTCATGGCGTCGCGCACTTCGAAAGTCACGTTCAGCGCCTCTGCATTTTCAAATTTCAGGGTTAACACCGGGTCTGCGCCGATCGCGACAGCGTCCGCTAAGCCAACCAGCATGATGTGGCCGCCGCCCGGTTCAAGGGAGATTGTATCTCCGGCGGCAATAGCGATGGTTTTTTCCTGCGTCATCGATGCGACGCCGTCGGTGCTCATCGCGGTCGCATGGAGTTCGGTCGCGCCAGCCCCCGCAAACGCGGCGGCAATCAGCGCATCATCCTGATCGCTGCAATTTGTCAGCGTCAAATAGGCGGCGCTTGTCGGCTGGCCTGTCCTTGATGACCGTATCCATGCGTCAGACACAATGACGCCTGTATTGTCGACGCATCGGGGTTCGTCCGCCGTTTCTGCTCTGGCGGTTTTCTCAGTTGAGGCGGGATTATCGCCGCAGCCCGCTAAAAACGCTGCGATGGTCATAGCGGTCACTGCATTCAAAGTACTCATTTGCCGGCTCCTTAACGCTGGTCTGAAGAGTCTAGAGGGATGGGGCGCCGTCAATCAATGCGGCATGGTTGGCGCCCGGCGCGGATACGGGTAAGACGGGCGTGACAGAAGGAAGATGCGCTATGAGCCCGGTGGAAATCGCCCGGTTGCAGGAATATCTGCAGTCCAAATTTAATGTGCCAAACCTTTCGGTGCGGGGCCGCTCCAATAAGGACGATTCCGCTGAAGTTTATTTTGGCGACGAGTTTATCGGCGTGATTTTTCGCGACGATGAAGACGGCGACGTTTCTTATGACTTCAACATGGCGATCCTGGAAATCGACCTTCCAGAACGCCAGGCTAGCTGAGCGATAGGCGTTGGCGCGCGCGCCCTCCGGTTTTCTCGGGAAATTGGCCGCGCAGCGGCCATTGCTGACGACAATGGTTTTAGCGCTCGGCCTGACGGCCTTGTGCGTGGTTGGCTTGCGACAGAGCGCGGTCAGCGGCAATGCTGATCTCGTCATCAGCTTCATATCGAACGCATTATATGTGGTTGGCGCGCCGCTTGTTCTTGCGGCGATCACGCCGCGGCGCATGTTAAACAAAAGCTTGTTTCTGGTTCTGATGCTTATTGTCGCCGTCGGCCTGGCGGCGGCGGCGCATCAATCGCTGACCTTGCCGTTTTTCCATGCGCCGCCGCCCATCGCGATGACCCTGGCGGCTTTGGGGCTGTTTGCTTTCCTGACGGCGCTCGCGCCCTTTATGCAAGGCGTGGTGCGCCTTGGCCTTTTGGCGCCGCTTGCCGGTATTCTGGGCGCCGCGGGCGGGGCCGGCTATCTGGCGCTTGAAGGTCTCTTGAGTTTGCCAACGGCCGCAATCGCCGTCGCCCTCGCATTAACGGTTGGCGGAACAACCGGGCTCAATATTGCTGCTGATTTCGCGAAATATTTCGCAAAAGGCGCAACCGGCCAGGATGCGGCCGCCGCAGCCTGCCATGGGGCAATTGCGCCAACGGTTTTTGCGGTCCTTGCAGTGGCTGCGTTGTTTGTGGTGGAGACATTGAACGCCAATTTTGGCGCCGTTGAGTGGAATGTTCTTTGGGGAGGCGTCAGCGTATCCCTGCTTGCTGCTGCTGTTGCGCTGGTCGCTGTGACAGCCTCACTGGCGCTCGAACGTGTGAGCGAACAGGTTGCCGTTGATGAAAACAGGCGGCGCGAGTGGTTTGGGCGCGCGTGGCGGCCAATAAGGCGTATTCTGCCCGCCACGACTGCGCTCGCAGCAACGGCGATTGCCGGCGTATATGTCGTCATCGCGGCGTTTGAGGCTGGCGTGAACGCGCCAATGAATCTTATATTGTTTTTTGTCATCATTAGCATTGCTGCGGCGCTGGCGTTTGTTTCCCTGCGCACCAGCCTGTTGATTGTTGCGATGCTGCTGGCGAGCGCGCAGCTTGCGGATTTTGTTTATGCGGTTTTTGGCGCTGCAACGCCGGCGCTATCCGAGCGCCTTGCTGCGATGACGCTGACGGCGATTGCGCTCAGCCAGCTAACAGTGAGTTGGCGCAATGCTGGCGAGGTCTGGCGCAATGCACGCGACATCGCGCAAAACGCCATGGCGGATGGATTGCACCGCTTCCTCGCGGCGACCGGCCTTGGCGCAGCGTCACTAATTGCCGTCGCCCAATCTTTTGGCTGGGAAGGGGGATTTGCGGCGGCCGCCTATTTTGTCGCGACCGGCGTTATCAGCGTCATCCTCGCGCCGGTCATGATGGTCGCAATGAGCGCAAAAACCGGCGGCTACTGATCGGCTTTTTTTGCCTGGTCGAGATTTGCAACAAATTCACGAACCGCGGTGTCGATGGCCAGCCATTCAGGCAGATATGGGCGTTTGAAGCGATAGCTCACTTCGATCCCGTCGCTATATTCATATTCTCGCCAGCATTCCGGGCTGCGGATGTCGTCACGCTCTTTAAAGCAGAACAGCGCCAGCAATTTGCTGTCCGTATCGGCGCCGACAAACATTTCTGAATCTGCATAGCCGCTGGTTGGCACATCGGCGCGTTGATCTTCAAACGCAAATTTTGACAATTTATACGGCGTTCTGACGCCGCGCTGGTCAATGGTCTGCGGCAGATAAAGCGTCTCGAAGCGCTGCTTTTCGGTAAACGGAGAATTCCGCCGGGCGATGGTGATGTCAATGCGCCGCGTATCAGGATCATTTTCAATGAACTCCCGCCGCTGCGCCGGCGCATATCCGTTCATTGTCGGCCACAATACGTAAAGCGAAACCTCGTCGCGTGCGCCGCCCCGTCGCGCCCGCGGGTAAACGGTATAATTGGCTGCGGGCGCAAAACGCGTTCCCGCGATTTCAATCATGACCGGTTCTTCAGTGATCGCCGGGCTCGGTACATTGCCGCTAAATTCCTCGACGCTCGGCCCTACATAATAATAAAGAAAAATGGCGCAAAGAACGAGCGTCGCCATAAAAATGCCGAGCGGATAACGCCAACTGGATTCCTCCTTGATTTCATCACCGCCAAAGCCGTGCCTATTACTCATTCCAGATCACCCTATCGACGCCGTACAATTGCGATTGCCTTAGCATGGGTGAGGTTTGGTGAAAATCCCGTTTAGGGCGGCGGCGACTAAAGCGCCTCAATCATCTCGGCGACCAGCGGATGGCGTACAACATCGCTGCGCGAAAACCGGACAACTTCAACATTTTCAAGCTTTTCGAGCCGGTTGGCTACATCGAGCAATCCTGACAGGCCTGGCAAGAGGTCGCTTTGGTCAGGATCGCCGGTAACCACCATGGATGAGCTCCAGCCAAGCCGGGTCAGCAGCATTTTCATCTGGCCGTAGGTGCAGTTTTGCGCTTCATCGATGACGATATAAGCATTGTTGAGCGTACGGCCGCGCATATAGGCGATCGGCGCGATCTCTATCACGCCCTCGGCCATCAGGGTTTTTAGCCGTTTTGAGGAGAGGCGGTCGCAAAGCGCATCATAGAGAGGGCGCAGGTAAGGCGACATTTTGTCTTCCAGATCGCCTGGCAAAAATCCAAGGCTTTCCCCGGCTTCAACCGCAGGGCGCGAGAGAATAATCCTCCTTACCTGTCCGCCATCCAATGCTTCAACCGCTTTTGCGACAGCTATATAGGTTTTCCCGGTGCCCGCCGAACCGACGGCGAATACCAGTGGCGAAGAATCAATCGCTTCCAGCATAATTTTTTGCGTGTCGTTTTGTGCGCGAATATTTTTTCGGTATTTTTGGTCTCGATTGCTTTCATCTAACGGCGACCACTGGGGCTCATCAAAAAGACGTCGGACGTTATTTGAATCGGAAATATGCGCACCTTCATAGATGCGCCGCGATGCACGACGCGCTGAGCGTTTCGCCATTAGCCTCTCCTGATTTGAAATAGGGACAAAAACCGATTCCGAATTCGGCGATATCTATTCGAGCGCATTCACAAAAAGTGTACGCGGTTTTTGGGTTCGAATGCGCGATAAAACATAGACCGGACCACGTTCGCCTATTAGGCATTTTTTGAACGTGGTCTGTGTCAATTGTGTGTAAGCGACGGTGACGCGCATTTTCATGTCTGCGCATGGCGCGAGAGATATACCCGCATTTGTCGCGATAGGGCATTACACCGCCTGACGCTGCCGCGAATCAGTTACCGCATTCACTATAACGGCTTGCGGCGGATAGGCCGAGCACGAATATTGACTATTTTTTGGAAATCGAAAACGTTAACGAATGAGGGATCGTTAATTTTGTTTTCCAAGCGCATAAGCGGCGGCGATTTTCGACTGTTCTTCGAGTGAAAAATTTTGCCACGAGCTGCGTCCGCGTGTTGAATCAACAACAAAGATCGGTTCATGCGGGCTCAGATAGGGCGCAATCGCATTGCGCACGCCGACGGCGGTCAGCTCGCAAGTTATGCTCCATACATTTTCCGTCAAACGGAACGCAGGACCCAGACTGAACATCGCTGCTTCGACCCGGTTTGCCGACCCGCAAGCGACGTCGAAGATGATGATGAAATTTGCGGTGCGGCAGGATGCTTCAGGTTTTGATCTGCCAAACAAGGCTTTCGCTTTGAGGGCGGCGCCATTTGTTTTGCGTGTTTCCTTGTCCGGCGCGGGCGCTCCATTCGGTGCGAAGAAGTTTGTAAATCGCGCTTCTTCACGGGCCTCGCGCCATGCGCGGCTTCCGGCTGGAGAAACAAGCGACCATGCCGCCAGACGTCCCTCATGCGCCAGTTTGCGCATCTGGTTGGAGGAATACGGACCGTAAATCTTGTCCGCAACTTTTATGCACCAGTTTTCGGCGGCAATCATGATCAATCCCTGTTAACGCTTTAGACATCAGCGCTTTTTTTGCCGAAGGGGGGTGCAACGTTTGGGCCAGTTTCCGGTTCCGGTTCAACCCGTGACGCATCGGCGATAACATCGTCCATGCGTTCCGCAGCGCCGGTAAAGACTACGCCAATGCCTTTTTCATGGCGCCGGACGACCTTCGCCGTCATCCTTCCGAGAACGAGTTGCGCGCCGAGAGGCGGGCGCGGGCTTATTTCAATCGAGGCGCCGGTTAACGATATGTCAAGAATTGCGCATTGAGCGCTGCGGCCGTCTTCGAGATGAATGATAGCGGGCGCGTCCTGTTGGATCCTCGGGCTGTTGCGGCGGTCCGTGACCCGCTGTCCGCGATTCATAACCTGTGTCAGGTCGTCGGCGACTTTGGCCGCTTTTGCCCGGCGTTTTGCATAGGTGATCGCAAAAACATTGTCACCGGAACGAATAACTGTTCCCTCAAACCGGCCAAGCTGGTCGATATAGAGAACAACCTTTGAGCCTTTGGTGGGGGGATGTTTTGTGCGCACCATGGCGCCGCCAGCGGATATATTGGAGACGATGCAGGCACGCTCCTGTCCATCCTTGGTCAGAAAGCGCGCCTTTAGCGGCAGGTCTGCGCGAAAATATTTCCGGCGCTCAGAATAATCTTCCGCCGCGTTCACGGCGTCGCCGCTTTTATTGCCTGGGTTCTTAACCATTCGCTAACCTGTTAGCCAAATTCAAAACACATACTAATCGGCTTTTGTGAACAAAGCTTTTCGCTAAAACCCCGCAGGCTTTAGAAAACTAACTGCGAAATGCCGCCAGCGCCGCTATCAAGGTCTGGTTTGACCGGCTAAAGTTAACACCCGATTGAAGCGAGGAGCCTGAGTTTTCCGATATGAGCGATGCATCTGAAAAACCTCCCTACAGGCTGCGGCAGCCTGGCGGCGAAATAGACCGCAAGCGGCTATTCAACGTCCCGGGCGTTGTCCTGCTGATCGCCGGAGCCACGGTTTTGGCTTTCATGCTGATGTTTTTCGCGCCGGAGCGCGCCGCCAGGATCATCGAGACGACCGCTGCGGTGTCACCGCAGCGTTTGATGTCGGGGCCTGAGCGAAACGGCGGCGTCCTGTCGATGATTTCGCCGTTAATCGCCCATATGTTTGTACATGCGTCACTGCCGCATTTGCTGTTTAATACGCTTTGGCTTTTGGCGCTCGGAACGCCGACAGCGCGCCGCATGAAGGCTGAATATGCGCTTCAGTCCTTTTCCGCTTTTGCCGCGGCGTCCTTGTTTGTGACATTTTACCTCTTAAGCGGTATCGCCGGAGCGCTTACTTTTGTTGCCGGGCATGTGGATGAAATGACATTGCTTGTGGGCGCATCGGGCGGGGTTTCCGGGTTGCTCGGCGGCGTCGTGCGCTATGCATTTAATCGTTCCACATTGTTCGGACCGGAAAATGCAACCATGAGTCCTTTGACCGCGCCAAGTGTGATCGCCTGGTCAACTGTCATCATTGTAATGAATGTCGGCGTGGGGATGTTTGGCGGGGGGCTTGCGGGCGGCGTCAATATCGCCTGGGAAGCGCATATTGGCGGATATTTGTTTGGACTTTTGACCTATCCGTTTTTCGAGCGGGTCGCGCGCGCATTTTAACGCCTCGCCAATGCCTCCCACCGGCAATTACGCTATTGTTGTTTTGCCAATTCGCTGGCAATATATGGCAAGCTGGATAAGGAGACTGAAATGAAAGTCGAACAAATTCTTCAGTCAAAGGGCGTAGATGTTTTTGCTGTCAAACCGGGCGATATGATCGCGGACGCCGTTTCCATGTTAAGTGAAAAAAATATCGGCGCCGTCATTGTCAAAGATGACGCGGAAAATGTCGTCGGGATTTTGTCGGAACGCGATGTGGTGCGGCGCCTCGGCGAAAAGGGCAAAGACGCGCTCGCAATGCGCGTCCATGATTGTATGACGCCTGACCCCTATACATGCCCGCCAGAAACGACCCTTGATGAAGTGATGGCGATGATGACGCAAAAACGCATTCGCCATTTACCGGTGACAAACGGCGACAAACTTGTCGGCGTGATTTCGATCGGTGATGTCGTCAAGCGCAAGATTGAACAGGCCGAGCAAGAAGCCGCTGCGCTGAAACAATATATCGCATCGTAAGAAGTTTTATTGCACCCGTGGGTAAAATCATTCGCAGAGAATTTGCGCCGCTTGTGCATTTCGGTGGGATTCACGCCAGATAATCCAGCGCACTTTCAAGTTCCGGCATCTGGCGATCGACTGCGTCTCTGCCGAGCTGAATCAATTCCTCAGCACGATCGAAATCGAGCAATGGAATGTGCCCGACATGGGGCAGCATCAAAACGTCAGGCGGATCGCCGGCTAGGCGCGAGCGCGTAATGCGGTCCATTAATATATTGAATGACGCGAGCATCACAGAGCCCAGACCGGGCGCATTGTTGCTGGCGTTAAACATGCGGCGCAGCAACAGTTTTTCGGCCAGATTGCCTTTCGCCGCCGCTTCGAAATCTTTGCCGTCCTGATCGGAGAGTGTGTCGAATTTTTCCTTACGCTGCTTTACGCCCTGACCGAAAGCATCCGCATGCAGACCAACAGCGATCACAAGCCGTGCGCCAAGCGCCCGGCATGCCGATACCGGCAATGGATTAACCAGCGCGCCGTCAATCAGCCAGCGGTTCTTAATGGCGCGCGGCGGGAAAACGCCGGGCAGCGCGTATGCCGCCTGCACCGCTTCACCAAGATCGCCGTCCATCAGCCAGATTTCGTGCCCGGTCGCGAGTTCGGCCGTTACTGCAACAAAGCGTGTGTGCAGGTCTTCGATATTGATTGGCGGAAGATAGCGCTGCATGGCCTTTTCAAGGCGCTTGCCGCCCATCAGCCCGGATCCGTTCAGCATTACGTCGAAATAGGTCAGCATGCGGGTCTTGGTGAGACTGCGGGCCCAGATTTCGAGCGCCGGAAGATGGCCGGCGAGCCAAAAGCCGCCAACCAGCGCGCCAACGGAGGTGCCGGCGACGATATCCGGGCGCAGTCCGATTTCATCAAGCCGCTGGGCGACACCTATATGCGCCCAGCCGCGCGCTACGCCGCCGCCAAGGGCAAGCCCGATTAAAGGCCGGTGCGCGCCACTTTTGCTGGATTGAGTTTCCGGAGAATCGACATTTTCGGTCATGACTTCACGAGAATATCCACGGATTCGGTGACCAATCCCTGAAGTTACGGAAAAAATACTGGCTAATTCACCTGATTAGCTGAAGTTACCGGCTGGGGGTTTTGCCGCGGGGGCTGCGGCTTACAGATTCGCCAAATAGGTGAATTCCCTCTTGAATAATCGCAAACACCGCTATAAATAGCGGTTCTGCACACTTTGAGATTGGTGTCGGGGCGCTTGCGCGCCGGAGATTAACTTGCGGAAAAATTGGGGAAAACAGCCTCAAAATTTCCGGCGAAAAAAAGTTTGAATAATGCGTTGACAGGGCGGGGATGGGTGAGTAAATCCGCGCTTCACCGACGCGGCCGAAGTGGCCGCCGCGGGGCAGAGCAAAGCTTCGTAGGGCGGCTTCGGGAACGTCGGTTTTTTGTCGGCTATATTACGGAATTTGGGATTTCGAGTTTCGGAATGTGGTTGGCTGGTCTTCAAGTCCTGAAAGGGCGGCGAGGGCCGGGCTCTTTGAAAATTGAATATTGAGGAAGAGAAACGTGGGCGGCGGCGTCCTGGCGATACTCTGGCAACAGAGTATGAACCGACAATTTGATTTTATTAAATTGACGGATCAAACAGGACTGACCATCACTGACGTTTTTCAGTTTACAAACCAAACTTCGTTTATTCGAAGTTTTGTTTTGTGACGTACTAATGTCAGTAATTAATGCAGTTTTTTTCAACTGCTCGGTCAGTT
>JAJFGF010000050.1 GCA_021776245.1 Hyphococcus sp. | reverse complement strand
GGGCGTCTGCGCTCATGGGAGAAATGCTCCTGTTCGGGGTTCCTAGGGCGTTTCCGAGATAAAGTGGTTGCCGGTTTATCGTCCGGAAACGCCCCAGATTTATACTTATGCGCATTTCTTATCGGAAATCCGCGTCACACTTTTCCGGAAATGCGCTAAGTCCTTTAAAGGATTGTGAAAAGGAGACTGGCGATTGTGGAGAAACTGACCCCGGAAGCCCGTAAGTCGTTTTTGGCTGCAAACCCCGGCTGGGTGGACGTGGAGGGCCGTGATGCAGTCCAGAAGAGCTTCGTCTTTGCCGATTTCAACGCAGCATGGGGTTTTATGACCCGCGTCGCTTTGGCGGCTGAAAAAGCGGACCACCATCCGGAATGGTTTAATGTCTATAATAAGGTGATAATCACGCTGACGACTCACGACGCCGATGGATTATCGGAACGAGACGTCAGCCTTGCAGCCATTATCGAAAATGCCGCCCGGGCGGCGTAAAGAGTTTTTGCCTTTATTGGTGAACCGCCACAAAACGGCCTTGGCGGCGCCTTCTATACGCCCGGGGCAAGCCATAGTAAGAAATTGAATTCACACGGGGATTGAGAATATGGCGACGATCGCTCTTGTCGATGACGACGAAAATATCCTGACGTCGGTGTCGATCGCATTAGAAGCCGAAGGGCACACGGTTAAGTCTTTTGAAGACGGCGCGGCCGCGCTTGACTATATAAACGCGACGCCGCCCGACGTCGTTGTGTCGGATATCAAAATGCCGACGATGGATGGTATGGAGCTTTTGCGCCGGATCCGTCAGACCTCCAGCCTGCCATTGATCTTCTTAACGTCGAAAGATGAGGAGATCGATGAAGTGCTGGGCCTGACGATGGGCGCCGACGATTATGTCAAAAAACCATTTTCTCAACGATTGCTGCTGGAGCGCGTGAAGGCAGTTTTACGCCGGGCTCAGGCCGGCGAAACCCCGACTGCGGAAGAAGAGAAAAAAATATTGCGCCGGGGCAGCCTGACCCTCGATCCGATGCGGCACGCTTGTGTGTGGAAAGACCAGCCCGTTGTGTTGACCGTAACCGAGTTTTTGATCCTTGAGGCGCTGGCGCAGCGTCCCGGTTTCGTCAAAAGTCGCGACAGCCTGATGGATGCGGCATATGACGATCAGGTTTACGTGGATGACCGGACCATCGACAGTCATATCAAACGCGTGCGGAAAAAGTTTCGCGTCGTCGATAGAGAATTTGACGCCATCGAAACCCTTTACGGCGTGGGATATAAATACAAGGAAGATTGATCGTCGATGACGGATTCGGGCGGCATGGTGCGACGACGCCGCGCGCGCGTTGCGATTTCGCGCCTGACCGTGACGATTGTTCTCGCCAATCTGATCGCGCTGGTTATTCTGCTTCTTGGCTCGTTTGCGCTGACACAATATCGCGACGGCCTTGTCCAGGCTAAATTGGAGGGCGTGCGCGCCCAAGCGCAGATTATCGCTGATGTGTTGGCGCAGGTCGCCATCGATGAAAGTTCCTGCCAACCTGTTGAAGAAGCCGATATCATCGCGCAGGGCGAAGAAACCACACTATGTTCTTTGGCGCTTAGCCAGCGCGACGTGCGTGAAGTGTTTAATCGCGTATGGGACAGCTTCGAGGGGCGTGTGCGGATTTTCAATGCGCCGCAGACCTTTGACGACCCGCCGGTGGCTGATGCGAATATATTGCTGATCGAAGACGTCGTGCTTCGCGAGGACGAGATCGTCGCGCAAAATCTGCCGCCGATAGAAGAAGGCGCAGCCCCCGCTTTGTTGCGGGACGGCGATGTTTGGCAGATATTGACCGATATTTTTGCGCGTGACTATCGTGAGGCGGCGGCGCGGCGCACCATTGAAAGCGAATTAAACGCAGCGCTTGCTTCGTCGCCCTTTGCCGGCGAACGCGGCGCAACATCTGTGCGCATCAATGAGGAAGGTGAATTGGTTGCTTCGGTGTCTGTGCCAATACGGCGGGTTCAGGCGATATATGGCCTTGTAACCGCCGAGATTGGCGGCATCGACGAACTTGTCGAAGAGGCGCGTCTGGCGATCCTGCCGTTTTTTGGCCTGGCCGTGGCGGCGGGCATCCTCTCTTCTCTGATGCTGACGACGACGATTGCACAACCGATTCGTCAGCTCGCGATTGCCGCCGACCGGGTTCGTGAGGGAATTGCCGCGGCCGGACGCGTTCGCATTCCGGATTTCACTACGCGCAAAGACGAAATCGGCGAGCTGTCCGGATCGCTGAAATTAATGACTCAAGCGATCTATGAGCGGATCGACGCTATTGAAAGCTTTGCCGCCGACGTTTCGCATGAATTAAAAAATCCGCTGACGTCAATTCGCAGCGCTGCGGAAACACTTTCCATCGCAAAAACGCCAGAGCAACAGGAAAAGCTATTGGCGGTCATCCAAAAGGATGTCGCCAGGATGGACCGGCTTATTACTGATATCTCCAACGCATCGCGTCTTGACGCTGAGCTTGCCAGAGAGAGCCGTGATGCAGTCGATCTGTCGAAACTGGTGAATGATATCGTCACAATGTATGGCGACATTGCAAAAGAGGGCGCTGCGCACATCGTGTTCCACGAGCCGCTGCAGGAGGTCTATGTTTTGGGTAACCCGTCTGCGCTTGGACAAGTGATTCGCAATCTCATAGACAATGCATTGTCATTCAGCCCGCCGGGCGGCGAAGTGCGGGTCCGTTTGGAGGCGCCGACGGGGAGAACGCCGATCGCCCGCATCGAAGTCGAAGATGACGGCCCCGGTATTCCCCCGGATAATCTGGAGGCCTTGTTCCAGCGCTTTTATACAAAACGTCCCAAGGGGTCCGATTTTGGCAACAACTCCGGGTTGGGCCTCGCCATTTCGCGGCAAATCATTAATTCCCATGGCGGGCGGATTTATGTGGAAAATCGCGCTGGTCCGGCTGCAGGCGCAGACGCGCCTACGGGCGCCCGTTTCGTGGTTGAGTTGCCCGCCGATTGATGTGTCGGATTTTAGTAGACATATCATTCACTTTGCGCACCATAGCGTGAGGGCAGGATTTAGCAGGGGCGTTTTGAATGATCGGATTGGTTGTCGTTTCTCATGGCCGTCTCGCGGAGGAGTTTTTGTCCGCCGCGGAGCATGTCGTCGGTCCGCAGGAAGCGATCAAGGCGGTCTCTATTGGCCCCGACGACGATATGGAGAAGCGCCGTCAGGACATTCTCGTTGCGGCAAAGGAAGTTAACTCTGGCGACGGCGTTATTATTCTTACGGATATGTTCGGCGGCACGCCGTCAAATCTCGCAATTTCCGTAATGGAAAAAGCGGGCGCTGAAGTTATCGCCGGCGTTAATCTGCCAATGTTGATCAAGCTCGCGTCAATCCGTGCGGACGGAGAGCTCGAAGAAGCGGTCAAAGCGGCTCATGAGGCGGGCCGCAAATATATTAATGTCGCATCCTGGGTCCTGTCCGGGGAGACTGCGGATTAAGTGAGCGAGACAGTCAAAGCCACCGTAGAAATCTGCAACAAGCTTGGATTACATATCAGGCCCTCGCGCTCCCTTTCGGCGCTGGCGAAATCCTATGATGCGGTAATCACGGTGCGCAATCAGGAACGGGTCGCGGCCAGCGACTCACAACTTGATTTGTTGATGCTGCTTGCCAGCAAGGGAACCCAGATTGAGATCAGCGCTACCGGGCCGCAGGCGCGTGAAGCGGTCGATGCTATTGTCAAACTTGTCGAGGACGGCTTTGGCGAAATGGAAGACTAATCGCCATAGCGCAGTCTAAACGCTAGGTTCGCCCGACAATGTTGAAATCGTCACGGACTGGCCGTCGCGCAGTCTCTCGCCGCCGCGAATGACAACGCTGTCGCCTGCATTGATGTCGCCAATCACTTCGATGAAATCGCCTTCGGCAGTCCCAAGTTCAACATCAACGCGTTTGGCTGCATTCCCTTCACTGATTACGAAGACACTGATGCGGTCAGCGCGCAAGACGAGCGCGTCGCGAGGCACAGCCGTCACCATTCGGGCCTGTGAAGAGGGCAGGCTGACGCGCACCGCAGAACCAATATACCAAGCCGTTTCCGGCAGCTCGAGACGCAGTTCGAGCATCCGCGACAGCGCATCGCCGACGGGGACGATCGCCCGCACTTCAGCATCAAGGGCCTCGGCGCCGCTGGTGACTTTAATCACATCACCGGCTGAGATGTTACGGGCGAGATGCGCCGGGGCGCGCGCCGTAACTTCAAGGCGGCGCGTATCGACAAGGCGAATAAGCTCCGTTCCAGGATTTGCATATTCGCCAATCTGTGTTTCCTGCGACACGACGCGTCCGGCAAATGGCGCCACAACTTCGGTGCGGTCAAGATTGATTTGTGCACGGCGTTTCGCAACCTGCGCCTGGGCCAGCGCTTGCAAGGCCTCGTCACGGTTGGAGCGCATTTCATCAAGTGTCGCCTCGGATTCGCCGGCATCTTCGCCAAGGCCAAGAAACCGCTCATAGAGACTATCGAGATAATTGGCGCGCGCCTGAAGGCGCAGCACTTCCGCGGCGCTGTCGTCACGGGCAAATTGAGCGTCGGCGGCCTCAATTCTGGCGATCACATCACCGGCTTCGACTTCCGCGCCGATTTCCGCGACCCATTCTATTTTTCCTGTGGTTGCGGCAGAGACAAGGCTGTCGCGGGTCGAGACGACGGAACCGGGCGCTTCGGAGCGCGGCGCAAGGCTCCGCCGTTCTGCACTGGCGACTGCGACCGCCGCGGGCGGGGGGCCTTGCTGCGCTTGCGCGCCGTCTGCTGCGTCTGCCGTGACGCCGACATTGCTGCCATAGGTAAAGGCGGCTGCGCCTGCGGCGATCAGGATAGCGCCAGCAGCGCCAGCGATGATCATTTTGCGTTTCATTGA
Source organism: Hyphococcus sp. (assembly GCA_021776245.1). GTDB lineage: Bacteria > Pseudomonadota > Alphaproteobacteria > Caulobacterales > Parvularculaceae > Hyphococcus. The sequence goes on along the minus strand of JAJFGF010000050.1, from coordinate 71,561 downwards.
CAACTGTCCTTTGACTATTCAGCGGGTTGAGGAAACGCGCCGCGCGGCGCCGGCGCCAAAGCTGGCTTTGCCCCGAGTTGCAGCAATGCAGGCAACAACAACAATGTGAACACGGTTGATACGGCCATGCCGCCAACAATAACTGTCGCAAGGCCGCGATAGATCAAACTGCCGGCGCCGGGCGACAGGACCAGCGGCAGCATGCCCATGAGCGAAGTTGATGTTGACATAAAGATCGGCCGTATCCGAAGGGATAAGGCTTCGCGCACCGCTTCGGGACGGGATTTGCCTTTCGCTTCAGAAGTGCGGGTTTGCGCAACCAAAAGAATGGCGTTGTTCACGACGAGCCCCAGAAGAATGATAAACCCGATCATGCCGAGGAGATCGAGGGGAAGCGGATTAATGAGATCCATTCCGCGTATGGCCAGAATGCCGCCTACGGTCGCCATTGGCAGGGTGATGATGACCAACGCGGAATCTTTGACCGACTTAAACAGCGCCGCCATGATCAGAAACAAGATCGCGATTGCGAGCAGGAAGTTCGTGCCAAGATTGGTCACTGCGCGCGCAAGGCTGTCGGCGTCACCGCCCCATTTCAGCGAAGCGCCCGGGGGGAGGACCTCGAAAAGTTGTTTTTCAGCGCCGGACCTCAGGGCTTCAACCGCAGGGCCAAGCGCCATGCCGTCGGGCGGCGTGATCCCGAGTGTAATCGTGCGGCGTGCGTCGAGCCTGAAAATCTGTTGCGGGCCAACGCCGCGGGCGATGGTGACAAGTTCGCCAAGCGGAACCACCGCGCCGGTTGGCGTCGCGATCGGCGCATTTTCGAGATATTCGGGCTCAGTCCATTCCTTTGCGCGGAGATAAATATCAAGGCGGCCATCTTCGTGGAAGAATTCGCCAAGCCACTGGCCGTCACCAAGCGCGCGTACGGCGCGCGCAACGGAATCGCGGGTCAGGCCGACTTCGGCAATGCGCCGGTCATTGGGAATGAGGCGCAACTCAGGCGTCACGATCTGCGGGTCGGGGTTGGGCCAGACCTGGGCGCCGGGCAACGCCTGTTGGATGACGTCAACGGCGCTGGGCACCGAAGCGCCAAGGGCGTCGAAGTCAGCGGCCTGGAGTTCCAGACTGATTGACCCTTGCGCGCCCCAATTGCCGAATAAATTGCCCTGCTGCGCAAACACGCGCGTATCGGGGAACCCGGCAAGAATTTCCTCATTGACGATCTTCACCATCTCATCGATGCGGGACTGATCGTTAATGCGGATGCCGGTGTTGCCGCCCCAGGAGCCGGTGTAAAGATAATAGTTGCGCAGCGCAGGCTCTTTCTCGCCCTTCATATAGGGATCGAGACGTTTCACGACGACTTCTGCGAATTCCTCGCGCACCATGTCCGCGCTGGCGCCGGATGGGAAGCCGATAAAGGCGTCAACCGCATCACGCTTGACCGGTGGCAGGTAATTGAGCTGCGGCCATAGCAAAAATGAAATAGCGATCGGAATAACGGTCAATCCGCTGACCAGCGCAAGGCGTCGTGGATTGGTGGACGTGATACGCATAATAAAGTCGGCCAGCCGTTCGGCAAATCCGCGCCGTTTGCGTTTTTCATCGGCTTTGCCGGATTTGATAAAGAGCCGCGCGCCGGTCGGCAAAAGCGTGACGGCGACAACAAGGCTGAACGAAACTGCGATCGCGATCGTTAGCGCAAGGTCGGCAAATAATTGGCCCTCGACGTCTTCGAAAAACATGATCGGAATAAAGATCGCGACCGTCGTCACAGTTGACGCGAAAAGCGCACCGAATACCTGTCCCACAGCGGCTTCGGCCGCTTCAAAGGGCGAGCGTCCTTCTTCCCGCAGGCGTACGAAATTTTCGAGCACGACAATCGCTGCATCGAGAACCATGCCGGTCGCAAAGGCCAGGCCCGCCAGCGATATTATGTTGATAGAGCGTCCTGCGAGATTGAGGACGACAACAGTCGCCATTAGACAGATTGGAATTGCCGACGCGATAACCAGCGTCGCCATAGTGCGCCGTAGGAACAACCACAAGGCGGCGACAGCCAGCATGATTCCGAGCATCAGGTTGTTGGTGAGAAGCGATATTGCGCGCTTGATAAAGACTGACGGATCAAAGCTCTTATGAATGGCGTAGCCCATTTCTGCGAGGGGGCCGGCATTAAGCGCGTCGATAACTTCCGTCAGCGCATCGATTGCTTCAAGCGTGTTCGAGCCAGGCTCCCTGATGATCCTCATGCCAATTGCGGGATTGCCGTTCTGAAATACCACGCCGCCGCCGCGATCCGGCTTGACGGCGATTTCCGCAATGTCGCCAAGTCTCACCGGCGCTCCGTCGCGCCAGGCGAGAATGGTTTCGTTCAGCTGCGCTGCATTAAAGCGACCTTCAAAACGAAGCGTATAATTGCGGCGCCCTACTTCGACCGAACCGCCCGTGACATCGGTTGAGCGATTAACGTTCTGCGCAATTTCGTCAAGCGTAATACCGAGTTGTGCAGCGAGAAACGGATCAAATTCAATACTGACAATTTCTTCACCGTCATCGGAATTTACATCGACGCCGGCGACGCCGGGAACCGCCTCGATGTCGGGCGCAATGCGCTGTTCGGCAAACTCACTTAAGCGGACATTTTCATTGGTGTTGCCGGGAAGTTTCTGCAGGAAAAGAAAAATCAACGTCTCGCCGGCGCTACCGCCGCCGCCGCCGAGATTAACGCGCGGGCGATCAGCTTCGGCAGGCAGGCCGCGTACCCGTTGCAGGCGTGAATTTACTTCGGTAAACGCCTGATCCATATCCGTGCCGAGTGCGAATTCAAGATTCATCCAAACGCCGCCGGCATTCGACCATGACTGCATTTTTGTCATGCCGGGAATGCCGCGTATTTCGCGTTCGATCGGTTCAGTGATTTCGCTTTCAATTTCGCGCGGGGAGGCGGCGCGCCATTGCGTTTGAATACTGATTTGCGGCCGTTCAATATTTGGAAATAATTGAACCGGCAGTTGCGTAATCGACAGGACGCCGAGCAAGGTGATGATGGCGAGGACAACGCCAGCTGCGGCAGGATTTTTCAGGCAAAGGCGAGTGAGGCCCATTTCGGTTCTCTCCCAAACATTAAACAGACTCGCGCGGCATTGTTCTCCCCTTTTTTTGGAGGATGCGCATCCGATTATCGATGAGCTGCTGTTTTGCTGCGGTGAACCGGTGCGCTTGAAAGGGCCGCGCCGGTTAACGATTTATTCGTCTTTGTGCGCGTGTTTTTCACGGTCCAATTCGGCGCGCATACGCTCAATTTCCGCCAACTCCTCTTCGAGGTCAGCCTGAGCGTCCGCAAGCGCCTCTTCACGCAGCGCCAGTATCTCTTCGCGATTGATGGCCTCTTCCTGTGCAGCCTCGCGGGCCCGCTCGATTTCTTCCGCAGCGCGTTCGCGTTCGCGCGCGGCGCGATCATGTTCTTTTTCGAGCTGTTCCTGCGCCCTTTCGATCTCTCTCTGGGCGCGCTCAACATCGCGTTGCGCGCGTTGTCTGTCGCGCAGCGCCTGTTCCTGGTGACGCACAGCCTGTTGACGTGCGCGTTCGACCTCGCGTTTTGCCTCACGCATGGCCTTGCCGGCGGCGCGCATTGCTTCGCGTTGGGCTTCGCGAATTTTCTCCCGATCTTCGCCGCTTAACAATTCCATATCGCGAATTGAGTCGATGCTATTCATGGCGTAAACCTGCATCTCGCCGATATCTCCAAGGTCAATATCGTCAAGATCAACGGTCATGCCGTCAAAATCAAAACCCTCGAAGTTTTCAAACGGGCCAAAATCTTCGAACACTTCCGCCATTCGTTCTTCAAAAACTTCAAAGCGGCCGGCCAAGGTTTCACTGACATCACCCACGGGCCGAACTTTTGTTGCGGGGCTGGGCTCTTCGGCAATCTCCGGTGACGGCGCAATCATGACCGCCCGCGTCGAGCTGATAACCGGTTTAGCGTCGGGAACAGGAGCGAAAACCGGATCCGGCGCCGGCATCGGCTCGGCGACGGCAATAACGGGCGTCGGATCAATCTGCTCGCCATCCTGGATCACTTCGAAATGGAGATGGGGGCCGGTGGATTTTCCGGTTGACCCCACGGCGCCGATAACGTGGCCCGCATTGACGCGATCGCCTCTTTTGACACGGTAGCTGTCAAGGTGGGCATAGCGCGTCACAAGGCCGTGGCCGTGATCAATAACGACAACTTTACCCCAGGCGCGCTTGCCTTGATAGCGCGACGTCGCGGCAATCACTTTGCCGTCGCCGGCTGCTTTCACGACTGTTCCACGCCGCGCCTTAATATCAACGCCTTTATGGGTTTTGCTGTTATCGCCAAGCACCGCGCTTTTCTGGCCAAAAGAAAAACTGACTTTGCCTTCGACGGGCGGTTGCGGCAGTGCGTCTTTTGGCGGCGGCGGCGCCACGGCGAGGGCCGCTTGCGCAAAGGCGAGCGCTGCAGCGACCCCAACAGTGAAGGCCAATCCAATCTTGCCGCGCAGGCCCAGAAGCGATGCGCCGCCGGTACGAGAAAGAATAGCATCAAGGCGCTCGCGCCGGGAGCGTTTGTCAAATGGCGTAAAAGAAGGGACGAGCTCGCGCCCCGCGGAGCTATGGGCGCCCGCCGCAAATCGCAATCCCTGCACAAAACAATGCGCATACTGGCGGCGATCGACGCCGCGCGCAATGACCAGCGCATCTGCCGCTTGTTCGGCGGCCAGATTGGCGCGTGCTGCGATACGTTGCATGATTGGATTAAACCAAAATACCGCCTTAACTACGGTGCAGAAAGCAAAAAGACTGGTGTCGCCGCGTTTGATATGCGCCATTTCATGGGCGCCCATCAATACCGCATCGTCAATAGAAACGCGGTCCAGAAGATTGTGCGGCATCAAAATAACCGGCCGGAAAATGCCGTGCACGCAAACGCTCGCAACCGCGTCGGAAAACGCATAGCGCGGCCGGCGCTTTATGCCAATGCGCGCGCGCCAATGCTCAAGACCTGCCTCCAGCCGCGGTTCATCAATCTCAAACGCGTATCCGACACGGTAAGAAAACCAGATATATCGTGCGACGCCGAGTATCAGGAACATCATGAAACCGTAAAAATAGAGAACGGCCAGGGCGTCGAGAACGGATGTAAGGCTGATCGTTGTCGGCGCTGCGATGACGGGCGCCGATTCTGTAATAATCTGCGGTGTTGGGCCAACGGCGCCCATGGGCGGCAGCGGCGGCGCGGAACGCAGCGACAATCCGAATGCAGCAGCAACGGGTGCGATCATCGCGGGCAACGCGGCAATTGCTAATGAAATAGGCCAGATCTTCTCGGCCAGTCCCGGCGCATTATCTTTGCGAAAACGGGCGGTTGCAAAAAAAACGATCGGCGCCCAGATCATCGATGCAATAAGGCAATAAAAGAACGGTTCAATAAGTGCGCTCATGAGCAGTCCTCCCGTTTGCGCAGCACCTCTTCGAGTTCTTCGAGCTCTTCGTCCGACAATAGTTTTGAGTCTGCGAAAAATGCGGCGGTTGGCGCGGCGTCCAGTTCAAGCACCCGTGCGGAAAAATCAGCGATCATCCGCCCAAGCATCGCCACCTTGGTGACTTCCGCCTCATAGATATTGACGCCGTCAACGGACATTTTTGAGATCAGGCCTTTATCGACCATGCGCTCAAGAACTGTGCGCACTGTCGAATAGGACCAGCCGAAGTCTCCGGCGATTTGATCGTGGATTTCACGGGCGCTCATTTCATCGGCGCGCCAAAGGCGTTTGAGAATCGCCAGTTCGGGTTTCGTTGGGTCAGTCCCTTTAATGTCGCGCATCGCCTCATCCGGCGCCTGACCCGAGGGTAGGCGCTGGTCCTCCCTGTTACATTTGTGGTGAGACTACCCCAATGCGACAGATGTAGCAAGATCGAAAACTGCCGGCTGAGCGGAATATGCGGTGAAACGAAGGATTGGCGCGATGAGCGGAAAAGACGGCCAATCCGCCAGATTGCCCTAAATCCCTATTGGATTCGAGCGCGAAACGAGACCGAGAATGATGGATCCGGACTCCCGGCGGACATGGCGCCTTTGGGGTTGAAACAGACAAACCTTGCAGATGGGTCGTACCCTGCCGGCGGTGTGTAAGCGCGCGCCGCGAAATTGACCGGTGCGGTCGCGCTGTTTGAGAAGCGCAGATCCGTTGCGGCGCTAAATGTCAGTCCAGCGCCGGATTGCGTGAATTCGACCGGGCCGGTAAGCGGGCCCGCGTCATCTATGTCGCCATTATAAAACTCGATTTCAGTCGGCAGGTGATCGACGATGAAAACACTATCGGCGTCCGTTGAATTGGCCCCGGTATTCGTAACGGTAATTGTGTATCGGACGTCATTTCCCGGCACGGCAAAAAGCCCTGCGCTTGCCGGATCATGGATACTGACAGTTTTCGCAGCGGCGAGCGTCGTCGTGGCCAGGCAGACTTGGCTATACTCGACGCCGTCGATAAAAATGTCGTCATTATTCAAAGTGTCAAACCGGATAAAGCGCGCGCCTGCGACAGGAACAGCAATATCATTGTGCTCTAATATGTCTTGCGCCGCTGACGGATAAGTCGCCACCGGCGCGCCATAGATTCCAGCTGTCGTGTAGGAAACATCGTCAACAGAAAATAAAATCTCGAAGCGGGCGTTATTGCCCGCGCCGCCGCCGTCGCGCGCGGCGGAAAGTCTGAGTAGGCTGTTTTGTGGCAGGCCGGCGCCCAGATCGAGCGTGAGCATATCCGATCCGCGATTCATTTTGGCTGAAACCGCGTCGGGCGGCGATATCCTGGCGATTACAAATGAGATCGTAAATTCGGCGCTGCTGGCGCCAATATTATTCAGTTCCGGTTGAAAATTCGCGATCAGCCCTGTGACCCGATTGAAAAAATTGAGTGAGCCATTGGTGATGGAGTCGATGCTCACCAGGGCATCGATTCCAGCTGCGACATTTGAGAAACGATAAACAGCGCCGGCTGAAAGCGCTGAACCGGAAACGACAACCGGATTGCGAAAATCAAGCAATGTAATCAGCCGGCTCTGGCAAACGGTCGTCTGCGCCTGTGCGGTGCCAACTATCAAAAATGGCGCGACGGTCAATAACGCAACAAGTGCGAAGAGCCCCCTGTTAAACACTGCTCATTCCGCCTTCTGACGATTGAGAGAACCTGCGCAGTATTCTGCGTGAGAGAGTCGTTAATATTCGTGGAATAAAGCCTGTTAAAGAGGAATATCGCGCTTGCTTTGGCGCCGATTAAACGGCGATGGCGGTATTGCCGGGCGGCGCTAGTGATGATTTTCTCTTAACCATGCGCCCGATATTTTTAGAAAATTTTCAATATCGTAACTGAATAATAAGGCGTCGCCGAAGGTTGCGTTGGCGGCAAAAGGGGCGGCTCGTGCTGGTTGGTTTCCCCCATACCGGTGCGGGCCGCTTTGTTTTCTGCGCCAGAACCGGCTGTCGCTGATGTTAGTTAAATTTTTACCAAATTTGATTTGCGTGAATTCAGCGCCAAAACATTCCTGGCGCATAAAGGATGGCCAGTGTCCGATAGAGGGAGAATTACCGGACATGTATGAGAGCGATCCGCCGCTGCTGATCGTACTTTTATTTTGGTAAAAGCGTTTTTTCCAAAATCCCTGCAAGCCGTTCCAGGTCCGCCGGTGTCGACAAGCGGTGGTCGCCGGTTTTGGTCAGCGTTATTTCCACATCCCCGCTATCGATCAATTTGGCGAACCCCAGCGCATGCGCATAGGGGACGGCGTCGTCCTCCATGCCTTGTATGATGCGCACCGGGCAGAAAATTGGAATCGGCTCGTTCATCACAAGATGCTTGCGTCCGTCTTCTATCAGCTTGCGCGTAATGATCTCCGGTTCGTCATAATCGGACGGTTGTTCCAGTCTGCCGTCGCGTAATATCGCCTCGCGTTGCTGCGCGGAAAGGGACGGCCACATTAACATTTCGGTAAAATCCGGCGCGGGGGCGATAAAAATGATCGCGGCGATGCGGCTCGGGCGCTGGCGCGCGAGCAGCGTCGCAATCCAGGCCCCCATCGACGATGCGACCAGAAGTTGTGGTCCTTCGGTCAGCGCATCAAAGGCGGCCAGCGCGTCTGCGGCCCATTCGCCAATACAGCCATCTTCAAACTTGCCGTCAGATTCGCCATGGCCGGAATAATCGAAACGTAAAAACGCGCATCCGCGCTGTTTGGCCCATCTGTCGAGAAACTGGGCTTTGGTGCCGAGCATGTCTGACCGGAACCCGCCGAGCCAGACGATGCCGGTATCTGCGCCCGGGTCTTTCCGGTCGCTTTTGCTATAGGCGATGCGTCCATTGGGCCCGTCGATAAATTGACGCTCGTGCTGCATTTTTTTGCCTTGGGCCGACTGCCATTTCCGCGGGTGCGATGATAGTCATAGCTCACTTACACGAGGCGGCCGATAGTCTATGCGCTTTGATCATACAATCTTACAGATTGTTCCCCGCCTTGATGCGGGCGGCGCCGAGCGTTCCACCATGGAGATCGCCGGCGCCATTGTCGGCGCTGGCGGACGGGCGCTGGTGGCGACTGCAGGCGGACGCCTTGCGCCCGAGATCGAAAAACTCGGCGGCGAAATCATTGAACTGCCGGTTCACTCAAAAAATCCGGCGGTCATTTGGAACAATGGCGGGCGCTTGGCGCGCCTTGCCGCCGAGCGCGGCGTAGAGCTCATTCACGCGCGTTCGCGGGCGCCCGCCTGGAGCGCCCTTGCCGCCGCCCGGAAAATCGGCGTTCCTTTCGTAACGACCTACCACGGCGCCTATGAGGCTTCTGGGCAAATCAAGCGCATGTATAACTCGTCGATGCTGCGCGCCGATTGCATAATCGCCAATTCGCGTTTCACCGCGGCGGCAATTGCCCGCACCAACCAGGTTGATCCGGAACATCTCCAGGTTATTCCCCGCGGCGCCGATTTGAGCGTGTTCGATCCGGCGACTGTCGGTGAGGCGCGGATTAACCATATTGCCGCGGGATGGGGCGCCGCTGGGGAAAAAAACGCATTCAAGGTGCTGCTTCCGGCGCGCTTGACGGCCTGGAAAGGCCATGAAACGGCGATTGACGCCGTGGCGACATTGAAATCGCGGGTGGAAAGCTCTTCCGACACTGGTCAGATGACCGGTTTGACGCTAGTTTTTTGTGGGGGCGCGCAGGGCCGCCGGGATTTTGACGAGACCTTGCGCGCAATGATTGATGAGCGTGGGATTCGCGACATGGTCCATCTGGTTGGCGATTGCGCCGACATGCCTGCGGCCTATGGCTGGGCCGATGTGGTTATTGCGCCATCGACGCGGCCGGAGGCGTTTGGTCGTGTGGTCGTAGAAGCGGGCGCCATGGGCAAGCCGGCGATTGCGTCAAATCACGGCGGCGCCTGCGAGACGGTTATAGATGGAGAAACCGGATTTCTTGTTACGCCGGGCGATCCCGCAGCGCTGGCGGATGCGATTGAGCGGATTTGGCGCATGACGCCGCAGGAACGGCGGATCATGGGAGAAAATGGAAGGGCGCGGGCGACAAGCGTTTATTCTTCTGCCGCGATGTGTGATGCGACCTTGCGGGTATACAGCAAGTTGCTTGTTGGCAGGAAAAGGCCGGCGGCGGCATGATGCCGGAAACAAAGATCAGTGCGGGGCGGGATGTTAGGGCTTAGACAGACAAATATTCTGGTGATCAAGACGGACGGGCTTGCTGCCTTTGTTGCAGCTGAGCCGGTCTTTGACGTCATCAGGCAGTCCCATCCAAAAGCGAGAATTAGTCTCTTGACCGCGCCCGACCTGCAGCGGGTTGCGCGCACCTCGCCCTATTTCGATCAGGTCGCGGCGATGCCAAATCTGCGCGATGCTGAATCGCGCAAGGCGTTTGTCAAACAGCTCAAATCATCGAAATTCGAACGAATTTATGATCTGGCGGCGGATGACGCCGGCCGCAAGCTTTACGCAGCGATGGGGATGTTTCGTCCGAAATGGTTTTCAGCAACGGCTGCGCCGAGGAAAAACAGCAAGGCGAAATTCACAACGGATCTTCCGAATTTGGACCAAATGCTCGCTGGCGCAGGGCTCGATGCGCCTGCCCGCCTGCCCGATTTCCGTTGGGCAATGGCGACGCGTAAAGACAGCGCCAATATGCAACCATCATGGTACGGTATATCGGGCCAATTCGGACTTTTGCTCCCGGGTGAAAATCTCAATCATCGATGGCCTGCGTCCAGCTATGCGGAATTTGCAAATATGATGGCGCAAGCGGGTTTCATGCCGGTTCTGGCGGGGCCAAAAGGCCTGCATCATTTTGGCGATGAAATCGCCCATGACGCGCCGCAGCTCGTCGATCTCACCGGTAAAACCGATCATCTTCAATTGGCCGCATTGGCGCAGGAAGCGGCGTTTTTTGTCAGCGATGACGCGGCGGAAATGCACCTGGCCGTCAGTGTCGGTTGCCAGGGCGTATTGACGGCAAACGCCAATGCGCCGCCCGCGGCGCCGGTGGGCCGTCATGTGGTCAGGCTTACTGCTGCTGACGATCTTGGGGCAATCGAGCCGGAATTCATCTGGCGGACCCTTTCGAATATGGGCCTCATTGTGACACAGGCCGACGGCCCCATTTCCGCACAAGCCCGTTGATAAGTGTCGGGAAACCCTTATATACCGCCGTCTCTTTTGATCTTCGGAAAACAGGTTAACTGTTTATCGCCGAAAATCTGAGACAAATCTGTTCGTAAGCAACCCATGGAGAGAAGCCCATAGCACGCAGACCCTTTGCCGCCCCGCCTTCAAAAAGCGATGGACCGCGCGTCAATGAAGATATTGCCGTTCCGCAGGTCCTCCTGATTGATCATACTGGAGAAAAACGCGGGGTCGTCGCCACTGAAGACGCCCGACAGATTGCGGTCGAAGCCGGCCTTGATCTGGTGGAAGTTTCGCCAAATACAAAGCCGCCTGTATGCAAGATCCTTGACTACGGAAAATACAAGTATCAGCAGCAGAAGAAAAAAGCCGAAGCCAAAAAGAAGCAGAAAGTCGTTGAGATCAAAGAGATCAAGATGCGGCCGAATATCGACGACCATGACTATGAAGTGAAGGTCCGGGCGATGAAGCGCTTTTTTGAAGAAGGCGACAAGGTAAAAGTGACCTTACGTTTTCGCGGGCGGGAAATGGCGCATCAGGACCGAGGCGCAGATCTCTTGCGGCGCGTACAGGACGATTTTGACGAGATCGCGAAAGTCGAACAATATCCGAAAATGGAAGGTCGGCAGATCATGATGGTGATGGCGCCACGCTGATTTCTGCAACCTTTATGCGAATTTTGAACAAAACCGCCCGCGTTATCGCGCAGGCGGTTTTGCTTTTCTGGGCGAGACTTTTGGATTTTGATTGTCATTGGCGCCGCGGATGCGATGGTGTCGATATTGGCAAGGCCTGATTGTCAGGTTCGTGAGTTAGCGAGGGCTGGGTAAAAAATGTCAGCCGAAATCTGGATTTTTGTGGTTTTCGCGTTTTTCTTCGGCGTGTTGATTGGCTGGCTGTTGCAGCGCCGCACGGCGGATAAGGCGCCGCAAGCGGAGGCTGGTTCTGCGCCGCCGGCAAAAATCGGCGTGATCGAAGCTGAACTTAAAAATGCGAAACGGCTGCTTGAAGCAAACGACGCCGATACAACGAGCGCCGCCGAGACGCTCGCGGGACTGGATAAGGCGATTGCGCGGGCCAATGAGCGTCTGAAACTGATCCTGCGATCCGTAAAGCGCGCCACATTCAGCGATTGATTGTGCGCATGTTTCGCGCGGGCTTGCGTTGATTGCATTATCAGGCGGAGATGCGCGCGGGCCGGCGCGCGGCCAAGAAAATAGATCATCGGGCGATTCCGTTTATTCGCCAGATGATCTAAATTACGCCGACGGCGACGCCGCTTCGGCGCGTGGCCGAGCAACGCGGCGAAAGGCGATAATGAGCGGGATAAACGCAAACATCGTCAACAGGGCGGCAAGCAGAAATGGGGCGCCAGGCAGGTAAACGCCAACGCCTCGCGCAAATATCGTGATATTGCCGATCGCGTAGCGCTCTTCTGGCGCGGAAAACGCTGCAAAGATCTGCGTCATCAATGGCGGGCCGATTATCATCGACAGGCTGGCGATTGCGGCGACAGCGCCCTGCAATTCCCCCTGGGCGTTTGCGGGAATGGTGCGTGACATAATCCCCTGGAGCGCCGGCATGGTCAGGCCCGCCAGGGCTGAAATTGTAATCAGCCCATAGACCATCCAACCCACATTCGCGAAAGCAAATGCGATATAGGTTGCGATGGCGATTGAAACGCCTGTTAGCGCCGCTTTGCGCTCGCCGATTTTTGGAATGATAATGCGGGTCAGTCCGCCCTGAACGATTGCCGCCATGAGCCCGACATACATCAATGACCAGCCAATGCTTTTTTCGGACCATTGAAATCGTTCGATGGCGAAATAGGACCAGACTGACGGAAACGTCCAATGCGCCAGTTGATAAAGAAAAAGCGCACCGGCGATCGGCAGCATCACGGGATATTGCGCAAACTGTCTAAAGTTGCCGAGCGCATTGGCGCGCCTCAATTCAAACCGCCGCCGATTCTCAATCTTCAGCGTTTCAGGAAGAACAAAAAAGCCATAGATAAAGTTTGTGGCGCCGAGGGCGGCAACAAAAAAGAATGGCGCGCGCGGCCCGAATTCGTCGCCAAGAATGCCGCCAATGCCTGGCCCAATTATGAAGCCGAGACCAAATGCGGCGCCCATAAGCCCGAAATTCGCGGCGCGTTTTTCCGGCGGCGAAATGTCGGCAATATAGGCGTTGGCGGTTGAAAATGTCGCCGCAAAAGCGCCCGCGAGCAGCCGTGCCGCAACGATGAGACCGATTACCGGCGCCACCGCCATAATCAGAAAATCAAAGGAGTAAGCGGCGAGAGAAGCCAGGATAACCGGCCGCCTTCCAAACCGGTCCGAGAGCCCGCCGACGATTGGCATCATGATGAATTGCATCATGGCGTAGACAAAAGACAAAAATCCGCCCCACTGCGCAGCGTGCGCCACTGATTCTTTGCCCGTCACCGCCATAATTAATTTCGGCATGACCGGCATGATCACACCAAAGCCGATCATGTTGAGCATGACAGTGATGAAGATAAATAACAGGGCGTTGTTGCCGGGCGCGCGCGCCATAATCAGGTTGCTTTCTTTTGTTTGCCTGTTTTGCGGCGCTTATTGCGCGATGGCTTCGTCGATCGGCGTGATTTTTACAGCTGTGATCTGGTTGCGGCGCCGGCGCAAAATTTTGAAACGAAACCCGTGAAATGAAAAGGTCTGACCGACATCGGGAATGCACTGGGTTTCATGGATAATGAGACCGGCGACAGTCACGGCTTCTTCGTCAGGCAGGATCCAATCAGCAGCGCGATTGAGATCGCGAATGGTTACGTCGCCATCGACGCTTAGCGATCCGTCAGCTTGCGGGCGTACGCCCTGGACCGGGCTGTCATATTCATCCTCGATTTCGCCGACAATCTCCTCGAGAATGTCTTCGAGGGTGACAAGACCCATCAGCGCGCCATATTCGTCTACGACGAGTGCAAAATGCTCTTGCTTTACGCGAAACGCGTCGAGCTGCTCCTGCAATGTCGTGGTCTCGGGAACAAAATAAGACTTCCGTGCGATCGCCTCAAAGTCAACATCCGCGGCATTGCCGTCGGCGTTCCACAGTGCGCGCAGCAAATCCTTGGCGTGGAGGATGCCGATAATGTCATCCTGGTTCTGGCGATAGAGCGGCAATCTTGTGTGTGCGCTCTTAAGCGCCTGTTGGATGACCGCTTCATTGGGGCGGTCGAGATCAAGCATCTCGATTGACTTGCGGTGGATCATGATCTCTTCAACCCGCAGATCGTCCAGTTCCAATGCGCCGCGAATAAGGTCGCGCGCTTCCTTGTCTACGCGCCCTTCATAGTGATGAAGATCAATAGCGCCGCGCAGTTCATCGTGCACTGAAAGGACCGCACTGTCCTTTGAGATGTCGAGGCCGAAAGTATGTAAAAAGCCGCGGACGATCATTTGGACGACGTGCGTGATCGGCGCGAAGACAAAAACGACCCAGCGCATAATCGGCGCAACAAGCATGGCGAAAGCGTCCGGCCGCGCAATTGCTGCGGATTTTGGCATCACCTCAGCAAAAACCAAAATTAAGACGGTCATAACGACCGTCGCAATGACGTTTGCGATCCCTTTGGGACCGAATATCGAAATTAAAATACTGGTCGCCAGCGATGTGGCAAGAATGTTGACGATATTGTTGCCTAAAAGAATGGCGCCGATCAGGCGTTCGCGATCCTTGATCAAAAAATTGACGCGTCTCGCGCCGAGATGGCCGTCAGTCTCCAGCTTGTGCATACGCGCCTTGGACGTCGCCGTCAGCGCGGTTTCCGAGCCGGAGAAAAACGCGGACAGTAACAACAGGAACGCGATACTCCCGATAGGGAGTAACAGTGATGGATCAAATTCGCTCATCTTCAGCCTCATCAGCGCCTAGCGGGCGGTCGCAATTTTCAAAAATTCCATAATTTCCGAAGCGTCGGCGTCTTTGGCGATCATCGCATCACCAATAGCGCTCGCAAGGACGAGCGTAAGTTTGCCCGCTTCAACTTTCTTGTCTTGCATCATCAGTTTCATCAACGCTTCAGGCGCGAGATTGCCGGACGGCGGCAGATCGCCGATGCCGGCGGGCAGCCCGCATTTTTTCAGATGCGCCCGCAGACGGGCCGCCTCTTCGGCTTTGCACCGTCCTTGCCACGCCGAGAAATCAAAAGCGAGCGCCATGCCGGCGGCGACCGCCTCGCCGTGCAACAGCGCATCCGAAAATCCAAAAGCGCCTTCAAGGGCGTGACCGAATGTGTGACCGAGATTGAGCAGTGCGCGCGTTCCCTTTTCGCGCTCATCTGCGCCGACAATTGCAGCTTTCGCTGCGCAGGATTTTTTAACAGCATAAATGCGTTCGCTGGCCCCGGTTTTCGACAGGAGCGCTTCGCCTGTTGTCTCAAGCCATTCAAAAAACGCCCGATCGGCAATCAGTCCATATTTGACAATCTCTGCATAACCCGCCCGCAGCTCTCGCAGCGGCAATGTTTCAAGGGCTGTAATGTCCGCCAGCACGATTGCCGGCTGGTGAAACGCGCCGATCAGATTTTTCCCCTGCCGCACATTGATCGCGGTTTTTCCGCCAACGGCGCTGTCCGCCTGGGCCAGCAAACTGGTCGGCAGCTGTGCAAATCGGCAACCTCGCCGCAAAATGGCGCTGGCAAATCCGGTGAGATCGCCGATGACGCCGCCGCCAAAGGCAATCACAAGATCATTGCGCTCAACGTTGAGATCAAGGAGCTGTCCGGTCAGCTTTTCGAGCTCGGAAAATGACTTTGTCGCCTCTCCAGGCGTCAGTTTAATGAAATCCGCATTGATGGCCGCCTTTTCCAAACCCGCCGCAAGCCGCGCGCCTTGCGCAGCAAAAACATTTTCGTCCGTGACAACAACCGCGCGCAAGCGCGGCAGCATCGGCGCCAGTAACGGGCCAGCCTCTTCCAGCAGGCCTTCACCAATATGAATGTCATAGGCCCGCGGGCCCAGTGGCAAACTGACTATCTCAGTCGTCATGAGGCGCCTTTTCCGGATTCCGAATGTCGTGGTTTGTCAGCGGGCGCAACGCCGAGATAATCGCCGAGCATCTCGATGATCAGATTGACGGTGTTGATATGTGGGCCGGGCTGCGTGTCGATGTGGATGTCTGCTGCCGCGTAATAGTCTTCGCGCTCTTTTAAAAGCTTTTTGATGATCTCGTGGGGATCGCCTGTTTTCAAAAGCGGCCGCGAGCCGCGCCGTGACGCGCGCCGAACGATTGTGTCGATGTCAGCTTTGATCCAGATCGAGACGGCCTTTTCAGCAATGCGGCGCCTGGTTTCGGCGTCAAGCAAGGCTCCCCCTCCAGTTGCGATGACGCTCGGGGTCCCGTCCAAAAGCCGCTCGATTACTTTGGCTTCACCCTGGCGAAAGCTCGTTTCGCCATGGCGCCGGAACAATTCTGTTACAGACATCCCGGCCGCCCGCTCAATCTCGTTGTCCGCATCAAAAAACGGCACGCCGATGCGCGGGGCTAGCCGGCGGCCCACAGTGGTTTTGCCAGCGCCCATCATCCCCACCATCACGACCGCCCGGTCGCACTGAAAATCAGGAAATTTGCGGGATCGCGTCATGGCGGCTAGATGTAGTGGAGAGCGGGCGTCAGCGCTAGACAGGGCCGCCATTTCCGGAGGCGGCGGCTTTATCGAGGGGCTTGGCCTCGATCATAGGGTGTGCTTGGCTGACGGCGTGGTGTTCGGGCGTGATTAAGGAGCGGCGGCGTGCGTTTTGTTCTAATTATAATGATTATTGTGCTGGCCGTGCTGGCGGGTCTTTTTGTTTACGGTCAGATGGTAGAGCCGCAAACCCACACAATCGAAGTGGAAGCGCTCGATGGTCAGTAAGAATATTCGATCTCGCCGCCGCACCAAGCGGCGCGCCGATGGTCGTCGCGGAAAAGTTGGAATTGCCGCTACATTTTTCGGGCTTTGTTCCGGCGCCGTGATCACCGCTGCGTTAGCGCAGGTTGCGCTGCCGGAAACTGTAGAAACTGCGCCGCTCGCCACCGATGCATTTTCAACGGGTACGCTGGACCGCGCCGGCGGCGCGTTGCCGACAACGCTCTGGCGCGGCAGTGATCCGCAAAAACTTGATTTCTTGCTTGGCGAAGCGCCTTCGCGTCCCGCTGCGCCAAGTCTTGGCGAAGCGATGAAGCGAACGCTTTTGTCGCCGGGCGCCGGACCTGATGGGGCGCCTCCGTCGCTTGGCGGTAAAAAACTGCTGGCGCTGGCGCGCGCCGGATTTGTTGACGAAGCGCGCACGGTGGCGAGTATTGCAAGCGCCGCACGCGATGACGCCTGGACCGCACAAGCCGCTGCCGTCATTGATTTGTTGACCAATGATGCAGCCGCCGCGTGCCGGCGCAGCGCCGGTCTCTCCTCCGGTCGCGATGAAATTTTCTGGGTGAAATTGCGGGTATTTTGTTACGCCCGGTCAGGCGAACGCGACGCCGCCGATTTGACGCTGAAAATTCTGCGTGAACGAGGCGCCGTTTTGACAATTGATGACCAACATCTGAGCGCCGCAGCGGCTGGTATCGCGCCGAAAACCCAGCTGCCGATCGAAACAGCCCTGCAATATGCAATCGGAAAGTCGTTCGGCGCGCCAATTGGGCCAAGCTCGCTTGCGAATGCTGATGGCGGCGTCCTTGTCGCTGCGGCGCGTGACGAGACACTGGCGACGGCAACGCGAATTGCTGCGGCCGAACGGGCCGTTGCCATGGGCGTCATGGACGCAAGCATCCTTGGTGGAATTATTCGCAGCGCCTCTTTTGAGATCGCCGAGATCGGCAATGCGCCAGCCATCGCTCGCGACCGCGCCAGCGATCCGCTAATGGACGCGTTACTGTTTCAATCCATTCAGGAAATGACGGCGCCGGAATTTATCCGGGACAAAGCGCAACGGATCGCCCTTTCCCTGGGGCTGGCAGATAGTTTTCACCGCGCTTATGCGCTTTCTATTCTTTACGCAGATGAAATTGCATCCCTTGAGGGCGTCATTCTTTCGCCAGCAGAAGCGACGAAATTTGCAATGGCGCGAATGGCGGTTGGCGACAGCATTGGGGCGAGCCAATGGCTTTCGGCGATGATCGGCGCCAATGAAAGCGTCGCCGCCCTGCCGGAACCGCAAGCGATGGCGTTTATTGAGCACGTCAATCTGCTGGCTGTTCTCGATCCACAGTCCGCGGCCCGCATTGCGCGCGGCGCGGGCGTATCCCTGTTATCCGAGGAGCCGTCTTATATTCCCGCCGCAAAAGGACATACAGAGGCTGCAACGATGGCCCGGATCCTCGAAGCGGCTTTCGACGCCGTAGGCGATGAGAAAGCGGGGCAGGCGGGACTTGCAGCGCTTGCCGCTTCCAATGGCTCTGTCGCCGGCGGCGAGATTGAAGCCGTCGTGATCAACAAGACGCTAAGTGCGGCGGGGCTCGGCGCCCTGCGCCGCCGTCACGATTTCGAACATGCCTGGTCGGCGATGTTTGCACCGCCCGCAGTCGGCGTGTTGTCTCCAGCGTCAGAATCGGAATCGACGCAGGGGCTGCAGCAATCGGCTGATGAACCAGGCGGCATCACGCCGCGGTTGAAGCCGCAAAGCGGGCAATGACAGCGCGCAAGCTTGCGAAAACATCGACGGATGCAAATATCCGACTACTGGACGCTTTTCTTGAAATGATGGCGGTTGAGCGCGCTGCGGCCGCCAATACGTTGAAAAATTATGGTCGCGATCTCGGGCGTTTTGCCGCTTTTTGTAAAGATCGAAATGAGACGCTTGAAACTGCGGGCGGAGAAGATATCGCTGCCTGGCTTGCAGCGCTTGAAGCGGCTGGGTTGGCAGCCTCGACAGCAGCATTGAAAGTATCGGCCCTGCGGCAGTTTTATCAATTTCTTTATACAGAGGGCTACCGCGCGGATAATCCCTCCGCGTCAATTGAGCGACCGCGCACCAAACGGCCTTTGCCAAAAGTGCTGACCGGCAAAGAGGTCGATGCGCTCTTTGCGGCGGCGGAGGGAATTGACGGCGCGGCTGGGTTGCGCATGCAGGCAATGCTGGAGATTATCTATTCAGCGGGATTGCGCGTTTCCGAGCTGGTTACGCTGCCGTTAGGCGCTGTTCGCGCGGGCGACCGGCTCGTGATCATACGCGGCAAAGGCGGCAAGGAACGGCTCGCGCCGCTCACAGGCAAGGCGATCGAAGCGGTAAGTGCTTATCTTGGGGCGCGAGACACCTTTCTCAACAAGAAAAATGCCTCCGCTTCGTCGCCATGGATGTTTCCGTCACGCGGCAAAGCCGGTCACATCACGACAGCCCGCTTTGCGCAAATGCTCAAAGATCTTGCGATCGCTGCGGGAATTTCGCCCGCAAAAGTCTCGCCACATGTAATGCGGCATGCTTTTGCTACGCATCTTCTGGAAGGCGGCGCTGACTTGCGCAGCGTTCAGCAAATGCTTGGTCATGCAGATATTACGACGACTCAGATCTACACGCATGTGGCGCAGGATCGTTTACGCGATCTGGTGTTTTCAAAGCATCCATTAGCGAAAAAGCAGGAAAAACCAGACTAGGCTGAAAAGCCTGATGCGGCCCCGGACGCCGTTTTTTGAACCTCGCATTTCGCTTTGAGGTTTGAAATCAAACTAAACTGCCGATATCAACCGTCACGCCTATGGGATTGGACATAAGAATGCGCACTTATCTCGATTTTGAAAAACCGATTGCCGAGCTGGAGAGCCGGATTGAGGACCTTCGCAAAATGGACGGTCAGACCGGCGTCAATGTTGCGGAAGAAATCGACAAATTACAGACCAAGGCGGATCATCTGCTTGCCGATGCCTATTCAAAACTGTCGCGCTGGCAAAAGGCGCAGGTGGCGCGTCACAGCAGCCGGCCGCATTTTTCCAATTATGTAAGCATGCTGGTCGATGATTTTACGCCTATCGCTGGTGATCGCGCCTTTGGCGAAGATGCGGCGATCCTTGGCGGTCCGGCGCGTCTGCGGGGGCGCTCGATAATGTTGATTGGTCACGAAAAAGGCGCCGACACGGCAAGCCGGGTCGCGCATAATTTCGGCATGGCGCGACCTGAAGGCTATCGCAAGGCGATGCGCCTGATGAATATGGCGGAGCGATTTGGTCTGCCGGTCGTGACCCTCGTCGATACGCCTGGCGCCTATCCGGGCCGCGGCGCCGAAGAGCGCGGTCAGGCTGAAGCCATTGCGTCTTGCACGGCAAAGTGTCTTGGGCTTGGCGCGCCGATTGTGTCGGTGATCGTCGGCGAGGGCGGGTCCGGCGGCGCCGTGGCGCTCGCGGCGGCCAATAAAGTGTTGATGCTGGAACATTCAGTTTATTCGGTCATCTCACCGGAGGGTTGTGCGTCGATCCTGTGGAAAGACGCCGCCGGCAAGGGGGAAAACAAAGCCCCGGAGGCTGCCGAAGCGATGAGAATATCGGCCCAGGATCTTCACGATCTTGGTGTCATTGACGCCATTGTGCAGGAGCCGGTTGGCGGCGCCCATCGCGATGTCGCACTGACCGTCGAACGCCTGGGCGATGCTGTTGAGGCCGCCATCCAGGAGCTGGAGGCCCTTTCGCCGGATGAGTTGCGCAAACAGCGCCGTGAAAAATTTCTCGCCATTGGCCGCGAGGGTTTGGCGTAAAGCGTGGACTGAAAATAAACTCAGTAAGCGAAATATAACAGCGCAATCAAAAGCAAAATGCCGGCGCCGAAAATAGCGAGCGTCACGAGTATTCCGCCATTTCGTGTGTTGCGCCCGGAAATATCGTGCGCTGGCGTTTCATCATCGTTTTCTTCGGCCAACTGGAATCCTCCATTGCCGCAAAACAGGCAAAGATTTGGTTCGCTTCCAAGCGCAAAATGGGTCTTGCCGCCGCTGCCGTCAAATCACCTCCGCTTCAAACTATGGTGAATGCGCCCTCTAATATGACCTGGCCGTTCTGGCGCACGTCGATACGCATATCCTGGGTCAAATATGGCACTGCATCGCCGCGCCTCGTATAGAACGTCCGGCCGGCGCGCCCGTCATCCAGATCGATTGTCACCGCCAGCGTGTCATTTGCGTAGACTTCCGCGACCCGCCCGGCGACGCCGCGCAAAGCGACATCCAATTTGCGTTTGCCATTCGGCCAGACCGCAAAGGTGATATCGCCACGGCCAGTAAAGCCGTTTACCCCACGCAGGCTCGATTCAAGATGTGTCCGTTTTTGGGTCACAAAATCTAAAATAAAGTCAAACAATGAGTCCCCCACGGTCCTTGCCTATAGTCTATGTCAAAAGGGCTGCAAAGCAAAGTTAAGGCGCCAAAAGCAAACCCGGCGCCGTTTCCGGGCCGGGTTGAAACGCCCGCCCAAAGGGCGGCGCCGATTAATGTTAATCGACCATAGGTTGTAAGGAATTTATAGCTCGCCGTGATATTTGCCTTCCGGCTTTTCGTAAGCAAGACGCGCATCAAGGTAGGCTTCAGCGGCTTCGAGAAATTCGTCCATATGCGTCTCAAAAAAATGGTCGGCGCCGGAAATGACCTGAAATTCGACTTTACGGCCTCTCTGGGTGCGAGTGCGTTCAACCATGCCCCTGGTTTCTTCCGGCACACAGATTTTGTCGAGCTCGCCATGGAGAACAACCCCTGACGAGGGACAGGGCGCGAGGAACGAAAAATCATAAAGATTGGCGGGCGTTGATCCAGCGATAAATCCAACGATCTCCGGCCGGCGCATCAATAGCTGCATCGCGATCCACGATCCGAACGAAAACCCGGCGACCCAGGTAAATGGCGCATTCGGGTTCATTTGCTGCATATAATCAAGCGCTGTCGCCGCATCCGCAAGCTCGCCCTGGCCCTGGTCATATTCACCCTGGCTGCGGCCGATGCCGCGAAAGTTAAACCGCATCGTTGAAAAGCCGCGGCGGACGAACATTTGATAGAGTTCGTAGGTCGCGCGGTTGTTCATGGTGCCGCCAAACAGGGGGTGCGGGTGGAGAATGAGGGCGACCGGCGGCGTATCGCCCTTGCCCTTTTGATAACGGCCTTCGAGGCGGCCTTCGGGGCCAGCGAATATGACTTCAGGCATCGACTTCCTTTTCAACGCGTTGCCGCTGGCGCTATAAACCCCAGCGAATTACTTTTTTATTGACCTTCGTGCAGGCGATTTCGTCATAAAATCTATGAAATCCAACGATTCTCAAAGAATTTAATGTTGACGAATTTAGTAGGATTTCTTATTTCAACTGCAATGATGTCGCTCGGCGGGCGCGTATAGCACGTTTTCGCTGCGGCGCCAGCGATTGCGCTAATTTGAAGCGCTATTTTGAACAACGGGGAGCCGTAAAAGTGAAGCTCACCACAAAAGGCAGATATGCGGTCGCCGCCCTGGCGGATATCGCGGCTTTAGGCAGCAACGAGCCCGTCGCGCTTTCCGACGTCGCTTTGCGGCAGGGCATATCGCTTTCCTATCTGGAACAGCTTTTTGCCAAACTTCGCCGCGCCGGGCTGGTCAAAAGCGAGCGCGGCGTTTCCGGCGGCTATCGTCTGGCCAGCGCGCCAGCCCACATTCGAATCGCTGACATTGTCGAAGCGGTTGACGAGCATATTAAGACGACAGCTTGCGCGACGGGCTCAAGCATTGGTTGTCAGGGGACGACGGCGCGCTGTCTGACCCACGATCTGTGGGATGAGCTTGGTCGGCAGATCGACATTTTTCTAAACGCGGTCAGTCTTGAGGACATTATTGAAAAACGCATTCTTGGCATGGCGGCGGTCAATGCGCCCCATCGCAGCGAACGGCATTTTTCAGGGGCGGCTGAATGACGCGACACTATCTTGACCATAACGCAACTGCGCCCGTGCGCCCCGAAGTGATCGATGCTGTTTCGGCGGCGATGGCGATGGACGGTAACGCTTTGTCCGTACATGAAGAAGGGCGACGCGCTCATAAAATTGTTGAGGATGCGCGGGAAGAAATCCGCAGCCTTGTTAACGCGCCGGTCAATGGCGTTGTTTTTACCAGCAGCGGTACAGAGTCGATCCATTATGTGCTGCACGGCGCTGTAAAGGCGCATGGAATAAAGCGCATCTATATCAGCGCGTTCGAGCATCCCGCTGTTACAGCGAATGCGGAAACGACAGGCGCTGCAATTGAAATCTTACCAGTGACGAGCGCCGGCGTGATTGATCTCGACCTGTTGCGTGAGCGCTTGCATCGTTATCAGGCGGGTGAGAGCGGACCGTTTCTGGTGTGTCTGATGTTCGCCAATAATGAGACGGGCGTCATTCAGCCGATCGCCGAGGCCGCCGCGATCACTCATGAATTTAGCGGGCTTTTGTTTTGCGATGCTGCGCAAGCGGTCGGTAAAGTCCCGGTCAATTTTGTCATGTCCGGCGCTGACATCATGTCGTTTACCGGTCACAAATTCGGCGGGCCGCTCGGCGTCGGCGCTGTGATTGCCGGCCCCAATCTGCCGCTCGATCCGGTCTTGCGCGGCGGCGGTCAGGAAATGAACCGCCGCGCCAGTACAACGAACACGCCGGGCATTGCCGGGCTCGGCAAGGCTTGCGCAATGGCAAAAGAAAGTCTTGCGCGTGCTGAAGAAATCGCGCGGCTGCGCAATGAAATGCAGGCGGCGGTGATAAATGCGGGCGCGCGCGTCTGGGGCGGCGAAGCCGAACGCCTGCCGGGAACGCTTTGTCTGTCGGCGCCTGCATTTTCCGGCGCCACGCAATTGATGAGTATGGATCTTGCGGGCATTGCCGTTTCAGCCGGCTCAGCGTGTTCTTCAGGCAAATCAAATCCAAGCCATGTTTTGACCGCCATGGGCGCGAGCGAAGAAGAAGCAACCACATCGATCCGCGTATCGCTCGGGTGGAATTCGACCCGGGAAGACGCCGATGCTTTCATCCGTGAATGGCCGAAAGCCTACGGGCGCATCAAGGCGAGGGCGGCGTAGATGTCCGAAGTTAAAGAAAACATCAGCAAAGAAACTGTCGAGACGGCAAAATCGCTCGAAACCTATAAATATGGGTTCACGACGGATATTGAATCTGAAAAGGCGCCGAAAGGCCTGACGGAAGAAACCATTCGTTATATCTCCACCAAAAAAGAAGAGCCGGAATGGTTGCTTGAATGGCGGCTCGACGCGTTCAGGCGCTGGCTCACCATGACCGAGCCCACATGGGCGATGGTGAACTATCCGGAAATAGATTATCAGGACGCTTATTATTACGCGGAACCCAAAACCGGCGCGAAATACGAGTCGATCGACGATGTGCCGCCGGAAATTCTTGCGGATTTTGAAAAACTCGGCATTCCCTTAAAAGAAGCGGAAGTTCTGTTGGGTGTTGAAGGCGCGCCAAAGGTTGCGGTGGATGCGGTGTTCGACAGCGTCTCTGTTGCGACGACATTTCGCGCAGAGCTCGCCAAAGCCGGCGTTATTTTCATGTCTATTTCGGAGGCGGTGCGGGAGCACTCTGAGCTCGTCAAAAAATATCTCGGCACAGTCGTCCCGACGTCCGACAATTTCTTTGCAACCCTGAATTCTGCAGTCTTCTCCGACGGGACTTTTGTTTATGTGCCCGAAGGCGTTCGCTGCCCTATGGAGCTTTCGACTTATTTTCGCATCAATGAAGCCAATACCGGTCAGTTTGAGCGGACGCTGATTATTGCCGCGCCGGGCTCTTATGTTTCCTATCTTGAAGGTTGCACGGCGCCCATGCGTGATGAAAACCAGCTGCACGCGGCGGTGGTGGAACTCATTATCGAGGATGATGCCGAGATTAAATATTCCACAGTTCAGAACTGGTATCCCGGCGACAAGGACGGCAAGGGCGGGATTTATAATTTTGTCACCAAACGCGCCGATTGCCGCGGCGTCAATTCGAAAGTGTCGTGGACGCAGGTTGAAACCGGCTCGGCGGTGACCTGGAAATATCCGTCATGCATTTTGAAAGGCGACAACAGCCAGGGTGAGTTTTATTCGATCGCCATCACCAACAATCATCAGCAGGCCGACACCGGCACCAAAATGATCCATCTGGGCAAGAACACGAAATCGCGGATCATTGCCAAAGGGATTTCGGCGGGAAAATCAAATTCGACTTATCGCGGCCTTGTCAGCGTTCACCGCAAATCATCTTCTGCGCGGAACTTTACCCAATGCGATTCATTATTGATTGGCAATCAATGCGGCGCTCATACGGTGCCATATGTGGAGAGTAAGAACGCTTCAGCGGTTCTCGAGCATGAAGCAACAACGTCGCGCCTTTCCGAAGATCAACTGTTTTATTGCCAGCAACGGGGATTGTCCGAAGAAGAAGCTGTCGCGCTCCTCGTCAACGGCTTTTGTAAGGAAGTCCTGCAGGAATTACCCATGGAATTTGCCGTTGAAGCGCAAAAGCTTGTGAGCGTCAGCCTGGAAGGGAGCGTCGGATGAGCGCGGAAAAAATTGCCAATCCGGTAACGAATATTGACGCCGTCAAATTGATGGATTTCGCAAGCCCCAATGGCAAGTTTAAAGCAAGACTTGGCCGTATCGGACCTGTGATCGGCGCGGAAAAACTCGGCGCCATGATAACCGTCGTCGAGCCTGGAAAAATCGCCTTTCCGTTTCATGTGCATCATGAACTTGAAGAGATGTTTTATGTGATTGAGGGCAGCGGCGAATATCGCTTCGGAGAAGAGAAATATTCGATCCGGGCAGGCGACGTTCTTGCTGCGCCGACGGGTGGGCCGGAGCGCGCCCACCAGATCATCAATACTGGCGACAAGATCTTAAAGTATCTGGCGATCTCAACCATCGGTGAACCGGATGTGGTGGAATATCCGGATTCAGGAAAATTCCTGGTCTATTCGCAGAGCGAAAAAGGCAACCCACAATCCGCGCGTATCCGATTCATTGGCCGTACTGACATGTCGATCGGTTATTTCGACGGCGAGGATGATTGAGATGAGGATTAGGTCGTGATCATTGAATCGATGTTGTTGCTGCAAGCCGTTACGCTTCTCAATCCGATTGACGCGGGCTGGGAAGGCGAGAAGGTTTGCGACCTTTTGTTTGAAAACCAAGAGATGCGCGCCGCGCGTTGTACATTTGCACCGGGCGTCGGCCATGAACGCCACTATCATCCGCCTCATTGGGGCTACATCGTCGAAGGCGGCGTGATGCAGATTACCGACAAGAACGGAACCCGCGAACAGCCGACGCCCGCCGGCGCGACCTGGTGGAGCGACGGCGTTGAATGGCATGAAGCGTTAAATACCGGCGATACGACCACGATCTATGTGATCATCGAACCAAAAGGGGCGGCGGAATGATGAAGTCATCGATGATTGCCGGCATGTTGTTTGGTCTTGCCGCATGCGGCGCGGAACCTGCGCCGCGCGAATTTGACCGCGACCCGTCACTGTCGGGCGATCTGCCATTTTCATCTGCTGTTGTCGTCGGCGATACCATCTATCTTTCCGGGGTGATCGGCCGCGCTCCCGGCAGTATGGATTTGGTTGAAGGTGGCGTCGGCGCTGAGACGACGCAGATTTTCGAAAATTATCGGGCGACGCTGGCGCGTCACGACGCGAATCTCGCAGACATCGTTAAATGCACAGTCTTTCTCGATGACATGGCGAGTTATGGCGAAATGAATGCCGCTTACGCCGCTGCTTTTCCAGGCGATAAGCCGGCGCGCTCTACACTCGGGGCTGACGGTCTGGCGCTTGGCGCCGCCGTTGAAATTGAATGCCTGGCGATAAGGAAATAAGAATGCTGAAAATTGAAGATCTTCATGTCGCCGTTGACGGCGCCGAAATCCTTAAAGGGCTGACGCTGGAAGTGCCTGCAGGCGAAGTGCACGCCATTATGGGGCCGAACGGTTCCGGCAAATCAACATTGTCGCACACGATCGCCGGGCGCGACGCCTATGAGGTTCTTTCAGGGGGCGTGACGCTTGACGGCGATAATCTGCTTGCGCTTGATCCAAATGAACGCGCCGCAAAAGGGCTTTTTCTCTCATTTCAGCACCCCATAGAAATTCCCGGCGTTCAAACCATGAATTTTATCCGCACCGCCATGAACGCGCAACGAAAGGCGCGCAGCGAAGAAGAGATTTCAGCGGCGGATTTTCTAAAATCAATCCGGGCAAAAGCAAAGCTCGTCGGACTTAACGACGCCAAAATCAAGCGCCCGTTTAATGTGGGATTTTCCGGCGGTGAGAAAAAGCGCATGGAAATGTTGCAGCTTGTCATGTTCGAGCCGCGCTTTGCAATCATGGATGAAACTGATTCCGGCCTCGATATTGATGCGCTGAAAATGGTTGGTGATGTCGTCAACGAATTGCGCGATCCGTCGCGCGGCTTTCTCGTGATCACGCATTATCAGCGTCTGCTGGATTATATCAAACCGGATGCTGTGCATGTGCTTGCGGACGGGCGGATCGTCAAATCCGGCGGCCCGGAACTTGCGGCGGAACTTGAGCGCTCCGGCTATGACCAGTTTATTGAGGCGGCGTAAGACAAAATGAGTTCAACCCCCCTCATAAACCCATCGCCATTGGAAACCGGTCTGCGGGCGGCATTCGCTGCGCGGTCGCAGACCAGCGAGGCGCAGGCCGCCGCCTTTGAGCGATTTCAAAAACATGGCTTTCCAAATCGCCGCGTTGAGGGCTGGAAGTGGTCCGACTTTAACGCAGCCCTGCGCCGGCTTCAGCCGGCGAACGACAGGGCTGGCGCCGTCGCCATCGCGCCGTCGGATTTTGCAGGCCTCAATCCGATCGAAATCCGGATCGTCGATGGACGGATTATCGTGCCGGGAAATGATGCGGTTGAAGGGATAGAATATGGCATCATAGATCCTGTTGGCGCATCGCCGCATATGGATGATCATGCAATCGCAGCGCTTAATGTGGCGATGACGCGCAAGGCGCTGGGGATCAGAGTCCTTCAGGGCGTAGAGTTAGTGCGTCCGGTTTTGATCCGGCATATTAATTCAGGTTCGACGCCGGTATTTTCACAGACTCTGGCTCGAGCAGAGGAAGAAAGCCGCCTCACAATCATCGAAAGCTTTGAAGGCGCCGGCGCCTATTATTCGACGCTGTTTCATCTTGGCGTGCGTGAGGGCGCACAGGTCGAACGTTATCTGCTGCAGAATGCGGGCGCCGAGATGATTACGCACGCCTTTTGCGGCGTGATGATGAGCCGGTCGGCGAAATTCAAACAGACCAGTCTCTCAACCGGCGGTGCGCTTTGCCGCCACGAAACCCATATGCTTTATCCAAGCGACGGCAGCGAGAGTAGAATTGCCAGTGCATCACTGCTTTCGGATGAGCGTCATTCTGATTTCACGACCATTGTCGGCCATCAGGGTGAAGAATGTACGACGCGCCAGCTTCACAAGGGCGTTGTGCGCGATCGAGGACGCAACATTTTTCAAGGGAAGTTTCTGGTCGAGCGCACGGCGCAAAAAACAGATGCGAAAATGACTGCGAATGCCCTCCTGCTATCGGATATGGCCGAGGCAAATCACAAGCCGGAGCTTGAAATTTACGCCGATGATGTTGAATGCGCCCATGGCTCGACGTCGGGCGCGCTTGATGACGATGCGCTTTTTTATCTGCGTCAACGCGGGCTTGACGAGCATTGCGCGCGGGCGCTGTTGATTGAAGCGTTTGTCGGCGAGGTAATTGACGGAATTCCTGATGACGGCGTGCGCAACATTTTCGGCGCTCGCGTCAATCAATGGCTGGAGGCGGTATGAGTGCGGATCCGTTGAAAAAAGCGCCATTATCGCCACTCGATGTTGCAGCGCTGCGTGAGGAATTTCCAATCCTCAAGCGCGAAGCCTATGGCAAGCCGCTGGCCTATCTCGACAGCGCGGCGTCAGCGCAAAAACCGCGCGCGGTGATTGACGCAATGAGCCATGCGATGGAGCATTCCTATGCGAATGTGCATCGAGGCCTCCATCTTCTTTCAAATGAAGCGACAACGGCGTTTGAAGACGCCCGAAAGACCGTAGCGCGGTTCCTCAATGCGGGATCGCCCGATGAGATTATTTTTACAACCGGCGGCACTGACGCGTTCAATCTTGTTTCCTACGCAATGGGCGCCGGAGACATTAAAGAAGGCGATGAAATCATATTGTCGCTGATGGAACACCATTCCAATATCGTCCCCTGGCATCTGTTGCGTGAGCGAAAAGGCGCCGTTCTGAAATGGCTGGACGTTTCCGAAGACGGCGAGATCGATCTTGAAGTCTATCGCGCGTTGTTTTCGGCCCGCACAAAACTTGTCGCGATTTCGCATATGTCGAATGTATTGGGCGCGCTGACGCCGGCGCGGGAACTGACGGCGATTGCCCACGACCATGGCGCCAAAATACTCTTCGATGGTTGTCAGGCGGGCGTTCATGGCCGCGTTGATGTGCGCGATCTTGATTGCGATTTTTATGTGATGACCGGGCACAAATTATACGGTCCCACCGGTATTGGCGTTCTCTACGGGAAGAAAGCCGCCCTTGAAGCATTGCCGCCCTTTAAAGGCGGCGGTGAAATGATCGACATGGTGACGACCGAACACGTGACTTATAACGATCCGCCGCATCGGTTTGAAGCGGGAACGCCGCCGATCCTTGAAGCCCTTGGGCTGGGCGCTGCGCTGCGCTGGATGGAAAGCAAAGGCGTTGACGCGATTGCCGCCCACGAAACGCGGCTTAAAGATCATGTGCTGGAAGAGCTGGCGAAACTAAATTTCGTGCGTGTTTACGGCCGTGCGGCCGGTAAGGCGCCGATCATCGCCTTCGCCGTTGAGGGCGCGCATCCCCATGACGTGTCAGCGATACTCGACCGGACTGGCGTCGCCGTGCGCGCCGGTCATCATTGTGCGCAGCCTTTGATGAAACATCTTGGCGTGACCGCGACGTCGCGCGCGTCATTCGCCGCCTATAACACCCATGAAGACATCGACGCTCTGATCGCAGGGCTGTTGAAAACCCATCAAATGTTAAGCTGAGAAAACCTATGGACGAAGAACGAGATATTATTGATCTGGGCGCAAGCGAACCGGTGGAAACGCCGCAAGCCGAGACGTCGGGCGCCGCATCTATTCCGGATACCGAGCTGGAGCGCATCACAGCAGACATTATTCGCGCGCTTAAAACCGTTTATGATCCTGAAATCCCGGTTGATATTTATGAACTCGGCCTCATCTATAAGGTCGATCTTGATGACGACCGTCTGTTGACCGTGGATATGACGTTGACTGCGCCGGGCTGTCCGGTGGCTGAGGACATGCCAGGTTGGGTTGAAAGCGCGGTGCGCGGCGTTGACGGCGTCGAAGACGTGAAAGTGGCTATGACGTTCGAACCGCCCTGGACGCCGGAAAAAATGTCCGATGAGGCGAAACTCGAATTAGGGTGGCTTTGAAAATGTTTAGGGTTTTTATTTTTTCAGGTCTGTTACTTTTTGCGGCGGCGTCGCCATCGCAGGCTCAGTTTAAATTGTCGATCGTCGAAGGCGCCGCCTGTGCGCAATCTGCTGCGCATATCCAAGCGCTGTTGCTGCATTTCGAACGTATGGTCGCCTATCGGCAGGAATTGACTGGCCAATATGAATTGGTATGCGCGCGTGGGACAATGGACTATACAGAATACCGAAAGGTTTGCAGGCCACAATCAAGCGGCATTTCATTTGAGGAAACTGTGTTTTGCAAACCATTAAAAGAGATTGAACAATGAGAAGACCAAGACCAAAAGTAGTGACTTTAAGCGACGCCGCCGCGGCGCGCATGAATGAAATTATGGCTGACGCAGACGAAAATTTCATCGGCGTCAGAATCGGCGTTAAAAATGGCGGCTGCGCCGGCATGGAATACACCATGGATTACGCAACGGAAGCCGGCCCCCTTGATGAAGTCGTTGAGGAAAACGGCATACAGATCATGATCGATCCAAAGGCGATCCTGTTTCTCATCGGCACGCAAGTCGATTTTGTGACGGAAAAACTCTCCCAGCGTTTTGTCTTCAATAATCCAAACCAGACAGATGCCTGCGGCTGCGGTGAAAGCGTGACGATTGTGCCGCAAAAACTTGACGCATAAATGGCGCCGTCGTCCACCTATCTCGACTATCTCAAAGACCTTTTTGCACCGTTCGGCGTTATTACCATCCGCAAGATGTTTGGCGGCGCCGGCATATATTGCGACGGGGCGATTTTCGCAATCACCGGCGATGAGGGCGTGTGGATGAAAGTCGATGACGTCACGCGGGCGGAATTCGAAGCTGCGGGTCTTGAGCCTTTCAAGGTTGAATTCGACAATGGCAAATCCGGAACCATGTCTTATTACAATGCGCCGGAAGATATTTATGACGACAATGATGAACTGACGCGCTGGACCGAACTGGCGCTTGGCGCCGCGCGCCGCGCGAAAAAACCACCGAAGAAGAAAAAAACGAAAAAGAAAACGGCGAAGAATCCGGCGAAACGAAAAAGCTGACTCTCCGGATCAGTCAGTGCTATCGCTGGCGTTACACCGCACCTTTTCTGTAATGACTGTCTTTGCGCAACCATGGGCGCTCGATCCAGCGCCACATTGCAAGCGCTGACAGAAATACGAAACTGACAGCAAGCGCAACGCCCAATATTGGCGACAGTTCAAACACGCCAAAGGCGATCAATATCTGAATGATGGGGAAATGCGTGATATATACGCCATAGCTTAGATCGCCCCATCGTGTGACGGTCATTTTCGGCCCCGGCGCCCAGGCGGCAAAGGCGATAAGGGCGGCGATCCCCGCCGGGCGCAAGACATCGAGATAAGGCGCCATCGAAAATGCGACCAGGGCGGCGCCAACAACGCCAGCGCGATCAATGTGTATCTGAAGATCCTTGCGCAAAATCCATAATGCGACGCCGGATGCAAAATACGCCATCTGGCCAGGCAATTGTCGCGCGACTTGCGTTAATAGTTCAACGCCGCTGGTGTCGGCGAGCGATAAAAAAATTATGCGCCAGAATTCGCCGGCGATGTACAAAAACAGAAGAAAATATAATGCGCGGTCCTTTTTCAACCGCGCGATGATGACGCCAATCAGCGGTAGAACTGCATAAAACATCACTTCGATCTTTATGGTCCATAACGCGCCATTAACGGCCTCGAAGCGATTGGCGTCGAAAAATCCCGGGAGCTCGGGGTGAAGAAAATTGAGAAAAATAATGTTAGCGCCGAAATAGGCGGTGATTGAGGAAAGGTCGCTGGGGGAGGCGCCGTTTATCAGTGTAAGAATAGCGGCTGCGACGGTCGGCAATGTGACGATGACAATATAGGCAGGCAAAAGCCGCCGGACGCGTTTTGAAAAATAGACGCGAAGATCCGCGCTGCGCTGAAAGGATCCGAAAACAAGCGCGCCGGAAATAACGAAGAATCCCTTGACGCCGAGATCGGCGAAATGACTGGCGGCAAGTTCAATGCCGCCGGCGACATCGAGCGCCGCGAGCGCAACGATGTGATAGACGACGACAAAGGATGCAAAGGCAAGGCGCAAGGCGTCAAAGCGATTGGCGCCTGTGCTTTCCTTGCCTGAAGGCGGAATTGTCACAATGGGACTGGCCTCAGAAATTGTGGCGGGCAGGATAGTTTAATTCTGTTGCCGGGCAAATCCGGCTGATATACGAAACCGCCAAAGCAAAAAAGGCGTCAATGATGTCCGAAATTCGCGTTTATCATTCCTTCCGCAGCCCCTATTCGCGCCTTGGCCTGCACATTATCGAACGCGCCGGCCTCGATGTAGTGTTGATTCCCTTTACCGGTCCGCCTGACGGCGTTCCCTTCAGCGATCCCGTCGCCAGCAAGCCAAAGCTCGAGTATTATTTGCAGGATGCACCACGCATGACCATGCGCATGGGTTTGCCGATTTCTCGTCCAGACCCTTTTGAGGTCGATCTGGCGCCGTCATACAAAGCAGCCATTGCAGCCGCGCATGACGGTTTCGGCATGGCGTTTGCGCTTGCTGTTTCCGATGCGCGCTGGGGTGAGGGCAAGAATATTTCTGAACTCGATGTCCTTGAGGAATGCGCTGAGAATATTGGGTGGCGCGCCGACGCCGTTGATGCTGCTCAAAGCGCATTGAGTGTGGGCAAGGCGATGAAGAAACACCGGGCGTTAATCGAAGAGGACGGCGTTTTTGGCGTACCCTTCGCGGTGCGCGATGGCGTAAAATATTGGGGCCACGACCGGTTCAGTTTGCTGGTGGAAGATCTCAACGCTTAATTATGGGCTTTATCCAGCTTTGGCGCTGGGCTCACTTCGCTTTGCCTTCAGAACATCTTCGGTAATGACCTGATTTCGTCCGCTTTCTTTCGCGGCGTAAAGGCATTGATCGGCGCGCTCGATGATAGTTTCGATTGTGTCGGGCGCCCGGTGCGCTGAAATTCCCATGGACATCGTAATTACGCCGAGATTTTCATCGGTCCGCCGCCGCCGCAGGCGCCTCGATTCGACCGCGCGGCGAATCCTGTCGGCGAGCATCTGGGCGTTTTCAAGGCTCGTCCCGGGAAGGATGATCGCAAACTCTTCGCCGCCATAACGCGCCAGCAGATCCTGACCTTTGACATTGGCGTTCATCACTTCGGCGACAAGGCGCAACACCTGATCGCCGGTCTGATGACCCCATTTGTCGTTAAAATTCTTAAAGTGATCCACATCAGCCATCACAAGCGCCAGCGCTTCGCCTTTTTCGACGGCTTCACCGACAAAGCGTTCCAGCGACCGGTCAAACATGGCGCGATTGGCGATGCCCGTCAGCGGGTCTTTCATCGCTTCGGCCTGAATGTATTCAACATTGCGCTGCAGCGTATGAATTTCCGTGACCGAGTCCGCCAGGCGCGTTTCCAGCTGTTCGTTTTGCGAGTGCATGTCCTTGGCGACAGTCACCATGCCTTCGAGCAGCTTTCCGACAGCCGGGAATTCTCTTGTGGTCTGGCGCAGCTGATCGGACAGTCCGTCAAGGGCTTCGTTGTGCCCTACGGCGTATTCACCGGTTCGTTCAATGACGTCGTAAAGGTCCGTCACCTCTTCCTGGAAGCGCGTGACAAGATCAACGACGTCCCGGGACAAATCGGCATGCTGAATATGGGTCTGGTGGAGTTTTTCAGCATCCGCTTGAGACACTTTTCCAAACCCGTCCATGACCTTTTGGATGTCGCGGGACAATGCAGGGTTTTTGCCTTCTGCATGCGCATACCAAATTTCATAGTTTGTTGGTGTTGCAGGCAGGCCGATTTTCTTCAACGCAGCCAGCGTGAGTTCGGCCATCCTGTGTGTTGATTCGACGCCCACCGTCATGAACTGTTCCCAATATCCGACCGCCCCCCAATGGTCTCGGGGCGTTCACTTGCCGGGAACATTAGGACGATCGTGTAAAGGAAAACCTAAATGGCGCGGCGAATTGCTGACGTCGTCAATAATTTGGGAACCGACGTAAAAAAATAATTAACCGGCGATACCGCGCGTCATGAAGTCGGGAACATGATCGCCAAGTCCAATTGTCGATTCGGACTTGTTCTCACGTCGCTGGCGCGTCCGCGCAGGGCGCTGGCGTGGCATTGTTTCGTGATCATCCGCGGCGGCAGCCGGTTGCTCGTCCGCAACACCTTCCGGTTGATCCTCGGAAGCTGCGGATTTTTCGGGCCGTTTTTCCTTTTGGGCTTCCGTTTTCGCGGGTCGTGACCGCCGCGGACGGCGTTTTTCGTCCCGCGCCGGAGCGGCTTGAAAGAATGCGGAAAAATCGAGCGCTTCAATCTCTTCAGCGCCGATGGTTTTTAATATGGCGTCCAAATATTTGCCGTCGGCAGGGGTCACGAGCATCATCGCCGCGCCTTCAAGGCCGGCGCGACCGGTGCGGCCAATGCGGTGAACATAGTCATCGGAATGGATTGGCGTGTCATAATTGAAGACATGGCTGACCGCAGGAATATCGAGCCCGCGCGCAGCAACGTCCGAGGCGACAAGAAACTGAATTTCGCCGGAGCGGAATTTGTCGAGCGTTTCGGTGCGGAAC
Organism: Hyphococcus sp.; assembly: GCA_021776245.1. Taxonomy (GTDB): domain Bacteria; phylum Pseudomonadota; class Alphaproteobacteria; order Caulobacterales; family Parvularculaceae; genus Hyphococcus. Next base: position 36,751 of record JAJFGF010000050.1, on the reverse strand, counting down.
GCCTGGGCCAGATCGCCATGGATCGGCCGGGCGTTAAAGCCGTGTTTTTGCAGCGATTTGGCGACAACATCGACCGTTGACTTGCGGTTGCAAAAAATGATGCCGTTTTTGACGTCTTTGTGGCCAATAAGTTCGCGCAAAGCGCCGCGTTTTGTTTTGTCATCTTTGGACGGAACGCGGACGATGCGTTGCTTGATGGTCTCAGCGGCGGTCGCTGGCTTGGCGACTTCCACGCGCACAGGATTATGCAGGAACTGATCGGTAATGCGCTGGATTTCCGGCGGCATGGTGGCTGAAAAGAACAAAGTCTGGCGCGTCATCGGCGTCAGTTTAAAAATGCGCTCAATATCGGGAATGAAGCCCATGTCGAGCATGCGGTCGGCTTCATCGACGACCATGACTTCGATGCCGTTCAGCAACAACCGCCCGCGCTCAAAATGATCGAGCAGGCGGCCAGGTGTCGCCACCAGAACGTCAACGCCGCGGGTGAGTTTTGCATCCTGATCGCCAAAGGAAACGCCGCCAATAAAACGCGCCATGGTGAGCTTGTGCTTGGCGCCGTATTTTTTGAAGTTTTCTGCAACCTGCGCTGCAAGTTCCCGCGTCGGCGCGAGGACCAGCGTGCGCGGCATGCGCGCCCGGGCCCGGCCTTTGGCAAGGCGCTGGATCATCGGGAGGGTGAAAGACGCAGTCTTGCCCGTACCGGTCTGGGCGATGCCCAGAACATCGCGGCCGGCAAGCGCCGGTGGAATGGCTTCGATCTGAATCGGGGTAGGGGTCTTGTAGCCCGAGCTTTCAATAGCATCGAGAAGTTTCGGCTCAAGGCCGAGATCAGCAAACGACATTTAGTCTCCGTAGGGTTTTGGGCCAGGCGCAGCTCGACAGTTTGTGGTCGAAAGAGTGTCTGGCGATCGCATCGGCGGTGCATTTTCTAAAAACGCCCCGCTCTTCCGCCTGAAGGAAACGATGCGTCAATCATCGCAATGCGGGGGGAGATGCGGTCTCTGGCGCTGCGTCTTATCGTGGGGCCCTTTGGTCGCCGGGAGCGGCTTGGGGCCGGTTGCGCGCGCTGCATCGCAGCATTGCTGAGTGGCAAGTAGGCGCCTTTGGATATGATGTCAATAATTTCGCCGGATTCACGGTGGCGAAGTTCGGCTCTGTGGCCTAAAATCACCAAATGATCAGGCAATCTTCAGTAATTGGCGGGTTTGCCGTTTCATTGACCTTGTTGGCCGCAGGCGCGATGCCGGCTGCCGCTCAGGATAAGAGCGCAAAAGGGTTCAACAAAGACAGCTGCGCCTATGACGGATTTCCTCTCTATGGGAATATTCAAATCGTTGAGAGTTTCCCCGACATCAAAATTCAGATCGTTGACAGTTTCGCCGACCTTCATGTGGAGATCGTCACCAGCTTTCCGGACAAATGCGGGCAGTGGATGCTGGTCGAGAGTTTCCCCGATGTGAAGGTTCAATATGTGACGAGCTTCCCGGACCTCAAGATCAAGATGGTCACCAGTTTTCCCGGAATTCCCTGATTTTCAAAAAAAGGTATTTGGATGAAACAGCTTATCTGCGCCGCAGCGGCGCTATTCCTTGTGGCCTGCTCCGGCGAAACGGCGCCGACTCCGGCCGACACATTCATGACAGAGCTCGCTGTGCATTGCGGCAAGGCTTTTGAGGGCGCGCTCGTTTCTACTGACGAAAGCGATGCGGCATTTGCCGGTGAACGCCTTGTCATGCATGTCCGCGAATGCGCGCCGGGTGAAATCCGCGTCCCCCTGCATGTGGGCGAGAACCGTTCAAGAACCTGGGTCATTACGCGCACCGAAGACGGCTTGCGCCTCAAGCATGATCACCGCCATGAAGACGGATCAGAGGATGCGGTCACGCAATATGGCGGCGACAGCGCCGAGATCACTTCGGCGACCCGGGTTGAATTTCCAGTGGATCAGTTTTCGATCGATCTCTTCACTCGCGAGGACCTGACAGCGTCAGTTACCAATGTTTGGGCCATGGAAATTACAGACGATATGTTTGCCTATGAGCTGTCGCGGGAAAACCGGTTCTTTCGCGTTGAATTCGATTTGACCGCGCCAATAGCGCCGCCGCCGCCGCCCTGGGGTTTTGAAGACGAGTAGAGCAGGTATGACAATGCCCGCCGCGGACTAGTGCGGCGCCGCGCGTTCTATAATTTTTGCGGCGTCAATTTTTGCGGTGACCGCGCCATAGACGAAGGATTTATTGTCAGCATCAAGGCGCGCATTGCAAAATCCGTCAAACATATAATCCGGCGCTGTCCGGCGCAGGGCGGCGGCTTGCAAAGCGAGCGCCATATCTTCGGCGAAGGCGCGTGCGGTTGTCTCGCTTAATACGCCGGGATCAAACCATTTTTCCAGCAGTTCAATATGCCGGTCGAGATGCGCGTTCGCGCCCTTAGCAGCAGTAATTTCTTCGCGCACCGCGTCAAGGCTTTCTGGTTCGCGGGCGATCGCCCGTAAAATATCGAGCGCAATGACATTGCCGGAGCCTTCCCAGATCGCATTCAACGGCGCGGTGCGATAAAGTCGCGGCATCGGGCTTTCTTCGACAAAGCCGGCGCCGCCAAGACATTCAAGCGCTTCATAGGCAACGCCCGGCTGGCGTTTACAGATCCAGTATTTGGCGATCGGCGTTGCGAGGCGCATGAACGCAGCTTCGCGCTGATTGGCGCCCGCCTGGTCGAAGGCGCCGGCGATGCGAAAAGCAAGGGCAGTTGCGGCCTCCGTTTCCAGCGCAAGATCGGCAAGCACCATCGCCATTGCCGGTTGGTCCACCAGTTTTTTCTGAAACGCAGTTCGATGTTCAGCGTGCCACAGGGCTTGCGCCAGTGATGCGCGCATGCCGCCCGCAGACCCCACAAGGCAATCGAGGCGGGTCAAGCTGACCATATCGATAATGGTTCGAACGCCGCGGCCTTCTTCGCCGACAATGCGGGCGTAGGCCCCGTGATATTCAATTTCCGAGGACGCATTTGACCGGTCGCCGAGTTTATCCTTCAGCCGCATGATGTGCATCGCATTGCGTGTTCCATCGGGACGCCAGCGCGGCACCAGAAAACAGGTAATCCCGGCGCCAGTTTGCGCAAGCGTCAAAAACGCATCGCACATGGGCGCGGAGCAAAACCATTTGTGCCCGGTCAGCTCATATTCGTCGCCGCCAACATGGTCTGCACGCGTTGTGTTGGCGCGAATATCGGAGCCGCCCTGTTTTTCCGTCATCGCCATGCCCATGGTCGCCGCGCGTTTTTCATTTGCCGGAACGAACCGCTGGTCATAGTCCGGCGTCGTCACGCGCGGTTCCCATTCCTTGGCGATCTCCGGCGCGTGGCGCAGGGCGGGTACCACTGCATAGGTCATCGACATGGGACAGCAGACGCCGCCATCGGCCTGGCCCATCTGATAGATCAACGCCGAGTGCAAAACATGACCGGCCTTTTTTGCGGTCCAGGCGGCTGAAGAAACGCCAGCGGAAAGACCGAGATCCATGAGCGCGTGATAGGCGGGATGAAACTCGACTTCATCAAGGCGATGCCCGTAGCGATCAAAGGACTTCAGTTGCGGCGGATTCCTGTTGGCCTGACGGCTCCATTCAATCACTTCCGCCGATCCGCAACGGGCGCCGAAATCTGAGAGATGTTTTGCATGGCTCGCGCCGCCATTTTTTTCGACGGTTGTTTTCAGCGCCGCATCGGTCTCGAAGATGTTCGCATCCTCAAAAGGCGGCGGCTGGTTTGCGACCTCGTGGGTTTCAAGATCGGCGCTGGGTCGGAAATGGGTCATCTTATTGGCTCCGGCGGTTTTACCGTTGAATTTTGCGCCGCTGCTGGCCCTGCCGCAATGATTTCAAGCAGCGATCAGGTAAGGTCAAGCAACGCATCAAGTTCTGCAATTGCTGGCGTCACATCGCCGAGAGGCGCCTTGATTGTTGTCATGCCCATGGCCCTGGCGGGTTTGAGATTGATGCCGAGATCGTCAAGAAAGACGCAAAATCCTGGCGCGACATCCAGCGCTTCACACATCATTTCATAAATGCGCCGCTCTGGCTTTCGAACGCCCGCCTTCGATGATTCAATCACATGGTCAAAGAGCGACAATATTTCCTGCGCTTCCGCTGCTTTCCCCGTCTCCGCAAGTATCGCTGTGCTGTCAAATTGCGGCAAATTATTGGTGATACAGCCGGTCTTGTAGCCGGCGGTTTTCACACGGCGCAATGCGGCGACCATTTCCGGCCGCAAGGTCAGCGCCAGAAGTGAGACCAGCGTCTTGCCGGAGATTTCAAATCCAGCCTCTTTGGTTTCTTTCGCAAATAGCCCGTCAAATTCTTCGATGGAAATATCCGCACGCTCAAACTGCGCCCAGGCGTTAGCATGGTGATTATTTTTAATGACGCCGCCAATGAACCGCGCAGGCAAACCATGCTGGCGTTCGAAGACAGCGAAATTTTCAACGGGCGATGTTGTAAAAACCCCGCCGAAATCGAAAATGACCGCTTTCATGCGCACAGACGTCACTTCGGCGATGCCGGTAAGCCAAAGCGTTTGGCGATGAATTTGTCAACCAGGCGTTTGGGTAGAAGATTGGGCAGCGTCCACATCGAAAACTTTTTGCGAAGAACTGCATAGCGCGTCTTTCGAGTTTTTCCGGAAACGATTTTTAAGACCAGCTTTCCGATGTCTTCAGCGGGCAGGCCGCTCGCGCCATAGTCCTGCATGAAACTGCGCATGCCGACAACGACATCGTAATATTCGGTGCCTTTATATTGTTCCGCGTTGAGCTCGTCTGCTTTCGCCCAGATCGGCGTTTTAATAGCGCCCGGCGCGACAATGATCACGTCAATACCATGCATCATCAATTCCCGGCGCAGGCTTTCTGAAAAGGCCTCCAGCGCGTGCTTTGAAATCGCATAGGGACCCATCATTGGCGATGCGATTTTACCGGCGACAGAACTCATATTGATGATACGCCCCGGCGGGCCATCAAAGGACTTGTCCGCGCCGAGCATTGGCAAAAAGGCCTGCGTTACGTGCAGAACGCCAAATAAATTGACATCGAGCTGTTGCGTCAGTTCTTGCGGCGGCAGGTAACGCAAAGGCCCCCCTATAGCGATGCCGGCATTATTGACGAGTGCGTTTAATGTCGTCCCGTCAAGCGCTTCGCGTACGCTTTCAGCGCTTTTCATCACTGCGCCGCGGTCGGTCACGTCGAAAATGAGCGGCGAGAAATTCGCGCCCAACGCCTCTTTCGCAGTCACGCCGTCGGCAGTTTTGCGGACGCTGCCAAAGACCCGCCAGCCCGCGTCTGTCAGCGATTGGGCGATGGCGCGGCCGATGCCGGTGGAAACGCCGGTAACGAGAGCGGTTTGTTGCTCGCTTGGCATTAATTTTCCTTTCGAGACAGCGCCCAGGGAAGCGCGTCTTCGGTAAAGACCTCACTACGCGGCGTGAGGCCTGTTGGATCCTCGAAAACGCCGATCAGAAAATGCGTTTCTCCAGCCCATTGATCTCCGGCATAGGTCAGCGGCGTGCCGCAGGCAGCGCAAAATCCGCGCCGGACGTCCTCCGAACTTGCATGAAACGAAGGTTCGCGCGTCAGCCAACGGACATTGTCGTCTTTAAACCCGACCCAGGTCGAAAACGCCGCGCCTGTCGCCTTGCGGCAGGAATGACAATGACAGTTGGAAACAAATTTCGGCGCGCCGGAAACTTCAAATCGTACTGCGCCGCACTGGCATCCGCCTTGATGGTTTATGTCGTCGGCCATAAAGCGTTTTCCTGATGGCATTCTTCTGATGGTCGGAACTTTTCCGGGTGGTCAAACGCGCCGATATGGATGTTGATCTCGTCGGGCGAAGCGTCGCTGCGAAAAGCGATCGGCGATCCGCAATGTTCGCAAAACAAGCGTTCGGCGCCCTGGCTCGATGAATATGATGTTGGCGGCGTTTTGAACGTCACCTGATCTCTTTCATAATCGGCGAATGTCGCAAAAGCGCTGCCGGTTGCGCGTCTGCAGTCACGGCAATGGCAATTTGCAACAAGGCGAGGCGCACCCCGCGCGCCGAAACGAACGGCGCCGCAGCGACACCCTCCCTCGTTCATCTCAGCTGTCATTGCCGCCTCCTATTTGCGCGTCAACTCATAAAGCGCGACCGCCGCCGCCGTAGACACATTGAGGCTTTCCATCGACGGGGCAATGGGTATGCGGACCAGCGCATCGCAAGTCGCTGCGACCAGCTGGCGCAGACCTGCGCCTTCCGCGCCAAGGACAAGGGCAATCGGCATTTTCTTTGGCGCGTCGGCGACCGATTTGTCGGCTTCGCCCGCAAGGCCTGCGCAAAAATATCCAAGCCCCTGAAGCGCTTCGAGTGCGCGCGCGATATTGACAACCGGCACGCAAGGAACCGTTTCAATGGCCCCGGCCGCGGCTTTTGCCAGCGCGCCGGACAATGGCGGCGTACGCCGGTCTTGCACCACAATAGCGCGCGCGCCAAAGGCTGCCGCGCTGCGAAAAATCGCGCCGATATTTTGGGGGTCAGTAATCTGGTCGAGCACGATAACGGGTCTTGCTTCATCATCCGGCGCACAGGCCTCCTTCAGGCGCATGCGCGGCAGGTCAAAAACCTCGGCGGCGAGACCTTGATGCACAGCGCCAGAGGGCAGGGCGCGGTCAATCGCGTCCGGTTTTGTATCCTCGAATTTCTGCGCGCCGATATTTTCCAGCAGGCCGCCGCGTTCGGCCAGCCAGTCGGCGGCGTTCCTGGTCGCGAGCACACGCCGCACCCGGCGCTCGGGATTGGCGAGCGCCGCTGCAACCGCATGGCGGCCATAAAGCCAAAGGCGGGCAGGCCCATCCCCGCGAGGGCTGCCGGTTTTCCCGCTCGCTTTTGGGCCGGTCCTTTTATCGTCCTTGGGGCCCGTGTTTTTGGGTTTCTTCGCCATGGCGCTGGGTTAGCGGGTTTAGGGTTCCAGCGAAACTGGAAAACGCCGGGCGTTTCCGAGATAAAGTGGTTCCCGGTTTATCGTCCGGAAACGCCCCGATTAAAATGGTTTGCACATTTCTGGTTGGAAAACCGCTCCACACTTTTCCGGAAATGCGCTGGCTGCCGCGCCCTCTAAGCGGTTGCGATCCTCCAGCGGCGAGGCTATAGACGCCGTTCTTCCGATTTGGGCCGGCTCGGCTGCCGCCCGGTTCTCGTGCGCGAAAGACTGCGCCGGGCCTCGTGGAGGGGTGGGAGAGTGGTTAAATCCACCAGACTGTAAATCTGGCCGCTTCGGCGTACGATGGTTCGAATCCATCCCCCTCCACCATTTTTCGAGACCGTTTGCGGAGCGAACGCAGCTCGAAAAAATCTTGCGCCAATCAAATTCACTGCGGCTGCCGATCCGGTCTTGCGCCTGCAAGATCAAAAGGTCCGGTGGACCTTTTGAAGGCGAAGAATGCCCCGGCAGGGGCCAAAACCGTTGGCAAAGATGAACGTGACCATTGTGGCGGCAATCAGGAGCCTGCTAATTATTACGCATGTCGAAAAAAATGACCCAATTGCAGGAAAAAATGCGCCGATATGCGCTGACATTTCCTGAAGCCCATGAGGATAATCCGTGGGAACATATTGCAATCAAGGTGCGTAAAAAAACCTTTGTTTTCCTTGGCGGGCACAAGGACAGCGCCGGCATGTTTTCTATGACAGTAAAGCTTCCGGTGTCAGCAGAGATGGCCGCAACGCTTCCTTACGTTGAACCTGCAGGCTATGGCCTTGGGCGCTCGGGCTGGGTGACAGTGCGCTGCGCCGCAAAAGACAAGGCTGACCCTGAGATGTTTCGCGAATGGATCGAGCAAAGCTATCGCGCGATTGCGCCAAGGACGCTTGTCAAACAGATGGGGTAGGTGGGCGCCGCCTATTTTCGCTCGATTGCGCTGGGGCGTAATATGGCTTTTTATCTAATTCATAAACCGATCGTTAGTTTTCATAACCGCGTGCTCAATATTTTTTCAGCGCTCTAAAATTTTGTTATAGGTTCCATGCTAGGTCTGGCGGCATCTGTAAGACCGATTCAGGATTGCGCTGCTATGGCCAATGACAAGAATAATTTTGATCAGCGCTTGAAATTGATCAGCGACGAGCCGTCGGGCCTCAGCCCGGAGTCGCGCGCGAAATGCAATGAGCGCAAGCGCTGGGAGGACCGTGAGCCGGTTTTCAAGCCCGCCAAGGTTTTTACCGGGCGGGGCGCATCCGTTCGCTGTGTCGTGCTCGATGTTAACGCCAAGGGCGCCCGCGTCGCACTCGACGGCAATTTTGACCTGCCGGATATCGTTGTATTGCGGTTCGACCAGACCAAGGTCAGCCATTCAGCGCGCGTGGTTTGGCGCGACCGGAATGAATATGGTCTTTCCTATCGGATGATGAGTTGGCAACGGGCGCCGTCGATGACGCAGCCGTTTTAAAAAGCCGCTTCGGATTTCGGAAATGCGGCTTATTTCCCTCTAACGCGCGCATGGCAGCGCAACATGTCCCGGTTTAGCTGAGATAGGCTCCTCACGCCCATCAACCTCATGTCCCGTTCGATTTCTTCGCGCAAATTGCCAAGCGCTTTTTCAACGCCCGGCTGTCCCGCAGCCGCCAGCGCATAAAGATAAAGCCGTCCGCCGGAACAGGCTTTGGCGCCCGCTGCGAGGGCTTTTAAAATATGCGTGCCGCGCCGGATGCCGCCATCAAGAATAATTTCAATCCGATCGCCTACGGCATCGGCGATTTCAGCAATCTGGTCAAAGGGCGCGCGCGATCCGTCAAGCTGCCGTCCGCCGTGATTTGAAACCATGATCGCCGTCGCGCCGATATCAACAGCCTTTTTTGCATCGCCGACGCTCATCACGCCCTTTAGGCAAAATGGACCGCCCCAATCTGCGCGCAAGGCTTCCGCATCGCGCCAATCCATCGTCTGATCGAGCATCGTCGTGAAATATTCGCCGATGGAAATGGCGTCATTTGATCCTTCCCGCAAATAATCTTTGAGTTCCGCGAGTTCGAATTTTGGACCGCTCAGATAGTTGAACGCCCATACCGGATGCGCGGCAAAACTTAACAGGCTTTGCAACGTCAAACGCGGCGGCGACGTAAACCCGGTTCTGAGATCGCGTTCGCGATTGCCGCCGGTGATGGTGTCCACGGTCAATGCGAGAATATCGAACTTTGCCGCTTTCGCGCGCGCAACCATTGACCCATTGAGGCCGCGGTCTTTGTGAAAATAAAATTGAAACATTTTCGGCGTTGCCGTCATAGCGCCAATCTCGGCGAGGGACACAGTACTGAGCGATGAAACGCCAAACATGGTTCCGAATTTTTCCGCCGCCCTTGCGACCGCGCGCTCGCCATCATGATGAAACAGCCGTTGCAACGCCGTCGGCGAACAAAAGACCGGCATGGCGAGCGTTTGCCCCATCACCGTCACCGACATATCGATGTCATCGACGCCCGCCAGAATGTTGGGCACAAGATCGCAATCGTCGAAGGCTTCCGTATTGCGCCGATAGGTGACTTCGTCATCGGCGGCGCCGTCGATATAATGAAAGATCGGCCCCGGCAGCCGCCGTTTGGCGAGTGCGCGCAAATCGCTGACATTATTGCAATCGGCTAACCGGCGGATCATGCGGCCCTTCCTCAGTCCCGATAAACGCAATTGTTTTCCAGGTATGGCTTTACAGGTTCCGGTTTTGTGGTCAAATCGATGCATCTTTCTGCGAAACCCGGTGCCGGTCGTTGCGGATGCGGAATCCGAAAACCGGGCTCCTGGTTTATGTAAAACAGATATCGCGTAAAGAGATACCGCGACCACGGGCTCCGCGGAATTTAAAAAATCACCGGGATGACACCGTGATTTGCGGTTATGATGGAGAAACTTATGAAAAAGCGAAATGTCGAAATCGCCATCATCGGCGCCGGCAGCGCCGGCATGCGCAGCTATCGCGAAGCGGCGCGCAAGACCGACTCGGTTTTGCTTATCGAGGGCGGCGACTACGGCACGACCTGCGCGCGGGTTGGCTGCATGCCGTCAAAATTATTGATTGCCGCTGCGGAGGCCGCCCATCATGGCGCCCATAGCCGTCAGTTCGGCGTTCATTATGCGCCGCTGGAAATTGACGGCGCGGCGGTGATGCGGCGGGTGCGCGCAGAGCGCGACCGCTTTGTCGGTTTCGTTGTCGAGGATGTTGAAAACTGGCCGCAAGACCATCGCGTCAAGGGATATGCAAAGTTCAAGTCGGACCACATCTTGCAAATTGGCGACGATCTTGAGGTCACCGCCGAGCGTATTGTCATCGCCACGGGCTCTCGCTCGAATATCATTCCGCCGCTGAAAGCGTTCGGCGATCGCTTGATCATCAATGACGATATTTTCTCATGGGATAGTCTGCCGCAATCCGTTGCTGTGTTTGGCGCCGGGGTCATCGGTCTGGAGCTGGGGCAGGCCCTGCATCGGCTTGGCGTGCGCGTCGCGCTTTTTGGGCGCGACCATCTGGTCGGCCCATTGACCGATCAAAAAGTAATAGCCGCTGCCTGTGATATTTTTTCAAATGAGTTTGAGTTTCATCCCCATGCCGAGGTGACGCGCCGCGCCAATAATGGCGACGGCGTCGAAATCGATTATGTCGACGGCGGTTCCACAAAGACGGCAAAATTTGATTACGCCCTTGCGGCGACGGGCCGCCGGCCGAATGTGGATCAATTGGGTTTGGAAAATACATCGCTCGAATTGGATGCGCGCGGCGTTCCCGTTCACGATCTCTTTAACAGCCGCTGCGGCGACAGCCATATTTTCATCGCCGGCGATGCAAATAACCGCTTTCCGTTGCTGCACGAAGCGGCGGACGAAGGCTTTATCGCCGGTTACAACGCGGCGCATTTTCCGGAAATCCGGCGTTTTAAAAAGAGCGCGCCCATCGGCGTGATCTTTACTGATCCGCAGATCATGATGGTGGGTCATACCCATCGGGAACTTACCGATGCGGGCGTAGAATTTGAAACCGGCGAACTTGACTGGAGCGATCAAGGGCGGGCGCGGGTGATGCTGGTGAACAAAGGCCTGTTGCGCGTTTATGGCGAGCGCAATACCGGCAACTTCCTCGGGGCAGAGATGATTGGGCCGCGCGCAGAGCATCTCGCGCATTTGCTTGCCTGGTCCTGCCAGTCAAATCTCACAGTGACCGAAATGCTCGAGCGGCCATTCTATCATCCTGTCATTGAAGAGGGTGTTAGAACCGCCTTGCGCAATTTGAATTTCGCTCTTGAGATGGGCGAGCGCCCATTGCCCCGCTGCCTGGATTGCGGCGCGGGGAGTTGATGGGCGCGCATTGCGTCCGCGAAATTTTGCCGCCGTCAGTGCGGGGCAAGGGCAATGTACGTCAATAAGTACAGATACATATGCGGTCGCTTGCACAGCGGCAAAAGCATTGCTTAAATGATTTGAAATGGTGGTGTTTTGCTTTTCTTTAAATGTCAGCGTTTCATTTGAGGCGCGAACAAACGGGAGCGGGCGATGCAAAAGTTGAGGCGAAAATTCTTGGTTGCCGGGTTGGGGCTGGGTATTGCGGCGCTTCCTGGCCAACGCGCAAATGCTCATCCCGGCGGGCTGAATGCGCAAGGGTGTCATAACAATCGCAAAACCGGTGATTATCATTGCCACGACGGGTCTTCTGCCGACCCGTCAAGCGCGGCGCTCAACAATTCTCCGTCCGGCAATTTGCCGCCGAGTGCAGAAAAGATTCTGTCGGCGCAAACAGCACTAAAGGCGCTCGGCTATGAGATTGGTGAGATCGACGGCCAGCCTGGGACAAAGACTGAACAGGCGATAAAGGCATTCGAGCGCTCTGAAAGCTGGCCTGTTGTCGGAGAAATCAATGATGCAGCGATCTATCGCCTCGTCGTCATCCTGAGCGAGAAAAGCGCATGTTGAGCTTTGCGGTTTACTTCACGTTTTCAGCCTGAAGCCCGTACGGAACATCCAGAATATAGCGGTGAGGCAAAGCGTCAGGAACAACAGCGTCGCTCCGATACTGACACCGATTGAAACGTCCCCCTCGCCAAAAAAAGTCCAGCGAAAGCCGCTGATCAGATAAACCAGCGGGTTAAACAGCGTCACCTGGCGCCAGAAGGGCGGCAGCATTTCCAGCGCGTAAAAGGCGCCGCCGAGAAATGTCAGCGGGTAGACCACCAGCATCGGAATTGCCTGCAGCTGTTCGAAACTCTTCGCCCATATGCCGACGGCAAATCCGAACAGGCAAAAGGTTGTGGCGATGGTGACGAGAAAAACCACCATCAATGCGGGATGCGCAATTTGAACATCGACAAAAAGGTTCGCCGTCAACAGTATGATCAGCCCGATCAGGACTGATTTTGTTGCAGCCGCCCCCACATAGGCAATAACCGTTTCAAGGGGAGAGATCGGCGCCGACAGCAGTTCATAGATCGTGCCCGCCCATTTCGGCATATAGATGCCGAATGAAGCGTTCGAAATACTCTCTGTCAACATCGACAACATCATCAGGCCGGGCACAATGAAGGCGCCATAGGGAACGCCGCCGATTTCGCTCATGCGGCTGCCAATGGCGGAGCCGAACACGATGAAATAAAGCGACGTTGTGATCACCGGCATGATCAGGCTGGTCCAGAAGGTGCGCCCGAACCGCGCCATTTCAAACCGGTAAATCGCGGCGATGCCGTGGATGTTTTTAATCATGTCGCATCCGCCTGGTTGACGAGCCCGACAAATATATCTTCGAGGGAGCTCTGGCTGGTGTTGAGATCTTTAAAGCCGATGCCAAGATCGCTGAGGCGCCGCAACAGCGACGGCACGCCGGACGCTTCTGCATTGGCGTCGAAATCATAGACAAGTTCATGGCCGTCATCGCGCAGATTCAAGTTCCACTGGGCGAGTTCGTCTGGCGCAGCGCTCAGCGGTTCGGCGAGCGTCAGGACCAGCGTGCGGCGGCCGAGCTTTTTCATCAAAGCTGCGGTTTCATCGACAACGATAAGGTTGCCTTTTGAGATGACGCCGACCCGGTCGGCCATTTCTTCGGCTTCCTCGATATAGTGCGTTGTCAAAACAATCGTCACGCCGCGCGCGCGCATGGCGCGCACCATCGCCCACATGTCCCGGCGCAGTTCCACATCGACGCCGGCGGTGGGTTCATCAAGGAAAAGAATGTCAGGCTCATGGCTTAAAGCTTTGGCGATCATCACCCGGCGTTTCATGCCGCCGGAAAGCTCCATGATTTTGGCGTCGCGTTTGTCCCACAGGGAAAGATCTTTGAGGAGCTTTTCGAGGAATGCATCGTCGCGCGGCTTGCCAAACAAGCCGCGGCTGAACCGCACCGAAGAGATCACGGCCTCAAACGCGTCCGTATGAAGTTCCTGGGGAACGAGGCCAATGCGCGTGCGCGCCGCGCGATAATCGCGCACAATGTCATGGCCGGCGACTTTGATAACCCCCGATGTGGGCGTGACGAGGCCGCATACAATACTGATCAGCGTTGTCTTGCCCGCGCCATTGGGACCGAGCAGCGCCAGGATTTCGCCCTTGCGTACTTCAAGGTCAACGGGTTTGAGGGCGACGACCCCGCCTGCATAAATTTTGGTCAGACCCTCAATGTCGATGATTGCGTTCATTGTTGCGCCCTGGATTGCGGGAGGCGGGTTTTGCCATGTTAGGGCTGCCGCGTCCATTCGCCTTGGCAAAAGCGTATTGCTGGCGGCGTATCGCCAGCGGATTTGGCCATTGCGTTATGGATTGCTGTAAAACGGTCGGTAAGGAGGACGAAACTTTACGCGTCAAAGCGGCGGGAACCGGTTTCCTGTTACTGTGATCCTGCTTCCGCCACCAATATTTCGTCAAACCTGGCGCCGAAACTTGACACAACAGAGAAGTTGCGCGGAAACCTGCGAAATTGGCGGCTACGCCGGGTTGCCGGCTTTTATCCTTCGCTAGTGGTTCGATTGGAACGCATGATCGCCAAGTGTCTCGTGCTTATTTTCTTCAGCCGCCTGCCGCACCGCCACGCCCTGGCTGGTCGTCGGTTTTCGATTACGCCCTTGATCATATTGCCGGCTGCGACCGTACGATCTTCGCTGGCCTGAAAACATTCGGCCAGAGGGCGAAATCGCACAGGCCGTTTTGAGAGTTTGCGGCGCGCGCAGCCGGATTGCGTGACCGAATGTTAAGGATTAGCGCTCACGATTACGCGATGATTGGCGAGGCTTTTCCCTATCTCGGCGGTAAATTTCTTGTCGAAGCGCGGCGCTATGCAGGGCGCCCGCTCTCACTATTCATTGCGGCGTCCTTATGCCTGCTTTTTCCCGTCGCGCATTATTCAGTATTGCCCTTTATCGATTCCCCCAATCACTTTGCGCGGCATTTCATCGTCGCCAACTCACTGCTGCCCGCGATAAGCGCCTATTGGGAAGTCGAATTCACGCTAGTGCCCAATAGCGCCGTCGATTTAATTCTGCTTGTTTTTCCAAAACCGCTCGATCCTTATCTTGCGGGCCGGCTGGTGCTCGGTTTTTCGCTTGTCAATTTCCTGGCCGCATTGATGGTTTTACACCGTGTTATCTGGCGGGAATGGAGCGCATGGCCGCTTCTTGGCGCCACAATTGCCTATAATGGCCTTGTATTTTGGGGCTTTGAGAACTTTTTCTTTACGCTGCCGTTTGCGTTGCATGCCATTTCACTATGGCTTGCCTCCGAGCGTTGGAATGCCGCGGTAAGACTGCTTGCGATGGGTTTGGCCGCAGCGCTGTTATATATTGGGCATGTGTTTGTCTTCGCCTGTTTTGCGGCGGCAGTCGGGGGGCGCGAATTATATCGATTATGCGCCGAATGGCGAAGTGCGCTGCGACAGGTGTTGATGAGTTGTTTCGTTGCGGCAGCGGCGTTTTTGCCGCCTGTTCTTCATTTCTTGTTCTCAGTGTTTTCATCCGAGCCGGCTCACGGCTCCGGCACTACTTTTGGCAGCGCCCTTTTGCGACTTCAGTCGCTCCTTTGGCTGACAAGCGGTGGAATAAACGCGCCGGGCGAAGGGGGGTTAGGCATTGCGGTCATTGCCCTGGGTTTGTTTGCCGGAGCAGCGTGGCTGGTGATTCGGCAAAAAATCCGGATATCGCCGGTTATCATCGGACCGATTGCAGCGTTGGTTATCCTGTCCCTGCTGGCTCCGGTGCAATTCATTGGAGTTTGGTTTGTACATGCGCGTATACCAATCATGACTCTGGCGCTTATCATTCCTGCTATACGATGGCGGGATTTTAACAGACAACACCAAAGCGTTATCGCGGTTTTTGCGGCGCTTCTGCTGATTGGCGAGGGAATAAAGATCGGCCGTGAGGCGTCTGTTCACGAAGCCGAATTCGCGGAACTGATCGAAGTGACAAAAAGCCTCCCCGTCGGCGCGCGCGTCCTTCCGGTCAATGGAAGCGAAGTGGACGTCCCGCGGCGCTGGCACATGCCCTCGCATCTCATTATCACACGGCAAGCGTTTGTGCCGTCGCTGTTTCAGGGCGTACATATGGTTCGCTTGCGTGATGAATGGCTGGCAAATGCGCATCCGCAGGCAAAACCGTTAAAACTGAGCGTATTGCGCGATCCTGAGACCGCCGCCAATATGAATGAATGGCGAAATCAGATTGGAGCCATTTACTGGAGCGGCTGGCGCGAGAAATTCACCCATATTCTGATTATCACGCAGCCGCCTGCGGCGCTTGAATCCCTGTTGCCGGTTCGCCTTGTGGCGCAGGGTGACATCTACGGACTTTATGAAATATGTGCGGAAACCTGCGAACGTTAAATCTGCGTTAGTCCAGCGCATTTCCGATAAACCGCGGTTCACTTTTTCGGAAATGCGCTAACGATAGACCCAGAACCGCATCATGATCCAGTTGTACAGGGGAAGCGTTGCGATAACGATGAGCCCGGTCTGGAACTCTGAAATCACAAGCAGGGCCGGCGCGACGCTCATGATAATTGCCGCGACGGCGCAACCAATGGCGTTATTGATCAGGAATCGAAAAAGCTGCGTCCGGCTGGCGAGTTGTTTTCGAAACGTATATCGAGCATGGCCGACATACTGAAATGCAATCGCCGCTGCATAGGCGATGATCGAATCGATCGCGGCGTGTAGATCTGTGCCGGCGCGCAAAATAAGATATGTGCCGAGATAGATGAGCGCCGTCAGCGCGCCGATGACGGCAAAGCGAATCAGGGCGCTCATCTCGTCGTTAATCACAATGCCTGACAGGGGGCGCCGGTCGAAAATGTGGAATCCGGTTTTTCGATCAACAGACGCAACTGCCAGGGATTTTGTAGTATCGGGTGATTTTGGATTATCGCCCGATGCTATGGTGCGCTCGAACCGCAGTCGATCAAGAATAGTCATGCGCTGGATGTCTGCGAATTAATCGCGTCGCAAAATGCTTTGCGTTGGCAATGCGATCAATGATGGATTGCGGTAAATGCTGCAATATCGCGCATCGTAACCGCCAGATTATCGGCGAATAATTGTGAATACTTTCTCCCGGCGCGATACGCGTTGATTGCACGACGGCTGGCAGGCGGTCGAACGCAGCAGGGCGCGCATATAAAAGGATATTATAACGGTACCATGGTTCCACTTCCGCGCGACCAAGCAACAGAGGCCGCACCGGGTCGAGTGCTGCATAGCCATGTAGTGCAAAAGCTTCACGCCAAAATTCCAGCGGCTGTTCGTTGACGTGATGTTCGCCGCCCTGACCGGGAACCGCGGCGGAAAACAACACCAGGTCGCTATGTGCGGCAATAGAGGCGACGAAATCCGCTGCGCTGGCGCGCGGCAAATGTTCAGCTACTTCCAATGAAATCGCGAGATCAAATTTTCGGCCAAGATCAAACGGTTTTGATAAATCGCATGCCCTAAAACAGGATCGGGGAATAGCGAGCGCATTTGTGTCCACATAGGCCCCGTCCAGCCCAACGATATCCTGGACACCCAGCACTTCGCTCAACGCTTTTGTCCAGATTCCGCCGCCGCAACCGAAATCTGCAGCGCTTGTCGGCGCGGGCGTCAACAGTCCGGCCAAAATCTTGACGACAGTGTCGGCAGATCGACTGGCTCCATAAGAAATATATTCGTAAAATTTAGAAGGATAAATGTGATCATAATCTGTCATGCGACGGCCTCGGCCGCATGATGCTGGATTTCCGCTGTCTGGACCGCGCTCGCGTCGCCGTTTCTGACGATCGTATCAATGAGGAATAAGGGTCGTTTCTTCACCTCAACATAGACGCGGCCGAGATATTCGCCGATGATTCCCAACACCAAAAGCTGCACGCCACTCAACACAAGCATGCCGGTCATCACCGATGTCCAGCCGGAAACCGTGTCGAGAAACAGCCAGCTGAAAATAGTGTGGCCCAGCGACAGCACCGCCAGAATGGAGACAAAGACGCCGAGCGCCGCTGCGATGCGCAAAGGCGTGACGGAAAAGCTGGTGATTCCGGATATCGCGAATCCAATCATTTTGACGAGCGTGTATTTTGTTTCGCCGGCATGGCGCGGGTGGCGATCGTAAAGCAGCGGGCGCTGATCAAGACCGACCCATGCAACCATTCCCCGGATGAACCGCTGTTGTTCGGGCATGGCAAGAAGCAAATCCAGCGCACGACGACTCATGAGCCGAAAGTCCCCGGTATCGCGCGGAATGGCGATATCGGCGAGGCGTTCAAGCAAAAAGTAATAAAGAGCTGCGCTTTTTCTTTTGAACCAGGTCTCGCCCGCGCGGCGGCGGCGCTGGCCGTACACAATTTGGGCGCCGTTATCCATCAACGCCATCATGTCAGCCAGAAGTTCCGGCGGGTCTTGAAGATCGGCGTCGATAATCAGGATACGGTCACCGGTGCAAAGCTTTAGCCCGGCGGACAACGCCAGCTGATGCCCATGATTGCGGCTCAGCCGCACGGCGACCACATTGACGTCGCGTTTGGCAATCTCCAGCATGTGCGGCCAGGTTTCGTCCTTTGAACCGTCATCAACCAGAACGATTTCGTAATGATTGCCGGTCTCCTGTTTCAGGACTTTGGCCAGTCGCCGATATAGCAGAAACAGGTTTTTCGCTTCGTTGAAGCATGGAACAACTGCCGACACAGCTGGTCTGTCGCCCCCATGGCTGGTTGCTGTCATGAGCCAATTCCTTCTTCCACACTGACCAGCACTTGCAGCTGTGTATGGGCGGATCGAATTTGTCGGAAAGTGGTTTCTGATTTATTAGGATTTATGGACGCTCAACGCGACGTTGCGCCGTCAAACCCCATTTTGCTCCAGAATGGCTCCCCTTCGTGAATGCGTATCGAACTTTGTGTCAGGCGCCGAAACCCGAATTTCGGGCTGTCCTACGGGAAATGAGATTATAAAATTGACCTGAAATATTTAGATTAATCAGTTGTTTACGCAATACGCTTTGCGCTTCGCCCTTAGTCGGCGCCATAAATTCAGCCTTCGCTCTGCTGACAGTTTTTTCGTATCGTTCACAGGGAAGCAGCAATTATAGTACGTGGTTTTGGAACGCAATTCTCAAAGGCGCTGGATTGAATTCATGGCAACGCGAAATTCAAGCAAATCGCCAATTCGGACGATCTCGCCTTCGGCCTCGACCGGATCGGCGACGTAAGGGAGAATCTCCTTCGGTACGGGACCTCCAAATTCGTCCGTCAACAATAGCACGCGTTCGCCCCCAGCGCGGTCCCGCGCCCAAAAGCTAGGAGGGATCCCGCCGCGGATACACAGACTGGCGCAGGCTTTGTGCGTCTTGCCGCGACCGGGACGCATGACGCCGAAGAAGCACTTTGAATCCATGATTTGCCCGGCGAGCTTGTGCGCGCCCAACCTTTCCTCACTCGGGTTTGTCACTTCCCTAGGCAGCACGACATTTGCTGGCGTCAGCCAATCTTCAGAAAATGGCGGAACCTCCAGCATTTGCCTGTCTTTCCGCTGGATGAGGACTCCTGACGCAGTCATGGGTCTTGATTTGTCATTACCCACGGAGAGCGACGAATTGCATTTTCCTGTGGCGACGAGCAATGCGGTGCGAACGCCGTAGGGCGCATCGAACGCTGGCGTGCGGATCATCGGATAGGGATGTGTGACCAGTCCGCCGGTAATTTGATGGATTTCGCCTGTGCGCCATTCGCCAGCGCCGGGATCTTGCAGTTTGCTTGCAACAAGCCAGCTCGCTTCGGTAAGCGCGGCGACGCCCAGCGGCAAGGCGGCAAGAAGAAACCGGCGATCCACTGTGGGCGTCGGCAGGTAACCGACGAACATTTCATGTGGGTTGTCGGAGGAGGGATCAATCACGCCTTTTGAAAGACTCATGGCATTTGCTCCTGATGCTCCGTTATGCGGGCTGGCACAACGCGCGTACCCGGCGCATTCGGATTGGGATCAAGAAGAACGCGCCCCGCTTCGATCCTGACATTGTAAGTGGCGATTTTTTCGGTGTAGGGCGGAGGCGAGACGCCGTCTTCCGGCCGATATTGCCAGCCATGCCACGGACAAGTGATGCAGCCGTCAATAATCCGGCCTTCGCCTAACGGCCCGTTTTGGTGTCGGCAGGCATTCGTGACCGCGAAAATTTTGTCGCCATTACGAAATACTGCGACGCGGTCGCCTTTTGGCAGGGGTGCGATGACAGCGCGGTTGTCCGAAATATCCATCGGCGCACAAATATCGACCCACCCTTTCGCACGGAGCGATTTCATGCCGTTGTCCGCAACCCACTCGCGCATACCTGCGCCCAGGTGAAGCGAGGCAACAGCGAGAAACGATGTCCCGGTCATGATTGGATAGACAATCGATTTTTCAGTTAGCAACGCGCCCAGCACGATATGCAGGACAAGCAGCCCATAGGCTGGATAGACAAGCATGTGCAGCGCTTTCCACACTGGCGCCGTCAGATTATTCAGCCAGAAATCGTGGCTGGTTGATGCCATCATAAGGAGAACCAGGAACGCGACAAATCCCAGCGACTCGAATGGAAACCCTGGTATTGAATCATAAAGTGGATTGCTGACGAACAGCGAGACGAATGGATTGAGTGGTCCCCCGCCGTGATACCAGACCAGCGTCAGCGCAAAATGGATTGCCGCGAGCAAAAAAACCAGCACGCCGAGATGACGACGGTTATAGAGAAACGGCCGGAAACGCGGCGTCAAGCGCGCCAACGGTCCGATCATTAGCGTTAGCGTCAAGAGAGCAAAAGCAACTACGCCAAAAGCGCGAATTAGCAGGATTACCGGATGAGCGGTATGGCCGCTTGGATAGACGCGGGCGCCAACCGCCATGAATATCCCGACGAACAACAAGACGGCCAGCAACAGCACGATATCGTATATGATCTTTGTCCTATTCCACTGGACCGCTTGATATTTATGTCCCATTGCGGAGCGTGCTTTCAGTTCGCCGCGTTGTCAGGAACCGCGTCGAGGTTCGTCACTGGTTCTGGCGGGCGTTGATATAAGACGGATAATTGTTGCAATGACGATCAACGGTGTCAGTAGCAGCCAGATCAGGAAATGAGCGCGTCGGTGAGGACGTTTCAAAGGTCTATTCCTCCTGCTCATTGATCTTGCCGCGGCTCAATATGCGCGCCACGACAAACGGCCAGATCGCCACACAACCAAGAAATATCATTGGTCTAAAAAACAGGCTTGCGCCAGAGGCGGCTTCGTCGAGCCGTGATATGAAAAATGCGAGGAAAACAAGACCGACAACAATCCCAATCGCAATATAGACCGCCAGCGCAAAAACAAACTGTTCGATCAGCGATTCCACTGCGGCTGCCCCCTCTCGCTTACCAGCGCCATTGTTGTCGATAGCTTGATCGTTGCGAAGTTCATCTTTACACAATCTTTAAAATCCGAACCGGAACACACTTTCAACTAGTCGCAGCGCTTTGCCCGCGCCAAAATATTGCCATTGATCGTGTGCTTTGAAAAGTTCTCACTTTCCACGAAGCTTCGGGAGAGGCATAAACACTAGGCTAGGCCGTTGCCGTTCAACCGTACTCGCGTAAAGCATGAGTTTCGGAATTGCGCGCTGGCCGACATCGATCGATTGCGGCATGAAGGTCGCGATTCTCTGGTTTAGGCCTACGGTTCACAAAATGATCCTAATTTACCTACTTACAGGCTGCATATGAGTGCTTCCGGCAAGTTGGATACGATTCTCATCGTCGAAGACGACAACAATGTCGCAGCTCTGTTGCGCGCCTATCTCGAACGCGACGGGTTTGAAGTCATAAGTCATTGCGACGGACGGAAGGGGTTTGATGAGCTCAAGAAATCTAAACCCGCGCTGGTTATACTCGACATTCGATTGCCGACAATGGACGGATGGGATTTCTGCCGCCAGGTTCGCCAAACGTCCAGTGTGCCAATCATTATTCTGACCGCGCAAATCGAGGAAGCGGACAAAATTGCGGGCCTGCGCATGGGGGCAGACGATTACATCGTGAAGCCATTTAGCCCTCGAGAAGTCGTGGAGCGTGTGAAGGCTGTCTTGAGACGCTCATCTGACGGAACGCGAATCTTCGGAGCAATGGAACTAGAGTGCGACGGACTCACAGTTTCAGCAGAACGAGCGGAAGTTACGAAAGATGGGATATCCGTAGCCCTGACACTTTCGGAGTTTCGAATACTTTATGCGCTAATGTCGTCACCCGGACGCGTCTTCAGCCGTAATGATTTGCTTGATCAATTGCATGACGACGGCGCAGAGGTCGTCGATCGCATTGTCGACGTTCATGTTGGGAACTTGCGTCGGAAGGTTGAGGCTGACCCCTCTTCGCCGCAGTTTGTGCTGACCGTGCGCGGCATCGGATACAAGTTTCGCGATGGCGTCAGAAAAAGGGAGGGAGTTATTAATGACGGAACCGAATGATGCGAATGTCTCCTCGTTTCGGCGATTAGCAATAAAAACACTGCGTGTGTTTCGGCCGCCCCTGCTCATGCAACTCATTTATGCGACAGTATTCGTGCTAATGGGCACAATACTTGCGATATGGATCATCTCTAACCATCTCTCCGAAGGCTTTGGCGCCGAATTGGCGACGCGGTACGGGGTGGAGGCCACGATTGCCCATCAGATGTTTATGGATTCTCTTCGTTTTGCTTTTCTCCGGGTTGGCGGCGGCGCCGTTCTGCTTGCGATCGCCGTAAGCGCGTTATTGCTTTCCAACATTCTGAAGCCGCTACGTGAGATGACCACCCTGATTGAACGTATCACTAGCGGCGATTTTTCCGCCAGGATAAACATATCGAACATGCCGCCGAGGTGCGAAATACGGATGTTGGGGGCTGCGCAAAATAAGATGGCGGAAAAGTTGGAAGGTCTTGAAACACTCCGTCGGCAGATGGTGTCGAACTTGGCTCATGATTTATTGACGCCGCTCACAAACCTGCGCGGCTACCTGGAAGGGTTACGCGATGGCGTTATCGAGGTCACTGATGACGTTTTTTCGATGCTTGAAGGAGAGATCAGGCGCCTTGTACGACTTGTCGAAGACCTTCATCAATTGGCAATCGTTGATGCATCGAAAGTAAAGATTTCGTTTGAGAAGATTGATGTCGAACAGCTTGTAAGGGACGCGTCAACGATATTCGCGCCGGAATTTAATCGCAAACACCTTCACTTGAAAATTAACGTCGAGGCAGACGCGAAGACGGTGAAGGCAGATCGGGAAAAGCTACTCCGCATCATTCGCAATCTTGTCCAAAATGCCATTCGTTATTCCGAAGACTCCACTGCAATCAAAATTATATCCCGGAAAGCAGGCCGTCACTTAGAGTTGGCTTGCGAGAATATGGGTTCTGAGATTCCGTCCAGTGATATTCCGTATATATTCGATCGCTTTTATCGCGCCAAGACGCCGGAGAGGGAGTCTGATGGCGGCGCCGGCCTCGGGTTGGCTATTGTAAAAGAGCTAGCCGAGGCGCATGGCGGCACAGTCGGCGCCCGGTCGCGCGATGGGATGACGGCAATCTGGATTCGCCTGCCCGACATGCCTCAAAGCGGCAAATAATACAGAGAAACGCCAGAATCTTCACGCAATCTTGCTCTGATCTTTAAATTGATACGTTTTAGTGTCCCCATGGAGGGGCATCTGGTGAAGTGTGTCTTGAGTGTCGGCGGCTTCTCTCATCAAAAAACTGGCGGCAGAGTGGCAATACAATTGTCACGTCGCGCTCGGCCAACTCAAAGGGCGGATTATTGTCATGAGTAAATCAGAAGACATGTCGGAGGCTGCGGTAAAAGTCGTTAAGTCGGTAATGGATGCGCAAATGGCTCCGATGAGCCGGGTTATGGATGAATTTCGTTCAAATGCGGATCTTTTCGGAAAACTCAACCAATCTGTAGCGCGCT
This sequence comes from Hyphococcus sp., assembly GCA_021776245.1. Taxonomy (GTDB): domain Bacteria; phylum Pseudomonadota; class Alphaproteobacteria; order Caulobacterales; family Parvularculaceae; genus Hyphococcus. The sequence goes on along the minus strand of JAJFGF010000050.1, from coordinate 13,284 downwards.
GTACCCAGACCTTGTTTGCGCGGCATACGACAGCCGTCCAAGAGGCTTTCGATGAAATGACCTCGATCGTTCAGGGCGCGCAGGGCGTGAAAGACCTAAGCGATCTTTCAGAGCTCCAGAGGAAATATGGTGTATTCGCCATGAAGCACGCTGTTGAGCAATTAAAAGTTGCCGTCGAGGCCGCTTCTGAAGTGAGCGACATGGCTTTTGATCTCACGCGCGGCCGTCTCGAAAACATGATTGAGGCGACTGAAGAAGCCGTCGCGTCAGCGCCAGCGAAGCCGGCAAAGTCGACCGGTGGTGTGAAGCGTTAGATGCGGGCTCGTCCGAGACGGCCTAGTCGACGCTGACAACAATCTAATTAACAAGGAGATACGCATATGAAGTCCATTTTGAAATCACTCCCTGGCAATACCATTGCCGCACTGATGTCAGCCGGAATATTCACATTGTCCTCTGCAGCATACGCCGGCCAATGTCCGGAAGGAGCCCAGACCGCAGATGCGCGGACAAGCGGCGAAACCGAAGCCTCAGGCGTTGTCGATACGGAACTCTCTGCTGTCGATCTCGAAAAGGAAATTAAAGGTCTAAAAGATCGCCGTCTTCGTTTGCGGCAGCTTTCGGTCGCGCCGGGCGGCGTCGTTCCCTGGCACAGTCATGTGGACCGGCCAGCGCTCATCATGGTGATTGTCGGCGCCATGACGGAGTATCGCAGCGATTGCGCGGAATCGATCGAACATCAGGCAGGTGACGTTTCCAATGAGGCCGGGGGGATTTCTCACTGGTGGCGCAATAATCGCGAGGTCACTGCTGTATTGATCGCAGCCGACGTCAAGCACGACTAACCTGCCCCCCGGCGCGTCAACGACAGTTTTCCTGCGCGCCGACGCCCTGCGCGGGCCTAATTGCCGCCACTCTCCCCTTTGAGACAATCGGGTCCGCGTATGCCGCTGAAGATGTCTGAAATATTGCTCGCGCGGGATTAATAGATTGAACGAAGCTAACTTCCTCAATGAACATAGGTTGAAGCGCACAACCGGCCCCGGTACGGCGACAGACGATACTGAGCGCGGCGATCTCAAACGCGCATTCGTCATCGGGCTGATCAGTTTTTTGACGTTAGTCGATCTTTTCGCGGCGCAGGCGATTCTGCCGACGCTTGCGGGGCGCTATTCAGTAAGTCCCGGCGCGATGGGATCCGCCGTAAATGCATCGACTTTCGGCATGGCCTTTGCGGGTCTGTGCGTTGCTCTGATTAACAAAAAACTCAACAGGAGAGCTGGCGTATGGATCAGTCTGGCGCTCCTATCGTTACCGACATTGCTGCTTGCGCATAGCACTGACTTGACAAGTTTTGCACTACTCCGCGTTGCGCAGGGCGTTTTGATGGCGACGGCGTTCACGCTGACCATGGCCTATCTCGCTGAGGAGTGCACCGCGACGCAGGCCGCCGGCGCTATGGCGGCTTACATTACCGGCAACGTAGCTAGCAATTTTATAGGCCGATTGCTCGCTGCCTCGGTTGTTGACGCCGCCGGTTTGGCGATCAATTTCTACGTGTTCGCCGCTTTGAATCTTGTCGGCGCCATTCTCGCCTTTATTAGCTTCACTGACGCAAAGCCGCGGACAACAATGGGAATAGCGCCCGCCACGCTGCGGGAAATGCGCGAGAGCTGGGTGTCGCATCTTGGAAATCCGCCGCTCGCGGCTTGCTTTGCAATCGGATTCCTTATCCTCTTCGCCTTCATTGGCATTTTCACATATGTCAATTTCATGCTCGCAGCTTCTCCCTTTGCACTCAGCGCCGCAACGCTGGGACTTGTTTACTTTGTATTCCTGCCCTCGATGATAACGACGCCGTTCGCCGGCGTCGTAGCAACTTCGTTCGGCGTCCGGCCGATCTATTGGCTCGCGCTTGGCATATCAGCAGCGGGGCTGGCATTGCTGACAATCGGCGTTCTCTGGATTGTCGCTGTTGGCCTTGCGTTAATCGCCATCGGTCTTTTTTTCGCGCAAGCGGTGGCGACCGCTTATGTCGGTCGTGCGGCGCTTGGTGATCGCACCTCAGCGAGCGGTCTTTATCTCGGTAGCTATTATCTGGGCGGACTCGCCGGCAGCATTGTCAATGGCGTCTTGTTCAATCGATTAGGCTGGAGCGCCGTCGTAGCGTCGACAGCGATTGCGCTTTTGTTTGCAGCGGGACTTGGACGTTACCTGACAGGGCGGCGCGGCGCGCCTGTCCCGGGTAACGGATTGAGATGACCAAAATGGATGGGAAGGGAAATATGAATTCCACCAAAGAGTTTCGTTGTCTTGTCGGGAAGAACGCCATTGTTACGGGATCCACAAGCGGTATTGGTTTGGGCATTGCGACGGCGCTTGCTGAAGCGGGCGCCAACGTTATTATAAATGGATTTGGCGACGTCATTGAGATCGACAAGCTCCGCATGGAATTGGCGGAGCGCTTTAATGTAACCATTGAATACAGTGATGCGGACCTTACAAGACAGGACGATATCTCCCACCTAATTAATCTTGCGACTGCAAATTTTGGCGATATCGATATCTTGGTGAACAACGCTGGCATTCAGCACGTATCGCCACTTGAAGAATTTCCTGCGGAAAAATGGGATGCTATTCTTGCAATCAATTTGTCAAGCGCATTCCACCTAGCACGGCAGCTCTTTGGCGGCATGAAGGAACGCGGTTGGGGTCGCATCATAAATGTCGCATCCGCTCACGGCCTTGTCGCATCGCCATATAAATCAGCGTACGTCGCCGCCAAGCACGGCATGCTTGGTTTGACGAAAACGATCGGCCTTGAAGGCGCCGAATTCGGAGTGACTTGCAACGCGATTTGCCCTGGATATGTATTGACGCCCCTTGTCGAGAAGCAAATTCCAGATACAGCGAAAGCGCGCGGCATTTCGGAACAGGAGGTTGTTCGGGACGTGCTTCTCGCCGCCCAGGCGACAAAAGAATTCGTAACAACAGAGCAACTCGGCGCCCTCGCAACCTTCCTGTGCAGCGACGCGGCCGCCCAGATTACTGGTGCGGCGTTGCCAGTAGATGGCGGCTGGACCGCCCATTAAGGAGGAGTCGTATGATGGCGCCAAAACGTGAAGCGGGCATGAAAATTAAAAGGATTAATCTGGCGCTTCAGGGCGGCGGCGCGCACGGCGCTTTCAGCTGGGGTGTCCTCGATCGGTTGCTGGAGGATGAGAGAATCGAAATATCGGCTATTACCGGCGCCTCCGCCGGCGCTATGAACGCCGTGGCGTTGGCTGATGGATTAGCTGAAGGATGTCGGGACGAAGCACGCGCAGCACTTCGAGGCTTTTGGGACGCCGTTTGCGATGCGGCGCGCGCCAGCCCGCTGCGAAGGACTGTCTTCGACGTGGCGCGAGGAGGCTGGAGCCTCGACAATTCACCGTCTTATATAATGTTCGATCTGATTTCTCGGCTCGCGAGCCCATACGATCTCAATCCTTTCAAGCTCAATCCGCTGCGCGACTTGGTTATGGAAGTCATCGACTTTGAACGGGTGCGTTCCTGCGCAGTTCAGCTTTTTATTTCTGCGACGAATGTTGAGACAGGCCGTACGCAAGTCTTCAATCATAAAGAGTTGACAGCCGATCACATTATGGCCTCCGCCTGTCTGCCGCACATCTTCCGGGCTGTCGAAATCGACGGCGTACCCTATTGGGACGGCGGCTATATGGGCAATCCGCCTTTATGGCCGCTGTTCGATCATTCTCCTGCTGACGATGTCATCATTGTACAGATTAATCCTTTTACGCGTGCGGGCGTGCCGACATCGGCGCGCGATATACTCAATCGCTTAAACGAGATTACGTTTAACGCTTCGCTCCTGCGCGAATTGCGCGCTGTAGATTTTGTTACGCGCTTGCTCGATCAGGGCCGGCTTGAGGGAACAGGGTATCGGCGCGTTCATGCGCATATGATCGAAGACGAAGAGACCTTGTCTTCCTTGGGTGCGTCATCAAAGATGAACGCCGAGCATGCGTTCATAGAAATGCTGTTCGAGAAGGGCAGAGCTGTTACTGATGCGTGGCTTTTAGAACACTTTGACGATGTTGGCGAACGATCCTCCCTCAATATTCGTCGCCTCTTCATGTGCGAGGAAGACGCGCTCGACGGATTTAGAATCGACCGCGAGGCGATATTTCGAAATGATCCGGCGAGACAAGAGAAAGCTACGGCGAGCCGCGCCAACCCGCCCAAACCCGCCACCAATGAAGACAAAAGCGGCAAGAAAAGCGCCTGACTATGCCGTCGTCGCCTACGAATATACGGTATCTGATCGCCAAAAACACTTGGCTTCACAGGACCCTTTCCGGTTTGTCTTGCATGGAGCTCGGCGCCATCATCGGTGAATCTAGCAAGCAGGTGATGCGGTACGAAAACGGTGCTGATGAAATAGCGGCGGCGAAACTCTACGCTTTCGCCAAGGTTTTCGGCATTCCGATAGCCGCATTCTTTACCGATAATGCAATCCAAGCCGGCGCATTGGTCAATCGAAGTATGACAGAACAGGCGTTATGATGATTTTGCGATGGATATCAGTTCTGCTTTTTACAGCAGTTTCAGTTTTTCTTCTCTGGTTCGGCTTTACCTACATGACCGTCGATACGCTTTTATGGTTTCATGCGGCAGCTGTGCCGGAAGAGGCGCAAGAGGCGATTCGTCCGCTCTACTTCGCGTTGATGAACCTCGTTGGCGGTTCTTCACTAGGCTTGGGGGTCTTATCTCTCTTCGTGACGGCGACTTCGCTTCGGCAAGGTATGCGCGGCGCCGGATCGGTACTCGCGATCTCGCTGGCCGCGGCTTTCATCATCGCGGCAATCACAGCGGAAGAACTCGCCGCACAGACCGGCTCGCCGACGTCCTGGCACATTATGGGCGTACTCTTGCTCGTGACGTTTAATGGTTGGGCCGCACAAGCGGTGTCTTTTGGTTCAACGAAACATTAAACCGCGCTGGACCAACAACATGCGAATTGCTCCGTCGACCGATCGGCCTAGGTTGATAAAGTCCAACACGAGTGCCGACGGTCGGCAAACCCACCTGATAACACCAAACAGTAGCCGTCGAAAACCGCTCGGTTATCACCTTTGAAACAGTTCGAAAGTGAATAATGGCCTCAGTATTTTAGCCGTCAACCCATTGAAATGGTTGTAAGATTTCAATGGCTCCCCTTCGTGAACACATATCGAACTTTTTGTCAGGCACCAAAGGCCGAATTTCGGGCTATGTTGCAGGAAATGAGCGCTTCGTAAGCCACACTTTTTGCAACCGTCGAGCGTTCCCGACATGAAAGTCATTCGTATTGCTGTCGGCGAGCGGTGCGGACCCTATATTCCCGATCGGTAATATTTTTGTGCTTTTGACCCGCGAAATATCTACTATTCCCGTTCAGGAATATTTTTCTTGATTTTCGGTATTTCGGCCTCTATATTCCCGTTCGGGAATGTTTTATGACGCCAGAACAGATCGGAATAACAATACGCAAATTGCGTAAACGCCAAGGCCTACGTCAGGACCAACTTGCCGGCGCCGCTGGCGTCGGCCTGCGCTTTCTCATTGAATTGGAGGCCGGCAAAGAGACCGCGCAACTCGGTAAGACGCTGGCGGTCCTGAACGCCCTCGGCTGCAATATCGAAATTATCGGACCTGACGGGGGCGGCTGATGAGCAAGACCCTGAATGTCTGGTGGTCTGGCGAAATCGTTGGTGCCCTGACCGTCGACCGTCACGGCGAAATGGGCTTTGCGTATGCGCCGAACTGGCTCGTCGATGCTGAAAAGCCGGCTCTGTCATTCTCTCTGCCAAAACGAGAAGAGTCGTTTAGCCGGCGTGAATGTCGTCCGTTTTTTGAAGGGTTATTGCCGGAAGAAAGCCAGCGCATCGCTGTCGCCGGTGCGCTCGGCGTCTCGCACAGCAACGAATTCAAACTCCTAAATGAGCTTGGCGGTGAGGTCGCCGGGGCACTGACGATCTGGCCGGAAGGGGAGGTGCCGCCGGCGCCGACTTCCGCCCGACAAAACGCACCCTTAGGCGACAACGCGCTCGTCGAACTGCTTAATGAATTGCCGAAGAGGCCGTTTCTCGCGGGACGGGAAGGCTTGCGCTTGTCGCTCGCCGGCGCACAGTCGAAAATTCCCGTTGTCCTCGTCAACGGCGAGATCGCATTGCCGGCGCCGGGAGAAGCGACGAGCCATATTCTGAAACCGCCCATCGAACGCTTTGCCGGCACCACCGAGAACGAAGCCTTCGCGATGCAGCTTGCGAAGAACATCGGCCTGTCCGTCGCCGACGTTGAAATCAGGCGCGCCGGGAACCGCGCCTTCCTCCTCGTCGAGCGTTACGACCGCATTCGCGGCGATGACAGCGTCTTGCGCCGACTGCACCAGGAAGATTTTTGCCAAGCGCTTGGATTCACGTCGGACCGGAAATACGCCGCCGAAGGCGGTCCCGTCTTTCGCGATTGTTTTGAGTTGCTGCGCCGCACGGCGTCGCGGCCAGCGGTTGAAGTTTTGAAACTCTTCGATGCAGCGATTTTTAACCTGATCATTGGCAATGCCGATGCACATGCGAAAAATTTCAGCCTGCTATATCGGGAGAACGGCGCCATTGAACTAGCGCCGCTATATGATCTTCTGTCGACGGTATATTACCCAGAATTGTCGCCGCGTCTGGCAATGAAGATTGCCAAGCGCCACACGTTGGAAGAATTGAAATCGAGTGATTGGGACAAATTCGCTGACGAGACAGGACTTGCGCTTCGTTTCATCAGAACGCGCGCCAAGGAGCTAATAAGCGCGGTGCACGAATTGATCGGCAATACGCAAACCGAGGTTATGGAATCCGCGTCTGATAGAAACGCCGTTAAAGAAATCGCCGACCTGATAAAAATCCGTGCGGGATCACTTCAGCAAGGCGTTCCCTGACACACAGTTTCATGAACCGGTCGGTTCAAACGTCCTGAAAAGCGCAAAAAAGTTCGAAAGTAACAATGGGGCCGATTTTTTTGGCCGCTAAACTATTGAATCTATTGCGAGACTTTTGTGGCTCCCCGAACTGGACTCGAACCAGTGACCCGCTGATTAACAGTCTCAAGTTCAGCGATAGACAGCGATTTCCAGTCATTCCTCTCTGTGGATAAATAGCTGTAAAATATAGCCTTTCGATGGATTGACGTTCCGGGCGATGCTTCCCAAGTGGTAGCATGGTGGTAGCTCAAAAGTTCAAACCATGAACTTGCTACCAGCCGGACCAAAGGTGAGCCCATGCCAGCGAGATTGACAAAACGCCGCGTAGAAGCAGCGAAACCTAATCAGACTATTTGGGATGGTGAGATTCCCGGCTTCGGTCTGCGCACTTCGAAAAGCGGCGCTAAAAGCTATGTCTTGAAATACCGTCGCGCAGGCGTCCAGCGTTGGCTTACAATAGGGCGCCACGGCGCCCCCTGGACGCCGGAATCAGCGCGCCGGGAAGCGCGCCGATTGCTTGGCCGGATTGAGGAGGGGCGCGACCCGGCGCTTGAGCGCACCCAGGATCGCGACGCAGAGTCCCTCAAGAGTTTTTCGGGGCGCTACCTTGCTGATTATGCGCGCGTCCACAAAAAGCCATCATCGGTGATCGATGATGAGGGAAATCTAAAAAATCATATTCTCCCAGCGATTGGGCGCCTTCGCCTCAAGGATATCACGCGGGCCGATATAGCGAGATTTCACACGAGCATGAAGACGACGCCTTACGCAGCCAATCGTTGCCGCGCTCTCTTGGCTCATATGTTCAAAAAGGCTGAGGCATGGGGCGTTCGTCCAGACGGATCCAATCCGACAGCGCATGTCGAAAAATTCAAAGAGACGCCGCGCGAGCGGTTTCTTTCGGTAAGAGAGTTGAGCCGTCTTGGTCGGGTACTGCGTGTGGTCGAACGGGCCGGCAAGCGGCCCTATGAAATTGCTGCAATCCGGCTGCTGTTGTTCACAGGCGCGCGCCTGTCGGAAATCCTGACGTTGCGTTGGGAGCATGTGGATATTGAGGCGCGATTGATCCGATTGCTGGATTCAAAGACGGGCGCAAAAACAATCGCACTGTCCGCGCCCGCGCTCAAGTTGCTTTCGACGCTGCCAAAACAAGAACAAAACCCATTTGTGATTTGCGGTCGTAAAGAAGGCGCGCATCTCGTCAATCTTCAAAAGCCTTGGCGGCGTACCCGCAAAGCGGCTTTGATTGACGATGTGCGGCTTCATGATTTGCGACATTCATTTGCAAGTGTTGCGGCGGCGGGCGGTATGTCGCTCCCCCTCATTGGTTCTTTGCTCGGCCATTCTCAGCCGCAGACAACGCATCGTTACGCCCATTTAGCTGATGATCCGCGTATTGTAGCGGCGGACTCGATTGCAGAGGCCATAGCAGCCAATCTTGACGGGCACGGCGGCGAAGTGATTCAGCTGAAGCGAAAGCGCGGCTAGACGGCTGCTGTTCGAGCGATTCCGCGGGAGGAAGACGTGGCCCGACCGTCAGTTTTTGGCCCATTGTTGCCAATCTCTGTATCCCGATCGAATGTCGCATTAGAAAAGTGGCAACCTCGTAGAGTGGATCGATGTATAGTTGCATTGGAATGCATGTTGCAGATTAATTGACGAACGGCGGGCCTTCTGTGTATCCTATCAGCTATGGGTTGCTGTTAATGCCCAGTACATTGGTCAACAATGTGTGCGTGGAGCGCTTGATGTGTTCAAGGAATTTGCTCGCATTTCGTCAAAAATCTTAGTCGCTATTGGTTTGGCGAGTGTATTTGCTCTGACATTTCACTCAACACCTCCTTGGGCTGACATTGTACTCCTCTTAATATCGTTGATTTACTCAGCTTTGGGATCACTTGCGCTTTGGCAGATGAGCCAATTGCAAAGCTATGCGGAACGTCCTGACATCTCCTCGACTACAAATGACCGGCTATGGACCGAAGTCAATATTTTCAAGCGAGCAAATCCGCTTTACGATTTTTGGAAATACGCCTTTGCGTATCCGCTTTACAGATTTTTATTTTCGATTGGGTCAGTTTCTAGCGCGATATTCTACATTCATAGACTTTCGCCAAACACGTTCCTGAGCAGCGGGCTGGAAAACGTGTCCGGATTAGTATTCCTGCGCCTTGTAGTAGAAAAATTTGTTGAGGAGATCACGTTCGAGGCTGTGATTTGGAATTTCTCCAATATAGAAATAGCACGAAATGGCGTGGGCATTCTGTCTACTGTTCTAATAAACTTTGTTGGCATCTCATTCGTTGTAGGTTTTTTTTACACGTGGGTACTTGCAATCTATGGCTTCTTCGCTGATCGAAAGATGGCAAGCAACGTGGAAGCAACAATGAAGGCGCGGGAAAAGGGAGTAATGTTTGACGTCATTTATTCGAGTTGGCGTCCAGCAATATTTATTTTATTTGGACTTGCACTGCTTTGCTTGGCTGCCGCGGTTTACCTCGCCTTGAGGTAGTTATGGTCTTGTTTTTAGGCAACCACAAAAATGTGGCTACGTTGCAGCAGTATCCCAGATGCATCCAAATGTGATACGGTGAAACAGATTTGCGCCGGACTGGTCGTCAACTCAGGATCAGAGCCTGGGAGAGAATATGACCCGTCGTCGTTGCCCGGCAAAATTGGTTCTTAGTGGTTTGTGTCGTTGTCGTTCGCGTGATCGGCATCCCAACGCCTTCCGGTTTGGCGCTCATAGACGCGCTCAAAATCCTTTGCAGCTTTTTCAGTGACGAACGCTCCGCCATCAGGGCTGGGTTTGAGCGGCGGCTTTTCGGTCATCGTCGGGGCCTTAGTGGACTCAGTGAAACATAGTGTACCATGCAGCTCCAGCGCGGAAAACTCCGCATAGCAACGGGCCGCTGGCGTAGTCTCTGAAGCGGGCGGAGATTCCCCTCCTCGCTGCCGCCGATTCGGAAGCATCAACAATCGCAGAGGATATTACGGGCGGGATCGCTGTAACAATTCCCTTCAATAATAGAGTTTAGCATCATGTGCATACAAATTGTGCAATTGCGGAATTGCCGCGATCAAAATGCTCCTTATATTGAAATTTGGCGCGGCTAGGTTTGGCCGCTGAAAACTCCGCACCGCATCGGAGCCGCCGCGCCATTTAGGAATGCGGACGCCCTGCGGAGGGAGCTTGAAACAATTTCAACCAAAGCAAATGGTAGGGCTTCACAGCGCTCTTCATTCCCTAGGAAAAATAGCGTTTGAAGGTTGGGATAAGGAGGACCTTCGGCAAATTCAGGATGAAGTTAGATATGACTCTTACCTGGATGCGCTTAATTGGAAAGTTGTTGGAGCATTCGACAAAATACTTGTCGAACGTCATGGCGCGAAATGGGAAGACGCCGCAAAAATATTTACAACCCTTATTCCCGGTCCTCACATACCAAAGATCTATGCTCGTGCGCTTTGGTCTGATGACCGCAGGGCGCACCTGCTTCGTCGAGGCAGGATTTGCGCGGCCGTAGAGATTCTGGCTGCAGCGCAGAGAAAGCGCACAAATGAAATACGCCTTTCCTTAGGGCAACAACTCGACGTATCGGTGAGCGCTTGGTTGCGACTAGCAGATGAAGAAGCTCGGGCGCTCTTTGAAAGAGCGGAGAAACGTCCATCGCAAGAAGTTGTTGATGAAATTTTCCAACGCGACAAGTATGAGCTTCCTATTGTCAATGGCGAAACAATTTTCCTCTCATGTGAGGAACTGGAAAAGCTTGAAGCGCCAATTCGAAAACAGCAACGTCCTCAATATTTGGAGTTTTTCGCTTGCCAGAAACGCATTGACCATATTGTGAGCTGGTTTAGAGAGGAAGCGCATGCGGGTAGTTTTAGGTGTGCTGTCCTCCAGAATACTGGGCGCATGATGGAAATTCCAAAAAACCTCTGGGCAACTGAACATTGCCATCAAATATTAGCGACCGGCCAATTTGATGGAGACGATGTTTTCGCAGGAAAGGACTGCGTGCAAATATATCAATCTGTTGAGATGAAAGCGCCTGGGCGTCAGTCGTCGAAAAAGCCCGCGCACAAACGTGATCCATGCAAAATCGCTATTACCGCTGTCTATGGAAACGCGCTTCCAAGTTCGATTGACAAAGGAATTGCTGATCAAATCATCGACTATATATCCAAGAATAATCTTGGTGCGCAGCCCAGCCAACGAACGATTCGCCGCGCTCTAAAGGAATTGAAGGGCGACTGAATAAGTCGTTGGCGGCCAAATGTGGACACTAGTGACATGTCCTCATTTGTCCCTTCAATCGGGTGGCATTTGGCACCTATGCTTTCTCCGGCGACCCGGCGCTACCCGGGGCTAAGCAGGAGATACACACAAAATGACGTCAACCGACGAACAAAGACTTCTAACAACGGAACAGGCGGCGCGTTACCTTGGTGTAAGCGCATCATTCCTCGCAAAAGCGCGGGTTAGTGGTGTGCCCGCAATTCCTTTCAGTCGAATCGGCGTCGCTGTTCGTTATCGTAAACGTGACCTTGACGAATACGTTGCCGCCAATCTGCGTTGCAGCACGTCTGAACATTTAGCCGCATAAAAAATGGGCTTCACCGCTTGCGACGGTAAAGCCCAAGAAAGAACCTACAAATGACAGACCTACATAACCCGCATCGCGGGAACAATACCCCCTTGTCTAAAAATAACGGCGCCGCCGCATTGCGTCTTTTCGAATTGCAAAAGCGATTCGGCATAAATGGGCCGTATGCCCGCATGATTTGCGAATTAGCCTTTGGCGCCCCTTCGGATGGGGGGTGCGAATGAGACAAGTTAGTCCCGCAAAGCGCAATCCGCTCAAAGTGTTACGCCGTCATTGCCTCGCTTGTTGTGGCGGCAGCGCACTGGCTGTTGCGGAATGCCCGTCGGCTCTCTGCGCGCTGTTTCCCTTCAGGATGGGCCGAAATCCGTTTCGGGCTCCAGCCACCAAAAAACAAAAAATGTGCGCCCGTGAAAACTTAACCGCAGCGAGAGGGGAGAGAAATGCGCGCTAGTCATTACCCTCCATTGACCGCAATAGACGCGGATGGACACTGCTACCGCTATGTTGGACGCATTGCATGGGCGTTACGCGCCCTGATCAACGCGGGCGAATGCGGCTGTACGCCGATTGACGCGCCCGGCCCAAGATGGAGCCACTATGTTTGGGTGCTGCGTCGTGATGGAATTGACATTGAGACCATCACCGAAAGCCATGGCGGACCGTTTCCAGGCACCCATGCGCGATATGTCTTACGCTCGCCGCTGCGGATCGCGGACCGGGACGCAGCCTGATGGGAAAAGGCTCACGCGTGAACAGGAAAGGCCGCTCCAGCGGGGGCGGCCAATTCTTCAAACTTTACTATCAAATGGCGAGGTCGGCGGCATTCCGCTCTCTTAGCGGTTCAGCATTGAAGGTCTTTATCGAACTGCGCTGTCGGTTCAATGGCCACAACAACGGCGATTTAAGCGTCAGCCTTGGCGAATGTGCGGGCATGTTGCGGATGTCGAAATCAACGGCAGCGCGCGCGTTTCGCGAACTTGAAGCGAAGGGCTTCATATTCAACACTTCGCCCGGTAACTGGTATGGGCGCAAAGCGGCGACATGGGCCGTCACTTGTGAAAAGCAGGATTTGCCCCGGCCGGAAATCCAGGCGCGCAATACCTGGAAGCATTGGCAATGCGAACGCATAGCGGACGCATCGAAAAATTCAGAACGCGGTACCGAGACGGCGCGCAAAGCTGCGTAGTGTGCCGCTAGCGTACCGGGAAATGAAATTTGAAATGTTTGCGTGTCGCCAGCGTACTCGTCAGGGCTTGTTTTGGCTCCCTTATGGCGCCGTCAGAGTACCACCTATAGATATATACCATACGGCGTAACAGTTGCGCAGGAAGAATTGGATGAACGCGCAGCGCGCGGCGCGGAGCAAACAAACGGCTCACGCGTCCGCGCGCAAGCGGCGCCAGCGCCTGTCAGATGCTCAAAAAAGTGCGCCTTTACGACATTAAAGTTGAGGGCGATGAGGTGATGGTGCGATTGGGGTGCGCTGTCGGCCATCCTTCGAGGGTCGATTGGGTGGGAACCAATCGACACGCAGATGCGCCTCGCACCTCAGCAACTGTGTCATGCATAGAACATTTTGCCGTCGCGTAACATGGCGTTGATGGTTTCAATGATGTGCCTGACGACAGCGATGGCGGCGAGTTTGTGTGGTTTTCCGGCTTGCCT
>JAJFGF010000049.1 GCA_021776245.1 Hyphococcus sp. | reverse complement strand
GGCCTCGTGCAACTGTTCAGGTTGATATGTCTCAGCAGGAAGGGGCCTTGCCGGACTGCGGTCTCATTAAGGACCAGGGATGACACGGCCTCCTTCCTGTCTGTGACTATAGCAAATCATCTACACACAGGGATGACGGTTCAGTTTGGCGCCAGCCGCGCATCATCACCCTGATCGCGCCCCGCCCGACCGCCCCTGCGGGCGAAGGCCCGCAAAGGAAAAGGCGGTCAAACAAGAATCCAGCGCGAATGCATGCAGGCGATAAAGGCGATCAAACATAATCTCGCGCGCCGCAGGCGCTCCGATGGCGAAGCCAATCAAAATACGAAGGCCCGAAAACAAATCTCGCCTCAACCGCGCGGCGATGTTGTGCTGCCGCCGACCTGGCTTTCCGCCCAGCCGCCTGCCCCCGCAACGAACAGATCGCGCTCGTTTAAATCCACATCAAGCTCCAGTACATCGGCAATGTGGCGCGACTGCGCGCCGATGAGATCGGCAAAATTCTTCATGCCTGGTGCAATCTCGTCCACGACCTGATCGAGGCGCTCAAGCATCGGGCCAATGTCGTTTCGCGCAAAACGCGTCGCGGCTGCAGCAGTGAAGTTAAAGCTGCGAAACAGCACGGCGAAATCATCAATCGAAATCTCTTCGGCGCGTTTGGCGCTGCCGATGTCAAACGCCAGCGCGTCATTATAGCGATTGTCGATTTTGATCGGCAGCAAATCATAAAGCGGCGCAAATTCCGGCGCCCCGGCGGCCTTATAGAGCAGGGCGTGGTTTTTGGCGTGATTGTCGCTGTTGCCGATCGCGAGATTGAAAAACGTCGCGCGTAAAAACGCCGCGCGCGCTCTTGCCGGCGCGGCGCATTTGTTCAAAAGATTTGCAGCGGCATCAAGCGAAAAGGCGCGGGCGCCGCTGCCGCGCCGTTGATATTTCAGTCGGGCGGGAAGGCTTAAAGCTTGCGCAAAATCTTCCTGATGAATGCGGCTGATAACGCCATCGGCGCCAAAGGTTCGGTCGAACCGCGGAATTAAGACGCCTTTTACGCTGTCAAACGCAACCACATCAGGAATCGCAACATCCAGCCCGCAGGCCGCGGCGAGACGCGCCGCCGCCGCTTCGAGATCGGCTTCGCGCGGATAGGCAATTGCGGGAAATTTCAAAATATGCGTTGTCGGCGCGCCAAGCTTTTGCTTCGGCAATGCGTAGCGGCCATCGGGCGTTGCAACCAACGCGATTTTCCGCTGACCCCCCGCCAGCGGCGACGGATCGCGCACCTCATCCGGAAGCGGCTGCTGATGCGCCAGGCGATGCGCAATGTCATTGATCTCTGTCTCATTCAGAAAGTCATAATCCGTCGCGAGTAGCCCCGGCACTTTGACCGGCGGCGCCCCTTGCGGCAAACAGGAAACGGCGCCGGCGCAATCGGCGCCGAGATGAAACAGCAAACCAACAATATCGTCGCGGTCGAGCCCTTCGCGCTCCATCACCCGCTGCAGCTGATCATTTTCCGGCAACAGGTTTGAAAAAAAAGCGCGTGTCGCGTAATCAGAAAAAGGCGCTTCCCGTAACGGCAATGAAAGAGAAAGCGCAATCGCGTCGCCGCGTGCAAGATAATAATCATCATAGGCAAAAGCGACGGCGCCGCCGGCAATGTCGGCAAGCACGCCAACCGGCGCGTCAAAACCGTCTATGCGCACATCCAAAATCATTTTTATGACGCACGCGTCGAGGCGGAAACATCAATCCCCGCTGCAGCGCAAACCTGTAACACCTTGGCAAATTCAACACTGGGTTTGCCGCCTTCAAGTTCCGATACGAAACGCCGGCCGACGCCCGCAAGATCGGCAAATTCCTGTTGATTTAAATCCATGCGTCGCCGCGCCGCGCGGACAAGGCGCCCAATGTCGGCGGCTGAAGCGATTGGGATTAGGGATTGCGGGAATAGCGGCGCCTGCGTGCCCGCTATCAACTCGCCGAGTGAACGCGACGCGGCCGGCGGCGATCCCTGCTCAAGCATTTCCATCGCCCGCGCCAATGCTTTGCTTTGCGCGCCAGCCGTTTTCCCGGCTTTGTCTTCTTTCTTTGCCTTGTCTTTATTATCGTCGTTCTTCCTGACCATGAGGCCACATCCCGCTGCTATGCCTATTCCTGTTCGGGAGCATTTGTGCGTTATGGTGCCATAAAAGCCATTAATGCTCCCTCTCGGGAACGAAAAATAATCTATATACGCTCCCTATCGGGTGCAATATAGCGATATGTCACAAAAAGTCAATCATTTGCTCCTGTTCGGGTGCATCCCGCGCCAGAAAGTACCCGAATTAGGTGGAAACCGAAGGGGCGCATTCTCCACTTTCCGTCATCCCGATCGCGCCCCGCCCGACCGCCCCTGCGGGCGAAGGCCCGCAAAGGAAAAGGCGGTCAATCAAGAACAGCCGCAAACAACAACCGATCAAATGTCACCAGGCAAATCCCTTTTCAGCCTTTCAACAATCCCCGTCAGCGCGCGGTACTTCACGCCTTCGACTGCCCCGGCAGCGAATGCATGCAAACCAGAAATCAGCGCTAGGATAGCCCTGAATGTCGGCGACGCGTGACGGTGGCACGGCAGCACGCATCAGCGTTTTTTGCTTTTCTTTTTCTTTGTCTTCGTTTTGTCGAGCTCAGCGCGATCAATCGGATTATCGACTAACCAATCATAAATCTCTTTGGCAGCATCCCTGACTTCCTTGTTGAAATCGAGCAGAAATCTTTCTCCGCGCACATAACCCAAAAATGCTGCAAAAATTGGCGCATGTTTCTTGTCATGCTCGGTTTCTTCAAACCATTCAATGAGTTTCTCGCCGTAATTTCGCCTTCGGGCAAGGCGCAGATAACGATAGAGATCATCTTCAAAATTCATCTCGTCCGAAGAAAAACCAGTTTCAATTGCTCGCTTCAACACACCATCCAAAAGCACCGTTGACTGACCAAAATTGTCCTTGCACACCGCCCTTGCCGCTTCCAGCAGGTCAGACCCCACGGAAGGTATGGATTCCAACTCCGCAATCAGACTGTCTGCTTTTTCATGTCGTTCGTTCAAAATATATAACCACGCCAAATTTCCTTTGAGCATATGCGAGCTATCGATAGGCAATTGCAGTGCTTTTGAGTAGCGTTGCTCGGCTCCTTCTATGTCCATCATGCAATCGGCTAAAATGTTTCCTGCTTTGGACAACGCCGATTCCACAAATGAGCCTGTCAGATATTCTGTGTAAGTGGTTTGACCGGCATTGGTTTCAGATCTGGTTCGGCATTCTGTCTTCAAACATGATAGCAAACTGATTGAGGGCTGTCTTCCACCCCCACACGCCGGCGTTTGTGACCTGACC
>JAJFGF010000048.1 GCA_021776245.1 Hyphococcus sp. | reverse complement strand
GCCGGTCAGGTCACAAACGCCGGCGTGTGGGGGTGGAAGACAGCCCTCAATCAGTTTGCTATCATGTTTGAAGACAGAATGCCGAACCAGATCTGAAACCAATGCCGGTCAAACCACTTACACAGAATATCTGACAGGCTCGTTCGTAATTGACCGACTAGGGAGAGCCAACAAATCCACAGACATCGAAACTATCTTCCGTTGTCTAGATACGTTGCACGAGCGCAAAGATTCTGATTTATCCCCTTTTGTTACAGAGTGGGATTCAAACATCGATAGAATCGACTCCGACAACCAATTCCCGAAGTACAAAACTGGATGGATTCACGATCCGCCTCCCCAGGCATCCTACGGAGCATTCATCAATCTTAAGGATCAACTGCTTTTCTTTTTTGATCAGCTAACTCGATTTGCACATGATGAAAAGAAACGCATTGCATACCTAGAGCCACTTGTTCGACATGCCGTCAGAACGAACGCCTCTATTACTACTTTGAACTATGACCCTTTCGTTGAAAGGGCCGCAGAGTCGATTGGCTTCAAAGCATGTCAAGGCATCGAAACCTGGGATAAAGAAAAACGTCTCAGCTGGGGGAGCCGGGACTTCAATCTCATTAAACTGCATGGATCATTCGAGTGGTGGAACGAGATGTGGCATTTTCATTTTAATGACACGTTTCACACGTCACCTCCGAATCGCTCCGCTACTATCACAAATATGTTGGTACTGTATGGTAACCAAGCAAAGCTTCAGGCGAATCCACTTTATCTAGATCTCTACATTGCATTTAGAAATGCTCTGTCGAACGCTAAGCAGATTAGCGTGATCGGGTTTTCTTTTGGGGATGATCACATCACGGAATGTATTTACCAATGGCTTCGGGCTGATCCCGAGCGATCTATTAGAATCGCCAATGGGCCCAATTTCAAAAAAGAAGATCTTCCAAAGCTCATACGTGACAATAGCTATATTCCGGAATTGATGGTGCGGGCGGAAATTTGCCCTTATTATGCAAGCGAAGCGATTGCGAGATGGTATGGGTAAATCCAGCGCTCACCTTTCGCTTGCGGCAACAGGTGGCCGTTTATTATTTTGACGAGACGATTGACATGTCGTCACACATCTAAGCATTGATCTTTGGGAAACATTCTCTAACTGCTGCCACCATTCTCTTCCCATTCTCTGATTCGCAATCTCGACACCAACCATCAATCGATTCCTTAAGAGAATTCCAGTCTTTGACCCCTAGCAGCCTCGCGTAACTGTCTTGAAAATCGTTTTTTCGGATTGAGAATATTGCCAACGCCCTATCAAGATCGCTTGACGCAATTATGTCTTCAACCGAAGACAGACACGATAATTCTATTTCAGTAGCCTCAAAGCTGTTTGCAGCGCTAACTAAGCCAGCCCCAGATTTGGCTGCAGCGTTCAGCGTTTTTTGAAACGCCAACTCTATTTGCCGTTTCGATAAAGCTTGAACAAAATCATTCTTTTCAGATTTAATCCGCTCACACAGAATGCCAGCCAGCTTGTTGATAGTGGAATCAACCTCTTCAGCGCGGCCAAAATTTGTCAATATAGCAAATATCGCCGCCTTACTCGCAATAACATTTTCGAGCTCACGGAATCTGTGTGTGAAAATTTGAGCCCTTGCCAGCTCGTCAACCTGCTTATCGGTTCGGAAATCTCGGTCAATCAATCCGAAAGCGCTGGTTGTATGAAGCTGGGGTGTGTCTTTTAGCGCTTTAACAGAGCGTATCACTTGGTCGCAGCTTCCAAGCGGCTCCACAAGCATATATGGATAGACAATTCGCGCGAGCACTGGGTCAAGACTTCCTCTGTGCCCTTCAACCAGCATCGTATCGGTCCTGCTTCCAAGCACCGAAACATACAAATCATCTGGTATTTCTTCTGACGACGGAACAATTTTGTATTTCCAGCGCCCACTTGTTCGATCTCGACCGCCTCCAGATTCGAATGCGTAAATACCTGTTCGCCGTGCAAACGACCTTGTTGAAATGAAATCTATGTCATGCGTGAAATACGCATAAGCGCAATCAGACCGTTGGGACTCCATGAGATCCCAGAATCTATTTCGAATAGCTCTGTGCAGATGCGTTTCCGGCTCATCAACAATGATGAGCGTGCCCGGTGGGGCAATCATGCATTTAGCTACCAGATAGAATAGACCCCTTTCCCCGTCAGACATCTCCTCAGGATTAAATTTGCTGCCAGAACCGTCTTTTTTCCTGACCATGATGGTGGGCGTTTTTGTAATATTGATTTCTAGATCGGGAAGGCAGGCCGACCAAATCGCAATTGCTTTTTCAAACACAGTTTTTGGTTTTTTAGCAATTTCGGAAGAAGTACCATACTGATTAAAAAACTTCTGGACATCATCCATGTGCCGGGTAGCCAAAACATTCAATACCTGGGCGAAGTCGCGACTTCGAAACGCGCTACCGGGGGCAGTATATCGGTGCTCTTTTTGATCTGGTACCGATACTGGGTTATTTCCCCACGTGGCCGTTCCATGAATTTGTTGTAATTGCCTTTCTGTATCAGAAATTTCGTAGGCGGTCGGCATAGCCAAGTCACGATGTGCAGAAATTAACATGGCTCTATCCGCCAATGATTTGTCGACAAATCCAGCAAATCGAGTTTTCCCGGCTCCGTTTGGGCCGAAATACAATAGTGACGAACCCATCGAAATTTGGATTGTCTCTCTGTCCTCTTCGCCAATTTTTTGTGGGAGTAGCAAAGACAATGTTGCTGCTTTTGTATTAGCTTTCATTTTGGTCGCCATATTCACGGAATATACTTGAGTAACATAGAGTTCATTTGTTCACTTCTCTGCCAAAAACACCCGACCCTCAACCCAGGCGATGCACCAACGTCGAAATAATCGGCCGTTTGCCCCACTCACGGTCGAAGAATATGCGCACGGCGCGTTTTACGCATAACGCAACGGCCTCATCGTCCTCGCGCTTGGCGGATTTGAGGGCCAGCACAGCATCTTCGATCTGTTCAATCAGGCGTTCTGTATCAGGATTTCGCGTTGCCGCCAGCGGCGTGCCGGACGCGGCGATTTCCACATGACCCGCAAGATCATGGCGCACGTCCAAAATAAGCGACACCGTCACGATCCCGGCAAAGGAGAGTTTGCGGCGGTCGCGCATGGGCGCTGCGCCGTCGGGCAAAATGAGATCGCCGTCCACATAGACGCGTCCCGCCGGGACTTCATCGATGATTTCCGGCCCGTCGGGCGCCAGGCGGATGAGATCTCCATTGCGCGGCGCCAGCGCTTCTTCCGCGCCAAGCTCATAGGCAAACTCAGCGTGCTCTTCGAGATGGCGCGCCTCGCCATGCACCGGAATGGCGATTTTTGGCCGCGCCCATTCATACATCATTTTTAATTCGTCGCGGCACGGATGACCGGAAACATGAACAAACTCGTCTTTTTCGGTAATCACTTTGACGCCGAGATCGACAAGATCGTTTTGCAAATTATAGATCTCGCGATCATTGCCGGGGATGATTTTCGATGAAAAGATCACCGTATCGCCGTCGCTGAGCGTGAGGTCACGATGGGCGTCGCTGGCAATGCGGGCAAGCGCTGCGCGCGGCTCGCCCTGACTGCCCGTGCACAAATACAAGACATGGCTCCGCGGCAGATGGCCGGCGTCTTTCGGTTCGACGAATGACAGGCCCTCGGGCAACAGCCCTGTTTCGCGCGCCGCGGCGACGATGCGCAACATCGAGCGCCCAAGCAGGCACACGCTGCGATCGGCGGCGGCGGCCGCCTCACAGATCGAGACAACGCGGGAGACATTTGACGCGAATGTGGTCACCGCGACCCGGCCCTGTTGTTTGGCAATGAGTTTGGTGAGGGACGTACGCACCGTCGATTCTGACCCTGAAGAGCCGGCCGAAAGAACATTGGTGCTGTCGCAGACCATGGCGAGAACGCCTTCATCGCCGAGCTTTTTAATCGTTGCCGCATCGACCACAGGTCCGAGCGTCGGCTTGGGATCGATTTTCCAGTCGCCGGTGTGAAGGACGGTCCCAAATTCGGTGCGCAAGATAATGCCATTCGGCTCGGGAATCGAATGGGTGAGCGTCACATATTCGACGTCGAAGGGACCAAGATCGAAACGCGCATCAATTTCGATGATATTAAGATCCACATTGGTCTCGCCGGCTTCCTCGAGTTTGCGGCGAACGAGCGCAGCGGTAAACGGCGTCGCAAAGACCGGGCAACCAAGCCTGGGCGCTAACAGCGCCACGGCGCCGATATGGTCTTCATGGCCGTGGGTCAGCAATAGTCCGTGCAGCGCTTCTTTTTCTTCCAAAATATAGCTGGGGTCCGGACAAATCTGATCGATGCCCGGCGTTGAAAGATCGCCAAACATCACGCCGCAGTCGATCATCACCCATTGCCGGTTGGCGGGCGTGCCGATCCCATAAAGATTCATGTTCATGCCGATTTCGCCGGACCCGCCGAGCGGCAAAAACACAAGCTCTTTTTTCGACATCAGGATTTGTTTCCGGCGGCTTTTATGCGTTTATGAATTTCGAGGAGGCCGCGAATAGTAATGTCAGGATCGAATATGTCGATGATGTCGGTCGCCCCTTCAAACAGCGATGCGATGCCGCCGGTGGCGACGACTTTCATCGGCTTGCCATATTCGAGGCGGATAAGACGAATCAACCCTTCGATCAAACTGACATAGCCCCAGAAAACGCCCGACTGCATCGCGCCAACCGTATCGGCGCCGATAACTTTATCTGGTTTTTCAATTGCGATGCGCGGAAGACGTGCAGCAGCGTCATGAAGCGCCTGCATGGAAAGATTGATGCCCGGCGCGATGACGCCGCCTTCAAACCCGCCGTCGGCGCCGATAATATCGAAATTGGTGGCGGTGCCGGAATCAACGACAATCAGCGGCCCGCCATGGGCAATAAAAGCGCCAACGGCGTTAACCAGCCGGTCGGCGCCGGCTTCCGACGGCTTGGCGATGCGCACGTCAACGCCGGGGATGTTTTCGTGCCCGACAACGAACGGCTCGCAGTTGAAATAACGCCGCGACAGGTTGCGCAGGTGAAACAAGGACTGCGGCACCACAGTCGAGATTACACAATCATCGATATCAGCGAGCGCGTAACCAGCCATCGACATGAGCTGGGAAAGCCAGACCGCATATTCATCTGCCGTGCGCGATGTGGAAGTCGATGCGCGCCACTGGGCAGCGGGCTCGTCACCGTTAAAAAGTGCGATCACCGAGTTTGTGTTACCGACGTCAATGGCGAGCAGCATGGATTTTCTTCTCGGTTGGCTTCTCAGGTCGTTTTTTCATCCGGCGCGCCAAAATAGACGTCGCCAGCGCTAATGATCCGCGTTCCGCCACCAAAGCGCAAGACAAGACCGCCGGAATCATCGATATCCTCAAAAACGCCGATGAGTGTTTCATTGGGCAAACGAACTGTTATTTCATCGCCAAGCCCCGCTGCGCGCTCGAGCCATTGGCGGCGCACAGGGGCAAAGCCCTCGGCGCACCAGATTTGACAGTGCGCCCAGAAATTGGCGTCGATGGCCTCAGCCAATGCTGACGGCATCGGCGCTGATTCGTAATTCAAAAGCCTGGTTGTGGGGTAAGCTTTGATATCAGGCGTTGAAACAACATTGACGCCAATACCGGCGACGAGCATGCGCACGCCGGCAGCGTCAACCATTTCCAAAAGCAACCCTGCGATTTTGGCGCCGTCAACAAGAATGTCATTAGGCCATTTGATCCGCATGTCGGCTTTTGCGATGAGCGCAAAAAGCGCGTCATGGACGGCAAGCGCCAGAACGAAGGACAGCTGGCCAATTGCGCCGGACTCAGCGTCGGTTGAAAACAAAAGCGAACCGGCGAAATCACCGCTTTCCTGAGCCCAGGCCCTTCCACGTCGGCCATATCCGGCAGTCTGATGCAGCGCGATGATCCAGGCCGGTCCTCGCGCGCCCGCAGTAATCCGGCGTTTGGCTTCGGCGCTGGTGGAATCAAGGGTTTCGTAAATTTCAACCGATGCGCCTGAGGAAAATTTCTTCACGCGTCAAAAAAGCGATGCAGCGGCATTTTCTGCAGCCTGTCTTAACGGTCCCATAAATATGACGAGCACAGGAAACATCAACAACGCGGACGCCCAGGCCGTCAAACGCAAGACCGGGCCCACATCACGTTCAAACGCCGGCGCCGGTTCGTCGAACCACATATACCAGATAATGCGCAGATAGTAATAGGCCGAGATCGCGCTGGCGAATACGCCGACAATCGCGAGCCATATTAGATCTGACTGAACAGCAGCCACGAATATATACCACTTACCAAAGAAACCTGCCGTAAACGGAATACCGGCCAACGAGAACATCAAGACCGTCAAAATCAATGCGAACGGCATATTGGTGCGAAACAAACCTGATAAATCCGCAATGTTTTCGGTCATGCCGCCGCGCCGCCGCATCATCAAAATGCAGGCGAAAGCGCCGATCGTCATGGCCACATAGATCGACATATAGATCAGGACCGCGCTCGCGCCCGTTGCCGTCCCGGCCGCCAGGCCGATCAACGCATAGCCCATGTGACCAATCGAAGAATAAGCCATCAGGCGCTTGATATTGGTCTGGACAATCGCAGAGAAGGCGCCAACCGCCATGGAGGCGACGGCAATGAGCGCAATGACCGGCTGCCAGTCATCAATGACACCGGGAAATGACGTTACCATAGTGCGGGTAAAGAGCGCCATCGCGGCGAGTTTCGGCGCAGCCGAAAAAAATGCCGTTACCGGCGTCGGCGCGCCCTCGTAAACGTCCGGCGTCCACATATGGAAAGGCGCGGCGGAGACTTTAAAGGCAAGACCGGAAATCAGGAAGACGAGGCCAATGACAAGACCGATGTTTGACTCTGTCGTTTTTGAGGCCGCTGCAATCGCTTCAAACGAAGTGGCGCCGGTAAAACCGTAAATCAGCGAAGCGCCGTAAAGCAAAAGGCAGGACGACAAGGCGCCGAGAACGAAATATTTCAGGCCCGCTTCAGTCGAGCGCCGGCTGTCGCGATTGAACGCCGCGAGAATATAAAGCGCCAGGCTCTGCGTTTCGACGCCCATATAAAGTGAGATAAGGTCAGTCGCCGAAACCATCAGCGACATGCCGAAGGCTGCAAGGACAATCAGCACCGGATATTCAGGTCGGCCAAGCTCTTCGCCGCCAAGAAAACGATCAGACATCAATATCGCAACAGCGGCGGCGGCAAAAATGATGACTTTGGCGAAATCCGAAAAAGCGTCGATGCGAAAGGCGCCGTCAAACAGCGCCGCCGCCGGCGCGCCGGGCCCGAAAATAACAAGGATGACGGCGATCAGCAAAAGCACCACGGACCCAAGCGAGATTTGCCGCGCCGAACCATCGCCAAGGAATACGCCGGCAATGAGCAGCGCCATGGCGCCGATAACCAGCACCAATTCGGGAAGCGCAAAAGACAGAGTTTCAAAAATGCCCATTAGCGGCCCCCACCGGCCAGCGCGGCGTCATAATTGCTGATCAGAAGATCGACGGCTGGGCTGAAGACAGATAGCGCAGGGCCGGGATTAAAACCAAGATAGAGCGCAAATAACATTAAAACGCCCAGCGAGCCCAATTCGCGCCGGTCGAGGTCAGGTATCGCCATCAACGCTTCCTTGGTCAATTCTCCGTACATGACTTGCCGGAATAAACGCAGCGCATAAGCCGCCGATAAGATGACGCCAAACGCAGCAAAGAAGGCGATCCAGCTGTTGACCTTAAAGGCGCCGACCATCGAAAGAATTTCTCCAACAAAACCGCTGGTGCCCGGCATGCCGACATTGCCAAGGGTGAAAAACAGAAACAAAAACGCATAAAGCGGCATGCGGTGCACAAGTCCGCCATAAGCTGCGATCTCACGCGTATGCATCCGGTCATAGACAACGCCGACGCATAAAAAGAGCGCCCCGGAAATAAATCCGTGCGACAGCATCTGGAAAAGCCCGCCCTCAATCCCCTGCTTGGTGCCGGTAAATATGCCCATGGTGACAAAACCCATATGTGCCACCGAGGAATAGGCGATAAGCTTTTTCATGTCCTCCTGGGCGAGGGCCACAAGCGACGTATAGATGATCGCGACAATCGAGAGCGCATAGATCAGCGGCGCGAAATCAGCGCTGGCGATCGGGAACATCGGGAGTGAAAAGCGCAAAAACCCATAGCCGCCCATTTTCAAAAGGATCGCCGCCAGCACGACCGAACCTGCAGTCGGCGCCTGCACGTGAGCGTCCGGGAGCCACGTATGGACCGGCCACATCGGCATCTTCACGGCAAAAGATGCAAAGAAAGCCAGCCACAGCCATTTTTGGGCGCCAGCGCCAAATTCGAATTCCTGGAGCACTTTAATGTCGGTCGTGCCGACTTCCGCATACATCCACGCCATCGCAACAAGCAACAGGAGCGAGCCGAGGAGCGTAAAAAGAAAAAATTTCAGCGCCGCATAGACCCGGCTCGGCATTGTGATGCCGGCGAACTCTTTCGTGCCTTTTGAGCCCCAGACTCCGATAATCAGGAACATCGGAATGAGGCTGCCCTCAAAGAAGAAATAAAACAGAAACAAATCCAGCGCGCAAAAGACGCCGATCATCAATGTCTCGAGAACGAGAAACGCGATCATGTAGTCGGCGACACGAGACTTGATCGAGTCCCATGAGGAGAGAATGCAGATCGGCATGATGAAAGTCGTCAAGAGAACGAACAAAATCGAAATGCCGTCAACGCCCATCTTATATTTGATGCCGCCGCCGAGCCACGGAACTTCTTCGACAAGCTGATATCCGGCAAACGATGAGTCATAAAGAGCGTAAACGCCAAGGGAGACGAGGAAGGTCAGCGAGGTAATGCCCAGCGCAATCCTGCGGGCGTTGGTATCGATCTGCGCAGCTTCCTTGGGATCGACGATCACGCCATTCTCATCAGTGCGTGACATCATCCGGCGCAAAATGATGCTTAATGCGCCAATCAATGGCGCAAAAGTAAGCAGGCTGAGCCAGGGCTGATCTGAATGCAGTTGTTCAATCATTGTCCGCCCCCGGCCATGATCAGCATAAAGGTGACAAAGACGGCGATGCCGACAAGCATCGCAAAGGCATAGTGATAAAGATAACCACTTTGAATTTTCACGATGCGCCGGGCGCCGGCGGCCACCAATGCTGCGATGCCGTCTGGGCCGACGCCGTCAATGGTTTTGCCGTCGCCTTCCTTCCACAAAAAGCGTCCGAATGCGAATGCCGGTTTCACCAGTAAAAAGTCATAGATTTCGTCAAAATACCATTTGTTCTTGAGAAATCCGTAGATCATGCCGCCAGGGCGCAACAGGCCCGGCCGCAGCGGATCGCCGCGCAAATAATGCAGCGCCGCAGCGCCTGTGCCCAATACCATGGCGAAGAACGGCGACCACAAGACCCAAACGGGGACATGATGCCCGCCGCCATGATCTTCTGCTGCTTCTTCCTCACCTTCAGCGCTGTC
Source organism: Hyphococcus sp. (assembly GCA_021776245.1). Lineage (GTDB taxonomy): Bacteria > Pseudomonadota > Alphaproteobacteria > Caulobacterales > Parvularculaceae > Hyphococcus. The sequence goes on along the minus strand of JAJFGF010000048.1, from coordinate 124,889 downwards.
GTCGGATGTCTCCGCCGCGTGGGTGTCAACCGCGCCATGACCATCCGCTTGCGGATGGTCTGCAACGGGCGCTTCATGCTGCTCAGCTTTTTCATAGAGGGCGCCGTTCCAGAAGGATTCGGATTTATCGCCGACAAAATTACCATAGAAGGCGACGCCAGCCGCCAGGGCGCCGATCGCCAGCGGCACGAGCGGAGCCATCATTGTATCGGGCACCGCATGCGGATGTTTTCTCACTGCCTCTGGCGCCCGTGACGGCCCCCAGAACGTAAGAAAGATAAGCCGCCAGGAATAAAACGCCGTCATTACTGCTGCTAACAGGCCGAGCGTGAACGCAAAATATCCGAACGCCCTGCCCGCTTCACCAGCGAGGAATGCGCCTTCAATGATCATGTCCTTGGAAACGAACCCCGCCGTTCCAATCGGCGCGCCGAATAGAACAAGGCCAGGAATGCCAATGCCTGTAATCGCGATGGTGCCGATCACCATTAGAATATGCGTGAACGGCATCAGCGCACGCACGCCGCCCATCTTTTTGATGTCCTGCTCGTGATGCATGCCGATTATGACGGCGCCGGAACCAAGGAATAAAAGCGCCTTGAAGAAGGCATGGGTGAACAGGTGAAACATCGCCGCGTCATAAGCGCCGACGCCGGCCGCGAAGAACATATATCCGAGCTGGGAACAGGTCGAATAGGCAACGATCTTTTTGATATCGTCCTGTAATAGACCGACTGTCGCCGCAAAGAACGCCGTGACCGCGCCGACAAGCGTCACCATTGCGGCTGCGTCCGGCGCATATTCATAAATGACCGAACAACGACAGACGAGAAAGACACCGGCGGTCACCATCGTCGCTGCGTGAATAAGCGCGGAAACCGGCGTCGGGCCTTCCATGGCGTCGGGCAGCCAGGTGTGGAGGAAAAACTGCGCTGATTTTCCCATAGCGCCGATGAACAAAAGCACGCCAATCACCGTCAGGGCGTGCCAGTCATTGTCCAGGAAATTGATGGTCAATTCCTGGATCGGCGCGCCCGCCGCCTGGCCGAACGGAACGGCTTCGCTGTTCGCGGCAATGGCGCCGAAAACTGTATCGAAGTCGATCGATCCGAACACGTAAAAAATGCACATAATGCCGAGGGCAAAACCGAAATCGCCAACGCGGTTGACGACAAACGCTTTGATCGCCGCATCATTGGCGGATTTTTTCTTGAACCAGAATCCGATCAACAAATAAGACGCCAGCCCAACGCCTTCCCAGCCGAAAAACAGCTGCAGGAAATTATCCGCTGTCACAAGCGTCAGCATGGCGAAAGTAAAGAGTGAGAGATATGCGAAGAACCGCGGCTGCTCGCCATAATCCTTCATGTAGCCCATGGAATACCAGTGAACGAGGAACGAAACCGAATTCACAACAACCAGCATCACCGCCGACAAAGTGTCGATACGCATCGCCCATTGCGCCTGAAATGCGCCGGAACCGATCCAGGTAAACAGCGGTATGGTTCGGTCTTCACCGCCGCCAAGGCCGACATCAAAGAATACCAGCCACGCGCCGATTGCGGCCAGCAACATAAAGCCGGTCGTCAGCAATTCCGAAGCGCGATAGCCAAAGGCGCGCCCGACGGGCATCGCGAACATCGCGCCAAACAAGGGCAGTAAGACAACAAAAGCTTCCATGAACCCTAGTTCTTCATCAAATTGGCGTCTTCGACGGCGATATCGCCGCGATTGCGGAAATAAGCGACAAGAATTGCAAGACCTACAGCGGCTTCAGCAGCGGCCACCGTCAGCACCATAAAGGCGAAGACCTGGCCGGTGAGATCGCCAAGAAATTGTGAGAACGCAACGAGATTGATGTTTACCGCGAGCAGCATCAATTCGATCGACATCAGGATGACGATGACATTTTTGCGGTTGATAAAAATCCCCGCCATGCCGATGGCAAAAAGGATTGCCGCAACTGTCAGATAATGTCCAAGTCCGATATCGGCCATTATGACAAACCCTGCCCTGATTTGATGTCGACCAGTTCGACGCCGTCTTTGCGTTTGCGCGCCACTTGGGCTGCCGGATCCTGCCTCCTGACGCCCTCGCGGGTGCGGAATGTAAGAATGATGGCGCCGATCATCGCAACCAGCAGCACGATCCCGGCAATCTGAAAATAGTGGATGTAATCGGTGTAAAGGATGAGCCCAAGCGCCTCGATGTTGGTTGGGCCATTCGGATCGGTAATTGTTTCAGCCGCCGTGGGCGCCGGGTGCGCGCGCGCGAACTCGGCGTCGGACGGCGCCGTCCAGACCGCCACCACCATAATTAATTCAACAACCACAATTGTCGCGAGGACGCCGGCAACCGGCAGGTATTGCAGAAACCCTTGTTTCAACTCAACGAAGTCGACGTCGAGCATCATCACAACGAACAAAAAGAGGACTGCGACGGCGCCGACGTAAACGACGACCAGCACCATCGCGAGATATTCAGCGCCCATCAGCACAAAAAGTCCCGCAGCCGAGATGAAAGCCGTGATCAGGAACAGCACCGAATGCACAGGATTCTTCGACGCCACGACCATCAGCGCAGAGGCGATCACGGCAGCGGCAAAAACAAAAAAGGCGATGGCGGCGATTGACATACCGATATGCGCTTACGCGAAGTCCCTGAACCTGGCTAGGCTGTTGAAAACGAAGCCGAAAGGCGTTTGCTTGACGAGGATTGGCCCCTAAAACAATGCGACTCAGGAGCGCGGCGGATCGGCGCGCTTTTAGACCGCTTGAGCCCGGTTTGCAAAGGGTTGAAGCGCTGCAAGCTGCGCCTCAACTTCCGGGTGGCGCGGCGGTGCGCCAGAGCGCAAAAAAGGTTACGAAAAGAGCCCAAATCTGTGCGGGGCATAGGGAGACAGCCATGAGCCAGGATCGCAGTTACTATCTCGGCACCCATGATCAGGAAATTCGCAGGCTGGGCGTTCAACATCGGGCCTGGCGGCCTCATGTCCTTGACGCCTGGCGGCGCGCCGGCGTCACGACCGGCTCAACCGTCATCGACGCCGGCGCCGGCCCCGGCTATGCAAGCCTTGATCTGGCGGAAATTGTCGAAGAGGACGGCAAAGTCTTTGCCCTTGAGCGATCTGAGCGCTTTTTGGAGGCGCTCAATGGCGCCGCGCGCGCGCGGGGTCTTGCCAATATCGAAACCCATATCGCCGATCTTGTGACTGATGAAATCCCTGTTGACGGCGTTGACGCGGTCTGGATTCGCTGGGTTTTTGCGTTTGTCAGCGATCCGATTGCCGTCTTGAAAAAGCTCAGTGCGGCGCTGCGTCCGGGCGGCGTTATTATTATTCATGAATATATGGATTGGGGCACTCTCAACTGGGCACCGCAACGCGCGGCGTTGAGCGATTTTGTCGAGGTTGCAATTCGTGAATGGCGCTCGAGCGGCGGCGAACCGGACATTGCCGTGCAGCTCTTGCCGATGCTGCCAAAATCCGGTTTGCGGCTGAAGGATGCCCGCCCGATCATCCACGCCGTGCGCCCCGACAACTATGTCTGGCGCTGGCCGGGCACATTTATCCCCAATCACGCCTACGACCTTGCCCGCTCAGGCATCGTTACCGAAGAATGGGCCAATGACGTGGTGCGCGAATTCGCAGCGGCCGAGGCCGACCCGAATACTGTGATGACTACGCCGCTGGTGATGGAAATCATTGCGGAACGGATATAGGCGGCGTGCGAACGTGACACGCAACCGGAAAACCTGAATAAACGAATTTCGCTTTCCGCCAGGGCGGATCAAGAGACCGGAGCGGTTCCTTTGTCACAATCCATGCTCTCAATTATCATTCCCGCCTATAATGAGGCGGCGTTGATTGAGAATGTTATGCGCGAGGCGCATGAAATCATCGGCGCCGTTCTGCCCATTGAAATGATCGTCGTCGATGACGGCAGCGAGGACGGTCTGGCGGAAGTCGCTGAAAAAACCGCGGCAGCACTTGGACAATGCCGCGTCATTCGCCATCCCGACCGCGCCGGCAAAAGTTCGGCGCTGCGCACTGGCGCGCTTGCAGCGCGGGGGCGCTGGATCGCCATGATGGACGGGGACGGACAGAACGATCCCGCTTATCTCATCGAGATGGCGAAAGAAATTGACCTGGCGAAAGTCCAGCGCGTCGGCCTTGTCGCGGGCAATCGCAAATCGCGCCATGATGGCAGGTCGCGAAAATGGGCGTCGCGCTTTGCCAATGGTTTGCGGCGCACGCTATTGAATGACGATTGTCCAGATACTGCATGCGGCCTCAAATTGATCTCCCGCGATGTGTTTTTGGCGTTACCGTTTTTTGATGCGCTCCATCGTTTCCTGCCAGCGCTGGTAAACCATCTCGGCTATGACGTTGTGAATGTACCGGTCAATGACCGCCCGCGCGATGCGGGGCAATCAAAATATTCCAATATTGGCCGGGCGACTGCTGGTTTTTTTGATTTGATGGGGGTCATCTGGCTGATGCGCCGAACCCATATTCCGTCTGCGGATTTTATCCGCGCGGAATATATGCGCCGGGAAAATGACGATGCCGGGTGACGGCGAAGGCGCGTTATCGCGCCTGTGGTCCTGGTTCGTCCCGGCGGCGGACTCGAAAACTCTCGGCCGCAGAGCGTGGGGGGCGCTTTTGTTGATCTGTCTTGTGATGTTGGGCTCAGGCATCACGTCGGTTCCGGTCATGGATCGCGACGAGGCGCGCTATGCGCAAGCATCAAAACAAATGCTGGAGACGGGCGATTTTATCGACATCCGCTTTCAAGAGGCGCCGCGTCACGTAAAGCCTGCTGGAATATATTGGATGCAGGCGGCCAGCGCCGCCATCTTCGGCGGAACAGACGCCCCCATCGCGGCCTATCGGCTGCCGTCGCTGTTGGGCGCGTTGATCGCGGTCGCCGGAACTGCCTGGCTCGGCGCGCGCATTGGCGGCGCGAGCGTCGGGCTCATGGCGGGTCTCTTTCTCGCCGCCAGCTTTGTCATGCAGATCGAAGCGCGGACGGCAAAAACTGACGCGATGCTGCTTGCGGCGGCTGTCATCGCCCAAGCCATGCTCTTTCTGCTGGTGCGTGCAGGCAATAGGCCAAAGCTTAAATTTTTCGGCAAACCCGCATTGTTCTGGGCGGCTCATGGCGTTGCGTTGATGATCAAGGGGCCAATCATTGCGATGGTGTCGGCGGCGACAATCGCCGCACTGGTCTTTGTGAAAAAAGAGCGCGCATGGCTTCATCATTTGCATCTCGTGAAAGGCCTGTTGGTGACGGCATTGATCGCCCTGCCCTGGGTCATTGCAATTACGGTAATGACCGGCGGCGCGTTTCTGGAAGACTCGATCGGCCACGCGCTGCTTGGCAAGGTGAACAAGGCAGACGATTCGCATGGCGGGCCGCCGGGCTATCATCTCGCTCTTTTCATGGGCGTTTACTGGCCCGGCGCCATCCTGGCCGGATTGTATGGCGGTTATGCATGGCTTAACCGCAAGACAGATCATGTTGCATTCCTTGCCGCCTGGATCTTGCCTGGCTGGATCATATTTGAACTCATCGGCACCAAACTACCGCATTATGTGCTGCCGGTTTATCCGGCGATTGCGATCCTCGCCGGGTTAGCGGTGCGCGACGCCAGCGCGCTGCTCACCCATCAATGGGTGCGGCGCGTGCATTGGGCCTCAATCGTTGTGTTTGTCGTCATTGGCCTCATTGCCGCCGGTCTGGCGGCCTATGGCGCGCAACAACTGATGGGCGCGATGCCGCTTGCGACGCTCGCTGCGGCCGCTGCCGGCATTGCGACGGTCGCGCTTGGCGTTTGGTTTGCATTGCAGCCAACCGCGCCGCGTGTTCTCGCATTTATTCTAAGCGCAATGACGTTTCATGCCCTGTTGTTCGGTTTTGCGGCGCCGCGCGTTACGCCGCTTTGGCCGTCTCAGCAGATGGCGCAATTGGTTAGCGGGCTTAAGGGATGTTCAACCATAGATGTCGTGACGGCGGGCTATCGCGAGCCGAGCAATGTTTTCTACAATGGCACAAAAACTTATCTTGCCGCTACCGGCGCCAATGCCGCAACGCATCTGGCCGAAAGCCCGGACTGCAGCGTTGCGTTTATTGATCAAAGCGAATGGGAAAGCTTCAACGCGGAAGTAATTGCGACAGGGATGGAGCCGCGCTCCATCGGCGAGATCGCCGGGATCAACACCGTAAAAAACCGCGCACTGTTGCTGACAGTTTTTGTCGCTGCACAATCGAAACTGACAGTGGTTGATTGAGTGGCGCAGACCTACCGATAGGGCGCGTCGAGCTCGAGATTTTTTGCAATCTCGCGTTCCCAACGATCGCCATTAGCGAGCAGCCGATCCTTGTCATAGAAAAGCTCTTCGCGGGTCTCGGTGGCGAATTCAAAATTCGGACCTTCGACAATCGCGTCAACAGGACAGGCTTCCTCACAGAACCCGCAATAAATGCATTTGGTCATGTCGATGTCATAGCGCGTCGTGCGACGTGAACCGTCGTCGCGGGGTTCCGCCTCAATAGTGATCGCCTGGGCCGGGCAAATTGCCTCACAAAGTTTGCATGCGATGCAGCGTTCCTCGCCACTAGGATAGCGCCGCAGCGCATGCTCGCCGCGAAAGCGGGGGGATAGTGGTCCTTTTTCGAAAGGATAATTCACCGTCGCCTTGGGCCGCATATAATATTTCAGGGCGAGCCAGAAGGCGCCGAGAAAGTCTTTAAAAAGAAAACCGTTCAGCGCCTGAACAACACGGGACATGAGTTTAGACCCTCCAGCTCTGGAACCAGTCCGCCAGGTCCGGGAACAATATCAACATCCCCGCGACCAGGACGACCCAGAACAGGGACAGCGGCAGAAAAATCTTCCAGCCAATACGCATCAGCTGATCATAACGGTAACGCGGCACGATCGCCTTCACCATGGCGAAAAGGAAGAAAAAGAAAATCACTTTGGCTCCGAACCAGAACAGCGGAACAGCGTTCAATATCGGATGATCAAACGGCGAATACCAGCCGCCGAAAAACAGGATCGTCAACATGGCGCACATCAAGACGATGTTGAGATATTCGCCGATCATGAAAAGAAGATAGGGCGTTGAAGAATATTCAACCTGATAACCGGCAACGAGTTCTGACTCTGCTTCCGGCAAGTCAAAGGGCGGACGGTTGGTTTCAGCGAGCGCTGAAATGAAGAAAACCACGAACATCGGAAACAGCGGAATAAAATGCCAATTGAGCATGCCTGCGCCGCGATTCTGGCTGTTGACGATATCACTGAGGTTCACTGAACCGACCAGCAACAAAACGGTAATGATCACAAAGCCTAATGAGACTTCATAGGAGACCATTTGCGCCGCCGACCGCAAACTCCCAAGGAACGGATATTTTGAGTTCGACGCCCAGCCGCCCATGATGATGCCATAAACGCCCAGGGAGGAAATCGCGAAAAGGTAAAGAATGCCGACATTGATATCGGCGACAACCATGCCCGGTCCCACCGGCACGACCGCCCATCCGATAAAAGCGAGTACGAAAGAAACCAGCGGCGCGAGAATAAAAACTGTCCGGTCCGCGCCCGCCGGGATGATGATTTCCTTAAAAACAAATTTGAAAAAGTCTGCAAAGGACTGCAGCAAGCCAAACGGCCCGACGACATTCGGCCCTTTGCGCATTTGCACCGCCGCCCAGACCTTGCGGTCAAACAAAAGTATGAACGCCAGCGCCACGAGGAGCGCCACCATCAGCGCAAGGGTTTGCGCGCCGGTTCCGACCACCCACTGGACCGGGTCCGAGGGGTCGCGGGTTGCTACATATTTCCAAATCGCTTCCATAGGCCCGCGTCATAATGCGGATTGCCCCGCTAGTCACGGGGTCAAGGCGGGCCATTCGGTCGCAATTTTGCAAAAATTTGCGACTGAATGAGATGGGGTCCGGCTCTATTTGACGTCGATGCTCGACAAGAACCCGCCATTCTTCTCAACGACCGACGGCGAACCATAGATCGAAATCGACCCAATACCGCTCACCGAGGCGTCAACCGACTGGCTGGCGTAAATGCTGGCGTCGCCAACCCCGGATACGCTGACCTCGACATTTTCACATTCAAGATTGCGGGCGTTGAGATCGCCAACGCCGGAAACATGGACGTTAAGGCTGCCGCAACTGCCTTCAAGATCGAGATCGCCGACGCCGGAAAGATCCGCGTCAAATTGATCAGCGCTGATGCCTGTGACGTCGCCATCGACGACGCCAGCGACGTCGATCGCCGTCAGAGACGGCATCGATATTACCGCCGTCAGGCCGCGATTGCGCCAGCGGCCCTTGCCGCGCAACTGACGTTCCTCACCCAGCACGAGTTCGCCATTTTCAACGGCGGCTTCGACCCGCTCCATTTCTTCCGGCGAGCCGGAAATTTCAACGGAGAAGTCACCGCCAACGGTCACGTCAATTTCATAAACGCCGCCAATATCGATCTTGTCGAAATCGACAAAATCATATTGCTGGGTGATGTCCTTGCTTCTATCGCGCTCACCGAAATCACCAAGCTCGCCAAAAGCCATATAGGCCGCAGCAGCAGCAATGCCGACTGCCAAGAACAAACCAATTATTAGCCCCAAGAAAAATTTCATGGGTCGCCTCCCGTATTACCCTGTGGGGACGATAGCGCGTGGTTTGAATTTGTGAAATGCCGCTTGTCGCAAAATGCGCGCGCTTGGCGGAATCCGGTTTACTTTGAGCGGCTTAGAAGATGCGGCGCTTTGCGGCAACTGGGCTCACGGGCCGCTGCGTAAATGCAAAAGTTGGGTCATCTCTAAATGACAGCACCAGCGACCTCGTCATTTAGCGCCGCAATAGCACAATCCGGCGAAATTTAGCGAACAATTTTCTGCGCCGGTCGCGACGACCGGCGCATTATTTCCTGCTGTTTCGCTAGTGCACCGTAATATCGGCAAACATGCTGTTTTCCTTGCGCACTTTTTCCGGTGATCCATAGACATCGATATCGCCCATTCCTGAAACCTTCGCGTCAACGTCTTCGCTGGCGTAGACGCTGGCGCTGCCAACGCCGGACACCTCAACCAAGACGACCCTGCATTGTAATCCTTCCGCGTCGAGATCGCCGACACCGGACACATCTGCGTCGAGCGTTCCGCATTCACCGTCAATTTCCACATCGCCAACGCCCGAAATGTCGAGATCGAAGCGATCTGAATCAACGCCGGTAATTTTTCCGTCAACGACGCCTGACACTTCAAACCCAATGAGGCTCGGCAGTGTAATCACCGCATCAATGCCTTCACGATTTTCATTCCAGCGCCGGCGTTTTTCGCCGCGTTTGCGATCACGCCGGTCAAGCACCAAAACGCCGTTTTTGACGGATGCCTCAACTCTTTGCATCTCATATTCTGGTCCGGAAAGTTCAATCGAATAATCGGATCCGACACTTACGTTTAATTCATACACGCCGGAAATTTCGATGCGATCAAATCCGGATAAATCGAGATTGCGGGTAATCTTGTCGCTGTCTCTAGCCGCAGCAGTTGTGGCGATTCCGAATGCCACGGCGGCAACGGTCATTGTTTTTATGGAAATGCCTGCAAGTCTTTTCATGGTTCCCTCCTTTTTGTGCGACGAATGTAGCAAGCAAGCTCAAGAGAGTGAAGATCGGCCTGTCGCAAAGTCCCGGCGCCCGGTCGAAAGTCGCGCCAACATGGGCGTTAGCTTAATGCAATCGCTGATGATGATCCGTCGCCGCTTGCTCCGTCTGCGCTACAGCGCGCCAGAAAGGCCGCATGCGAAACCCGAATATCACCGACACAATTACGCCTGGCGCAAACATCGGCAGGAAAAACAGGCCCGAGCTTCCTCCTGCACTGGCAAAGCTTCTGAAGAACAGAACATAAAGTACAAACTCAAAAGCCAGTGCTGCGATGACATAGGGCCACATATGCCGGTAGGGAATTTTTTCCAGCGCAACAAAAAGCGGCGCCGCTACAATCGCTGCAGCAAGAAAACCTGCAAGGAAAATCACAAAGGCGTAGAGAAGCGCATTGACAAAGTCGCCGACAATAAATTCCAGCCAGCCATAGCCGCCCAGAACTGTGTAAAACGCACTCACAACAAAAAAAACGACGCCGCAAAAACTGGCGCCGATCAATACCGAAACGATCATTTGCTCGAATGCGGTGTTAATGCGGATCTGATCGGCAAACTGAGTTTGGAGATCGTCCATCTGCGCCCCTCATTCCCGAGAAAAAAATTAATTGCTGATGCTCGGCAAGCAATCAAAAAGTGCGGCTTTATTCCGCCGCAATTTTTTGCGCGCCGCCCATCATTGCGGAACACTCCGCCATTGTTTTCGAGGCGCGGGCAACGGGATTAGTCAAATAATAATCACGAATGGGCGACCGGAATGGCGCATCGCTGACGGCGCCGGTCTCGCCGATCACGGAAAGATCGAAAGGCGCATCGCCTTCGCCAATCGCGTCAATACGGCCGAGATTGGGCGCATCCTCAATCATTGCCTGACGCAACGCGAAAAGATCGTCATAGGGCAAGGTGCGGCCGATACGGTCGGAAAGCGCGCGCAGGATCGCCCAATCTTCACGGGCGTCGCCAGGCGGAAAGGAGGCGCGGGAAGCCATTTGCGCCCTGCCCTCGAGGTTTACGTAAATCGCATTCTGCTCGGTATAGGCAGCGCCCGGGAAAATGACGTCAGCGTGACGCGCGCCGGCGTCGCCATGATGGCCCTGATAAATCACGAAAGCCCCGTCGAGACGCTTTGTATCAAACTCATCGGCGCCAAGATTATAGACCACATCGATCTGGCCTGACTTGCAGCCGTCAAGGATTGACGAAAAATCGCGCCCGCCCTGCGCCGGCAGGAATTTAAGATCGAGCGCCCCAACCCGGCCCGCGGCGGTTTGCAGGACATTATATCCGTTCCAGTCGCCGAACACGGCGCGCACCGCAGTTGCGAGTTTAGCGGTCAGCGCTTCGATCGCGGCGGCGTCATTACGCGCGAGAGCGCCCATACCGAGGATGATTGCCGGACGCTTTGCATTCTTCAGCATTTCAAAAAAGTCGCCTTCACCTGCAGCCAATTTGGAAAGCGTTTCCGGCCCGGCGCCGAGATATTCATAGTCGTAAGACAAGTCGGCCTGTTCGCCGATCACGCCGATTTTTAGATCAAGATTATTGAGCCATGCTTTACGGATACGCGCATTGACCATTGGCGCTTCAACGCGCGGATTGGTTCCAATCAGCAAAATCGCATCAGCGCTTTCAAGCCCGGCAATGCCGGTGTTGAACAGATATGAACGACGATCGCCGCCGCCGAACTTGGTGTCATCCTGACGGCAGTCCATATGCGGCGCGCCGATCGACACCATCATATCTTTGAGGGCTTTGACGGCCTCTGTTGGCGCGAGATCTCCGACGATGCCCGCGATCTTGCCGGCTGGCGCAGCTTTCAGTTTTTCCGCCGCCGCCGTCAGGGCCTCGTCCCAGCTCGCAGCCTGCAATTTGCCGTCGCGCCGCACATAAGGGCGATCCAGCCGCTGGCGTTTAAGGCCGTCCCAGACAAATCGCGTTTTGTCGGCAATCCATTCCTCGTTGATGTTCTCATGCAGCACGGGAAGGATTCGCAACACCTCCCGCCCTCGCGCATCAACTCGAATATTTGAACCAACCGCATCCATCACATCGACGGTTTCGGTTTTTCTCAATTCCCAGGGGCGTGCGTTAAATGCGTAGGGTTTCGAGGTCAGGGCGCCGACCGGACATACGTCAATTAAATTGCCAGTCAGTTCCGATCGCACAGCCTGTTCAAGATAAGTTGTAATCTCTGCATTCTCGCCGCGATTAACCAGGCCGAGATCGTCAACGCCTGCAATTTCAGTCGCAAAGCGAACACAGCGCGTACATTGAATGCACCGCGTCATGATCGTCTTGATGAGCGGGCCCATGTGTTTTTCTTCGACGGCGCGCTTGTTTTCCTCAAAGCGTGATCCGTCCCGGCCATAAGCCATGGCCTGGTCCTGAAGATCACATTCACCGCCCTGATCGCAAATCGGGCAATCAAGGGGGTGATTGATCAGCAGGAACTCCATCACCCCTTCGCGGGCTTTTTTGACCATCGGCGTATTGGTGAAAAGCTCAGGCGGCTGGCCATCGGGACCAGGGCGCAGATCACGCACATTCTGCGCGCATGACGCGACCGGCTTGGGCGGGCCGCCTTTGACTTCAATCAGGCACATGCGGCAATTGCCGGCGACGGACAGGCGCTCGTGATAGCAAAAGCGGGGTATTTCCTCTCCCGCCTCCTCGCAAGCCTGCAGAAGCGTCAAATCTGATCGAACTTCGTGCTCTTCGCCATTCACCTTTATGACGCGCGTATCGCTCATCTCGAGGGTCTTTCCTGATCTGTTTTTCTGCTCTGAAGCGCCTCTTTAGACACATTTTCGGCGGCTTGCCAGCACCGATCAGCGCGACACTTCACCCGCCAAGGAGCGCCATGTCAGCCTTCCAGTTTTGCGGGATATCGCCCTGAAACCGCTCCGCAATTTCAGAATAGACCCGGCTATAGGCGCGCACCGCCTGGGCGCGCCGTTCGGCGGGCATATCGCCGGCGATCGACGCATTTGACCGGCCGCCGAAGTCAGCCTTGCGCGGCCCAATCCCGGCGAACCGGCAAATCCGGTCGGTCGCGGACTGGTCAAACAGCCGTTCATAAAACTCAAGATGGAGCCTGCCCGGCTCAAATATTTTCAACGCTTCACGAATCGTCCGGTCGTAATCCGTCAGCAGCATGAAATCTTCCCGGTCGATCAGCCGGTCGAACATGGCGTCAATGTCAAATGCCGGATTATGCGTGCGGTTGAATTTCATCGATGACCAGTAACGCTCCGCCGGATTACGTAGCAGGAAAATCAATCTCGTATCGGCATGCATATTCTTCATTGCCCGGAAACCGGCGGCGTCAATCATCGAATAATCAGGCGTCGCTTCAAACAAAACGGAACGGGTTTGCGCGCCCCAGCTCATGAACCGGATATACTCACTCGAATTGCTAATCATCCGGAAGCGCAACAACATCGCGTGGAGTTTCTGCTGCAAGGCCGGATCGCCGCAAGTCTCAAGGGTCAAGCCGGCGGATTCTGCTTGAAACTCTGCAAGCATTTCTTCTTCATATTTGGCGCACCATTCGGGAACGAACCGGGCGTCAAAATAATGCACTTCCTTTACCGGCGGCATGTGCACTTCCGGGTGCTCGCGAAAATAATCAGCAAGCCAGGTCGTGCCGGCTTTTTGCGCTCCGATACATAAGAGGAGTGTGTTTGTCATCGGCGTTCAAAAATGAATTCCGGATCGGCTTGATTGCCTACTTTGTAAAAATATTCATGTATCTTTTCAAACCCATGCCGTCGATAAAGCCGATGCGCGCCATGGTTTTCCGCATAAACGCTAACGTAGATATGATCATGACGCGCCTTCAGCCATTTAAGTGCTGTGGTCATCAGGCGACCGCCAACCCCGGATCCATGCCACGATTTGCGCGCATAAAATCGGATCACTTCGCCCGCGTTTTCCGCCATGTTAGGAACCGGCAAATCACAAGGCCCAGCGACGAGATAGGCTGCCGCCCCATCTTTTTCATCATATGCGACCCAAATTCCAAAGGCCGGGTTGGTAAGCAATTGGCGGTAGATGTCGGGCGCATGCTTGTCGCGTAGAAACATGTTCAGATCTTCCGGCTTGTACATATCGCCGAAACTCTCGGTAAATGTGACGCTGGCGAGCGCAGAGATCATCTCCGCAGCGCCGGGATCTTCACATTTTTCAATTCTCAAATGCGTTTCCGTAAGAACCACTGCAGGCCCCTCAATTATCACTGCAACCCGGCCTGAGGGCCTTATGGGCGCGTCCAACACGTGTTTCCGGACATATATCCGTCAATTGCCATCCCGGTAATATAATTTAGCAGATTTGAGGTATTTTTCGAACCGTGATTCAATTCCTGAGCGTGGTTCGGCGCGCTTGACGACGCCCAAGCGCTCAGGCGGATCGTCGGTTAGGAAATCAAGCAGAGACGCCAGGAACAATCCCGCGATGAGCAGCAGCCATCAGTCATATTTGCAGCGTCGGCATTTTGCCGGGCTGGACGGGCTGCGCGCTGTCGCGATTATCGCCGTGGTCTGGCACCATTCTGCGCATCCGGCGTTTCTGCCAATGTTTCTTCGGGGCTTCGTTGGCGTTGATCTGTTTTTCGTTTTAAGCGGTTTTCTCATTTCAACGCTTCTGATCCGCGAGAAGGCGAAAAACGGGCGAATTTCACTCAAGGATTTCTGGATGCGCCGTATCCTGAGGCTCGTCCCGGCATATTATCTGGTGCTATTTTCCTTGCTTGGCGCCTATTTGATTTTCAAGCCGGGTGACCCTGATACGAAAACCTTGGTCGACGGTTTTCCTGTTTATGCGCTTTACCTCTCAAACTGGATTGAACCGGGCGCCAATAATCTTTCGATTACGTGGTCGCTCGCGACGGAAGAGCAGTTCTATTTGATATGGCCATTGATCGAAGCTTTTGCGGCGCCGATTGTTATGGTTGTTTTTTGGGCAACGGCATTACTTGCAAATCAACTGATTAATTTCGGCGTGCTCGATCCAGCTATGGCGTCGGTCTTTGGCCTAACCGTCGCCGACCATCCGGAAATCCTGCAATCGACTTTCACGCCAATTCTTCTGGGCGTCGGGCTGGCGCATTTGTTGAACCGCCAAAGAACCTTTCTACTTGCGGAAAAAATTGCCGGTTTTCGCGGGGCCACCATGGCTTTTGCAGCGCTTTTGCTGGTGCTTTTGAATATCCCCGCCTCGGATATATCCGGGACCATAAGGTTTTCCATCCATCTGGCCATGGCCTTATGGATTGCGAGTATTGTCCTGCAACCGGCGGCAAATATCACGAAATTCCTTGATTGGCGGCCGGTCGCTTTTGTCGGCGGCGTCAGCTACGGCATGTATCTTTACCATATGTGGTGCATCCACATCGCCAATGCGATCATCAACAGGCTTGGCTTGCCCCACCTGTATCTGGAATTTTTGCTTGCGCTTGCCGGCACGGTTTCGGTCTCGGCGATAAGTTTCTATATTTTTGAAAAGCGCTTCTTAGCCTTGCGAAAAAAATTCCGGCCGTAAAAAAACCCGGCGCCGGTATCCCTACCGTAACGCCGGGCCTTGTTGTCTTTTGCTGACCTAAAGAACCGATTCTTTGAGATCTTTCGCAACGCGGAAAGCAACTTTCTTGCTTGCCTTGATTTTGATGGCTTCGCCCGTCGCCGGGTTACGCCCCATGCGCGCTGCGCGATGGCGCACTTGCATGATGCCGAGGCTGGCGATGCGAACCTTCTTGCCTTTTTTCAGGTATTTGCCGATCAGGCCGATAAATTCTGAAAGATATTCTTCAGTTTGCTTTTTCGGAAGATCATGGGTCGCGGCGAGTTCAGCCGCCAGATGCTTCAGCGTCACGACAGGCGGTAGCGCCTTGATAGCGACTTTTTTCTTTGCTGGCGCCCTCTTGGCAGGCGCTTTTTTCGCCGCTTTACGCTTGGCGGGCGCTTTTCTGGCAGGCGCTTTTTTCTTGGCGGCCTTCTTCTTGGCGGGGGCTTTTCTCGCCGGCGCCTTCTTCTTTGCAGTCTTCCGTTTAACGGCCATAGGAAATTCCTTTATTAATGTTGTAATTCCGAAACGCGGACAGAATCACGCGATTCGCTGCAGCGCAAGCACTTTCCACAATTTCGCGGCAAAGTCAGCACTGAAAAAAACTATTGCCGATTATTATTCTGCAGCCACGCTGGTCATCGAGACCGGCCCGCGATCTGCGCGATAGGCATTGATTCGCTCTTCGATCTCGCTGCGGAAGTGTCGAATGAGCCCTTGAACAGGCCATGCAGCAGCATCGCCAAGCGCACATATGGTGTGGCCCTCGATCTGACCGGCAACATCAAGCAGCTTGTCGATCTCGGCCGTGGAAGAATTTCCTTCCGCCATTCGCTCGAGAACGCGCCACATCCAGCCGGTTCCTTCCCGGCATGGCGTGCACTGGCCGCAACTTTCATGCTTGTAAAAATAGCTGATGCGTGAGATCGCCCGGACAATATCCGTCGATTTGTCCATAACGATGACCGCCGCCGTCCCGAGGCCCGATCTGACATCGCGCAAGGCGTCAAAATCCATCAGCACATCGTCGCAGATTTCCCTGGGCAGCAACGGCACAGATGATCCGCCGGGAATGATCGCTTTCAGATTGTCCCAGCCTCCCTTAACGCCGCCGCAATGCGTATCGATCAACTGCCGCAATGGGATCGACATCGCTTCTTCCACATTGCATGGGCGATTGACGTGCCCGGAAATGCAAAAAACCTTCGTGCCTTTGTTGTTGTCGCGGCCGAATTTTTGAAACCAATCGGCGCCGCGGCGTAAAATCGTTGGTACTACCGCGATTGATTCCACATTGTTGACAGTCGTCGGGCAGCCATAAAGACCTGCGCCCGCGGGAAAAGGCGGCTTTAAACGCGGCTGGCCTTTTTTACCTTCAAGACTTTCAAGCAGCGCCGTTTCCTCGCCGCAAATATAAGCGCCGGCGCCGTGGTGAACATAAAGATCGAAATCCCACCCCGACCCGGCAGCATTTTTGCCTAAAAGACCCGCGGCATAAGCCTCATCGACGGCCGCCTGTAAATTGTTGCGTTCATCAACATATTCGCCGCGAATATAGATGTAGCAGGCGCTCGCTTTCATCGCGTAGGAAGCAATGAGGCATCCTTCGATAAAAAGATGCGGGTCATGGCGCATCATCTCGCGGTCCTTGCAAGTGCCTGGCTCAGATTCGTCAGCATTCACAACGAGATAATGCGGCCGCTCACCTACTTCCCTGGGCATGAAGGACCATTTGAGACCAGTGGGAAACCCGGCGCCGCCGCGGCCGCGCAAGCCTGAATCCTTGATCTGCTGAATAATCCAGTCCGGCCCCATACGGATTAAATCCGCCGTGCCGTTCCAGGCGCCGCGTTTTTTCGCTGCTTCCAGCCGCCAGTCATGGAGGCCGTAGAGATTGGTGAATATCCGGTCTTTATCTTCGAGCATCGGTTAAGCCTATCAGATCAATTTGCGTTATTGTCGCTATTCGGTTTCATTGCCGCGCCATGAGCCTTTGACCAGCGAAGAATCATTGGCGCAAAAATCAGCGTGGAGCCCATGATCCCGCCAATCAGAAAGATCATACTCTGCGTTGACAGAAAAACTGCAACGACCAGCATCAGAACAATGCCTTCCAGGATCACAATATTGATCAATCCCTTGATCGCATCCTTGCGTTTTTGGTCGTCGATGGCGTTCATTTTATTCAGCAGGCGTTGGGGCTTGCGCGTTCGGTATTTCTTTTAAGGGTTGCGCGCGCGATCCGTCATAAAGCGTTGGGTCGGTGAGCGTCGTGTTCTCGCCGTCCGGGTCTGACGTATGGCGTCCCGGATTTTGTGTGCCGATTTTGACCTCTTCGCCACGCCGGATTTTCGCGAGCAGGTCTTCAAAGATCTCCGGCGTCAGATCCTCGTAATAATGATCGCCGACTTTGGTCGAAATCTGGATCATCGGCGCATTCGTGCAGGCGCCGAGACATTCAACCTCCAGCCAGGAAAACTTCCCGTCATCGGAAACGTGATTTTCCACGCCAATGACCTTTTTGCAAACCTCGCGCAAATCCTGCGCCCCACGCAGCATGCAGGGCGTCGTGCCGCAAATCTGGACGAAATACTCGCCAACCGGGGCGAGATTAAACATCGTATAGAATGTCGCGACCTCATAGACGCGAATATACGGCATCGACAGCTGCCGTGCGATCGCCTCCATCATCGGTATCGAGCACCAGCCTTCCTGTTTCTGGCCGCGCCATAAAAACGGAATCACACAGGAGGCCTGCCGCCCTTCAGGGTATTTCGTAATCTGTTCATCGCACCAGCGCTGGTTTTCCGCGCTCCACTCAAACGAAGCCGGCTGCTGGGTAGCGGGTCTGCGCGCCGCCATAGTCATTCACCATTGTTGCTCAATGCCGCCGGAAAGGCGGCGTTCGACCTAACGCTCAACGCGCCTGATCCAGAACGCGCCCGGCTGTTTGTTAGGCTTTTTCATTAGCACAGGGCAAGCCTCTTGGAGCTTTCTCCATCGGCCAGTGAGATCGTCTAATCTGGGCCGCCTTCGACATTTTATCGGACTGTTTCGGAGACAACGCTTTCCATCCGGCGCTGCTCACAGGGTCCGATGACCGTGATGCAGCGATCTCAGGTCGAATCAGCGCGGCGGTTCGCCGCAATCAACACAAGCGCCGACAGCAGCGGCACGCGGGAAAGAACCCGGAATTCTAGTCAAGCTGGATCTCATTAAGCGTCGCGGCGTCTTCGAAACAGCCAAGACAAACAATGCCGATATTATCGGCGCCCAGCGCATCGAATTCCTGTTGAGAGAGATTGTTGCAATCATTGCAGATCGCGTCCCAGACGCCTTCTTCAGAGCGCGACCACCAAAAACCGCTCGGTTCGCCCTTTTTCAGCGCCGCAATGATGTGGACGCAGACAAAGGTCTCGGGCTGTTCGCCATGGGTGCCGCAGGTGACAGAAGGGATTTTCATTTGAAACCCCACATCCCCGTCACGAGTCGCACTCCCAGAATGCGAACTTCTGAACGTTGATGTGTAATTGGATATGTCGATCAGGCTTTTTCAAGTGCTTCAAGTTTTCGAAGGTGTTTATTCATCCGCACAGCCCGAGACCGCGCATGCGCAATTTCGTACGCCAAAAGTGGGGGGCCAATCAGCGGTAGCTGAAAGAGCGCTCTTGTTACTTGCAACACAATCAACAAAATAGTGCCTGGCAATATCTGGGTCCACGCCTCCAGCTTGGCGTCGGCGAAAAACAATGCAAGGACGGTCATCGGCATCAATATGAACACATACATAAGGGCGCCCCAAATCATACCCCCCAATACCACACGTTTGGGACTCTCGTTGTGCATTCTTACAGCTGACCCTATGACGCTGCCGAGTATCACAAACCCAACGAATGAACCTAGCGTAATTCCGGCAATGGCGGCGTCGGTACTCACCGATCAATCTCTCCAAACACCACGTCAAGCGAGCCGATGATGGCCGAGACATCCGCCAGCATATGGCCTTTTGTCATCCAGTCCATCGCCTGTAGATGCGGGTATCCCGGCGCACGAATTTTACAGCGATAGGGTTTGTTGGAACCGTCTGAGACAAGATAGACGCCAAACTCGCCTTTTGGCGCTTCAACGGCGGCATAGACTTCGCCCGCTGGCACGTGAAAGCCTTCCGTGTAAAGCTTAAAATGGTGGATCAGGGCTTCCATATTGCCCTTCATCTCAGCGCGCTTTGGCGGCGCCACTTTACCGTCAGTGGTCATGACGGGGCCCGGCGTTTCCCTTAGCTTTTCAATTGCCTGCTTCATGATGGAAATAGATTGCGTCATCTCCTCCATGCGGCAGAGATAACGATCATAGCAGTCGCCATTTTTGCCGATGGGAATCTGAAATTCATATTCGTCGTATGTTTCATAGGGTTGGGCGCGCCGCAAATCCCACTGAATGCCTGACCCCCTGACCATCACGCCGGAAAAGCCCCAGGCGAACGCCTCTTCTTTGGTGACAACGCCAATATCCACATTGCGCTGTTTAAAGATACGGTTGTTGGTAATCAGCGTTTCGATGTCCGCCATCTTTTCCGGGAATTGGTCGCACCAGGCGTCAAGATCATCGATGAGCTCAGGCGGCAGGTCCTGATGCACACCGCCGACACGGAAATAGGCTGCATGCATGCGGCTGCCTGATGCGCGCTCATAAAACACCATCAGCTTTTCGCGTTCTTCGAACCCCCAGAGCGGCGGCGTCAATGCGCCCACATCCATCGCCTGTGTCGTAACATTCAATATATGCGACAGGATGCGGCCGATTTCGCAGAAGAGAACGCGAATATGTTGCGCGCGTTTTGGAACCTCAATTTTGAGCAGTTTTTCCGCCGCAAGACAGAAAGCATGCTCCTGGTTCATCGGCGCCACATAATCAAGGCGGTCGAAATAAGGGATCGCCTGTAAGTAAGTCTTGTGCTCGATCAGCTTTTCGGTGCCGCGATGCAAAAGACCGATATGCGGATCAACGCGTTCGACAACTTCGCCATCAAGTTCAAGTACGAGACGCAACACGCCGTGCGCCGCTGGGTGCTGCGGGCCGAAATTAATCGTAAAAGAACGCTCCGAGGACGCGTCGGAAGCGCTATCTTCGACATCAATGACTTTGGTTCCGTCAGGCATGGGATGCCTGCTGCATTAAGCGAATAGGGAGTAGAGAATAGAGAATAGTGATCATTTTTCGTTGGTCGCTTTTCGTTGGTCGCTTTTCGTTGAATCGATCTTATCAATGCGCGCAGCATTTTTCCGAGTTCCAGGCACTGATCGAGAAGAGGTTGTGAACCGGTCTCGCTTATGAGGCCGACGCGAACAGAGAGGAGAAGGTGGGTTTCCAGTTCTTTCAGAGAGCCCTGCGCTATGCGCAAAAAATGAATGAATGACCCCGAAGTTTCTCGCCCGTGGCCTTCGGCAATGTTGGCCGGAATAGACGCGGCTGCGCGACGAATTTGCGATGTCATTCCAAACAACTCTTCGCGTGGAAATTGCTTTGTCGCATGATGGCAGGCTTCCGCAACAGCCATCCCCGACTGCCAAACCAGCAGATCGCGATAGGATTGAAATTTCTGTTCGGTCGCCATTCATCTCAAATTCTATTCTCTACTCGCTATTCACTACTCGCTCGCGTCAGCTTTTTCATCGCCCGGCAGCACATATTGCGCGCCTTCCCATGGAGAGAGATAATCGAAATTGCGAAATTCCTGGGTTAGCTTCACCGGCTCATAAACGACGCGTTTTTGTTGGTCATCATAGCGCACCTCCACATGGCCGGTGAGCGGGAAGTCCTTGCGCAATGGATAACCTTCAAAGCCGTAATCAGTGAGGATTCGGCGCAAATCCGGATGGCCGGAAAAGACAATGCCGTACATATCGAACGCCTCGCGCTCGAACCAGTCGGCGCAGGGATAGACCTCAGTCGCGGTTGGGATGGTTTCGTCTTCGCCCAGCTGCGCCTTAACGCGAATGCGCGTATTATTATGCATCGATAACAGATGATAAACGACATCGAAACGCTTGCCCCGTTCCGGATAATCGACGCCGGTCAAATCAATCAGCACCAGAAACTTCGCCAGGGGATCGTCGCGCAAAAACTTCAATATGGGTGCGATGCGGTCGGCCCGCGCATCAACCGTCAGCTCGCCATGCTCCACCTGCCAGCCGCGGATGTCGGCGTCGATGGACGCCGCGATATGCTCGCCCAGTTCTTTGAGTTCTTCGCTCATGCCATATTACCGAATAATCGAGCCTTCACGGCGGATTTTCTTTTGAAGCTGTAAAATGCCGTAGACCAGCGCCTCTGCCGTCGGCGGGCAGCCGGGCACGTAGATATCGACCGGCACGACGCGGTCACAGCCGCGCACTACAGCATAGGAATAATGATAATAACCGCCGCCATTGGCGCAGGATCCCATGGAGATCACGTAGCGCGGGTTCGGCATCTGATCGTAAACTTTGCGAAGCGCCGGCGCCATTTTGTTGGTCAGCGTGCCGGCGACAATCATCACATCCGACTGGCGCGGGGAAGCACGCGGCGCAAAGCCAAAGCGTTCTACGTCATAGCGCGGCATTGACGCCTGCATCATTTCAACGGCGCAGCAGGCAAGCCCGAAGGTCATCCACATCAGGGAACCCGTGCGGGCCCAATTGATCAACGCATCAGCAGGGGCGGTAATGAAGCCCCGATCAGCGAGCTGGTCTGACAATTCGGAATGGAACGGATCTTTGGCGGTCGGGTTATAGCCCGCCGCGCCCACGCGCGCTGCCGTCCCATATGGCATTTTTCCAGGCTCTAGCGCCATTCCAGGGCCCCCTTTTTCCATTCATAGAGGAAGCCAATGGCGAAGACGGCGATAAACACAAACATCGACCAGAAGGCGAAGATCTGAAACCCGCGATCATGGCCGAGTTCCGGATTGAACAGCATCACCGCCCACGGAAACAGGAAAGCAACGTCGAGATCGACAATAATGAAGAGGATCGCAACGATATAGAACTGAACGTCAAACTTCATTCGCGCATCGTCAAACGCATTAAACCCGCATTCGTAGGTCGAGACTTTTTCGGGATCCGGGTCAGCGGGTGCAATAATTGCCGGTGCGACCAGGAAACCAAGGCCAAGCACAATTGCGAGCCCCAAAAAAATCAGGATCGGCAGATAGTTGAGCAAAAAGTCCGGCGTCGCCACGAATGCACTCCTTCGGGGCCCCGTCGCCCCAGTATCAAATCTGGCCGGAAACTAGAAAGATGCGGATGAGAACGCAACGCGATTCAGTGCTTGTGAGGCCGAAAACCGCAGTTTTCTCGCGGCTTGACGGCGCCGTTCAGGGCTGTTGGTCGGGCCCCGGCGTCTCAGTTTCCTGCTGACCGGCCTCTTCCTGCCCGGAACGCAGGAAATCTTCCCAATTTTCTACTTCCCAAAACTGCTCATCGAGAAAGCCGCTGCGCAAGGTCTCGGGCACGTCTTCCAGGTTGAGCGTCTTCTGCTCAGCGATATCGCCGGCAAAAGCCGCAAGATCGCCAATTTCATCAGCGGTCAGGTAGATCGTGTAGCCAAGTTCGATCGACTGAAGTTCAATCATCGCAGGCGCGCCGCGCCACATCCGCGCCGCAAAATCGAGGGGATCGATCGCCGGCGCCCCGATGGCCGCGTCAAGCGCCGGCGCGGCTTTGCCGCCAACGCCATTGACCGAATGGCAGATGACGCAACCCTGATCGACAAAAAGCGCCTTGCCGTTGGACGAATTGACGTCGCGGGAGATTACTTCGAGGTCATGGGCGGCTGCGGCTTTTTCCCCAACAGTCCTGGTTGCTTCGCCACAGGCGGCCAGACCAAAGACAGCCAAAAGGGCGCAATATTTCAACATCGCGAATTCTCCGGTTCAACTATGTCTACCAGAATGGAATGCACCAAATACAGCAGGATATCAGCCTAAACTATTTTCTTACGAAGGGTCAGATGAATTCCGGGTCGAGTTGCCGCAGGAACGGCGAGTAACGCGAGGATTGTCGCCGAAGCTACAAACGCTCCGCCGGTTCTTCATCACCAAAATTAATTTCATCAAGGTTGATTGCAGGTTCATTTTCGCTTTGAGGCGTTGATGTGTCCGCCGAGTTGTTGTCGGCAAGCACGCCAATCGTCGCCAGCAATTCATAACCCGCCACGCGATAGTCGTAATCCGCCTGGGATCGGCCAATCTGCGCGTTCACCAGATCACGTTGTCCGTCCAGGACGTCGATTACGTTGCGTCGGCCCGCCTCATATTCAATCTCGAGGCCTTTAACTGCCCTTTCAGCGGATTTGACTGCACGCGCTGCAATCACGCCGCGGGTCTTTGCGATCTGCATTTGGCGCCAACTCCGTTCGATCGTTTCGCGAAGGGCCAGACTTGCATTCGTGTATTCTGCTTTGCTCTGCGCATATCGCGCAGATGCACGCCGATGACCACCGATATTGCGCCCCCCGGAAAAAATCGGCACGCGCATGCGGGCGACCACCTGATATTCGTCTTCCTGCACAAGACCGGACTGTTGGCGCAGACGGTTTAGATAACTTCCTTCTACAAACAGTTTTGGCCCAAAATCGCCTTTCGCTGCAGCAACGCCCAGATGTGCTGCATCGGCGCCATATCGCGCCGCATTTAACACCGGGCTATTTTGCATGCCCGCGCCGATCGCCGTTTCAAGCGTGTCAAAATTGTCGAACAAATGTCCATCGTCCAATGTCAGGTTTTCTGGCGGCCTGTGACCTACAATGCGCTGGTAAGCCGCTTCATTTGAGACGAGAATCGCGCGCGTCTGTTCAAGATCAACAATTGCCTGGTCCCGGCGCATAAGCGCCTGTTCAACACCGGTTTTACTTTGGGCGCCGGCTTCCATCCGGCGGCGTGCAATTTCATGTTGGCGGCTCAACAATTTAATATTGCCATTGCGGCTGCCGACGACGTCGCGATAAAAAATCGTCGCCGCATGGGCCCGCGCAGCACTCAGGGCGATCTGATTACGGGTGTCAACTTCCAGATATTCCTGTTGTTCAACCCCTTTTCGAGCTGCACGATACCGGTTGATGTCCGAAAACGCCTGGAAAACCGGCTGTGAAACGGTGACGCCCAATGTGGTGCCATCTCTTTCCTGAAGCGTGTCGAGGGACGAACTGCGGAATTCATCATCCGTATAGGAAACGGTTCCCTCTATCGTCGGCAAGAAACCGCTAAGCTGGCTGACGGCGTCAGAACGCGCAAGTTTTGTCGCCGCTTCAGCGAGTTCTGCGCGCGGATCATGGTTCATTGCGAATGCTATAGCTTCAGCGACATTTTCCGCGTCAGCCGTTCCGCAAAATAACAGGCTCGCACTTATGCTGGATAGAAATGCTAGAGTTTTGTTAACCATATCGCACAATTGCACGACATGGTTGCAATTCATTTAACTCATACGCCGAGAGCACGCCGATGAACTTGGCGCGGGCAAGAAAGACTTAATGAATGTGAATACAATCCAAACCCACGCGCGCGGCGAGTCGACGGTTTCTGTTTCCAGGTCATTGCGACGAATTTGTTCAGGCGAGCCCGATCTCGTCAATGCCGTCAAAACTGACAGTTGATCCATCAGAAAACGTAATGATGCCTTCTGCATCGTCAGAGAGATTTACACTGTCGCCGTCCTGTGCGGTGACGGCGCCTTGCGACAAGCTAATCGTCCAGTCCGCGCCCAAATCGCCGAAATCGCCATTGCCGGCGTCAAGCTGTAAAACGTCCGTCCAGCCGCCGCCGACGCCGCCGCTGACAATGTCGTTTCCGTCGCCCATCTGATAGATAAACGTGTCGGACCCATCGCCTCCGGAGATCATGTCATCACCGAGACCGCCGATCAGAACGTCGTCGCCGGCCGCGCCGTCAATAATATCATTGCCCATGCCGCCGGAAATCGTGTCGTCGCCAAGCCCACCGGTCAGCGTGTCATCAAGATCGGCCGCGCCTGGCGTCGTGATCGCCTTTAGCGTCCCGATTTCAATAGCCGCAAAACCGACATCTTCTGTGGTGTGATTGATCTCCGAATTTTTGGACTGTTCTTCCTCAATGTGCACCGAAAACCCCGTATCGCTTGATGATGAAATCTGCGAAACGGAAGTATCTCCGCCGTCATCTGTTTGCATGTTAGTAAATAGCGCGTGCTCTACGCCATTAAAGTCGTCGCCGTAGGACTCGCTGAAATTTGTGTGGCGAACTTTATCGCCCGTTGTTCCCACCACTATGCCTTCAGCCGCGGCGCCGCCATTGTCGATCGCGATGACGCCAACCGTTTCATCGACATGACCTTTGTTCCTGATGCTTTCTTCTTCCTGAAGGTAGAGCTGCACCTTGCCATTGTTTTGAATATCAGTACGCACTGTAACAGCGGAAGCTTCATTGACGCTTTGCACCTGCGCCAGCACAACCGGATCGGTCAGTTCATCTGGCAGGTCAAATTTTGCCTTTTTGCTGTCGACATTTTCATTGCCCGCATACAGCGTCTGGCCATTCTCAAGCGTATGTACGCCCTCTTCCACCGCCATCCAGCTTAGTGTTTCGGTCACATGATAGCCGTCAAGATAATCCCATTCGTCAATCTGGAATTCAAATCCGTTTTCCGTCACATTGCGCACACGAATTGTGAACGGATCAGATCCGTTTTGCGTATTGCCGCTCATAACGACCACAGCATCGGTGATCGGCTGATCAAACGCCACGCTATGCCATTGCGCCGATGATGCTTGGCCGACTGTGACGGTCCCGACCTGCCCCACATCACCGATGACGGGATCAGCGCTGCCGTTGATCACCTGATCATGGTCAGTGACGTCAATCGTAAAGGTCTCCTCTGTCGCAAGTCCGCCGCTATCAGTCGCCGTTACCGTCACATCGACAGACGCTGCATCTTCATTTTTGAGGCCTACGCCGTCTTTCAGCTTTAACTGGCCACTGACCACTTCAAAGCGCGCATCGTCAACGGCATAAGTGTGGCTGTCGCCTGCATCGACGTCGGTGAGAGCGAGATCGCCAACAATGGCGCCGGCATCGTTTTCGTCAATCGTTGTGTTGGACAGCGTCAGCGCCTCTGGCGCTTCATTCACATCGCCGACTGCAATCGAGAAGGTTTCATTGGTCGAAAGACCGCCGCCGTCCGTCGCTGTCACCGTAACATCAATAGAGTCAGACGCTTCGTGATCGAGCGCGACGCCGTCTTTTAGTTTCAATTGACCGCCAACCACTTCAAAGCGCGCATCGTCCACGGCGTAGGTGTGGCTGTCGCCGGCGTCGGCATCCGTCAGACTCAATTCGCCGATAACGGCGCCCGCGTCGTTTTCGTCAATTGTCGTATTTGACAGCGCAAGGCTTTCCGGCGCCTCATTCACATCACCAACCGCAACCGAGAAAGTCTGATTAGTCGAAAGGCCGCCACTATCTGTCGCCGTCACAACGACTTCAATGTTCGACGCGGCTTCATGGTCGAGCTCAATGCCGTCTTTCAGCTTGAGCTGGTTTCCAACAATCTCAAAGCGCGCATCATCGACGGCATAGGTATGGCCGTCGCCTGCATCCTCATCGATCACGTTCAAATTGGCAATTACTGCGCCAGGCGTGTTTTCATCAACACTAAGATCGTGACTAACATCAACAGCATTGAGACGGACATTGTCAAAATTGACCTGACCGCCGCCAATTTTTACCAACTCGATCCGCAGACTCTCACCGAAGCCGGCAAAATCTGCAGGAAGATCGGAACCATTGACGTTTAGCGTTACGGTTTCCCAACCGCCCTCAACAGGCGCGCCGCCATCGGCGGCGCCGATCAATTCATTGCCCGCATAGAGACGGATTTCATATTCACCAAATCCTGAAATGTCCTGGCGGTTGCCCACGTCAACGGAAAGCTCATAATTGGAGTCAGCCGAAAAGAATTCATCCACTGTCTGCGCCAGGCCGCCGCTATTGATATAGGCTACGTTGGCGCCTTCTGATGCTTCCGCGGCCAGACTGCGCGCCGCCGGATTCCAGTCGCCACTGCCGCCGTCGGACTCCCAGCCCGGCGCGCCGCTGCCCCATCGCTGGTCGCTATAGGCGCGGTCTTCGAAACCTGCATTGTCAATTTCGATTTCGCGTGAGGTAATGACGCCTATTTTCGAGGGCGCTTCGTTTATGTCGCCAATGCCGATCGAAAAGCTCGAATTCGTGGAAAGCCCACGGGAATCTGTTGCCGTAACTGTTACGTCAATCGAGTCTGCCTGCTCATGATTGAGAGAGACTCCATCTTTGAGTTTCAACTGTCCGTCAACGACTTCAAAACGCGCGTCATCAACGACAAAATTATGACTGTCGCCATCATCAACGTCACTGAGCGAGAGATCACCGACAATGGCGCCGGCGTCGTTTTCATCGACAGTCGTATTTGACAGCGAAAGCTGGTCCGGCGCCTCGTTTACATCTCCAATACGAATTGAGAAATTTTCGTCATAGGAAAGACCGTCAGCGTCTGTCGCAGTGACGATAATGTCAACGCTATCGGCTTCTTCATGATCGAGCGAAACGCCGTCCTTCAGCTTGAGGGCATTATCAACGATTTCAAATCGGTCATCAGAAATAGTGAAAGTGTGCGTATCGCCGATATCCGGATCGCTGGCGGACAGTACTGCTATTTGTGCGCCGGGCTGGTTTTCCGGCACAACCATTTCTGATCCTGAATCGGTTACGCCAAGCTGTACATTGTCAAAATTGACCTGCCCGCCGCTAATTTTCACTAATTCGATTCTTAGGTTTTCGCCAAAGCCCGCAAAGTCCGCTGGAAAGTCGGAACCATCGACATTTAATGTCACGGTTTGCCAGCCGCCTTCTGCAGGCGCGCCTCCATCTGCGGATCCAATCAACTCATCGCCAGCGTAAAGCCGGACCTCATATTCGCCAAAGCTGCTGATGTCCTGCCTGTTTCCGACATCAACAGAAAGCGTATACTCACCATCTTGGGCGAAGATTTCATCCACGGTCTGCGCAAGATTGCCGCTGTTAACGTAGGCTACGTTGTCGCCTTCTGATGCTTCTGCCGCCAGACTACGTGCTGCCGGATTCCAGTCTCCGCTGCCGCCGCTGGACTCCCAGCCCGGCGCCCCGCTGCCCCAGCGCTGATCACCATAAGACCGGGCTTCAAAACCCGCATTGTCAATTGGTACCTGCCGCACAGAAGTGAATGCGATATCTGTCGGCGCTTCATTAACATCGCCAACCGCGATGGAAAATGTTTCATTGGTCGAAAGGCCGCCCGCGTCTGTCGCCGTGACGGTGACGTCAATGGAGTCAACTTCTTCGTGGTTGAGCGCCACGCCGTCTTTCAGCTTCAGCTGGCCGCCGACAACTTCAAATCGCGCATCGTCAACGGCATAAATGTGACTGTCGCCCGCATCGACGTCGGTGAGCGCGAGATCGCCGACGACCGCGCCGGCTTCATTCTCATCGACTGTCGCATTGGAAAGCGTCAGCGCTTCCGGCGCTTCGTTCACATCGCCAACAGCTAAGGAAAATGTTTCGTTGGTGGAGAGACCGCCGCTATCGGTTGCGGTGACAGTAACATCAAGGCTGGCCACTGTTTCATGATCGAGAGCGACGCCATCTTTAAGTTTGAGCTGACCGCCGACGACTTCAAAACGTGCGT
This sequence comes from Hyphococcus sp., assembly GCA_021776245.1. Classification (GTDB taxonomy): domain Bacteria; phylum Pseudomonadota; class Alphaproteobacteria; order Caulobacterales; family Parvularculaceae; genus Hyphococcus. The sequence continues at coordinate 95,929 of JAJFGF010000048.1, read as the reverse complement.
CATCGACCGAATAGGCGTGCGTATCCCCGGCGTCGACGTCGCTGAACGTAAGGTCGCCGACGATGGCCCCGGCTTCATTTTCATCGATAGTGGCGTTTGACAGTGTCAACGCCTCAGGCGCCTCATTCACATCGCCGACAGAGATTGAGAAAGATTCACTGGTGGAAAGGCCGCCGCTGTCCGTCGCTGTGACGGTGACGTCAATACTCGCCGCAGTCTCATGATTGAGAGCGACGCCGTCTTTGAGTTTCAACTGGCCGCCGACCACTTCAAAACGATTATCGGACACCGCGAATGTATGGCTGTCGCCAGCATCGACATCGGTGAGACCCAAATCGCCAACGATGGCGCCGGCCTCGTTTTCATCAACCGTTGCATTTGACAGCGTCAACGCCTCAGGCGCCTCGTTCACATCGCCGACAGCAATCGAGAAGGTTTCATTGATCGAAAGCCCGCCGCGGTCGGTCGCTGTAACTGTAACGTCTACGCTTGCCGCAGCCTCATGATCTAATGCAACATCGTCTTTGAGCTTGAGCTGGCCCCCGACGACTTCGAAACGCGCGTCGTCAACAGCGTATGTATGGCTGTCACCGGCATCCACATCCGCCAAGCTTAAATCGCCGACGATGGCCCCGGCTTCATTTTCATCTATCGTTGCATTCGACAGCGACAGAGCCTCAGGCGCCTCATTGACGTCGCCGACAGCAATCGAGAAGGTTTCGTTGATCGAAAGCCCGCCGCGGTCGGTCGCTGTAACTGTAACGTCTACGCTTGCCGCAGCCTCATGATCTAATGCAACACCGTCTTTGAGCTTGAGCTGGCCCCCGACGACTTCGAAACGCGCGTCGTCAACATCGTATGTATGGCTGTCACCGGCATCCACATCCGCCAAGCTTAAATCGCCGACGATGGCGCCGGCCTCGTTTTCATCTATCGTTGCATTCGACAGCGATAGAGCCTCAGGCGCCTCATTGACGTCGCCGACAGCAATCGAGAAGGTTTCATCATATGTCGCGCCGTCGGAATCCGTGACGGTCAACGTAATCGAATATTCGCCCTGGCCTTCAAAATCGAATGAGGCGCCTACTTTCAGGCGAAGTTCATTGCCGACGATTTCAAACAGACCGGAATCATCTTTAGCAATTGAATAAGTCGCGGTCGCGTCTTCATCATTATCGGAAGATGAAAGTTCAGCGATCTTGGCGCCGCTGACATTTTCGTCGATTATCGTGTCTGAAAGCTCGATATCAAACGGCGCCTCGTTTGCGCCGCCGCGTTTTACAGATAGCGCTGCGGCCTGAACCGGCCCTGATCCGCTGTCTTCCACTCCGGGGATCGCGATATCGCCGCCCTCGACTTGTTGCGCGGCTGGCGCCGTTTCCGAAGAGGCTGAACGATCTTCCTGATTGCGGTTTTCCCGCAGGCGCTGCGCTGAATCTGAACCGGTTTCGCCCAGGCTCTTATCTGCGCCGCCCGGCTCTTGTGTTTCTTCGACACCTTGCGACCGTTCGTCTGAATGAAGTTCGCTATCAAACGGCGGCGCTTCAGGGGCGCCATCATTAACTTCTGATTGGGCTGTCAATCCTTCATCTGTCCGCGATCCGTAATGCAAGTTCGCAGCATTTGCATCCTCATCGCCGCTCTGCGAGAGCGTATCGACAGGGTCGCGCGCCTTTTCAAGCGCCTTTCTTTCGGCCTCATGGGCCGCCAGTTCTTCGCTGTCTCGTTCGTCGCCGGCTGAATTACGCTGCTGATCGTTTTGCACCATGGGAATAGTCCTTGGCTTAAGATTCACGCAAAACTATACAATTTGAATTAATCGATTCCTTACCAATATGATTAATGCGTTATTGACAGGCAGCGCCTGTAAACACACCGCCATTATCGTTTCCTAAAGCATCTCAATTTAGTTCTGACCGAGATCACACAACCTTTGGTTGGTGTTTCCGCATCCTAGGTGATTAACGCCAATGTCATGGCCGGAAAAAATCAGACGCTTTTGCACGTATCAATTGGGATTAATTGAGCGCGACGATTTGCCGTTTAAAGAACCAAACATGCCGCATTCGGTAATTGCCGGAACAATTGTGATCAACATCCTGGCGCTCGCCCTGCCGCTAACCATTTTACAGGTTTACGACCGTGTCCTGCCAAATTCGTCGTTTGATACGCTGATATTTCTGGTGCTCGGACTGACCGCGACCATCATTCTTGACGCAGCCTTGAAGTATCTCCGTTCATACATGTTGAACTGGTCGGCGGCTTCCTTTGCGCACAAAACATCAATGGACGCGTTGGGGCGACTATTGGGAACATCGAATGCGGATCTCGCGAGCGTGCCCGCAAGCGAACGCATCAAGAGCTTCAATGCGGTTGCCGAACTTGGCGATCATCTGGGCGGCGTTTCAAAATTGGTCAGCGTCGATATATTTTTCATACCTGTCTTCATCGCCATCATCTATCTCGTGGGGGGACCGATCATTTTGGCGCCGGTCATATTGTTCGGCGCTTTCACTGTAGCGACTTTGCATCGGACTGCAGAGCTTGGCAGCCTGATTACCGACAGAGAAAAGCAGGATTCACGCAAATCGGATTTCATCATCGAAATCCTGCGCGCCATCGACACAGTTAAGGCGAACGCAATGGAGCCGTTAATTTTGCGGCGCTTCGAACGTCTTCAATCTGCTGCAAGCCTTATCACCAAGCGGCTTATCCAATCGACATCCGGCACCCAGAATATCGGCGCATTCTATGCAACAGCGTCGACAATCACTGTTGTCGCCATCGGCGCATTGCTGGTGTTCAACGGGCGGATGACCGTTGGCGGGCTGGCATGTTGTATGTTGCTTTCATCTCAACTTCTGCAGCCAATGATGCGCCTCATCACTGCGTGGAATGAAACACAGGTCGCAGAACATAATCGTGAACAGATTTCCGCTTTTTATAAGAGCACCGATAATTGGCAGCCGCAAGCGGACAGCGCCCAAAAAACTAAAATTGGAAACCCCGCATCGATCAAGCTTGACGGTGTGACGATACAATATGGCGAACACGCGCCGCTTCTCTCTTCGGCAAAACTGGAAATTGCGGCCGGAGAATTCGTTGCAATCACCGGAGAGGATGGGAGCGGCCGATCAAGCCTTGTGAAAATTATTGCGGGCGCTGCGATACCCCGTTCCGGAAGCGTCACAATTGATGGAGAGACTATCGGTCCCGATAACCGAACCCGCATGCGATCGATGATCCGGTATGTCGATCAGAACCCGATCATTTTCCGCGGAACGATCCTGGAAAATCTGACAATGTTCGGGATGTCGTCGGTAAAAAAAGTGCGCTGGGCTGCGTCTCTGATCGGCCTGGAAGCGCTCATTTTCCGCATGCCTTTGGGGTACGATACGCCGCTGGACGGTGAAACCGGCCGAGGCGTCCCGGCAGCCATTGCCCAGCGCATTTCTATTGCGCGCGCCCTTGCGACCACGCCTTCAATTCTTGTTCTTGATGACGCTAACACCGCATTAGATATCCCAGGTGAACGAAGCCTGATCAAAGCGCTGGAACGGCTGCGCGGAAAAATCACCATCGTCATTGTCACCCATCGGCCGTCACTGATTCAACTCGCTGATACAAGATACGATCTCGACGCCGGAAAAATCACGGCCGTGCAATCAAACCATGCGCAGGCGATTTGAGAAGTGTAATGACAGAGCCAACACAAATCACCGGCGAAACTGAACTTGACGCGCAGGCGGGAGCGATTAACGCCGTTCGGAACTTTCGCAGTCAGTTGGAAACCGCTTTCAATCCGAATCGTGAAAACAGACTAACGATCAACGACCAAGCCGTCGCCAGCCTTCGCCACTATCTAAGGCTTGTCGGTTGGCGCGGCATGAAGCGGCGGTTCTTCGAAACCCTGCCGCATATGGAAGCGATTGATACAATTTACGCGCTGCAGGGTGTTTTTTACCGCTTAGGGTTTAAGACAATCATTGAAAAAGCGCGCCCTGAAGTATTCAGAAACGAATTTCTGCCGTGTCTTTTGCGCGAGGAGTCGGGCCGGCTTTATATTATTACAAAGAAAAACCCCGATGGTTCGCTGGAGATCGTCGAGCCGACGGCAAACTCTTCGACAAAGAAATTCCCGGAAGAGTTGACCGGCGAAGCGATTTTTCCGGAACAACGCACATACGCGTCCGATGAAAAAACACCACAAGCGACGAGCTGGATAATTACAGCACTACGGGCCTTGAAACCGGTTGTCGTTCAGATCTTCTTTCTTAGCTTTATCATCAACATATTTGCGTTGCTGCCGCCGCTTTATGTCATGTCCGTTTATGACAAAGCCATCACAGCAAAATCCGTCGATATACTCGTTGGGTTGACGACGGGAATTCTTTTGATTGCGATAACAGAATTTGCCTTAAGGCACATTCGCACACGACTCCAATCCTATCTCGGCGCGCGCCTCGATGAGCAATCGAGCGAATCGGCGTTCCGCCAACTCATGTTTTTTCCCCTATCGATGACAGAAGACGCGCCGATCGGATCGCAGCTTACGCGTTTGCGCCAAATGACGTCGCTGCGCGACATGTTCACGGGCGTGTTGGCGACCGCGATTTTCGACCTGCCGTTTGTGACCTTGTTCATTGCAACGATTGCAATCATTGCCGGTCCGCTTGTGTTTATTCCCCTTGGGCTCATCGCCGTTTACGGACTGATCGCGCTGTGGGCGACACCGCTTTATAAACAGCTGTTGAAAAATCTCGGCGAGGCAAAGGCAAAAATTCAAAACCTGACCGTTGAAACGGTGACGCACCATCAGGCAATTCGCGAATTGTCGGCTCAGCATGTCTGGTCGAGCCGCTTTAGAAAACTCTCTGCGGAAGCGGCCTTTTCAAATATGAAGGTTCGTCAGTTCAACTTGTTTGTACAGACAATCTCTCAATCGCTTCTCGCATTCGCAGGCGTTCTGGTTCTGGCGATCGGCGTCGGGAAAGTGGTGAACGGCGATCTTAGCTCCGGCGCCCTGATTGCTCTTATGGCGCTCAGCTGGCGCGTGCTCGGTCCGATCCGCGGCATATTCCTCAGTAGCATGACATTCGGACAGACGGTGCAAAGCATCAATCAGATCAATGCGCTGATGCGGATGCCCCTCGAGCTGACGCCGGAAAAAACACCGACTATCGAGCGCCGCTTTCAGGGCGATATTGTGCTTAACCAAGTCAGCTTTCGTTATCCGTCCCGCCGCGACCCGGCGCTGCGCGGCGTCACATTCGCTGCCCGCCCGGGCGAGCTTATCGCGATTTGCGGCGCAAGCGGGGCAGGCAAAACAACGACGCTGAAACTCATTCTTGGTTTGTACCAGCAACAAAGCGGCGCGGTTCTGACCGACGGCATGGATACGCGCCAGATCGATTGCGCCGAGTGGCGCCAGGCCGTCGGGCATTTGCCGGAAAGCCTCGATTTCTTTTTTGGGACCATTGCGCAAAACCTTCGCCTCGCTCATCCGGCGGCGACAGATCTCGAACTGCAAAAGATTGCGGAGGCATTCGGCGTCACAGACCATTATGATGGTCTGCTTTACCAGGGATTAGAGACAAAAATCACACCTCAAACATTGCAGGCATGGCCTGACCCGCTAAAAAAACGCCTCGCCCTTTGCCGCGCCTTTGTGAAGGATTGCCCGCTCTATTTGTTGGATAATCCGACTGACAATCTCGACATGGATGGTGAGAGAGCATTTCTTTCTCACATCGACAAGCTCCGCGGCAAACGGACCATCATCATGGTCACACACCGCCCGAGTCACATGAATATCGCCGACAAGATTCTTTGGCTTAATGAAGGCGTTACACAGGCATTCGACAGCCCGGACAAAGTCGTGCCGAGTTTTTTGGCGGCTTAGCAATAGTGATTTGAGATGCACGCATTGAAATAGGATTTGGATATGACAAGCAACATTGACCTTTCTTCAACTGGCGAACGTCAGCAATTGGCGCTACCGCTTCATCTCGAAGAAGGCGCGCCGTCGGTCTACATGCAATCTGCACTTTCGATATTGAGCGCGCTCATCATCACCCTGCTTGTTTGGGCGAATATTGCGCAAATCCGGGAGGCGTCTGTTGCGCCCGGCGAAATCATTCCGCTCGGATCAACGCGCCCCGTCGCCCATCTTGAAGGCGGCATCGTTGCGGAAATATTTGTATCGCCCGGTCAATCGGTCAAAGCCGGCGATCCAATATTAAAAATGCGCCCGGAAAGCGGTAATGGCGAATTTGAGCGTTACGAAGCACGGCGCGCGAATTTATTGATTCGGGCTGAACGGCTGGAGGCGCAAGCACAAGGCCGGGCGCCGGACTTTAAGCAGTTCATTGATCGATGGTCGTCGCTGATCGCCGAGCAGCGCACCATCTACGCCTCGACAATTTCTGAATTTGAAGCGGACAAGCGGTCTCTGGGCGAGCAGGTTGAATTTGTGCGCGCGGAACTGGCCAATGCGAGCGCAGAGTTCACTGCGAAATCCGAACAACTCAAGATCGCAGAAGAGCAATATGGCATTCAAGCAAAGCTGATCGAAGACGGTTATACATCCAAACAGTCCTTTCTCGATGCAAAAACCTCTCTTTCCGCCGCAAAGGCGGCGCGCGCCGCAGCGTCAGCCCGTCGCGAACAGGCGGATCGAAACCTTGCCAAATATCAGGCTGATTACGAAAGGCTTGAAGCAAAATTCCAAAACGATTCATCTGAAGAACGCGCAACAGCAATCGCCGAATTGGCGGAGCTCGCGCAACCCATAATCTCATTGGAAGACCGCGCCGACCGGCTCACCGTGCGCTCGCCGGTTGGCGGCGTCGTCCAGGAGATTGTCCCCTCCGGCGAAGGCGCGGTTATCCCCGCCGGAAGCATTGTCGCTGAAATCGTGCCGGCTGACGCCGATCTTGTTGCGGAAATCCGCATCAGTCCTAAAGATATCGGGCACATCACAACGGGGCAATTAGCAGAGGTCAGCGTCACTGCTTTCGATGCAAACCGCTACGGCAAAGTCAATGGCACGATCACCTTCGTTACGCCTGACACTTTTGTCGATGAACGCACCGGGCTGACATATTACAAAGGCACCGTCGCCCTCGACAGCGATTTGATCGGCGCCGGCAAGTTCGAACGCGCCCTCACTGCCGGCATGGTCGTGCAGGTTCAAATTGTCACGCAAACCAGATCAGTGATGGAATATATTCTGAAACCGGTCGTGCGCTCGCTGGATAATTCATTCAAAGAGTCGTGACGCCGCAAAACACGCATCCGGTGCCGCACGCCGCCTGATCGTTATTCTATTGATTTTTTTGCCAAAAATGGCGCGAGTGACGGGACTCGAACCCGCGACCTCCGGCGTGACAGGCCGGCGCTCTAACCAACTGAGCTACACCCGCTAAGGGGCCGCCGCTTGGCGGCAAGGCAGGCGGTGTAGGCTAGGGTTGCTGGCCCGTCAAGCCGGATATGGCCCGGTCGGCCTTCGACGCGTCCCCGGTCAGGCCAGCCTCAAAAAGCGCAGGAAATCTACAAGTTTTGCGCTCAAGGGATTGAATGGCAGCCGTCAAAGGGCTTTGATGGACGTGTCTTTAACAGCGAAATTGCGAGGCCGCTGACGCCCGCACTCTCTCATGACGATGCGGGCGCCTCAATTTGACGGGACGCGCCTCGCCAATGGGAGGAACTCAGCCATGAAGGAGAACGACCGCGCTCACAGATGCGCTGTCTTGGTCGGGCCGCAAGGGTCCGGCAAGACAACCCTGCTTAGCGCTCTTATCAGCCGGAGCGGCGCCGATGCGCCGCCCTTTGATACATCGCCCGAAGCGAAGGAATTCGCGATGACCACCGAACCCAATTTCGCGCGATGCGAATATCACGGGGAAACGTGGAATTTCATCGACTGTCCCGGTTCGGTCGAACTTATCCAGCATAGCTTCGAAGCTATGCGCAATGCTGACATTGTCGTCGTCGTCGCAGAACCAAATGCTGAGCGCGGCGCCAGCCTCGGCCCCTATTTCAGGTTTTTGGACGCTCTCAACATTCCACATGTTCTTTTTGTTAATCGCATGGGCGAATCGCAGATACGCGTGCGTGACCTTCTGCAATCCTTGCAATCCCATACACAACGACCGCTGGTGTTGCGACAGGTGCCTATCCGCGACGGTGACAATGTCGTCGGCGCAGTCGACCTCGTGAGCGAGCGCGCCTGGAAATATCGTGACGGCAAACAATCCGAATTGATCGAAATTCCTGAAGCGGCGCAGGCGCGAAAGGATGAAGCGCGCGAAGAGATGCTCGACGTGATGGCCGACTTCGACGAAGAATTGATGGAGCAGATCCTCGAAGACAAGGTCCCGCCCAGCGAAACAATTTTCAATCTGATGGCGCAGGAACTGCAGCAGGATTTCTTTGCGCCGGTGCTGCTGGGGTCGGCGGCGCATGGTCACGGCGTCACCCGGCTCTTTAAGCTGCTGCGTCATGAAACGCCGGGTCCGTCAATCGCCGCTGGTCGTTGCGGCCTTAAGGCAACAGGCAAAACTGTCGCGTCGATTATTCGCACCATGCATGTCCCTCATGCAGGCAAAATATCGGTTGCGCGCATTTGGGATGGAACGCTCAAAGACGGCGACGCGATCAATGGCGGCCGCCTTTCAGGCATGTTTGCGATCAATGGCGACGACCGCAACAAACAGGCTCAGGCAGTCGCCGGTGATATAGTCGGCCTGCCGCGCCTCGACGAATTGGCAACCGGCGATGTTTTGATCGATGGGAAAATTAACAGCGGAGACGTCAACCGGGCTGCGCCGTCGCCCGTTTATTCACTTGCGATCCGCGCCAAGAACGACAAGGACGACGTCAAGCTGTCAACGGCGCTCTCCAAACTCTACGACGAAGATGCATCGCTTTACACTGAACGCCGTGCAGATACAGCAGAACTGGTGCTGCACGGACAAGGCGATATTCATTTACGCCTTGCCGTCGCGAAACTGAAAAACCGCTATAATGTTGAAATCATCACAGCAACGCCAAGGCCCTCTTATCGCGAGACGATCAGGAAAAATGCGGAACATCATGCGCGGCACAAAAAACAGAGCGGCGGCCACGGCCAGTTCGCTGACATCAAAATCAAGATTAAGCCGCGGGCGCGCGGCGAGGGCTATAAATATGATGAAGTCATCCACGGGGGCACAGTGCCGAAACAATTCATTCCCGCCGTTGACGCTGGCGTTCAGGAAGAGTTGAAAAAAGGTCCGCTTGGATTTCCAGTTGTCGACCTCGCGGTGACGCTGTGTGACGGCCTGCATCATCCGGTGGACAGCAATGAAATGTCGTTCAAGCTGGCAGGCCGGCAGGCGATGCGCGATGCACTGCCTGAATGCGATCCGGTTCTGTTGGAACCGATCTATCAGACCGCGATCCACACGCCGCGTGAATACACAAACAAAGTGCATGGCGTTATTTCAGGTCGGCGCGGTCAAATTCTCGGGTTTGACGCGCGCGAGGATTGGCCTGGCTGGGATACGATTACAGCCATGATGCCGGAATCCGCTTTGCAGGATCTGATCATCGAGATCAGGTCTCTAAGCCAGGGTTCTGCAACATTTAGCGCGGATTTTGACCACTATCAGGAACTTTTTGGCAAGGACGCGGAAAAGATCATCAAAGAACGAAAAGCGGCGTTGGAACATTAGGCGCGGCGCAATAACTAGAGATTATCCGGTCCAACGCGTATTACCGCTTTGCCGAAATTCTCGCCTTTGAACAGGCCAATAAACGCTTCCGGCGCCTTGTTGAGCCCTTCATATACGGATTCCTGAAACTTGATCTTGCCCTGCATCAACAGCGGCGCCACTTCCGCGGCAAACTCCATCGCCTTGTCGATATATTCCGAAACAATAAACCCACGCGCCATGACGCCGCGCCCGATCAAATTCACGAGGTTGGGCGGGCCCGGTTCCGGCTTCTGATTGTTGTATTGCGAGATCATGCCGCACAGCGCGATACGCCCGCCAAATCCAATGCAATTGAGCGCCGCCTCAAGATGCATGCCCCCGACATTTTCAAAATAACAGTCAACACCGTTTGGCGCCGCTTCGGCCAATGCTTTTGTCAGCTCGGCAGCGTTTTTATAATCCTTGTAGTTGAGCGCCACATCAATGCCGGCTTCATTCTCCAGCCATTCGCATTTTGCCTTTGAACCGGCAGACCCAATAACGCGCGCACCCTTCGCCTTGCCGAGTTGGCAAACCACGGAGCCGACAGCGCCAGCCGCGCCCGAGACAAACATCGTCTCGCCTTCTTTGGGTTTCATAATTTGCGTCACCCCGGCCCACGCGGTCATGCCGGGCATGCCGAGAACGCCGAGATAGGACGACAGAGGCGCAAGATTGGGGTCAACCTTTTGCGTGCGCTCGCCTTTTGACAGATAATATTCTTTCCAGCCGCCGGTGAAATCGACGACATAATCGCCGGGTGAGAAACCATCGATATTCGATTCGACCACTTGCGATACGGCGCCGCCTTCCAGCGGCGCATCAAGGGAAAATGCCGGGATATAGCTTTTGATATCCGGGCGCATGCGGCCTCGCATATAGGGGTCCACAGACATCCAGACAGTGCGGCAGAGCATTTCCCCGGCGCCCGGCGACGGCGTTTCAATATCGCGTTCTTCAAACAGCGATGGTTCCGGCATGCCCGCAGGATAGTCCTTCAGAAAAATCGCCTTGCCGGTTGCGGTCGCCATAAAATCTCTCCTCAAAAAATGCCTCGGCACCGTAGTCCATCAGCGGCTGCTCGCAAGAGCGTGATGCAGCGGGCGCAATTCGGCCCGACACTTGCCTCATTCTCGCCTTGTGGGACGGCAATTCTGGCGTTCACGGCGGTTGCGGGCCGCTCCTGATTGTTGTGGACCCCGCGATCAAGGCGACGTTCCGTAGAAAAGGGAGAAGGGTAATGAAGAATTTGATACTCGCCTCGGGGGCCATGCTGCTGGCCGCCACAGGTTGCCAGACGACTGGCGAAGGCGCGCTCACCGGAGCCGTTATCGGCGCTGCGGGCGGGGCCATTGCAGGTGAAATTTTTGCCGGCCGTCCCGGCACGGGCGCTGCGTATGGCGCACTCATCGGCGGCGCGCTCGGCGCCTATGAAGGATGCTCACGCGCCGGTACATGCTACGGTCGCGCCCGCGATCACGGACATCGGCGCTATGACCGCTATTCAGGCCGCTATTATTACGTAGACCCGGATTATGGTGATAGCTATTGGGAAGACGGATCCTTCCGCGAATATGGCAACGGCTATTGATTCAGCCTCTGTGAATTCGACGAATGCCGATCAGCCCGTCCTGATATCAGAATCAGGATGGGCCGATTTCTTTTTGCCCTTCCCCATTTGGCTCAACGCAATCAACGTCAATGTGGGCGCAAAGCCGTCAATTTGACCCGTCGGATCGGCGATCTCCCAAAAGGCGAACAAACCCGGCCATCCCCAAAGCAGCACGGCGACAACGCCAAGAACGGCATCGAACGATAATTCAAAACCGGGAATGCGCCCGAGTGTGAAATCGAGAATGTCAAGAATGATCGCCAATATGAGTTTCGCCCGATCTGACATAACACTCCAACTTTCAAATCGTTCGTTCAACGATAAAATCCGCAGCATGTGAGATCGTTCTGCCGGCTTCAGGAAATCGCGGACAAAACAGCGGCCAGATATGGGCGAGCCCTTTTTCCTCCACCAGTGTGGCGTCAACGCCTGCGATGAGCAGCTTTTCATGAAGCCGTGTTGAATCATTATAGAGCGCCTCATCCCTGCTGACAAAAGTCAGGACCGGCGGCAATCCATTGTGGTCAGCAAATAGCGGCGAGGCCAATGGAGATTTGGGATCAGCCTCTCCCAGATAGCGCTTGGCGCCTTCCGCGATATAGACCTTCTTGAACATCACATCGCTTTGTTCGTTGAAAACCAGCGATTGGCCAGTGGCCGCCAGATCGGTAAACGGCGAAAATAAAACGGCCCCGGCAGGCATCGGTAAATCCCGTTCTTTACACGATAACAATAGTGCAAGCGCGAGGCCGCCTCCGGCGGAATCACCACTGAAGATAATGCTGGCCGGGTCGCGCCCCTGATCCAACAACCATTGATAGGCGGCTACAGCATCTTCCACTGCGGCTGGGAACTGATGTTCCGGCGCCAATCGATAATTGACAGAAAAAATATCCGAACGCGATTTTACTGCGAGATCGAATGTCAACCCGCGAGCATATCTGGCGGATCCAAACACGTAACCGCCGCCGTGAAAATAAAGAATCGCACGACCGGCTTCCGCATTGGCGGCGCTGTGACGTTCGCCGGAAATGCCATTCATGACAATTTTTTCGCATGTGACGCCGCGCGGCGTTTTTTTCGGCGCGAGGTCGTCGGCGCCAGCCCTGAGAATTGCCGGGTCTATCAAATGAAGCGGCTTTGATTTCACACTTCGCTTCATGTAGAGATTAAATAGCTTTGCACGCAAGCTCGCCAAGATCGCTGCTCCTCCAGTTTCCGTAGATTTATGAAAGATAATGGCCGTCGGGAAAAGGCCGGCTAGCAGCTAGTGCATAGTTGGCTCACCACGGTTCACGTCATATGCTCTGGTTTTTGATTTTGTCGCATTTCCTTCACGCGAACCGGTTCCCACAACAGGCGTTTCCGAGATCAAATGGTTCATGGATTGTCATCCGGAAACGCCCGGATTCATAATTGGGCGCATTTCTTATCGGAAAACCGCGCCACACTTTTCCGGAAATGCGCTGGCTTGGAAATGCTTCAGTGCCGATAACGCAGCCCAAAGCCGAAGGTTCTCTCCTCGCCGGGAAAAAAGCGATCATTGCCGAACGCGAAATCAGCGCGTTCCGCATAAAGCGCATCGGTAACATTCCGCAGCATCAGGAACACGGCCAACCGGTCAGTCACAGACGCTTCTGCGCGCAAATGTACGATATTGTGGCCATCATAGATATGATCATTCGCGGCGTCGGTGAAATAGGACCCCACTGAAACCCATTCGGCCTCAAGCTGTATCCGCTCCTGAGGCCGCCATTTCAGGCGCGTATTGGCAATGACACGCGGCGCAGTGTCTACATCATCGCCAACGCTTATCGACTCGGCTGCGTTTCCCGTTGGCCGGTCAAAACGATAGCTATGCACCGCATAGGTCAATGCGCTTTCCAAGGTCAGCGTTTCATGCAGTGCGATTTTGATGTCGGATTCCACGCCGAGGTGCCGGGTCTCGCCGTTGGCGACGTTGAAGCCGTCTGCATCGCGAAAAAAGAAATTGCGTTTGTCCATGAAGAACGCTGCGACATCGAATTGAATGCGCTCGCCAATCGGCCCTTTTATGCCCGCTTCAAGCGCATCGATTAATTCCGGCCGCGCGCGGTCTCCGGTCTGATTGATCTGCAGTCGATAAAGATCGGTTGTTTGCGGCGGCCGTGCGCCGCGCGAAAAACTTATATACCCTGTAAGCGCATCCGATAATCGATGACGAACACTGAATTTAGGGCTCGCTGTGACAAAGCGGTCCGTTTGATCGTCGAGGCGCAAAAACCGCCCGACAACGCCGCTTGCGGTCAGATTGTCATAATCATAGATCGTTCCGTCAATACGCACCGCGGCAGTCAATATTGTTCCCGGCGTTAGCTCATATTTTCCCTGAACGAAGCCCGAAGCATTGAGCGCCCGCACTTCATAGTCGTAATGCAGCCCCTGAGTGAAAGAGAAGATTGTTGGACGTGATTGAAGCTCGCGCAAATATCCTTGCGTATATTCGCCGTCAATTCCGGCAATGAACGATACGCGCCCGGCATCGTGATAAATGGCGCTCTGGGCGCCAATGCTCCAATGGCCGTTTTCCTCCAACGCATTGGACGGTAGAAAATGTTGTGGAAACGCCATCTCATTCCAGCGCGCATAGGGCGTTACACGCAATCTCGTATTCTCGCCCGCGCGCCATTCCACTGTGGACTGCAGGCGCGCCGATTTTGCATCGCGAAACGCAAAAGGAAAATTGTTGGTTCTGCGTAAGTCGCGATCGAGAAGCGTCGCCGCGCCAAATATGAACCCCGCGGTTTCCTGCTCCAGATTATCGAAGGAAAATATCGTATCGACACTGATGTCGTCATTATCGAACAAATGCCGTAAGGTCAGCTTCTGCTGATCGAGGCCCGCATCCACACGGTATCCGGATTCGCTGGTGACAGAAGCGGCGGCAAGAAAGCCGTGGGCGCCGGTGCTTGCGGAAACCAGGCCCTTCCATTTGTAACGATCCTCGCTATCGCCGAAGACTTCGGCAAAGATCGAAAACTCTTCGCTGGGCGCCGGCGTCAGCACATTAACAACGCCGTGGATCGCATTGGCGCCGTAGAGGGCGCCGGAAGGTCCGCGCACAATTTCCAATTGATCCGCGATTTCATAATGGGCGTCGAACAATCCATTGAGGTTCGCAAAACCAGGTGAGCGCAACGCAACGCTGTTTTCAAGAAACAAAAATGACCCTGCCCCGGCCCCCGCGTTCAGCACCGGCGAACGAATGGCGGTTAAATGTTCGGCGCCGGAACCGCGATGAAGGCTAACGCCCGGCGCCCGTGCGAGTGCTTCCGCGATATGATCCGCGCCGACAAACGTCAGCTGATCATTGTCGATCACCGAGATACTTTGTGTAATGTCTTCAGCGGGCTGTGGGCGGCGTTCGGCCGTTACGACAATAATCTCCTGCGCAAATGCTACTGAGAAAATTGAACTAAGTAACAAAAGTGATAAACCCGCTGACAGGATACGCTCAGACACTTTCAATCCTCATCTCTCGTTGCGCTTGCTGGATCAGATTTGAGATTGGAATGGCGTATTTATCAATATCAGCGACGGCTAATTTTTTACTGCGCAGTTTTGTAACGACATTAATGCCTTCAGCTTCAAGGTATTTCCGGTGAGCTTCTACGCCGCCGGGCGCCTTTGGGTTGGGCTCATCGCCACCCTTCAGCGCCTGCCACCAGGCAAGCGTGTTTTTGCATCCAGCCGATTTTTGTTCTTCAGCCGCATTTGACGCGATGTTCAAAAATATGCCCGTGGTCAGGGAGCATGTAACATCCGCCTGATGTTTTCTGGAGATAATCAGGCGCAAATCTTCAAAGCGAATGATCCATCCCCTGGGAACCCGGCGAATGAGGGCGTTAATTTCCGGCAGAGAAGAAATCACCATCTTTGCGCCTTTCGGCGCCCCGGGGCATCGCTTTGCCGAGCGCCTGTACAATAGGATTCAGGCGCAAACTGATATTTTCCAGCGCGGATTTGGCCGCCTAAAGAGCTACTCTTCGTATCTGGAGACTTTCTGTTCGATCGAACCGAAAATCGAATGTCCGTCCTTATCCTTCATTTTGATTTCAACAGTGTCGCCGAATTTCATAAAGGACGTTTTTGGCGCGCCATCCCTGATGGTTTCAATCATCCGGATCTCTGCAATACAGGAATATCCCGCGCCGCCGTCGCGAACGGGCTTGCCCGGACCGCCGCCGAGCTTGTTTGAAACCGTGCCGGAACCAATGATTGTTCCCGCGCCTAACGGGCGCGATTTCGCGGCATGGGAAATGAGCTGCGGAAAATTGAAAGTGAGATCAACACCAGCATTCGCCTGACCGAATTCCTCGCCATTGTAACGCACCAGCAATGGCAGATGCAGCGCACCGCCATCCCATGCATCGCCCAGTTCATCGGGCGTGACGGCGCATGGCGTAAATGCAGAAGACGGTTTTGACTGGAAAAACCCAAAACCCTTCGCCAGTTCGCCGGGGATCAGACCGCGCAGGGAAACATCATTCACGAGCATCACGAGCCGAATATGCTGAGCAGCGTCATCCGGGTTGACGCCCATCGGGACATCACCGGTGATCACTGCAATTTCTGCTTCCATATCAATGCCCCAGCCTTCGTCTGTCGGCATGACAATGTCGTCACGGGGGCCTAAGAACGAATCAGAACCGCCCTGATACATCAATGGGTCGTCATAAAAGCTATCGGGCACTTCTGCGCCGCGTGCTTTTCGAACGAGCTCCACGTGATTGATATAGGCCGATCCATCCGCCCACTGATAGGCGCGTGGCAGGGGCGAAGCGCAATCGCGTTCATGAAACCGCTCAACCGGCGCGGCGCCGGATTCCAGGCTTTGCGCAAGTGCGCGTAGATCCGGTTCCACACGCTCCCAATCGTCTAGCGCCGCCTGTAATGTTGGCGCAATACGTGTTGCGTCCGTATAACGCGTTAGATCCTTTGAAACGATGACAGGTTTACCGTCGCGGCCATGTTTTAGGGAAGCGAGTTTCATGAGTTTGCCTTTATCTAGAAGTCATTTTCGAGAATGATACGATAGCGCGCCTTGCCGGCTTCAAGATGTTCAATCGCTTTATTGATGTCCGACATCTTGTAATGCTCTGTTAGCGGCGCAATGTCGTGGCGTCCGCAAAATTCAAGCATCTGCATAATCGTCGCAGGCGCGCCAAGCGGCGACGCGCTCACTTGCTTCTGGCCGCCCATGATCGACGGTACATGCACGGGGACGGGCTCGGTGACGGCGCCGACAAAATGCAGCCGTCCTTTGGGCGCCAAAGTCGCCGTCAGCCTTTGCCAGTCGAGCGTTACATTGACGGTTACCAATAGAAAATCGAACCGCCCAGCGGCTTCTTTCCAGGATTTCGGGTCACGGGAATTAAGCGTTTTATGAGCGCCGAACTTTTTTGCTTCTTCAGCCTTGTCCGGCGAGGACGTAAAGGCAGTTACTTCGCAACCCCATTTATTGAGGAACTGCGTGGCGAGATGGCCGAGCCCGCCAATACCGACAACGCCAACCTTGTCGGTCGGCTTAACGCCAAAGCTCATGATCGGGCTGAAAACCGTTATGCCGCCGCAAAATAATGGGCCCGCTTTGGCGACATCGAGGTCATCGGGCAATGGCGAGGCCCAGGGCCACTGGCACCGCACGATATCCGCAAACCCGCCATGGCGGCCCATAATGGTGCCTTCATTGCCTGGTGACAGGTGGTGATCGCCAGCCATCGACTGGCGGCTCGCAAGGTCGCTGCGCGCAAACCAGCCAAGCCCAACCTTGTCGCCGGGTTTTAGATTTGGAACCTGCGCGCCCGTCGCACGTACGCGCCCGACCACCTCATGGCCGCCGACAAACGGATATTGCGTGCGCCCCCATTCATTGGTCCACATCGACAAATCGGAATGACATAGCCCGCAATAATCTACGTCAATATCTACTTCATCGACACCAAGTGGACCCAGCTTGTAGCCAAAGGCTTTAAATTCCTCATGCGGGCCATCGGCCGCCCAGGCGCGAACATCTGTCAAACTAATTCTCCCGCTTGATTATGCAGTGAAACCTAGCGCTGCAGCGCAGCATGGGCAATGTTAATTCAGCTGGCGTCAGCGCTAATTCGCGAATTAGGGGTCGGCCTTGCCGTATCGGAAAAAGCGTTTCAGAAGATGGGCGTCTTCAGGCGAATGGCGGGGTTGTCCTTGTTACAGAATTTACTTCCGTTCACTGGCTATCCCTATGAAGGCGCGATCATCGATTGTCCGGTATGCGGTGCGAGCAATCATAAGCAAATCGCGAGATTTGATCGCAGATTGAAGCGCCTATCAACGCATATGTGTTTTACGTGTGGCCTCTTTTTTACCAATCCCATGCCGTCATCTGCCGAGCTCGATCGCTTTTATGCAGCAACCTATCGCGCAGAATATCAGTTCGCCTTTCTGCGGCCGAGAAAAACACACCAGATCAGAAAACAACGGGAAGCAGACAGCCGGTCAAGCCGAATAAGTGAAATTATCGGCTTCAACGAACCGGTTCGTTTTCTTGATTTTGGTTGCGGATCAGGGGAGCTCGTACGTGCGATGGCCGTGCGCGGATACGAGGCGCACGGCTTTGAGCCCGGCGTCGATTACGGATCCTTTGGTCAGGATAAACTCGCTGAAGACGCTGGCGGCGCGAACGCCATTCGCGTTGGATCGTGGCGCGATATGGATTATCCGGCAAACAGTTTTGATGCGATCTCCTGTCTGCATGTTCTGGAGCATTTGAATGATCCGATGGCGGCGCTTGAAAAAATTCATGACTGGCTTGCAGATGGCGGTGTTTTGTATTTGGAAACGCCGAATATGCAGAATTATGTATTAAAGGGTTTTGACTGCTTTCATTTTGCCCATGTCCTTGGCTTTTCGCGCGATAATTTGCTTTTTGCGCTTGAGAAATCCGGCTTTCAGATGTTGCGGGAAGATCGCCCCACGTCATTTTTACTGGTAAAGAAGGGTGACCCGCGTGGCGCGGCGCTTGTCTACGATCTGGCAGGGGCAGTCAAAAAAAACCACTCGGAATTTACTGCTGGGATTACGCTTTTCTCCTATCTCAAGCGCCACTCCCGCCGGATCAAAAAAGTCGCAAAGGAAGAGATCAGGGCAAGCCAATCATAGGCAGCCAATCACAGACAGCCCATATTACGCCTGAAATTATACAGCATTCAATTGAACGCCGCACCATGGACAATGACGAATAATCACTACATCCCGCCCGCCATCATGCACGATAAGACCAAACTGTTTGAACGCTTCGTTATAGGCGATCAAGCTGTCCGGGCATTCAAACGGATCGTCGTGAGCCTCGCAGTTCATTTCCAGCGCCGCCTGCATCGACTCGCAACACAGCGTATCCGGAGCCGGATGCTGGGTCCGCGCTGTCATTCAGCCGCTTCCGAGGTTTTCCAACTATTGACATAGTCATTATTTTCGACGGCTGTCGCAGCCTCACCCACGTCAAGTGGATCGCGCGTATCAATCATTACTGCATATTCATCAGTGCCCGGTTTTTTCTGCTCAAGCATATTTTTCAGCGCCTTGGGATGCGGACCGTGGGTGAAGCCTGATGGATGAAACGTCATCATGCCCGCATCAATATTGTCACGGCTAAAAAAATCACCGGCGTGATAGAACAGCACTTCGTCATAATCGTCATTATTATGAAAAAACGGTACTTTCAGGGCGCCGGGATCGGTTTCGAACGGGCGCGGCGCGAATGTGCAAACAACAAAGCGGTCCGACAAAAATGTCGTATGCGCGGACGGCGGCACATGATAACGATGGCTCATGAGCGGGCGAATATGTCGAACGTTCAAACGCACTGGCGACAATTCACCGTGCCATCCAACAACATCAAGCGGATTATAAGGATAGGTCGCGACCGATACCGCACCGCGTTTTTTTATTTCAACGCAGGTTTCGCGGTCGTCAGACTGATGATCCTTAAACGGCTCATTAATCGTGGGTGCGTCGAGCATCGCCGGGTCAAAAACTGCGTGCGGCCCCATCAACCCTCGGTCCGGCAACGTGTAGTGTGTGTTCGTCGCTTCAATGGTCAAGATCGCCGCCGGTGATGACGGCGCCAGGCGCCACATCGTTCCACGCGGCAGCATGAGATAATCGCCGGCTTCAAAAGCGAGATGTCCGAAATCGCAAAAAAGATCGCCTTCGCCTTGATGGATAAACAAAAGCTGATCGCCGTCGCCATTACGAACAAGCGCCGGCATCGGCGCATCGAGTTTCCAGAAGCGGATTTCCGTTGCAGCATTGTGCAAAATGCGCGGCGCCTGCCACGGGCTGGCGCTTGGGGCATTTAACGCCGCAAGATCATAAGCGCGCGGCCGCAATGGACCTTCAAAATTCACCCATCCCGTTGGCGGGCGTTTGTGGTGCATAAAGGCTGCGGGCCCGAAAAAGCCCTCTTTTGACATCTCGCGCTCATAGGTGCCTGCGGGCATATCCGCGTGAGCCTGGCGCGACGTCTCGCCCTCAATCCGCGATGCAGTAATCCATTTGCGCGTCATGATCGCCTCCTTTGCGCTGATTTTGGGGCTCGGCAAAATTAGTAACATTTGTTACCATTTTTGCCGCAGCGCCGCAACAGCGTGGAAAAACGTTGAATTTATTGGCCTTCAGGCCGTAGCGGAGCCGGAACTGCCGCGTTGGGCGCCTGATTTCCATCCATCCAAACTCATCCTCGGTGAGGAGACAAGGTGATGGCAGAGCGGGATTTGTGTCGCGCCGGCCGTCAATGATCTGACGCCAACGCTCAGGCGAGACCGACAATCTCGCCCTCATCGTTCAAGCCGATATCAATCGCCGCCGGTTTTCGCGGCAGGCCCGGCATGGTCATGATGTCGCCGCAGACCGCGACAACAAACCCCGCTCCGGCGGAAAGACGCACTTCACGCACCTCAAGCGTATGGCCCGTGGGCGCGCCGAGCAATGTTGGGTCCGTCGCAAAGCTGTATTGCGTTTTCGCAATGCAGACAGGCAACGCCCGATATCCAAGTTTTTCAAATTCACTAAGACTGCGAGCGGCCGATGAAATTATCGATACATCGCCGGCCCCGTAAATTTCTCTTGCGATCGTCTCAATTTTGTCCGCTAACGTCATGTCATCTGTATAAAGAAACTTAATTTTGGGCGCTTTGACTTCGAATTGCTCCATTACCACTTGCGCCAGCTGGGTCGCGCCCACACCGCCCTCAGCCCAATGTTTTGAGACTGCACCGCGAATATCTTGTTCGTTGCAAACGCCCATGACAACATCGATTTCCTCATCCGTATCCTTAACGAAGTGATTAATCGCGACAATTGGCGTTACGCCGAATTTTTTCAGGTTTTCAATGTGGCGGATCAGATTGACGGATCCACGCACAACAGCACCTGCATCCGGCAATCCAAGATCGGCTTTAGCGACGCCGCCCTGCATTTTGAGCGCGCGGATCGTGACGACCAGCACTACGGCGTCTGGTCGCAAACCCGCCTGACGGCATTTGATATCGAGAAATTTTTCGGCCCCGAGGTCAGCGCCAAACCCGGCTTCGGTCACGACGACGTCGGCAAGGGACATGGCGGTCTTTGTCGCCATTACTGAATTGCAGCCATGGGCGATGTTTGCAAATGGACCGCCATGAATGAAGGCCGGGTTATGTTCAATGCTTTGCACAAGATTGGGCGCAAGCGCGTCCTTCAAAAGAACCGCCATGGCGCCATCGGCGCCAATTTCACGGGCGGTTACAGGCGATTTATCGCGCCGGCGCGCGATAATGATGTCGCCGAGGCGGCGTCGCAGATCCCGTAAGCTTTCAGACAGACAAAGGATCGCCATAATCTCCGAGGCGACGGTGATGTCGAAACCGCTTTCACGCGGCACGCCATGGGCCGGGCCGCCAAGGCCGACGGTGATGTTGCGCAGCGCCCGGTCGTTCATATCGACTACGCGGCGCCAGCTGACCCGGCGCGGATCAATGTCCAGCCCGTTACCCCAATGCAAATGATTGTCGAGCATCGCCGCCAGCAGGCTGTGAGCGGAGGTTATCGCGTGAAAATCACCGTTGAAATGGAGATTGATGTCTTCCATGGGCAGAACCTGCGCGCGTCCGCCGCCAGCGGCGCCGCCCTTCATCCCAAAGCAGGGACCCAGCGACGGCTCGCGCAGGCAAACCATCGATTTAACGCCAATTTTATTTAACCCGTCACTAAGGCCGACGCTTGTTGTCGTTTTGCCCTCGCCCGCCGGCGTTGGCGTGATCGCGGTTACAAGAACGAGTTTGCCTTTGGGGCGATCCTTGATCGATGAAATATAATCAAGTGACAATTTCGCTTTGTGGTGGCCGTAGGGAATGAGGGCGTCGGCGGGAATGCCGAGGCGGTCATGCGCCAGGGGCAATATCGGTTTCATTTCCGCTGCGCGGGCGATGTCGATATCCGGCGCGCCTGGCGCAGGCAGATTATCTCTGGTCATATTCACACTTATCGGATGGAAGTCCGTCCCTATCGCAGCGTATTGATTGTTCTTTAAACTGATATTTTGCGGCGCCGCAAACCTCTGAATGGAGTTAGTCTTATTGTCGTTGAAAATACCATGAAACTGAAGTCCCCATCGTCATTATCTGATGGCAATCTGGTTCCAGAATTCCTCAGCATTGGCGACAAGACGTCTAGCAGCTCAGCTCAACAACGCCGTCTGGCCCGTGCGCATAAAGCGCCATATTGGCTTCCGCCGCTTTTCGCAGTGCAAAATTTGTTGGGCCGGAAATTGTCACAAGCGCCGTTATGCCGCAGCGCGCAGCTTTTTCGACCAGTTCGTAAGAACAGCGGCTCGTCATCAGGACAAAACCGGATTTCATATCAATGTCCGCCAGCACCAGCGCGCCAAGAAGTTTGTCGAGCGCATTGTGACGCCCAACATCTTCTCGCAAGTCAACAATGTCGCCCTCAACGCTTACCCATGCGGCGCCATGAACGCTTCGGGTTCTTTTATTAATGGGTTGATGGCCACCGAGCGATTTAAAAGCCCTGGCGACCGCCGGAGGATTTAATGAGACTTTATCTCTGGCGACTCTCGGAAGGGGTGTAAAAAATTCGTCGATGTTTTCAAGTCCACAAACGCCGCATCCCGCATTGCCTGGCAAATTACGTCGGCGCTGGCGCAAATCAAATCGCTCCAGACATTCTTCAGAAATGCGAAGGCGCAAATCGACGCCGCGATCATTATGCGAAACATCCAGCCCGAGAATATCGCTCACCGAGCTGACAACGCGTTCCGTCACGCTAAAACCTACGGCATAATCAACGAGGTCCTGCGGCGTCGCCAGCATTACCGCATAATTGCGCCGGTTATAGACAAAAGCGACGGGCGTTTCTTCCGGCGTCCGCCAGACTGCAGGCAAGCCTCCTAAGGTTTGGACAGCGGTTTCGCTGTCGGGCGCCGGACTTTCGCCAATTGTTTTTACGGGAAACATGAGCGCGCTATTCAGCGGGTGTCGTTTCAATTCTGCGATAGCCCGGCGTTTGCTCTTCATACGCGTTTTGCCAGTCAGATTTGTGGTTGGCAGGCGTTACCTCAACCGCAGTGACTTTATATTCCGGACAGCTTGTCGCCCAATCGGAAAGTTCCGTTGTCACGACATTTGCGCCGGATTCCGGATGGTGAAAGGTCGTATAGACAACGCCCGGCGTCATCCGCTCCGAAATCACGGCGCGTAAACTCGTTTCTCCCTTACGGCTGCGGATGGCGACCCATTGACCATCCCGAATGCCGCGCGTTTCGGCGTCCGATGGATGGATCTCGAGAACATCTTCTTCCCACCAGTCAATATTTTCGGTGCGCCGGGTTTGCGCGCCCACATTATATTGGCTGAGAATTCTGCCGGTGGTCAGGATCAGCGGAAACTTGCGATTGGTTTTTTCTTCTGTCGGCACAAATTCAGTGACCATAAAAGCGCCCTTGCCGCGCACGAAACCATCAACATGCATAATCGGCGTACCGTCCGGCGCAGAGTCATTACATGGCCATTGGACGCTGCCTTTTTCATCAAGAACAGCATAGGAGACATTTTTGAATGTCGGCGTCAGCGCAGCAATTTCATCCATGATCTCTGACGCCGACCTGTGGCCCATGTCATAGCCAAGAGCGCGGGCGAGATCTTGCGTTACTTCCCATTCATCTTTGCCGGTTTGCGACTTCATCACCGGGCGCACCCGATTGATGCGGCGCTCGGCGTTGATGAAGCAACCTTCCTTTTCAAGGAAGGACGTGCCTGGCAAAAAGACATGGGCAAAACGCGCCGTCTCATTGAGGAAGAGGTCCTGAACGATCAGAATATCAAGCGCCGTCAGCGCAGCTTCTACGTGATGCGTGTTTGGATCAGACTGGGCGACATCTTCCCCCTGCACGTAGAGGCCTTTAAAGACGCCCGCGCAGGCCTCGTCGAACATGTTTGGGATGCGATAGCCCGGTTCACCGTCTTGTGGCCGCCCCCAGGCTTTTTCAAAAATCTCGCGCGCACCGTCGTCGGTGACCGGACGATAGCCGGAAAACTCATGCGGGAACGAACCCATATCGCAGGAGCCTTGCACATTATTCTGACCGCGCAGAGGATTTACGCCAACGCCGCGCCGGCCGATATTGCCCGTCGCCATCGCGAGATTGGCCATGCCCATGACCATCGTTGAGCCCTGGCTGTGTTCTGTCACCCCTAACCCGTAATAGATCGCAGAGTTTTTGCTGGAAGCGTAAAGCCGCGCGGCAGCGCGAATATCGTCAGCGGGAACGCCGGTGATTTTCGAAACTTCTTCAGGGGAATTTACGTTATCCGAAATGAAGGCTTTCCATTCTTTATACGTCTCCAGATCGCAGCGATCGCCGATGAAGCTGTCATCTGTAAGTCCTTCAATAACCGCTACATGGGAAAACGCATTGATCAGCGGGACATTGGTTCCGGGCAACAGCGGTAGATGATATTCTGCTTCAATGTGCGGCGTGCGCACAAGATCGATAGCGCGCGGATCGGCGACAATAAGCTTTGCGCCCTCGCGCAAACGCCGCTTCATCTGCGAAGCGAAAACCGGATGCGCGTCGGTCGGATTGGCGCCGATCACGATGATCGTGTCGGCTTCCATTACTGAATCGAAATCCTGGGTCCCGGCCGACGTGCCGTAAGTCTGTTTCAACCCATAGCCGGTGGGTGAATGACAAACCCGCGCGCAAGTATCGATATTATTATTAGAAAATGCTGTGCGCACCATTTTCTGAACCAGCCAAACCTCTTCAATGGTGCAGCGCGAAGAGGAAATGGCGCCAATGGATTTGCGGCCATATTGCTTTTGAGTCGCTTTTAGCTTGTCCGCAGCAAAACCAATGGCTTCGTCCCATGAAACCGTCCGCCACGGGTCGGTAATTTTCTCGCGGATCATCGGCTGCGTGATGCGGTCCTTATGTGTAGCGTATCCCCAGGCGAACCGGCCCTTTACGCAGGAATGACCGTGATTGGCTTTGCCGTCCTTATAGGGAACCATACGCACGACCTGATCGCCCTTAAGCTCGGCTTTGAATGAACAGCCGACGCCGCAATAGGCGCATGTCGTCAAGACGGTGCGATCGGGCACACCATGCTCGATAACCGATTTTTCCTGCAGCGTCGCCGTTGGACAGGCCTGAACACAAGCGCCGCAGGAAACGCATTCAGAATCAAAGAAATTTTCGCCCATTGAAGCGGCGACGCGAGAGTTAAATCCACGCCCTTCAATTGTCAGCGCCAGCGTGCCCTGGACTTCATCGCAGGCGCGCACACAGCGGGAACAAACAATGCATTTTGAAGGGTCATAGGCAAAATAAGGATTGCTTTCGTCTTTTACGCTTTCCAGATGATTGTCGCCTGCATAGCCATAACGAACATCGCGAAGCCCGACAACGCCCGCCATGTCCTGCAATTCACAATCACCATTGTCAGAGCATGTAAGACAGTCCAGGGGATGATCGGAAATATAAAGCTCCATGACCCCGCGGCGCAGCTTCGCCAGTCTTTTCGTCTGTGTACGGATTTTCATCCCTTGCTCAACCGGTGTCGTACAGGAGGCAGGCGTTCCCTTGCGCCCTTCCACTTCGACAACGCACAAGCGGCAAGAGCCAAAAGCTTGAAGCGAATCCGTCGAGCAAAGCCTGGGGACCGACAGCCCGGCCAGCGCGGCAGCGCGCATCACCGATATTCCCGCCGGAACGCTGACGGTATGGCCGTCAATCTCGACGGCCACATTATCAGCCGCCTCTCCGCCAGCGGATCTGACGTCAGGCGTTCCGAAATCTGGTTCGCGTAAAATACCCATACCGATCCCTTGCACGGCGGGCGTTACCCGCCAAAATCCTCCGGAAAGTGCTTCACGGCGCTCTGAACCGGCATGGGCGTTAAACCGCCCATGGCGCAGAGCGAGGCGTCGGTCATAAGATCGCACAAATCATCGAGAATTTCCAAGTTTTTCGCGATATCTTCGCCTGCAATGATTTTGTCGATGGTTTCCTTGCCGCGGACGGCGCCAATGCGGCAGGGCGTGCATTTTCCGCAAGATTCTATTTCGCAAAATTCCATCGCGAACCGCGCCTGTTTCGCCATATCTACCGTGTCGTTAAACACAACCACGCCGCCATGACCCAGCATAGCGCCAGCCTGCGCAAGAGCTTCATACTCCATTGCCACAGAAAATCCCGAAACGGGAATATAGGCGCCAAGGGGACCGCCGGTTTGCACCGCCCTCACCGGCTTACCGGACCGCGTGCCGCCGCCGAAATTGTTAATCAGATCGCCCAGCGTAACGCCGAAGGCTTTTTCGACGAGGCCGCCGCGGGCAATATCGCCGGCAAGTTGAAATGGCTGCGTGCCGCGCGAGCGGCCGACGCCAAAATTTTTGTAGTGATCGGCGCCTTTAGCGAGGATCACCGGCGTTGTCGCGAGGGATAAAACATTATTGATAATTGTTGGTTTGCCGAAAAGGCCGCTTATTGCCGGGATCGGCGGTTTTACTTTTATCTGGCCGCGTTTTCCTTCAATACTTTCCAGCATCGACGTTTCTTCGCCACAAATATAAGCGCCCGCCCCGACACGGATGCTGATATAAAAACGCGTATCGGAACCATCAATATTGTCGCCGAGAAATCCTGCAGCGCGAAACATCTCTACCGCCCTGCGCATGGTTTTAATCGCGTGAGGGTATTCGGACCGTATATAAATATACCCGGTTCTTGCCCCGACTGCCCTGCCGGCGACCACCATTCCTTCGAGCAGCGAAAACGGATCGCCTTCCATCAGCAGGCGATCGGCAAATGTTCCACTGTCGCCCTCATCGGCGTTACAGCAGATGTATTTTTCATCGCTTTGTTGTTCGAGTGCGGTTTTCCATTTTATACCGGTCGGAAAACCGGCGCCGCCGCGCCCGCGCAAACCCGACTGCGTGACTGCCTCTACAATGTCGGATGGCTCCAGCTTCAGAGCCTTGCGCAATCCCGCGAGGCCGCCATGCTTTTCGTAGTCATCCAGATTGAGCGGTTCGATAATCCCGCAACGCGCAAAGGTGAGGCGCTCTTGCTGGGCGAAATAGGCGATTTCTTCTGTTATCCCATGCGCCAGCGGATGTTCGCCGCCCTTTAAGAAATCAGCATCGAACAAGCCGGCGACATCCTCGGCGGCCACCGGGCCATAAGCGATACGCCCGTTTTTTGTTGCAATTTCGACGAGCGGCTCCAGCCACAACATGCCGCGGCTGCCATTGCGGATAATTTCAATTTTTATTTTGCGCATTGCCGCAACCGTCGCAATAGCGGCCGCGGTGTCATCGGCGCCGACAGACACAGCCGCCGCGTCACAAGGGACATAAATTCTTACTGTTTCGACCATGATCACTCGCGCTCCGATTTGTCGAGGCGTTCAGCGACAAGCGCTTCCAGGCGTCCGGGCGTAATCCGACCGTAAAGTTCGCCGTCGATCATCGCCGCAGGGCCCAATGCACAATTGCCAAGGCAATAAACTGCTTCCAGCCCAATTTTTTGGTCGGCGCTGATGCCGCCTGTCGGCGTCTTCCACTTCTCTTCTGCATGGGCCGCCAGCGCCTCCGATCCCACCGCCTGACAGGCCTCCGCGCGGCAGAGTTTGATAACATGCCGGGCCGGCGGTTCACGGCGGTAATCATGATAAAAACTGACAACGCCGTGAATTTCCGCACGGGAAATATTGAGCGCCTCGGCTATGGTCCTCAATGCTTGGTCACCGAGATAGCCGTCAAATTCCTGCGCTTCATGCAGGATTTCGAGAAGGGCGTCAGGCTTGTTGTTGTGCCGGCCGCAGATTGCGCGGGCGCCTTCATGTTCCAGCTTGTTGATCAATGCAGTCATTATCTGTTTCTTATATCACGCCGAAAAATTCCCGAAGCCCTTAATATCCGGCGCGTTTTGCCGCGCCACGATTCGATCTGCCGCCAGCAATGACACCCCGGAACCTTGTTCAGCTGATGGTTTGGCCGGAATCTGCGGAATTTTCCAGCGCACAAATTTTCTCCTAACTTCAGCGCCTTAGGGGCCGATACCGCGCGCTGGATGCGCGGAACTCGCATTTTGTGTCCCGCTAAATCTATTCTGCGCCGGCTTGCATAAAAACCAGCACGCACGTTTTGGAAAGCAACCGAGCGCTTTTTTTGCGCCTCGGGTTATTTCCGCGCCGTACGGCGCTCTTTTAGCATCGTCGACAACGCCTTCAACGAAGCTGCATCCATGCGGACGCGGGCAATCGGCAGGAGGACGGCGTTTTCCACCGCAAGATGTTGAAGTATGTGCTCGGCAAAGGCTGAAATTTGTCCTCTGGCGCTATTGCTTATTTCGTGTCCGGCCAGACGTTTTTCGAGCAGAGCGATCACAGCGTCCCCACATGATTCATCATCTTTATGTTCATCAACGAGACGCGCGATCAAAGGATCGATCTTGTCTTCAGGAAGGCATCGCTCGCGGAGCAATGGAAAAAACCCAAGCTCTTCGTCAGCAATGTGGCGCGCAAAATCCTCTTTTAGAAACCTAATGAGATTTCTTACGCCGCGCTCTTCAAATCCGCCTGCGGCGATCATATTGAGCATCAGGGCCGCCTGACGCTGCCGATGATGGTCCGCAAAAATAAATTCAAGCGGCACATCAATGAGACCAGCTTCGATTTTATCTATCGCCCACGGGTCGCCGATTGCTGAAGATTCGAGCAATCGTTCGCCATCGTCGCCCAACGGCTCATCAGAATTTTCGTTCGAAACTGTCATAAGTTGTCTCGTTTTGATCAATATTGAAACCGCAGCGACGTCCAGATCAGACTCCGGTCAGCGGGTCCGAAACCGCCGCCATTGTAAACGGCGCCTTTAAGATTCACGGACCAATGTTTGCGGAATGAGAGCGTGAGCCCAGCGTCAATTTCGTCGCCGAAATCAAGCGATCCAACATCGGAACTGAAACTGTGATAGGTGACGAATGCCTTGACGTCGGCGCCAAAGGGCGCGTCTTTCCAGTTATACGCCAAAGTGCCGTAGATATCCTCAAGACCCGCAGCAGGCGTTGTCAGGAATACATCGGCAAAGCCATTGAATTTGTGCAGCGTCGCGAGTGGCGTTGAAAATCCGATCGCACCATTACCGCCAAGCCGTTCGTAGCCGAATTTCAAGCCTGCCGCAGACACGCCAAGCGCCGCTTCGCCATGCACGTAGGATTCACGATAATCAAATGGATTGCCTGCGTAATCGCTCTGCGTCGCAAATTCTGCAACCACGCCAAACTTGATCGCCGCATCTTCATCAAGGGTGAAATTGTTTTCATATCTCACGCCCCAGGTCGCGGAAGACGCTCCGGGCAACTCATGGAGATCCAGCAGAACGCCATAACCCTTGACGACGCCGACCCCCCCCACATTGTAGACGGCTGAAATGACGTGGCTGTCGCTGTCGATATCTCCCAGCGGATGCGCATCGCCAAATATTCGCTGAACCCGGTCGATATAAAGATAATCCACCGTGAGATTGTCGATCAGTGTTGATGACAAGCGCGCCGCATCAAATGTTTGTTGGTTTTGCCGCCAATCGACCGCCCCAACAAATCGGTGATTGTTGAGATTGAAGCGCTGGCGGCCGACAATAATCGGTGTTTTCTCAATGCCGGTAAATGTTATCTGAGCGCGGTTGAGCTCGGTCGCATCGGGATCAGCGATCACCGGAAACATCGTCAGGCCGTTGGTTGTGCTGTTGAAATTGTCACTGCCGATGGAAAATACATTTTCCATTTCGACCAGGAATTTGAAATGATAAAATTCGCCTGTTTCAAAGCCGAGCCGCGTGCGCAGCGTGTTGGCATGGGCGGAACTGGCAAATCCCGCCTGATCTTTCCATTCGTAACGATACCGCACATCAATCAGCGGTTTCGCGCCCTTGATTGCCTCGAAAAGCGATGTGTTGGTCGACGCCGCCGCCTGTTCCTCTGCAAATGCAGACTGCAACCCAATACCGGCGCACACTAAACACAACACAACTTTACGGATCATTGTCCTTCTCCTGCTTTTTGGTCGATCAATAATACTACTCTGCTGGCGGTGTAATGTTGTCGCCGATTGGGTTCCTCCGTTTTGTTCTGACAAGCTGGTAACCACGCCGGTTCAAGTACCAGATTGGCGCACTCAACATGTGCACAAGACGTGTAAATGGGAAAACGAGAAAGATCGTCAGGCCCAAAAACAGATGCGCCTTAAAGATTGGATGCGCGTCGGCGACAAAGTCGGCTGCGCCGCCGCGGAATGTGAATATGCGCTGCGCCCAGCTCATGAACTTGACCATTTCATGGCCGTCCAGATGCTGCATTGAGACAAATATCGTCGAAAGACCCAAAAGCAGCTGCGCAAACAAAAGCAGAAGTATCGTTGTGTCGCCGAAACTCGATGTAGCGCGGATGCGCGCGTCAAAAAGCCTGCGATGAATCAGCAATACTGCGCCAAAGAAACACATTACACCCGCGAAGCCGCCCACAACGATCGCCAGAATTTGCTTGGCGCCATGAGAGATTCCGAGCGCGTCAAAGACCCAAATCGGCGTCAGCAATCCCACGAGATGGCCAAAAAAAATGATCAGAATGCCGACGTGAAAGAGAATGCTCCCCATCACCAGCTGTTTGCGCCGAAGAAGCTGGCTCGAGCCGCTGCGCCAGGAATATTGGCCGTGCTCGAACCGAAGAATGCTGCCGATCGCCAGCACAGCAAGGCAGATATAAGGATAAAATCCGAAAAGAAACTGGTTGAGGTAATTGGCCATAACGCTAACTCCGCTCCGGTTGCGCATGACCGGCAGACGGTTCATCACCGCGCATTCGATCAAGCATCTGGTCGACTTTTGGGCAGCTCTCTTCACCCGGGCCGAAGGTCACCGGCTGGTCCTCCCAGGCGGCGTCAAGCGCTTCGAGATCATTAGGATCGTCGTCCGGCGCCTTTCGCAGGTCATCAAGTTGCGATATCGTCGGCTCCCTGCCAGCCATCGTTTCGAGAACAATGAATACAGCGGCATAGGGCGTTTTGCGTTTGGTCAGGCGCTCCTTTAGCGCCGCAATGACGCTTAAAGGTTCCGCCAAAAGGGCGCGCGCTTCCTCGGCTGACCGGGTTGACAGATATTCAAGAAACAGCGGCAGAAAATCCGGTAATTCGTTGGCGCCAATCTCAAGCCCGCCCTGCGCATAAAGCGTTTTCAAATCCACCATCGCCTGACCGCGGTCGCGCGACTCGCCATGCACATGTTCAAACAGATGCAGGCAAAGCGACCGGGTGCGATCGAATAGAAATACGTAGCGTTCCTGCAGTTCATAAAGATCGAGCGTCTTTAGATCCTCAATCAGCCGATCGAGTTTTCCAATCGCCCAGTCCGGAGCGAGACTTTCTTCCGAAATCACCGTGCGGATTTCGTCCGCCGCTTCTTTCAAATCCTTCGTCGGGTATGACAGAAGCGCGCTCAGGGCTTTGTAAGTTTTGGTCATCGGGCTCGCTCCTTTAGACTTTTTCATTGGACGGGTTTTTTGCGAAAAGGCCGGTCCACTCAACAGCTTGCTTGGGTTCACCGCAGCCTTCGCCGAAACTGAAGCCGCAATCATTGCGAATGCCGTAAGCGTCTTCCGCGTATTCACGGTGGGTGGTGGGAATCACAAAGCGATCTTCGTAGTTGGCGATCGCCATAAGCTGATACATCTCGTCGATCTGTTCGGGGGTCATACCCACCTTGCCGGGGATCGATGCATCCTCAGCGCCCTCATAAGATTTCGAGCGCATGTAAGCGCGCATGGCGATGAGCTTTTCAAGCGCGCGCGCAACCGGCTCTTCATCGCCGGCGGTAAGAAGATTCGCGAGATATTTCAGCGGAATGCGCAAATCCCGAACATTGGGCATCGCGCCTTTTTCGCCGAAGGCGCCGGCTTGCGCCATTGATTGAATTGGCGAGAGCGGCGGGACATACCAGACCATGGGAAGCGTCCGGTATTCCGGATGCAGCGGAAATGCGATCTTCCATTCCATCGCCATTTTCCAGATCGGTGACTTTTTTGCGGATTCCAGCCAGGTATCGGGCACGCCATCGGCTCGCGCCTGACGTTGAACCTCGGGATCATTCGGATCGAGAAAGATATTGAGATGGCTCTCGTAAAGATCGGTTTCTTTTTCGGCGCTTGCGGCCTCTTCGATGCGATCAGCGTCATACAGAACAACGCCTAGATAGCGAATGCGTCCAACGCATGTCTCCGAGCAAACCGTTGGTTGGCCGGCTTCAAGGCGCGGATAGCAAAGCGTACATTTTTCCGATTTTCCGGAACTCCAATTATAGTAGATTTTTTTGTAGGGGCAGCCGGATATGCACATGCGCCAGCCGCGGCATTTGTTCTGATCGATCAGAACAACACCATCTTCCTCGCGCTTGTATATTGCGCCGGATGGGCACACCGCAACACATGCCGGATTGAGGCAATGCTCACACAGCCGCGGAAGATACATCATGAAGGTATTTTCGAACTGCCCGTAGATTTCCTTTTCGACGTCTTCGAAATTATAGTCCTTGGAGCGTTTGGAAAATTCGCCGCCAAGAATCTCCTCCCAATTCGGACCTTTATTAATTTTTTCCATGCGCTCGCCAGTGATCATTGAGCGTGGGCGCGCCGTCGGCGTCGCTTTCATCTCAGGCGCTTTTTGAAGATGCTCATAGTCAAAGGTGAACGGCTCATAATAATCGTCGATTTCTGGCAAGTCAGGATTTGCAAATACCTTCGCGAGAACGCCCAGTTTGCCGCCCATTTTCGGCTGCAGCTTGCCGTTCTTTTTGAGTTCCCAGCCGCCGTTCCAGCGCGCCTGGTCTTCCCAGTCGTCGGGATACCCAATGCCGGGTTTGGTTTCGACATTGTTGAACCACGCATATTCAACACCCTCGCGGCCGGTCCAGACATTTTTGCAGGTAACGGAGCAGGTATGGCACCCGATGCACTTATCGAGATTCAAAATCATGCTGATTTGTGCGCGAATTTTCATTGTGCCGTCTCCATTGGCTTTGCCGGCTCATCAAGCCAGTCGACCTTGCTCATTTTCCGAACGATGACGAATTCATCGCGATTGGAACCAACCGTGCCGTAATAGTTGAACCCGTAAGACTGTTGCGCGTAGCCGCCGATCATGTGGGTTGGCTTTAAAACCGTGCGCGTCACGGAATTGTGGATGCCGCCGCGCTGCCCGGTAATTTCCGAACCTGGCACATTCACGATTTTTTCCTGAGCATGATACATCATGATCATGCCCGGTTTCACCCGCTGGGAAACGACAGCCCGCGCGGTCAAGGCGCCGTTGACGTTGTAGGCTTCAACCCAGTCATTATCTTCAATGCCGACCGATTTCGCGTCGTCTTCACTGAGCCAGACAATCGGCCCGCCGCGCGACAAGGTCAGCATCAACAGATTGTCTGTGTAGGTCGAGTGAATGCCCCATTTTTGATGCGGCGTGATGAAGTTGAGAACAATCTGTTTTTCGCCATTGGGTTTGGAATCGATAATCGGCTCGATGGTTTTCGTATCAACCGGCGGACGGTAAACGCAGAGCGTTTCTCCAAAGGCCCGCATCCAAAGATGATCCTGATAAAGCTGCTGACGCCCGGTCAGCGTGCGCCACGGGATCAACTCATGCACATTGGTGTAGCCTGCGTTGTAACAGACTTTTTCTGACTCGATGCCGGACCATGTCGGTGAGGAAATAATCTTGCGCGGTTGCGCAACGACATCACGAAAACGGATTTTTTCGTCCTCTTTCGGGAGCGCCAGATGCGCGTGCGCGCGGCCAGTTGCTTTCGACAGAGAGTCCCACGCCTTTACCGCCACCTCACCGTTGGTTTCCGGCGCCAGCATCAGAATGACTTCCGCCGCATCAATCGCGCTGTCGATCCGCGGCATGCCTTTGGTAAGGCCTTCTTCTCTGACTTCGCCATTGAGCGCTTTTAACAGCTCAACTTCATGTTCCGTATTCCACGCGATGCCTTTGCCGCCATTGCCGATGCTGGTCATTAACGGACCAAGAGCGGTGAATTGTTTGTAAAGATTGGGATAGTCGCGCGTCACCACAGTGACTGCCGGCATGGTCTTGCCGGGGATGGGATCAACCTCACCAAGCTTCCAGTCTTTGACGTCGACCGCTTGCGACAGCTCGCCGGGCGTATCGTGCAAAATCGGCGTCAGCACGACATCTTTTTCAACGCCGAGAACTTCCGGCGCGACTTCGGAAAAGGATTTGGCGATGCCTTTGAAAATATCCCAGTCGCTGCGGCTTTCCCATAGCGGGTCAACTGCGCTTGAAAGCGGATGGATGAAGGGATGCATGTCCGACGTATTGAGATCGTTTTTCTCATACCAGGTCGCCGTCGGCAGCGCGATGTCGGAATAAACGCATGTGGTCGACATGCGGAAGTCAATTGTGACGAGAAGATCCAGCTTTCCTTCCGGCGCGTCTTCATGCCAGACAACGTCTTCAGGTTTTTCACCAGCGGTTTCGCCAAGGTCTTTGCCTTGCACGCCATGATTGGTTCCAAGAAGGTGCTTCAGAAAATATTCATGGCCCTTGCCGGAAGCGCCCAATAGATTTGACCGCCAGACAAACATGTTGCGCGGCCAGTTCGCCGGATCGTCGGGATCGTTGCAGGACATTTTGAGCGCGCCGGATTTTAATTCCCGGGCCACATAGTCCTTCGGCTCCAATCCTGCCGCCGCTGCATCCTTACTAACTTCTAACGGATTACGCTGAAGCTGGGGTGCGGAGGGAAGCCACCCCATGCGTTCAGCGCGGGCGTTGAAGTCAATGAAACTGCCGCTCCATTTACCCTCGGGTGCGAGCGGCGACAGGATTTCGTCGATATCCAGTGTTTCGTAGCGCCACTGATCTGTATGTGCATAAAAGAACGAGGTGGAATTCATCTGGCGCGGCGGGCGCGCCCAATCGAGCCCAAAGGCAAGCGGCTGCCAACCGGTTTGCGGCCTGAGTTTTTCCTGGCCGACATAATGCGACCAACCGCCGCCGGATTGCCCGATGCACCCGCACATCACCAACATGTTGATGATGCCGCGATAGTTCATGTCCATATGGTACCAGTGATTAAGACCGGCCCCGAGAATGATCATGGATTTGCCGCGCGTCTTTTCTGCATTGTCAGCAAAGCCACGCGCAACAGTGATTACTTTGTCACGCGAAACGCCAGTGATTTTCTCCTGCCATGCCGGAGTGTAAGGAATATCCTCATCATAGGATTTCGCCGCCCAATCGCCGCCCAGCGCTCGATCAAGCCCGTAATTGGCGGCAAGCAAATCAAACACGGTTGCAACCAGCGCTTCGCCGTCTTTTAAATGCAGACGCTTTATCGGCACGCGCCGTTCGAGAATGTCGGGATGATCGGTCCCGTTGAAATAATCATGCCGGCGATTACCGAAATAGGGAAACGCCACGTCAACCGCGTCATCGCGATTTTCAATCAGCGAAATTGAGAGATCGGTATCGTCCCCACAGCCGGATTTTTCTTCGAGATTCCATTTCCCCTGTTCGCCCCAACGAAAGCCGATGGAACCGCGCGGCGTTACAATCTTGTTCGCGGTTTTGTCAAACGCGATTGTTTTCCATTCCGGATTGTTTTCTTCATTAAGCGCATCGTCAAAATCGGAGGCGCGCAGCATCCGGTCCGGAACGAGCCGCCCGTCCTTTTTGACCAGCCGCACCAACATCGGCATGTCGGTGTATTTGCGGGCGTATTCCTGGAAATACTCCACCTGCCGATCGAGATAGAATTCTTTCAGGATGACGTGACCAAACGCCATAGCGAGGGCTGCGTCTGTTCCCTGTTTCGGCGACAGCCAGATATCGCCGAATTTTGATGCTTCGGAATAGTCGGGCGAAATCACGACGCTTTTTGCGCCCTTATAGCGCGCCTCTGTATAAAAATGCGCATCGGGCGTACGTGTCTGCGGGACATTCGAGCCCCAAAGCATCAGGAAACCGGAATTATACCAGTCGGCGCTTTCGGGAACATCGGTTTGTTCGCCCCAGGTCTGCGGACTCGCCGGGGGCAGATCGCAATACCAATCGTAAAAGCTCATGCAGGTTCCGCCAAGCAACGAAAGATATCGTGAGCCCGCGGCGTAGGAGACCATCGACATTGCCGGAATCGGCGAAAATCCTATGACGCGATCTGGTCCATGCTTTTTCGCGGTGTATGCGTTGGCGGAAGCAATGATTTCATTGACCTCCGTCCACTCAGCGCGGACAAATCCGCCGAGGCCCCGCTGACGCACATAGGATGCGCGCGTCGCCTGGTCCTCGACAATCGACGCCCAGGCGGCAACTGGCGTTCGTGTTGCGCGCGCCGCGCGCCACGCCTTCAGCAGCCGGCTTCGGATCAGCGGATGTTTCAGGCGATTGGCGCTGTAGAGATACCAGCTATAGCTGGCGCCGCGCGAGCAGCCGCGCGGCTCGTGATTAGGCATGTCGGGGCGCGTGCGCGGATAATCCGTTTGCTGTGTTTCCCAGGTGACGATCCCGCCTTTGACATAAATCTTCCAGCTGCACGACCCGGTGCAATTGACGCCATGGGTTGAACGCACGATTTTGTCATGCTGCCAACGTTTGCGATAGGCGTCTTCCCACGTGCGATCCTCCTTTGTGAGAACGCCATGTCCGTTTGAGTAATCGCTGACGCGGTTTTTAAAATAGGTCAGCCGGTTCAGAACATGGCTCATGCTGTTTCTCCCTGCGGAATATTGTTTGAAGGATGCGGTGTTGCGACGCGGCCGCGTTCAATGTCGTGCAACACGCCGCCCTTGCGCGAATAAACCAGCCAGGTGAGGGCCGCGCAGGTGACATAAAAGATGAGAAAACCCCACAGCGCGCCTTCAGGTCCGCCGGTCATCGAGATCGACGTGCCGTAGGATTTAGGGATGAAAAAGGCGCCATAGGCGGCGATAGCCGAGGTAAATCCAATGATCGCCGCTGATTCCTTTTCTGCCTGACGCAAACGCTCAACAGGATCAAGCTGCGGCATCAGGCGCGGCATCTCGTTACGCATAATAATCGGGATCATCTGAAAGGTTGACGCATTGCCAACGCCCGTTGCGAAAAACAGGATCATGAACATTGCGAAGAAACCCCAAAAGGCGCCCGGCTGATCTTTGATGCCGAGGAAATAGAGCACGCCGGCAACCGCGAGGATCATCAACAGAAATACCCAAAAGGTGACGCGTGCGCCGCCCCATTTATCCGACACCCATCCCGTCATTGAACGCGACAAGGCGCCAACAAGCGGGCCAAGAAAAGCAAACTGCAGAACATTGACGTCAGGAAACTGCGTTTTCATCAACAGCGGAAACCCGGCCGCGTAACCGATAAAGGAACCGAAGGTGCCGGTATAAAGCCAGCACATGATCCAGTTGTGACGCCGGGTGAAAATGACGGCTTGCTCTGCAAAGGACGCCTTCGCCGAGGCGATATCATTCATGCCGAACCATACCGCAACGGTCGCAATCAAAAGAAACGGCACCCAAACAAAGCCGGCATTTTGCAGCCATAACATTTGTCCATCGCCGGTCACCTGTGGCTCGCCGCCCATTACGCCAAAGACGCTGGCGGTGATGGCGAGCGGTACGACAAATTGCATAACGCTGACGCCAAGATTGCCAAGGCCGGCGTTCAGGGCCAGCGCATTGCCTTTTTGCGCTTTCGGAAAAAAGAAGCTGATATTGGCCATAGATGAAGCAAAATTGCCGCCGCCAAAACCGCAAAGCAGCGCCAGCACCAGGAAGATAAAATACGGCGTTTCCGGGTTTTGCACCGCATAACCAATGCCAAAAGCCGGGATCAGCAAGGAGGCAGTTGTTAGCGTCGTCCACAAACGGCCGCCGAATATCGGCACCATAAAGGAATAGAAAATCCGAAGCGTTGCACCGGAAAGGCCCGGCAACGCCGCCAGCCAGAAAAGCTGGTCCGTCGTATAGTTGAAACCCACCGAAGGCAGCTTCGCAACGACGACACTCCAGACCATCCAGACCGAAAATGCGAGAAGCAGCGCCGGGATTGAAATCCACAGATTTCGATTGGCGACTTTCCGCCCCTTTTCCTTCCAGAAATCATCCTCTTCCGGGCGCCAGTCCTCCAGCACAGGGCTGGTTTTCTCGCCGCGTTCTTTAGTGTGGATTTCCTGCATTTCCGGAAATTGCGGCAGCGCGTCGAGTTCCGTTGCGAGCGCCCGCCGCTCCATGCGCCGGATCGTAAAGTGCATCCAGCCCATTGCGACGACGACAATGGCGAACAGCAACATGAAATTGCTTGTCCAGATCCCCGTGAGATCGTTCATGACGCCGAAAGCGATTGGCAGAACGAAGCCGCCAAGGCCGCCGACCATACCAACCAGGCCGCCGACGGATCCTACATGGTCCGGATAGTAGACCGGAATATGCTTATAGACGGCGGCTTTTCCCAGCGACATGAAGAAGCCGAGGATGAAAATCAGGATGACAAAAGGAACAAGGCCCATTTGCGTCGAAAATGCGATCGGTCCCTCAATGCCATGAATGATGTAATCGGTGTGCGGGTAGGAAAGCATGAACGTACAAATCGCCGAAACAGCAAAGGTCCAGTACATGACCTGGCGTGCGCCGCGCCGATCGGAGAGGAAACCGCCATAGGCCCGGAAAATACTCGCCGGCACCGCATAAAATGCTGCAAGAATCCCCGCAGTCCTAATGTCGAGGCCATAAACACCGATAAGATAACGCGGCAGCCAAAGGGCGAGCGCAACGAAAGCGCCGAAAACAAAGAAGTAGTAAAGCGCAAAACGCCAGACCTGGAGCTTTTTTAACGGCTCTAATTCCAGGAAAACACTGCGCGATTTTTCACCGCGCGCTTTGCGCGCCAGGGTCGCCGGATCTTCTTTAGTAAAAAGGAAAAAGAGCACGGACGTCGCCATTAAGATCATGGCGTAGATCTGCGCGGTACGCTCCCAGCCAACGGCCACAAGCAAAAACGGCGCACCAAAATTGGTGACAGCCGCGCCGACATTGCCCATGCCGAATATGCCGAGCGCCGTGCCCTGCCGTTCGCTTTCGAACCAATTGGACGTGTATGTGATGCCGACCGCAAATGACCCGCCCGCAAGCCCAACCCCGAGCGCCGCCGCCAGAAACAGCGGATAGGTGCTGACGGTGGATAACAACCAGACTGCGATAGCAGAAAAAAACATGACACCCGCAAACACGCGCCGCCCACCAAACTGATCAGCCCAAATTCCCAAAAATATTCTGCTGAGAGACCCAGTAAGGATCGGCGTTGCGACCAGAAGACCAAACTCGGTTTCACTAAGTCCGAGATCTTCTTTTATCTGAACGCCGATAATCGAAAATATCGTCCAAACCGCAAAACACGCTGTGAAGGCGATCATGCTGGACCAAAGCGCGCGTTGCTGCTGGCCTGGCGTTACGGTTTCTAAATGTTTCATGGGACCATCCCGTTTTTCGGATGACAAGGAAATCTTTGACGAATTTTGTGGTGAACTGCGGCGTTCCGCGCAATCGGATTCGGCGCGATTTCATCCGTAAACCGAAGAAACAAGGCCCTGCACAAAAATGTCGGGGCGGCCATTTGCGGAGCTGGAAATTCCTGTTTGATTTGCGCATCGGCGCGGCTTGACAATTATCAAGCGATCAGACGATATGCAGAGCAATATTTGTGGGATTTTTTGGTGCCAAATGCGCGATTCCGAGAAAATGATTGTCCGATCCCTGCCGCTGTTTGCCGATATGGCCGAAGACCATCTCGATGAAATGCTGCTGGGCAGTTTTCTTCAGCGATTTCCAGCAACGGTCGTACTTTTTTCAGAGAGCGACCATACTGATTTTCTGCACGTTCTTGTGGACGGTCAGGTCGAGCTTTACGCCAGCGCCAATAACCGCGAAGGCACAATGACGCTGATAAAGCCCGTCGCTACATTTGTACTCGCCTCGGCGCTTACTGACGGCGTCTATCAAATGTCCGCCAGAACGCTGGAATCTTCGCAGATTCTCATGATCCCCGCGGAAAACGTTCGAACGGCGATGAAAAAAGATCGTGGATTTGCCCAAAAAAGCGTGCTCGAGCTCGCGGCCTGTTATCACGGCGTTGTGCGCGCTTACAAAAATATTAAACTGCGAACGGCAGTGGAACGATTGGCGAATTACATTCTTGTCCAAAACCGGCGCCAGGGAGACACCGGTGTTATCAAATTGCCAATCGAGAAACGCACTCTGGCGTCAATGCTCGGCATGACCCCTGAAAATTTATCGCGCGCCTTCGCAACGCTGAAGCCCTACGGCATCAAGGTCGACGGCGCCGAAGTTCGCCTTGAGAAGCCTGAAGATCTGGAAACGCTGGCCAAGCCTTCGGCGCTAATTGATACGCACTAATCAAAAGCCCGCAAGAATTCTCTTTCGGCGCGCTTTGTGCGCCAGCCTTCAGTTTCTCAGCTACGCCAGAAATATCTTTGACGAATCAATCGCAGAAATCCGGCAATTTATTTTGAAATGCCCCAAATAGCATAAAACCAAAAAACGCTATTCACCAGTAAATGCGGTGATCAAGATTCTGACTCCGCCAGGAACTTTTCAGCCTCAAGCGCAGCCATGCATCCCATTCCCGCTGCAGTGAC
Organism: Hyphococcus sp.; assembly: GCA_021776245.1. Classification (GTDB taxonomy): domain Bacteria; phylum Pseudomonadota; class Alphaproteobacteria; order Caulobacterales; family Parvularculaceae; genus Hyphococcus. The sequence continues at coordinate 55,288 of JAJFGF010000048.1, read as the reverse complement.
AGCTTGTCGATAGATGTCGTCGGTTACGTCGCCAGCTGCATAAACGCCTGGAATTTCCGTTGCCGTCGAATCCGGCGCCGTGTCCAAATAGCCGTGATCGTTCATTGGTAATTTTCCAACAAACAGCTCGGTAGACGGCTTGTGGCCGATCGCGATAAAAACGCCCTCGGCGTTAATGTCCCGGGTTTCGCCGGTTTTGACATCCTTGAGCCGCGCGCCGGTCACGCCAAGCGGGTCATCATCGCCAAGAACCTCATCGAGATTATGGTCCCAGATGATGTTGATATTTTCTTTATCAAACAATCGTTTTTGCAGGATCTTTTCAGCCCGTAATTCATTGCGGCGATGAACCAGGGTAACCTTTTTTGCAAGCCCGGACAGATAAAGCGCTTCTTCAACCGCCGTGTTGCCGCCGCCGATAACAACGACATCCTTTCCTTTGTAGAAAAACCCGTCGCAGGTCGCGCAGGCCGAAACGCCAAAGCCCTGGAATTTTTCTTCAGACTGCAGCCCCAGCCAGCGCGCCTGGGCGCCGGTGGAAATGATAAGCGCATCCGCCTCATAAATTTCGCCTGAGTCGCCAGTGAGCGTGAAAGGTCTTTTGGATAAATCCACCTCGGTAATAATGTCATTTTCAAACACTGTCCCAACATGTTCGGCTTGGGCCTGCATCTGCTCCATCAGCCACGGCCCTTGAATAACATCTGCAAAGCCGGGATAGTTTTCGACATCGGTCGTAATGGTCATTTGCCCGCCCGGCTGCAGCCCGTGCACCAAAAGCGGCTCTAATCCCGCCCGCGCCGCATAAATTGCCGCCGTCAGCCCCGCCGGACCCGAACCTAAAATCAATAATTGTGTCTTTTTCATTAGTCCCTCGTAAAATTAGCCTGCGGCCTTAATCATCAGCGACCGAAATATTTCATACTGTTGATCCACACGATCGGCAGGATTTGAACGCCAAACACAAATCCCAATACATTCGATGGCGTCAATGACACAAACATCTATTTTTAGTTCCCCGCAATGGTTGTAACCTTGGTCGACATTGTGATTTCACCATATTGGACAAGAAGCTGCGGGCGCCATCCGAATTATCCCCAGTTAGGCATTTGCCGCCGACCCTTTTAGAGGCGCAAGCCGCAACAGCACTCAAATTTCCGCGATCAGATCGCCCAACGCCAAAACCCATTCCCCTTCTTCATCTGTCTACGGAAATATGGATCACGGAGAATAAAAAATTTGCATGGATGAGCCGCAAGACTGCTTGCAGTCGCCGGATTTCTCGAAAAACCGAAGTTTCAATCGGATTGCGAATGGTGGGCGGTGACGGGTTCGAACCGCCGACCCTCTCGGTGTAAACGAGATGCTCTACCAGCTGAGCTAACCGCCCGTTAGTCGCCACGCTTGGCCGTTGCGCGGGGCGCTGTCCTAGCGCGAGGGGCGCTGCGCTGCAAGCGCCGATTGACGCCCAAACAGCGCCACTCAAAAAAACGCCGGTGCGCGAAATTATCGGCAGCCGGCGTTTTTACAGTTAGCATCAAGGCTAGTTCAAGGCGTCTTTTAAACCCTTGCCCGCGGAAAATTTCGGCTGAATGGAAGCCGGAATCTTGATCGTCTCGCCGGTGCGGGGATTGCGGCCGTCTCGCGCTTTGCGCTGAGCGGCGGAGAAGGTCCCAAAGCCGACGAGGCGGACGTCATCGCCAGCCTGCAGCGCTTTTGTGACAGCGTCGAAAACGGCATCAACCGCTTTGGCCGCTTCCGACTTGCTCATATCCGCCATGCCGGCAACTTTATCGATAAATTCGTTCTTATTCATTCCTCAGCCCTTTCTGTTTGAGGTCCTGGAATTGGGGGATTCAGTAACGAAGGCCAACTTTATCGCGCGCAAAAACAGGCTTCGCCAAGTAAAAATGGCGTAAAATAAGGGTTTGCTTTCCACAGCCCAGGTAAGCCGTTGAAACTTCTAGACTTTTTCAGTATCGGAAATATGGGCATTTTCCCAGATTTCGTGTTCGTGCTCGATGCATCGGTCGATCAATTCGCGCCAAACCGGCTCGGCGATTCGTTTTGAAAGCCCTTGTTTGCTTGCCTCAGCGAGCACTTTGGCGACCACATCCTCGATCCGCCAGGGCAGACGCACTTCATCCTTACGAGGCTTAATTCGCGCTGCGGCTTCGATATAACCCTGCCGTTCAGCGATCAGTTTCACCAAAACGCGGTCGAGGCGGTCAATTTCCTCGCGCACTTCGGCCATAGTTATACAGTCGTCTGAGGCCATTTTGCCCTTGGGAATATCCATGTCTGTCATTTAGGCTATTAACGAGAAACAAAAAAGACGCGAGCCCCGGGCATGGGGTCGCGCCCTTTGTCAAAGGTTGGACAATCTCAGTGTGTGATCACCGGCTCGTCGCTCCCGGCACCGCCGGTTGTCGCCGGAGTCACCGGCTCGTTCCAGTCAATTGGCGTCAGTTTACGGGTCAAAGCGTGGGCCAGAACGTCATCAACGGTCGTAACCGGGATGATCCTCATGCCGGCCTGGACGTTATCGGGAATTTCCGCGAGGTCTTTTTCGTTTTCTTCCGGGATCAGTACGGTCTTCGTGCCGGCGCGAAGCGCTGCAAGAAGTTTTTCCTTTAGACCGCCAATCGCCAGCACACGGCCCCGCAGGGATATCTCGCCGGTCATTGCGACATCCTTGTGCACCGGAATACCGGTTAGCACAGAGACAATTGCCGTCGCCATGGCGACGCCCGCTGACGGCCCGTCTTTCGGTGTCGCGCCTTCCGGCACATGGATATGAATGTCGGTGCGTTCAAACAGCGGCGGCTCAATGCCGAACTCCGCTGCGCGGCTGCGTACGTAAGACGACGCCGCCGATACTGACTCTTGCATCACCTCTTTGAGGTTGCCAGTCGGCGTCATTTTACCTTTGCCGGGCATTTTGACGGCTTCGATTGTTAATATTTCACCGCCGACAGACGTCCAGGCCAAACCTGTGACAACGCCGATTTTGTCATCGCCGTCGATTGCGCCATGACGGAATTTCTGCACGCCAGAATATTGATCGAGATTTTCTTCCGTCACGTCAAAAACCTTCACGTCGGTAGTCTCGAGTTCACGCACCGCTTTGCGCGCGAGGCGCGCAAGTTCGCGCTCGAGATTTCTGACGCCCGCTTCACGGGTGTAATGCCGAATAAGCGACATCAACCCATCATCGGTAATCGTCCATTCTCCGTCTTTCAGCCCGTGATTTTCGATGATTTTCGGAATGAGATGGCGGCGCGCAATCTGGATTTTTTCGTCTTCCGTATATCCCGGAATACGAATGATCTCCATGCGATCCAGCAATGGCTGCGGCATGTTGAGGCTATTGGCCGTTGTAATAAACATGACGTCTGAAAGATCGTAATCGACTTCAAGATAATGGTCCTGAAAGGTCCCATTTTGTTCAGGATCGAGCACCTCTAAAAGCGCCGATGCGGGGTCGCCGCGAAAATCATGGCCCATTTTGTCAATTTCATCGAGCAGAAATAACGGATTTGATTTTTTGGCTTTCTTCATCGATTGAATGATCTTGCCCGGCATCGAACCGATATAGGTTCGACGATGCCCGCGAATTTCCGCCTCATCGCGCACGCCGCCGAGAGAGACGCGCACAAATTCGCGGCCCGTAGCGTTAGCAATCGATTTTCCAAGCGATGTCTTGCCGACACCCGGCGGGCCGACCAGACACAGGATCGGACCTTTTAATTTGCTTATCCGCTTTTGAACGGCGAGATATTCAACAATCCGTTCCTTGACCTTATCGAGACTGTAGTGATCGGCGTCGAGAATTTCCTGCGCTTTCGCGAGGTCGGTTTTCACTTTCGACCGATTGTTCCACGGAATCGAGATCAGCCAGTCGAGATAATTGCGGACTACAGTCGATTCCGCCGACATCGGCGACATCTGACGAAGCTTTTTTAACTCAGCGTCAGCTTTGGTGCGCGCTTCCTTTGAAAGCTTTGTCTTTGCGAGTTTTTCTTCCAGCTCAGACAGCTCATCGCGGCCGTCATCGCCCTCACCAAGCTCCTTTTGGATCGCCTTCATTTGCTCATTGAGATAATATTCGCGTTGCGTCTTCTCCATTTGCCGTTTGACGCGATTGCGAATTTTCTTCTCCACCTGGAGTACGCTCATCTCGCCTTCCATCAGCGCATAAACACGCTCAAGACGTTCGGCGACCGGCGCGATTTCAAGAAGCTCCTGTTTTTCGGCGATCTTTATATTGAGATGTGATGCGACAGTATCTGCAAGCTTTGAATAATCATCAATCTGGTTGACCGAAACAATAACTTCCGGCGGAACGCGCTTGTTCAGCTTAACATAAGATTCGAAATGGCCGACGATTGATCGCGCCAGCGCTTCAATTTCCGTATCTTCGCTAGCAGTCTCAGCAATAAACTCAGCCTCGGCTTCAAAATATTCATCAGTGCGCGTAAACGCGGTGATCCTGGCGCGGCCCTCGCCTTCGACAAGCACCTTTACGGTGCCGTCAGGCAGCTTCAACAATTGCAGAATAGACGCAATCACGCCGACTTCAAAAATATCGTTTGTCTCCGGATCATCATCGCCAGCATCTTTTTGCGCCACGAGCAGAATTTTTTTGTCGTTTTGCATCACATTTTCGAGCGCATTGACGGACTTCTCGCGCCCGACGAAAAGCGGCACAATCATGCTCGGAAACACAACGATATCGCGCAAAGGCAACACTGGGTAATTCACACTATCACTCATCAATAAGCTCCTGGCGGAGAAGGCCCGGATGATTCCAGCGCCTGCTCGGGTCACAAAATTACTCGCCCCATTGGGCGGCGGTTCGGGCATCGACGCAACTATGGGAAAAACATAGCGCAATTGGGCAAAGGAGCCCTTAAGACGCCGAACCGCCGCTTAGCTAGCGGCGGCGAAGACGGGTTTAATGTGGCGTTAATTGCCGCGATTGCAAGGCGTCAGGACGCCATCGTGGAAAACCAGCGATTCCAGCGCATTTCCGCGCGCCACGGCGCGCTGACCAAAATCTTGGCCGCCTTCCGCGGTCGGACGCGACAAACCGCGGCCCACCGTATCTCGGAAACGCCCTAGGCGCTGGCGTCGGCCTCGATCGCGTCATTTTCGCGGTCAGCATAAATATAAAGCGGCTTTGCGTTGCCATCGACAACTTCGCCATTGACCACGACCTCTACGACGCCCTCGAGGGTCGGCAGCTCGAACATCGAATCGAGCAAAATACCTTCCATGATCGAACGAAGGCCCCGTGCGCCGGTTTTGCGGCCGATGGCGCGGCGGGCAATCGCCGATCTTGCATCTTCCGTAAAGGTCAGCTTGACGTCCTCCATTTCGAACAGGCGCTGATATTGTTTGATCAGCGCGTTCTTCGGCGTTGTTAGAATTTGCACCAACGCGTCTTCATCGAGATCTTCCAGCGTCGCAATTACCGGCAGGCGTCCGACGAATTCAGGAATCAATCCGAATTTCAGCAAATCTTCAGGCTCGACTTCCTGCAGGATGGCGCCAATCCGGCGGTCGTCCGCGCTTTTCACTTCCGCGCCAAACCCGATCGAGGATCCTGCGCCGCGATTGGCGATAACTTTTTCAAGCCCCGCAAATGCGCCGCCGACGATGAACAAAATATTCGTTGTATCGACTTGCAGAAACTCTTGCTGCGGATGTTTGCGTCCACCTTGCGGCGGCACCGATGCAACAGTGCCCTCCATAATCTTCAACAGCGCCTGCTGAACGCCTTCACCCGATACGTCGCGTGTGATTGAAGGGTTGTCAGACTTACGGCTGATCTTGTCGACCTCGTCAATATAAACGATGCCGCGCTGAGCGCGCTCGACATTATAGTCAGCGGATTGGAGCAATTTGAGAATGATATTTTCGACATCCTCGCCGACATAACCCGCTTCGGTCAGCGTTGTTGCATCAGCCATGGTAAATGGCACGTCGAGGATACGCGCGAGCGTTTGCGCAAGCAGCGTCTTGCCCGAGCCGGTTGGTCCGATCAGCAAGATATTCGATTTAGCGAGTTCCACATCGTTGTTTTTCGCAGCGTGGTTAAGACGCTTGAAATGGTTATGAACGGCAACCGCCAAAACCCGCTTTGCCTGACTTTGACCGATCACATAATCATCAAGGACTTTGTGAATCTGCTGCGGGCTCGGTACGCCGTCGCCAGCCTTAACAAGGGATGATTTTGATTCCTCGCGAATGATATCCATACACAATTCGACGCATTCATCACAGATGAATACCGTCGGGCCGGCAATCAGCTTCCTGACCTCGTGCTGGCTCTTTCCGCAAAATGAACAGTAAAGGGTGTTTTTCCCGTCACTGCCGCTTTTTCCGCCAATCTTGCTCACTCTAACCAAACTCCTTGTCAGCGCCGCGCTTGGCGGACCGGGAAGCCCCGGCGCAGGCCCCGACCGAAACGGGACCGCCAAATTCCGGGGGAAGGTGCATGAAGGGCGCCAGCACCCCGGAAATTAGAAACATTCGACCATAATTCAACTAAACCAATCAAGGAACCTTTTCCTTTTTTGGTTAATGTTTACCGCAAAAATCAAGCATCCCCGTCACTCGGGGCCGCCCTTTCGGACAACACTTTATCGATCAGGCCGAATTCTACCGCTTCTTCGGGGGTCATGAAATGATCCCGATCAAGGGTTTTTTCAATGATTTCATAGGACTGACCGGTATGCTCCACATAAATCTCGTTCATCCGGCGCTTCAATTTGATAATGTCCTGGGCGTGGCGTTCAATATCTGAGGCTTGGCCCTGAACCCCGCCGGACGGCTGGTGCACCATCACCCGAGAATTCGGCAGAGAAAACCGCAGGTCTTTTTCGCCTGCCGTGAGCAAAAGCGACCCCATTGACGCCGCCATCCCAACGCACATGGTGGACACTGCGGGGCGGATATATCGCATCGTATCATACATCGCGAGTCCGGCGGAAACTGAGCCGCCTGGCGAGTTAATATATAATGCAATTTCCTTTTTGGGGTTTTCGGCCTCCAGAAACAAAAGCTGAGCGACGATCAGGGTGGAAACCTGATCATGGACCGGCCCGGAAAGGAAAATGATCCGCTCTTTTAAGAGCCGTGAATAAATATCATAGGCCCGCTCGCCGCGGCTTGATTGCTCGACCACCATCGGCACGAGCGTATTCATGAAAATATCGTGGGGATCTTTCATCGAAGTCCTCTTATCGCAATTTGGACGAACCTGCGCCCGTTAACACAACCAGCTTAACATGGGGGCGAAATGCGTCAGCGCCACCCCGTGGCCTACGACTATAGCGGCGCGCACTTAAGCGAGGGTTATTCTCTTGAAAAAGCAAGATTTTGTTTGACCTGGCCCCTCCGGGCAGCCGCCAGGAAATTCCAAACTGAGCTCAAAAACCCGTCTCGGCATAGAAACGGACCTAGTTTCCCTGGATTCCGGATATGCCCCAATCGGCAATGCGAGAGCGCCTAGATGTCTTCGCCTTCCGGATCTTCCATTAACTTTTCTTTGGATATTTTTTTATCCGTCAGCTCCGCCCGCTCGAGAATGTAATCGACGACCTTTTCTTCAAAAAGCGGCGCGCGAAGTTGCTGCACGGCGGCAGGATTTTTTTGGTAAAACTCCAGAACTTCTTTTTCCTGCCCGGGATAAGCGCGGGCCATATTAATCATCTCACGCTGCAAATCTTCCTGCGGCACCTGAACGTCGGCGCGTTTGCCAATTTCGGCGAGCACCAGTCCGAGCCGCACCCGCCGCTCGGCGATCTTGCGGTATTCTACCTTGAGCTCTTCTTCGGACTTGTCCTTGTCTTCTTCGTCGCGCTCAGCCGCCTCAACCTGACTCCAGATTTGATTAAATTCGGCGTCGACCATGCCGGTCGGCAATTCAAACTCATGGGCCGCGTCGAGCTTGTCTAATAGCCCGCGTTTCAGATGTCCGCGCGACAGCTGTTTATAGTCGTTTTCAATTCGTTCTTTCAACCGCGCCTTCAAATCATCGAGGCTTTCAAGGCCGACTTTTTTGGCGAGCTCATCGTCAATGGCGACTTTCTCCGGCGACTTTACTTCAAGCACTTTTACATCAAACACCGCATCCTTGCCCGCGAGATCCTTTGCGCCATATTCATCGGGAAAGGTCACTTTGACTTCAACGTCGTCGCCGGCTTTGGCGCCGATCAGCTGTTTTTCAAAACCCGGAATGAAGGTGTCCGAACCAAGGATGATATCGACTTTTTCGCCTTTGCCGCCGGCGAATTCTTCGCCGTCAATGCGCCCGACATAGTCAACGGTGGCCATATCGTCTTTTTTCGATTTTTCAGTTGCTTTGCGCGGTGCATAGGACGTTTGCTGAGCGGCAATGCTTTTTAACGCATCTTCCAAATCGTCGTCCGGAATATCGGCAACCGGCCGAGTCAATTTCAGCGTGGATACATCCATCGGCTCAATGACGGGCAGAATTTCCGCATGAACATCATATTCAAGATCCGCCTTGCCGGCGATCACCTGATCCATATCAGAATGAAAATGCGGATGCGGCGCGGTCGCCGGCTGCAATTCACGGTCAGTGAATGCTTTTTGCGATGTTTCCTGGACGATTTCCTGAACGATTTCGCCCATCACGCCTTTGCCGTACATTTTTTTCAGAAATGAAACCGGCGCCTTGCCCTTGCGGAAGCCTTTCAGGTGCACCTGATTTTTGATTTCCATCAGGCGCGCGACGAGCTTTTCATCCAGTTCAGCTGCGGATACTTTGACCAGAAACCGGCGGTCCAATCCTTCAGCATTTTTCTCGGTGACTTCCATTTTATCCTGCCGTCTCTTCCTGTGGGCCCGCCCAAACCAAAGCCAGCGCGCTGGCGAAGGCTGGTGCGGATGAGAGGACTCGAACCTCCACGGGTTGCCCCGCTGGAACCTAAATCCAGTGCGTCTACCAGTTCCGCCACATCCGCAAATAGTAATGGGCCGCGGCGGACGCTGCGACCCCTTCAAAGCGGGCTTCTATAACAGACAAAACCACCCTGTCGAGCGCCCTAAAGGCGTTTTTCGAACCACATCACATTATGATAGCGGCCAAACTTGCGGCCAACCTCATTTAATGTCGCAACATGGGCAAATCCGAACCCCTCATGAAGGGCGACGGACGCTGGGTTGGGCTCGACGATCAGGGCATAGGCGCGATGCGCGCCGGCGCCGGCCAGCGCCTGAAACACGGCGCCATAAAGGGCTTTGGCGACGCCCCGTCCCGCGATTTCGGGGGTTACAAAGACCGAGGTTTTCACCGAGCTTTGATAGGCCCCGCGTACATCGAACGGCGCGGCATTGGCAAAGCCGCAGATCGATAGATCGCCTTCGACCGCGACAAATACCGGGTGGCGACCGGTTTCAGCGCGCTTGACCAGCCATCCAGTGCGCTCGTCTTCAGAATATTCCTGTGTTTCGAATGTCGCCGCACTGCCCTTTATATAAGGGTTGTATACAGCGTTTATGCCGTTTGCGTCACCGGGCCATGCGGGACGAACAGATATCTCGGTCATGACGCAGCAGGACCCGTCGCCGCAGATTCTCCATCCACAGCCGGCGGCGCCATGAGCGATCGCAAAACAGCCGGAACGGCCTCGGGCAGATCTTCGGCAATAAGGCCAGGTCCGGCCGCCTGGCCGCACGCCCCATGAAACCAGACGCCAGCGCAAGCCGCTTCAAAACCGGGCATGCCTTGCGCGCGCATTCCCGCCGCAAAACCCGCAAGAACATCACCTGACCCCGCTGAAGCCAATTCGGGCGGCGCATTGACATTGACGGCCGCACGTCCGTCAGGCGCCGCAATAACTGTGTCAGGGCCTTTGAGGACAATAATGGCGCCTGACAACGCGCTTGCGGCCCGGGCGGCCGCTAATTTGCCGGCGGCCAAATCAAGATCAGGAAACAGCCGTGGAAACTCACCGCTATGGGGCGTTAAAATATCGTCGGGCCGAAGGCCTTCAAATAAATCGCGCGGAACTTCTGCAAAGCTGGTCAACGAATCCGCATCGAGAACAGCGCCGGCATTACTGTTGAGGATCGCGAGCGTTTTTTCGCGTGTTGCGCCGCCAACACCGGCAGCGGGGCCAATCACACCGATCACTGGATATTTGCCGGCACCCGTTAAATGCCCGGCAATCTCAGCAGCAGTATCAGCCGGGCTCACCATGATTGCGGTAAGATGTGCTGCATTCGCTGCAGCTGCATCGCGCGGCGAAAGAATTGTGACAAGCCCTGCGCCAATCCGTAAGGCGCCCCGCGCCGCCAGCCGCGCTGCGCCGGTATTGAGCGGCCCGCCACTCACGACCATCACCGACCCGCGATGATATTTATGGCCCGTTGGTGACGGCCGGCGAAAATACCGGCCCCAAAGTCCGGGATGATTTTCAAAAGTGTCCGGCCTGATCTCGCGGGCATGATCACCGGTGACGCCAATGTCAACGACATCGACGACGCCGCAATGGGCCCTGCCCGGGTAAAGGACATGGCCGGGCTTTTTTTGGAAAAAGGTTACGGTGCGCGCCGCATTGACCGCAGCGCCAAGCAATGCCCCATTATCCGTGTGGATGCCGGAAGGAATATCAACCGCAAGAACCGGCGCCTGATATGCGTTGATGGCGTCGATCATCGCCGCCGGCGCTTCAATCACAGGACGCGACAACCCTGTCCCGAACAAAGCGTCAATAATCAGGCCAGCGCCCTCAAGAATTTCCGGCGTCATCGGCGCTATTTCGCCAGCATACAGATCGGCCATCAACCGCGCATCACCGCTCAAGGCGCCGCGCTCGCCCATTAGCGCAATTTTGACCGGCCAGCCGGCCTCTGAGAGAACGCGCGCCGCGACAAATCCGTCGCCGCCATTATTGCCCGGCCCGCAAATCACGGCGACCGGTCTTTGCGTCCACGCACGCATCGCAATGTTGGCGGTTTGCTTGCCTGCAGCCTCCATCAAACCCGCCGACGCAATGCCCGCTTTGATCGCCGCAGCTTCGGCAGTGCGCATCTGGTCTGATGACAGAAGAATAAAGCCAGCCAACCTTGACACCTTTCATATGCCGCGCTCTGTCTAAGTCATCGGGCGATTAAATGAAATCACCCGGTGACCTAGATTCCATGCTGAGCGCCGGTTTCTGCGAAAGTTTGGCGGCTAAACCGCCAACCGGCTCCCGTAAAAGGCGTCGCCTTTAACTTCGCCCGGCGCTATAGCAGAGATTTGCTGATGTCAAAATGAACCGGGCAGGCCATGAAGAAAATTGAAGCGATCATCAAACCTTTCAAGCTCGATGACGTAAAAGAGGCGCTGCAGGAAATTGGCCTCCAGGGAATGACCGTCACGGATGCGCGCGGCTTTGGCCGGCAAAAGGGGCATACGGAACTTTATCGCGGCGCCGAATATGTGGTCGACTTCCTGCCTAAAGTTAAAATCGAGCTGGTGGTTGACGATAAAATGGTGGTGCGCGCCGTCGAGGCAATTAAGTCCGCCGCGCATTCCGGTCGCATCGGCGATGGCAAGATTTTTATTTTGCCGGTCGAAGACGCTATACGCATTCGCACCGGCGAAACTGGAGCTGACGCCGTTTAACACGGCAGACCAGAAGTAACAGATTATGACCGCGAGTTCCGAAGACAGGATATTTAAGTGCTTTACCGGCGCATTGGCGCGCGCCGCCGGCAATGCCGCCCCCTATCCCCACTGGATCATTAGAGGCCTCCTTCCCGACGACATCGTCAGCGACTTGCAAACAATCAGTTTTCCGGTCGCAACACTCGACGGCGTTTCAGGTAAGCGTGAACTTCATAACGAAACCCGTCACTATTTTGACCAGGCAAATATTGCCGCCTTTCCTGTCATTGCCTCTTTGGCCAATGCATTCCAGGCGCCGCGGATGATTGAAGCGATAGAAAAATTCTTCGCTACAGAACTCACAGGCACGTTTTTGCGCGTTGAATATGCGCAGGACATCACCGGATTCTGGCTGGAACCGCACACAGATCTGGGCGTCAAGAAGCTGACCGTGCTGATTTATATGTCCGAAGACGAAGGTCACGACGACCTCGGCACGGATATATACGCCGCGAGAGATCAATGGGCTGCGCGCACCCCATTCTCACCGAACATTGCGCTGGCGTTTGTGCCCGGCGACAACACTTTTCATGGATTTGAAAAGAGACCGATCAACGGTGTTCGCAAATCGCTGATCCTGAATTATGTCACCACGGATTGGCGCGACCGTGAGCAATTGGCGTTTCCCGAACAAACCGTTTCCGCGCGCTAGCCGGCCGGCGGCCCAAGCCGCTTTTTGATTTCCGCAACGATGTCCTGGGTCGCATCGAATGGCGCAAAATCGAATGGCTCTATTTTTTTGCCGAACCCGCGAACAACGCCGCTTTTTTCAAGTTCTTTCACAAACCATTCCATTTTCGCTGCGAGGCCCGGCGGCCGATAGGCGTAAACGCCGGTCCCTGTGGCCATCGCCTCACTCATCATATTATGCGAATCCGCGGCAACAATGAGCGTATCTGCGCTTGACAATATATCGAGATAAGGATTTTCGCCGTTCCCTTCCCAAAAAAACAGATTTTCCTGTGGCAGACCGCTGCGCAGGCTTTGCAGGAACGCATCAGGCGTACGCCGCGAAGGCGTTACCGCGAGAGCGGCAAAATTTTTCGCTGCACTTTGTAGATTTGCGGCGAGCGCGACCGCCTCCGCCGTTCCATAACGCGCCCCGCCGCTTGGCCCGCCAAGGACAACGCCGAGCAGCGGGTGCGGCAGACCGGCAATCGCCTTCGCAGGATTGCGCGCCGCCAAATCCAGTTTGCCCGCAAGTGCGTGCGGCGACGTCAGCGTTGAAAAAACATTGTCGCCGCGCAGCCGGTCATGGGCAGGCGCCCAGATAAAATCCGCCATCTTGTAGCCAGCCCTTGGGTCTTTCAAAATAACGACCAGCGTTTGGCCGGCGCTCACCGCTTTAACGGCCCGTGCATAGGGTATTGCGCGCCGCCCGGATGCAATCATGACATCGGGCGGCGTTCCCGCGATCGGGCTCTCGGGCGATTTTCGGCTGTCGCGCGGATCGATCGGGCCCCACGGCGCCAGCCATGACCAGGGCATGCGCGGGGCGATTACTCTTTTGTCGACCGAATTTGTCAGCGCAGCGGCCACGGCCAGGCATTGCACGTCATCGCCAATCTTGCCGTCAGTAAGCACCCAGACCGTCAACGCCGGTTTTTCACCCCAGTGATCTTTGCTGTCAGCCAAGCCGGTCCTCGCCATGCTGCATGCGCGAAATAAAATCTTTCGAACAGGCCCGGCTGGTTATGTCTATTCTGCATGGATTTCCAGTTGGGCCAGCAATCCTCGCAAGAAATGGCATATTACTCCAAAATATGTTAGATTACCGACATATTTCGTTAGGTTTGCCAAATTAATTGCTGCAGCGCAATATTTTCTTGCGTTCAGCCCGAATCGTAACGCACAGTCAGGTGACACGCAGCCAATAACATCGCAGGAAGCGCTGTAGTCGACGCTAGCGCATTTCCGGAAAAGTGTGACGCGGTTTTCCGATAAGAAATGCGCATAAGTATAAATCTGGGGCGTTTCCGGACGATAAACCGGCAACCACTTTATCTCGGAAACGCCCTAGGAACCCCGAACAGGAGCATTTCTCCCATGAGCGCAGACGCCCTTTTGAAAAAGATTAAAGACGAAAAACTGAAATTCGTCGACCTCCGCTTCACCGACCCAAGAGGCAAGTGGCAGCATGTCACCTTCGATCAATCCCTGGTCGATGAGGATTTCTTCTCTGAAGGAACGATGTTCGACGGATCGTCGATCGGCGGCTGGAAGGCGATCAATGAATCCGACATGGTGTTGATGCCTGACACATCGACCGCTGTCCTTGATCCGTTTTTTGCGCAGCCGACGCTGACAATTTTCTGCGACATTCTCGAGCCTTCGACCGGACAACCCTATGGGCGCGATCCGCGGTCAACCGCCAAAGCCGCCGAGACCTATCTCGCATCGTCGGGCGTCGGCGATACGGCATACTTTGGGCCGGAAGCAGAGTTTTTTGTATTTGACGATGTGCGCTGGTCAACAGATCAGAACAATACCGGCTTTGCCGTCGATTCTGTTGAGGGACCTTATAATTCGTCCACGGACTATGAAGCCGGCAATCTCGGCCACCGGCCAGGACCAAAAGGCGGTTACTTCCCCGTGCCGCCGGTCGATAGCTGTCAGGATATGCGCTCCGAAATGCTGACCGTGATGAACGAAATGGGCATTGAACCTGAAAAACATCATCACGAGGTTGCCCCGTCGCAGCACGAACTGGGCATGAAGTTTTCAACTCTGACAATAATGGCCGATCGACTGCAGATTTATAAATACATTACGCATCAAGTCGCCGCCGGCTATGGCAAAACAGCAACGTTCATGCCGAAACCGATATATGGCGATAATGGCTCCGGGATGCATGTGCATCAGTCGATCTGGAAAGACGGCCAACCGCTTTTCGCCGGTGATCGCTATGCCGACCTTTCAGAAACCTGCCTCTATTATATTGGCGGCGTCATCAAGCATGCAAAAGCGATCAACGCTTTCGCCAACGCCACAACGAACAGCTATAAACGCCTTGTTCCGGGCTTCGAAGCGCCTGTGCTGCTCGCCTATTCGGCGCGCAACCGCTCCGCCTCGGTGCGCATCCCCTGGGTTGCATCGCCAAAAGGAAAACGGATTGAAACGCGGTTCCCCGACGCATCCGGCAATCCGTATCTAACATTCGCAGCGCTTTTGATGGCCGGGATTGACGGCATCGAAAACAAAATCCATCCGGGCGACCCTATGGACAAGGACCTCTATGATCTTCCGCCTGAAGAACTAAAAGATATACCGACTGTATGCGCCTCGCTCCGTGACGCAATGACCGCGCTTGATCGCGACCGCGAATTCCTGAGAAAAGGCAATGTCTTTAATGACGACCAGATTGACGCCTATATCAATCTGAAAATGGAAGAGGTGAAACGTTTTGAAACGACGCCGCATCCGGTGGAGTTTGCTATGTATTATTCCGTGTAATCGGCGCAACGACGACAAAAGAAATGGGCGTCGCCGCGCCGATGATATCATGCGCCTTCCCAAGCGTTTGCCGCACGCCCGCCGTTCCTGTTTCCAAGGCGCAGGAAAATGTCACTGCGAGAAATCCTGCAGCGGCGAGGCTGTGAGCCAGCGGATTTTTTCGCGCCTTTACCGCTGATCCATCCAATGGCTTGCGCACGGCTTCAGCAAATTTTTCATGATAGAGCGGGTGTTCGGTCTCCATCAGCCGGTCCCACCAGGTAAAATAAAGCCCGTAATTCCAGCCCGCCTGCGCGTGGTGCAGATCATGGTGGGTCACTGTCGTCAGCCAGTCGAATATAGGCCGTCCATTTCGCGATGACGGAAACAGTTCATAACCACTATGGCCAATCGCGTTGCGCAGCATCATGTGATTGATGAAAATGAAGATCGCCAAACCCGATGACGGGATGAGCAACAAAACCAGCGGCAGGTAAATCGCATTGACGACCGCCTCGCCGGGATCAAACGAATAGGCGGTCCACGGACTTGGGTTGTGTGATTTGTGATGTTCGCGATGCAGCCGCCGGAAGAGTTTCGGGTGATGGATCAGTCTGTGGGTCCAGTAAAACCAGGCATCGTGCAGGATGATGAGCATCAGCGTCGAAAAAATCAGATAGATCCAGCCGCGCGCCAGAGGATCGACATAAAAGACGTCAAAGCCCGCGGCGGCAAACACGGCGATCGTCATGCCGCCAACGCCGGCAAAGATTGCGGCACTGCGGAGAGACGCCAGTATTTCCCGGCGCATCTGCTTCCAATCCGGCGAATTCGCGCGAATTTTCCGGTTGCGCAAAGCCTGCGCCAATAAAATGTTGACGATCAGAAATACCCCGCCGGCGCCGAGCAGATAGCGCGCCGTATCGAACATCCAGATACCGGGATATGTTTCTGCGACAAAACCAGCGCCGCTGGCGAGAAAAGCAATGATGTTATGCATGGCGCAAACCTCCTTATGGCTCGCCCATACATTGTGAATTCATTGGCAAATGTCGCCGCGATCCTGAAAAACCCTTGCCGCTTTTGAATTCGGCGGGTGTTTTTCAGAACCGATCAGCTTTGTTCCAGCGCAGATTTTCGAAATTCCGTTGGCGTCTGGCCCGTCGCTTCCTTGAATGCCCGGTTAAACGGGGCGATGGAGCCATAGCCCACATAAAGGGCGATCTGCAGAATCTGCTCACGCGCCCGGGCCGGATCCCCAAGCGCTTTTTTCGCCTCGGCAATCCGCCAACGATTCAAAAAGGACGAGAAATTTCGATAGCCAAGTTCCTGGTTGATTAATCGCCGCAAGACATGTTCGGGCGTTCCGACGTCACTGGCCATTTGCGCGACACTAAGGCCCTCACGGCGATAGACACCCTCCTCCATGAGGACGATCAGTCTGTCGAAAATTGGCCGGTCAGCCGCCCGCAAGGTTGGCGATTGCGCTGCAGAGGTTGCCATGGGCCGGGGCGCATCCGCCGGGGGGGCATTGGCCAGAAGCGAGGTCCGGGCGGTCAACAACCAAGCGCCAAATATAAGATTTAGCGTAAAAATCGCCACAGCATGAAACAACCGCAATCCATCCGGCAGGATATGACTGCGCTCTATGATCTCGGCGGCGGCGATACCCATGCCGAAAAGCGCGACAATCGTCGCAATGGCGAATCGAAATCGGCGGCGCGGATCAACCAGATCATCTGCGGCATTCATCACCGCAAGGCGAAAACTATCGGCAAAGAATAATCCGTTAAGCGCAAGGTGCACATATAACAGCCCTGACGAAATTGACGTATCGCCGATAATCTGTCGAACAAAATAAATACCGGGCAGCAAGAAAAACGGCGTTATTCGCCACCAGCGCCAGCGAAAATTATCATCAAACAAAGACGCCGCGAACCACCAGAAAAACACGGTCCCGAGTATTGAAATGACAATCGCCGGAGCCATCAACGGGCCCAACAGCGTCTCCGTCGCCTCGCCGGCAACCAGCACATATACGCCAATAGAAAATATGAAGAGTGCTGCAAGCCGGCGGGTCCGAACGCCGGGCCCGCCTGTAACAAGAATGATCGCCAGCAATATTGAAATTCCCGCCGCCGCCCCGCGCAACATGGTTTCAAGAATATCGCCCTGATCGAACATGCGCCGGACGCTGCGGCGCGTGCGCAATCCTGTCAACGCCCGCTCGTCACTTTTCGGCTTCGTGAAAAGCTGATTGACACCAGGAGTTTTTTATGTAACCAATACGTTACATATGATGAATGACCGCAATATGGACGCCATTTTCCAGGCGCTTGCTCATGAAAGCCGCAGACGCATGCTCGACATCGTAAAAGAGGAACCGGGAATTGGCGTCGGCGCGCTCGCCAGCGATTTCGACGTGTCGCGCATCGCTGTGATGAAGCATATCGCAGTGCTGGAAGAGGCCGGCCTCATCGTCTCGGAAAAGGATGGACGAACGCGCCGGCTTTATTTTAACGCAGCGCCCATCCAGATGATCCATGACCGCTGGACGACGCAATACAGCGCCTATTGGGCAGGGCAACTCACCCGCATTAAATATCTCGCCGAGGCGAATGAAGCCGCCAAAAAGCAACATACATCGCGAAAAAAATGAGGGACAAAAAGATGAGCGACCAAGAATCTACTGAAAAACAAATCTATCGCGTGTTGATCAAGGCGCCGATCGAAACCGTCTGGTCGGAGCTTGTCAACACAACCTCGCCGCGCCCGTTCTTTTATGATGCGCTTTGCGAAACTGAAGGCCTTGCGCCGGGCGCGCCCTATCGCATGGTGTCGAAAGACAAAAGAAATGCGTTTGTTGTTGGCGAGGTGCTCGAATTTGAGCCGCCGCATCTTTATTCACAAACATTTAAATTCACAACCAATGACGATCCGCCCTGCAAGGTCACGTACACGCTGAAAGAGATAGGCGAACAGGTCGAATTTTCCCTGATCACGGAAAATGTTGTTGCGGGATCAAAATCCGAAAAATCCATGGCCGAAGGCGGCAAGTGGATCACCGAAAATTTCAAAGCCTATATGGAAACCGGCAAAGTTTTATTCACTGCGCAATTAATGCTCGGGACAATGTCGCTTATGGGCGCGTTTATTCCCAAAGCGACGCGCGTCGAACAATGGCCGCTCGGCAAATATGAGCAATTAAGGAGGAATTAATGGCCCAATCACCGGAAGAGATGGCGGCGACAATGATCGCCAATATGAAGGAAAAAACCGGCAAAACCCTGGAACAGTGGATTGCCGTTGCAAAGAAATCCGGCGCTGCAAAGCATGGCGAAATCGTTAAAGCCCTTAAA
This sequence comes from Hyphococcus sp., assembly GCA_021776245.1. GTDB lineage: Bacteria > Pseudomonadota > Alphaproteobacteria > Caulobacterales > Parvularculaceae > Hyphococcus. The sequence continues at coordinate 36,808 of JAJFGF010000048.1, read as the reverse complement.
ACCGATCACGGCATGAGCCATGGCTTTGCCAATCTCGTGGCGCATAAAACATTGAAAAGCGATGCAGGCAGCGCCGGCGGTGCGGCAGATCTCATTGCCGCGCAATATGCCGGGCCGAAGGCTGACCTAAAACCGATCTATGACGCTCTCGTGAAAGCCGCAAAAGCGCTTGGCAAGGATGTCGAGATTTCGCCGAAGAAAACTTATGTCAGCTTGCGCCGCAATAAACAGTTCGCCCTGATCCAGCCGTCGACAAAAACCCGCGTCGATCTTGGGATCAATTTAAAATCTGAGCCGGCGGCGGGCCGCCTCGAAAAATCCGGCAGTTTCAATGCCATGGTCTCGCATCGCGTCAGGCTCGAAAAGCCCGGCGATGTTGATAGGGACGTCAAGGCCTGGCTGAAAAAAGCCTACGCACAAAGCTGATCAACAAAACAATCTGTGTCGAAACCACCTCAGGAGAAAATTATGTCCAACCCACAATCAACAACACTACCATTATGGTTCTGGATCGTTGCGGGAGCAGCGCTGCTTTGGAACCTCGCAGGCGTCGGCGCCTTTTTTTCCGAAATCATGATGAGCGAGGACGCCATCGCCGCCCTGCCCGAAGCCCAGCGCGCAATTTATAAAACAACGCCTTTTTGGGCGACAGCCGCCTTCGCTGTCGCCGTCTTTGGCGGCGCCATCGGCAGTGCTGCGTTGTTGCTGCGCAAAAGCTGGTCCGTGTCATTTTTCAGCGCTTCGCTCGCCGCCATCATCGCGCAAATGGGCTATACGATCGTCGGCGCGAACATTGTTGCCGTGATGGGCGCGGGCGCGCTGATTATGCCGGCGGTCATTGTCGTCATCGGCGCCTTTCTTGTCTGGTTTTCGACATTCGCCAAAGGCAGAGCCTGGTTGGCGTAACCCCCCACAGAACCAATCGGCGTTTGAGGCCTCATCGCCATTGCCCGCAACGGCAGCAGAAAGGAACAGAACAATGCGTTTATCTATTGTGATCATTGCGATGATGATTTCTGTGACAACACCTGCAGCCCGGGCCGGCGATCTTGATGCGCTTGACGCCATACTGGGTCACTGGATCAGCCCGGACGGGAACAGTCGTGTCGTCTATGAATCAAAATTCAACGGCAACTGGATCGATTCTCAGATGTGGTTCAAAAACGGCGATGAATGGAAACTTGTCGGCCAAGGCGGCATTTATCGGCATACGTCAGACAGGCGTATCATCAGCACTATGCGCACCATCGATATGATCGGAATTGAATTGTTTGAAACTACGATTTCCCCCAAGGCCGACGGTTATGAAGTCTCCAACGTCGCCTTCCTGCCGGACGGATCGAAAATTCTGACCGAAGAAGAATGGACGTTTCCGCTGCGCGGCGAATGGAATTATGTGGTGTTTAAATTGGAAGACGACGAGAGAAAACGCTGGTTCCAGGATGGTTGGGTTCGCGCCCAATGATGTCAAAAGCATAAACATCGCTATTGCTTGTTCGAACCAAAAATGATTCCTGCAACTCCGCAGGCCAATTTGCAGCTGGTTGCATAATCCAGCTACGCGCAAGACCGCAAAGGAAAAGCCTTTATTATGAGTACGAAAAACGAGCCGCGAAAACAACGCGTCAAAATCATCATACTGGCTTATCCGTTTGCTCTGCTTCTTATAAGTATCGCCTTGAACCTGTTTGTTTTTGGGGTGAAGCCATTCGTTTCGGCCTTGCCCTCGGCGGAAATCTATATTGCTCTCGTCATCGCCGCGGTTCTCCTCATCGTCAATCATACGTGGTTGATGACCACAACGGAGCTGACACGCATTCGATTCAACATGTTTGCAACACCCGAGGAATGGGATTCAAGTGAATTCAATCGCCGGGAGGCGCCGCAGAAAGGGCTGGAAGAACTGGAACGCAGGCATAATGCGCACCGCAATACAACCGAGAATGCAGTCTATTTTTTGTTCCTGACTTTGCTGTTCGCCATCGCATCGCCGACGATCCTCGCCGCCTATGCGTGGGTAGTCGGCTATGCTCTTGCCCGGCTTGGCTATACCTTCAGCTATCTTGCAGGCAATAGCGACATCCGCGGGCTCTTTATGAGCCTAAGTTTGATTTCGGTTTATGGCATGGCAAGCTATCTGGTCATCAGCTTGTTTGCCTGAATTCGATTGGATGTAAACGAGCGCTTCAACACAGGTGCGCGACAGCGACGCCGTGCTATTCCCCTTCGGAAACAGGATACCCCAGAGAAATCCACGCGCTTGAAACGCCGGGACCAAAATAATAGCCGTTCCATGCATTGAGTGCGATTGGGTCGCCGCCTGTGAACACCGTCTTCTGTGCATCCAGACTGACCGCTTTTTGGAGATCTTCATAAGCAACGCCATCGGCGCGCGCCTTTTTGACGGCCTCAAGCGTCGCGTCAATGAGGGAGGCGAGCCGGGCAATATAGGCTGTATCCTTTTGTGGTGTTCCGTGCCCTGGAATAATCAGTTCTGCATCAAACGCGTTCAGGCGATTGAGCGTTTCTTTCCATTCCAGCATCGGCGCATCGAAAGCGTAGGGAATGGGCGCAACGACGATGTCGCCTGTCGCCAGTATTTTTTCTGCCAGCAGCCAGACGACCAGATCGCCTTCGGTGTTACCATCGCCGATCCACTGGACGACAATTTTTCGATCGCCGCGGTCAAACTCCATTTGACCGTCAACCGCCAGGGTAGGGTAAGCCAGTTGAAGATCAGGCAATTCCGGCTTTAGCGCTTCAACATAACCGGCGTAAATGCGCAAGCTGATGGCGCGGTCGGGCTGCGCCGATTCTGCGGCAGCAGCGGCTTCATTGATGCGTTCAACAGTCACCGCATCATAGGCGGCGCGGCGTCCGTCCTCGAACGCGCTCCACTCCGACTTCAGTTTTTCCAGCGTATAGGGATGCGAAATGATTTGTGCGTCCGGATAGGCGCTCAGAAAGGTTTGATTGCCATTGGTGTGATCGTCATGCCAGTGCGTGTTGATGATGTGCGATACCGGGTTGCGGGTGAGAGATTTTATTTTGGTCACAACGGCGCGCGCCGCCGCTGGATTGATATGGCTGTCAATGACAAATATGTCTGCGTCATTGATGATAACGACGGCGTTGCCATCAACAGGCCCGGCGAACGGGTCGTCACGTGAATGGAGATAAATGCCGGCGCTCAGTTCGCTCCAGCTATATCCCGGATATATTTGCTCCGCGCTGGCAACAGACGGAAAGGCGAAAATTGCGGCGAACAACAAAAATCGTGACATGATTGAAACGCCTCCCCTGGCGCAGTTTGAAACCAACGCATCGATCTCACAGCTTTTCAGCCATCGCACAACAAGGCGAAAAACGGTTGGTCGCGAAAATCCGGCGCCCTGCCGCCTTTGCCGCGGTCAACAGTCGATTGCATCGTGGGCCGATTTTCCAGCTTGAGAAAAGCGGCGCAAAGAACCGCCGACGTCAATTAGCGCTTCAGCGCCTTTGCCGCTTTCGCTTCATTGATCTGTAATTTGATGAATGCGGGTAAAAGCGCCATTCTGGTTTTAGCTTCAAGCCCGTCAGCAAGGCGATAAATATTTTCATAAAAAAACGCCATGACGCTAAAGCCGTTAAGCGCCTTGATCAGATCGACTTTTGAATTGGGTCCGAAAATTCCCGGGCCAATGCGCAATGTTTTTTCCCAGGACGGCGCTTTTTCCATCTCGCCGCTGATGATTTTTGCTGGAACGGCGGGATCAACGCATATGGGCCGCGCAATGCCGCAGACATCGCACGCGCCGGACGAAATCGCTTCTTCCATGCCGGCAGCCGAGCGAAAGCCTCCGGTCACCATCAACGGCATCTTGGCAACTTTCCTGATTTCTTCTGCATAGGTCAGAAAATACGCTTCACGCACCCGGGTCGATTCGTGCTTTTCTTCGTCATGGGGCGCCTCGGCGCCTTCAATATCCATCATCGCCGGCTGTTCATATGAACCGCCGGAAATTTCAAGAAGATCAATGTCGGCGTCATTCAGCCATTCAGCAACTTGCAGGCTGTCCTCAGGCCCAAATCCGCCCTTTTGAAAGTCGGATGAGTTGAGTTTGACAGAAACAGGAAAACCGGAGCCAACCTGCGCGCGCACTTCAATGATCACACGCAGCAATAATCGCGCCCGGTTCGCCAGGCTGCCGCCCCATTCGTCATCGCGCTGGTTGACCAGCGGATTTAAAAACTCGGATATCAAATAGCCATGGGCTGCGTGAATCTGCACGCCGGTAAAGCCCGCCTGTTTTGCGATCGACGCGGCATATACGAACTTTTGAATGATCGCTTCGATCTCATGAATGTTGAGCGCACGGGGCTTGGCGAAGGTTCCCCCCGGCAGGCCGAGTTCCACGGCGGACGGCGCCACCGGTTCCGTCGCCACAATTTTCGGCGATTGCCGCCCCGCATGAGAGAGCTGCATCCAGATATCGGCGCCGCCCTCACGCGCCGCGCTCGACCATTGGCGCAGGCGCGTCATTTGTTCGTCGGATTGCGGGCCGTCGATGACGACATTGCCGGGCCGTTCAAGATAGCGCGCATCGACCATGACATTGCCGGTGAGCAACATCCCCGCGCCGCCTTCAGCCCAACGGCGATAGATCACCGCATGGCGTTCGGTCGCACGATTATATTCGTCCGCCAGGCCTTCGGTCATCGCCGCCTTGGCGATGCGGTTTTTCAGGGTCCTGCCGTTTGGCAGCGTCAGCGGTTTATCGAGGATGCCGGTCATAAGGATTTCCCCAGCAACGACCAGGTTGCGGATGGATCATGCCCATGTTCGGGTCTCGCCTGCAATCACCGCCTCGCGGCGCGTGTCATCGCTTGCCTGAGCGCGCTGCATCGGCGACAAACGCGGCCATGACAACACCCAGCGCCACGGGCGCCCCTCTCCTGACGGTGATTGACGGCCCGTTATATATTGTGACCATCAACCGGCCTGAACGTCGCAATGCGGTAGACCGGGAAACCGCTGACGCGCTCGCGGCGGCATTCCGCGCCTTTGACGGCGATCCCGACCTTTACGTTGCGATCCTGACCGGCGCCGGCGGGACATTTTGCGCGGGCGCAGATTTGCGCGCGATCGCCGAAGGCAAAGGCAACCGGATTAGCGCCGACAGCGATGGGCCCATGGGGCCAACGCGGATGACGCTGACCAAACCCGTCATTGCCGCCATTGAGGGTCATGCCGTCGCTGGCGGGTTGGAACTGGCGCTGTGGTGCGATCTGCGCGTCGCTGCGCGCAATGCGACATTCGGGGTTTATTGCCGGCGCTTTGGCGTGCCGCTGATCGATGGCGGCACGGTGCGTCTGCCGCGCCTCATTGGCGCGGCGCGCGCCATGGATCTGATTCTTACCGGACGCGCTGTCGCAGCCGAAGAAGCCTATCAATGGGGGCTGGCCAATCGCCTCGCCGAACCGGGCGCGGCGCTGGCCGATGCGATCACGCTGGCAAAAGAACTGGCGTCCCATCCCCAGGTCTGCCTGCGCAATGACCGCGCTTCAGCTCTTGCACAATGGTCGCTGGCGGCCGAAGAGGCGATGGGCGAGGAATTCCGGCTGGGGCTGAAAACCCTCGAATCAGGCGAAACGCTGACGGGCGCAACGCGCTTTGCCGATGGCGAAGGCAAGGGCGGCGCGGCGCTGACAAACAGGAAAGAGACTTCGTAACAGTATGGCGAAACGAGCTGCCGCAAAAAAAGACGTCGATCTGTTCGGCGACTACACCGCAAAGGACATCGAAGTCCTTGAAGGGCTGGAGCCGGTGCGCAAGCGGCCGGGCATGTATATCGGCGGGACGGATGAAAAGGCGCTGCATCATCTCTTCGCCGAGGTTTTAGACAACGCCATGGATGAAGCGGTGGCCGGATATGCCAGCCGCATTGAAGTCGAGTTCCATGATGACAATTATCTCTCCGTCACCGACAATGGCCGCGGCGTGCCGGTCGACCCGCACCCAAAATTCAAAAATAAATCCGCCCTTGAAGTGATCATGACCACGCTCCACTCCGGCGGCAAGTTTGACGGCAAGGCTTACGTAACATCGGGCGGCCTGCACGGCGTCGGCGTTTCGGTGGTCAACGCCCTCTCCGACGATTTGATTGTCGAAGTGTGCCGCAAGCAAACGATGTGGCGTCAGACCTATGCGGAAGGAAAAACGCGCAGCAAGCTGGAAAAAGTCGGGCCGGCGCCGAACAAGCGCGGCACGATGGTGATGTTTCATCCGGACCCGAAAATCTTCGGCGCGAAAGCCGCATTTAAACCCAAGCGCCTGTTTAAGATGGCGCGTTCGAAAGCGTATCTTTTTGGCGGCGTTGAGATCCGCTGGAAATGTGCGCCCGCGCTGATCAAGGACGATACGCCAGGCGAAGCTGTATTTCATTTTGAACGGGGGCTGACGGATTATCTGCAAACCCTGGTTGGCGCAAAGCCCACCGTAACGGACGATATGTTCGCAGGGAGGGTCGAACGCAAAGAAGATGGCGGTCACGGCAATGTTGAATGGGCTGTCGTCTGGGGCGCGGCGGGTTTCGGCGACAAAGGCCAGGAGAGCGACGGCTTTGTTCATTCCTATTGCAACACCGTGCCGACGGCGGAAGGCGGCACACACGAAGCGGGCCTGCGCGCAGCGCTGACCAAAGGCGTTAAAGCCTATGGCGAACTCGCCGGCGTTAAAAAAGCATCGAACGTCACCGCCGAGGACGTTCTCGGCACTGCGGGCGCGCTGATGTCCGTCTTTGTGCGCAATCCGGAATTTCAGGGCCAGACCAAAGACAAGCTCGCAACTGCCGAAGCCCAGCGCATTGTTGAAAACACCGTGCGCCCCGCCTTTGACCACTGGCTGGCATCCAACCCGAAACAGGCGGGCGCTCTGGTCGAATGGGTCATTGAACGCAGCGACGAACGCCAGCGCCGGCGCCGCGAAAAAGAAGTCTCGCGAGCCGCTGCAACGCGCAAGCTGCGCCTGCCCGGCAAACTCGCCGACTGTTCCCAGAAAGATCGCACCGGCACCGAGATATTTCTCGTCGAGGGCGACTCGGCGGGCGGATCGGCGAAACAGGCGCGCAACCGCGCAACGCAAGCGATCCTTCCCCTGCGTGGCAAGATATTAAATGTCGCTTCAGCAGCGCGCGACAAAATTCTCGCTAACCAGGAAATTGCCGACATGACCCAGGCGCTGGGCGCCGGGCTTGGCGCGAAGTTCGACATCGAAAATCTGCGCTATGAAAAAGTCATCATCATGACCGACGCTGATGTGGACGGCGCGCATATCGCAGCTTTGTTGATTACGTTTTTTCATCAGGAAATGCCGGATTTGATCCACGAAGGCCGACTTTATATGGCGCAGCCCCCGCTGTTTCGTCTGACCGCCGGGGGCAAGTCCGTCTACGCCATGGACGAAGCGGCGCGCGATAAATTATTGAAGTCTGAATTCAAGGCAAGCCAGAAAGTCGAAGTTTCGCGTTTCAAAGGCCTTGGCGAAATGATGCCGGCGCAATTGAAAGAAACCACGATGAACCCCGCAACGCGGACGCTGGCGCGGGTCGTTATCGCCGAAGACAAAATTGCGGAAAGCGCCAATCTCGTTGAACGCCTGATGGGCAAGAAACCGGAAGCGCGTTTTCAGTTCATACAGGAAAACGCGACGTTCATCGGGGATGCGCTGGATATTTAGCCACTTCGATTACCTGGAGTGACGGAGGGAGGAGAGGAAAAAATGCGAGCCTCTACGGTCTTGTCCAGGCCAGCCCTTCAAACGCCGTATCGACCGGCGTTTCCGCAATATGATTCACATAATTGGACATGGTCTTGAAACCGATCGCAAAGATCACTTCCTGGATCGTCTGGTTGGTGTAACCGGCGTCGTGCATTGATTTGACATCGCTCGCATCGGCCCAGCCGCGCTCGCGCGTCATTTTGGCGGCGAAGGCGCGCAAGGCTTCAAGCTTGGCGTCGCCAAGCGGGAGGCCGTCGCGCATCGCGCTCAAAATATCCGGCGGCATTTGTTCCATCTGAGCAATCGCTGAATGCGCGGCCATGCAATAGGGGCATTCATTTTCGAAAATGATGGCGAGCAGCACAATCTGGCGCTCAAGCACGTTCATCCCCAGCTTTCCATAAAGATCGGCCATCGTCTTATAGGCTTCCAGCAGAACCGGACTTTCGGCCATCACGCCGTGCAGATTCGGAATGAACTGAAAGCGTTTCTGGCTGTCTTCCAAAAGCGCCTTGCTGTCATCCGGCGCGGTCTCGACGGTGTGGACGGTAAATCCCATAACGGACTCCTTTTACTAGATCATCGGGCGATTAAATGGAATCGCCCGATGATCCAGGTTTTTTCTGCGCGCCGGATTTTGCGAAAAACCGGTAGCCACTTTTTCGCCCGGCGCTCTAAGCGCCAATAGACATGGCTAAGCGCCGCGTTAAAAACCACAATTTCGTGAGAAGCGCGCGCTAAGAATCTGTCGCAGGCGGCGTAAAGGTTTCCGGCGCATCGGCGCCCGCGACATAGATCGTGCGTGACGGGAAAGCGAAACCAGAACCGGCAGCCTCGACAATTTCCTTGATCTTGTAGGCGAGCCGCTCCTTGATCTCGAGCCATTCGCCCCAATTGGTGGTCCGGGTAAAACAATAGAGCATGATATCGATCGATGAATCGCTGAATGCATCAATGCGCACGAAAGTCGAGACTTCAGGCGGGTGTGCAAACTCTTCGCTGCCGAGAACATAATTTTCGATACCGTCGCGAATCTCGCGCAGCTGACCGACGGTCGTGCGATACTCAACGCCGAGTTTCCAGTAAATCCGGCGATGGGTCATTTCAGAATAATTGGTGACCGCGCTTTCTGAAAAAGTCGCGTTCGGCACATTTACCAGCGCCTTATCGAACCGCCGCACAGAGGTTGAGCGGAAATCGATTTTTTCCACTGTGCCTTCAACCACGCCGTCAACCAACACCCAGTCTCCCGGTTTAAAGCGCCGCTCGGCGATGACCAGAATGCCGCCGATGAGATTTTTGAAAAAATCCTGGGCCCCGAGCGCGATCGCAACCGACAAAAGTGACAGGCTGGCGAGCACCGGCATCACCGGAATACCCCAGATGGTAAGCACCGCCACCGCGCCGACAAAAATGAAAAAACTTTTGAGCGCCTTGCGGATCCAATCGACAAGCGTTCGCGTGAATATTTTTTCAAGCGGCTTTAAAAGAAGCGAAAAAGGGTCGACCAGTCGAAAGAGCGCCCAGAAGATTGTCACTGCGATAAGCGTCTGAACGAGTTTATCCGTCGCGCTGGCGGCGCTGCCCTCAAGATGCAACGCCTGGGCTGAGAGGAAAACGCCAAGCGCGATCGGCACATAGGTCAAGGGTTGCTCGATCGCATCAAGCATCACATCGTCGAAGGACGTTTTCGTACGTTTGGCGATGCGCTTCAGGGCGCCGATGACGAAATGCGCCAGCAGGCGCCGCAACAGCACAAAGAACAAGAAAATGCCGGCGGCAGTGATCAGGCGATCGACGCGCACCCCAAGCAGGGTCATTTGCCAGACCGCCACGACCTGATCCCAAAATGCGCTGAGCTGTTCCATAAAAGACCCCTTAGACCAGCGGTTCTGCCAGACCGCGCCGCCGCGCGGCGGCGATCACCGTATTGCGCAAAAGGCAAGCGATCGTCATCGGTCCGACGCCGCCGGGCACCGGCGTGATCGCGCCTGCCCGGGTTTTCGCCGCATCAAAATCGACATCGCCCACAAGGCGGTTTTTGCCATCTTCTTCTATGCGGTTGATCCCCACATCGATGACGGTCGCGCCTTTTTTGATCCAGTCGCCTTCGATCACCCGCGGGCGGCCCACGGCAGCGCATAATATATCAGCGCTCCGGCACACCGCAGCTAGGTCTTTGGTGCGCGAATGGGCCATGGTGACTGTGCAGTTTTCAGCCAGCAGCAACATCGCCAGGGGCTTGCCCACCAGGATCGACCGCCCGACCACCACGGCGCTAAGCCCGGAAAGATTCTCGCGCACTGATTTTGCCAGAATGATTGAGCCTTGCGGCGTACACGGAACAAGCCCGGGCTTTCCCAGCATCAGCCGTCCGGCGCTGGCTTCGGTCAGCCCGTCGACATCCTTTGCAGGATCAATCTCTTCAATGATGCGCGCCGAATTAATGTGCGCCGGCAATGGCAGCTGCACGAGAATGCCGTCCACGGCGTCATCGCCATTAAGCTGGCGCACGAGACCGGCGACGGCGTTTTCAGTCGCATCTGCCGGCAGGCGGTGTTCGATGGAACGCATGCCGGCTTTTTCCGTCGCAACGCCCTTGTTTCGTACATAAACCTGGCTTGCGGGATCATCGCCGACGAGCACCACGGCAAGGCCGGGCTGGAGCTCATGATCGGCTTTCATTTGCGCCACAGCGGCCGCAATCGTTTCACGTAAATTTGCGGAGGCGGCTTTTCCGTCAATCAGTTCAGCACTCATGAACCCTCTCCCACGAGATTTTCAAGCGCGGCGGCGAGCGCATCCGGCTCGCCTTCAATTTGGATCACTTTCAGCCGCGACGTTTCACCCGCCCTAACCGACAGCGCCGATTTCGGCAAGCCGAGTTTTTTGGCGAGGAGTTTGAGTATGGCGGCATTGGCTTTGCCCTTATCGGGCGGTGCGGTTACTTTGACAGCGACGCGCGTCTCGCCGTCGGCGCTTTGCCACAATCCCGCGATCTCATTTGTTGCCGCGCCGGGCGTCGCTCTTAAATACAGGCGAATACCAATTTCGGTTTTTTCGAAGAATGTTTTATCGCCCATTCAAAACGTTAAACGCCAATCCGCACCGCCAACCAGCGGTTCATTTCACGCAGAAAGAAAACGCCGAGCAACAAAACAATTGGCGAAATATCAATTCCGCCAAGCGAGGGCATCATTTTGCGGATCGGGCGCAAAACCGGTTCGGTCAGGGCGCCGATGGTGCGCCAGACCATATCCACAAACTGATTATGGCGGTTGATAACATTGAACGACAAAAGCCAGGAAAAGATCACCATGATAAAGACGATAAAGGTGTAGAGCTGTAAAATCGCGTCGATCAGCGAAAAGAAGGGCATCGGAATCATTGGCGCGCGGCTCCTGACTGGCTTGGGGCTGACTTAAGGGCAGTCGCCCCCGCTTGCAACCAAGCGCGGCCCATATATCCGGCGCTCAGCGCAGGTCAGGCGCAGCGCGCGAACACAAGAGCGGCGTTGCAAAGCCGCCAGCGCGAACAAATCCAACCCCTTCCTTTTCAATAATCACCAGCGTGACGTCGACATTCGAGCCGCCGCGTCCTGAAAGGAACTCCACATTATCCGCCGCCCAAAGGAGACGGCCCCGGGATTCCACGAGCTCCGTCTCGCCCTCCCAGCAGCCCGAATAGGCGCAGACCGCAAACCGGCCGTCGCGGCTGGCCCAGATATCAAGCGGCGTTGTCTCGTCTTCATTCATCGCTGCACAACTATCCCCGGTACACCAGACCTCAATCTGGTTATTGCAGGACCAGGTGTGGGGCGGGATTTCCGCCGGTGATGTTGTCAGCATGGCTGCGAGAAAAAGCTTCAGCATGAGACGTCCCTTTTGGCGTATAGCCACAGTCTAACGCGGGCGGGCGGAGATTGACAGAGATCGGGGCGAGGCCGTAAACCGCCTTTTCCCAAGTCGCTGGATAAAAGGGGCTATAGCTCAGTTGGGAGAGCGCGTCGTTCGCAATGACGAGGTCGGCGGTTCGATTCCGCCTAGCTCCACCAGCCTTCGCCTGCTACGCAGGCTTCGGCTTGGCAAGCCAGCCTTTAATCGCCAAAAAAATTCTGCGTGCAAGACCTCAACCAGGCGAAGGCTGTCCCGCCGAAGCTTCAGCGAAGGCGGACGAAACGATGAAATACGTCTACATCTTGCAAAGCGGCGATGACCCCCAGCGCCACTACACCGGCATCACCGATGATATTAGTCAACGCCTGGAAAAACATAATGCAGGACAAGTAAGTCACACGAAAAAATATGCTCCCTGGAAACTGCAGACGTACATTGCATTCTCAGACGACGCACGTGCAAACGACTTCGAGAAATATCTAAAATCCGGCTCAGGCCGAGCGTTTGCAAAAAAACGCCTTTAGCCTTCGCCACATTTTAGTGATGCGCGCCTTCGCCTGCTACGCAGGCTTCGGCTTGGCAAGCCAGCCTTTAATCGCCAAAAAAATTCTGCGTGCAAGACCTCAACCAGGCGAAGGCTGTCCCGCCGAAGCTTCAGCGAAGGCGGACTGAACAATAGGCTCTCGCCACGCAGGCGCTGGCGCAGCGGGTCGGCTTGGCAGGCCAGCCTGAAGCGCAGACAATGTCGTGACGCACAACATTGACGCGAGGCGAAGGCGGACGGTTGGCTGCTCAAAACGCTTGTTCCGGCGCCGGCGATGCCGCAATTTCGCAACCTCACAATCCTCCGACGCAACCCCTGACGGCCCAATGACCCTTTCGGAAATTCTTTTCCTTTTAATTTCAAACCTCGCCATCCTTTTGGCGTTACTTACGATCGTCTGGTTCGTCAGTATTCGCATCAAGGACGCCAGCATCATCGATATTTTCTGGGGCCCTGCCTGCGCAGCGCCCGCTTTGCTGACTTTTTTCCGGACAGACGGCGCCGATCCTGGCGCACTGGTCCTGACGGTGTTGGTCTCGCTCTGGGCCGCGCGGCTCGGGCTCTATCTCGCCAAACGTAATATTGGTCATGGTGAGGATTATCGCTATCAGAAGATGCGCGCCAAAGCGGGCTCCGATGCAGCTTTTGCACGGGGATCCCTGCCCAATATTTTCTGGCTGCAAGGGCTGATCGCCTGGTTCGTTTCCCTGCCCGTTCAGCTCGGCCAGTTTGGCGACGATGGGTTGGGACTTGTCGCATGGCTTGGAGTGATTGTTTTTACAGTCGGCCTCGGCTTTGAGGCGATTGGCGACTGGCAATTGCGCAGCTTCAAGGCCGATCCCGCCAATAAGGGCAAGCTAATGACGCAAGGGCTGTGGGCGCTGACGCGGCATCCAAATTATTTCGGCGACGCGACCGTCTGGGCGGGGCTGACGCTGATTGCCCTGGAAAGCCCCTATGGCGTCTGGACAATCCTTTCACCCGCTGTGATGGCGTTCTTTTTGATCAATATCTCCGGCAAGGCGCTGACCGAACGCTTTATGGAAAAGAAATATCCGGAATATGCAGACTATAAAAAGCGTGTCAGCGGGTTTATTCCATTACCGCCGGGCAACTAAGTATCCCGGCGCCGGTGTTTTCGTTTGTGCGCCTTCGCGCCGGTATTATCGTTTGTGCGCCTTCGCGCCGGTATTACCGTTTGTGCGCCTTCGCGCCGGTATTACCGTTTGTGCGCCTTCGCGCCGGTATTATCGTTTGTGCGCCTTCGCGCCGGTATTACCGTTTGTGCGCCTTCGCGCACGGGGCTGGCGCCAAAGAGTGTGGACTTAACGCCCGCATATTCTAGAATTCAGTCCGATCCTCGCCGCCCAAAGGAGCGCCGCCATGGCCGCCGACACCGCCCGCACCCTCGACGCCGATAAAACTGATGGCGAACGCGAACTCGACCGCCTCTTCGCGCTGCAAAAGAAAGCCTATGCCGCCACGCCGTTCATTTCCTACGATCAGCGCATTGCCAGTCTCGACAAGATCATTCGCCTGACGGAAGCCAATGAAGAGAAATTCATTGAAGCCATCAGCGCCGATTTCGGCAATCGCGCCAAACACGAAACCATCATCGCCGAAGTTGTTGTTACCGTTTCAGGCGCGAAACTCGCCCGGAAAAATCTCAAAAAATGGATGCGACCGCGCGGCGTGGCGACGCCGATCCACATGCTGCCGGGAAAAAGCCGGATAGAGCCCCAGCCGCTCGGCGTCGTCGGAATCATATCGCCATGGAACTATCCCGTGCAACTGGCGCTGGCGCCGGCTGTCGCTGCGCTCGCGGCGGGCAACCGCGTCATGATCAAGCCGAGCGAGTTAACGCCGCGCACCAGCGAAGCGTTACGCGACGCGATTGCGTCAGAGTTCGCCGAAGATGAATGCGTTGTGATTACCGGCGGCGTTGAGACAGGTCAGGCCTTTACCGAAACGCCTTTTGATCATCTGCTTTTTACGGGCTCGACGCCTGTCGGCATTCGCGTCGCACAGGCGGCCGCAAAAAACCTCACGCCCGTTACGCTGGAGCTCGGCGGCAAGTCGCCTGTCGTCATTGACGAGAGCGCTGACATTGCCGCAGCAACAAAGTCGATCGCGCACGGAAAAACTCTCAACGCCGGGCAGACCTGTGTAGCGCCGGATTATGTATTATCGCCGCAAAGCAAACTGGACGCCGTTGTAGACGGTATCGCCGGCGCCGCGCGCGAACTATATCCCGATATCGATACAACGTCGGATTACACGTCAATTGTTTCTGACCGGCATTTCGCGCGCCTTAAATCGCTCGTCGAGGAAGCCCGCGATCGCGGCGTCAAAATCGTCGAAATTGGCTCGGCTAATGCGCTTCATCCTCAAAGAAAGCTGCCACTGACGCTGATTGTTGATCCGCCGCAGGATATCGGCCTTATGAAAGAGGAAATCTTTGGTCCAATCCTGCCGATACTCCGCGTGCAATCAACTGACGAAGCGATTGCGCATATTAATGGAGGCGACCGGCCATTGGCGCTTTACTGGTATGGATCTGACAATGACGCGCGCGACCGCGTGTTGCAAAAAACTGTTTCCGGCGGCGTGACTGTGAATGACGCTATCTGGCATGTAGCTCAGGAAAATCTACCCTTTGGCGGCGTCGGCAAAAGCGGCGTGGGCGCCTATCACGGCGAATCAGGCTTTGAAACCTTTTCCCATATGAAACCGGTTTTTTATCAAAGCAAATTTGCCAGCGGATCGCTGCTGCATCCGCCCTTCACGGCGAGGACAGACAAAATCCTCTCTTTCCTGCGTAAAATTCTCTAGGGCGGACATGGCAAAAGCAAATGGGGTGCGCCAGCCGCTTGGCGAGTTTGATTACGTGATTGTCGGGGCGGGATCAGCGGGATGCGTGCTGGCAAACCGCTTGTCAGAAGACCGTTCCGTTTCCGTTTGCCTCCTCGAAGCCGGCGGCGCCGACAAGGATCCTTTGATCCATGCACCGATTGGTTTTGCCTTCGTGCCTGATTGGTCGCCAATCAACTGGCGCTTCGACACTGTTCCGCAAAAACATTTAAATGACCGCATCTGTTACCAGCCGCGCGGCCGGGTTCTTGGCGGTTCAAGCTCGATTAACGCAATGATCTATATCCGCGGGTCAAAAGCTGACTATGACGGCTGGGCGGCCAATGGCGCCACAGGATGGGCGTATGAAGATATCCTGCCCTTCTTCAAAAAGGCTGAAGACAATCAGCGTGGAGAAGATGCGTTTCACGCGACAGGCGGACCGCTGACGGTTTCTGATCAACGCTACAAAAATCCGCTTTCGGAAAGCTTCCTTGCAGCCGCCACAGAACTGCAACTTCCCGTCAATGGCGACTTTAACGCCGACCGGCAGGACGGCATGGGCTTCTATCAGGTCACGCAACGTGATGGCCGGCGTTGTTCAACCGCTGTCGCGTATCTCAACCCGGCAAAGGAGCGCACCAATCTCACGGTGATCTCCGGCGCCCATGCTGAAAAAGTCATGTTTGACGGCAAGCGTGCTTCCGGCGTTGCGTTTCGCCATGGCAAATTACAGGAAGCTGTCGCCGCCAGGCGTGAGGTCGTTCTTTCCGCCGGCGCGTTTCAATCGCCGCAACTTCTCATGCTCTCCGGCGTCGGCCCCGGCGCGCATTTGCGTGATCGCGGCGTCGATATGGTCCATGATGCACCCGCCGTGGGAAAAAACCTTCAGGACCATCTCGACTGGACAGCACTCTATAAAACGCCGTCGCAAGGATCCGTCGGCGTAAATTTAGGGATGGTGCGCAAATTTTTCCCGGCGCTCTCCGCCTATCGCAAAAAGGGCGAAGGCCCTTTCACATCGATCCTCGCAGAAGCGGGCGGGTTCTTGAAAACCGATTCCTCTGAGGCTGAAACCGACGTTCAGCTTCACTTTATTCCCGGGCTCGTTGACGATCATGGACGCAAAAAACATCTCGGCGGCGGGATATCCTGTCATGTCTGCGTGTTGCGGCCGAAGAGCCGCGGCAGCGTAACCCTCGCGAGCAACGATCCCCTGGCGCCGCCGGCGATTGATCCGAATTTTCTCGACGACGAGGACGATTTAATGCGTTTGAAAAAAGGCGCGCGGATCATTCAACGAATATTCAATGCGCCTGCCCTCGCCCAGGTAAAAGGCAAGGCGCTTTATGTTGACGACAGTGTTGATGACGCCGCCCTTGAAGCTGACATTCGCGCACGCTCCGATACGATCTATCATCCGGTTGGAACCTGCCGCATGGGTTCGGACGCCGAAGCCGTGCTTGACACGCAATTGCGCGTCAATGGGGTCGATGGCCTGCGCGTGGTAGACGCATCGATCATGCCGGCGCTGGTTTCCGGCAATACGAATGCACCAACCATCATGATCGCCGAAAAAGCGGCGGCGATGATGAAGGCGGCAACTTAACTAACGCTCCGGATTTATGCATTACCGGCCGGACATTGCGGCATCGCAATTGCCGGTCGCGGCAAACCGGTTTAGGCTGATTGCGAAGAGAAAATGATCCGCAGGAATACGCCTTATGCGGCTTTCGATTATTGTCCTTGCAGTCGCTGCGACTTTCTTCGCCGCCGCCGGCGCCGCCAAACCGGCGCCGGATATTTTGGCGCTCAAAGACGCAACAATATATGTAAACCCAACGATTCCCCCCATCCATAACGGCGTCATATTGATCACGGACGGCGTCATTACGGCGGTGGGAAAGAAAAATGCTGTCGCCGTCCCACGCAACGCCCGGACGCTTGAATTAAAAGGCTTTGTTGTTACTGCCGGTCTTTGGAACAGCCACGTGCATTTCTTCGAACGCAAATGGGCGGGCGCCGAATCCGCGCCGGCTGAAGAGTTGAATCAACAATTGACGGACATGTTCACGCGCTTTGGTTTTACCAGCGTCTTCGATGTGACGTCGGATTGGCAGAATACAAAATCACTCCGGGACCGAATCGAAAGCGGCGAAATAGACGGCCCGCATATTCGTTCAACCGGCGCGGGCCTCGTGGCGCCCGGCGCCCTGCCCTCCGATCAAATTCTGAATATGATGGGGTTGATGAAAGCGCCGCTGCCCGAAGTTACGGGACCGGAACACGCAACTAACATTGTCACACAATCCATCGATGATGGCGCCGAGGGCGTCAAACTGTTTGCCGGACGCAGCGACGCGCCAATGCCTGACGGCGTCATTGACGCCGCCATCGCAGAAGCCCATCGCCGCGGAAAACCCGTCTTCCTCCACCCCAATAACGGCGATGATGTCCTCTTTGCGCTGAACGCTGGCGCCGATGTCATCGGCCATACGACTCCGCATTCCGGCAACTGGAACGATGCGATCTTCGCCGCCATCACGGAAAAGCGCCCGGCATTGACGCCGACATTGTCGCTTTGGACCTATTATGCGCGCCACGACCGCGAGAGCACAGGCGCGAAAATCGCCGCAACCGCGACCAAACAGCTGCGTGGCTGGATCGCGGCCGGCGGCGTCGTGCTCTTCGGTACCGATAGCGGCGCTAATCAATATGACCCGATGAATGAATATCGACTCATGATGGAAGCCGGCATGAGTTTCCCCGAAATCCTTGCTTCTCTGACGTCGGCGCCAACGGAATTCTTCGGCGAATCCGACCGTCTTGGCGTCATTGAGGTTGGGCGTGACGCCGATCTTGTTGTGTTCGGAAGCGATCCTGCTCAACAGATCAACGCTCTTGGCGACATACGCTATACGTTGCGTTCCGGAAAAATTATTTATACCGCGCCGCCGCCGCATCAATGAGCGTTAAAGCCAAAAATGCTGACGCGGTTAAGACATCGTCGCTATCGCGCATTCGGTTGTTGCTTTCCAATATTTCATGTTCAGGCTATGCCGCCGAACGCCTCAAAAAATTGGACCTGGCCGGAACAAAAACATCGATGTCGGCTTAAACTTTATTCTATTTAGATTTTGTTTGCATGCATCTTAATTGCCGCAATAGTCAAAATTTATCGATCTTTCTCGCCATAGTTTTTCCGATTTGGGAATACCGCCGCCTTCATAACACACAGGAGCGCAACCCGGTAATTTATTGCTCCTGGCCAGTTACGCGCATGATCATTCTTGAGGAGGGGCGTCATGACAGTCGCCGAACTTTTCGGAGGAGAACTGATGAATACGCTTGCCCTGATCGCTATTGCGGTCGCCGCCTTGTATTTCGCACGCGCGCCTATGCGCGGCCTCATCTCATCAATGTGCCGGGCGTTGGCCCAGGGGCTTCGCTTCGCCTCACAGTCGCTTGTCGACGCCCGCACCAATCTGACTGCAAGGAATCGAGAGGTCCTTCTTGCCGCCGGCCGTGACGCGGCGGCGCGCATGGTGGAACGCGAGTTTGAGCGATTTGGCGACACGGTGCAACGCGATCTCGGTCAGTACCCGTCGCTGCACCAGGCGCTCGCCGAGCGCGCGAGCAATCTTGATGATGATTACGCAAAAAGCACCGCGACGGCGCCCTCTCCGCCGGGATGGGCCGAGGCTGTCGAGGCGGTCGCCGCCGTCCCGGCGAAGGCCGATCCGGTGCTTCGGCCGGTGCTCGAAAGCATCCACGGTTCGTTCAAGGAGGCTGCGGATGAGGCAAGTGAGGATTATCGAAAAGACTGCCGTACGCGGCACAAACATTTGAACGAAATGGCGCCGTCCTGGCGCGAAGCGCTGAAATTGCTTGGCGAAGTCAAAACCCGCCTTGAGACGACAAACTCACGCGCCGCCTCGGTCGATCAGCATATGAAGAAATATGAAGAGATCAGTGCGGGAACGGACCGCGCTGCGGCCGCACTTCAATCTTCAGCGCTGGTTCAATTTTTTGTTGCCGGACTTGTCCTCGTTGTCGCAGCTGGCGGCGCCGTTGTGAATTTTCACCTGATCGCGCGGCCCATGTCCGAGATGGTTGGCGGCAATGCTTTTGTCGGCTCATTCCGCATGGCCGATATCGCCGCATTGGTGATTATTCTTGTTGAGCTTTCCATGGGCCTTTTCGTGATGGAATGCCTGCGTATTACCAATTTGTTTCCTGCGGTAAGCGCCTTGCCGGACCATGTCCGCCGCCGGCTGGCGATGGTCGCGTTCGGCCTTTTGTTTTCACTCGCCTGCGTTGAGGCCGGGCTTGCCTATATGCGCGAACTTTTGTTGCAGGATGAACTCGCCACAACTGCATTATTGCGCGGCGACGGCATCGCCGCGCAAACATCCTTCCTGTGGATTACTACAGCTGCGCAAATGGGCATGGGCTTTATCTTGCCTTTTGCGCTGACTTTCGTTGGGATCCCGCTCGAAACCTTTGTCCACTCCATGCGCGCTGTGCTGGGCTGGGCGGCGGCCGGCGTTCTCTTGACCGCAAGCTTTGCCTTAAAATTGCTTGCACGCGGCTTTGACGAAGGCGCCGAGGTTTTAACGCAGCTCTATGATGTCGTCATCTTTGCACCGCTTTGGGTCGAAAAACGCCTGACAGGTGAAGACAGCGGTAAGGCGAAAACCCGTCGCGAGGCGCCGCAGCCCGTCGGCGCCAAGGCCCTAATGAAAGACGTTGAAGAACGTCTTGCAAGCTGAGCCGATAAGGAGGCGATTATGAAAAAACGATTTCTCTCAATTGGCGTTGTTGCAGCAATGTTCGCCACCGGCTGCTCAGAGCCCCAGGCCCATAACACAGGCGTCTATATGCTGATCGACACTTCGGGCACTTATACCGAAGAGGTCCATCAGGCCCAGCAGATCATTAATGTCATTCTCTCGCGCCTGGAACCGAGTGACGCCTTCGCTGTCGCGCGCGTCGACACCGGCAGTTTTTCCGAACGCGACATCGTTGCCAAAATGCATTTTGACGACCGGCCATCGGTGACCAACCAGCAAAAACGTCAGTTCCGCGAGACCATCGACGCTTTTGTTGGAAACGTGAAACCTTCTTCTTATACTGACATTACCGGCGGCGTATTACAGGCATCGGAATTTTTGACTGAAAAAAACACCGGCCGAAAAATCATCTTTATCTTTTCGGACCTGAAAGAAGACCTTCAGGAAGGTTATATTCGCGATATTCCTTTGACGCTTGACGGCTTTGATGTCATCGCCCTCAACGTCACAAAGCTTAGAAGCGACAATATCGACCCGAGAGAATATATGAGCCGAATCAACGCCTGGCGTGACCGCGTCGAGGACGGCGGCGGTAAGTGGCAGGTAATCAACGATCTCGAAAGCCTGGACGTGATGTGGCGCTAGAAGGCGCGGCACAGGCTAAGAAAAGCTGCAGAAAAAGGCGCCGGCAAGAATGCCGGCGCGCAGCCCTGTTGTATTTATACCGGCTCCAAATCCGCCTGATAGATAAGAAAGCCTGTTATCGGCCACAGATGAATTACACCTTGAGCCGTTCCGGTCGATCTGGAGTTACGGAATGGCTGCAAGTTTTTATTTGGCCGCATTTCCCGCACGCGAACCAGTTCCCCTTGAAAGCACTGCTTTCAACCGCGTGGAAATACTCGAGAAATATTGTACTTGCCCCAACCAGCGCCTATATCGGCCGCTGGCGCGCCTCCGCGCCACAATCGCATTTAACATCGGGGCTAGTAATGGCGCAGGACATGCCGAACAGTTCACCCAACGGCATTTCAAGCGCACGTGCTGACGCCGATCGAGGCTCGTCTTTTGCATCAGAGCTTGAGCGCGATCGGGCGCACCGCGAAAAAGCCCGCACAACAAAACCATTGCGCCGGCTCATCCCGTTCATATTAAACTATCCGGGCCTCCTTTTCGCCTTCACAATTTTTCTGACCCTTGCCGCCGGGCTGACGCTGTTACTGCCGGTAGCGTTTCGTCTTGTTGTCGATTGTGGCTTTTCCGGCGCTTCCGCGTCCGACCTCTGCACGCGCTTTTCATTTGGCGACCAGCTTGCCGGCTATTTCGGCGTCGGGGTTTTAGTGGCCCTGCTGTTGGGTGTCGCCAGCGCGCTGCGCTATTACTTTATCAGCCGCCTTGGTGAGCGCGTTGTCGCCGATCTGCGTCGCGCCGTCTATGATCATCTCGTTGGGCTCAGCCCGGGCTTTTACGCCAATGTTCGCACGGGTGAAGTTCTGTCACGCCTGACGACGGATACGACGCTGATCCAGACCGTGGTTGGGTCCTCAATATCCGTCGCCTTACGGACGATCGCCACGACGACAGGCGCGCTGATTTTGATGATCGTCGTCAGTTGGAAACTTGCGCTTATGGTGTTGGCTGTCGGGCCGGTAATCCTCGGCCCAATCTTGCTCTTTGGACAGCGCGTCCAGCGATTGTCGCGCTCAAGCCAGGACAGCCTTGCCGATGCTTCGGCGCGGGCCAGCGAAAGCCTTCGCGCTGTCGAAACCGTACAGGCGTTCACGCGCGAGGAGGAAGAAAAGTCGAATTTCGCCAGCGCCGTCGAAGCGACCTTCGATGTTGCCTTACGACGCGTGCGCGTGCGCGCTTATATGACCGGCATCATTTTCTCTTTCATCCTGTCTGGCCTCATTGCGGTCTTGTGGTTCGGCGCCGTTCAGGTGAAAGGCGGGGCCATCACGCCAGGCGCCATGACGCAATTTGTGATGTATGCGTTCGTTTCAGTAAGCGGTGTCGGCCTTTTAACGGAAACCTATGCCGAAGTGATGCGCGCCGCCGGCGCCACGGAACGGCTGATGGAACTCCTCGCGGCGAAATCGGATATTACAGCCCCCGCCAGCCCGAAAACTCTCGCCTCACCCATTCGCGGTGAGATCAATTTTGACCATATTGAATTCTATTACCCGGCCCGCCCGGACACGGCGGCGCTGCGCGATGTTTCCCTGCATGTCGCGCCGGGCCAAACCATTGCGCTTGTGGGGCCGTCAGGCGCCGGCAAAAGCACAATGTTCCAGCTCATTTTACGCTTTTATGATCCGCGCCGCGGCGCAATCATGATCGACGGCGTCGATATCAAAGACCTCGACCCTACGGAGTTGCGCAGCGCAATCGCCGTCGTGCAGCAAAACGCGCCGCTTTTTGGCGGCTCTGCCGCTGACAACATTCGCTTTGGCCGACCGTCGGCGAGCGATGAGGAAATCCGCAATGCAGCGCGCGCCGCAAATGCCGATGAATTTATCTCGGCGTTGCCGGAGGGTTATGACACACAGCTTGGCGAGAATGCGACGACCCTTTCCGGCGGGCAGCGCCAGCGTCTCGCCATTGCTCGCGCGATTTTACGTGATGCGCCTATCTTGCTGCTGGACGAAGCGACCAGTGCACTCGATTCTGAAAGTGAGCGCGCCATACAGGATGCGTTTGAGCGGATCTCCGCCAATCGCACCACCGTCGTGATCGCACATCGTCTGGCGACGGTTTTAAGCGCTGACGTTATTGCGGTGATGGAAGACGGCAGGATTATTGACCAGGGCTCTCATGAAGAGCTCCTCGCCCGCGGCGGGCTTTATGCGCGCCTCGCCGATCTGCAATTCGGCGACCAGAAACAACACGCCGCTGAATAACCGCTTTGTGCTGCCGACCGTTATCCCCTCATGCGGGAGCGGCCCGTATTAAAGCGTCTTTGCGATCGCCACGCGCTCTTCGGTGCTTAACTTGGCTGACGCAAGGTTTGCCGCTTTTTCAAGCACAAAGCGCATACCACGGCGATTGGCGATCTGGATGGAAATGCCCGGCCGTGCATTCAGCTCCAGAAGAAGCGGACCTTTTTCCTGGTCGAGCACAACGTCAACACCGATATAGCCGAGCCCGGTGACATCATAGGAACGCGCCGCCATCGATAATATGTCATCCCAGAACGGCGCCTGGATATTTTCCAGTGGGTGCGCCGTATCCGGATGAAGATCGATCAGCTGGTCAAACTGCATCGCCTGCTGCGTCAGGCCGGTTGCCATATCAATACCGACGCCGACACCGCCTTTGTGGAGATTGGCCTTGCCGTCGGATTCCGCGGTCGGCAACCGCAGCATCGCAAATACCGGTATGCCTTTCAGCACGATGACGCGAATATCCGGCACGCCCTTATAGGACACCTTGCCAAATACATCATCGAACTTGACGCGATATTCCAGCAGCGCCTTGTCCGACTGGCCGCCCAGGGAATACATGCCGGACAGGATATTGTTGATCTGGAATTTCAGAACATCGATGGCGATGCGCCGTCCGGAGGCGAGCCGCCAGCCGCCCTTTAACGGGCGGTCGACAACGAGGATGCCTTTTCCTTGTGAGCCCTGCGCCGGTTTGACGACAAACCCGTCGGGATGATTGATCATCTCAGGCAGTTTCTTCATATCGCGAGCATTCGCGATCACGCCGTAAAGCTCCGGTGTCGGAATATTGACACTTTCCGCCAGACGCTTGGTGACAAGCTTGTCGTCCACGGTGACGAATAGCTTTCGCTTGTTCAGCGCGCCGACATAATTGACATTGCGTTCATTAATGCCAATCACGCCATTTCTTTTTAATGCCCGGTATGCTTGCAGCATCTATTTTGCCAAATCGCGAAAGCGCCAAAATTCGCTGAGCCTGAGGCCGGTATATCGTCCCATGAGAACGCAAATCCCCATTAGCACCAGCAACAGCTCCGGAAACTGATACATCAGATATTCAATCTGCGTGTTTGACATGGCAAGATAGGCGATACTGGCCACAACGAGACTGCCAAGTCCCTGTTTAATGGCTTCGCTCGCCGATGTTTCTTCCCAAACAATCGACATGCGTTCGATGGTCATTGTGAGAATAACCATCGGAAAAAGTGAAATCGACAGGCCGATCGACTGATTGGCGCCCGTTAACAGAATTGTGATGGCCGCCATCGTCATCACGATAAAGATGAGAACAACCGCAAGCCTCGGCACCAATAGAAGCTGCAGTCGCTCAAGATAAAACCGCAGCGCCAACCCCAGGGCGACAAGCAAGGAAAACAGGAGAATGCCGTTTACGAGCGCGGTTTCACGGAACGCAATGCCAATGAGAACCGGCATAAAAGTGCCAAGAGTTTTGACGCCAATAAACTGCCGCAGAAAAACCAGGAGCGTGATCCCTACCGGGATCGTCATCAGCACTTTATAGACAAGCTGGGTCGTTACCGGCAGACCACTAAATCCAATGACGCGGCCCATCGCGCCAATACGCCCATTAGCGTTTTGCTGGGCGATGTCCTCCGCCGCTCCCATGCGCGCCGACAACGCCACCTGCACCTCGAGATTGTCAACGCCGCTTGCGGTGACAAGATCGCCTTCACCGTACCAGATCGTAAAGAACCGGTTTGGCGCGCCGTCGGGGAAATACCGGAAATCTTTGCCGCCAATATGGTATTCAAGCCAATGTCTGATCTCGACGCGCCGTCGGGCGTCGGTCAAAAAAACTCCGTTGGCAATACGCGCCGGAATGCCCTGGGACTGCAACGTCCGGCGTGCAAGACTGAGCCGTCCCACGGTATTTGGCCGGTCGCCGAGCAATGCTGCGATCTCATCGGCATATTGTTCGCCGCTCGCTCGGTCTTCAAACGCCGCCTTGACTGCAAGATTGGCGAAGGATTGATCGTCTGCGGAGCGCTGGCGCAAATTGCCGGACCATACGATGAACGCCTGCCGCCGGATGACGTCTGCCTCAAATGGCGTGACTGCCGGTTCGGATTCGCGAAACGCAAGCGGCAGGGGCGCCGCCTCTCCTTCGCCCAGCGTTTGCGCTGTATAGCGAAGAACCTTGCGATTGCTGGGATAGCGATAGGTCCATACGGCTTTGCGGTTTCCCGCCGCCTTGTCGGTTTCCAGGCTGAGACCGAAAGAGCCGTTATAATAGGC
Source organism: Hyphococcus sp. (assembly GCA_021776245.1). Classification (GTDB taxonomy): domain Bacteria; phylum Pseudomonadota; class Alphaproteobacteria; order Caulobacterales; family Parvularculaceae; genus Hyphococcus. The sequence continues at coordinate 11,765 of JAJFGF010000048.1, read as the reverse complement.
TTCGCCGGAAAGGCTGCGATCAACATCGCTCGCCGGAATATAAGCTTCTATCCGCGCTGGCTCATTGCGGCCGTCAAGCTCAATATAGATTTCAAAATCCCAAACCTTCGCGGTAGCGCCCGGCGACATCGGATAGTTCAGCGATATGGTTTTGACGAGAAATATCGCAAAACCGACAATGATCAGCGCTAAACCGAGAATGCTCGCGTGGCGCAGGCTAGTCGTCATCAACCGGCTCGCATTCATCCTCGGCGATAAAGGTCTTGCCGGAATCGATAAGTACGCGGTTCGCCAAAAACTCACGACCGACCAGAATATCATATTCAAAATCGCCGCGATCGGCGAGATTGAGTTCTGCAAGACCCCATTTTCCGCCGACACATAACGGCAAATGGATTACCGGCCGTCGGATGGCGCCGCCGGTTTTGGTTTTAATCTGGGCGAAGCGAATGACGTTCTGATCGTAGCGAATGGACCGGCCGTTTTTGCCGATGAGACGAAATCGGACCCAATTGTCTTTTTCGCCGCGCTGATAGACTTTGACATTGTGAGCGTGAACAGAGCTTGTGTCCGCGCCGGTATCAAGCTTGCCTTTCATTTCAAGGCCAAGCTTTCCGACGGCGATATTTTCAATATAGCCCAGCGTGACAACATTGCCGCGCGGATCATCGTCAGCAGCCGCAAGCGGCGGAGCGGTTACCAAGATCAGAGCGGCGAAAACGGCGCAGCGCGTCAGCATCATTAAAAGCCCCAAAAGTGAAAATTCCGGACGTTAAAGTCTGGAGGAAATATCAAACCGCGCAACAAAGTAAACAGAGCCGCCGGGGACCCAAATGCCGGACCGGGTTTAGGCCAGCGTTGGGCAGGGCGGGAGCGCTCATGAAATCGCTATATTTTCCCTTGCCTGCGGCCTTCTCCGGCCGTGATTTTGCTTTAATAAAGCCTTACTGGTCGACCACTAAGATTTCGGGTCAAAGGGAGAATCGGACGCATTATGTGCGGTATCATCGGCATTTTGGGGAAAGGCGACGTCACACCGGCCATCATAGCCGGGTTGAGAAGGCTGGAATATCGCGGATATGATTCGGCCGGCGTTGCGACCGTCCATGCCGGCGCCATTGCCCGGCGGCGGGCGCCAGGCAAACTCAGCGCTCTTGAAACCATTTTGGATACCGAGGCGCTGCCCGGCGCTATCGGCATCGGCCACACCAGATGGGCGACTCATGGCTGCCCGAATGAACGGAACGCCCATCCGCATGCGACGGAACGCGTCGCGGTCGTGCATAATGGTATCATCGAGAATTACGCCGAGCTGCGCCAGGAACTCATCGGCAAAGGTGTCACATTTGAGTCAGAAACCGATGCGGAAGTCTGCCCACAATTGATCACCTGGTATCTCCAGTCTGAAAACTGCACGCCAGCCGAAGCATTTAAGAAATCGATTGACCGCATGCGCGGCGCATTTGCTTTTGCAGCGATCTTTTCTGGCGAAGACGACTTGATGATTTGCGGCCGAAAAGGAAGTCCATTGGCGATTGGACGCGGCGACGGTGAGATGTATCTCGGATCAGACGCCTACGCGCTGGCGCCATTTACAAACCGCGTCACCTATCTTGAGGAAGGCGACTGGGCAGTGCTCTCGCGGTCATCGATCGTTATTCGCAACGAAGCAGGCGCTAAAGCGAACCGGCAGGAAACAGTTTCATCTGCCGCTCAGGGCGCCGTCAGTAAGAACGGCCACCGCCATTTCATGGCCAAAGAGATTCACGAGCAGCCAGAAGTCATCGGCCACACGATCTCGCGCTATGTAGACCCGACGACAAAAGAAATCCGGTTCCCCGACGGCGCATTTGATTTCGCCGCCCTTGACCGGTTGACAATATCGGCCTGCGGCACCGCCTTTTATGCGGCGCTCACCGCCAAATACTGGTTTGAAAAATGGGCGGGCCTGCCGGTTGAAGTCGATATCGCCTCCGAGCTGCGTTACCGCGATGTTCCGTGGACAGCCAATGGCGGTGCGCTTTTTATCTCACAATCGGGCGAGACCGCAGACACGCTTGCGGCGCTGCGCGAAGCGCGCGCCAATGGTCAAAAGATTGCAACCGTCGTTAATGTCGCCGAATCCTCGATTGCCAGGGAATCCGACATCATTTTCCCGATGGCCGCAGGTCCGGAGATCGGCGTTGCCTCGACCAAAGCCTTTACCTGCCAGCTTGTCGCACTTGCCTGCATCGCAATTGCGGCGGGCCGCGCGCGCGGACGCCTTTCCCGCGAAGAAGAAGAGCATCTGGTTGACGCACTGCTCGAAACGCCGCGGAAAATTTCCGAAGCGCTGAAATCGAGCGACGCGATTGAGAAAGTCGCGCACGACATCGCAAAAGCGACTGACATTTTATATATAGGGCGCGGCGTTTCCTACCCGATTGCCCTTGAAGGCGCCCTGAAGCTCAAGGAGATTTCCTATATTCACGCCGAAGGGTATGCGGCAGGCGAATTGAAACACGGACCGATTGCCCTGATTGACGAGAGCCTGCCTGTTGTCGTTATCGCACCGAAAGACGCGCATTTCGAAAAGACCTTGTCAAACATGCGGGAAGTGATGGCGCGCGACGGAAAGGCGCTCCTGATTTCCTCTGCAAAAGGGATCGCCGCTTCCGGCGGCGATATTTGGGCGTCGATTGAGGTTCCGGAAACCAATTCGATGCTGGCGCCGATCGTTTATGCCGTGCCGGTTCAACTTCTCGCTTATTTTACCGCAACGACAAAGGGCACCGACGTGGATCAACCACGCAATCTCGCAAAATCGGTCACCGTCGAATAAATGTTCCGCGTGATTTGACGGAATGGGCAATGCGTCATAGGCAACGAGAAACAGGAAACGCCAATCGACATGCCTAGTAATCCCGCAACGCCGCAGCAGTCCTTTTTGCGCTTTAAAAACTGGTTTATCGAAAAAGCGCTGCCTTTATGGGTAAAGCAAAGTTACGATCATACCCGCGGCGGCTTTTACGAAGCGCTGAATTTCAACGGCGCTCCGGCGACAGGCCTGGCAAGGCGCGTCCGCGTACAATCAAGACAAATCTACACCTTGACCGAGGCAGGCCTTCGCGGCTGGCATAAAGACGCAGAAGCCCTCGCCGCAAAGGGATTTGATTTTTTCCTGAACGCCGCTTGCCCCGATGAAGGCGTCCGCGGCTGCGCTCATCTTTTGTCAGAAGACGGAGAAATTATTGACGATCGACGCGATCTTTACGATCAGGCGTTTTTGTTGCTCGCTTGCGCGTCGCGGTGGAAGGCCGCAGAAGACGACCGCGCTTTAACGCTTGCCGACAATGTCGCAAGGTTTTTAGATCGCGAATTGGCTTCCTCCTATGGCGGCTGGGCGGAAGACGACCGTGGAACACTGCCGCGCCGCCAAAACCCTCACATGCATCTTTTCGAAGCGTTCACGGCGCTCTATGAAGCAACGGGCCAGAAGCAATGGCTTGATTACGCGGCGAAGGCCCTTGAGCTGATGCGTTCGGTTTTCTTCGACCCCGGACGCGGCGTTCTTCGGGAATTTTTTGACGGCGAAATGAAGTTTTTGACCGACCGCTCGGCAGTTGAGCCCGGCCACATGTTTGAGTGGGTATGGCTTTTAAGGAATTATCAACGCCACTCCCGGGCGGATCTCGCAGCCTACCGACGAACATTGTTCTCGCGCGCCGTCGAATTGGGCGAAGACCCGGATTTTTACGGGTTTATCGGCAATGAGATTTCGATCCGCGCACGACCTGGACGGGCCGATAAAAGACTTTGGCCGCAAACCGAATATATAAAAGCCTGTCTTGCGGAGGCCGAAGACGGCAACACCGATGCCCGCAGGCGGGCGGCGCAACTTATTAACGATCTCTTTGAGACCTACCTTGAAACGCCGACACCCGGCCTCTGGATAGATGAATATGACATAACCGGTGCGGCGATTGCGCCGCATGTGCCAGCAAGCATTCTTTACCATATATTTGAAGCTGTCGCAGAAACTGACGATTCTATAAATGCGGGGGACGCATCATGAAAATTCAACCTGTCATTATGTCCGGCGGATCGGGGACACGGCTCTGGCCGATGTCGCGGAACGCCAGGCCAAAACAGTTTTTAAAACTGGTGACCGACAGAACCATGTTTCAGGAAACCGCGTTGCGTGTCCATGATGAAAGCGGCGCCTATCTTAATCCGGTAATTATATCCGGTCGCAAACATGGCGCGATCGTCACCGAACAACTCGCAGAGATCAACATTACCCCCGCTGAAATCATTCTTGAACCGTGTCAGCGCAACACCGCCGCGGTCGCTGCCGTCGCCGCCTGCTGGGTCGCGCGCGGCGAGGAAGACGCGCTGATCCTATTGACGCCGGCCGACCACCACATCGCCGACGCGCAGGGATTCCGCCGCGCCGTAGAGACTGGCGCCAAAGCCGCCGAAGAAGGATATATCGTGACCTTCGGCATTAAGCCGGAAAATCCGCATACCGGGTACGGCTATATTCATACCGGGACACAACTGCGCCCGTCTATTTTCGAAGTGGCTGCGTTTAAGGAAAAACCCGACATCGAGACAGCTCAGAAATATCTCAGTGATGGCGGCTATTTCTGGAACGCCGGCATATTTCTGTTCAGCGCCAAAGCGATGCTCGATGAACTGGAGCGCCATGCGCCGGACATCAGAAAATTCGCGAGCAAGGCGCTTGACGGGAGCGCCCTGTCTGGCGCGGCCTTGCGTCTTGACGAGCCGGCATTTGAACGATGCCCGGCAAATTCGATCGACTACGCGGTGATGGAAAAAACCGAAAAAGCGGCAATCGTCGCCCCCGTCGATGTCGGCTGGACCGACATCGGCAGCTGGAGCGAACTCGATGCTTCGCAAAACGCCGACAATATCGTGACAATCGGCAGCAAGAACAATGTCATACGCACAGACGGCCCGGCTGTCGGAGTCGCCGGCGTTGATAATCTGATTGTCGTTGCAACCAGCGATGCTGTTCTGGTGGCGCGGCGCGACAACGCCCAGGAAGTGCGCGCGATTGTCGAGGAACTGAAAAAACGCGGGCGCACGGACTTGCTTTAGCGCAACTCCAGGCAAATTGAGATGGCGGAAAGCATATGACCAAACGCATCGTTGTCACTGGCGGCGCCGGCTATATCGGCAGCCATGTTTGCGTCGAGTTGCTTGCCGGCGGCGCCGCGGCGTTGGTCATCGATAATTTTTCAAACGCGCACCCGGAGGCTCTCAACCGAATTCGCGAATTGGCGCCGGGCGATCTTGAAGTTCTTGAACGCGATCTGGCAGATCCCGCCCAGAGCGAGGACATCATCAGCGCCGTAAGAGATTTCAATCCAGACGGCGCAGTGCATCTCGCAGGATTAAAAGCTGTCGGCGAATCTGTCACGGAGCCGGCGCGTTACTATCGGACCAACCTTGGCGCTGCACTCACGCTGATTGAGGCGCTGGACGCAGCGGATGCAAAAAATCTGGTGTTTTCGTCTTCCGCCACGGTCTATGGCGACCGCAATGAAAGCCCGGTAGATGAATCCGGTCTTACCGGCCCAACAAACCCCTATGGGCGCACCAAATTATTCATCGAAGATATTGTCCGGGACATCGCGCACAGCGATAATCGATGGCGGATTGTCAATTTGCGCTACTTTAATCCGGTTGGCGCACACGCCTCAGGCCGCATCGGCGAAGACCCCAACGACATTCCCAACAATCTTTTCCCGTTTATCGCCCAGGTTGCCGTTGGCCGCCGCGACAAATTGCAGGTTTTTGGCGGGGATTATCCGACCCCTGACGGCACCGGCGTGCGCGATTATATCCATGTAACCGACCTTGCACGCGGTCATGTAGCGGCGCTCGATTATCTCGCCGCGAAAAAGACCGGCGGCGCCGTCGATATCAATCTTGGAACCGGCAAAGGCGTATCGGTGCTGGAAGCGGTCGCTGCATTCAAGCGCGCGTCAAACCGCGACATCCCCTATGATATCGCGCCGCGCCGCGACGGCGACATCGCCGAGATCTACGCCAACGCCGATTTGGCGCAAAAACTTCTTGGCTGGCGCGCGGAAAAAACCCTTGAGGACATGTGCGCCGATCACTGGCGCTGGCAAAGTCAAAACCCGGAAGGGTATCAGTCTTAAGCGGCGCTTTCGGCAAATTGACCGTATTTACGGTAGCGCACCATATAAGACGGCAGAATGGATTCCACCGTCTGCGGATTGATTTCAAACTCCGCCAGCGTACCGATGGCGGGATCGTTGCTGACGACATTATCCCGCTGCAGCAATCTGACCTGATCGCGCGTCAAAGGCGGCGATACAAACGGCGCCCAGGCCGCAATTTCACCGAAGAGCCCGATCAGCGACGCCAGCGAGAACGGTATCGGCGCAAGAATGCGCTTGCGTCCGGTTTCCTCCAGCATCAATTGAAGTAGCTCTTTAAAGGAATAGACCCGCGGACCGCCTAGCTCATAAATGCGGCCTCTTGCCGCCGAGCGTACAAGCGCTTCGCAAACGGCATCGGCCACATCGTCCACATAAATCGGTTGGAACTTTGTCTTGCCGCCGCCGATCAGCGGCAGCGCCGGTAAAATATTCGCCATGGCGGCAAATTTATTAAAGAACGCATCTTCCTGGCCGAACACAATCGAGGGCCGCAAAATCGTCGCCGTCGGAACTGCGGCGCGCACCGCCTCTTCGCCCTCGCCCTTGGTCCGCGCGTAATGACTTTTACCAAAGGGATTGGCGCCGATCGCGGAAATCTGGACAAAACGCTCAATTCCGGCCTCGGCTGCGAGCGACGCAATCGTCGCGGCGCCCTCGGCCTGCACCGCCTCAAAATTCTGGCGCCCGCTCTGGGAGAGGATGCCGACAAGATTGACAACGGCGTCAGCGCCCTTAAGCGCGTCGGCGACGGATCCGGGGTAGCGGATATTCGCCTGGGCCAGTTGGACCTGGCCAACGGCGCCCATGGGCCGCAGAAACTGCGCCAAATGGGGACGGCGCACGGCGACGCGAACGCGCCAGCCGCGCTTTGCCAGCTCACGCACTACATTGCGGCCGACAAAACCTGAGCCGCCAAATACGACCGCCAGCTTGCCAGAAAGTCTTTCCGCACGTTTATCCGTCATGGCGACCGTCCTTTGGCGCCGTGTGTCGGCGCGTGTTTTCTCGATTGGCGAGGCCTATCTGAATTTTTCAGCCCGCACAATCAGGCCAAATGGCACCCCGAACAGCCGGAGAGAAGCCGCCGCCTTTGGCTCCGTTGATATTGGCGCCGTCCTTGCTCCCCAACCAGTTTCCTGGGGGACCAGTCCGAACGCCATTTGGCGGGACGGGCGCGCCGAAAGCGTCGGGATCCGGCATGCCCCGCAAGGGTAAATGCCAAACGGTCCATTGGGGGGCGACAACGGCCTTGCGCGGCATTCAAAGCCCGCCGCAATGCGCGCGATCAACGCGCGGCGCCCACTGGCCGGACGCAGCGCTGAAGTTCGGCCGTATCCTGCGGCCCTGCCTCCCCAGAATTGACATCAAACCCGCGCAACCGTAAGTCAGCCGTCCTTCACCTGCCCAGGTGGCGGAATTGGTAGACGCGCCAGCTTCAGGTGCTGGTGTCCGTATGGACGTGGAGGTTCAAGTCCTCTCCTGGGCACCACTATCATAGACAATATATCAATAAAATCAATGTGTTAGCTCTCTAGAAGCTACATGTAGCTACATATTTTGCTACATAAATGGATTCTGGTATCGTGTTGATCGTGGTGAAAAACTTGACCCTCAGGAATGGCCACTTCGCATATCGCAAAGCTGTGCCAAAGGATCTGCAGCCGCTTTTGAACAAACGAGAGTGGACTAAGAGCTTTAAGGGACTCACGGAGGCGCAAGCAACCGCCAAGTGCCAAGCGTTGAACACATTATACGACCGACAAGTGAAGACAATAAGGGGAAATGGTGCGCTGCGCCAAACAAAGCAATTTGCCGAGGATTATGTCCGGCAACACCCCGATTTACTGGATAAGACTGTTGTGTCCGAAGCAGGAGGATACACTCTGCAAGACATGGAGCTAAGCGCGCTGGAAAATGATTACGATCGATACGTTGTTAATCCGGACGACCCGAATTCAAAGTTTGTCGATAATATGCCGTCGATTGTTCATGACATTGTTCAAACTGCAATGAATGATGGAATTTATGTCCCCGCCACTCACAAATTGTCTTCCATTTATGATTATTACATCGAACAGCGATTCAAAGGGGAGACTGACAAACCGACGAAATTCGCTGTCGACAGTCTAACCAACTTCCTTGGCGACAAAGAACTATCATCAATACGAAGACCTGACATCCAACGATGGATTACAGAATGCCGGAAAATCCAAAAAGATTCTACAATCAGGAGAAGACTCAATGCCTTAAATGCAATGGTCAACAAGTACCTGCTCGACCTGGAGCTTTCAGAGCCTCGCAATCCCTTTATGCAACATGGCATCGGTACAAATCACAGCGGCAACGAAAAGCTTCCGTTTAATAAAGCTCACTTGGCCGCGATTGATGCCTACATCAGGGATTCGAAAATCTCAATGAGAAATAAGGCTCTACTGGTTTTGATGAAATTTACGGGTGCTGGTTTATCAGAACTATGTGGCCTCGAGCAACGCGATGTGGTTTTAAGCACTGCAACACCTTACATTTTTATACGACCAAACTCCATTCGAGATCACCTTAAGACCGAAGCGAGAGAAAGGCGCATTCCCTTGCTATCAGAAGCAAAGACTCTCGTAACACCCCTCAAAACCGATGATTCTCAAAAACCCCTCTGGGGTGAGATCATAAATACGCACTCACTAAGCGCGTCCCTTAACAAAGCAATTAGAGCAGCAGGTATTCCGAAGTCTCCACGGCTAACGGCGAATTGCTTTCGACATACGTTGGAAGAAGCCATGCGCGTTGCCGAGACCCCCGAAGTCCACCAAAAAGCAATTCTTGGGCATAGCAAGAAAGATATCACCGCAAAATATGGTGCGCCAAGTCAAAGCCTGGAGGCCTTGCTGAAGACCCTCAAGAAGGCGAAAAAGAAGCTTGGTGAGGTATATGAAGATAATTACCTTCCTGAGGAACTGATTTCAAAGAGCTAACGCGGGGGTGGGAACGCTAAATTTTTCAACGGCGGTTTATGGCCGATTGTGTTGAAAAACTCCGAAATTGCCAATTATACAGTATAGGGATGATATATCTTATCAATACCACGTCTCGTCAGGATATATTTGACTCAAGATGAAGGATACCTCGCTAGTTTCTGCTAAGTTTTTGCAGCACAAAATCAGACACCAGACTTTTTCAACACAATCCGCCCTAAACTGACTTTGCCTTTTGATACTCTTCGCGTGCATCATCATCAATCAGAACCGATACGCTTTCTGCCCAATGGACATTAGAGCCGCGCTTCTTAACACCCGAGATCCAATACTCTTCGCCATTATCGACGTCCAAAAAATTTCCAGTAATTCCGTTAGCTTTCGCAAACGTTCGTCCTCGATAGTAGACGGACTGCCCAGTTTTCGAGAACGTCACCCACCCAATTCTAGCAGCGACGCCGTCGATCTCACCGTTCTTGTTCTCGACGTACATCACTCGTCGCTTCAGGCCTCTAGTGAGTTGCGTCTTTTGGGTCATGTCCTGATTATCGGGCAGTCGCAGAAAATTTCAAGAGCCTGTCGAGCGCCTACTCCTGGCGAGTAGCGGTCATTGATGATTGGCGTCGGTGATTATTGAATTTGCCCCGAATTTCGCAGTGGCTCCAATCAATCCACGAAACCTGCTATAATCCTAACTGATGAACTCTTATGACGACTCCCGACCCTTTGATTGCTCACGGACTACAGCCGACGAACGATACGTAAGAGCAGCCGACGCACTCGAGGCAGAACTCGACGGTGGTGGACGAAGCTCGACAATCCGTCGTCAAACCCTCAGCTTGCTCATAAACATCACTCGCCTGCACCAATTCCCTTCCCACAATTATATTTCCGTTGGAAAGGCTGAAGGGTATTTTCGTGAACAGGAACAAAACCACGCCAAGATCTCGTACAAACTGATCGACGTATTAAACAAAGCAAGAGACAAGGGATTGATCGAAGAGATTATTGGATTCAACGACCCAACAGGCGGCAGTCGACTAACTAGGATCAAACCGACCCAACGGATTATCGATGACTACATCCTCAAATTTGACTTGGAAAAAGCGAAGACTGAACGAAACATCAGTCCTGTTATTCTTCGGGGTAAAAACAAGAAGAAAACAAAATTCAAGCCAAACAAAATCACACGAGAATATGAGAGAGTCACCAACACCTACAATCAATTCCTGAAAACACAAACTGTGAGTTTATCCGCCGACAAGAAGCAAGAATCGACAAAAATAGATTTCAGTGATTGTGAATTATACCGCGTGTTCAATCGGGGCTCTTTTAAGAAAGGTGGTCGTTTCTACGGTTCCTGGTGGATGAACCTTCCAAAGATCCTGAGGGGCTTCATCGAGATCAATGGGCAAGAAACGATTGAACTGGATTTTCAGGCCCAGCACGTCTTCCTGATTTATGGACGGGAAGGCATTCCGTACATCAAACAAAACAAAGACCCTTACAAGGTCGATGGATATCACCGGGAAACAGTTAAAAAGGCCATTGTCACAGCAATCAATTGCAAGAACCGCCAACAAGCATGGCGGGGTTGCCTCAATGCGCTTCAGCAAGAACACCCCTCAAGCAAAATTCTGGACTACGAAACGATAGTGGGGCCAGTCGATACGAAAAAGGGCTATAACACCCTCCTCGAAAAGATACTTGAGGTTCATCCACCTTTGGATAAATACCTTTGTTCCGACAAGGGCGTTGACCTGATGTTTTTGGACAGTGAAATATGCCGTCATATCCTTAATGAAATGACACAAAAGAAATGCCCGGTTCTCCCGGTTCACGACAGCTTTATAGTTGCCAGTACCCAGAAGAAAGAATTGCTGAAGGCTGCAGCCAACGCCTATGGTCTGGTTTGCCCCGCCGGAATTGCCCCCATGCATTCAGAGAATGAAAAGATCAATCTGGGGAAATATGCGGAATACGATCTTTGAGTCTGGTTGATCTTAGCAATGCCAACACTTGGGCATTCTGAGTCACTGAGCGCGATTAAGTGTGTACTTGGTCAAAATTACACTCGGCAATAAACGCGAATCTGGGAGTCAATTTGGCCCGTTAAGCAAGCATTGAGTGCTGCCGATAATACTTGGGAATCAGGAAGCGATTGAATAATGGATAAAAGGCCATCCAATATCCGATGTAGCCCGCAATCACCCCCAGGATTCCCTTTGGTAAAATACTGTATCTGGAGCCAAAGGATTTCACTGGGGTTTCAACTGCGGCGATGCCGACAATTCCCAGTTTCAGAGGTTTACAGGAGTGAAGCTCAATTGGATGCCCTGGGCCTGATATGACCTATCAACAATAGAAACGATGATAACAAAATAATCGCTGGATTTAACGCAAGGTCGAAAATACTTATATGCCTTAGTTCCCATAACTAGTGGGTTTTACATATTATTGAACCGCCCCGGCAACCCCGGAGGCTATTTGGTTTGGGTCACGCTGCGATAGCCTGTTCCTCGAATGACGCATAGTAGGCGGCCTCGGCTTCAGCCGGGGGGATGTTTCCGATCGGCTCGAGGAGTCTTCGGTTGTTGAA
>JAJFGF010000047.1 GCA_021776245.1 Hyphococcus sp. | reverse complement strand
GCCTCGTGCAACTGTTCAGGTTGATGGTAATCTACGCGGGAAGGGGCCAAGCCGGCTTACGGTCTTCAAAGACCAGGAATCCAACGGCCTCCTTCCCGCAGCATCTATAGCATGCATCCAATACACAGGGATCCAGACTGCTGTGCGTTTAACGCTCTCGCAGCTTTTCCAGTGATGCTATGAGTCTGACGCACAATTGCGAACACTGTACCCGTTGAATGGGAACTGCCGCTGGATCCCGGCTTTCGCCGGGAAGAGCGGAGTTGGGTGTTGTGTTCTCGATTTCCCTGCATCAATACCGGCAGCGCAATTACCACAAGAACAACATTGACCGCGCAGCCTGCCGCACAAATGAGCGAATGCGGGCCGCCTGGCTTCATTGAAATGCTTGCGGCGGCGCGGTTGCCCGGCAATGATAAGGCCATGACTGCTGGTCTTGAAACCTATCGGGAATACGCACCGCGCATGTCGCTGCGTGATTTTGTTCACTGTGTCTGGACCTTTGCCGGCGCCCCTGACGCTCCTCCGCAACCGATTGTCCCCGACGGGCGGCCCGAACTGATTGTTCATCTGGGCACGCCCTGTCAGGAAGAAGGCGCTGCTGCGCTGCAGCCGCCGGTGTTGTTTGCCGGGCAGGTAACAAGACCGCTTGTTCTTGTTTCCCGCGGCGCGCTCGCCTGCATCGGCGTGCGTTTCCGCCCGGACGGCGCGCGCGCCTTTCTTGGCGCGCCTGTTGACGCAGCGACCGACCGCCGGCTCGATCTTGCAGCCGAGCATGGGGGCGCCGCTTCGCGCCTGATCGGGACGGCGCGCGGTATGAGCGATATGCGCGCGGCGGCGGACGTGGTGGAAGATTATGTCGCGGCGCGGGTCGCGGGCGGGCGCATCGATGCGCTTGTGCGTGATGCGGTAACCAAACTCCGCGCCGGCAAGCCGGCAGGCGCCGGCAAGGATTTATCGGAGCGCCAGTTCCAGCGCCGGTTCAAGGCGGAGGTCGGGGTCAGCCCGCGCCTCTTTCGGTCAATCCTCCGCTTTCGCGGCGTGTTTGATGCTGTTGCGCGTCCGCCGAATGAAGATTGGGTGATGACCGCGATCGCTGCGGGTCATTTTGATCAGCCGCAGATGGCGCGCGATTTTCGCCGGTTCCTCGGCTGCACCGCACGCGAATGGATCGCAACGCGCGACGGCCTCGCCCGGGCGCTGGCGCAATAGGCGTAAGCCCCAAGCTGCCTGCGTAATGTCGGATTGATACAAGCCACGCCTGCCCCATTCGGGATAAGAAGACATTTAACTGGAGGAAGCTTATGCGCGCCGGAATGTTCGCCATCGCCATTGTTGCAAGCACTTGCGTCGCGTCGGCCCAAATGCCGCAATCGACACCGCCATCACTGCCGGCAGTGACGCCCGGCTGGATGCCCGACTGGATGTCAGGCTATTGGCTATCCTGTGAAGATGGCGAGCAGATCGCGGAAAACTGGTTCGGCGCGGGGACCGGTACGCTGGTCGGCGCCAGCCTGAATAGTGGAGAGCATCAGCGTTTCGAGTTTTTGCGTGTGGCCGCCAATGGGCGCGGCGGCGTCAGTTATTATGCGATGCCCGGCGGCAAGCCGGCGACTGAATTCACAATGATCGCCAATGAAGATCACCGCGCTGTCTTCGAAAACCTGGCGCATGATTTTCCGCAGCGCCTCATTTACACACGCGAAGGCGACAGACTTCACGCCCGCGCTGAAGGCGAAATCAACGGCAAGATCAAGGGCCTTGATTTTAACTTCCGGCGCGCGCCAGCGCATGAAAACTGCCCGGGCTGAGTTAACTTTCGCTCACTGCGCGGGTTTCCATCCTTCGAGGCTCGCTACGCGAGCCTCGAAGGATGGCGGTAATGAACTGCCTACATCAACGCCAGCAGCGCAATCACCACAAGCAGAACATTGACCGCCCATCCCGCCACATAGGTGAGCGAGCGCGGGCCGCCGGCGGGTTTGCCGAAGCCTGCATAATAAATCGCCATGTATAAAACGCGAAAGCCCACATGCACGATCGCCAGCATATTGACGAGGGACGCGCCGGCGCCGGCGGCGATGGCGATAAAGATCGCGACCGCAAAAGCCGGAAGATTTTCAACGCCGTTTTGATAGCAACGCATGGCGCGGAACGCTAACTCGCCGTGATCGCCGGTCAGCGGCGCGCCGGGCACTTTATCGCCTTTGACGAAACAGAAATAGGCGCCGGCGAAGGATTGCAGCAGGACAATCAGGGTCAGGACAATCAGCGCCATGATCGCCGGTTGATAGGCGGATACAAGTTCAAGCATGGGGGCCTCCTCTTTTTCGCCGAGTATCGATGGAGTCGGCGGGCGGGGCCAGCGCCTTTTTCGCCGTTCCCGTATCAGCGGCGCCCTACCGCCGATGTGATCCGGGACGCCGCACCGCGCACGCGATGACGCCGTTAAAGGCGGCGTCACGCCTTCGTGACTTGCCGTGCTATAATAGCCGCGCCACATGCCATGCCCCGGAGAGAGGAGCGCCCCGATGAAAAATTTCGGCGACATCATGTTTACGCCATGGGTAAAGGCCGAGCAGGAAAAGCGCGGCTCGCGCGCCGGCTACGCCAAAATGACCGCGCGCCCGGCGCCGCAAGCGCTGTCCGACCGCGAAGCGGAATTCATCGCCGCGCGCGACAGTTTTTATATGGCGAGCGTGAATGAAGACGGCTGGCCTTATGTGCAGCATCGCGGCGGGCCGAAAGGGTTTTTGCGCGTGCTGGGACCGGCGACGCTTGGCTTTGCGGATTATCGCGGCAACAAACAATATGTCTCGACGGGCAACTTGAAAACCGATGATCGCGTGTCCCTGTTCCTGATGGATTATCCAAACCGGGCGCGATTGAAAATGCTGGCGCGGGCGAAAAGTCAGTCTGCGGAGGATGCGCCGGAAACGGCGCCGCTGCTGGAAGTCGCCGGACAGGGCCATGTGGAGCGGGTCTTTACCCTGGAGCTTGAAGCGTTTGACTGGAACTGCCCGCAATTTATTACGCCGCGCTTTAGCGAAGACGAAGTGCGCGACGCGGTCGCGCCAAAGTTCGAAGCGCTGCAGGCGGAAATCGCGGCGCTGAAGGCGCAGATTGCGGCGCTGGCAACGGGGTAAACAGCCCCCTTCGTCAGCTCCGCTGACGAAGGGGGCAAGCCAGGCTCTCAACCTGCCGCGCCGCTTGGGCGTTTCACCGCAGGCAAGCGTCGCAGCGCTTGCAGCCCGCACGCAATTCCTGAATTAATGATAATTCTCGGGGACGCTCATCAACGCACCAAACAGGGGACTTTCATGAACAACATCATCGCCGGCGCGCTCGCGCTTTTCGCCGTTATTGCGGCGCCCGCACTGGCTCAGGAAAAACCGGCGGCGGATGCGGCTATCGCTGTCGCCGAAGACTATCTCGCCGCCTATTCGACATTCGACATGGCAAAAATTGAGCCTTACCTCGCCGACAACATGACGTTCAATGACCCGACCTCCATGGGCCAGGCGCCCGGCGGCGGCTCATTCAATTTTGCCGGCAAAACCGAGGTTCTTGAGGAGCTTGGCAAATTTGCCGCCAGCAACAAAACCTTTTCCGTCAGCTATGATGTGGAGCGGCGTTATGAAAGCGCCGGCGTTGTGGTTTTTGTGGCGCAGCTTTCCTATGTGGGTGAAACCCATGAGGGCCAGGCCTTCGCCGGCAGCGCGCCGATCGTCACTGCGGTTACAGTAACCGACGGCAAGATCAGCGCCCATTATGATTTCTTCGATTACGCCGGCAATGCGGTTGATTTTGGCGAATAAGGCGCGCCCCGCGATGACAGTGTGTGGTTAAGGCGGACCTGGTTATTAATTCCCGGCTGGCAGCGAAAACGGATCAACCGGATCGAGGCCGAATGAGCCCGCCTGGCTGGCCCATTCGCCGGTGAGGATTTCATAATGCAGATGGACGATGCTTGAGGCGCCGGTATTGCCGATGGGTCCCAGCACCTGTCCGGCGCTGACGCGCGCGCCTTCGCTGACGCCCGATCCGTAGGCGGCCAGATGCGCATAGCGTGTGAAAACGCCGTCACCATGATCGATTACGAGCATATTGCCGAAATCGCTGCGCGTGACCCGCCTGCGGATGACGCCATCGCCCGCCGCCAGCACATCGCCGCCAGTGTCGGAATAATAATCGATCCCCTTATGCAGTTTTCCGTTTCTTAATCCGTAACCGGATGAAAGACAGGATTTCGTCGCCGGCATCAAAAGCAGTGTGACGTTATTTTTGCGCACAGTAGCGCCGGCCGGGCGCACGACGCCATTCGCGTCTGCGCCGGGCGAATTGCTGATATTGGTGTTACAGAGGGTGATATTGCCGTCGCCTGAGGCCATCGGCGTTGCCGCCGCCGGCGGCGCCCCAGCGGCCGCGTCGTCGGGGAGATCAGGGTCGTCCGGCGCCACGGACGCTTCTACGGGTTGATCGCCGCCATCAGCCGTTTCGTCTGCGGGCGCTTCTTCTTCTTCGGGCGCGGCTTCATCTGATTGCGCCGCCGGCTTGGCGAGGTCTTCGAGAAAGCCTTCAACAGTGCCGACTACATAGTCGCTGCCTTCTTCGACGGCGTCAGCAGCGATTTCGCCGCCTTCCTCGACGGTTCTGCCCAAAAGCGGTGAGATGATCGCTCCGCCCCGGGCGATCACGCCGTCGATGGCGTTGATCACCAGATCCGGCGCGCCATATTTGGCGCCCCCATACCAGCCAACCGCCAAAATCAGCGCGGGCATCCAGCCGCGCCGCGTGACTAACGTGATAAACCCAAAAATCAGATTCATGGCCCACCCCCCGTGGTTCCCAACATGTGAACTTATCACATGGAAGCGGCGCCGTCACGCCTCTCCGTGGCGACGTTGCGCGGGCAGGGGCGGGCCTGACGGGGGCCTTCCGGTTTACCTTGCGAAAGAGACAAGACTCGCGCTTTATAGCGCTGGAATCGCTCGTATTTTGCGGGCGCAGACGGACGCCCAGAGCGTTCCGGGCGGGATAGCAGGAGATATATAATGGCGGCGATCTTATCAAATTTGCGGCACGCGGTGATTACCGGCCTGGTGCTCGCGGTAATTCTCATGGGGCTCTATCTGACAGTGTGGGGCGGGACCCTCGATGCAGTTTTCTGGCGCTTCCTGTTCCGCTGGCTGCATGTTCTTTCCGGCGTGATGTGGATTGGGCTGCTCTGGTATTTCAACTTTGTCCAGATTCCGGTCATGCCGGCGATCCCCGATGAGCAAAAACCGGCGATCGGCAAGCATATCGCGCCGGCCGCGCTGTGGTGGTTCCGCTGGGGCGCGATGTCCACCATCGCCACCGGTCTGATCCTTGGCATGATCAACGGATATCTTGTCAATGCGCTGACCTTTGGCCTCGCCGAAGGATTTGTGCGCAATCATGTGCTGATCGGTATTGGCATGTGGCTCGGCGCCATCATGTGGTTCAATGTCTGGTTCATCATCTGGCCGAACCAGCAAAAAGCGTTGAACATCGATAATAAATATCCCGACATCGCCGCAGACGACAAAGCCAAAGCGGGCAGGACTGCGATGTTGTTCTCGCGGACCAATACGGTGTTGTCGTTTCCGATGCTGATCGCCATGGTCGGGGCGCAAAACCTTTAACGCCTTAAAGGCGGCGGGCGCCTTTGCCCGCCGCCGGCTTACCCCCGGCGCAGAAAACGCGCGCGCACGCTTCTCCTGTAAAAAGCAGTAACGATTATGCCTAAATTCACCGCAGGCGTTATCCGGTTTCAAAGCGAGATCTTTCCTTACAAAAAGGCGCTGTTTGAAAAGCTCAGCAAAGGCCAGTCGCCTGAAGCTTTGTTCATCACCTGTTCCGACGCGCGTATTGACGCCAATCTGATTACCCAAACCGAACCCGGCGATCTTTTCATTTGCCGAAACGCCGGCAATATTATTCCGCCGCATACAGACCATACGGGCGCGATGACGGCGTCAGTCGAATTTGCCGTTGCTGCGCTTAAGACTCCGAACATCGTTGTCTGCGGCCATATAGGCTGCGGCGCCATGGAAGGCGCGCTGGATCCGCAAACAACCGATAAACTGCCGCATATGCGTAAATGGCTTGGCTTTGCCGCCGCCGCCGTCGGCATAGTCGAGGAACTGGGCGCCGGGAAATCCAAAGCCGAGCGCATGCAGATGCTGGTGGAGCAAAATGTTGTTTTGCAGCTGCAGCATCTGCGCACGCATCCTTCGGTCGCTACGCGGCTCGCCAAGAACGATCTCACCTTGCATGGCTGGGTCTATGACGTCAGCGCCGGCGCGGTGACGGCCTATGATGAGGCTCAGAATAAATTTCTGCCGGTTGAGGAGCGTTACGCGGGCGCCAGGGGATGATGCGTGACGTTGTCTTGAAAGCAGCTCATTCGAAAGGGCCCCCACATGTTCAATCGTCGCGACACGCTCCGTCTCACCGCTGGCGCCGTTATTTCTACGGCAGGGGCTGCATCCCTTTCCCCGGCAATGGCCGCATCATCGCCGGCGCGCCTCAAACGGTTTTATGACAATGCGATGGTGATCGATGCGCTTTCCTTCGCCCATGAATGGGATGATGTGGAATATGATGCGGTCGTGCAGTCCGGTTATGCGGGGATCGTCACCAGCCTCGACCGGCGCGACCTGCAAACAGCCATTGATGAGCTGGTGACCTGGAAACGGCGCGTTGAGGAATTTCCCGATCGCTACATGATCGCGTTGCAGGCAAAAGATTTTGACCGCGCCAGGCGATCCGGGAAACTCGCGGTAATGATGAATTTCCAAAACGCCACCATGCTTGAAGGCGACGTTGATAATGTGGACGCGTTGCACGCCCTCGGCATGCGCTGTTTTCAGCTCACCTATAATTACCGCAATCTTCTGGGCGATGGCTGCACCGAGCGCACCAATGCGGGACTTTCCGATTTTGGCGTTGAAGTCGTTGCGCGCATGAACAAGCTGGGCGTCCTGGTCGATCTTTCCCATTGCGGGCGCCAGACAACTTTTGACGGCATTGAATTATCTGAAAAGCCCGTTGCGGTCACCCATTCCATGACTGAAAAATTTCGCCCGGGACATCCGCGCGCAAAGACCGACGATCAGATCAAGGCGCTGAGCGACAAGGGCGGCGTTATGGGCATAGCCGCAATCGGTTATTTTATCGGAACCGATCCCGGCGGTGAAACAACGATTGAGACCTATGCCGATCACATCGACCACGCGGTGTCCGTTGCCGGCATTGATCATGTGGCGCTCTCTACGGATTTTCCGTTGCGCGGCATCGCCAGCTGGGCGACCCGCGAAGACTGGTACGAACCGCGCCTGAAAGTCTTCAAGCCAAGCTATGATGTGAAATGGCCGCCTTATATTCCGGCGCTCGATACGCCCGATCGTTTTCGCAATCTGGTTGCTGTTCTCGACCGGCGCGGCTGGAAAACCGGCGATATGGAAAAGCTCCTGGGCGAAAACTGGATGCGGCTTTTTAAAGATGTATTCGGCGGATAGGGCGGGGCCGGCGAAATGAAACTCTTTCAAACCATTGTCCTGATTGTCCTGATCCTGTTGAGCCTTTCCGCCGGCGCCGTGAAAATCATGGAGATGCCGCAGGAAGTGGCGTTCTTCGCACAAGCGGGTTTAAGCGCTACATCATTAATGATCCTGGGCGTCGTGCAGATTGCCGGCGGCAGCCTGGCAATTTTTCAAAAAACCCGGCGGCCAGGCGTTACGCTTGTTGGCGCGGGGTTTCTTGTTTCATCCATTGTGATTTTTATGACCGGCAATATCGGTTTCGGCGTGTTCTCGCTGTTGCCGGTTATTCTGGCGGCGTATCTTGTCCTGGAAAGGCGCAAAGCCTAAAGCGCCGGGCGAAAAAGTGGAAACCGGTTTTTCGCCCCCCGACCGCGAAGGCGTCGAGATTATAGTGAGCGCGCCTTCGCGCGCGGGCCGGCGCGTGGCAAAGAAAATAGATCATCGGCCGATTCCTTTTATTCGCCGATGATCTAGGCGCGTGCGCTTGTCTATCGCCTGCCGCGGGATTAGCCTTCCGGGGCCCGGATGCGATCGGGAGAGGTAAGGGAATATACAATTATGGGCGCGCTTTTTACGTGGTTCTTTCGTATCGTCATTGCGGCGGTTATTCTGATCGCGGCATTCTCATTTTATCTAACCACGCTCGGTCCTGACCCAATTGAAAAACCGGCGCGGCAAATGTCCGGGATCTGGGCGGACTATCCCTTCCAGTCCCATTACATCACCGTCAATGGGTCGCAGATGCATTATATCGACGAGGGCGATGCAGACGGCCCGGTCTTTTTGTTCCTGCATGGCAATCCGACGTCGTCTTATCTGTGGCGCGATGTTGCGCCGGTTGTCGCCGCGAGCGGCGCCCGCGTCATCGCCGTTGATAATATTGGCTTCGGCGCCTCGGACCGGCCGGATATCGGATACACCTTTGTTGAGCATGCGGACTATATTGACGGCTTTATCGAGGCGATGGGGCTTACCGATATAACGCTTGTCATTCATGACTGGGGCTCGGCGCTGGGGTTTGATTATGCTTATCGCCATCAGGACAATGTCAAAGCGATTGCCTTTATGGAATCGATCCACGGCATCAGCAAAATGGCGGATCTTGAGCCGCTGCCAAAAAGACTTTTCACCGCTTTTCGCACCAGGGGCGTCGGCGAATTGATTGTCATGGGCGGCAACGGCTTTGTCGAAAATGTCTTGCCGCTCAGCATTGTGCGGGAACTTTCCGATGAGGAAATGAACGCCTATCGCGAACCGTTTCCGACTTT
Source organism: Hyphococcus sp. (assembly GCA_021776245.1). Lineage (GTDB taxonomy): Bacteria > Pseudomonadota > Alphaproteobacteria > Caulobacterales > Parvularculaceae > Hyphococcus. The sequence continues at coordinate 161,722 of JAJFGF010000047.1, read as the reverse complement.
CGGGTCGCGCTATCCAACGCTGGTCTGGCCGCGGCAGATCCCGTTTGACGGATCGCCGGAAGATGTCGCCGAACGCGTGCGTGCGTTTGGCGGTTGGCTCCCCACATCGTCCGTCCCAAAGCTCCTCCTCTATTTCGAGCCGGGCGTTTTGATTGAGAAAGCGGAAGCGGAAAAAATCGGCAGGGACTGGGCGAATACCGAAGCCAAATTCCTCGGCGACGGCATTCATTTTGTTCAGGAAGATCACGGGCCGGAAATCGGCGCGGCGATTGTTGCCTGGCATGCTGAAAAAGTTGCCGAAACATTCAGGTTGGAGAACACCGTCGAAACTGTCGTTGAATCCGCAGCGCCGGAGCCCGTTGAAGAATAAAGCTGCGTGGCGATCGTAAAATAGCGCGTTGTTTGCATAGTTGCAGGATAAATATTTCCGGGACTGGCAATGACTGTTCGAAAAAAAATCATCGCCCTTTGGGTCGCGGCGCTTGTTGCCGCTGATTTTCTTGTTGGCGGCGCGGTCATACTGGCGGTTAAGTCAGGGATTACCCGGTCATGGGCCGATCAAGATCACGAGAGTAACGCTGTCGCCACTGTTCCAAAGCGAGAAAATTGACTTTAAAGCGCCTGCCTGTGGGTCAGTTTTCCCATATACATCCGGCGTGAATGCCCCTATGTCTGGAAAAGACCAACCAGCAAGTACCTTCGGTAATGCCCGCGAGTCGCGGGACGTCCGTTTGCCGGGCGATAAAGGCTCCAGAGCCCCGTTCAAAACGTCAATATTGCCGTCCGGGACACCTCAATTGCCTCTTTGCCGGAAAATCGAAACGCTGGTCAAGCGCTAACGTGATTGATCTGGCGAGCGATCTCGATTGCCGCCGGCCTCCTCCACCGCACTGTGGAGAGACAATCATTTCATCGGGTAATGGAGTAAAACATGGCTGCAAAAAAAACATCAGCTGAAGAACGGGTTTTTCGCACAATGGACCGGAAGGCGGCGGTTTCGGATGCTGAAAAAGCCCGGAAAGCGGTGCTGAAAAAGACCGAGGCTTTGCGCGCGCTGCGTCTTGCCAAGGAGGCGGAAGATCGCGCTGCAGAAGCCCTGAAGCCAAAGAAAAAGACCAAAGCGAAAAAGAGAACGAAACTGCCGGCCTTTGAACGCGCTGACTGACGCGCGCTGATCGCTGTTCGGGTTTAGCATGAGCGGCGCAGGCCGTGATGTTTATTGCGTGACGGATTTTTGCTTATAGATGCGCGTTTCGTCGCGTCCCGCCCACGCCCGTTCCCCAAATCCGCGTTGCCGCGGCCTGATGATGTGGCGGCGTCCGGATGTCAGCTTTTGCATGGGGCGTTGCGACGACCGAAAATGCGCAAATCACGCGTGAACTGCGTTTTTGCATTCTGACCATGGCGGGCCGGCGCAATTGTCGGTCACGCTGACAGACCAAAACGGTCGTCATGGTTAATTTTAATTCTGTTTACAGAGAAAAATTGTCCGCCCCCGGCGGCAATTCCGCATTCGGCTGTCGCGCCTCGATAACCCTGAGTTGCAATACGTTCATGAATTCTAAATTCCGCCGTGCAAAATATAACGATTCTAAACAAGGAAAACGATGATGGCAGGTTTCGACCTTTCCGCCTCCGAAATTCTCTCGCCGGACGTTGACGCCGCGGATTTTCTTGAGCGCGCGCTAACAGCCGTCAGAGAACATCTGGGAATGGACGTCGCCTATCTGTCCGAGTTCGTTGACGGCCGATCTGTCTTCCGTTGCGTGGATGCGCCGGGGCTTGAGCACCTGATCAAGGTTGGCGACAGTCAGAGCCTTGAAGACGTTTATTGTAACCACATTCTTGAAGGCAGGCTGCCGGAGATGATTCCGGATACCGCCGCTGAACCGATTGCAGCAGCGATGCCAATCACAAAAGCGGTGCCGATTGGTTCGCATATGAGCATTCCGATCCGGCTGGCCGATGGGCGGCCTTACGGAATGTTTTGCTGCCTGAGCCCCCAGCCGAACAAAAGTCTCAATGCTCGCGATCTTCAAACCATGCGCGTATTCGCCGACCTTGCCGCCCGGCAGGTCAACAGCACGCTGGTGGAAAAAACCCGCGTTTCAGAACAGCGGAGCCGGATCGAAGGCGTTCTCAAGCGGAAAGCGTTTTCAATAGTCTATCAGCCCATTTTTAATCTGGAACGGATGGCGCCGGCCGGCTTTGAAGCGCTTTGCCGTTTTTCCGACGAGCCTTTGCGCTCCCCTGACGTCTGGTTTGAAGAGGCTTCCAACGCCGGTCTGGGCGCGGATCTGGAACTGGCGGCGATAGAAATGGCGGTCTCCGCATTGGATGACCTTCAGGCGAGTCAATATATTTCGGTTAACGCGTCACCGGGTACCGTTGTATCCAAGCCGTTCCTCAAAATATTTTCAAAATTGCCCCTCAGCAAAATTGTTCTTGAGATCACTGAGCATGCGCCGGTTGACGATTATGATTTGCTGATGACCACAATCAATCTGCTGCGCGGGCAGGGTATGAGGCTGGCCGTCGATGACGCCGGCGCCGGGCACTCATCCATGCAGCATATCGTCAAGCTTTGTCCGGAAATCGTGAAACTCGATATAAGCTTGACGAAGAATGTCGATGTGGATCTTGCGCGTCGCGCGCTCGTTGGCGCGCTGATGTTTTATTCCAAAGAGACGCACGCCCAAATCGTTGCGGAAGGCATTGAGACGAAAGAAGAGCTTGATGCATTGAGGCGTTTGGGCGTCCACCGGGGGCAAGGGTATTTCCTCGGCCGCCCCGCCGCCAAAATCGTCAATGAAAGCGAATCCGAACGGACGCGGCAGGCGGGTTAAACGGCAAAAGCGATGACCTGATGCCCATCGAAAAGCGAACCGCCGCGCCGCCGCAGCTTTCATATTATAGTGCGATGGATTTTTGCATATGGATGCGCGTTTCGTCGCGTCCGGTTTCCGACCAGCCCAGCTGGTTGTAAAACTCAACATTTTCCGTCAGTGCAACATGCGTCGCAAGACGCAGTACGCTCAATCTAAGGGCTTTGGCTTTGGCTTCAGCTTCCGCCCGCGCCATCAGCGCCCGGCCCACGCCCTTTCCCTGAAACTGCGGGTGGACGGCAATGTTGGCGATTGTCATCCAGCCTTCCTCGGGCATGAGGATAAGCCCGCCAATAATTGTTAAGTCTGCTTCGGCGACCCAAACCGGACAGGCGCGAATTTCGTCTTCATAATTTACAGTGAGAGGCGGCAGGACCACGCCATTGAGACGCGCCGCATACGAGCCATAGGCGGCGTGCATGCATTCAGTGAGCGCCTTGGCGTCGCCGATCACCGCGTTGCGCAACCGCCAGTCTTTGTTATTCATGGAAAGATCCATTCATCGGATGTTTCGATCGCCGGCAGGCTAAACAATGCGTTGCCAATGGGCGCCTTTGCAATAGATTAGCCGCTGGACTTTGGATTACGAACCGAAAGCCGCCACCTTTGCCGCCTGAGGATCATCCCGCCAAGATCGACCTGCCGCCGAAATTTGCGGCGTGGTTTGCGGCGCGCGGCTGGACCCCGCGCGCTCATCAGCTTGAGTGCCTGGCCGCAGCCCATGCTGGCGCATCACATCTTTTGATTGCGCCTACCGGCGGCGGCAAAACCATGGCCGGGTTTTTGCCGAGCCTGATTGCGCTTGACGGACGCGTGATCCCGTCAAAGGGCCGGCTTCATACATTATATATATCGCCCCTGAAAGCGCTTGCGGTTGATATTGCACGCAATGTGGAAACGCCGGTGCGCGAAATGGGGCTCGATCTTTTGATCGAAACGCGCACCGGCGACTCGCCGCCAGCGCGCCGCCAGCGCCAGAAATATAATCCGCCGGATATGTTGCTGACGACGCCGGAGAGCCTGTCCTTGTTACTCGCGGCTCCGGATGCGGGCGATTATTTCAGCGGGCTGTCAACAGTAATTCTTGATGAATTGCACGCGCTGGTCACCAATAAGCGCGGGCATCTGTTATCGCTGGCGCTGGCGAGACTAAGGGCGCATGCGCCGGCATTGCGGCTGACGGGATTGTCAGCGACGGTTGCCGATGCGCGGCCGCTGATTGATTTTTTGACGCCGCAAAATACGCCCGGCGCTGCATCGGCAAAACTTATTCGAGGCGAGGGCGGGGCGAAACCACAAGTCGATGTTCAGGCCTCTGAGGAAAATATTCCCTGGTCCGGGCACACAGGCCGCCACGCTTTTGAGGAAGTTTATAAAGCGATCGGCGCCGCCAGGATGACGCTGGTCTTTGTGAATACGCGCAGCCAGGCTGAAATGACATTTGCCGCGCTGTGGCGCCTCAACGACGATAATCTGGCGATTGCGCTGCATCACGGCTCGCTTGAAATTGACCGGCGGCGCAAGGTCGAAGCGGCGATGACGCGCGGTGAATTGCGCGCCGTTGTCTGCACGTCAACGCTCGATCTCGGCATTGACTGGGGCGATGTCGATCTGGTGATCCAGATGGGCGCGCCGAAAGGCGCAAGCCGTCTGACGCAGCGCATCGGCCGCGCCAATCACCGTATGAATGAGCCCAGCCGGGCGCTGTTGGTGCCCGCCAATCGCATGGAAGTGCTGGAATGTATCGCGGCCAAAGAAGCGATTGAAGAGGGGGCGCTTGACGGTGAGCCGCCGCGCAAAGGAACCTTTGATGTGCTTGCGCAACATATTCTCGGCATGGCCTGCGCCGCGCCGTTTGATGCAGATGCGCTTTATGCAGAGATCATCACGGCGTCGCCTTATGCAGACTTAGCGCGCGCGGATTTCGATTCTGCGCTCGCATTTGTCGCCACCGGCGGCTACGCGCTGAAGTCCTATGACAAATATCGCAAGATCATCAGGACCGCCGAAGGTCTTTATCGCGTGCGCGACGCCAGAGTTGCGCAGCAATATCGCATGAATGTGGGCACGATTGTCGAGGCGCCGGTCTTGAATGTGCGGCAGGCGTCCGCCCGGGCGCCCAAACGCGCGGGCCGCAAACTCGGCACGGCTGAGGAATGGTTTTTTGAACGGCTGTCGCCAGGGGACGCGTTTTATTTTGCCGGACAAATCCTCAAGCTCGAACGCATTGAGGGCATGGATGCGATTGTCACCCTGGCGACGGGCCGCGAGCCGCGCATCCCTGTCTGGGGCGGCAATAAATTTCCCTGGTCCACCTATCTCGCCGAGCGCGTCCGCGCGATGCTTTACGATCCGGAAAGCTGGGTTCGCTATCCCGAACCCGTGCGCATCTGGCTCGAAAAGCAAAGAGAAGTTGCGGTCATTCCAAAGCCCGATGAACTGCTGATTGAGACCTTTCCTCACGCGGACCGGCATTTCCTTGTCTGTTATCCGTTTGACGGCTGGCTCGCCCATCAGACCCTTGGCATGCTGATTACCCGACGCCTTGAACGGCTGGGCAAGCAACCGATCGGATTTGCGCCCACGGAATACGCGCTGTCAGTGTGGGCGCGTCAGGATATGAGCGATGTGGATTTCGACGCGCTGTTTAACGAAGACATGCTCGGCGACGATCTCGAAAGCTGGCTTCAGGAATCAGTCCTGATGAAACGCACATTCAGAAACTGCGCGGTCATCGCCGGGATGATTGAGCGGCGTTTTCCCGGCGAGCAGAAAACCGGACGTCAGGTGACGTTTTCTGCCGATCTGATTTACGATGTGCTACGCGAGCATGAGCCGAACCATCTTTTGTTGCGCGCCGCATGGGACGATGCCGCCGGCGGATTTTTAGATCTCAAACGCCTGCAGGCGTTGTTAACGCGCGTGAAATCCCGCCTCAATCATGCAGCGCTGGAACGGGTCTCGCCCCTTGCTGTGCCGGTGATGCTGGAAATCGGCCGCGAAACCGTCGCCCGTGAGGCAACTGAGGCCTTGTTGAAAACGGCTTCCGAAGACTTGATTGCCGAGGCCATGGGATCAGCTTAAAGCTTGACGCCATGTCCGACAGCCCAACAGATATAAATATCTGCGGCGAAGCGCTGACGCCTGATCCGCTTGGGGCGCTCTTTTGGCGCGCCCGGGAAACACTGGTTGTTTCAGACCTTCATTTCGAAAAAGGCTCCAGCTTTGCAGCGCGCGGCGTGATGCTGCCGCCTTATGATACGCGCACGACGCTGGCGCGGCTCGCCGCATTGATGCGCCGTTACAAACCGCGGACTTTGATCTCTCTCGGCGATGCGTTTCATGACGGCGCCGCCGAGGCGCGCATGGATAATGACGATGCCGAGATTTTGGAAAACATGATGAAGGCCTGCAACTGGATCTGGATAGTCGGCAATCATGATCCGGCGCCGCCCCGGCGCTTTGCCGCTGATACCGCCAGTGTACGAAGAACAGGGCAGCTCACTTTTCGTCATGAACCCCGCGTAACGGCCATTCCCGGTGAGATCGCCGGTCACCTCCATCCTTGCGCGCGAATCGCCGGCGAAGGCCGTGTCATCCGCCGGCGGTGTTTTGCGGTCGGCGGCCCCGAAAACCGGGAAAGGCTGATCATGCCGGCCATGGGCGCCTATACGGGCGGTCTTAATATTCTTGACGAAGCCTTTGTTCCGCTGATGAAAACCCCGATTGCTTGGGTCATGGGAGAGGACGGGGTTTACCCAATAACGGGAAATCGCCTTGTCGCTGATGCGCCATCCACGCGCCGGCCGGGGAAAACGCCGCGGGAAAGAGCCGGGCGCGCCGGTTAAGCGCCATGTTGACAAGGATCGGGGCTTTGACTATTCCCCCCGCTCACTTGTGAATTAAAGGTTCGTCCGATGAAAGTCCGTAGCTCCCTTAAGTCGTTGAAAGCCCGGCATAAAGACTGCCGCGTCGTTCGCCGCAAGGGCCGCGTTTATGTGATTAACAAAACGCAACGTCGGTTCAAAGCCCGCCAGGGCTGAGCCCCTTTCCAACATTCTGCCTTGGATTTTAAGGGGTTGCGCGTTACGCTGCGCCTTATGCAAAGGCTTTTTTGCGCCATTTTCTCGATTGCGGTTTTAACCGCGCCCGCCGTCGCGGATCAGACCGATCCGCGTCTCGATGGCCTGTTTGAAGAGCTGAGGGTCGGCGACGCCATCCGCGCCGAGGAAAATATCGGACGGATCATCGAAATCTGGTCGGATGCACAAAGCGACACGGTCGATATTCTTTATAAGCGCGCCGAGATGAGCGCCAATAATGGCGCCTTTGACCTTTCCGCTGCGCTTCTTGACCATGTTGTCGGTCTCGCGCCGAATTTTGCGCAAGGTTACGCCATGCGCGGGGCGGTCAGGCTGGCCCAGGAAGATCGGGCCGGCGCGATCGAAGATTTCTCGAAAGTGTTGGAGCTTGAACCAAGGCAATTTGAGGTTCGGACGGCGCTCGCTGAAATTCTACTGACGGCGGGTGAAGAGCGTGACGCCTATGAGATGTTCCAGAAGGTCCTCGAATGGAATCCCCATGATGAGCATGTCCGGAACCGCGCGCGCAAACTGCGCGAAGATCTCGACGGTCAAGAGATATAATTTTCCCCATCGTGCGTCTTCCGGCTTGCAAGCGGGCGGGCGTCCTTCCTATTGCTAAGGCTTGGCCATTTTCACCGATCCGATGAATGATGAAATCGGTTGAGTGTTACACCAGAATGAAAATGAGCTGTTCATTTTCATTCTGGCAAGGCCGACTGGCTGCCGCGCGTTCACGCGCGAAAGCCTGCGTGGCAATTGAACGCCTAATGGTCATTCTTTTTGACCATTAGTATTAAAAAAAGGAGGGTGCTGCAGTGGCGGACGGATCACCGGCGATAGACGGGGCGACAACAGTAGCTGGAGACCGGCTGCGGTCATTCATTGAGCGCGTAGAACGCCTCGAAGAAGAAAAAGCCGCAATCATGAATGACTCAAAAGAAGTTTACGCCGAAGCCAAAGGCGAAGGCTATGACGTCAAGATCCTGCGCCAGGTCGTCCGTATCCGGAAAATGGATCGCGCCGACCGCCAGGAACAGGAAGCGCTGCTTGACCTCTATTTGTCGGCGCTTGGGGAACAATAGGGCTGGGTTTCCAGTTTCAACGTCATTGCAGCGATGCGGCGCAGTGTCGAAGGCCTATTTTGAATAGTAGACAATAATATCAAAAACCCGTTCTTTCCGGCGAACGCCGGAAAGTGCGGATGTTGTGTTGTTCTTCAACTTCGCCACGCGCGCAACTTACCCCGCGCGTTTGACTTCCAGATCATGCTCGCGAAGTTTGCGGTAAAGCGTGGAGCGGCCCATGCCAAGGCGCCGGGCAATTTCCGACATCTTGCCCTCATAGGTCTCAATCGCAAGCTCGATGAGATCTTTTTCGATCTCCTGCAGCGAGCGCAAATGTCCCTCGCGATCGAAAATGGTGACCGCTTCCGGCGCCTGGCCTTGTGCCGGCGTTGCGCTCGGCGCGTCCGTTATTTGCGGCGGGCCGTCATCTTCGACCGAAACGACTGGCGGTCCGGCGTCGATGCCGCGCTCTTTAAATTCTTCGGCCAGCAGCGGAAAGTCGCCAGCCGACAAATATGCGTCTTCGGCGAGAACGACCGCGCGGAAAATCGTATTTTCCAGCTGGCGCACATTTCCCGGCCAGGGATGTTGCGCAAGAATTTCCAGGACTTCGTGGCGAACGCCGCGCACGTCACGGCCCTCTTCTGCATTATAGCGTTGAATAAAATGTTCGATCAGCGCCGGTATATCGTCGGTGCGCTCGCGCAGCGCCGGCACTTCAACCGGAAATACATTGAGGCGGTAAAACAGATCCTCGCGAAAACCGCCAATTTTGACTTCTTCTGTAAGGTCGCGATTGGTCGCCGAGATGACGCGCACATCAACCTTGACCGGGCGCTTGGCGCCGATCGGATCGACTTCGCCTTCCTGCAAAACGCGCAGGAGCTTTACCTGCATGTCTGCGGGCAGCTCGCCCACCTCGTCGAGAAAAATGGTGCCGCCATTTGCTTCTTGAAATTTGCCAATATGCTTGGCGCTCGCGCCGGTAAACGAGCCCTTCTCGTGGCCGAAAAGGATGCTTTCAACGAGGTTTTCCGGTATCGCGCCGCAATTGACAGTGATGAACGGACGGCCTGCGCGTTCTGACGAACCTTGAATGGCGCGGGCAATGACTTCCTTGCCGGTGCCGGATTCGCCGCTGATCAGGATGGGGATGTTTGACGCGGCCGCGCGCTCGCCGAGTTTGACGACATGGGCCAGGGCCGTGCTGGAGCCGATAAGGTCGTTAAAGCCAAAGGCGCCTTCGCGCTTGCGCTTAAGCCGCGAGACTTCGCCTTTCAGCGTCGTCAGATTCAACGCGTTATTGATCGACACAATGATGCGCTCCGGCGACGCCGGCTTGACAAAGAAATCCATTGCACTGTTCTGCATGGCCTCAACGACAGTGTCGATGCCGCCCTGCGCCGTAAGGACTATAACGGGCATGTCTTCGCGGAATGATTTGGCGCGCTTCAGCGTTTCCATTCCGCCAAGCCCGGGCATGCGGAGGTCCAGCATCATTACGCCGACATCCTGACCCTGCTGGCTTTGCAAAAGCGACAACGCGCTCTCGCCGCTATCGGCCTGCAAAACGGGATAGCCCGCCTTTTCACATACGGCGCGCATCAAGCGGCGCTGCGTCGGATCGTCGTCAACGATTAATACGGTCTTCACCATAGCAGACAGGTTCCCTTTAAGGCGCTTGATTTGCCGGGAGAATGGGCCCTGCAAGTAAAGATCGGTTTAAAAACGTGTCATTCCGAAACATTTTTCGCGATCAGCCAGCGTAATAATTCGTTTACGAATTAATATTGCGTTAACCGGCGGCGCCCGCCCGCGCCGGGCGCGCGAAATGGCCCGGCGGCCCTGCGCGGCGGCCCTGCGCGGCGGCCTTTGCGTAGGCGCCAAAGCTGCGCTATCAGGGTCCGGCATCGATCAAGAGGCAAAACTTATGGCGCAGCCTGGCGGGGCATCAGCGAAATCCGACTTGATCCGGCCCCTGGCGGATCTTGGCGGCGTCAAGCCGCCGGCGCCTGACTGGTTTGAAAAGGCGATCGCCACGCCGTCGGAAGAAGGCGCGGTCGATGTCGGCGGTGCGCGCATCACCTATTCAGCCTGGGGTGAGGAAGGCGGCCGCGGGCTCTTGTTTGTTCATGGCGGCCGGGCGCATCGCAATTGGTGGCGGCCTTTTGCACCGTTTTTTGCCGGCAATCGGCGCGTTGCAGCGCTGGATCTCTCGGGAATGGGCGATTCCGGCTGGCGCGACCGCTATTCACTCGATTTGCAGGTCGATGAGATTTTCGCTGTGATTGAAAAGGCCGGGCTTGATACGCGTGGACGGCCGGTCGTTGTTGGTCACAGTTTCGGCGGCTGGGTGACACTGGCTGCTGTTGAACGCGAAGGCGAGCGCCTTGGCGGCGCTGTGATCGTCGATAGCCCCCTTGGAGTTCCCGATCCCGACGAAGGCTACACCGTCATCAAGGCCAAAGCCGATCCGAAGGACGCAAATCGCTCGACCCGCATCTATGAGACCATGGCGGAGCCGATCCAGCGCTTCCGGTTCCTGCCGAACCAGCCGGCGGCGCATCTCTATCTGGTCGATTACATCGCCCGGCAGGGCTTGCGCCCCGTGCCGGCGCCCGGCGGCGGCGAGGGCTGGACCTGGAAATTCGACCCGACCAAGGGCGCAAATTTCGATATTCATTTCGAGCGCGATCTTTTACGCGCGGCCCGTTGCCCGCTTGCCTTCATTTATGGGGAAAAATCACTTTTTGCCCAGGGTGAGGGTCTTGAGCATCTGCGCGAACAGGCGAAAAGCCGCTCGCCTTTCGTGATGATCCCGGACGCCCATCATCATTTGATGATGGATCAGCCGCTGGCGTTTGTCTCGACCTTGAGGACGCTGTTGAGCTGCTGGCCCGTGCGATTTGGGGTCTAGCGCATTTCCGGAAAAGTGTTATGCGGTTTTCCGACAAGAAATGCGCCCAGATATGATTCCTGGGCGTTTCCGGATGATAAACCGGGCCCCACTTTATCTTGGAAACGCCCGGGAACAGCCCCTTGCGGGCCGGGATAAATTCCGACAGAACCAAGTCACATTGACACGGGGTTTTATGAGATGACAGACGACGCTATTCAGCGCAGCGAGGATGCGGAGGAGCATCTTAAATCCTATAAGGCGATTATGAAGGCCGGCTCGGAAATCGGCGTGCCCTTCTCGCTGGCGCTCACGATGTTTTTCACCAGTCTGGTCATGGCGAACGGCATTTGGTTGTCGCTTTTACTTGGCGTGATTACTTATGTATTTGTACATTTTGTTGTGAAAGCATTTTTCTCTCACTAGCGATGACTTAAGCGGCAATGTTCGCTGACCCCGGAGGCCTGATGAAAATTGCTGTCCTGAAGGAAACCCGATCCGGCGAAACAAGGGTCGCGGCGTCGCCTGAGACTGTCAAAAAGTTTATCGCTCTGGGCGCTGAAGTCTCCGTGCAGTCCCGTGCGGGCGAGGGCGCAAGGTTTTCTGATGAGGCCTATCGCGAGGCCGGCGCAGAAATAAGCCCAAGCGCGGCAGATGCGGCGCAAAATGCCGATTTGGTGGTTAAGGTGCAACGCCCGTCCAGTGAGGAAATGCGAGCGCTGGGCCGCGGCGTCAAACTGGCGGCTATCCTCTCACCTTATAATGATGCCGATTCAATCGCCGCCTATGCGCGCCTTGGCATAGACGCCTTGTCGCTCGATCTGATGCCGCGCATCACGCGCGCCCAGTCAATGGACGTCCTGTCGTCGCAATCAAATCTCTCAGGCTATAAAGCGGTGATCGATGCGGCGGCATATTTCGGCAAAGCGTTTCCGATGATGATGACCGCCGCAGGCACCATCGCGCCAGCCAAGGTTCTGATTATGGGCGCTGGCGTTGCGGGCCTTCAGGCAATCGCGACGGCGCGGCGCCTCGGCGCCGTCGTATCGGCGACCGATGTGCGCTTTGCTGCGAAGGAACAGGTTGAAAGCCTCGGCGCGAGCTTTGTCACTGTTGATGAAGAGGCCATGAAAGAGGCGGAAACCGAAGGCGGATACGCCAGGGAAATGTCCGAAGACTTTCAAAAACGGCAAGCTGAATTTATCGCCGAACATATCAAGAAACAGGATATCGTGATCACCACGGCGCTGATCCCCGGTCGCCCCGCGCCAAAACTCATCAGTGAAGCCATGGTCAATTCCATGGCGGCGGGTTCGGTGATCGTCGATCTGGCGGCAGAACAGGGCGGCAATGTTGCACTCACCCGGCCGGGTGAAGCGATTGAGACCGGCGGCGTAACGATCCTCGGTTTTTCAAATGTCCCCGGACGTTTGGCGTCGGACGCATCAAGTCTTTATGCGCGCAATGTCTTCAACTTTGTCTCGGCGTTTTACGACAAGGAAACAAACGCCTTCGCCGTTGATTGGGATGACGAGATTATCAAGGGTGTGGCGCTGACCCGTGACGGCGCCGTAATCCATCCGGCCTTCGCAGAAACGGCCGGCCGACCTGCACCGGTCGAAGAGCAAACTTTAGAAGAAGCGCCGGACGAAAAATCATCTGACGGCGCCCCATCTGACAACGCAGAAGACAGCGCCTGAAAATACGTCAAAGGATCTGACCCATGGCCGCACAGGATCGAACAGAACAGATAGAAGAAGCTGCAAAAACCGCCGAGGAACTGGCGAAAACTGCAGAGGCGGCTGCGTCAAACGCATCCGGGAATGCAGAAGCGGCGACGGCTGCGGCGGAACAGGCGCGCGACATCGCCGATCAGCTTGCAATTCTCGCGGCATCCAGCCCGATTTCCGACTTTGTCTTTTTGCTGGCGATTTTCGTTCTTGCGATCTTCGTTGGTTATTATGTTGTCTGGTCAGTCACGCCGGCGCTGCATACGCCGCTGATGTCGGTCACCAATGCCATTTCATCCGTGGTGATCGTCGGGGCGCTGATTGCGGTCGGCGCCGACCTTGTGGATTCAGCCAATAGTTTCTGGCCAAAAATGTTTGGTTTTGCCGCCGTTGCGCTCGCCAGCGTCAACATATTCGGCGGCTTTCTGGTGACCCAGCGCATGCTTGCCATGTACAAGAAAAAAGAAGGGTAAGGGCCATATAATGGCGGATAATTTACCGGCGCTCCTCTACGTCGCCTCAGGCATCCTTTTCATTCTTGCGCTGCGTGGGCTTTCATCTCCCGAGACCGCGCGTGAAGGCAACCGTTTTGGCATGATTGGCATGTTCATTGCCGTCGTGACGACGTTATTTGTGCTGCAGGACAAGGGATTTGGCACCTGGTTTTTCATTCTCATCGCCATCGGCCTCGGCGGCGGGTTCGGCGCAGTCGTCGCGCGCCGCATTCAGATGACCGAAATGCCGCAGCTGGTTGCGGCTTTTCACTCGCTTGTGGGTCTTGCCGCTGTTTTGATCGCCTGGGCTGCGTTCCTGGCGCCGGGCGCTTTCGGTATCGGCGAAGTCGGCCACATCCATTTGCAGTCGATTGTGGAAATGTCGCTTGGCGTCGCCATCGGCGCGATCACTTTTTCAGGTTCAATCATCGCGTTTGCAAAACTCAACGGCAATATGTCCGGCAAGCCAATCCTGTTGCCTTACCGCCATTCCATTAATCTCGGCATCGCCGTTTTTATGCTGTTGATGCTCGGCCTGTTGATGACATTTGAGCAATCGATTTCGGCCTTCCTGTTTTTGACGATCGCCGCGTTCATCCTCGGTTTTTTGATTATTGTTCCGATCGGCGGCGCCGACATGCCGGTGGTCGTTTCAATGCTCAATTCATATTCAGGCTGGGCGGCGGCGGGCATCGGCTTTACGCTTGAGAATATGGCGCTGATTATCACCGGCGCGCTGGTCGGATCTTCCGGGGCGATCCTCTCTTATATAATGTGCAAGGGCATGAACCGCTCATTCATCTCCGTCATTCTTGGCGGCTTTGGCGGTGAAGATGCGGCGGCAGGCGATGCTGCTGAGGAAACACGGCCCGTAAAACGAGGGTCGGCTGACGATGCGGCGTTCATTATGAAGAACGCCGGGAAAGTCATCATTGTCCCGGGATACGGCATGGCCGTCGCGCAAGCCCAGCACGCGCTCAAGGAAATGGTCGATAAGCTGAAAGCCGAAGGCGTTGAGATCAAATATGCTATCCACCCGGTTGCGGGCCGCATGCCCGGGCATATGAATGTGCTTCTTGCCGAAGCACAGGTGCCATATGACGAAGTTTTCGAGCTTGAAGATATCAATTCCGAATTCCGTACCGCTGACGTCGCCTTTGTGATCGGCGCCAATGACGTCACCAATCCCGCGGCAAAAACCGACAAGGCGTCGCCGATCTACGGCATGCCGATCCTTGACGTCGAAAATGCGGGCACGGTTCTCTTTATTAAACGCTCCATGGCGTCGGGCTATGCGGGTGTGCAAAATGAGCTGTTCTTCCGCGACAACACCATGATGCTGTTCGGCGACGCCAAAAAGATGTGTGAGGAAATCGTCAAGGCGCTTTAGTCATACGCGTCTTCCCGTATGCGGCGCAGCGTGCAGTGTTGCGCTGCGAACACGGGACCGCTGTCCAGCTGGCGCCAAGCTTTGGCCGATTTCGGCCCAGCATTGCATCATCAAAGACGCCGCAATGCATCCGGAAAGAGGCTGAAATTGAATTCTGGATGTTTTCGAAGTTGAATCTGGTGTATCATTCAACGAGTTCGGACGTTGGCGTTATCACAGACGGGGAAAATCGATGAAATATTATTTAACGGCGGCGCTGTCGCTGGCCTTGATTGCATGCGGCGGGCAGGAAGCTGTGTCTACTGACGAAGCGGCGACGACCGGCGAACAATCGGCGGCAGATAGCGGCGAAGCAAGAGAGGCGAAAGTCGTCGCCGGGGCGCAGTTGGATATTGTGCTGGCGGCGCAGTCCGATGAAACAAAGGCGCGATATCAATATCGCCATCCAAAAGAAACACTGCAGTTTTTCGGCATTGAGCCCGGCATGACGGTTGTTGATACGCTGCCGGGCCCGGTCTGGTATTCTGGCATCCTTTCTGAATATCTGGGTTCCAAAGGCCGCGTCATTGGCGCGAATTTTTCGCTCGAACAGCGCATGGAAATGGGCGGACGTTATGCATCTGATGAATGGCAGGACGAAAACCGTGAATGGCCGACGAACTGGGCTGAGGAGCGTAATGCTGATCTCGATGAAAACAGCGCACCGTTTTCCGCATTTTTCTATGGCGGGTTGCCGGAAGACATGCATGGAACTGCCGATGCGGTTTTGATGGTGCGCGCGTTTCATCATTTAAATCGCACGGAAGAAAAAGGCGGATACCGGACGCAGGCGCTTGCAGACGCTTATAATCTCTTAAAGCCCGGCGGCGTTGTCGGTGTGGTTCAACATCGCGCCCCCGAAGGAAATTCAGATGAATGGGCGGTCGGCAATAACGGCTATGTCAAACAGAGCCACGTCATCGCTGTATTTGAAGACGCCGGATTTGAATTGGCCGACCAAAGCGAGATCAACGCCAATCCAAAAGATCAGCCAGCGGAAGAAGATGTTGTCTGGCGCTTGCCGCCGACCCTGGGCGGCGCAAGTCGGGAAAACGAAGAAATTCGCGCCGCGATGCAGGCAATCGGCGAGTCTGATCGCATGACATTGAAATTCCGCAAACCGTAAATGCTTTTGGGTTGGAATATTTGTTTCAGCGTCGAATGTATGGAATGAAAAAACGCGATCCCATAGGTTCGCGTTTATTATATGCTTCGCGCGATAAACGTGAATCGGCAGTTTGATTTAGTCGTCTTTACCGAACGTAAATTCGCGCATCAAATGGAAGCCGACGCGGAACTGCCGGCGGCTGCCGAAGTCCTCAATGATCGGTGTCGCAGCGAAATCATCAAGGACATAGTCATAGGACGCATAGGGGTTTAATGACCAGCGATCGCGAATATTGATATAGCCGTTGATGCTGGCGCCGACATTACGAATGCCCGGGCCGGCGTCGTAGACATTTAAGACGCCGCCTGATGCAGCTGATTGCACTGGCGTTACTGAAAAATACGCGTCAGCATAGCGATTGCCGATCCAGCTCGCCTGGGCGCTGGTTGAAAGCGATATCGGTCCGGCCTTGAACAACAGTGCGGTCAGATTAGCGTCAACAATGGTGCCGCGGTGACCGGTTTTCAAACCATGCAGCGCTTTTGCCTTGAAGGAAAAACGGTCAAGGAATGTCGTTGCAACAAATCCGCCGAATTCGAAAGTGGTGCCCACATCGCCGAGGCCGGTCAGCGCGATATTTTCACTTTCCTTGCGGCGGCCTTTGAGGCGTATCGATGGTCCGAAACGGAAAGTCGAAAACCCGAACACAGCAAAGTCGAGCCCGTCATCGTCAAGGAAAACAAAATTCTTGAATTTCACATAGACTTGCGGGTCCGGGAAAAACTCATAGTCGTCTGATCCATAATAATCAGGGCGGTATTGCGGGCCGACGCCGAGGCTGAGATTGGTGGTTTCGGGCACCAAAAGCGTCAGCGCGCCAAAAAACCCGCGATTATTATCGGCTTCGCCCAAAGTAATACGCCCGCCGACCAGATCTTCTTCTTCGACGGCATCGGCCACAGGTCCGAAAATCGGCTTCAGTTTCGGCTCGTCCAGATCCTGACCGTCAAATTCCTGTTCCTGGGAGATGCGCTCTGCTTCTTGACGCTCAGCTTCGCGCTGCCGGATTTTTTCCCGCCGCTCTTTTTGCGTGGGCCCAAAAATCATCGGCGACAGCTGCGGTTCGTCGATCTCGGCCTGGGCGGCCGCCGGCGAAGCCCCCGCGAACAATAAAACCCCCGCCATTCCGGCGAAAAAGGTGAGCTTACCCCTCATAAATCCTCACTTTGCGCAACTAATTGCCGCCATGCCGGGCGCGCATCTCGGGGTATTTTAGCGGCTGGCCGCCATATTACCACCACCCGCCAATTACAACACATAACCCGAGACATTAATGCCACCCCTTTAATCCGGCGATTCGCATAATGTCCCCCAACGCAAAAAAGCCGGCTGAATATCCAGCCGACTTCCCAAAGCTTGCTTAAAAAGCGGTTAAATCGCGCGCCTGGCCTAGAGCCCGCCTTCACGCTGGAGGCGTTTGCGAATCAGTTTGCGTGCGCGACGCACCGCTTCGGCCTTCTGACGGGCCTTCTTTTCGGACGGTTTTTCGTAGAATTTCCGGCGCTTCATTTCCCGGAAAGTGCCTTCGCGCTGCATCTTTTTCTTCAACGCGCGCAGGGCCTGTTCGACATTATTGTCGCGGACAACGATCTGTACCAAGGACTTAAGCCTCCGTTTAAAATAAAAACGCCACGGGGAAGGGCCGCGACGCTAACAACTTGCAACTCCGCCGTCGCGTTTTATGCGCGCCGGTGAGACGATGCGGCCTATACCAAAGGCTGTGCGCCTTGTCTATATAAGCTGGCAAGAAGCTTTGCCATTGGAAAATGACCTTAAATGCCTGAAAAACCGGATAATTTTGCTGATCATGACGGCTTTGAAAGCGTCCGGGAGAAAATCCTTGAAGCCGCCCTTGGGCGCGCGGCGTTTGACGGTTGGACGGGGGCGATGCTGGACGCTGCGGCGCGCGACGCCGGGATCGACCGGGCTGTGCGACTTGCCGCTTTTCCCTGCGGCGTTCGGGATCTCTTACGCTTTTGGTCGGAAGGTAACGACCGGGCGATGCTGGCCGCCATGGCGGCGCCGGAATTTAAATCCCTTAAAATCCGCGAAAAGGTCACCTTCGCCGTTCGCGCCCGGCTCGACATTTTGCGCCCGCATAAAGAAGCTGTACGCCGCGCAGCGGCCATCCTGGCGCTGCCGACCAGCGGCCTTCTCGGGCCTCGTCTCGCCTGGGCGACGGCGGATGCGATCTGGCGCGGCCTTGGCGATAAATCCACCGATTTCAATTTCTATTCAAAGCGCGGTATTCTCTCAGGCGTGTGGACTTCAACCTTCGCACGCTGGCTCGCCGATGACAGTGAGGACGAAGCGCCGACGCGCGTCTTTCTCGATGCGCGCATCGACAATGTGATGCAGATCGAAAAGGCCAAAGCGCGGGTGAGAGATATGGGTCTCAATCCGGCAACGCCAATCGAAGCGCTGGCAAAGCTGCGCTATCCGGCTGGCGGCTGAGAAGATAAAAAACGGCTTTGATTCAAGTCCTTAAAATGCACGCACAGACGAAGCGTCAAACCGGCGGCCTATAGCGCCGGGCAAAAAAGCATGCCCCGACGAAAGTCGGGGTGGTTTCCGGTTTTCCGTCGCCCGACCGCCGAAGGCGGTCGAGATTGCAGTAAGCGCGCCTTCGCGCGGGCCGGCGCGCAGCAACGAATCCAGATCATCGGGCGATTCCATTTAATCGCCCGATGATCCGGGGATGCTTCATCCGCGTTCCGCCTATATGTTGGCGGAAAAGGGAGGGTGATTCTTGACCGGCGGCGCTATCTTGATTGCTGTCATCGTTCTCGCGCTGTTTGGCGCGGCGGTTTTATACAATCAACTGGTCAAGCGGCGGCAGCTGGTGACAAATGGCTGGGCCGATATCGATGTGCAGCTGAAGCGCCGGTCTAATCTCATTCCCCGTCTTGTCGAGACCGTTAAGGGCTATGCGGCGCATGAGCGTGCATTGTTTGAAGAAATTGTTGCAAAGCGAAACCAGACGGGCGAGGCCGGTGACGATCCGGGCCGTCGCGGCGCTGCGGAATCGGCCTTGTCTCAGCCAGTCGCCAAGCTTGTTGCCGTGGCCGAAGATTATCCCGACCTCAAGGCGAATGAAAATTTCCTGAAACTGCAAAGTGAGTTGTCGGACACGGAAACCAAAATCGAGATGGCCAGGCGGTTTTATAATGGCGCGGTGCGCGAGTTTAATATCGCCGTAAAGAGCTTTCCCGCAAATGTGCTCGCCGGCTTTTTCGGGTTTACTGCGCAATCCTATTTCGAAATTGATATCGCGAGCGCTGTGTCGCCGGACATCGCGTTTAAGGAAGGTTGATAATGTTGCGCGGCCTGTTCCTCTCCTGGTTCTTTCTTGCATTCACCCAGGCCGCCGTCGCCGCAGAAGAGATCAGCCAGTTCGATGTCGCGATCGAAGTTGAAACCAATGGCGATATCATCGTCACCGAAACCATTAATGTCATTTCGGAAGGCAATCAGATCAGGCGCGGCATTTTTCGCGATCTGCCGCGTCTGCACACGCAAAACGGCGTAGAGGTGCCTAATCGATATGATGTGCTCAGCATACGCCGCGATGGCGAAAGCGAGCCCTATAAGAAAAGCACAGTCGGAAACGCCGTCCGCTTAAGGATCGGCGAGGCGGAAATATTTCTCGATAATGGCCCCCATGTTTACGAAATTCGCTACCGCGCCAAAAATCAGGTGCGCTATTTTGAGGGATATGATGAGATCTATTGGAACGCGACCGGAAATTACTGGGCGTTCCCGATAAAAAAAGCGCGTGCGACGATCCGCCTGCCGCAAGGCTCGCAGATTACCGGCGCACAAGCCTATACAGGCCGCCTCGGCGCCACGGGCGCCGACTATGCCTATTTGCCCAATGGCGACAGCCACATATTCACAACGACACAACCGCTTGCCCGGAACGAAGGCCTGACAATCGCCGTCGGTTTTGAAAAAGGGTTGATTGATCCGCCGTCCGGCGCGGATCGGTCGTGGCTTTGGTGGCAACGCAATGGTTCGATCGCCATTCTGATTGCATCCTTGCTTGGCCTGTTTGGATTTTATTACCGCGCCTTTGATCGGGTCGGGCGCGATCCCGTGAAAGAGCCTGTGTTTCCCCGCTATGCGCCGCCTGAAGGTTATTCTCCGGCTGCGGTGCACCAGATTTATTATCGCAGCCTCAACGGACACAAGGCGCTGATCGCGACATTGATGAATCTCGCGGTGAAAGGCCGGCTGAAAATCGACGCCGTTAGCAAGAAAACAACGACGCTGACTAAAACTGCGGAAGAGGCTGCGAAAGGGGGCTTTGCCCACGAAGACCTCGCGCTGGAAAACAAACTCTTCAAGCGCGGGCCGCAGATTTCGCTTGGCAAAAAATATGACGCGAAGTTCACGGGCGCCTATGGAAGTTTCAAATCGGCGATTTCACGGCGCTATGGCGCGGCTTTTTTCAAATGGAATCTTGTCTATGTGGTAATCGGCGTCAGCCTGACGATTATCGCCGCCGTGTTCGCAATCGGACAAAGCGCGAATTGGTCAGGAATACATACGATGGCTTTGCTGGCGCTCGCGGCGCTCAATGGCTGGTTCATGTATCTGATGCCGGCGCCAACGCCGAAGGGTCAGAAAATCCGGACCGAAATCGAAGGCTTTAAGCTCTATCTTGAAACCGCTGAGAAACTACAGCTCAACGCCGTCGAAGTTGGCAGCGAAGCGCTGCCGATGATGACAACCGAACGTTACGAGGCGTTCTTGCCTTATGCGGTGGCGCTGGGCGCAGAAAAGCCCTGGACCCGGCATTTTGAAAAGCTGATGCCGCAGGAAGCAAAAGTCTATAACCCCGTCTGGACGAATATGTCTGCAGGCAGTTTCCGCTCGCTTGATGGATTAAGCAGTGCGCTTGTCTCGAATATGAGCTCCGGCGTTTCCAGCGCCCTGCCGCAAAGTTCCGGGTCGTCCGGTTCAGGCGGCGGCGGTTCATCGGGCGGCGGCGGTGGCGGTGGCGGCGGGGGCGGCTGGTAGCGCCGCCAATCTAGGGCATTTCCGAGCGAAGTGGGAACCGGTTCGCGTGAAGGAAATGCGACCAAACAATAACTTAGAGCCGGTCCGCGATTCAGCTAAGACCGGAACGGCTCCAAGCAAAAATCAAACGACGCCCGCATCGTCAAACAGCGGGTCTTCATCCAGTTGTTGCTCCAGTGCTCCGACCCGGTCTCCGGCTTTCTCGGCATTGAACACTTTTGCGACGTGGAACAGTGCGTCGCCTTCATTGACAACGGGAATATTTGTTTTGCCAATGATGATGCCGGCAGATTTAGCCTCGATATACGCTTCGGTTTCTCCGAACGGGTCAGCAATGGCGCCGATGGCTTCGTCGGCTTCGACGCTGTCGCCGATTGTCTTCGTGGCGCGAAAAATACCGCTGACGGGCGCACGAAGCCAATGACTTGATCGCGAGATAACGCTTTTGACGCGAACGGCTTTTGAACTCTTGGCCGTGATCATCCCGAGATGTTGCATGACCGCGAGAATGCCCTTGACGCCCGCGCGAATGGCAAACTCGTCAAAGCGCAAGCCTTCGCCGGCCTCGTAAAGAAGCACGTCTACGCCCGCCTGCTGTGCGGATTCACGTAAGGACCCGTCGCGAAGATTGGAATGGAGAATAACCGGCGCGCCGAAAGCCTGGGCAAGGTCGTGACAAGCGCCCTTTTCAATATCGGTGCGGATTTGCGGCAGGTTTACCCGGTGGACGGCGCCGGTATGCAGGTCGATGCCGACTTTTGACCGCTTGACAATTTCAGTCATGAAAATATGCGCCAGCCGGCCGGCGAGGGACCCATTCGGCCCTCCGGGGAAAGATCGGTTGAGATCGCGCCGGTCAGGCAGATAACGCGTGTGACTGATAAATCCGTAAGCATTGACGATCGGGATCAGCATCAAGGTGCCGCGCATGGCGCGCAGGGCGGAAGCGCCCATCACACGCCGGATAATTTCAACGCCAAGCACCTCATCGCCATGAACCGCCGCGGAGACGAACATCACCGGACCGTCGCGACGTCCGTGAATAATATGCACAGGCAGCGTCATCGGCGTGTGGTTCGATAGAGAGCCAAGAGGGATGTCGATCGTCTGCCGGGTTCCTGCTGCAATTGTCAGCCCGGCAATCTCAAAAGGCGCTCTTGTCATTAGCCTTTGCCCCGCGTTTTTGTTTTATTGGGCTTGGCGTCTTTTTCCAAATACTCGATGATCATGGCCGCAACATCTTTGCCGGTGGCTTTTTCCAGACCTTCAAGGCCAGGCGAAGAATTAACTTCCATCACAACTGGTCCTTCATTAGCGCGCAAAAGATCGACGCCGCACACATTAAGGCCCATGGCTTTGGCGGCCGTAACTGCTGTTAGTCTTTCGGTCGGTGTGATCTTGACCGTTTCCGCTGTGCCGCCTCTATGCAGGTTGGAGCGAAAATCGCCTTCCTTGCCCTTGCGCAACATCGCTGCGACGACTTTTTCGCCGATCACAAAACATCGAAGATCCTCGCCGCCAGCCTCCTTAATATACTGTTGGACAAGAATATTGGTTTTAACGCCGCCAAACGCCTGAATGATTGATTCGGCGGCTTTTTGGGTTTCACCCAGAACCACGCCGATCCCTTGCGTGCCCTCGAGCAGCTTGATGATCACAGGCGCGCCGCCGGCCATTTCAATGATCTCCTCGGCTTGCGACGTTCTGTGGGCGAAGACCGTAACCGGCAGGCCAATGCCCTTGCGCGCCAAAAGCTGCATGCTTCGAAGTTTGTCTCTGGACCGCGTGATCGCGACGGATTCATTGAGCGGATAAACGCCCATCATTTCAAATTGCCGCAACACCGCCGTTCCGTAGAAGGTCACTGAGGCGCCGATCCGCGGGATTACAGCGTCGTAAAGAGGCAGCACCTCACCGGAGTAACGGATGGATGGATTGCTGGACGTAATGTTGATGTAGCAGCGCAAATGATCGAGCACGTCGATTTCGTGACCGCGTTGTTTGGCCGCTTCAACCAGTCTTATATGAGAGTATAAATGGGGGTTTCTGCAGAGTAGGGCGATTTTCATTATGTATGCTCCTTGGAATTTAACTTTTTCATTTTCTTTTTGATCCCGCCGGCGCAATAGGAACGGCCCGGATCAATCATAAATTTCTCTCTTATGGCTTCGCGCCCGATGAGCATGCGAAAGCCCAGTTGGTCCCTGTTGGTCAGGGTTACTTCAACGACAAGACTTTCATTGCCAATTTCGGCGTTCGTTTTGATGACATAGCGCATCTCGCTGTGACCGGTCGAACTGGTGACTTGCCGTTGCTCCAGGATGGGCGCCTCACAGCGAATTTCAGGTTTGCGTCTGCGCTGAACCGGATGAACAACGAACTCCACATAGGGTACGCCGTCTTTTTCAAACGGACGAATGTGAAAGGCGTGCAACGCCGACGTTCGCGCGCCCGTATCAATTTTCGCTTTGATCGGCGGCAAATTTAAGTCAGGCAAGACCACCCATTCGCGCCAGCCGATAATTCGTTTTTCACCGAGTGGCTTTTTTTTTGCCGACGATTTAATGCTGCGTTTGTTTTTTTTGTTCGACCCCGTCGAAACTTGCTTCGCCGAGACGGCGGTAGCTGACAAATGTTCTCCCGCTCGCGACAGCATAAAAAGTCTCCATATCTAAAAATACAAAACCAAGTTCAAACAACTCATCGGATAAATCACGGATGAAGCTGTCCGGCAGTCTCGTTCTGTTGGCGATCTTGCGCAGCATCTTTGGCGAGATTCGGTATCGCCCGGTGGGTTTGCCGCCAAAAGGCTTTTCATAGAGCTCAGCGAGTATTTGGGCGACTTCGGGGATCGAAGGTCTCGTCATCGGCGGGCGTCCTTTTCGGTTTCCATATATGTATAAAAGATTGCTATAGCAACAAAAAACATTGCTATTTGGTGAATCAATGCCTATTTGGCGAAAAGGACGTGTTCACAGGGAGAAATGGCCGGATGGCCGAGATGCAGATAGTTTTCGGGCTGATATTTCTCGGCCTGGGCGGCGACGCCCTGGTCCGCGGGGCTGTCGCGATGGCTGAGCGCCTGAAAATATCACCGCTGGTCACAGGGCTCGTGCTGGTCGGTTTCGGCACCTCAATGCCTGAACTTGTGACGAGCCTGAGCGCCGTATTGAAGGGCTCGCCGGGCATTGCCGTTGGAAACGTTGTCGGCAGTAATATTGCCAACATCCTGCTGATCCTCGGCATAACTGCCGTGTTGGCGCCGATCAGAATTGACCCGAAAGCATTCAAGCGCGATGCGCCGGTCCTTGCCGTTGCGACTGTCGCCTGCTTGTTTCTCGGGTTGAATGGCGAGTTCAGCCGCCTGACGGGCGTGGTCTTTATCGGAATGCTGACAAGCTACGTGTTTTTCACCTTAATGTTAGAGCGGCGGGTTTTTGATGCGCAAGCGCAGTTGCACGCAAATGAAGCCG
The DNA here is from genome assembly GCA_021776245.1 of Hyphococcus sp. Classification (GTDB taxonomy): domain Bacteria; phylum Pseudomonadota; class Alphaproteobacteria; order Caulobacterales; family Parvularculaceae; genus Hyphococcus. The sequence continues at coordinate 137,476 of JAJFGF010000047.1, read as the reverse complement.
AGCTCATTGCGACGCCGCCGCGCGCATTGTGGATCAGCGCCTCGATCGCTGCGGCCGGAATCGCGTTTGTCATCGCCGGCGCAAAATGGATGGTCATCGGGTCGATCACGATCGCCCAGTCTCTTGGGATATCAGAAACTGTGATCGGCCTCACCATCGTCGCCGTCGGCACATCCTTGCCCGAGCTTGCAACTTCAGTTGTGGCCGCCTTGCGTAAACAAACGGACATTGCGTTTGGCAACATCATCGGCAGCAACATTTTCAACACACTCGGTATTATCGGCGTGATGGCAATTGTTGCGCCGTTTTCGGTCCCAGCGAAGATATTGTTGTATGATTTCTGGATTCTTGTCGCTGTTACGGCTGTGTTGCTCTTTTTCGCTTTCACAGGGGCGCGCCTGTCGCGACGCGAAGGCGCATTATTTCTCGGTCTTTATGTTGCGTATCTGGGGTTCTTATCCCTGCGCGCCGCCGGCGTTGTTTAATCCAGCCAAACGAAGGGCATAAGTTATGGAAGCCATCTCATCCCTGATTTCAATTTTTCGAAAAACCGCCGCCGAAGCGCTTGCAGCGACGGTGGATTATTTTCCGTCTCTGATGGCCGCAATATTAGTGCTGTTCGCCGGTTGGCTTTTCGCCCGGCTGGCGCGCGGCGCTGCGCGACGCATTTTATATGGCGCCAATCGGATTTTGGACCGTGTTTTTCAGCGCGGCGCGCTGTCGGGCGCAAGGCTGTCGCCCGCAGCCGCAGCGGTTCTCGGAGAAATTTCCTTTTGGGTTGTTATTTTTCTCGCGATGACAATCGCGGCGCGGGTCGCCCGGTTCACTGCGGTCTCCGGCTGGCTCAACCAGATTGTCACCTATCTGCCGAACCTGCTGGTAGGCGCCGCAATTATTGTTGTTGGTTATTTTGTCAGTGTGATAATCGGCGAACAAGTGACGTCAGCGGCGCGCGCAGCAAGAGCGGGTCAAAGCGCGCTGATGGGAAAATTTGCGCAGGGCGCCGTATTTATCACGGCCTTGATAATTGGTCTCGACCAGATTGGCGTTAATGTTACGTTTCTGGTTGCGCTCTTTGCCGTTTCGGTCGGCGCCATATTTGTCGGTTTTTCAATCGCCTTTGGTTTGGGCGCGCGTGAATATGTCAGCAATCTCATCGGCGCCCGCACCGCGCGGCGCAAATTGAGAGCTGGCCTTGTGGTGCGTATGGGCGATATCGAAGGCGAAATACTTGAAATTACGCCGACGCAGATTGAACTCGATACAGCGCGAGGGCGGACGCTTGTCCCCGCGCGCCTGGCCGATGAGCGCAGCGTCCTGATTGTCTCCGCGGAAACAAAAGGAGATGCTGAAAATGGGTGACGCAGCGCCACTGACAATTGCATTCATAGAAAAAAGGCCGTTATCGGCTGCGCGTACGCTCGCAGCAATGGAGCCCGACGACGCGGCGGCATTCCTTGAAACCATCCCGGCGCGCTTTGCCGCAAACGCGTTTTCTCACATGGGCGCGTGGCCGGCGTCGGCCTTGCTGGCGAAAATGGGCGCGGCAAGCGGCGGCGCCGCATTGCGAGAGCTCGATTACCCAAACGCCACTGCGATTTTAAGGCTTATGTCCGAGGATCGCCGGGCGCAGCTGCTGACCGAATTGCCTGAAAAATTGCAGCGCGACTTCGAAACCTCTCTTTCGTTCCCCGAAGACACTGTCGGCGCGCAGATGACGACGGCGATCGTTGCGATGGCGCGCGATCACACGATTGCAGATGCGATCACGCAAATCCGGCAGTCGCGAAAGCCGAAAACAGACGTTGTTTTCGTCATTGACAAGGCGAGAAAACTTGCAGGCGCAGCAAGTCCGGCGGCGTTGTTGTGCTATCCCTCGAAAACAAAATTAGGCGACATAATGGATGCAAATGTCGTCTCTCTTTCCGCGCGCGCCCGATTGAGCGCTGTCTCAGCATTAGAGGCCTGGGATGATTATACGCAACTCGCTGTCGTTAGCCGGCAGAAACAGGTCATCGGTGCGCTGTCCCGCAAAACGGCGCAGAGAGGTGCTGATCATTATGCGCTCACTGACGCGGAAAATCCGACGTCGATCGCGGCGTCGATCGCCAGCGCTTTTTTCATGAGCGGGATCGGCCTGGCGCAACTTCTCGGTGACGTTGATCCGTTGCCTCATTCTTCAAAACGGGAAGGGGAACAATTGTGAGTGCTGATCCCATTCGAGCCGCCGACGCTCTGAACCGGCGCTTTTTTATCGACTACCCGCTTGAGGCGGCGCGCAAGATCGAAGAGCTGCGCATGTCCGACGTCGTCGAAGCGGCAAAACGGCAACCGGCGCAGACCCTCGCGCCTGTCTGGCGCTGTTTGGCGCCGCAAACGGCCGCGGGGTTGCTGCGCGCATTGCCTGATGATTTGTCCGACCGCCTTCTTGCCGAATTGCCGCCGTCGAATGCTGTGCGCATTCTTGGTCATTTAGCGATGGAAGAAAGAAATCGCCGTCTGGGTCGTCTCGACCCAGCTGTCAAAACGGAACTGGAAACGCTTTTGTCGTATCCGCCGGATACAGCCGGCCGGATCATGAATACGCGCGTCGGTATATATCAGCGTCAGGCGACCGCTGGCGATACATTGAAAAGCCTGCGTAAAAAAGGAATGAAAACCGCCCGAAGCCTGTTCCTTGTCGATAACGATCACAGGCTGACCGGAAAGGTCAATTTGCAGGACATGGCGCTGGCGTCGCCGGACACCAGGCTTGGCGCCCTCGAGCAGCCTTTGATTGCGACTGTGCGGCCGATCGATTCCACTCATCAAGTGACGGAGGTTTTTGAATCCGGTAAAGTTCTCGATCTCGCCGTGGTTGACCTTGATGGCGTTTTTCTGGGAGCGGTGACCCATGACGATCTTGCGCGAACGATTCAAAAGGATGCGACAGCGGATCTGCAGACAATGGTCGGCGCCAGCAAGGAGGAACGGGCGCTGTCAACCCCGCTCTTTACCGTGCGCAAGCGAATGCCGTGGCTGCAAATCAATCTCGTAACAGCATTTATGGCGGCGGCGGTCGTTGGCCTTTTTGAGGCGACAATAGCACAAGTGACCGCACTTGCCGTGCTGCTGCCGGTAGTGGCCGGCCAATCAGGCAACACTGGCGCGCAGGCGCTCGCTGTCACGATGCGGGGTCTTGCGTTAAGGGAAATCACAGTAAAGCAATGGGCGCGTGTGATGCGCAAGGAAGTGACGGCTGGTTTCCTGAACGGCGTCGCCATTGCGACGACCTGCGGTATTGGCGTTTTTATCTGGAGCCGATCATTAGGGCTCGTCGCCGTGATCATGTCGTCAATGGTGCTTGCGATGATCGCGGCTGGATTTGCCGGCGCCGTAATTCCCGTGCTGCTGACGCGGCTCGGGCAGGATCCCGCAACATCGTCGTCAATCATCCTGACCACGGTCACGGATATTGCGGGGTTTTTCGCCTTCCTGGGAATCGCGACATTGATGATGCAATTCCTCTAGCCGGCGCGCTGTTGTAAATTGCGTTCCAACGGGCGCATCTACATAAACGGGGCGTCTTTTTGATTCTCGGACAATTTAAACATTGCGTGGAATCCGGATTAACAACGATCAACGCCGTGGAGGCGCTTTTTTATGAATATATTAGCCGACCCCGGCGCACTTTTTGCTGTAAAGTGGATCGGAATTTTTTTCTGTATCAGCCAGTCGGCGATGTTCTCCGGCCTCAATCTCGCCTATTTCAGCATCAGCCGCTTAAGACTTGAGGTTGAGGCGGGGGCCGGCGACAAAGCGGCGCGTATAATTCTTAAAATGCGTGAGGATTCGAACTTTCTGCTCACCACAATTCTCTGGGGCAATGTCGGCATCAACGTGCTCCTGACCCTGCTTTCAAATTCCGTCATGGCCGGCGTTGCGGCCTTTATGTTTTCAACCGTCTTTATCACGCTGTTCGGCGAAATTCTGCCGCAGGCCTATTTCTCGCGCAATGCGCTCAGAATTGGCGCGGTGCTGGCGCCGGTTTTACGGTTTTATCAATATCTGCTGTATCCCGTGGCGAAGCCCGTTGCGCTGTTACTCGACAAGTGGCTTGGAAAAGAGGGCGTTCAATATCTCCGGGAGCGCGATATGCGCGAAATGATCCGTAAACATATGGCAGCGGAAGAAACGGACCTTGGTCACATCGAGGGGTTGGGCGCGCTCAACTTTCTTTCAATCGACGATGTCCCCGCAATGCAGGAGGGAGAGCCGCTTGACCCGCGCAGTATAATCAGAGTGGCGTTCGACGGCGATCGGCCGGTCTTCCCGGAAGGCGCCGGCAAGAAAGACAACGCGTTTCTGCGCTCGTTACAGATATCGGGCAAGAAATGGGTGGTTCTTACGGATATGGAAGGATCGCCGCGTCTTGTGGTTGATACGGACGGATATCTGCGCAGCGCTTTTTTTGAGCCGGAGTCTTTTGAACCTGAACGTTTCTGTCACCGCCCGGTGATCATTCTCGATGGATCTGTCCGTCTTGGCCATATTCTGCAACGGCTCGAGGTGCAGCCGGCATATAAGGGCGATAATGTTATTGACCGGGATGTTGTGCTGCTGTGGACAGACGAGCGGCGGGTGATTACCGGCGCCGATATCCTGGGCCGGCTTCTGTCGGGGATTTCAAAGATAGAGGAGGGCCGACGATGAACGGATTATTGCGTGCCTTTGACATTGCAGCGAGCGGCCCTGGCGCTAAGCTGAAAGCTGGCGATATTGATACGGCGGTCAGGCGGGGCATTTTCAGATGGCTGCATTTTGAAAAGACGCCGGATGCAGATGCCTGGCTAGCGGCAAATCTGGACCCGATTGTCGCCCAGGCTTTAACGCAGATCGAAACGCGTCCGCGCTGCACGCATCACGGTGACGGCATTATTCTTATTCTTCGCGGCGTCAATATGAATCCCGGCGCCGACCCGGAAGACATGGTGTCTATCCGGTTGTGGATTGAACGCAACCGCGTGATCAGCGTGCGCCGGCGCAAGCTATTGGCGATCACTGACCTCTCTGCTGAAATAGAAAACGGGTCGGGTCCGCGCAGTTCAAGCGCGTTTATATCGACGCTCACCTATAAGCTCACAGAACGCATGGAGCCGGTTATCACAGAGCTTTCCGATAAGGCGGATGAACTGGAAGATGCAAGCATCGACGCTGCCAAAGAAGTGCTGCGCGCAGACATCGCCAATTTGCGGCGGGAGGCAATTTTTCTGCGGCGCTATATCGCCCCGCAGAAAGATGCACTGAACAGGCTCAGTACGGACAATTCTCCAGTTGTCAGCGAACGCAATCGTATTGATCTTCGTGAAGCGGCGGACCGTGTGACGCGCCTCGTAGAGGAACTTGACGCCGTGCGCGAGCGCTGCGCTGTGCTGCATGATCAGCTCGCCGATGCACGTGCGGAAGAGATGAATAAAAACATGTTTGTGCTGTCGATTGTCGCGGCGATCTTCCTGCCGTTGGGCTTCTTGACAGGATTGCTCGGCGTCAATGTCGGCGGCATTCCCGGCGCGGACAGCCCCTATGCGTTTTTGATTTTGTGTTTCGTTATGATCGGCGTAGGAGTTTTGATTGCGCTCATCTTTAAAAGGTTGAAGTGGCTATGAAACGCTTCGCAATAATCCTGTCCGTCCTGCTGACGCTTCTCACTTCTGCATTATCTGCCCAGGATCCTAACAACGTTATGCTTGAGGGCGTTGAGGGACGCCGTGCGGCGCTTGAAGAGATCACAAACGAACTGGCGGCCAACGATAAGCCTGATTACGCAAATCTGCGCGAGAATTTGCGGCGCGTGCGCGACGAAGCCGTCCTGGCGTCGCGTCCCCTGAGAATTTTGCGCGACAATGTCGCCGCGGATCTGAAACAGTTGGGTCCCGCGCCCGAAGCGGGGCAATCCGAAGTGCGCGACATCGCGGATTTACGCGCGCAGTTGACTGAGAACCAGCGCAAAATTGAGCAAAGCATTCTGCAGGCAGACCTTAATATTGCGGCTGCGACGCGCCTCCTGCAGGACGTCGCTGCAGCGCGCCGCCGGGACTTTTATACCGGCATATTCAAGCGCGGCGCGTCGCCCCTGTCGCCAACTGTCTGGGCCCCTGCCTGGATTTCCATGCGGGAAACGCAAACGCAGTTTTTAAAGGCCGCTTCCACCGCGGGACGCGAGCGCCTCACCAAAGGAAATGCGCTTTTGGCGTTCCTGTCGATGACGGCGGCATTTGCTTTTGCAGTCATTCTCTTTGGACCGGCGCGGCGGTGGATCGACCGCAATCTGCTAAAGCGCGTTCTGGCCTATCAGCCGACACATCCTTCCCGTGCAGTCGCCGCCGGGCTTCGCGTCGCGGCGAGGGTCGTTCCGGGAGTCATTGGCGGCCTGATCGTGGTTGAAACGGCGCGCGCTCTTGGTCTCGTCAATGAGACGACCCAATCATTTGTGATCACCATCTGGTTTGGGTTGTTGGCGCTCTTGTTTGTTGATGGCGTCTCGACAGCGGTTTTTATGCCAAAGCTGGAAAACTGGCGGCTTGTTCCGCTCGAGTCAGGTCCTGCCGCACGAATTCGCCTTTATCTGCAATTGGCGGCAGCGCTGTTTTTTACCGATGCGCTGCTAAAGCAAGTCTCAGCGTTTTTTGGCGGCGCTGAGGAGCTTGCGCGCTTTCAGGGCGCCATCGTCGCAACCGCCGGCGCAATATTGCTTCTGGTGCTGTGCCGACAATCCCTGTGGCGGATCGATGAGAACCGGCGCCATGATTATTCCAAAGAGGTTGTTGACAATTGGAACGTTTTACGCCGGACGGGCAATTTTCTTGCCCTCCTTGTTATCATTGCGGCGGTGCTCGGTTATGTCGCTTTTTCACAATATCTTATTACGCGCATTTATTTTGCCGCCGGCGTTCTCGTTGCGTCCTGGTTTATCCGTGTTCTGATTCAGGAAGCGATCAACTATTTCAGCGTGCAGGCTGCTGCACGCGCAAAAATTGACGACGCGATCTCTGAAGACAGTGAAAAACTGTTTTTCTTCTGGATCGGCGTCATGGTTGATATCATTATTTTCGCCCTGCTGATGCCGATTCTATTGATTGTGCTCGGCGTTGACTGGAGCGAAGTGCGCGACTGGCTTAGAGACGCATTTTTTGGCTTCAAAATCGGCTCGGTCACGATATCGATCGCCCAGATTGCCAGCGCTCTCGGCGCGTTCGCTTTTTTCATGGCGGCAACCCGGTTTGTTCAGCGTGGCGTAGACAAGCGCATATTTTCAAAAGCCAATATCGACGACGGAGTGCGCAATTCCCTGCGCACGCTGCTTGGTTATTTTGGCCTTGTTTTGGGTTTGGTGACGGCGATCGCCGTATTGGGCGTTAACCTCGCCAGCCTTGCGATTATTGCCGGCGCGTTATCCGTCGGCATCGGTTTCGGCCTTCAAAGCATCGTCAATAATTTCGTTTCCGGCCTGATATTGCTGTTTGAGCGGCCGATCAAGGTCGGCGACTGGATTATCGTTTCGTCCGGAGAGGGCATCGTTAAACGCATCAGCGTCAGGTCAACCGAGATTGAAACCTTTGACAAGGCGTCGATCATTGTTCCGAATTCGGAACTCATTTCATCGTCGGTCACCAACTGGACCCATAAGGACAAATATACGCGGCAGATAATTCGCGTCGGCGTCTCCTACAAGGAAGACCCCGACAGAGTTATTGAGATCCTGAATAGCGTCATTGCCGCCAATCGGCGTGTGGTTAGGTATCCCCAGCCCTTCGTGCTTTTTTCGGGCTTTGGCGACAGCTCGCTCGATTTTGAAATCCGCGTGTTCATCAAAGACATCAGCGACCGCATTGTCGTTCAGAATGAAATACGCATCGCCGCATTTGCCGCCTTTAGGGAAGCCGGGATCGAAATCCCGTTCCCGCAGCGCGATATTCATATTCGGTCCGGGTCTCAGCCGGCGATCAATTCTGACAGCGAGGCGTAACCCATGGCGATGCGGTTACTGGATGTCGCCTTTCCAACAGCATCAAAAGAACTGGTTGTTGATTTATTGCGGAGCTTTCCCGAAATTGAAATCACATTGAGTGCTTGTGAAAACGGCGCCTATGAATTGCGGGCTCTTGCGCCTGCCGACAGCATACAATCCGTTGTGGACGCCCTGCAATCGAGATTTACCGGGGTCGAAGGCTGGCGCATCGCAATTCTGCCGGTTGAAGCATCGATGCAATCCGAGCCGGTCGAAGACGAAACGCCCAGGAAGAAAAGCAGCGGCGTTTCCTTGCGGGAGGAAATTTATCAGGATGTCAGCACCGGCGCCGCGCTCAATTCGAATTTCATTATCCTGACGATGCTGTCGGCGGTTGTTGCGGCCTTTGGCATTAACACCGATAATATCGCCGTCGTCATTGGCGCCATGGTCATTGCGCCCCTGCTTGGTCCGCTGCTCGCATTTTCATTCGGGTCGGCGCTTGGCGATCTCAACCTGATGGTCGGCGCAGGACGAACAGCGCTGGTCGGTCTCGCGATCGGCTTTTTGACGGCATTGGCGCTGAGTGTTGTTATCGGCGTTAATATGCAGAGCGGCGAGCTTGTCTCACGCTCAGTTGTCGGCTTTGACACCATCGTTCTGGCGCTTGCATCCGGCGCCGCTGCGGCCCTGTCGATCGTCACCGGACTTTCGGGGGCGCTGGTCGGCGTTATGGTCGCTGTCGCGCTGTTGCCGCCTTCGGTTGCGATCGCGCTTTTCCTTGGCGCGGGTGAGTTTACAATGGCCGCGCGCGCCGTCTTCCTCCTGGCGATCAATGTTGTCAGTATCAATCTCGCAAGTCAGTTTGTGTTCTTCGCCAAAGGCATCAGGCCTCGGACATGGCTTGAACAACGCTCCGCCAAACAATCAAGGCGCTTGAATTTTGCAGTGTGGGGCGGATCTCTTGTTGCGCTGACGGTCTTGATCCTGGCGACTACGCCATATTGACCATCGACACCGGCGGCATTGGCGTTACGGCGCCCTCAATATGCAACAATTGACATGCGTCAATTACGAGGGCCGCTCGGCGCGCTCCTTCGACGGGGATCGCCCGAACGCCATATTCAGAATGGCTCAGCATGATGGGTTAAAGCGCCGGGCGAAAAAGTGGAAACCGGTTTTTTCGCGGTATCCGGTGCGCGGCAAAGTAAATAGATCATCGGGCGACTCCTTTTATTCGCCCGATGATCTGGATCAGATCAAAACCGGCATAGCAATGGCGGCAAATGTCAGGACCAGGAAAAATCCGACCATATCGGTGACGGTGGTGAGGATCGGGCCCGATGCCACAGCAGGATCGACGCCGTAATGTTTTAGGATAAGCGGCACGGAACCGCCGATCGACACGGCAATAACCGTATTCAACGCCAGCGCGGCGCCAACGACCAATCCGAGAAATGGATTTCCTTTCCAGCCCCATGCCACCAGGGCGATGAGCATGCCAAGGGCGAGGCCGTTTAAAACGCCCACCGCCGCTTCCTTCCAAAGTACCGAAAAAAGATCAATTGGCTTGACGACGCCAAGTGAAAGCTCCCGCATACTGACTGCGACTGCCTGATTTCCGGAACAGCCGCTCATATCCGAGACAATCGGCAGGAAGACAGCCAGTGCGATAACCGCCGAAAGCGTATCCTGATTGAGCGCAATGACGCTTGCAGCGACAATATTCAGCACGATGTTGATACTGAGCCAGGAAAGTCTCCGTTTCGCGCGGAGAAATATCGGCATAGATCGTAATTCATCCTCGATAACGCCCTGACGTTTGCGGCTGTCGGCGTCAGCGCGGTCGCGCATTGCATTCAACACAGTATCACGCAAAACAATGCCCAAGAGATGGTTGTTGTCATCGACAACCGGCGCGCTCAAAAACGCGTTCGCTTCAAAGTAATCTTCCAGCATGTCGAGCGGCGTGCCTGCATTAACTGCGGTTGCCGAAGACATGATTTCGGGTAGCGGGGTCGCCTTTCTTGACAGAAGCAATTTACGCAGGGAAATGACGCCGACCAGCGCGCCTGTCCCATCAACGACATAAGGGTGGTGATTGCGAAAGTGGTCATAGTCGCTGTCGTTGGATGTAATTTGAACAAGTATGTCGCGCACCGAAGCGCTGCTTTCGAACTTGAAAACCTCAGTCATCATCAGACCGCCGGCCGTGTCGGCGGGGTAGGTAGCAAGTTCGCGCGCGTCTTTTGCGTCGCGCGGAGCCATTTCTGCAAGGACTGCTTCGGCTTTCTCGCCGCTAAGCTCCTTGAGGACGTCGGCTTGCTGGTCAGAGGACAGTTCGCTGACGATGGCCGCGGCGGCTGTCGCTTTAAGGCCTTCGACCAGCCCGACCGCCGGCTCCGGCGGCAATTCTTCGATGATGCGGGCGGCGGTTTCCGGTGAAAGCAACGCAATCAGTTCTGCGCGTTCGTCGGCGCTGAGATTAAGAAACCCCCGGACCAGCTCGCCGGGCCGCGCTTCGGCGATCATCAAGTCTATTTCGTCAATTCTCTGCGCCGCCAGGAGGTCATGCAACTGCTCCCATGGACGATCCAATATTTCCGTTTCCATATTCAAAATTCCCAGGGCGACCGCTCCGTCAATTCGCCAAATTTTGTCGATCGTGCGCAGTCAATGATCCAGCACGTGGCGACCGTCAATCGAATTGCAAATGTCGAACTATGCGGCGACGGGCTCCGGCGAAGCGTGCGCCCGGCATAATCCAATGTCAGCGTTTAAAGCGCCGGGTGAAAAAGTGGACGCCGGTTTTTCGCCGCATCCGGCGCGCAGCCGATAAATTAGATCATCGGGCGATTCCCTTTATTCGCCCAATGGTCCAGGTCATGCCCAGAACGGAGGCGGCAGGGCGCCATCGACTGCCTTCTGTGCCGTCCTGAACAACAGATCAAGCGCCTGTTTCATAATCACCGGAGAGGAGAATTCTTCCTGATAGACGACATAGGCGGGGTAAGAGAAATCCGGCGTATCGGGAACAATCGAAAGCAAACCGCTATCGAGATGCGGCTGTACTGTCCGTTCAGGAAAATAGCCCGCCGCACCCTGGTTAATCAGGAGATTGATTCCGAGAACGCCAAGATCGAGCGTCAGGCCCGGATTGTGCAATTCAGGAAATGCAATCGCATGTGAGGCTCGAAACGCCTCACCCCAATCGACAAAAACGTAATTTTGTGAAATCGGCGCGCCGGGATCGCTGGTGACCAAAATCAACCGGTCTTCCAAAAGCTCTTCCACGATCATGCCGGGCCGGTTTTCAGGGCTGTAAACAACGGCCAGGTCCATAACGCCTTCAGACATTTCGCGCAGCAGGCGCTGCGGCATGCCGATCTCGCAACGAACCGCGACATGGGGCGCAATTTTTCTGAAGGCGCTCGTCCAACCGAGCAGCAGGCGGCTCCAGAGGCTGTACTGGCCGCCAACGATCAGCGTGTCGTCAAAACCTTTCGGAACCGCGACTTGATGCTTTGCCTCTTCCCAGACCCGCACCAGAGAGCGGGCGTAGCGATAGAATTGATGGCCGGCGGGCGTCAGATCGCACCCCGCCTTCGAGCGCGTGAACAACAGCTTTCCAAGTTCCTCTTCGAGCGCCTTGATGCGGGCGCTGACCGTAGACTGGGCTGCATTGACGCGTTTGGATGCGGCGAGAAAGTTTCCACCCTCGACAATGGCGAGAAAGGTTTTTGCTTGCGTGATGTCCATAGTAACAATTCGGGTTTATCGATTATATCATGCAAATATATCTGTTTGAATGAATTAATCCAACCCCCATATTCCGGTTGAATCGCGCAGAAAACTGCGCCCGATGTAGAAAGGAATGGGTAATGAACCGAAAAACGGTCAAAGTCGCCAAAGCCGCGCTGATCGCCTCCGCTGTTGCGCTCCTGGCCGCATGCGCGTCAGGCGGTAAAGACGTCGACTTTGCGCAGCAGATCCAAAATCCGGGCGGCGATGCTGTCGTTCTTGGAAAGGCCTGGGAAAATGGTCAAAAACGTGAAGCCCGCGGATTGAAGCTTGTTACTGAAGGCGACACGCTTCTCGCTGGCGGCGACCAGAAAATCCGTGAAGGCGAGAGCCTCGTCAGCACCGGCGCCGCCCAAATTGCCGCGCAGAAAACAGTTTATATGCAGGCTGCGACAGCGATTGGCGTTGCGACGACCCCAAAACAGCTAAAAGCGGAGATCAAGATACTTCGCGACATCGCCGAGAAATGGGACAACGGTCTGGATATGGCGGCGCGTGGAGAAAAGCTGATTAAGGACGGCGAGAAAGACCTCGCGGATGGTCGTTCGAAAAAACGCAAGGGCGAAAATATGAGCGCCGAAGGCCGGGAACAAATGCGCGGTGTTGAAGCCCGCACATTAATCACTGGCGGCGCACAAACAGCGGACATACCGCCCATCGAATAACTCCGGACAGCGGTTTGCAGGAAGGCCAGGTGCAATTGGGTGTGGTTTGCGTTCTATTGACGCCCGCCCGCCTTGCCTGATGACAAATCGCGGGGCGGCAGCCGGAAACACCGGCTGCCGCTTTTTATTACCGCCGGCTGCCCCGGCGGTGGAAGAAACAGCAGCGACATAGCCGGATCAAGCGCTTGCTGCGCGGTTGGCGCGACGCGATTGCGCCGGCCGGTTGATTGATATCAACGCATTTTATTCGGATCGGCTGACTATGCAGAATGGAGGAAAATCAGATGCAACAATTCCGTTTTTGGCTTGCTGTCGCGCTGGGCGCGTTTCTCGCGCTTTTTGCCGTCCAGAACATGACGACAGTTGAGGTGAGAGTGTTATTCTGGACGTTTCAAACCAGCCGTTTTTTTGTCATCATAATGACCTTTGGCGTCGGCCTTGCGCTTGGCTGGATTGTGAAAAGCCTGCAGCGGCAGAAACGTCGGGCAAAACAAGGGCCCGAGACACGCGATCATTCAGCGGCATGACGCATTCACAATTGCTCAAATCACCAGACACTCAACCCTTTTTCGCGAGCCGCTTGTGCAGGTGCACGGCGCCGCACCAGCACATCGGACCTCGCAAAGACCGACATCAGTGAACTGCCATTGCCGTCCATGGCGGACGCGGCAAAGGGCGGTTGGCGCGCCCTGGCGGGTTCATCTATGCGAGAGGAGGGCATGTTCAGGGCGTAACGGCCTGCGCGCCTACATCCTGCGCGCCTGTACAAGGACAAATTCGATTCGCGATGGGCGCCGGCTGATATCCTCGCGGGCGACGCCTGGCAGGCAGCGGCGGCGGCGGCAACTGTCGGTTCCCTGACTGGCGGCGGCGGGCGTGCACGCTTGAAACGACGCGGTCGCGACGAACCGAATACTAATTTCTCTTGGATCGTAGATTTCACTTGAATTCTTCGAACAATGGACCAATTCTTTTTGCGTCTGGGAGCGCAACGACAGAAACGACGATGATCGCGCGACGGTTCCTCCCGGCCCGGAGACCTTTCATAGGTGCATCTCAAATATTCGAGGCAAGCGGCCAGGGAGGCCGCTAAGCCTCCCAGTCGTCGCTCAAAACACAGCGTCGATTTTCAGCCATTTCCACATATTGTAACGAACAGCGTCAGCGGCGAGCAGACAACCGGGTTTCCGTTTTCTGAACGCTCACGTGCGTTCCGGGACCGGTTCTTTGCGCAGGCGGCGGACGCCGACTGGCTTGACTGGCGCTGGCAGCTTCGCAACCGCATCAAGTCTCTCGCCGAGCTCGACCGTATATTTGAGTTGAGTGCTGACGAGCGTCAGGCCGTTGCGCAGCGGTCCGGCGCCCTCCCGATGGGCGTCACGCCGTATTACGCAAGTCTGATGAGTCTCGATGATCCGTCGCAAGGATTGCGCCGCACGCATATTCCTGTCGGAGACGAATTCGTAAAAACCCCCGGTGAAGCCGACGACCCGCTTGGCGAAGACCATGACGCGGCCGTTCCCGGACTTGTGCACCGCTATCCTGACCGCGTCTTGTTTCTCGCAACAGGGTTCTGTTCGACATATTGCCGCTATTGCACCCGCTCGCGCATGGTTGGCGAGCCAGGGGGTGAATATGAATTCTCCAGGTCGCAATGGGAACGGGCGCTTGAATATATCGCCGCCCACGCGGAAATTCGTGACGTCCTGATTTCGGGCGGTGATCCGTTGACACTTTCCGATGAGCGGCTTGATTATCTGTTAGGCCGTTTGCGTGCGATATCGCATGTGGAGTTTATTCGCATCGGAACGAAAGTTCCCGTTGTGCTTCCCATGCGGATTACGCCATCGCTGACGGCCATCCTGAAAAAGCATCACCCATTGTGGATGAGCATTCACTTTACGCATCCGGACGAACTGACGCCTGAGGTTACGGAATCAACCGCGCGGCTCGCCGATGCCGGTGTTCCGTTAGGCAGCCAGACAGTACTCCTGAAGGGCGTCAATGACGACATTGCGATCATAAAACCGTTGATGCACGGTCTCTTAAAACGACGGGTTAAACCCTACTATCTTTATCAATGTGACCCGATTACCGGTTCTTCGCACTTCCGGACCCCGGTCGCCAGCGGCCTCGAAATCATCGAGGGCTTGCGCGGGCATACAACGGGTTATGCGTCGCCGACTTTTGTCATCGATGCGCCCGGCGGCGGCGGAAAAATTCCGCTGTCGCCAGACTATATCGTGGGCCGGGATGGGGATGATCTTATCCTGCGCAACTATGAAGGCGGCGAGTATCGCTATTCTGACGCCGGCGGAACAGTCGGCGCTTTCCAAACCGTTGATGGAAAATTATCGTGAAACTCGGTTTTGTTTTCGATCTCCGTGACAGCTATCGCGCGCTCGGTTACTCCGAAGAGGAAACTGCCGAATTCGATTCGCTTGCAACTATCGAGGCGTTAAGTGATGTATTTCAGTCCCTGGGATGGGACGTGCGTCGCGTTGGCCGCGGCGCCGACCTGGCTCGCCGCCTTGTCGCCGGCGACCGGTTCGATTTGGTGTTTTCGATTGCGGAAGGATTGAGCGGGCGATCGCGAGAGGCGCAAGTTCCGGCGCTCTGCGAGATGTTTAAACAGCCTTATGCTTTTTCTGATCCGCTCACCATGGCCGCAACGCTTGATAAGGAGATCGCAAAACGCATCATCAGAGATCATGGAATTCCAACCGCGCCGTTTGTCGTGATCGAAAACGCCAGTTCGCCGCTCCCCGACATCGACTATCCTGCCTTTATCAAACCCGTCGCTGAAGGGACCGGCAAGGGATGCACGGGGAAATCCCTCGTTCACGGGCCGGACCTCCTTCGATTGGAGGCGGCCCGTCTGTACGATGCATTTCGTCAGCCGCTGATCGTCGAGAGTTTTCTGCCCGGCCGCGAATTCACGGTCGGCGTCATCGGGACCGGTCATGCAGCGGAAATCATCGCGGTCATGGAAATCGCTGTGCGCCCGGATGCTGACGGCGGGGTTTATTCGTTAGAAATCAAGGAGAACTGGGAGCGCTTTGTCGTGCTTGATCTCGCCGACGACAAAGAAGCCAGATTGGCCGCGACGCGTGCGCTTGCTGCATACAGGGCGCTCGGCTGCCGCGATGCCGGCCGCGTTGATTTAAAATCGGATGCGTGCGGCTCACCGCAGTTCCTTGAAGTTAATCCGATCGCGGGATTGCATCCAACCCATTCCGACCTGCCGATATTAACAGGGAAAGCGGGCCGCAGCTATCAGTGGCTAATTGGCGAGATCATCCGATCCGCATGCGCACGCTACAACATCAAGGCGCCACAAAAGCTGGCGGCGTGAGCATGTAATGTCAAACCTGGTCCCAATTATCCACGGGGTTGCCGCCGACCGGCCCGACGAAGCCGATACGTTCCGCAACGCCGAAACCATTGCGGCGGCGTTACAAGCCCGTGGCTATCAAACCGATATTACGCCGATTGATTTGGATTTAACTGTTTTCGAGGCGCTTGCCGCCCGGCAACCCCTCGTTGTCTTCAATCTCGTTGAGGGGCTTCGCGGCAATGGCCGTCTTGGCTATCTGGCTTGCGCCATGCTGGAACACTGCAATCTCGCTCATACGGGAGCGGGCGAAACAGCGTATTATCAAAGCACCTCAAAAATCCTGACAAAAATCCTCCTGCAGGCGGCGAACCTGCCGGCTCCTGAATGGTGGACTCGGGCTGTGCCGGCCGGAAAGAAAGTCATTATCAAGTCTGTCTATGAACATGCTTCGTTCGGCATAGACCAAAACTCTGTGGTTGATGGCAGGTCCGCGAGCCGCGAAATCATGTTTCGCGAAAAGCACTTCGGCGGACGATTTTTTGCCGAGAAATATGTTCATGGCAGAGAATTTAACGTGTCCGTCCTGCAACTTGATGATGGACCGCATGTTTTGCCAATTGCGGAGATGCGTTTTGACGGCCGGCCCGACGACATGTTGCCGATTGTTGACTACGCCGCAAAATGGGACACGGCGAGCCAGGAATACAGCGTCACACAGCGGCGCTTCGGAGTTGAGGAACACGATCCTGAATTGGCGGAGCGGTTGAAGAGCCTGACATTAAAATGTTGGGCGGCGGCGGAGCTCAGCGGATATGGCCGCATCGACTTTCGAGTCGATTCCATGGGCAAGAGTTACATTATTGACATCAATGCAAATCCCTGCCTTGCGCCTGACGCGGGCTTCGCAGCGGCGTTGAAAGAAGCCGGATTCGAATACGAAGACGGCGTCGAAGCCATCGTCAATGCCGCCCGGCGTTCGCGGAGACGATAAATGTTTCGTATACGCACCCTGACCGACGCGGTCGCGCCGGCGAACGCTCGAGCGATTTCGGAGATACAGGAGATCATTCGCGATCAGTTTCCGGATATGCCGGCGCGGGATATTGAAAAAATACCCGAACAGATCAGCGACCCTGTGGCCCATCAATTTGTGACAAAAGTGATGGTGGCGGAAGATGGTCGCGGCCGCATCCGGGGCTTTGCGATGTTGCTTGTAGACCCGGCGATGCGCTTTGGCTTTTTGGAATTGATTTCGGTGAGCAAACTTGGCGGCGGAAGCGGCGTTGGCGCAGCGCTTTACGAACAGGTCCGTGAAAAGGCCCGTGCGAAAAAACTTGAGGGCCTCTATTTTGAATGTTTGCCGGACGATGCTGCGCTTAGTCCTGATCCCGCCATTCGAACACAGAATATCGCGCGCCTTAAATTTTACGAACGTTTTGCGGCCTATCCGATTACCGGTACGGAATATGAAACGCCCGTGGATCCGGAAACGCCGGATAGTCTTTATATAATGTTTGACGGATTAGGGGAATTCTCCCTGCCCAAGGCGGCAAAGCTCAAAAAGATTATCCGCGCGATCCTCGAGCGTAAATATGCTCATATTTGCTCGCCGGGCTATATCGAACGCGTTGTCACATCTGTTGACAACAAAACTCTGGGATTGCGCCCGCCGCGATATTCCGCCAAAGCGCGCCAAAAAACATCCGATGTCGCGGTGAAGAAATTTCCGCTGGTCGTCAACGACAAGCACGACATTCACCATATTCGCGAGCGCGGCTATGTTGAAGCGCCGGTGCGGATTAGCTCAATCCTCGCGGAACTGGAGAAGACCGAGTTGTTTGAGTCAGTTCAGGCCAGGCATTTTGGCGACCATTACATCAAGGCGGTACATGACCCGCGCCTTGTAGACTATATCGAACGAGCCTGCGCTGACGCGCCTGACGGCAAATCCGTTTATCCTTATGTGTTTCCGCTCAGGAATGCACAGCGAATGCCGAAGGATCGCTCGGTGCTCGCTGGCTATTGGTGCATCGACACCTTCACGCCAATTAACAGGAACGCTTATCCGGCGGCCCGCGGCGCCGTTGATTGTGCGTTGACCGCAGCGAATGCAGTTTTGAACGGCGCCCGCGCCGCTTACGCACTGGTGCGTCCGCCGGGCCACCACGCCGAAGCGAAAGCGTTTGGCGGATTTTGCTACTTCAATAACGCTGCGGTCGCCGCCCATTTTCTGTCAAACTACGGACGCGTTGCGGTTCTTGATGTGGATTATCATCATGGCAACGGCACCCAGGACATTTTTTATCAGCGCGGCGATGTCCTGACGATATCGGTTCACGGCGACCCGAGCTTTGCCTATCCCTATTTCTCGGGCTTCAAAGATGAAACCGGCCGCGGACCCGGTGCGGGATTCAACCTCAATATCCCGATGGATGAAGCGATCGAGCCGGAAGAACACCGCGAGGCCCTGAAGGGCGCGCTAAGCCGCATCGCAGAATTTAACCCCGCCTATCTGGTTGTTGCTTTCGGGCTGGATGCGGCCAAGGGCGATCCGACCGGATCATGGTCATATCGCGCCGCTGATTTTTTCAAAATGGGCGAGCTGATCGCGAGCGCCGACCTGCAAACGGTTTTCGTCCAGGAAGGCGGTTATCGCGTACGCAGTCTGGGCGCCAATGCGCGCAGGTTTTTCGAAGGCTTTTCACAAGGCTTGTCGCCGCTGGATGAGGCGCCTGTTCCCAAACGCCGCAAACGAACGGAGCCTTCCGCCGCTGCGCTGAACTGGCGAGAGGCGGTGAGGCCGGGTGATCTTGCCGAGATCCGCCGTCTGGTGATCGCAGCCAATGTTTTTTCATCGGAAGAAATCACCATTGCGGAGGAACTGGCCGCCGAACGCATCGCCCAGGGACGCGGCTCCGGTTACCGGTTTGTGTTCGCTTATGACAGAAACAGCGTTTCAGGATATGCCTGCTACGGGAAAACACCGGGTACCGAGAACATGTTTGACCTTTACTGGCTGGTGGTCGATCCCGCCTGGCGGAGAGTTGGGCTCGGCCGTGGCCTGGCTCAAAAGGTGTACACAGCGATCGGGAAACTTGGCGGCGGGCATCTCATTGCCGAGACTTCTTCAACAGAGCCTTACGCAAACGCCCGGGCTTTTTATGAAACTTCCGGTTTTGAACAGGTCGCCGAAATATCTGATTTTTACCGTCCCGGCGATAACAAAATTATCTTCAGGAGGGAAATTCCCAATGAACCATGACGCTATGATGGCGGTTCCGTCAGGGCCGGATACCAGCGATTTTTGGCGCCGCCGGCCCAGTCTCGCTGCGCCGCGCGCCAGCGCATTGGGCGGCAGAGGCCTGTTTGCGATCGCACCGATCGCAGAGCGCGAACTGATCGACCGCGCCGTTTGTGTCGATATCGGCGCCAGCCAGTCCGAGGACCTCGACAGGATGCGGCCGATCGGGGATTTCTACTTTGCACATCCGCAGGTTCCAAAAGCGGGCCTTATGGCGTTTGGCCTTATGAGTATTTGTAATCACGCGGACATTGCCAATGCGGATGTAACATTTTTCCAAAGCGAGGATCTTGGATGGATCGCGGATCTTACTGCGCGGCGCGCCATCAATTCCGGCGAAGAAATTACGTATAGTTACAAATGCCCCTTGTGGTTCTCCGCGAGGAAGTAGGGGTCGCATATGACGAATATTTATTTGGTGCTTGAAAATGAAAGGCCGCTATGCGCGTTTTATGAAAAGAAAGCGGCTTACGATTTTGTGGCGTCCAGCCTCGCCGAGAGTCTGACTGGCAGGCGATCCTATTGTGTAAGGACTGTGGAGATTTTTGGCGACGAGACGACGCCGGCAGATGATCGAGAGGCGGCGGATCGCACGCCCTTCTTGCGGCGGTTTATGTAAAGCGAGGGCCTCGATAGTCAGAGGTTAGGGTTTGGGACAACACGCGCAGTGCTGATCCTGCCGGCGTCCACTTGAAGGTTTGTTCCCGCAACAGTGACGGCAATTCAAATCACAAGGCACTCAACCCTGTCGCCTTCGCGCGCTGCTTGTGCATTTGCCAGGCGCCGCACCAGCACATCGGATTTTGCAAAGACCGACATCAGTGAACTGTCCTGATTGCCATGGGGCGCGACGCTTTGGCGATGCTGATGATCGTGCAACAGGCGCGCGCGCAGATAGCTTTCGCGCGGGCCGTTGGCGGCAAGCGGCGTTGCCAGCGGCGCGGTAAATACGTTGGCGCTGTCTCTAACGCCAAGCAATGCTTCAATCGCCGGCCTGACGAATAACATGGCGGTGACCATCGCTGACGCCGGGTTACCGGGCAGGCCAATGATATGTGTGTCCTTGACCGCGCCGAACCAGGCGGGCTTGCCCGGCTTGACCGAAACCTTTTCAAAGATCGATGAAAAGCCAAAATCTTGAAAGACGCCGCGCATATAATCCTTGTCGCCAACCGAGGCGCCGCCAATGGGGACGATCAGATCATAGTCAAAACCACGCTGCGCGATTTCGCTGATCGCAGCGGGATCGTCCGGGGCGATCCCCAAAAAATCGGCGACGCCGCCCCAGTGCGCGATCATCGGCGTCAGTCCATAGGGAATGGAACTGATGATCTGGTCCGGCGCCGGCGCGCCGCCGGGCGCGGTCAATTCATCGCCATTGGCGATCAGGGCGATGCGCGGGCGCCGCCGCACCGAAACGCGGGCGTGATTAGCGGCGGCGGCAAGTGCAAGCGCCGGTCCGTTGAGGCGGGTCCCCGGCGTGAGCAAGGCCTCACCCTCTTTAAAATCTATGCCGGCAGGGCGGATGTGTCGCGGTGCTTTTTGCGCTTCTGTGATCGTGATGACATCGCCGTCGCGCTTCACATGTTCCTGAATGATGACATGATCGGCGCCGTCTGGAACCGGCGCGCCCGTATAAATCCGAACCGCGCAGCCGGCGCCAACGGCGCCGTCGAAGCGTTCGCCAGCAGCGGACAGGCCGGTGACGTTGAGTTTGGCGCCTGTCCCGCGCGCATCTTCAAAACGCACCGCATAGCCGTCCATGGCGGAAGCGGCGAAAGGCGGCTGGTTGAGTAGTGCGGCAGTCGGCTTCGCCAATATTCGATCTGCCGCGTCTTCGATAGAACAGATTTCTGCGCCGAGAGGAGAAAGGTTCTCGCGGATCAGTTTTCTGGCTTCGTCAACCGAAATCATGAATCGTTGCGTTTGTAATTGCCTGAGACGCCGCCGGTTTTTTCCATCAGCGCAATATCTTCGATGGTCATTTCCTTATCGATGGCCTTGAGCATGTCATAAAGCGTGAGACAGGCGACCGTGACTGCGGTCAGGGCTTCCATCTCGACGCCGGTCGGGCCGGTCGTCTTGACGCTTGCGGTGACCGATACGCCGCCATTTCCCGCATCGACCGATGCATCAACATTAACGGCGCTTAACGACAAGGGATGGCACAGGGGAATGAGATCGGCAGTGCGTTTGGCGCCCATGACGCCGGCAAGTTCCGCGGCGGCCGCGGGATCGCCTTTTTTACTCGCGCGCTCACGCACCAGATCAAGGGCGGCATCTGACATGCGCACAAAACCCGATGCCCGGGCCATGCGCATGGTCGGTGTTTTGGCTGAAACATCAACCATGCGCGGGCGCCCGCCTGCGTCGAAATGCGTGAGTCCGTCTTTCGGATTTTCCGCCATCTATTTCTCCAAAAGGCGCGGCATGAGTTCAACGAGATTGCAGGGCCGGTAACGCGAGTCGAGCTGGTACTGGATAATATGGTCCCAGCCGTCTTTTACAGCGCCCGTCGAGCCCGGCAACATGAAGATGAACTTGCCGCAGGCCAGCCCGGCGCAGGCGCGGGACTGCAAGGTTGAAAGGCCGACATTCTGAAAGCTCACCTGATGAAAGATGACCGAAAAACCTTCAATTTCCTTGTCGAACATCGGGCGCAGCGCTTCCGGCGTTACATCCCGGCCGGTAAGGCCAGTGCCGCCGGTGGAAATGACAACATCGATTTCCTTATTGTCGATCCACGCTTCAACACGCTCACGGATCGCGACAACATCGTCGCGCAACAGGGCGCGATCGGCGAGGACATGACCGGCCTGGGTCAGCCGCTCAGCAATGGCGTCGCCGGATGTGTCATTATCAGCGGTTCGCGTGTCGGAAACTGTCAGGACAGCAATCCGTACGGGGACAAAGGCAAGCTTGTCGTTAATCCCATGCATTATTGTTCTCGCTTTTCATCTGTTGGTTCGCGCCAGCGTCCGCGATCGGCATAATCGCCCGCGCGCGGCTCAATCCAGCGCGCGCCGGCGCTGGTCGTTTCCTGTTTCCAGAACGGAGCCTCGGTTTTGAGATAATCCATCAGAAAATCAACCGCCTCAAACGCCGCGCGGCGATGCGCCGCCGCCGCCGCAACAAGGACAATGGGATCGCCAGGATGAAGCGCGCCGACGCGATGTACAATCCGAAGGCCAATCAGCGGCCAGCGAGCCTTCGCCCGGCCGGCAAAATCTTCAATCATCCGTTCGGCAAAGCCTGGATAATGGTCAAGCCGGAGCGATGTTACCGCGCCGCCCTCAGCCTCGCCGCGCACCTGACCAAGAAATGAGGCGATTGCGCCGGCATTGCCATAGCGGCGGCGAAAAACGCGCATTTCCTCGTCCGGGTCAAACGGTTCCGGGCTAATGAGCACAGTTGCGGGCGCGCTCGCGTTCATCGGTTCAACCTCCGCTGAATGGCGGCAGGAACGCAATTTCCTTAGGGTTGTTAAAGGGCGTATCGACCGAAATAATCGTCTGATCAACACTCAGCCGGACGCCGACGCCCGCAAGCGCTGCGCGCAACGCCTCATCATCGGCGCACAACCAGTCGATCAGCGCGGCGCCGTCGGTAATCTCACCGGGAAGATCAGCCTCGCGGGTTGCGCCGCCCGCTGTGTCCCTGAGCTTACCGAAAAACAAAATGCGCGTCGCCATGGTCAGCCTCCGGTCGCTGACATGCGCCGCGACACCGCCGGGGCCGCGCCGCGTTCGCGGATTGCAAAATCATGACCTTTGGGTTTGCGGGTGATCGCCGCGGCGATAGCGCGATCAAGCGCCGCGTCATCGGCGCCGGACCGCATCACGCTTCTGAAATCCGCATTGTCGTCCTGGCCGAGACACATATAGAGCTGGCCGGTGCAGGTGAGGCGCACGCGATTACAATCATCGCAGAAATTATTGGTCAGCGGCGAAATAAATCCAAGTTTCCCGCCGGTTTCCTCAACGCGCACATAACGCGCCGGGCCGCCGGTGCGAAGACCGATCGGCGACAGGGTCCAGCGCCGGTCCAGATCTTCGCGCACCTGGGTCAAAGGCAGATATTGATCCATGCGATCCTGATCCACTTCGCCCAGAGGCATGATTTCAATCAGCGTTAAATCAATACCGCGTCCATGCGCCCATTCGATCATCGTCGGAATTTCGCTGGCATTTTCCTGTTTCATGGCGACCGTGTTGAGCTTGATCGCGAGGCCTTCTTTTTGCGCAGCGTCGATCCCCTTCAGGACATCATCAAGCTTGCGGCGCCGGGTAATGCGTTGAAAGCGATCGGGATCGAGCGTGTCGAGAGAAAGATTGATGCGTTTGACGCCGGCGTCAGAAAGGCGCGCCGCATTCTCCGCCAGCAGCGTGCCATTGGTTGTCAGCGTTACTTCGTCAAGATCGCCGCGCCGCGCCGCGTCTCCAAGATTGTCGATCAGCGTAAAAACGCCCTTGCGCACCAGCGGCTCGCCGCCGGTCAGACGCACCTTGCGGACGCCGTGACGCATAAAGGCGCGGATCAGGCGCTCGAGCTCCTCAAGCGATAAAACTTCTTTACGCGGAAGAAATTCCATGCGCTCGGGCATGCAGTAAACGCAGCGCAGATCGCAGCGATCGGTGACCGAGACGCGCAAATAGGAAATCCGCCGGCCAAAGGGATCGACCAGCGCGCCATCTGCGGCAAGCGGTGCGCTTTTCAGCGCCACAGGCGGTTTCTCAATCACTTCGCTCAACTGCGTATCCTAATTCAAAAACATGCCCGTCCACCGTAGCAGCAAGCGGGCCGCCACATAAAGCACGAGAATGGCGGTCATGCGACGTAAAAGCGTCTCTGACAAGCCGGCGGAACCAAGCCGTGAGCCGATCTGCCCGCCAATCAGGACTGCGGGGAAAAGCGGCCAATAGGCGCCAAATTCGGCGATCAGCGCCATATCGCCCAGCTTCGCGGTCTGTCCGGCGAGGCCGCTGATTGAATTGACCAGAATAAAGAGGGCGCAAGCCCCTGCAATAGCCCGGGGCGTGTCCCAGCGCATAATGTAGAGGATGGGCGCAAGGAAGATGCCGCCGCCAATGCCCACAAGGCCGGAGAGAAATCCCAGACCTGCGCCGATCGTCGCGGCCAGCCAGGCCGGCTGAGCGCGCATTTGTTCAATTGGCGCCGGGTCGCGCTGAAACATCATGCGTAGTCCGGCGGCTGCGAGCGCGGCGCCAAGAAGGCCAATAAAGACGGCTTCAGAGACAGGCAGGCGCCCGCCGATCCAGGCAAAAGGAACAGACGCTGCAATCCATGGCGCGATCTTCCGGATATCAATGTGGCCGCCCGCGCCAAAGCGCCAAACGCCGCCCGAAACGACAATGATATTGCAAAGAAGCGCAATCGCCGGAAGAATGCGGTAATCAGCGCCACTCAGAACCAAAAGAGCATTATAAGTTGAGCCGCCGCCAAAACCGACGGATGCATATAAGAGCGCAGTGATAAAAAAGGCGAAGGCGAGGGGCGCCATGAATGGTTCCAGTGAGATGCCGATAAGCTGGATTTTGTGCAAATTCAGGCAATTGGTGCCCGAAGGCAACAAGCGATGACCCGGATCGGGGTTATACTCGCGGGCGGCGCGTCGCGGCGCATGGGCGGCGATGACAAGGGCGCGCTTAACCTTGGCGGGCGGCGGCTTGTGGATCACGTGGCGGCGAAGCTCACACCGCAAATTGATCGCCTTTTGATCGCCGGGCCAACGAGCTATGGTCTCGATTGTGATTTTGTCGCCGATCGCCGTGACGGTCCCGCCGGACCTGCAGCGGCATTGTGGTCGGCGGCGCACTGGATTTTGGAACATGAACCACAAGCGGCGGGATTTTTGACAGCGCCGGTAGACGGCCCGTTTCTTCCCGACGATCTCTTTGAGAAACTAAGCGCCGACGGCGGTTGCGCGATCGCAACAGATGATAGCGGCGATCATCCGACATTTGCCTATTGGTCTGTGGCCGTTCTCATGCCGGCGCTTCAATTGTTGAAAAATGGCGAAGGCGCTCCGCTCTATGCGCTCGCGGCGCAATGTAAAGTAAGACGCTCGAGATATACGTTGGGCGCCGCGCTGATGAACATCAATTCGCCTGCCGATCTCGCCCTGGCGGAAAAGATGCTGGAGTGAGGACGGTGTGGAACATTGCTTCTGCGGCAACGCATATCAGCCATTCACAGACCGGTCATCGCGGATTCTAATGCATATGCGCGGGCGACGAATTTGACTGACTGACCGGAAAACGTTCAATCAATGGCGCCGGATTGCAGATCGGTGAGATACGGCGCGGGCGATCGCTGGACATGGGATTTCCGGATCGATACAATTTATGGCGCAGCTTCGTTTGGGGGACGTCGTGCTTCATAAAAAAATATCACGAGCGGTTTTTTCAGCAATGCTCCTGCTCGCGACCGGTGGCGCAGCGGCGCAAAATGCGGCGCCGGATCAACAAAGCCTTGACTGCCGGTCTTATTGTGCGGCGCCGGCTGGCGGCGCCGCAACGCTTTACGTCTCGTGGCCGTCGCTGAAGAAACCCGACACCCATTATCGGCTTTATCTGTCGTCCGGAGCAGACGCCTTAGATGCCAAAAGCGACGGGCTGGTGATCGACATGATACGGCGCGCGCAGAAAGTGCAAAAGCTGAGCAGCGGCTACAACAAACTGCCAAAGGCAGGCGCAAACTGGAAGGTCAAAAGCAAGCCGTTTTCCGCAGCAGGCTTATTCACTGATTTAAAGATCGGCCATGTTGAAGAGTTTAATGCGCCGCGCGGCCGCAATCGCGCCAATTACGCAATTGCGATTGATGGCCTTGATCCACAGACGTCTTATTATCTGCAGCTGGAGGCGTTCAAGGCGAAATCGCCAGCCGGTTCTCTTGAGGCCTATTGCGTGGTGACGACCTGTCCCGGTCACGATGAGGGCGCAAATGATTAAGCAGATCGCATCCTTAATCATCGCGTTCCTGTTGGCGGCGGGCCCGGCCGTCGCGCAAATCGTCAGCGTGAAAAATATCAGCCCGGCAACGACGCCGTTCACGCGATCGATATCCGGGGCCGGCGCATCCGGCGGGCGGGCGACGGATATCAGCGTCGCCCCAAGCAACCGTAACATTCTTTACGCAACGACGGAATTTGGCGGCGTTCATAAATCGACCGATCGCGGACGAACATGGGTGAAGCTCCATGACCACCGGCCCAATGTCGCATGGGCGGTTGCGGTCCATCCGGCGGATGCGAACCGGGTGATTGCAACATCATTTTTTGACGGACGCATGACAAGCGGCGCCGGGATTAACATTACCACCGACGGCGGCGCCACCTGGACGCGCCCCGCCTCGGTAACGCCGCCGCCAGGCTTTTGCGCGGATAGCGCAGCGCAAACCGAAACGCGCGGCTATGGGGTCGCGTTTGATCCCGATGCGCCGGCGAATGTTTACGCAGCCACAAGCTGCGGTCTGGCGGTCAGCCGCGATGCCGGCGCCAGTTGGTCCTATATCAATCCATCGCCCTCATCGCCGCGCGCCCGAGTCGTCTATGATGTGATCGCCGGCGGCGGCGCCATTGATATTTGCGGCGACAGCGGCCATCAACGCTCCACTGACGGCGGCGCCAGCTGGTCATGGCCGTCCTATCCTTATGCCATAGGCCGTTATTGCTCGATTGTTCGATCGCCGAAAAATCGGGACGTCATTTTCACGAGCGGGATCAGCGGATCTTTGGTCAAGGAATCCCGCGATGGCGGGCTGACCTGGCCGATCGAATATCCGCCGCTTGAATATATTTATCGCCCGGGCCATCTCGCAGCCAATAATCGCAGCGGCGCCGCTTATGATCTGTGGTTTTCCGGCATTCATTTGAGGCAGGCGCAATGCGTTGATCTGCCGGCGCTCGCATCGCCGACCGATCCCAGCTGCGCGCCCGTCACAAGCTGGATAGAACGGCGCGACGGCGGCCATGCAGATCCCAGTACGATCGTGTTCGATCCGGGCGTCAGTGTTGACGCGTGTCCGCTCGCTCATGCGAGCGACGGGGGGCTTTATTATGAAACCCATGCGGGCGCGCCCGCCTGTCATGCGCCGGCATGGCGGGAAGCCGACAATGCGGCGCGGGCGCTTCACATATACGATCTTGCCGGACGCTCAAACGATGATCCGAATACGGAATTTATCAGCGTATCGCTGCAGGATAATGGCATGATCCTCGCGCCTGACGCCGCAGCGGCCTTGCCGGCCTGGGATCACATCGGCATAGGCGATAATTTTGAATCAGAAATTGGTGAGAATTACGTCTTGAAACTCTCCGGTCCGCCGGCGCGTTTATCGCGCGCGCCGCTCGCAACGCCGTTGACCGGCGCCCTTATTCCAGCGCCGCCAGGCGTTTTCCGCGCCTTCAGTGAGCGCGATTTGCTGGTGACGGTATCGCCGGGCGTTGTCGCAGTTTCGACGGATGCGGGCGTCTTCCTCTCCAGCGATCTGCGCGATATGGCCGCTGCTGTGGTTTGGACGCGGCTCCCCGGCGGCGGGGCGCCGTCAAATCTTTGCGCCTTGACGCTTTCCCATGGACCCGGCGGCGGCTGGACGCTTTTTGCGCTCTCGCCCGATGTCAGCAATCGCTATTGCGCCGCACATATTGCAGCTCCGCTCTATCGCTATGACAGTACGGCGCCGGCCGCCGGCTGGCGGCGCATTAATCGCGGCGGCGTCAGCCAGTTCGGCGTCTTTGGCGCCGATCCCAATAATCCGCAGCGGATCATCGCCGCTGATCTCAATGGCGGCGCGGTTGAAATGGTTGAAACAAGCGACGGCGGCGGCGGCTGGACGCCAATGCCGACACTCGATGCGGCGTTGACTGGCGGCGGCGTGTTTGCGCCGTGGAATGTAAGCGGTCATGTCGTTCCCCAGGCCAATGACGGTTATCCGCAGCCTTCGCTCATTGGCGTCAGCCCGTTTGACAGCGCCATGATCGTCGCCGGCGCCAATGATGGAGGGGTTCATTTGTCGGTGGATGGCGGCGCAAGCTGGACGGAAGTATCGAATGCGGTTGCGCCGCGCGCGGCAAGGCCTGCGATACCGCGCCCGCGCGATGTCTATTTCGACGGCGTGCGGCCGGGTCTTGAGACCGATCTTTACATCGCATCGATCGGTTCCGGCGTGTGGCGCGTCAAGGCCGCGACGGATGATCTGTGCGTTGCGGACCGCCCATGCGTCGATCTTGCGGTAAAAGAATTTCACATTGACGGTCCTGCACGGGTGGAAACACGCGGCGGCGCCGAGTTCATTCACATCCCGGCGATTGCTAAAATCGTCAATCGCGGAACAGCGCCAGCGTCGGGTCCGTTCAAGGCGGCGGCTTATTTCACCGGTCTTGCGCGCGCGCCGGCGTCAGAATTTGTCATGAGCCTTTTATCGCCGGAAACGACAGACTCTTTTTACCCTTATCGCCGCACGCCGTTGCAGCCCGGTGAGACCTGGACCATTGACGGCGAGTTGGTGGCGTTGCGGAACGGTCTGTCGGCGTCAATTTCAATTCGCATCGAAGCCGACAGCTGCTCCGGCGATGAATTCATGCCCGCCGAATGCCGCGTCGCCGAAGCCAGCGAAGCGAATAATTTTTCGCGGCGAATTGATGTTGCGCTGCCCTGACAAGCCCGTCATTCCGCTGAATTCAATCAGTCAGCGGGATGATCCCAACAACAGAAAATCTAACATCTTTCATCACAAAAGATGTGTTCGCGTCATCTGGAAACATCATTATAAATCCTGTGCTGCCGATACCTGCCAATTGGAAGCGCGTCCATAAAAACAGAAGGAACATGATCAGATGCATATCGGATTGATCGGCGGGATCGGCCCGGCGGCGACGGAGTTTTATTATCGCGGGCTCGTCAAAGCTTATAGCGCCGCGCGCCGCAAAATGGCGCTGACGATTGCGCATGCGGATACGCGTGAGATGGTCGCCAATATGGAAGCCGGAGAGAATGAAAAACAGGCGCGAATCTTTGCGGGCTATTCCAAACAGCTGAAAGCCGGCGGATGCGATATTGTTGTCGTTACGTCTATGGGCGGCCATTTCTGCATCAACGAATTTGAAAAAATATCGCCGTTGCCGGTGTTGAATGCGATCCCGGAGATGGACGCTTATTTCGCGAAGGCAGGCATTAAACGCGTCGGCGTTCTCGGATCACGCGTCGTCATGGAAACAAAATTCTATGGCGGGGTCTCATCGGTTGAAGTGATCGCACCGCCGCAGGAAGAAATCGCAATCGCCCACCAGGAATATATCGCCATGGCGATGGCGGGTTTTGCCACTGACCGGCAAAAACACTATTTCAACCAGGCTGGACGAAAACTCTGCGAAGAAAAAGGCGCAGAGCTGATTGTCCTCGGCGGCACCGATCTCTTCCTGGCTTTCGGCGAGGAGGATCATGGATATCCGATTGTTGACTCTGCGCAGATCCATGTCGATGCGATCGCCCGTGTGTCGATGGGGCCCTAGCGTATGTCGGCGGTTTCTTTCATTTCGTCGCAAATAACTGTCGATGGTCGATTAATTCACGTATCGATACCAGCGGTGAGTTTCTCAACTCAAAAAAGGGGATTTATGACATTTGACCGAGTTCTTTATTCGGCTATTGCGGTCATTGCGCTCATCGAATCCGCCGGCGCAACGGATCGGTATGACGTTATTGCTGGGCTAAATTGGGGCGCGAACAGCGCATTAGTGCAATCACAACTGCAAGACGTTTGCGATGACATAAAGGTCGTAGATGCTGATCCGGTCCAGTTTCCGCTCGCCAGCAGGTCAGAAAAGCACTTTTTGTGCAAGGGGTTGGGCCTGTCTACAGACACGATCGCGTCTGCAGCGTTTGTTGTTGCTGATGATCAACTGAAAATGATTGAGGCGCGGGGCGGCGCTGTGAGTGCACTGATTGAGTCGCGTGACGATGAGGCGATGGAATATCTCAAATATCAAGTGTTCGAACAGGGAGGGATATTTTCCAGCGCCGAAGCAGACACTGTCTGGTTTTTGAGTAAAGAGGCGCTCCATCCAAATTTGTTCACCTGGTCAAACCCTTTTCTGGATGAACCTGATGCAGCGACGCCAGTCTATGAAGAATCCGCTGCGCTTCCAGACCTTCTTGAATTTGGAACCGATGTTGAAATACTGAAGCCAAAGTTTGAAGCGGCCTGTCCGATCATGAATATTGAAGAGATTGAAAATGTCTGGCTGCCCAATAAACCGGCAAAACAAATCCAGATAAATTGCTTTGGGTATGATTATGCTGGTTTCCCACGAAAATTCGAGGCGGTTTTTGGCGACGGCGTATTGGAACTGGTGTGGATACTGACGGGCAAGCAGGAAGAAAATCGCGTGCGGGATGCGTTGATCGAAGCGTTTGGCCTAGCTGAACACGTGTCGGAAGATTGGGAAGTATTTGCGGGCGGGAAGGTGTCTTTACGAAAGGA
This sequence comes from Hyphococcus sp., assembly GCA_021776245.1. GTDB lineage: Bacteria > Pseudomonadota > Alphaproteobacteria > Caulobacterales > Parvularculaceae > Hyphococcus. The sequence continues at coordinate 106,883 of JAJFGF010000047.1, read as the reverse complement.
TAAGCCGGAAATACTGGCTATCTCGGAAAAGCTTGTGCCGTTCTATACGGAGCAGACACGGGGCGAATAGAGCGTAGTCAACCGGTTCCAGTTTCATAAAGCCGCAATTTTGGCGATGACGCAACGCGATGCGCCGTTAGGAAAGATAATCTGACAATCATTGGCAGCAATCCTGCCTTCGCATTGGGTGGAGGCGCCGCTATAGTCGCCAATCTGCCGATGCCGGGCCGATTGGAAACGCACTCATGAAACCAGAAGAAACCCTTGATCCCGATGATTGGGAAGAAGCCCGCCGCGTCGGCCATCTGATGATCGACGACATGCTTGATTATCTAATAACCGTGCGCGAGCGACCGGCGTGGCGCAGCGTTCCCGGCGAGACGAAAACAGCGCTTGATGAACCGGCGCCAATGGACGGTGCGCCGCTCAGCGAGGTCTACGACACATTCAAAACGCATGTGCTTCCTTATCCGACAGGCAATCTTCATCCGGGTTTTTTCGGCTGGGTGATGGGCAATGGCACAGTGACGGGCATGCTCGCAGATATGCTGGCGTCGGGCATGAACCCCCATGTGGGCGGTTATGATCAGGCGGCGGCTTTGGTTGAGCGCCAGGTGATTGCATGGTTCGCAGAACTTATGGGTTACCCCAACGGCGCGTCAGGATTGCTGGTGACTGGCGCGACCATGGCGAATATTAACGCGCTTGCGGTCGCGCGAAATGAAAAAGCCGGTTTTGATATTCGCGAACGAGGCTTGCAGCATGAAAGCGCCCCGAAACTGCGCCTTTACGGGAGCGTGGAGACACATAACTGGATATTGAAAGCCTGTGAATTAATGGGGCTTGGCCGGGATGCGTATCGCGCGGCGCCCGTCAATGACGCTTATCAAATCGACATTGACGCCTGCCGCGCGGCGATTAAACAGGATATCGAAAATGGCGATAAACCGTTTTGCCTTCTCGGTTCGGCGGGGACCGTGAACACTGGCGCCATCGACAATCTTGCCGGTTTGCGCGCGCTCGCCGATGAATTTGATTTGTGGTTTCATATTGACGGCGCCTTTGGATCGCTTGCCGCGTTAAGCCCGCAAGCGCGGCCGCTCGTAGAAGCGCAAGCCCAGGCCGATTCCATCGCTTTTGATCTGCATAAATGGGGCTATATGCCTTATGATGTGGGATGCGTGCTTGTCCGCGATACCGGCGTTCACGAAGCCGCCTTCAAACAGACGCCGTCTTACTTGAGTTCGACAACGAGAGGCCTGTCGGTCGAAACAACATATTTTGCCGACAAAGGCGTGCAATTATCGCGCAGCTTTCGCGCGCTTAAGGTCTGGATGTCCCTGAAGGAACAGGGCGCGCAAAAAATCGGCCGGCTCATTCAGCAAAATATCGATCAGGCGAAATATCTTGAGGGACTTGTTCGCGCTGACGACGACCTGGAAGTGCTTGCGCCCGTTTCGCTCAATATTGTTTGCTTTCGCTATTGCCGGCATGAGGATGACGCCGACTGGAACGCCGTGAACGAAGAAATTCTTTTGCGCATTCAGGAAAGCGGCTCGGCAGTCCCGTCCCAGACAATCCTCGATGGCAATTTCGCGATCCGGGTCTGCATCACCAATCACCGCACACGGATTGAGGATTTAGACCAGCTTGCGAAAGATGTGGTGCGCCATGGGCGCGATGTGGTGAGTGCGGGGTGATTGGGCGACGATGCGGATGAATGTGCGGATGGATATTATTATCCGTTTCCTGTGGGATTGAGGCGGGCTTTTTTTGCCGCGCCTGCGGTCAAGAAAGCGCCCCAGCCGCCGAACAGAACCATTCCTATGACGATGCCGGCGGCGATTTGATAATCCGACAGGGATTCGAGCGTCTTTTTCACGGCGGCGCCGACGCCGCCTGCGTTCCAGAATTGCATCGCGTCTAAAAGAAAATGAAAAAATACAGCTGGCAGAATCGAATGATATCGGAACGTCAAGCCGGCCATCAACAGGCCGATCGCCATGGCGACCCCGGCCTGACCAATGAAAAAGACGACAAGTTCCGGCGGCGCATGGCTGAGCGCCAACAGATGGACGGCGCCGAATAAAAATGAAGAAATGAGCGCTGCGGCCCAGATCGACCGGCGCTCCAGCGCTTTCAGCATCACGCCGCGAAAAACGCCTTCTTCCCCAAAAGCGACGAGTAACGCAACCGCGCCATAGGCAAACGCCAGGAGAGGCTCTTTCAACACAAACATCGCGCCGCCGGGGGCGGCGCCGATAATCCCGATCCAGATCGGGCCGCCCATCAACAGCCAGAACCGGCCTCGTGGTTTGACAAAACCTGCCGCGCGCCAACCGCCGCTTATCGTGAAAATGCCGGCCAGCAGAAATGCAATAATGCCTTTTTCGGAAAGCAAGATGACAAGCTCGTGCATGTCTTTGATATGCGGCGCCAGGAATGCGCGAAAGAGGAAAAAATTCCCTGCAACAAATGCAAGCGAAAACAAGGTCCAGAAAATCGGCCGCCGGTCAAAATTCATCGCGGCGCCTCCAATGACATTGTCAAAGCCGGGCGATCAGGCCAAATATGCCCATGGACCAGTTGCAACCGGTCGGCGCTTTGCCGGCAAAACAGGAACGATCCCAGGAAACAGCGCGCCGCATTGTCGATGCGGTCGAGGCATTGCTTGAGCGCAAAAGCTTTGATCAGTTGACGATGGTGGAGATTGCCGAAGAAGCCAAGTTGACGCCCGGTGCGATTTATCGACGCTTCAAGAACAAGGAAGCGCTGCTGCCGCATATATTTGACCGTTATCGTCTGATCCTCGGCGCATGGATCGGCCGGCTCAGCGCCGCTGCGGTTCTGGAAAGAACCGGCTCGCTGGATGAAGCGATCGAGATGGTCGTCCGTGAAACCTTTAAGACGTTTAAACAGAACGATCATATTTTCCGCACGGTTCATATTTTCGGACGGCTGCATCCGGAGCAGCGCATGGCCAGCGTGGGCGGATCGGAAAACCGGGAATTTGCGCCGCTTGACGGCATCCTCGCCCATTACCGTGACGAGATCGGCGGCGTTAAGCCGGCGCAGGTCAAGATGATGGGACATGTTCTGATTTCTTCGGTTGCTGAAAAAGCGCTTTATCCTGAAAATCTTCCCGCAGCAGCGCTTGGCGGATCGGATCGGCAGTTTATCAAAGACCTTGCGCTGATGCTGGTCAGCTGGCTGAAGCGACGTGCGGATTAAGCCCTCGCTTTTCGCCCGCGCGTAAATGGCGCAATAAAAAAGACAAGCGTAACGCCGGTCGCCAAAAGCTGCAGAAAAATTGCGGCGGCAAATCCCGGCGGCGTCGTCAGCGCGTTAACCCGGGCGGTTCGCTTTTCCGCCTTCGGATCGCTCGCGTCAATTTCAGCAAGCTGCTCAACGCGTACGGTCGTGATAAGAGTATCGTCAATAAAGGCGTTAAAACCATAGACATAGATCGCGTAAATCGCCGATCCGGCGAGCACCGTCACGCTGCCGCGCATGACCGCTTGCAAAAAGGTCTGTGGCTGCCGTTTAGCCTGCCGGGTGAGCGACAAAAAGGCGGCGATCGGCAGGGCGAGGTAAAAAACCCATGCAAGGGGCGAGGTGTGACCGAGGTTTAATAGCCTGAAGGCCAATCCATAGGCGGCGAGAAAGCCGCCCAGATAGGCGCCATGTTTCAGCGCTGTGCCCATGAGCCTTCCTTCCATGCAAAAATGTAAACGTACATTTACATAAATGATTTGAAAATAAAAGAGTGGACTGCCACAAAAACCCATCGGTTCACCGCGAAGATTTAGACCAGCTTGCAGAGTACATTATGCCGCTTGGGCGGGATTAGGTTGGGGAGGGGCGAGGAGCGGCGATCAAATAAAAATGCGCGTCGGCCGGGGTAAAAGGACATAAGCCAATACGAAACAGGTTCAATATAGTACTTGCTCGCATTGAATAGGTGGCAAATCTGACAGTAATATGGCAAATTCCACGCCTGAAAAAAAGGAGGGCCGGACACTTTCTGTCGTATTGTCGTCTGTCGCGTTCGTGGAAGAATTTGGTGCAGCGCTGTTTGCATCTATTGGTCAGCGCAAGGGAATACGCACCAAGGTGGATGTTTATACCGAAGTGGTCTTTGCCAATTCGGAATCCAATGTTCGTCCGGACGGGCTAATCGTCCTTACGACCGGTAAACGTCAGTGGACGGCTCTTGTTGAGGCCAAGGTTGGAAATGCGGAGCTCGATCTGCCGCAAATAGAGTCATATCTCCAATTGGCGCGCGCAAATGGCATTGATGCGGTGATTACACTATCAAATCAGTTCACTGCTCAGTCCAATCATCACCCATTATCTCCGCCTAAAACCGTTATACGAAAAGTTGCATTGTTCCACTGGTCATGGATGTTCGTGATGACGCAAGCAATGTTGCTTCTTTCCGCCAAGTCTGTGACCGATGATGATCAAATAAATGTTCTTGAGGAACTCGTGCGGTTTCTTTCTCATCCCAGCACCGGTGTACGCGGGTTCGAACGAATGCCGTCCGTTTGGTCCAATTTGGTGAAATCTGCGCGCGGTGACGCGCCCATCAAGAAAAATTCTTCTGAAGTAAAAGAAGTAATCGAAGGTTGGCATCAGGAAGTGCGCGATTTGTGTCTTATTATGAGCCGATTGCTGCACACACCTGTAGACGTAAGGCTTCCCGCAATCAACGGACCGACCCCAAAGAGAGATTGACTCATGATTGTGAGTTTCTTGCCTCGAAAAAAAGACTGAAGTGCAATCTGGATATTCCGGATACGGCGAACACGATAACAATTGAGGCGGATTTGCGTACGAGGTCAATTTTCATTTCGATGCGGCTTGCGGCCCCAGGCGACAAAAAATCATCCGAAGCAAGAATTACCTGGCTTCTGCGCCAGCTTGGCAAAACGCAATCCGACGAGGTTCGTATTCGCGCAATTTGGCCGGGAAAGGCGCCAGCCACTCAGGCCACGCTTGCAGAGATCCGTGAAGAAAAGTCCGCCCTCACAAAGGGGTGCGACCGGAAGATGGCGCTTACGTCATTTGACGTGTTGTTCGTGCGCGAACTGAGCGGCAAGTTTTCTGGCCCGAAAACATTTATTGAACGATTAGAAGAAGCCGTTCCTGACTTTTATGAACATGTAGGGCAGCATTTACGAGCATGGACGGCGCCCGCGCCGAAACTTAGCGGCAAAACCGAACCCGCCGACGTCTCGACGGCAGCGATTCAGTTAGAGTTAGAGCGGGAAGCCGCCGTTTCGGAAGACGTCCAGGAAGGCGATGTAGGAAAACATGTCGATGACGACGAATTGGACGCCGTGCCAAGTTAGAGACCAACAATCTGTGCGTTTCCCTTCAGAGTGGAAACCGAATTGCTTGTGATAAGGTCCAAGAGAAAAGTTGCCGATATCGTTGCATCCGCCAAACGGACGAAAGGCGGGACATTGAAGCGGTGATACGCCGCCGCCGGATACGCAAAACAATTGGACAGTCCGGCGTCGGCGCATCATCTTCATGGATGCTAAATTAAAGAGCGTTTACGGCTAGGCGGCTGAACATTCGCCAAAAACGGCGCCGGCTTCTTCAGTCAGCTCAGCATCTTCTGTGTCTGCAGCTTTGTAGCTTGCCAACAGATCTTCGTCGTCGCCCGTCTTATCGACAAGGCATCCGCAATCCAGCGTGGATTCCGGCGTTTCGGCAACATAGGCGTGGCACGCTGTTTCGAGATCCCAATCATCTCCTGCAAGAGCGCTTGTGGAAAATAACAGCAATGCTGCCGGGGCTAGCATAAAACACTTCGTCATCAATCAACTCCCAATTTTCAAAAAGGCGCGAAACCTATCAGAGATCACACAAAGCCAAAATGCCAAAAACGCCACATGCGGATGATTCTGGCGCCTTCGCCATCGGCACCGCCATCATCTTGCATTGCACAAAAGCGGAAGATCGTGCGTTGGCGACGCCTGCGGCGGATGCGATGTTCAGAGGGGCGCAACCGGCATTTGTGTCTGCGCCTCTGATCACCGGACGAGATTTGGCGGCGGAAGCCGTGAGTTTCGGGCCGGATGTGGTTGTAGAAGCGTGAGGGGAGCAACCAGAATCGACGCTCGCCAATCACCTCGGCGCAACCAGTCGGCCATCGTGACGAAGCCGGAAAAATCTAATCTCCGGTGAGGCGGAATTGGGAGCGGCTCAGCGTAACGTTGTCACGCCAGCGCACTTGCCAGGCGTTGAAAAAACCATAAAGCGGAGATGATCCCTAATCCGTAGGCATAGACGTTGCGCAATCTTGTGTCATCAAGGCTGGGCAATTGCAGGGCTTTTAAATGCGACGCGGCGTAAGCGGCGCCAAAGATCAGCGCGATGACCGCGAACTGTCCGGCTTCAACGCCGAGATTGAAGAAAACAAGCGCGCCGATCTTTTCGGATTGCGGCAAGCCGATTTCGGCGAGCGCTGCAGCAAACCCGGCGCCGTGCACCAGGCCAAATCCGCCGGCGACCAGCACCGGCCGCCGCCAGGCAAGGCTTGCGCGATTATTGCGGGCAATTTCGCTGGCGAGAAATACGATCGACAGGGCGATCACCGCTTCGACCGCAGGCACGGAAAAGCGAACGACATTAAAGGCCGTGAGAAATATCGTCAGAGAGTGGGCGAGGGTAAAGCCGGTTACTGTCACAATGATGCGGCGCGGCGTGCGCGCAATGTATAAAAGCCCTGCAAGAAACAAGAGATGGTCGAGCCCGGAGAGAATATGCCGGACGCCGATCATCAGATAGCTGGCGGCGACGCCGGAGAAAGATGTCCGCGCAGGGATTTCCCAGATGCTTTGTGCGGGATCGAGAATTGCCGATTTGCTCTCCCCGCTTTCAAACTTGATCCGGACAAGGGTCGAAAGCGATGGGTTATAATAGGGGTAAGTGATCGACAGCGAGGCGCCCGACAATCCTTCGGCGCAGGCGTAATGTGCTGCGCCTTCAAGACCATTCTGTTGCTGCATGTCCTGAATGATTGAACAGGGCGCCGTCAGGGTGATCTGCGGTGTGTTATTTGCCGCAACCGAACGCGGCGTTTTCCAGTTAAGCGCGACCCGGCCGCCGCTGATTTCCCCGAGCTCAATAAACAGAGGGCGGCTGTCATGGGCGCGCGCCGGGCTCGACAGAAAAAACCCGGCGGTTAACACCAACAGCGCAATTGTGCCGAGCGCCTTCATTCGTCTCTGGCCTCGGGCGGCGCAGACGTAATATCATCGAGATCGATCACGGGTGCGTAATCTTCGATCAGTGCGTCGATGAGCCTTTCATTCGTCGCGCGCTGCCCGGCGCCGATTAGATCGGCGGCGACGACGGATTTGACTTCCTCAAATGGTTGAATATGTCCCGGCATGCGCGCCGTCACAAAGATCAGATGCGCCCCATGTTTTGAAAATACCGGGCCGGCCCAGACGCCAAGCGGCGTTGTTTCGGCAAAAATGACTTCTGTCGCTTCCTCGCCAAAATGGCTTTTGATATAGGCGTAAGTGCGCTCCACGTAATTTGTATGGAACAAAAAGCGATCGCCATAGCGCGTTGCATCTTCGAATTCTGCGCCGGTCTGGCGCAGCGCGTTGAGCAGGATTTCAGCTTTCGCCTCAACATTTGCCGGGTTTTCTTTGGCCGAAATAAATACATGGGCAAATGTCGCCCCCGGCTGAATGAAATAATCCTGCTTGTTTTCTTCGTAATAGGCCGCAAGCGCGTCTGCGTCAGGTTCGGCGGGCGTTGACGCCGCCTGGGTCATGAACTCAAATTTTTGAACCATCCGCTGGCGAATGACATAATCGCCCTCGTTAAGACCCATTTTCCTCGCTTCGCGGTAGAGCGCCTCTTCCCTGATATAGTCGTTGATCAGCCGCTCGCGGTTCCCTTCATTCATGGCGTCAAGGATCGCCGCCGCGGTTTCTGGCTCAAACGCTTTGGACCGATATTGAATGAAAGAGAGAAGGGCTGCGCGATCGACAATGATGCGGTCGGGCGCTTCCGGCGGCGTCAAAATACTTATGCCCCAGAAAAGCGCGGCCCCGGCGACAAGAAAATGCATCAAGGGGTCTTTTAGAAAATTCATCATCGCCGGGCGCCCGTGAAATCACAATATGCGGTTGAAGGAGAGGTCCAAACAACATGCGGTCATACGCGGATTTATTTCGAGTATCTCAGGAAATAATCGTATTCTTTCCGATTTATTCGCCTTTGGCCCTCCGCCGCCTGAGATCGTCGGAACAAGTCCGGCGATGACTGCTGCGTGGTTGCCGGATGGGGTCAGCTGAAATTCCGCCATGATGCGTGGTTACGGCGTATACCAGATCGGCGACGTGTAGGCGCGCTCCTGAATGACTTCAGGATAGCCTATTGGCGGCGCAACGCCCATAGCGACGGAATCATAAAGCGAATTGCGCGGTGTCGGAATTTGCAACACGCGGACATAATAAAAAGCGCGCGCATCGGCGTCGAACTCCGGATCGCGCCAGACCGCAGCAAGTTCCGGAGCGCCGATGGCGTTTTCATAAAGCGCAGTCTCGTGATCAACGCTGTCGCCGACCGGCGGCAATTTGCCGTTTGTATCGGGATCGCGCTTGCCGGACCAGACAATGTCGAAAACCTTTTCCCGAGCCTTGCCGTCAGCGCCAAGCCAGCCTTTGACGATCTGCACGCGGTCGAGATTGGCGCCTAAAGGGTCTTTCACCGCATGAACAAGAAATGACGGCGCTTGCGGTGCGGCGGAAAGATCGCCGCCCATGGGAACGCCTTTGGAATATCCGATCCTTGCAAGATTGCGCGCATCGAGATCGCTGCCGGCAAAATAATATCCGCCAAAGAACCGAACAGCCATGCGCGGGCCCGTCGTGCCGTAAACTTCGCGGCGCTTAAAAGCGGCGACGATTTCGTCGCGGGTGTTTTCCCGGGCCCAGACGGCGGCAAGTCCTGACGCCGACATTTCCCAACCGGGAAGACCGCCCAATCCTTCCTCTTTGTTCTCAGGAATTGAGTCGAGGGCCATTTTGCCCATGAAATTGTTTTCTTCCGCCGTCGCCAATCCCGAATGACTGTCGGTCGATCCGATCATGCCGAGTTTGTAGGGATTGACGCCCAGCTGCTCTGCGAATTCCAGTCCGGTCTTTAACGCCGCGCGCACATAATCACCTTCAGTTACCGTGGGCGGCGGCGGCGTATCTCCGCGGACGTCAATCAGCGCGTTAAAAAATTCAAATCCGGCAAACTCATCGTCGGGCGACAGCAGAGGGTGGGTTTCCGAGGTGCCTTTGATTTGCGTAACTTCCGCGACCGGCTCCCATCTTGACCGCAGGCGCGCATAACCCTCATCGATTGGCTCGCCGGCGGTGGTGACGCGCGCAAACATTTCGCCTTTGGAAATGTTTGAATTATGCGGGATCGAAACAAAATCAGCGCCGGTCGCCTCGTTTGTTTCAGAAAGCCAGGCCCACAAATCTTCGGGATTGGCGCTGTCATTGGCGGAAAAAGGCAGGAAGGTTTTTGCCGTGTCGCCGCTTGCCGGTGTCATAATGATGCGGTGCAGATTGGCGCCGTCCGTTGTCGGCGTATATTCCCAGCCGATCAGCGTCGTGAACTTTCCCGGCTCATTGTGCCGTTCGGCGGCCGCAACATTAAATTCCCAATGGGACCGAAACAGCTCCTCGACGACAAGATCGTCAAACAGCGTCGGGTCCGATGAGAGCCAGCGTACGGCGCGCGCTGTATTGTCGGCAGGCATGAAAAGATCGGCGATGCGCCAGCGCAGGGCGGTGAGGGCGCCGATTTTTGGCGGACGCTCGGAATCGTCGAGGCCGACAGTGTTAATGCCCATCAAAAACAAACCAAAGGCGTCAAATCTGCGGCCCGACTCATCAAGCTGGATCAGGCGCCGGCCGAGGCGCGTTTGCGCCAGCCGTTTATCTTTCAGCGTTAACAGGCTGTAAGGGACGCCGAGCATTCCTGCGTGATCAGTGACAGCTAGAAAATCAAGCGGTGTTTCGATCTGTACTTTTGCGCGATGATAGGGATGAACAACCGGCTCGCCCTTGGCAAAGCGGTAGGCCGTATCAGCATCGGCGGAACGATTTTCGAGAAAATACGCATCGACGGAACGGTTGGTGTGAAGATGCGTGTCGCCCCAAAGAAGTTGCTCGGGATTTTCCTGAGCGGCGGCGGCGCCAAACAGCGAGGCGCAAATGATTGCTGCGGCAGAAAGTGTTTTTGCGGCGGCATATGCTGTCCGGCGCCTGCTGGAATGGCCCATCTTTGTTTAAGTCCCTCATTGTCGATTGCGTGTTTGACGGTTCATCCCGCCGGTCGAATGACAGCTTTGGTCTCGAGAAAATCTTCGAAGCCGAATTCGCCCCATTCGCGTCCATTGCCCGATTGTTTGTAACCGCCAAACGGCGCTGAAAAATCAACGCCCGCGCCATTGAGCTGAACCTGACCGGCGCGCAATCGTTTGGCGACTTTTTCCGCATGGCCGAGATCGCCGCTGAAGACATAGGCGGCAAGCCCGTAAGGCGTGTCATTAGCGATCGCCACGGCGTCGTCTTCATCCGCATAGGCAATCATTGACAGGACCGGTCCGAATATCTCTTCCCGCGCTATCGTCATATCATTCGTGACATTGGCAAAGACTGTCGGCTTTACATAATAGCCTTTTTCAAGGCCTTCCGGCTTGCCGGTCCCACCGGCGACCAGCCTGGCGCCCTGCGCGAGACCCTGATCGATCATTCGCTGTATCTTGGCCCATTGCTGCGCGCTGGCGACGGGGCCGATCATTGTCGCTTCGTCTTTCGGGTCTCCGGTTTTGACCGTTGCGGCGGCGGCTTCTGCAATTTCGGCGGCCTGGTTCATTTTTGCCGCGGGGATGAGCATGCGTGTCGGCGCATTGCAGGATTGGCCTGAATTCATCATGCAGGCGATGACGCCGTGACTGACCGCCTGTTTTAGATCTGCATCGTCAAGGATGATATTTGCGGATTTGCCGCCGAGTTCCTGGGCGACGCGTTTCACTGTCGGCGCCGCAGCTTTGGCGACTTCAACGCCGGCCCTGGTGGAGCCGGTAAACGAGACCATGTCGATTTCCGGATGGGCGGCAATCGCTGCGCCAACTTCCGGCCCTGTGCCGTTCACCATATTAAAAACGCCTTTGGGCACGCCGGCCGCATCCAAAATTTCCGTCAGGATACAGGCCGAGACCGGCGCCACTTCCGATGGTTTGAGGACAATCGTACAGCCCGCCGCCAGGGCGGGCGCCACTTTGCAGGCGATCTGGTTCACCGGCCAGTTCCATGGGGTGATCAGGCCGACAACGCCGACCGGTTCCCTGATGAGGTCAAAAGCGCCGCGATTTTCAGTGAATTTGTAGTCCTTTAGTATGGTCATCGCGGTTTGAAAATGCGCAAGGCCGGTCGCCGCCTGCGCTTCCATTGCGAGTTTTATTGGCGCGCCCATTTCTTCGCTGATCGCCGCCGCGAGTTCCGCATAGCGGGCCTGATAGGCCTCGAGAATTTGTTCAAAAAGGCTGAGCCGGTCCTGGCGGCTGGATTGTGCGTAGCGGTCAAAGGCGTTCCGGGCGGCGATGGCGGCGTCATCGACGTCGTTAGCATTGCCGAGGGAAATTTGCGCAAACGCGGTTTCATCAGCAGGATTGATGATTTCAAGAACCGGCCGGCCGGCCGCGGCTGTCCAGGCGCCGTCGATATAGAATTTTGTCAGGTTGCGCATAGGGTCTCCGTTATGGATTTCTCGTTACAGCACTTATGCATTGTCCGCACATACAATCATGTCGGCCATATTATCGCCGTTTTTGTTCATGAGACAGCCTGAAAAGCAGTCACGGCAGGCAGCGTATCGCGGCCGATAATATATCAGGACGCCGCATTGAATTTCGCCGCCAGCCGATTTCTGATCGCTTATTATATTAGTGTTTCGCGAGGCGCAAAATCGATTCGTTTGCTCGCGCGTGCGCCGAAAAACTTTTCCGGGTTTTTTAAAGTGCGACCCGGCTTTTATGTGTGTTTAAAACGGTTTAGAGTGTCGCTGACTTGACGATCAATGGGGGAAAGACTGTGCCGAAAGGGGCAGAAATACTTGATTGGATAGGCGCATTGCCGACGGAGATACGTTCTGCGGTAATTGCCGAAATGAGGCCGTTAAAGGCGCCCGCCGGTGCATTGCTTTATGGGCGCGGCGCGTCGTCGAAAGGGGTTTTCCGACTCGAAAAAGGCAGCGTCCGGCTTTTCTTCTTGACGCCTGGAGGCCGCGAACTGGTGTTGAAGCTGTTTTACCCGACGGAATGTATTGGCGATATCGCGGTCGTGGACGGAAAGCCCTATGAGCTTTTTGCTGAAGCGCATACGGATTGCGAACTCCGGGTTTTGTCGCCCGAAAAACTCAAAATGTTGCGAAAAAAATATCCGGCAATGGATGCGATTCTGCTCGACAACATGACACGCGTCGCGCGGACGGCGCTGCAATTTATCGAAGAGATCGCTGTCTTTACGCTTGAAGCGCGGGTGGCTTCGCGCCTTGCCTGGCTTGCGGCAAGCGCCAAGGCGAGGGGCGAATCAGTAGAACGGCTAACGATACCGCAAAAGGAATTGGGCCTGATGGTTGGCGCTTCGCGTCAGGCCATCAACAAGGTATTATCCAAACTTCAAAAGCTTGGCGTATTGAAAACTTCTTATGGCGCAGTGACGATCATCGATGTGGCCGCTCTGCGCAAGCTTGCCGCGCAGGCCGATAGGGTTACCTCTTCCAAATAGGCCCGGCGCCGGTTCATCTTCGCCAAACCCGAGAGCGGTGAAACTGGCCGAAACTATCGGCGTTCCGCCCAATCACCGCGCCAGGCCCCATGCATGGCGCAAAGCCCCCGGGCATTGGCGCGTGGCGGCAGCGGTTCCCAATTGTCGCCCGGGTGACTGCCATTTACACTGGCGCGGTCCATTCAATCGCCTTCATATAGTCCCAAAAACATAGATGGGCGGGCGAACCGCCTGAAAGGGAGAGATATGGCCGGCGCAATCAGGCTGAAGGCGCTTTTCGCTATTGGCGCTCTTGCCGGAATATTATCAGGATGCAGCGGCGAAGACGGCGCGCCGGGTCAAGCGGCGCTGCCGCCAGAAGGCGCGGCGCAAATCCCGGCCCCCGCCGATCCAGCCGACGCAATCATAAATGCAGATGCAAATCCCGGCGAATGGCTCAGCCATGGACGCACCTATTCGGAACAGAGATTTTCGCCGCTTGCAGAAATTACCCGCGACAATGTCAACGGGCTTGGCCTTGCATGGTCTTTCGATCTTGGAACAAGCCGCGGCATTGAAGCAACGCCGATTGTTCATGACGGCGTCATGTATGTTACCGCCAGCTGGAATATTGTCTACGCGCTTGATGCGCGCTCCGGCGAAGAAATATGGCGCTACGATCCGCAAGTGGACCGGTCGCGCGCAGCGTTTATGTGCTGCGATATTGTCAATCGCGGCGTTGCTTTATGGGGCGATAAAATCTTCACCGGGACGATCGACGGAAGGCTGATCGCCCTTGACGCCAAAACCGGCGAAATGCGCTGGGATGTTCAGACGGTCGATCTTTCCAAACCCTATTCGGTCACCGGCGCGCCGCGCGTCGTCAAAGGCAACGTGATCATCGGCAATGGCGGCGCCGAACTTGGCGTTCGCGGTTATGTCACGGCTTATGACGCCGATACCGGCAAAATTGCCTGGCGGTTTTATACAGTGCCCGGCGATCTTTCGAAGAATCCGGAAAACGACGTGATGGCGAACGCCATGACCACATGGAACGGCGAGTGGTGGAAAGCCGGCGGCGGCGGCACGGTCTGGGATTCAATGGCCTATGACCCCGAGCTTGATCTTTTTTATATCGGCGTTGGCAACGGTTCGCCCTGGAACCAGGAAATACGCAGCCCCGGCGGCGGCGATAATCTATTCCTCTCATCGATCGTCGCGCTGCGGCCGGATACCGGCGACTATGTCTGGCATTATCAAACGACGCCGGGCGAGACCTGGGACTACACCGCGACCCAGCATATGATCCTCGCCGATCTCGAAATCGACGGCGTGATGCGCAAGACCATCATGCAGGCGCCGAAAAACGGCTTCTTTTATGTCCTGGATCGTGAAACCGGTGAATTCATTTCAGCGAAGAATTTCGTGCCGGTGAACTGGGCAACGCATATTGATCCGGATACAGGGCGCCCTGTCGAAATCGCGGATGCGCGCTGGCCGGGCAAGGCGCCTTATCTGCAATTGCCGGGACCCCTGGGCGCGCATAATTGGCATCCCATGTCGTTTAATCCCGAAACCGGCCTCGTCTATATTCCAGCCCAGGAAGCGCCGTGGGTTTACGCCGACGATCAGTCCTATGAATATCGGCAAGGCGTCTGGAACACAGGGTCAGATTTTTCCCTCGCGATATTGCCAGGCGATGAAGCGCAATTCCGGGCGCTGCGTTCCATGGTGCGCGGGCGCCTTTTGGCCTGGGACCCGGTAAAGCAGGAATCGGCCTGGTCCGTCGAACATGGCGGCCCATGGAATGGCGGGGTTCTTTCAACAGCTGGCGGACTGATTTTTCAGGGTACGGCGGATGCGCATTTTGCCGCCTATGACGCCGATAGCGGCGCGCAATTATGGCGGTATTTTTCGCAGACCGGGATCGTCGCAGCGCCAATCAGCTATGCGCTGGACGGTGAGCAATATGTCGCCGTCGCTGCGGGCTGGGGCGGGTCATTCGTGCTTGGCTTTGGCGGTCCGCTGCCCACTGGCAGTACGCCCAATGTCGGCCGCGTCCTGGTCTTTAAAATTGGCGCGAACGGCGCCTTGCCGGCGGTCGCCAACCCTCAAGCAATCGCGCCAAGGCCGCCCCGTGCAACGGCCTCCGCAGAAACGGTTGCGGCCGGCGTTCACGCCTATGCAAATTTGTGCGTCACCTGTCACGGGGATCAGGCGCAATCTTCGGGTCTGATTCCAAATTTGCGCTACTCGCCTTTGCTTGGCGATGCCGACGCCTGGAACGCGGTCGTGCGTGAGGGCGCACGCGCGACGTTGGGCATGGGAAATTTTGGCTCGATACTTGACCGCGAACAATCGGAAGCGATCCGCGCTTATGTTATCTCCGAAGCCAATAGCGGCTTTGACGAGGCGTTCTATGAACAGATCACGCAAGACGTAAGAAACGCATCGCAATAAAAATTACTAGGGAGGAATTGAAATGCGCTTGAAGCATGCGGTTTTGCCGTTCACATTTTTGTTGATCGCAGCGTGCAGCGGTGAGGAGCAGAGCGAGATCGCAAATATTGCTCCCGGCGACGTGGCGATACGCTTGCCTGAAGCCTTTGCAGCAACTGCCGCGACGCGCGAAGCCAATGAACGCTTTGGCGCAAATCTGCCGATTGACGAGCAATGCGATTTTGAAGATGCGCGCCGGGGATTTATCGCGGCAATTGAAGACGGCGTTATCAATGACGCGGACGGCCGCGTGGTTTGGGATCAGGCGCGCTATCACTTCCTTGACGGCGACGCGCCGGCGACCGTGAACCCATCCTTGTGGCGCCAGGCAAAACTCAATTCCATTCATGGTCTATTTGAGGTTACAGACCGCGTTTATCAGCTACGAGGTTATGATCTGTCGGTGATGACCGCGATCCGCGGCGAAACCGGCTGGATCCTGATCGATCCAATGCTGACGAAAGAAACGGCTGCAGCGGCGCTTGCGCTGTTGCAGCGGGAACTGGGCCCGCGCCCGGTCACGGCAGTGCTTTTTACGCACAGTCACGGGGATCATTTTGGCGGGGTACGCGGCGTTATTTCGGACGATGAGGTCGCGGCCGGCGCCGTGCGCATTATCGCGCCGGAAGGATTTTCAGAATCCGCGATCAGTGAAAATGTGCTGGCCGGTAATGCGATGGCGCGCCGGGCAGGCTTTCAGTTCGGCAATGATCTTCCGGCGGGACCGGCGGGCCAGGTCGATTCCGGGATCGGCAAAGCGCTTTCATCCGGTGTTGTCGGTTTTATGCGTCCCACAGAAACGGTAAACGAAACAGGCGCGCGCCTTGTTATCGATGGCGTCGAATTTGTCTTTATCAACGCGCCCGACACTGAAGCGCCGGCTGAGTTCATGTTCTATCTGCCGCAATTTCGGGCGCTGCACACTGCAGAGCTTGCGACGGGGACCATGCATAATGTCCTGACGCTGCGCGGCGCCAAAGTGCGCGATGCGCTTGCCTGGTCAAAACGCCTCGATGAAGCGCTCGCAATGTTCGGCGACAAATCCGATGTTGTCCTTGCTTCTCATAACTGGCCGACCTGGGGTGCAGATAATGTGCGGACTTATCTTGAACATCAGCGCGACGCTTATCGTTTTGTTCATGATCAAACCATGCGCCTCGCCAATGCTGGCTATACGATGCACGAGATCGCAGACATGATTGGCGAGCCGCAATTCATGGCTGAGGATTTTTCGACACGCGGTTACTACGGGACCGTCAATCACAACGCCAAAGCGACCTATCAGCGGTATTTTGGCTGGTGGGACGGCAATCCCGCCAATCTCAATCCACATCCGCCGGAAGAACAGGCAAAGCGGTTTGTTGAACTGGCGGGCGGTGCGGATGCGATGATTGCCAACGCAAGCGCGGCGTATGAAAAAGGCGACTATCGCTGGGTTGCGACCTTGATGAACCATCTTGTCTTTGCTGAACCGAAAAACAAAACCGCGCGTGCGTTTTTAGCCGGCGCTTATGAGCAGCTTGGCTTTCAATCGGAAAGCTCAATCTGGCGCAACTACTATCTGGCGGCGGCGATGGAGTTGCGCGACGGCGTCAAGAAAGATGATGCGGTCAACATCGCCAATCGCGATTTCGTTCAAGCGATCCCGTCAGCTGATTATTTTGATGCGCTGGCGGTACGGGTCAACCCGGAAAAAGCAAAACGCGACCATGTCGTGAATTTTTCCTTCGACGATACACAGGAGATCTTTGGCATACGCATCGAAAACGGCATCGCGGTGCAAAAACAGGCGTCACATTATGACGACGCCACGATTGTTGTGCACTTAAAGCGCGCCGATCTTGATGAAATCACTTTGGGCGATGCGACGTTTCAGGGAAAGCTGGCAAGAGGCGCGATCAAGGTAGACGGCAATCCGCTCGAGTTTGTGCAATTCCTGCAGACCCATGATCAGTTCGATCTTTGGTTCGACGTGGTGTCTCCCTGATGCGCATCTGCTTGTTGGCGATTGGCGCCTTGTCGCTACTTGCAGCCTGTACGCAAGACAAGACTACGAGCCACGCCGACGGCTACGCTGGCCTCGAAATCACTGTCTATGAAGCGGAAACAATCGTCACAATGAATCCGGACCAGCCGCGCGCCCGCTATGTTGCGACGGGCGATGGGCGCATTTTGGCGGTCAGTGCGTCGATTGAGGAAATATCGAGCGCGCTGGACGGCGCGGCCTTCACGTTCGATCGGCAATTTGCCGGCAAAGTGCTCATGCCGGGGCTGATCGACCCGCATCTCCATCCCATGATGGCGTTTTTATTGCCGATGCATTTCATCACGCCGGAGGGCTGGGACTTGCCGTCGGGCGTATCGGCGCCGTCGCGCAATCCGGAAGACTATCATGCGCGGTTAAGTTCCGCGCTTGGCGCCGATGAGGCGACAACGCCGTTTTTCACCTGGGGCTACCACCAGCTTTGGCATGGTCCCATTGACCGGACGGCGCTTGATGCAATTGCGCCGGCGCGTCCGGTTATTGTCTGGCACCGGTCGTTTCACGAAGTCATACTCAACAGCGCGGCGATGAAATTATTCAGTCTCGATACACGCGAGGCCTATGATCTGGCGATGCGCGATTCCGGCGCGGATCCCGCGCATGGTGATTTTGACAAGGGGCATTTTTTCGAAACCGGCCTTGCCGCCGCACTGCCGCCAATGCGGCCATATATT
This sequence comes from Hyphococcus sp., assembly GCA_021776245.1. Lineage (GTDB taxonomy): Bacteria > Pseudomonadota > Alphaproteobacteria > Caulobacterales > Parvularculaceae > Hyphococcus. Next base: position 88,863 of record JAJFGF010000047.1, on the reverse strand, counting down.
CTATCGCCGATGCGCTTGAACGCGGGCTTTGACGCGATGAAACAAATGATGCGGGAAAACGGGGTCACCATGATTGCGGATATGGCGACGGGCCTTTTCGCCGGATTTGAACCCGAGCGCGCACTCATTGACGCCGCCTTCGGCGAAGCGTCGGGAAATCCGGCGCGGGTGATGCTCGTCCCCGATGCAAATTCGGTCATCAGAAAAGCCGGTTCCGTCGCGGCCGCCGTTGATTACGTTACCGCGCAAGCGCGCGATAAATCGAGGCGCGTTTTCGTCAACAACCGTATCAAGCTGTTCGCTGACGGCGCGTTTTTCTCGCAATATATGCAGATGGGGCCGCCGGGCTATGATGACGGTCATCAGGGCAAATGGATCAACCCGCCGGAGGAATTCGAAGAATATGCGCGCGCATTCTGGAACGCCGGCGTTACGATCCATTGGCATGTCAATGGAGACGCCGGTCTCGACGCTGTTCTCGATGTGGTGGAAGCGCTGCAAACGGAGACGCCGCGCGACGATCACCGTTTGACGCTGGAACATCTTGGCTATTCCCGTGAGGATCAAAATACCCGCATCGCCGCGCTTGGTGTGCTGGTCTCGGCGCAACCAAATTATGTCTATGTCTTAAGTGATAAATATGCCGAACGCGGATTGGGATATGAGCGCGCCTCGCAAATCTCCCGGCTCGGCTCGCTTGAGGACAAGTCCATAAAGCTGGCGCTTCATTCAGATCTCACCATGGCGCCAGTCGATCCTCTGTTCCTCGCCTGGATCGCCGCCAATCGCAAAACCATGGAAGGTTCAGTTATGGCGCCGGAGGAACGGTTGTCCCTCGACAAGGCATTGCGCGCAGTCACGATCGATGCAGCTTATGTTCTGGGCCTTGAGGAGGAAATCGGCTCGATCGAGGCGGGCAAGCGCGCGGATTTTGCGGTTCTGGATGCAGACCCTTATCAGCTGGGCGCGAGCGCGCTGAATGATATCGGCGTCTGGGGCGTGGTTTTTAAAGGCCGCGCATATCCTGCACAATGAACAAGCGATTTTCGTTATCGACAAAAAAATTGCCGTCTGCGGCGCAGACAAGAAATCTGAACAAGCGGCGTCTATCCCGTGATCATCCGGAATATCCGGTTTCGGATGTGAAATCATGAAGAGAGCGGTAATTAGCAACATAAGGAAAAGTACGATTGTTAACAGTGACAATAAAAGGGCTTACAAAACACAAGAAATACCTTTAAGGCGCCGCAACACAATCAATTGCCGGACGAGTATCGTTGGGCGTTTCAAATGGGGAGAATTTGAATGACAGCATTATCGAGGCGTGCAGCCTTGAAATCATCAGCGGCCTTGGGGTTATTTGCCGGTTTTGCCTGTTCACAGGAGTCCGGCGGGCCTTCATCGGCAAGCGATCTTGCCGGGATGGACGCAATTGAGACAGCGCGGGCGATCAGGAACGGCGCCGTCACGGCAATAGAAGTTGTCAATGGAGCGATTGACCGGGCTGAAGCGGCCGATCAAAAAATAAACGCAATCGTTACTCCCTATTACGACACCGCGCGCGAGCGCGCCGCTGCTGCGGGCGAGGGCGCCTGGTATGGCGTACCGACCTTCGTCAAGGATTTGAATAATGTCATTGGCCAGCGCACGACTTATGGCTCGCGGGCTTTTGAAGATAATGTTGCGTCGGAACAATCCCCGTTCATCGATGCATTTTTCGCCAATGGGCTGATCAGTCTTGGAAAAAGCGCAACGCCGGAATTTGGCCTGACGGCGACAACGGAACCGATGATCGGCGCGCCGACGCGCAACCCGTGGAATCTGGATTATTGCGTTGGCGGATCGTCTGGCGGGGCGGCGGCGCTCGTCGCCGCGCGCGTTGTTCCGGCGGCGCATGCATCTGATGGCGGCGGATCGATCCGAATACCGGCGTCCTGTTGTGGCGTGGTCGGCTTGAAACCCTCGCGCGGCCGCATGCCCCGGCCCGACGGCCCTGCGGGCCGGCCAATTGAAATCGCTCAACATGGCGTCGAAACGCGGACAGTGCGCGACACGGCGGCGTTTTTTGCGATGATGGAAGTTGCGAGCGATCTGCCGGACGTCGGATTTGTCGAAGGGCCGGCGGCGCAACGCCGAAAAATTGCTTTTTACACCAACTCGCCTGTGGGCGCTGGCGTTGATCCTGAAGTGGTCACAGCGGTTGAAGAAACGGCAAAGGCGCTGGAAGAACTTGGTCATGAAGTGAGCGAGATTAAGTCTCCGTTTGACGCCGGCGTTTTGCAGGACTTCACGCTTTATTGGGGCGCTGGCGCCGCCGAAGCGGTTGCAAATTGGGAGCGCAAGACCGGCCGCAAAGCCGGTTATGGCGACTTTGAGCCCTGGACTTACGGCGTCATCGATTATTACGAAGCGCGGCGGCATACGCTGGACGGCATAATTACTCGCCTGCAATCGTTTGAACGGGATTATACGCGCGTCTTTGCCAATATCGATTTGATCCTGTCGCCGGCGCTGGCGGGACCGCCGCCGCCGATCGGCTATCTGGCGCCAAGCCAGGCATTTCCAATTATTCTCGATCGCATCACGGAACTTGTCTGTTTTACGCAATTTATGAACATCTCCGGCGCGCCAGCGCTGTCGCTGCCTGCCGCGATGTCTGAAAACGGATTGCCGATTGGCGTGCAACTCGCTGCGGCGCCCGGCAATGAACGTACCATCCTTGAGGTTGCCTATGAACTGGAGAGCGCAGCGCCCTGGGCCGGCCGCACGCCAAAATTATAGCGCGTAAAGTGCATCAGGCTTGCCTTTCGGTGACGAAGGCGTGAGCCGCCCGCATTTTCCCTCGAGCATTTGTGCGGTAAGACAATTGCGATGATGCTGTTTCAAAGGACCGAGATGAGTGAACCTTGAACTGGAGCAATCCGGGCCCTTCAGATTACGGGCAATATCCGGCACAAGTCGATGATATGTCCCCGCCCGCAGCGCGGCGAGAGAATTAGGCGCCGAGGGCAGTTGTTATGTCTGGGCAGCAAAAAAATGAAGGCCATTTCTGAATGGACGATCCATATGCAATCCTTGGGGTCAAAAAGGAATCTTCCGAAGAGGAGATTCGTCGCGCTTACAGAAAACTTGCAAAGAAACTACATCCCGATTTGAACCCGGGCGATAAAAAATCTGAAGAACAATTCAAAAAAGTCTCGGCGGCTTATGACCTTCTTGGGGATGCTGAAAAGCGCGCGAAATTCGATAAGGGAGAAATTGACGCTAGCGGCGCGGAACGGCAGGAGCATAAATTCTACAAGGAATATGCCGGGACTCATGACGCAGGGCGTTACAGCACCGATGCGGGCGTTGATGATTTGGGCGACATATTTTCGGATTTGTTCGGCCGCCACAGAGGGGGAGCCAGACCAGATTTCAAAATCGGCGGCGGCGATGTCCGCTACAAGCTTGCAATAGAATTTCTTGAAGCGGTGAACGGAGCAACGAAAAGGGTCACGCTGCCCGAAGGCGCGCCGCTTGATGTGAAAATTCCGGAAGGGGTCAAAGACGGCCAGTCAATCAGGTTGCGGGGTAAGGGACAGCCAGGGGTAAACGGCGGACCCGCTGGCGACGCCTTCGTTGAAATCGCCGTTTTACCTCATCCCGTTTTTCGCCGGGACGGTGATGATATTGTCATGGACTTGCCCGTTACATTGGACGAAGCGGTGCTCGGCGCGAAAGTTGAGACGCCGACGATCAGCGGACGGCTTCGAGTGACGATCCCCGAAGGTTCAAGTTCCGGTCAGACGCTCCGGCTTCGACATAAGGGCGTTAAAAGCGGCGGCGGGAATAAACACGGCGACCAAAAATGCATCATCAAAATCGTTTCGCCAGCAAAGATTGATGATGATCTGCGGACGTTTATGGAAAGCTGGCGGGCAGCACATTCATATAATCCGCGCGCGCATCTATGAGGCACCCATGATTAGCGAAGAGAAAGTTCTCGACCAACTTGCCGGCCTTAGTTCGCACCAGCTTCGGTTGTGGGTTGAACAGGAATGGATAATACCGGCGCATAGTGATGACCGTCCATTATTTAACGAGGCAGACCTCGCGCGCATGCGCCTGCTGAAAACTCTGGAAAATGACCTTGCCGTCGGCATTGAGGCAATACCGGTCATACTTTCGCTCGTCGATCAACTGCATGAATTGCGTGCATTTGTAAAAGCACTCGATAACGCCCTTGAAGCGCAGCCAAACGAATTGCGCAACGAATTGCGGCGTATTTTCGATGAGAGGCTTCCATAGGCCTGGAAACTGACCTTGATCAACCTCGTTCGTAAAATTCCTTTTATCAGAAGGAACCCCCAGTCGATCCGGTCAAGACTTTCGCCGCTACGCCCAGTAGTGAACCGGCGATCCTCAAGGTCGTCTATGAACTGGAGGAAGCAGCGCCCAGGGTTGGCTGCGCGCTGAAATCACAGCGCACTTAATACTGCGTTTGGCTTCAAACTTGGTTCACGGCGCGAATAGATTGGCGCGAAACTTTGTCATGGACAGGACGCCGCTGGATCGACTGTATTTCTGACCCGATTGAGCGCGAAATTTGTGCCGCAGGTTACAACATTCCCACTGCTCGCCGTGGGGTTATAAACTTCAACTTGCGCCGATGCTGGAAGGGACAGCCAATGCCGGGCGCTGGCAACGCCATCCACAAGTCTCGACTGTGGAATGGTCAGATGCTCCGACCATAAGCGCATGCGCATTTTCTGCGCAAAACTTGGGCGCGAAGGTGTGATAGGCGTGCGCGCGATCGATGCAGCGTCGTCAAATACAAATGCGTTGACTTCGCTGTCGGACTGCCAGCCCCGGCGATTGCAATTGGCGCTGCCGATGACGGCCATTTCATCATCGAATACCCAGGTTTTTGCATGAATCTTTGTATGCGGACCGGTTTGACGGGTCGGCCTGGCGCCGGGATCAATGCGATGAAAGATTCTTATTTTCGCTCTGGCGGCATTGCTCAGGCCGCGCAAAAGCGTGTTGATGAATCGCAGGCGAAGCTCCCATGGACAAATAAGCTCCGAAGAAGTTTCCGATGAAGAGATCAATATTGTGATGTGCTGTAGCCGCCGCGCGGCTCTGTTAAGCGCCGCCGCCGCTTCCTGGGAAATAAGATATTGGTCTTCCATATAAATAAAACGCTGCGCTGCGGCGATTGATGCGAGCAATAGCGAGCGAATGTCACATTCCCTTCTGATGCCGATAACACGGTGGCGCGGTTGAAATGTTCGTGCAATGGCGACGCTGCAGGTTCGCGGCGGCACGCTTGAATTGGAAGAGCTGGTGCGCGCAAGCGGCGCAGGCCTTGGCTCGCTGGCGCCAAGCAGGGCGCCCTTGTTTCGATCGATACGAGTATGCTTTGGATGGTGGTTCCAGCGATTGATAAATGTCTGCAGCAGGTCATGCGCAGATGGACCTTCAATGCGGCAGTGCACATCGTGAAGGGGAGAGCCAATGCCGCCGGACAAAAGTCCTCCACTTACGGCGCGAACTCTGTCGTCGTTGATATCAATGCCGCCGCAGAAACTGACCAGTCCTTCGGCGCCTCTGACGACAAGTACTTTTTGATGATGGGCTGCGATGCGCGTGCCCGTATCATCATCCAAGATCGCGCCGCCATTCGGCAGCGCATTGATGCGCCTTACTTCGGCCGAATTCACCGTACCGACCTGATCCCACAACATAACGCGTATCTGGACGCCGCGACGCGACGCCTCCTGGAACAGGCGCCTGACGGTTGAATCAGGATCGCCCCGGACCATCTGGAAATTATCAACCAGAACCCATCCCAACAGATAGATATAATGTTCGCGATTTTGCGCTGAACGTATAGCGGCGACCATTTCCCGAAAAGTGTCGCGCCCGTCGATAAGAAATTTCACGGCATTATTGGTGTGCAGAGCCGGGCTTGTGCGGAAGGCGCGCCTGAGGATTGGCCGCCATCTTGGCGGATTAAGACGTGTTGCCGGCGGTGTAATCGGCGTCGGCGGGATGATCGGTGGAATGACAGGCGGCGGCGTAACTGGCGTTCGCGTCCGAAATGTTTCCAGGGCCGCCCAGGTGATCGGGCCGATCTTGCCGTCTTCAGTCAGCCCTTTGCAAAGTTGAAAGATGCGCGTGGCGCGGTCAGTGCTCGGTCCAAACCGGCAATCTACAACCAGCGGATTTTGGCCGGCGGCGCGAAGAAGGTTCAGATATTGGCGAACCCGTTGCGCAGCGCCTGGCGTAGTAAAGGTGCAGGATGCAAACAGGGGATCGAGCAGGCCCAGAAAATTATTGAGCAGCTCTTGTGCGTCGCCGACAGTCGGATTCCTCGACCGCCGGCGCGATGTGCCCCGATAAACCAGCGGATGAAGTCCGCGGCGCTCGGGATCGGGGAGCGCTGCGGGCGGCCCTTCGCCCGGCAGGCATGTATTCAATAATGTTTCTGGAACGCGTATTCCAACATTTCGCGATCGCTGGCGGAGGACGAGAATATTTGGCGGAACACGGGCGCCGGGTGCAAGGGTTCCGAATGTTGTCGCGCCGGCTGAATTTGGCGCCAGTAATGGATGACCCTGAGCGCGTCGCATGTCAGCGCGATTGCCATCGGCAAGGCCCCTCAAGATGACGATGTCATCGGGATAGATCGCTTCCGTTAGAATTTCGTCGGGGAGGGTGACGACGTCGAACAAATCTGTAAAACCGCGCGGATCGCCGGCGCCACAGGCAATGGAGTCAAATAAATCCGCAGCGGTCGATTGCACCCCAGCTGACGGCATGTGCCCAGCGGCTTCGCCAAGGGCGGCGTCAATAAAGCTGCTGTCTTTCACTTCCTCCGCATCACATAGCAGGGGACCATCATCCATTCGAGCTTCATTTAATGTTTCATGAGACATGACAACGCCTTCGTTTCTATTACGGTGCGGTCGCCGGCCGGCAAATTGGACACCTCTTGCGTGCGGGGGCTTGACCGAACGAATTGCCGCTTTCACATCGAGGAGGCCAGCGCCAAACCGCCGCTCGTCTTTTTTGGAAAAATCACTTTTGTGGGCTGTGCCGATCAGTGCACGCCGCATTTCGTTAATTGACAGGGGGCGCCTTGCGGCTTGAAACACCAGCGCTGCGGCGCCAGCAGCGTGCGGCGCCGCCTGCGATGCGCCGCTTTTGCGCGCTAATGCGTTTGACGAACGGGTCTCGCCAAGGGGAGGGCTGGCGGCGGCGATGATCGAAACGCCTGGCGCGACAATATCCGGCTTTTGTCTTCCATCGCGTGTCGGTCCCTCCGAACTGAAATTCGCAATGCCGAGTTTTCCTCCGCGCATGTTCGCGGCGCCAACGGCAATCGACAAAAAACCATTACAGATGCTGCCAATCGTATGGGATGGATCTGCGTCAGGCTTGGAAAAATGAGATTGCTGGCCGCGGCGTGCGGAATCGCGTTCGATCCACGCATGAAAACGGCCATCGAGAACCTTCTCTCCTTTGAGCATAACACGCCATTCACCGGTAGGCGCCGACGGATATAGAAAGATATCGATATGATGGTCGGGCGTATTTGGATCGTTCGCACGATGATAGAACCTGCCGACTTCAGTTCTGCCGATAGTGATCGCTTTATTTTCACCGATCCTGGCGACAATCGATTCGCGACTGCCGGGAGGCGATAGTCCTAAGGAAAAGACATCCTTATTTGGGTACCAGATTTCGAGCTCGTTGGTCGTACGATCTGCGTCGCTAATCTGCCATGTAAGCGTTTGGGATTGGCCCGGCGCGAGGCGTCCGGACGCATGCACCCGCGCCATGTGATAATTTCCAGACGACATGATAATTGCGCGATTGGGCCTTGCGGCGAGCAGCGCGTCGATGCCTTGCTCAAGGAGCGTTTTTCCGGTGTGCGGTCCTGCGTGGCGCCCCACGCTCATATTGATCGCGCAGGGCCGGGCGCCCGCGACTTTGTCAATATAATCGATTGCTTCGAGAATTCGAACGGAATCGCCAAGATTGGCGAGCCCCCCTAATGCGCCGGCGGAAAGATGTACAAAGACGAGTTCCGCATCCGGCGCCATTCCCACCGGTCCGCCATGAAAACCGTTGCCGGCGGCGATATCGGTAACATGCGTCCCATGAGCAGCGCCGTTCGGCGCGCTTTCGCCAGGATGATACCCCAATGCATCATAGGGCCGGCGCTCTCGCAATGCAGTGTTTATGTCTGCTTGTGAAAAAGCGCGCCCATATCCGTACCGACGGGCCACGCCGGCCCCTTGCGTTCCGCGCTGATCCCACAGGCTAAGGATACGCGATGCGCCGTCACGGGTCTTAAAGGCAGCACAGTCGTGATCTATGCCCCAATCAATGATTCCGACGACGCATCCGGCGCCGGTTTCCTGAATACCGTGCGGCCGCCTTATGTCCGCCGCGCGCGGGCTATGAAGCGCTTCGTCGGCGGCAAAATTCGCGTCTTCGACTTGTAACAACCGCGCGGCTTTGAGAGAGTGGACGGAAGGGTCGGCCCAAATGCGGCGTATGTCGCGCCGGGCCAGCCTGCCTGTGGCGACCGCGCCGAATTGACTGACAGTTTTGAAGCCCGAAGGCGTGCGCGCGGGGTCGTTCAGTTTGACGACCGCTTCAATTACGTCATCAACGTCGCCCTCGATGAGTTCTTGCAGGGCGGGATCCATTGCGTGCGACCTGTTGCTTTTGTGTTTCTGATCTCAATAGGTGGTGAGTCCATTTGTTGTGGCGCTTATGATTTACTGCTCTTCTGTGATTGTTTTTCATCGATTGACTCGGCGGCGGTGCGCGCCATTTCGTTTAGCGCCCGCTGTATCGTAATATTCAATTCAGAAAATATCTCGCAGAGCGTAGTTCCAACCCCTACAAGCGCTTTCAGTTGCTCGTTGGTCTCAGAGCGCATGTCAAATCGCTTTTCTTCTGTCTTCATTAGAAGATCAAGCAGGCGGCTCTGGTCGCCAGGATCAATGGTTTTATCAATATCGTCTAGAACAGAATCGTCAGTGCTGTCCTGCTTTATGCTGGCTTCAAGCTCACGCATAAGTTCTTCGTCAGAAATCTGCGACAATGTCGATTGTTCCGCAGTCATAATCGCTCACCTTCATTTTCCCTTTGAATCATGAAATTGCATGCCTTTGCCGGCGAACTCGCCAAATATTTTTCTGACGTCGGCGGCTGGACTGTTCCGGAGTTTGATCCACGCATCGTTACATGCGTCTCTTTCCCGTCTGAGAATATCGCGCTCTATGCGCAGCGCATCGCGTTCATCTATGACGTCCTTGACTTCCTTAAAGGTCTTGTCGTCAATGACGGCGCTTGCGATGCCGCCGCCAAGCAATCCGCGCATCGCAGTATTGGTTACAACATTTGAAGGCATGCCGCGTTTTTTTGCGAACGCCGCCGAGATTATGTTTGCATTAATGCCGTTGGTCATGGGTTATTCTCCTCTCTGAGCTGCCAAATTATTTCATTAATGCAAACGCAATGAGCGCTGAATCGTTCATCCCGCCGCCTCCGCCCGATCCGGACATAAGGAGCAGCGGCAACATCATATTGTTATTGTCTTTGTAATCGACTTTTGCGCTGACCGTTTTCTTGTCGGCTGTCGGTACATCGGTGAAGGTGATCGTATTTACTTCTGGATCGCCCATCAACAGGGGCATCAGGCTCGACATGCGCGAAGAACTTTCGATCTTCCTGACGCGGCTGCGCGTTTTTCGATGATCGGCGTCAACCGAATTAATTTTTTTATCCAGCGTTTTCGTGAATTTGTTAAGGCGCGTGTCAAGTTTGGTGAAATTGTCTTTCGTCTCTTTTCGCGCATTTGCGATTGCTTTTTTTGTTTCAACCTTAAATGCATTCAGGTCTTTCGCGGTGGCGAAGGATTGGTTTAGCCGCACTTTTGTCGTTCGCCCGGAACGTGTGCGGACACGGGCGGTGCGACGCCCTGTCGTACGCCGAAAGCGCGGCCGGCCGCGTGATCGATAGCGAGTCCGGCCCCGGCGAAACCGCGGAAACCGGCGTCCTCGACGTCGAAACCGTCTCTCCGACAGCGTTTCGTCATCATCGTCAAACGCTTCGTCATCATCGAAATCTTCATCGTCATCGTCGAAATCATCCGCGAAAAGGCTTTCCAGTTCGTCGTTTTCTTCGAGCAATGATTCATCATCGTCAAAATCCTCGAAGTAATCTTCGTCATCGTCGAAGTCTTCTGCGTAGGCGGTTTCAAGTTCGGTTACACTCATGGTTTTTGCTCCTCATATTCTGCCGGCGGTTGAGTTGTAGAAGTCATTGTCGTTTCAGTGTTTTGCTTTTGACGTTTTCGGCTCATGTTTTCGCGAACCATCCGAAGAACGGGTTTTACGAATTCCTCAAAGGACTCATTTTCCGGAAAAAATGCGCCAGGACCCCCATCGCCCTCGCAAAATTCGCAAGCCCGATCTTCGCCCCAGCATTCCGGGCATGCGCCGACGGCGCCAGCCAACAGCTCGCTGTGGGCAAGTAGACCGTTGTTGACTTCTCGAAGCCGCCTGTTCTCGCGCTTAAAGTCTTTTACAATCGACTTGAAACGCTCCAGCGTTTTTTTATATTGGCGCTTGATGTCCGCATTATCAGTTGCGCGGTCGCCGCCGTTCAGCGCGGTCATCAGCTGGGCCAGTTGCGCTGCCCGCGGATCACCGGCAAATTGCGATAGCAGGGCCGTCGTGTCGGTTTCTGTCGATGCGGTCACGAACGCTTTTCCTTTGTTTCCTTCTTTCAATACGCGGATGCCTGGTCGAGCATGTCCATCAGTGTTTCGGCCCGAGCAGAAGAATCCATGATGTTGTCGTCGAGGTCGGTGTCGTGCAGCGTTGTTTCGCCGACCATTTCAGCATGCGCTTCAGCGGCCGCTTCCTGGGCGTAGTATTGGAGGGTCTCCAGGAATGCGCCGAGATTGACTTCTTGCAGGCTGTCTCCGATCCTCACTGCGCCGCGTCCTCCCAACAGCGAGCCGGTGAGCGATTGTAAAAGCTGTGGGTTTTGCAGAAGGCGCATTAACTCAGTGCGCATCTGCGTTGAGCCGCTGCGACGCGCCCTTGGCCGGCGACGCCCTTGTCGTTGAGCGCGAAAATGTCGGGCGCGGCGCGGGCGCCGGCGTCGCCCGGCGCCGGAAATGGCTTTGCCCGCAAGTCCGCCCAAGGCGGCGCCCAGCGCCGTCCCGACGCCGGGAACTGGAATGAGCGTACCCAGGGCGCCGCCAGCCAAAGGCAGGATTTTCGGCGCAAGCTTTTTCACAAAACCGCCCAGCGATTTGAAAAAGCCTTCCGCTTCTTCCGGCGACATGCCGGACACAGCCTCGTGAAGTATTTCTTCAGCCTCCTGATCGGTTAGCGACGCATACTCCGGCCCCATCGCCATGCGAACGGCGTCCTGATAGGTGATTCCATCGGCATAGGCTTCGCGCCATTCCGGAAATTGTTTGAGTTCCTCGGGCATGTCCGACAGTGCGGCAGCTTCGGCAAGGAGCGTTTCATACAGGTCTTTGTCTACATCGTCATAGAGTTCATAATCCTCTTCGTCACTCGGATAGGCTTCGATTAATTCACCGTCATCAAAACCTTCGTCGTCTTCGAAATCCTCATAATCCTCGTCTTCGAAATTTTCATCATAAAACGTTTCCGCATCCAAATCTTCGGCAAAGCATTGACAACTTGTTTCGGTCTGAGCAGCTTCACTAAATGTAGAATTGGAACGGCGGAGCCGTGGGAAAACGGACTGCGTCTGCAGCGTATCTTGTCCAATTGAAAATTCGCTCATCGCTATGCGCTCCAGTCCTGTCGGTAAAAGCTTCATCTCAATTCTTTTTTGCGGTTCGGTCCTTGATCTTCTTCGCCCAACATTCCGCGTATTATTTCAGGCAATTGCGCCAGTGAGCCGAACCATTTCTGATTTGGTTCGCCGGTCGTGCGGGTCTCGTCTGCATCCGGTACGCGCGCCACCCAACCGCGCCATTCTGCGTCGCCTGTCGGAACATCCGGTTTTTCGCGTCGGTAGGTGAGAATGAATCGAGCGGACGTTGCGCGGCGCTGCGCAGTTGTCACTAAAATATCTCCCGGTTTTTCTGGTCATTGCCGTCATTGTGACGGACGCCGGTCACAGGACGGACGCAGACCGGTCTCAAGATGATATCAAATGGACGTTGCGCGGAAGCGGGGCCATGATTTCCGGCGCATTTCGTGACTCGTCATTTGGTTTGTTTGACGCGCGCAGCCTCGACTATTCAGCGGTCTGGCTGAGCGAGTCGCTCAGGCGCTCAAGCGCGTTTTCTGCATCCCGCAAAGCTGCAGAGATGTCGGATATATGGGTCTTGAGTTCGTCGAGGGTCTTGCTGCGCAATTTTAGCTGGCTGAAATCCGGTTTTTCGTCCGATATGATAGCGTCGCGCAGCGCTGCTGACTCTGATGACGGCGCAACCCCCAATTCTTTATCGAGCCTCGCGCACAAATCCTCATATTGGCGGATTGCCGCGGCGCGTTCACCGAGATGTGCGTAGCTGCGCATGATCTCGCGGTGCACATGTTCCAATAGTGGATCTTCTTTGACGATTCGGCGGCCAATGCGAATGGCGTCTCGCCAGCAGCGGTTGTTGATTTGCGCCGTCAAAAGGTTTTCCATCGCCTCAAGAAAATAGCCGCGATAGGTTTCGCGAAAGGTCAGGCACCAATCGTCATAGATGCCGGCCAGAAGTTCGCCTTGGTAAAGACGCTCAATTTCCCTGGTTGTTGTCTGGGCGTTGTCACTGCCGTTAATCGCCTTTGCAGCCGCCTGATCGAACAAATAGAGATCAATATCGACATTTAGGTCTGTTTTGAAGGCGACAGTTTCCGCATCGCTGACGACCAGTTTTTGTCCGTCCAGTCCTGCGGAAGCGAGCGTTTTTCGCAAGCGCCAAAGCTCGCTGTTGAAGGCGCGTTTAGGCTGGGCGGGCGTATTGTTGGACCACAATTGCTCGAAGATCTTTTCGCGCGACATAGCGCGCCCATGCTCCAAAATCAGAATAAATAGAAGGTTTCGCGACCGTTGAGTCGGAAATGCTACCGGGCGCGCGGCGGCGTTTGCGACCTGCGGCGGCCCCAGCATCTTGATATATGCTTTCTCCCCCAAAGTATTCTTTCCAAGCTTGGCGTATTTGCCAGAGCCCCGCCACAAATACCGTTGTTCCAGTCCTCCACGCGGTTACCACCAGGCGCAAAACTCAAAAACAAATATTCCAGATGCGTTGCGGCGAGAATTGCTCTTGTAATTCAGCAGGCAAAAATCGCCGAAGGTTGCGCGACCAAAAATATTGACCAACTTCGATATTTTGTCGAGGTCGTTTCTACTAAATAGCAAAAGTGTATTGCTGAATCCCGAGCGGCAAATGCACAGTGTTTTGTAACACTGACCGGTTTAGCTGCATCAACCCTGTCAAATTCCCGGGTAATTTTTGCCGATATTCCGAATGATTGCGGTTGTCGCGTGCGCTTGGATCGGAAAGCAGGGTTCGGCGTAATTTCCCAAAATTCCTCTTGTGGCTTCTAAAACAAGGGCTTAAAGCGAAACTCATTGCCTGATCGCCGATCATTAACGAACCAGGATCCAGCGCGCCGTTGGTTTTCACGGCGTTTTTTTCTCGCAGCGGTGCGGGTTGAAACCTGGCCAAAAATTATAACTGATTATGTGTCGTGTATGTACAGACTTTATAGGATACTAAAACGCTTCGGCCATTGCATTCGCAGTGAGCGGCTCGAGAATCTGGGCGGTTGGAGAATAAAATTGCGGGACAAATTGCGAAGGATATGTGCAACGGCCCCTGCTCTTGTTTTGTGCCGATGCTTCTGAAGCGATGAGCAACGCGTCACACAGATTCTGCGTCGCGCCGATGATGGACGGCACCGATCGCCATTGCCGGTATTTTCACCGGCTGATGACGAAACGCGCGCGGCTTTATACAGAAATGATTACCGCTGAGGCGATCATCAATGGCGACCGGGAATATCTGCTCGGCTTTGATCCGAGCGAGCACGCCGTTGCCCTGCAACTTGGCGGCAGCAACCCGGCAAGGCTCGCTGAGGCGGCGCGCATCGGCGCGGAGTTTGGCTATGACGAAATCACCCTGAATGTCGGTTGCCCATCGGACCGGGTGCAGTCCGGCGCCTTTGGCGCCTGTCTGATGAAAAGCCCTGCACTGGTGGCGCAGGGCGTTGCAGCAATGCGCGATGCTGTCGCAATTCCGGTGACGGTCAAATGCCGCATCGGCGTTGACGATCAGGACCCGAAAGTCAGTCTTTTTGAATTCACAGATGTGGTTGCGGAGGCTGGTTGTGAAATTTTCATCGTCCATGCGCGCATGGCTTGGCTTGATGGTCTGTCGCCGAAAGAAAACCGGACCGTTCCGCCGCTCGATTATGATCTTGTTGCGCGGCTGAAACGCGAACGGCCTGATCTTACGATCATTCTCAATGGCGGCGTTTCATCCCTCGGCGAAGCATCGCAAGTGCTCGAGCGTTTTGACGGTGTCATGCTTGGCCGCGCCGCCTATGGCGAGCCCTATATGCTGGCCAATGTGGACAGGGAGATTTTCGGCGATGAAACGGCGCCGCCGTCACGCGAAAGCGTTGCCTTGGAAATGTCGGCCTATCTGAAAGAACAATTCGCTCATGGCGTTCGCCCGCATTCGATCACGCGGCATATGATCGGTCTTTATCATGGCGCGCCAGGCGCCCGGCGCTGGCGGCGTTTCCTGTCGGAAAATGCGGGCGCTGCGCGCGATGATTTGCTCGATCATGCGCTGGATCATATGACGCCGGCGGCGGCGCTCCCATGATGCGCCCATGATCGAATTCATAACATCCAATCCTTTGTTGATTGCCGGCGTGCTGGCCGCAGGGTTTGCCGCGGGATTTGCCGGCGGCCTTTTTGGCATTGGCGGCGGGATCATTACCGTGCCGGCGCTCTATGCGGTCTTTACAGCAATTGGCGTCGATGAAGCGCAAAGCTTCAAAACAGCCATCGGCACTTCGCTCGGCGTCATCATCGTCACATCGATCCGCGCCCTGATGACCCATCATCGCGCCGGCCATGTAGACGGCGAGATTCTGCGCGCCTGGGCTCCGTGGATCGCTCTGGGCGCCGGCGGCGGCGGGCTCGTCGCCAAATGGGCGCCGGTTGAATTGTTAACGATCGTTTTTGCCGGCGGCGCCCTTTATATTGCCTGGCGTCGGCTCGCCGGCGGCGGCAAAAAGAAATCAGGGACTTCTCATCATCTGCTGCATGGCAATGTGAAAATTCCGGTCGGTCTCGGCACCGGCTTTTTCTCAAGCCTGATGGGGCTGGGCGGCGGCGCCGTTGGCGTCCTCGTCATGACGGCGTCCGGCCGCGCGATCCATCAGGCGATCGCCACCTCAGCTGGCTTTGGCGTCGCCGTGGCCGGGCCCGGCGTCATCGGTTTCATCCTTGCGGGACGCGCAGACTTGGCGCTGCCGCCGGGCTCGCTCGGCTATTTCAACGCGCCGGCATTTGCCGCCATGGCGCTGATGGCGGGAATTGCCGCACCTCTGGGCGCGCTGACGGCACACCGGGTGAGAGGAGAAATCTTGTCCAAACTGTTCGGCGCATATGTCCTGATCGCTGCAATTGGCCTCGTCATGGATGTTTTTGCCGCCTGATGCGTCAAAACCGTCCGGATTTTTAGGTGCAATGCACAAAAAACAATGCAACAGTCAGTGGTTCTGGCGGGATTGATCGTAATAAGGCTGGCGGGCAGGCGTAATGACAGATATCGAGTGCGTAATTTCCGGCGTCGGCGGTTATTTGCCGGAGCGCGTCGTCACCAATCACGATCTCGCCAAGAAAGTCGATACGACCGATGAATGGATCCGCTCACGCAGCGGCATCGGCCAGCGTCATTTTGTGGCCGACGGCGAAGTGACCTCTGACCTTGCGACCAACGCCGCCTGGAAGGCGCTCGACAAAGCGGGATTAAAGCCGCGTGACATCGGCCTGATTATTGTCGCCACCGTGACGCCTGATAACACGTTTCCGTCAACTGCCGTTTACGTCCAGAAAAAACTCGGCGTTCCAACCGGCATTGCATTCGACGTGTCAGCGGCTTGCGCGGGATTTATCTATGGTCTCAATATTGCGCATAATTTCATTTCTACCGGCCAGGTCAAACACGCGCTGATCATCGGCGCTGAAACGCTGTCCTGTTTTCTCGACTGGGAAGACCGCGCAACCTGCGTTTTGTTCGGCGACGGCGCCGGCGCCGTTGTCCTCAGCGGCGAGCCGCCGCGCACTGCGCGCAGGCCTCGCGGCGTGTTGGCCACCTATCTGGCTGCGGACGGCAATCTTGCAGAACATCTCTACGCCGATGGCGGCCCGTCCTCGACCGGCACCGTGGGCAAGGTGCGCATGAACGGCAAGGAAGTTTTCAGAAACGCGGTTCAGGAAATTTCTGACGCGGTTTTTGAAGTCACCGAACGCGCGAAAATCAGCCGCCATGAGATCGACTGGTTTGTGCCCCATCAGGCCAATATTCGCATCATCCAGTCCTGCGCCAAAAAACTCGAGCTCGATGAAAGCAAGGTCGTCGTCACCATCGACAAGCATGCAAACACATCGTCGGCGTCAATCCCGCTCGCCCTTGAAGCGGGCATTAATGACGGACGCATCCAGCGCGACCAATTGCTGGTCTTTGCCGCCCTTGGCGGCGGTCTCGCCTGGGGCTCGGCGCTGGTCAGGTATTAGGCTCCAGTTGCCTCTTCGGTTTCGCGGCCAAATGCGTCTAGCGCGCCCTTAAAACCTGCGCGGGCGATTGCGCCAGGGCGCCGGCGCCGGTGATCGCGCCGCCGATTGCGGCTGCGAAGATCGCAATAGCCGAAATACTCAATATCGTCGTCCATGGAAAATGCCATTGGGCTTCGAAGACATTGATGACAACGGGATAGGCGGCGCCGACGCCCATCACCCCGCCGAGAAATGCAGCGGCCGCGCCGGCGACAGCAAATTCGCTGGCGTAAAGCGCGAGGATTTCATTTTTTGACGCGCCAAAGGTTTTTAAAAGCGCTGCCTCGCTGCGGCGTTTATGGGTCATCGCGGCAAAGGCGCCGATTAAAACCAGCAGCCCTGCGGCGGTGACAATGCCGGACGCCGCATTGACGGCGATGGCAATATTGCCAAGGAGGCGTGCGGCGACCGCAAGAAATGTACGCGTCTGAAAAACCACCACATCGGGCAGGATTTCGCCAAGCGTTTTGATGATCGCGCGTTCGCTCGCAGCGTTCGCTTTCGCGACGGCGAAATGCGGAGGGTTCGCCGCATCAAGCATGCCCGGCGACAAAATAAAGGCTGTGTTGGCGCCGAAGCCGCCCCAATCGACGCGGCGCAGGGACGCGACCTTCGCCTCGATCTCGCGGCCAAATATTCTAAAGCCAATGGCGTCGCCGACGCCAAGACCAAGGCCCTTTGCTGCGTCATGTTCCACCGAAACAAGCAGCGGCCCATCATAGTCTTCCGGCCACCAGTCGCCTTCGCTTAATTCCGCTACGGGTGGTTTTGCGGCGATATAGGTCAGGCCGATTTCGCCGTCCACGACCCAGCGTTCAGATTCGGCGACATCTTCTTCGACCAGTGGTTTGCCCTTGAGGCTGATGACGCGTCCGATCATTTGCGGCGCACGGCGATAGATATCCGGGTCGGTGATATCTATGCCTTCGCGCACAAGAATTTCGTCAAAGACTTCAAACGCATCGCCAGGAATTTGCGAAAACACGAGGGAAGGAATATTTGCCGGCGCGGTTTCCCGCACCTGCCGCAATAAATTGTCTTGAACCGACGCGACAAGCGTCAGGAGTGCGAGGCCAAGCCCGAGCGCCGGCGCAATCGTTGGCGCCAGCGATCCGGGGCCGCCAAGATTTGCCATCGCAATGCGGCGCAGCCCTTGCAGTTTGGGAGAGATATGTCGCGCGGCGCGGCGGATGAGCCAGGCGGCGCCTATCAACACGAGATAGGCGCCGCCAGCGCCGCCGAGCAGCATTAACGTAACTAAGGGGCGGGGACTGGTTGCAGCAGCGATGGCGACCAGCGCGACAGCGGCGACGGCGGTTAACGCGCGCTCCAGTCTCGGGACAGGAGGTTTTGTCACCTCCGTCAGGCTACGGAACAAGGCCGCGGGTGAAGTCGCGCTGGCGCGTCCAAAGGCGGGCAACGCAAACAGGGCTGCGGCGATAAGACTGAGCGCAAAAGCTTGCACCAGCGGCGCGGGATAAAGACTCAATATTTGCGGCAACGGGATGCGGTCGCCGGCAACTGCAAAGAGCGCAAACGGCGCCGCTGCGCCAAGCGCGACGCCGATCAGCGCGCCGAGGGCTGCGAGTGCGCCAAGTTGCAGTGCATAGGCCGATCGGATCAAGCCGATATTTGCGCCCAGCGCTTTAAAGGCCGCAATCGATTGAACGCGTGTTGAAAGAAACGCCGATGTCGCTTGCGCGACGCCGACGCCGCCGGCGACCAGCGCTGCAACGCCAATGACCGACAAAAAGCTGTTGAGCATCGCGAGCAGATTTTGCAGCCCGTCAACGGCGTCTTCCTGGCGGCGCACGCGAAGGCCATTTTCGCTCCACGCAGCTTCCGCGTCTGCTGCAATTGCGTCGAGATCAGCCAGTGACGCCGATGCCGGGAGCATACGATAGGAAGCGCGAAACAACTGGCCATTGGTCAGCCGCCCGGCTTCGATCAAGGCGCCAAGACTGACCGTCGCGGCGGGCCCGAAAGCGCCGGCTGCGCCGAGACCGTCAGACTCGCGATCGAGCCGGGTGCGGATTTCAAAATCAACGGGGCCGAGGCGGATCTTGTCGCCAATCTCGAGGTCAAACTGTTCTAGTGTGGTGGCGCTGACGGCGGCGCCCCACGCGCCGTCCTGAAAGGCAAGCGCTTTTGAAAGAGTGTCGATTCCGCCTGAAAGTTCCGGCGCGCCGATTAACGGGTGGGCATTATCGACCGCGCGCAGATCGACCTGACGTCTGACGCCGCCGGCGTCACCCATGACATTGAGCGTTACATTTTCCGAGATTGCGCCGCGTGTCTCCATCCAGCGCCGTTCGTCAGGCGTCGCCCGCCTCTGGACCACAGTGAACGCGATATCGCCGCCGAGAAGCGTGCGTTGTTCGGCGGCAAGGCCGCGATTGAAACTTGTCGTCACCGATCCCGTTGCGGCAATCGCAAAAGCGCCAAGGCAAAGACATGCAAGATAGACGCGAAAGCCGTTAAAACCGCCGGCAAGTTCGCGCAAGGCAATTTTCAATGAGAGCGACTTCATGAAAGATGTCCGTCGCGCATTTCCAGCGTGCGGTCAGCGCGTTTTGCGATTTCAAGATCATGCGTGACGAGAACCAGTGTTGCGCCTGTTTTCTCGATATTACCGAATAATAAATCCGCAACACCTGCACTGCTGACGCTGTCGAGATCGCCGGTCGGCTCATCGGCGAATATGATATCCGGGCCGGGCGCCAGCGCCCGCGCAACAGCGACCCGTTGCTGCTCGCCTCCGGATAATTGACCGGGATAATGATTGAGGCGCGCGGACAGGCCGACCGCGTCAAGCGCGCTTCTGGCGCGCGCATCGGCGTCCGCAATCTGCGCAATTTCCAGAGCAGCGCGGACATTGTCGAACGCCGTCATGGTCGGTAAAAGATGAAAGGACTGAAACACCAGGCTGACGCGGCCACGGCGCAACCGCGCCAGATCGTCTTCACTCCGCCCGGTCAGCGAGGTTCCCAACAGCGTCGCTGCGCCTGATGTCGCGCGCTCAAGACCTGCGGCAACAGAAATCAGCGAAGATTTGCCGGAACCGGACGGACCGACAATGGCGACGGTTTCGCCCGCATCGGCGGCAAAATCGACGCCTTTGAGAATTTCAACAGGACCCGAGGCTGAAGGAAGCGTGAGAAAAATATCTTCCAGCGATAATGCTTGCATTTAGGGCTCACGTTTCCTTCATTGAGTGCGATGATTTGCTGATTTGAGTAGAGGATCGCAATGGGATACCCGCATAACTTATCTGTGATCGCTGCAATTGCGCTCTTCGGGGCATTAATGGCATGCAGCGGCGAATCGGACACCGCCGCGGACCCGAAAGCGGAGACTATCGAAAAGACGCAAGGCGTCGAGTTGAATGCGACGAACAGCGCCGCTCCTGCGCTCAATGCCGCTGATGACGCAGCCTTGACGAATGAGGCAGACGGCGGCGACTTTGTTATCGTCATGCTAGGCGACAGCCTGACGGCTGGATTCGGGCTTAGCGACAACGATGCGCCGCCGGCGCAGATTGAAAAACGCCTGCGCGGCGGCGGGCATGGCGTTAAAATCATCAATGCAGGCGTTTCCGGCGATACGACAGCGGGCGGCCTTGCGCGGTTCGACTGGAGCATCGCGTCGGCAAAGCCAGACCTTCTGGTCGTGGCGCTCGGCGCCAATGATTATCTCGGCGGCGTGGCGCCGGAACGGGCAAAACAAAATCTCGAAGCGATCATCAAGCGCGCAAAGGGTGAGGGCATTGACGTCGCGCTTGTGGGCATCGCGCCACGGTCATCGGCGGCGGCGGATCAACGCGGCGCAGCTTATGGCGCGATCTATCCGGACCTTGCCGCTGCTTATGATACGCCGATTTTTCCGGCGATGCTGAAAGGCGTACGCGATCATCCTGATCTGTTGCAGAGCGACGGTCTGCACCCAACAGCGGACGGCGCCGCCGTGATCGCCGATAATTTGACTGAATTTCTAACGCCGATTGTTGAGGCGATGAAGAAGTAGTCTGCCCGCCGCCTAAATCTTCTGATTATACGCGCCAATCTCCGGATGCGTTTTGAGCACCGCGTCCAGCTCGTCGAACATCGCTTTCATATTCTCTTTCGATGTCGGGCTTTCGACCACGACGACTCAGCTGTGTTTGCATCGTGTCCTTTGCACAGTCGTGAGTCTCCAAGTTAGTATGTTGTTTCATCCGGGCGCCGTTTCAGCCGCGCCCGGATAAACCTCGATTGCCTCTTCTTTTTCATTCCCGCGTTGCGCAAATGATATTCTCGACGCATCGTACGATTCGCTAGGTTATTATTCTTGTCGGTTCAGAATATTTGTATGTGACTCGCCGCATTGATGCTGGGCGCGAGATTGCCCACCAACAAAACAAAAGTGTACGCTCAAACAGATATGATCAATTCGATGTGGCTAACGTAGATATAGCCGGACTCCGGCTGGTCAGTTTTGGCATTTTCGCGGATCAGCCTGACAGCTTTGTTAAGCTCGTCCTCGTCGCAGACAAGCTCAACTTTCACCTCTGTCATCACGCGCGCGCCCAGTTCGGTCGAATATTCCTGGTCCTTCGGATCAAGCGCATGAAGAATGCCCTTCACATCGACGACGGTGATTTTTGAAAAGCCGTCATCGCGAAGCGATCGAATGACATCGGCCGCGCGATTGCGATGGATGAACGCTTTGATTTCTTTCATCTTGATTTTCTCCTTGATAATCTGAATTCCTGTTGCGCGCCAAGGCGGCGCATTATTCAGCCGCCGCCGCCAGCGGCTCTGGTTTCGATTTCCCCGATATGCGAGCATCTTTTGCGGCGCGGGTTTCCATCCATTCATAAATCACCGGCAACAGTACGAGTGTCAGCAATGTCGAGGTAATGAGCCCGCCAACGACGACAGACGCAAGCGGACGCTGGGTTTCAGCGCCGACGCCTGATGACAAAAGCATCGGAACGAGGCCGAGGATTGCAACGCTCGCCGTCATCAGAACCGGACGCAGCCGCAGTTCCGCCCCGCGCCGAACCGCCTCGGGCGTACTCATGCCCTTTTCTCGCAGCTCATTGATGAAGCTAACCAACACGATCCCGTTGAGCATCGCGACGCCGAAAACCGCGATGAAGCCGATTGCCGATGGCACCGAGAGATATTGTCCGGTGGCAAACAACGCAATCAGCCCGCCGCTCGCGGCAAAAGGAACATTGGCGATAATCAGCGCGGCAAATTTCATCGAGTTGAACGCCGTATAGAGGAGAACAAAGATGAAAAAAATTGTGACCGGCACAATCACCGAGAGCTTTGTCAATGCGCGCTGTTGATTTTCAAACGCGCCGCCCCATTCAATCCAGTAACCGGGCGGCAAATCGATTTGGTTCGCGATGGCCGCGTTGGCGTCTTTTACAAAACCGTCAACATCGCGACCGCGCACATCCATCTGAATGACCGCATAGCGTTGCAATTGTTCACGACGAATAAACGAATAGCCTTCCGCCGCTGATACGTTTGCAACGCGGCCCAACGGGATGATGGCGCCGTCAGCCGTCTGCAATGGAATATTGCGGATGGCTTCCATCGACGCTTTCGATGCGTCTTTAAGGCGCGCCGTAATATCAAACCGACGGACGCCATCGATCAGCGTGCCGACGGGTTCAGCGCCAATCCCGGTGCGGACAACGTTCAAGACATCATCCGCGTTCATGCCATATCGCGCCAATTCGTTGCGATCGACCTGAATGCGGATTTGCGGTTTGCCGATATTGGCTTCGAGCGATAGATCAGCCGCGCCCGGCACGCCGGAAATCGCCTCCTTGATCTCCTGGCTCAAGCGGTCGAGTTCGCCAAGGTCCTGTCCGTAGATTTTGGCCGCAAGTGTCGCACGCACGCCGGAAATCAGTTCTTCGACACGCATCTGTATCGGCTGGGTAAAGGCGACGATGGATGTGGGCGCGACCTCCTCGAGCGTTTCGCGCATGTCGTCGGCGAGAGATTCGATTGATCGCTTCCGCGGCCATTCGCTTTGCGGATGCAACGCCGTATATATCTCCATATAGTTGACGTCGGCGGTCTCGCCTTTTTCAGCGCGTCCGATCATCGCCAGTGTGGTTTCGACCTCGGGATATTCCGACAGCGCCAACTCAATATCTTTTGACACCTGAATGGATTGATCAAGCGACGTCGAAGGGATCGACGTCACCCGCCACATGATTGATCCTTCCTGTAGCTGCGGCATGAATTCCTTGCCGAGAAAGGGAAAGAGCGCGAGGCTTGCGACGAGCAAAGTCGACGCTGTCATCACAACTTTTTTCTTGTTGTCGAGGCTCCAGGCGAGAAACGGCACATAGCGGTTCTTGATTGTGCGGACCAGTATCGTGTCGCGCTCTTCCTTTGGTTTTAAGATAAGCGCGGCAAGCACGGGAATGATTGTCAGGGTCAAAATTAAAGACCCAGCCATGGCGAAGCTGATATTAAACGCCATGGGTTTGAAGAGTTTTCCCTCAAGACCTTCAAGGCTAAATAGCGGTAAAAACACAACGATGATGATGATGATCGCGAAGGCGATCGGATTGGCCACCTCGCGCGCCGCCGTCAGCACTGCCGCCATGCGGTTGACCTCTCCACCTTTTTCACGGCGTTCCGCCATAATCCGAAATGAGTTTTCGACCATGACGACGGCGCCATCGACCATCATGCCGATGCCGATGGCGAGCCCCGCGAGCGACATAAGGTTCGCCGACAATCCCGCTTCATTCATAAAAATGAACGCAATAAGCATGGCGAGGGGAAGCGCAGTAATAACAACCAGTGCAGACCGCAATTCACCAAGAAACAAAAAGAGGACAATAGCGACGAGGATCGAGCCCTCGATCAATGCCCTTTCCGCCGTGCCGACCGCTTTTTCGACAAGTTCCGTGCGATCGTAGATCGGTTTGACGGTCACCCCGTCCGGCAGCGCCTGTTCAACGATCTCGACTTTTTCCTTGACCGCATCGACGACTTGTTTGGCATTCTCATTGATGCGCGCCAGAGCCATGCCGAGCACGACTTCCTTGCCATCGCGCGTCACGGCGCCGAAACGCAGCGCTGGTGCTTGCTCAACTGTTGCGACATCGCGCACATAAACCGGCGTTCCGTCTTTAACTTTGACGACGATATTGCCGATATCGCGCGTATCGCGGACAAGACCAAGTCCCCGCACCAGATATTGCTCCGGCCCCTGATCAATATATTGCCCGCCGACTTGCCTGTTATTGGCTTCCAGCGCCGTAACGATTTCGGAAAACCCTAATTCATATTTGATTAGCTGCAAGGGATCGATCTTGACCTGGAACTGCCGCTCCTGACCGCCCCAGGACATCACATCATCGACGCCGGGCGCCGTGCGAAGAATAAGCCGTACGTTCCAGTCCTGCAGCGTGCGCAGATCCATATCGCTAATATCGTCTTTGAGCGCTTCATCGGTGCGCTCAAGCGTGTACCAGAACACCTGGCCGAGACCGGAAGCGTTGGGCCCCATTTCCGGCGAGCCGTATCCCTCCGGAATACGGTCACGGACTTCCGCCAGCCGCTCCATGACGAGGCGGCGGGCGAAATAGATATCCATGTTGTCTTTGAAATAGACGGCGACATAGGAAAGTCCAAAGAGACTGACCGACCGGATTTCCTTGACATCGGGAAGACCCGCCATCGCCGATTCGACGGGAAAGGTCAGCAATTGTTCGACGTCTTCGGCCGCAAGGCCTGGCGATTCCGTATAGATATTGACCTGGGCCGGCGTTACGTCCGGAAAAGCGTCAATCGGAATGGTCGTTACGGCGCGCCAGCCGAGAAATCCGACGACCGCAAAAATGATCAGCACCAAAAATTTGTACTGGAGAGAAAATTCAACGAGTTTGTTTAACATGACATGCGTTCCTATGGCGCCGGGCGAAAAAGTGGATACTGGTTTTTCGCGTAGTTCGGCGCGCTGTTAAAAATCTAGTGCCCGTGGCCTTCGCCCATTTTCGATTTCTGGATGAGCGATTTGAGAAGAAAGAGTTGCGTGACGGCAATCTCATCGCCGGCAGAAACGCCGGCGGAAATCTCGATCCAGCCGCCGCGCGTGGCACCCGTCTTTATTGCGGTTGGGTGGAGTTCATCGCCCTCGATGACAAAAACTGTCGGCGAGCCATCCATCAAAATGACAGCTTCTTCCGGCAGGGCCAGCACTTCTTCGCTTTCCTTGGTTGCGATGGCGGCGTCAACGAACTGGCCAGCGTGAAAATCATCGTCGGTATTGTCGATTTCGACCCGCGCCATCAGGGTGCGGGTGGTTTCGTCAAGCGCATGCTGAAGTTGGATGACGCTGCCGGATTCCGAATGACCGGCAGTCGATTTTACCCGCGCGGCGGCGCCAATATCGATCTGTGCGGCTTGTTCAGAGGAGAGGCGCGCCTCGACCCAGACCGTCGATTCATCGCTGATCTCGATCAGCATTGCGCCGGGCTCGGTAAATTCGCCGAGCGTAAAATCATCGCGCACAATGGTGCCGGCCTGCGGCGCAAACAGGATAAATTGTCCCGTCGCTTTGCTTGCATCGCCAGCCTTGAGCAACTCAGCGATTTCAGCTTCGGCCATTCCGTATGACAGCAGCTTGGCGTAGGCCTGTTGCCGTGCGACTTCAGCTTCAAGATAACGTTTTTCGGACACGACATCGCGGCCCAGATTGCGCACGCGGCGCCATTCCTTGTCTGCAATCAAAAGCGCGCCCTGTGCCTGCGCCATTTCGACGCTCGACAATGTCAATAGAGGCGTTCCTTCCTCCACATCCTGACCGCGCACAATGCTGCGCGCGACGATTTGAGCGCTAATCCGGGGAGTGACCTGTGAGGTTCGATAACGGTTGGCGGTAATCTCGCCGGGAACAACAATTTCGCCGGACAGGCGCCGCAGCTGGAGCGTCACTGATTCAATGCTTTGCGCCTTGCGCTCCGCGGCGGACATTTCAACATGGCTTTCGCCCTCCTCTTCGCCGTGCTCCTCACCGGCGTCTGCATGGACTTCTGCGGCGGGCGAAGTGTCGCCCGCGCTTATTGCGCGCCAGCTAAAAAAAGCGACGCCAACGATGAGAGCAAAAACAGGGATAGCGCTCGCGCGATTTTTCAATAGCGAAGTCATGAGAGAGCCTCCATCCAATCAAACAATGTTCCCGACGCGTCGAGCCAGTCGGCCCAGGCCGCCCAGGTTGATCCGAAAAGCTCAATGCCAGCGCGTTCCGCGTCATAGGTCTGGTCGAGCTGCACAAGATAATCGACGGTGTTTATGTCGCCGGAGCGCCAAAGACGGTCCAGCACATTGCGTTGTTCATCGAGCGCGCCGATGCCGGTGTTGCGCCAGTCGCTCCAGCTGCGCATGGCGACAGCATAGCGAACACCGCTTTCCGTTAGCCGCGCTTCCGCTTTCCGGATCTGATCACGAATGGCGAGTTCAGCGGCAAGCCTGTCGGCGCGGGCGGCGACAACTTCGGCTTTTCCGGAATTAAATACAGGTATCGGCACCGAGAAACGAACCCCGGCAAAATCGGCCGATCCTTCACGACCATAGCTGGCGCCGATTGTTGGATCGGGTGCGCGCTCTTTTTTTGCAACCCGGACCTGAGCGCGCAAAGCCTCCGAACGGGCCCGCGCAGCGCGAACTTCCGGCAATATCATCACATTTGCAAGATCGATCGCAGGGATTGCGATTGGCGGCTCGGGAAGCGACGGCCATGACGGGCGCACTTCGCCGACCAGCCCAACGAGACTTTGGCGCGCCGATGAAAACTCGCTGCGTGCGATGGATTCTTCTGCGAGGGCCTGTGAAAGCGTCAGTTGCGCAGTCAATAGTTCGGATTTGCCAAGATCGCCGGCGCGGGCCCGCTTTGCCGCAATGTTCGCAAAGTCACGGGCGCCGGCCGCCCGCGCTTTCGCAATCTTTAAGATGGAATTTCGCGTCTGGTATTCGGAAAGCGCCCCAAGAAGATCAGAATAAAGCGAGCGCATTTCGGCTTCAAATCCAAGACTGGCCGCCTCCGCTTCAAACCGGCCAACTTTCGCGCGGCTGGCGCGTTTGTTGGTGACGTCAAAAGCCTTTGAAAGCGTGACCGCTTTCAGATCAGCGTCATCATCTTCGCTGTCTTCAAACTCACCCTCGATCTCCGGGTTATAAAGCGGGCGTGATTGCGCCCGTGCGCGCGCTTCAACCGCGTCGACTTCAGCTCTGGCGCTCTCGAGCCGCGGATGCGCGCGCGCCGTATCTTTGAGGAAAAGCCGCAATGCGGCGCCCTCGCTTGTCGTGGCCTGCGATTGCGCGGCAACCGGGCTCTGCGCCGCCGCCAAAATGGCGAGCGCCAGCCCACATATCGTGATATTCATTGATCATAGTCCTCTCGAATCGATTGACTGAAACAACGCGCGAACGCGTGTGGACAGTCAGATTCGAGGAGGGTGGAATGGGGCGGACAGGTCCGCTTGTTCTATTAAGTCATATTGCGCGACCGCATGAGTTGTCGCCGTATCAATCGTGGCGCCGGACCCCAACGCGCTGCGCGCCATCGCATGAAAATGACAGGCGCCGGAATGACAGTGCGTTGCGTGCTCCGGGTGGCCCGTGCCTTTTTCGAGCGGCTGACCGTTATTTGATGCAATCTCTTCGGCGCCGTCATGATTCATGGTGTGATGTATGTCTTCCTCGGCAGCGTGCACAGGTGCGACTACGCCGAGCGCGCCCCAAACGGAAACCAATAAAATCGCGAAAAACCGAGACATATGTCGAAATCTAATCATCATCTGAATGCGTCCTAGCGCAATATTCCTGACAAATCATTATAAATCTTCGTACATGCATGTTTTTGAATTGGTTGCAATTATTCAGTCCGAGGCCGCAAGACGATCATCGCGGCTCCACAGAAAATAGCAGCATCCGCAAAATTGAATGCAGGCCAGTGAACGGCGCCAATATAAAAATCAAGAAAATCTGTCACAGATCCATCAGCGACGCGATCAATGACGTTTGCCGAGGCGCCGCCAATAATGGCCCCAATACCGGCGGCTTCGACGATGTTCCTGCTCCTTCGAAGCCAAGCAGTTAAAATTACCACGATGATGATCGCAAATGATGATATAAGGATGGGCGTCGCAGGATTTGCAGAGTTAAAAAGACCGAAGCTGATCCCGCGGTTGTGAACCAGCACCAAATTAAAAAATGGCACGACCTCGATCACTCGCGGCGGATTCATAACCAAAGCTGCAACGAACCATTTAGCAGCGAGGTCGCTAGCAACGATAACCAAAGAAGCTATCAACCCTATTTTCAGATACATAGATCTTCCTTTGAAAAACCATGCTTGATGAGCAAGGCCAAGGGAACCGACGGGGCGGCGTTTGCCGCCGCCAAAAGGAGAATCCGTTTAATCAACTTTAGCTGTCTGTTTTTGCGATGTTGAGCGATCCTCGGCGTTCACGAAGCGCCTGCGTGACAATGGCGATTGAAGATTTTGCAAAGAGGCCCGCGAGCAGCGTTGCAACGATGAGATCCGGCCAGAACGAACCCGTTGCCCAAACCGCAGCGCCCGCACCGATAACCGCGACATTGCCGATCGCGTCATTGCGCGAACAGAGCCATACGGATCGAATATTTGCGTCGCCGTCGCGCCATCGAAGAAGAATAAGGACGCTGACGACATTGGCCGCGAGCGCCAGGAGGCCAATCCCGCTCATTACATTTGCTTCCGGCGCCGCGCCGGTAAAAGCGCTCACAACTGTTGTCGCCAGAACAAACAGCGCCATCAATCCAAGGCTTGCGCCCTTAAAAAGCGCCGCCGTTGATCGAATGCGCAACGATGCGCCGATGACGGCGAGGCTCAACATATAGGTCGCGGTGTCGCCGGCGAAATCGAGGGCGTCGGCTTTCAGCGCCTGGGAGCCGGCGAGATATCCGGCGAAGACTTCGACGAGGAACATCGCGCCGTTGATGGCGATGACAGCGATCAGCGCCCGCTTAAAGGCCGGCGCCCGACCGTCAAATTGGCCTTCTTCTCTTAATTCCTGGTGGACGCATCCCGGCATCGGGGCTCTCCATTGAATTGCCTTGACTAATAACCTAATCGCTACAGCACCTGTAGGTTCAAGAGGCAAAATGCGGAAATCTGAAAATAAATCCGTGATGATAGGCGCGCTCGCCGCTGCGTCCGGCGTCAAGGTGACGACGATCCGCTATTATGAGAGCATCGGGCTGATTGATCCGCCGGGTCGGTCAGCGGGCGGCCAGCGGGTTTACGATCAAAAGGCGATTGAGCGGATGCGGTTTATCCGGCACACGCGCGATCTCGGCTTTCCGCTTGAGGCGGTTCGAGAACTGATTGCCCTGTCACAAGATGAAAACCATTCCTGTGCGGAAGTTGACGAGATTGCAAAACGACACGCCTCTGACGTTAAACAGCGGATTAAACGGCTCAAAGCACTTGAACGTGAACTCAATCGGATGATCAAGGAATGCGCTGTCGATCGCATTTCGGATTGCCGAGTGATGGAAATCTTATCCAATCACGACTTTTGCGCGGCCGAACATCGTTAGAACGGTTGCTAGCTTTATTGCGTATTGTTTATTTCACGAATGTTGCGCAATTCCTTTCGGCGTTGAGTCATAAGGTTTTTCGAGCTGTTCGGCAGGAACAGCAGTGCAGTGCATTTATCGGCAATGTAGGACTTTTTCAGATAGTGGAACGGCGCCTGCGGTCCGCTATGCGCGTGTGTGCGGGACCCTGACTTCAAGTCAATCGTGCAATCAAAGCCGTTTCAGGCAGGCTAATATGTCGCCATTGTCTATGAGCGCCTAAATCTTCTGATTATACGCGCCAATCTCCGGATGCGTTTTGAGCACCGCGTCCAGCTCGTCGAACATCGCTTTCATATTCTCTTTCGATGTCGGGCTTTCGACGACGACGACCAGTTCAGGTTTGTTCGACGATGCACGCACAAGGCCCCAGGTGCCGTCCTCGGCGGTAATCCTGACGCCGTTGACAGTGACCACATCGCGGATTTTCTGGCCGATGATCTCGCCGCCTGATTTCGCACGGTCTTCAATGGTTTTGACGATTTTATCGACGACGCCATATTTGGTTTCATCGGCGCAATGGGGCGACATGGTCGGCGACTGATAGGTGACCGGCAGGCTCTTTCGTAAATCGGAGAGCTTTTTGTCCGGATTGCGGTCAAGCATATGCAACAGCGCAATGGCGGCGACAAGCCCGTCATCATAGCCGCGTCCGATCGGCTTATTGAAAAAGAAGTGACCGGATTTTTCAAAGCCGGCAAGGGCGCCCATCTCGTGGCTCTTGCGTTTGATGTAGGAATGACCGGTTTTCCAATATTCGGTTTTTGCGCCATTTGCGAGCAAGACCGGGTCGGTCACAAACAGCCCCGTGGATTTCACATCCACAACAAATTGTGCGTTCCTGTGCAGGGCTGAAAGATCCCGGGCGATGAGAACGCCGATCTTGTCCGCAAAAATTTCTTCGCCCTCATCATCGACAACGCCGCAGCGATCGCCGTCGCCGTCGAAACCAAGCGCAACGTCTGCGCCATGTTCGCGCACCGCATCGCGCATGGCGTGCAGCATTTCCATATCTTCCGGGTTCGGATTGTAGCGCGGGAAAGAATGATCAAGCTCCGCATCCATGGGGATCACTTCAATGCCCAGCCGCGCCAGCGTTTCCGGCGCATAGGCGCCGGCAGTGCCGTTGCCGCAGGCGGCGATCACTTTCAGCTTGCGCTTGATCTTAACGCCTTCGGAAAGATCATCCATATAACGTGTGCGCACGCCGTCGATGAATTTATAGGAACCGCCGGCAAATGATTTTAATTCGCCATTGAGGACAATTTCCTTCAACCGGCCCATTTCATCGGGGCCGAAAGTCAGCGGCCGCGCGGCGCCCATCTTGACGCCGGTCCAGCCATTTTCATTGTGGCTGGCGGTGACCATGGCGACACAGGGAATATCAAGATCGAACTGCGCAAAATAGGCGACCGGCGACAGCGCAAGGCCGATGTCATTGACCTCGATGCCCGCGCTCATCAGCCCGACGATCAATGCCTGTTTGATTGACGTTGAATAGCTGCGAAAATCATGACCAACAACAATGCGGGGCTCCTTGCCCATTTCCCGGATCAGCGTGCCAAGGCCCTGGCCGAGCGCCTGAATGCCGAGAAGGTTTATTTCCTTTTCGAGAACCCAGCGCGCGTCATATTCGCGAAAGCCCGTCGGCTTCACCAGCGGCGTGACCTCATAGGCAAGCGTGTTGGATTTCAGATCGGCGCGGGGGATGGCAAGCATTTTTCAGTCCTTTATCATCTTATTGTGCGGCGCACTTTAGGGCTGCCGCCGCAAGACGCAACCAGCATATTTTTCAACGAAATCAGTGACAAGCGCGGCCACTTTGTCCATAGTCCGTGGTTCTGAAAGCCGCCACGGGGTGAGGGCCATGATTGGTCCTGGGCGCTGCCCGGCTATCGTTGCATCAGCTGTGTCACAGAATCTGGACGCGCGTGAAAGATAAAAGGTGACGAATGGACGGCAATATTTTGGGCGTAAACATATTCGAACTGCTTCAGGGCCGCGTCATCGGGCTCCTTGGCGTCATCGCGATCATCGCCATTGCGGTGATATTTTCCAAAAACCGCAGGGCGATTAATTTCCGGATTGTTTTAAGTGCTTTTGCGCTGCAAGCCGCCGTCGGCTTTTTTGTGCTTTATACCTCTGTCGGCAAAGATGTCATCGGGGCCATGGCGCAAGGCGTGACGAACATCCTTGGCTATGCAAATGCCGGGATCGGCATGGTGTTCGGCCAACTGGCAGGAGACAATTTCGGCGTTGTTTTCGCTATCCATGTGTTACCCATCATCATATTTTTTTCCGCGCTGATGTCGGTGCTTTATCATTTGCGCGTCATGCAGATGATTGTCGCTGGCGTCGGCGGCTTTCTTCAGATCATTATCGGCACGCGCCCGGTCGAGTCTCTCAATGCGGCGGCCAATGTCTTTGTTGGTCAGACCGAAGCGCCGCTTGCCATTAAACCTTATCTGAGCAGGGTAACCGGCCCGCAACTCTTTGCGATCATGGTGTCAGGTCTTGCATCTGTGGCCGGTACGGTGCTTGCGGCTTATGCACAGCTCGGCGTCGAACTCAAATATCTGCTGGCCGCAAGCTTTATGGCGGCGCCCGGCGGCCTTCTGATGGCCAAGCTGATTATTCCCGATGGTGACGAAAAAGAAGAAAACAAATTGACGGTGTTGGCGATCACCAAGGAACGCTCGCCGCATACAAACGTCGTTATGGCTGCCGCCGTCGGCGCTCAGGACGGTTTGAAACTCGCGCTGACGATTGGCGCCATGCTGATCGCCTTTGTCGGGTTGATCGCGCTGGTCAACGGATTGCTGGGCGGCATTGGCGGGCTGATCGGCATGGAGGACCTTTCCGCGCAGAAGATTCTGGGTTGGGTTTTTGCGCCCATGATGTATCTGCTGAGCATCCCCTGGGCCGAAGCGCAGGCGGCCGGCGCAATCTTTGGCGAAAAGCTGATCCTCAACGAATTTGTCGCCTATATCAGTCTGATTGGTCAGGCTGACACGCTAAGCCCGAAGACGGTTGCGATCGTCACCTTCGCGCTGTGCGGTTTTGCCAATGTTTCCTCCATTGCGATCCTGCTTGGCGGGTTAGGATCGCTCATTCCCGACCGGATGAGTGAGATCGCGAGATATGGCGTATACGCTGTTTTGGCGGGATCATTATCCAATCTGATGAGCGCGGCGCTTGCCGGTTTGATTTTGCCGTGACCCGGTTTGCTGGCGCATCATGACCAGGAGCTTGAAAAAAGGCGGCTGTCATTGCGGCGCTGTCGCCTGGGAGGCGGAAACCGATGACGATGTGGTCATCGACGAATGCAATTGCTCGATGTGTCAGATGGTGGGGTTTTTGCATCTCATCGTCCCGAAGTCGAAATTTCGCCTTTTGAAGGGCGAAAACCAGCTGACGGAATATCGTTTCAACACAGGCGTTGCGAAACATTATTTCTGCAAGATTTGCGGCGTTAAGTCCTTTTATGTGCCGCGGTCTAATCCCGACGGCTATTCGCTCAATTTGCGTTGCATGGACGGATCGCAATTTTCCAATATCGACATTCGCCCGTTTGACGGCCAGCATTGGGAAGCAAACGCCGACATATTGGCGCATTTGTCGAAGGATGATGGCTGAACCACTTGCGCCGTTGTTAAAGGAAATCCGCGCCTGCCGGATTTGCATAGAGGCGCCGTTCAATGCGCCGCTGCCTCATGAACCACGGCCGGTTCTGCAGATTTCAAAATCTGCAAAACTTGCGATTTTCGGGCAGGCGCCGGGCAATCTTGTGCATCAAAGCGGCAAGCCGTTTACGGACCCTTCCGGAGATCGCCTGCGCGCATGGCTTAATGTTTCCACCGATGAATTTTATGATGCTAAACGCGTTGCGATCATTCCCATGGGCTTTTGCTTT
This sequence comes from Hyphococcus sp., assembly GCA_021776245.1. Taxonomy (GTDB): domain Bacteria; phylum Pseudomonadota; class Alphaproteobacteria; order Caulobacterales; family Parvularculaceae; genus Hyphococcus. The sequence goes on along the minus strand of JAJFGF010000047.1, from coordinate 55,461 downwards.
CCCGGTTATGACGCAAAAGGCGGCGACCTGCCGCCGCGCAAGGAATGCGCCGCTCATTGGCGCGCGCGATTGATGGCGGCGGCGCCAAATATAAAAACGGCTATTCTCGTCGGCGGTTATGCGCAGAAATGGCACCTTAATGGGACGGCCAGAAAGTCGTTGACCGAAACTGTTGCAGCGTGGCGGGACTTTACCCCTGCATATTTTCCAACGCCGCATCCTTCCTGGCGCAACAATGGCTGGCTCAAAAAGAATTTGTGGTTTGAGGAAGAGCTGTTGCCGGTATTACGCAAACGCGTGCGCGCCCTGTTACGATAGTCTCTAAAGGCGTTTTTTTAGATCAACTTTCACTTCATCCTGAGGGCGAGTGCAGCTCGCGTCACGAAGGATTCAGCCGCTCAAGAACGCTGCTGATATGCGTAAGCCGCGAAAGACTCTTTTTATCGAGAAGCGCCAGCTCCTCGGCGATAAGCTCAATTCTTCGTCGCCGCCCCGTCTCCATCAGTCTTTTGCCCCTGGGCGTTGTTCGCACAATGACCGCGCGATTGTCGTCGCGCCCGCGGATGCGCCCAACCAGGCCCATCTTTTCAAGAGATGAGACGCTGCGCGAAATCGCCGGGGCCGAAACGCCTTCAATTTCCGACAGGCGATTAATGCTTTGCGGGCCCGCATAGGCCAAAACTGACAACAGCGACAATCTTTCGGGGGTCAGACCGCTTGTCTTGTCGGCAGTGCGTGCGCGGCGGAGCAGGTGAACCGACAGGGAATGGAGCGCATTGGCAATCTGCATCAATTCTGTTTTTTCGGCGCCGGCGGGCAGGGACGGGATTGACAATATGTTTAACCTTGTTAACAATTAACATGATTAATTATCATAGCAGGAGCAATCAGACATGCAAGACGCATCGAAAAGCGCAGCATCTGCGGCTGCGCTGAGTTCAATCGGGCAAATTCATATTAGCGCCAGCGATTTTGAGCGCGCAAAAGCGTTCTATAAAGACGTTCTGGAATTGCCAATGCTGTTTGAGGTCGCCGAACAGAAAATGGCGTTTTTTGAATGCGGCGGCGTGCGGCTTTATCTCGGTGTGCCCACGAGTCCGGAATATCGGGCAAATTCATTTTTGTATTACAGTGTTGGCGATATTGACGCCGCCTATGAACGCCTCAAGGCGAAGGGCGTTGATTTCCTTCATCCGCCATCAGCAATCCACAAAACCGCGAAAAGTGAATTGTGGATGGCGGGTTTTAAAGATTCAGAAGGAAATCTTGCCCAATTGATGTGTGAAAAGCCGCTCTGATCCCAACGGTCGATAAAATGACCGTTGAGCATTCAAACGTTACGCAGGCTTACGCGCCATAAGGCGCGGCGGCCAAAGACATCCATGAGGGCGGCCGCGCCAAAGCGAAAATGAGAACCGCATTATCACTTTGACGTAAGCCGTTGGGGCGCTGTCTTTAACGTTTTTTCAGCCTTAACGGTCTATGAATCGCCATCATCTATGCGTGCAGTAGCGCGTGATTAGCGCGTGAAGCAATTGGGAATTGATTGCGCTTGTGGCGTCGGCCGCTACAGAATTGCCGGGAATGCGGGCAAGAATTGCTTTTGCACGGCGTAAATTTTACGCATGGTGGGAAGGATATGTGTTCGGCGCCGGCGGCGGCGCGCGCCTGAACGATCTTAAACACGGTACGCGGTGGAAAGTTTCCGGCCTGACCCGCCATGACAATTACAGTCACGGCGAGCTTCGCGCATATGACGAAGCGCTGCAAAAACTCCATAAGGCGTCAATCGCCGGCGCGTATTCCTGCGGTGAAATTCACAGAGACCCCGATCCGGTCGCCTTTACGCGTCTTGCAGCAGAGCTTTTGCTGCCCGGCGCCAAAGCGGTTTTTGTTGACTTCACCGTTGCGCGTAAGGGCGCGCGTCTGCGCCCGTGTTTTCCGGCATTTAAATACGGCGCGCCGCGCACCCATGGCGAATATGAAACAATCCTGCGCGATGGCGGGTTTACGATTACTGACATTGGCGATGAAACGGCTCTGTTCATGCTGCTGATTGCCGAAGGGTGGGCTGGCTGGCGTCACGCCTATTAAGCGATTTCCAATATTGAAAATCCTCGCATGCGCGCGGATCTGATGCGCGGCCTGGCTGCTCACGCCCGTCTCCGGGCGGAAAGATTTGATGCGCTGCGCTCCGGACAATTACAGGTCACGCGCTTTCAGGCGACGCGAGACTGGAAAGTGACCGAACTGGAAACTTAACGGCGAAGCCTTTAACGCCTGATCACGCTCCCGTTATTGTTTGTCGCGTGATCGAACCGAAAAACCGGAAGCCACTTTTCCTGATCACGCTCCGGTTTTTACTGGTCGCGTGATCGAACCGGAAAACCGGAAGCCACTTTTCCTGATCACGCTCCTAGCGCCGGTAATTGCGCCAGTCGTCGAACCGGGCGTATATCACAAACAGCACCGACAGGACGATCAGGATGAGAAGGGCAAATTGTATTTGCGCTTCAACCGCGGTGACGTCCTCACGCGTTGGCATGTCGCCCGTATCAAGAATAATCTCTTCGGTGTCGCCGGTTTCCTCGCCGCCCGACTCTTCGCCGCCAGTCTCTTCGCCAAGCGTCACATTGCCGTCGCTATCGACGGCAACAGATTGGTCGCCATTTGCAGAATTGCTGGAAGGGGCGCCATCGCTTGCGCCGCCGGCCGCAGGCCCTCCGGCCTGACGCGCCGGGCCACTGCTGTCGCCCTGCATCGATGAGGCGGCGACGCCGGCGCCGCCGGCAACAGTTGCGCCCTGCACTGTGCGGCTTTCAGCAATACCGGTGCGCCGCGGCGGCGCTTCCACCGGCGTCGCGCGGGTGTCTTCTTCAACATTGTCCGGTTCGCCGAAGATCAACGGTGTGGTTGGCGTCAGAAACAGTGCGCGTTCTGCTGCGCGGCGACGCGTCAGCCCGATCACTTCACGCAAACGGCCGCCTATTGTCGCTTTGTTCCACCAGGCCAGCGCATCGGCCGCGCCAAGACGATCGCCGCGATTGAGCCGGCGCAGCGGCGTTGATCTGCGAAACGCATCCACGCCAATATTGTAAACAAAACTCACCAGCGCATCGAATTCGTTGCGGTTCAAAGAAACCGAGGCGAGGCGGGCGACGGCGTTTTCGCGGGGGCTAATATCCCGGCGCAAGAGCTCTTCGGCTTCGCTTTCGGTGATGCGCATGCCGGGCTTCACATCAGGGCCGGTGTGGCCATATCCGATAGTCCAGACGCCCGCGATATCCTGATAGGCTTCAAGCGCGAGGCCTTCAAAACGCTTCAATAGCTCAATGCCGTTACTGGAAAGCTTCACAATAAAGCCCCCTTATCCGTTAATCATGCCCCAAATCGGTGTTCTTTCCATAATACGCATGAGACGTCGCAATGAACATTGGCCAAAGCTGATAATGCTGTTACCGTCAGTTCACATTATTGTGGTTTAGTTTGGTGCGGATCGAGGGGATCATGAAAATCAATAGGTTAATGGCGGTTCTTGCCGCTTGCGCGCTTGGCGTGTGTGTGGCGCCGGCGACAGCGCAAAGCACGAGCAACAGTCAATTGCTTGGCGGCGGCGTGATGTACAAATTCAGCGCCAGTGACGTCGCCTCGATGCTGAGCGATTTTGAGATTGAAACTGCGCTTGCTGATTATGACGGCGGGGAGTTGGCGACCATGGTCGCGCGGACATCCGGCGGCGCGCAGTTTTTAATCTCGCTATTGGCTTGCGATAATCTTGCGACGGCGACAGGGTGCCAGCGTGCAATAGTCTTTACAGCAACATCGAATGCCGGTTTTGCTTATGAGGACCTCAACGATTTTAATCTTGGTTCTGACGTCACCAAAGCGATGAACCTGGCGTCGGAAAATATTGTCATTTTCGGCATACCGATTTATTCCGGCGGCGGCATCGGACGCGACAATTTTAAATTGTTAACAGCGCTTTTCCTCAACGATATGCAAAACTTCAGTGAGGCGCAAAGCACTGCCGCCTCGCAGGTGTCCTTCGATAATGGTCCAAAGCCCGCTGCCAAGCTCGACAATATTGGATCGGCCAGCCAATCTGCGCCGCGCGAAATTCCACTCTACAGCGCAGCAATGACAGAACATGCAGTGTCTGCCGCGGTGGCCAATACCTGGAGAGTTGAATTTCTGACCGGGAACGCCAAAGCCGCGTTGGAATAACCAAGTCGGTTTAGTGAGCTGCTGACCCGCAATTGAGCCTTATTTTGCCGTGTGATCGACCCGGAAGTTTGGCGGCGAAGCCGCCAAACGGTTTCCGTCGAAGGCTTTGCCTTCGACGCCTGATCACGCTCCGGTTTTTACTGGTCGCGTGATCGAACCGGAAAACCGGCGCCCACTTTTCCTGATCACGCTCGGGTTTTTACTGGCCGCGTGATCGAACCGGAAAACCGGCGTCCACTTTTCCTGATCACGCTTCAGTTTTTACTGGTCGCGTGATCGAACCGGAAAACCGGTGTCCACTTTTCCTGATCACGCTCTGTCACGCGCTTTCATCAAGAATGATCGGCGCAGGCTCTGCGGGGCTGGCGTCGCTGTCATAGGAAACTTGTCCGCGCGCGGACGCTGCTTCGTCAGCGACCGCTTTAACGACGCCTTCCGCCGTCTGGCGCGCGCCGTCCAAAAACGCATATTGATCGGCGGCGCGTTCTTCAAATGTTTTGGTGATTGTACGCAGTTTGGCGAGCAGACCCGCGTCGGCGCCGTCAACCACCGAGCGGTCGGCGGCGATATTGCGTATTTCTTGCGCATAGGCCGCTGCCAGACGCGCTTTTTCCGCCTGCAGCGGCGCGATTGCCGCCGAGCGCTGCGTTGCCAGCAAATTATTTTCCTCAATGAAGATATTGCTGAGCGATTCAGTAATTTCAATCAGCGACCTGATCCGTTCGACAGCGTCCGAACCGGCTGTTTGGGCTTGTGTGGTCATCGCATTGTTTCCTGTATAGGTGCGCTATTGCTCTGAAGCTGCAGGAGGGCGTCTCTCACGCTGTTGGCAATCCCGAGGCCGCCGCGTGCGGCAAGGAGCCTGGCATATTCGTCATTGAGCATTGTCCTGAAAATATCCTGTTCCGGTCCGTCGCCGCCAAAAAGACCCGGCGATTTGGCTGTATCGAACATCGGCGCCAGAAGCTGCGAGAGCACCAGCGTCTCAAATTCTTCCGCTTTGTGTTCCGCCATGGCGATTTTTGGATCTGCGGACGCAAAAGGCGCCGTCAGAGCTGAAAAGGCCGGGGCGGAGAGGGTCGATGCATCCATCACATCACCTCAATATCAGCTTGCAATGCACCGGCGGTTTTTATTGCCTGTAAAATTGCAATTATGTCGCGCGGCGGCACGCCCAGTGCGTTTAGACCGTCAACGAGATCGCGCAGGCGGACGCCGCCTTCGACCAGCTTCAACTGCGCCGGCGCCTCATCGACGCCGGCAGTGATGCGCGGCACGACAATATTGCGGCCGCGCCCGGAAAACGGGCTCGGTTGGGAAACCTGCGGCGTTTCGGAAATTGATACCGTAAGCGATCCTTGCGCGATCGCCACCGTTGAACCCGCACGTCATCGCCCATCACGATAACGCCGGAGGCTTCATCAATGACAACACGGGCGCTGTGATCCGGGGTGACGCCCAGACCTTTGATGGCGGTATTCAGCGCCATAGACCGGCGTTACCAGCAAAATACCGCCGCACAGGGATTCGGCGCCGGCCGGGCCGGGTGCGCCAAATGCGATCGCGATCAGGATCAGAGAAATCAGTTTTGTGCGCACAGGATTTTGGGTCTTTCATTTTATTGGCGCATTCGCACTGTGTATGTTTTGGCGCATTCGCGCCGGGGACAGTTTGGCGCAATGACCGTCTGGCCAATCATAGCGAGCGCCATGCCAACATTGTTCAAACCGGCAGCGCGGGAAAAAGCCCGGCAATGATGCGGCGCCGAGAGAAATCCGGCGGGGCCCGGGTCTGGCCGCCGGGGCCTTGTGCGGCATTTCCTGCCGGGAATTATCTGCCGCCTTAACCAAGCGTTTATGACCGCGGCGCCATTGTCCCATTTGCAATTGGGAGCGGTCTGGCGATGATCCGGGTTCAGGGACCAGCAAAGACGCAGCAATCGGCGCCCGTGAAAAAAGCCGGGCGCGTGGCTCCGTCATTTACGGCCGGCGCTGCGCCCGATGCGCAGACGAACACAGCGCCGAATGTGGATCGGGCGGCGCCGACCGCGACGCTGAGTGCGCTGCTTTCACTACAGAGCGATGGGGGCGGCAACGCCAAAACTCTTGTTGCGGCGCAGCGAACCCTTGACCTTCTTGACGCGCTGCGCCTTCGACTTCTCGACGGCGAGGCCGGCGCTGCAGACATTGAAGCGCTGTCGGCGGCGTCGGGCATGCGCGCGCATGCGGCAGCGGACCCCGCCCTACAAAACATTTATGACGAAATCGCGCTGAGGGCGCGCGTCGAGCTTGCAAAGCTGGGGCGATGATTACGCGATTATAAACAGAAAACCAATCGTTCATTTTGATTGCAGAATTATGACCGGAGCAGGCGTAAAATCAGCACTTGAGCCTCTTGAGCGGCGTCGCTATACAGGCCGCAAATTTGCCAGCATAGGCATTGACAATATCGTTGAGTGATCTGGGAGTTGAGGGATGTCGGCAACTGAAGTTGAAAATGTTGATGGTTACCGTCCGTCTGCTGACGAACCATTCATGAATGAAAACCAAAAAGAGTACTTCCGCCGCAAATTACTGGCATGGAAGCATGAAATCATTGCGGAAAGTCAGGGCACGCTGATCAATCTGCAGGAAGACGATAATCATATGCCGGATATCGCAGATCGCGCATCCAGCGAAACGGAAAAAGCGCTTGAACTGCGCACCCGGGATCGGCAGCGCAAATTGATTTCAAAAATTGATTCGGCGTTGCGGCGGATTGAAACCGGCGAATATGGCTATTGCGAAGATACCGGCGAACCGATCAGCATACGCCGCCTCGATGCGCGGCCCATTGCGACGCTGACTCTGGAAGCGCAGGAGCGCCACGAACGCGAAGAAAAAACCTATCGCGACGATTAATTTCCTTTTCCGCCATCCTTCGAGGCGCGGAGCTATAGCTGCTCGCACCTCAGGATGACGAAAGCACTCATATTGAAATCCCTGCGCCTGTGGCGCTCACGAAGCGAGCCCCGTAGGATGGTTATATGCGCCGCTGTCAAATCTCGTTGCGCAATACCAGTGCGGTGGCCGCCAGCGCGCCGGCGAGCAGCAATGTTGCGGCGAATTGTGAAATGTCGCCTATGGCGGGCGCGGCGCCAATCGACGTTTCAGCAAAATGCAGCGACATCGTTTTGACAACGCCGGAAAACTGCGTGGCGGCAAAGGCCGCGCCTAACCCGCCGGCAAAGAAAACCACGCCCTGGCGCGCCCGCGATTTCGCGGAGAGTTTAAACAAGACCCGGGCGGCGAATCTGTCTTTTTCGAGCCGGGCTGCAAGCCCGTCAAAATCATCTTTCAAGAGATCGGAAAGACTATCAGATGGCATAGAGAACTCCTTTGACGCCAGTCCGTGACGCGGATGTTTCAGCGGTTTCAGTTTGCGGAGCCGGCGGCGGAAACGACAGCGCGGTCCGCATTTTTTCCCGGGCGCGGGCGATATAAGTCTTGATCGAGCCGAGCGGCGCATCAATCGCCGTTGCGGCTTCTGCATTGGTAAGGCCTGCCGCATCGCATAACAAAATAGTCGCGCGTTCCATCGGTTCCAGCGTCGCCAGCGCGCGTTGCAGATCGATCGACATGCCGGCGTCGGGCCCGCTGGCGCCGGCCATGCTATGCGCAGCGTCCGCCTTTAACGCGTTTTCAAGCCGCGCCGCCGCCTTTTCCTTGCGCTTTAACTGCAGAAATTCTCGATAGGCGATGGAGTAAAGCCAGCTTCGAAACGATCCGCCGCCTTTGAAGGTGTCGAGCGCGCCATGCGCCTTTATAAATGCATCCTGAGCGATATCGTCGGCGAGCGATCCGTCGCCGCAAAGCCGGCGCAAAAACGCCCGGAGGCGCGCCTGATGCCGGCGCACTAATATGGCGAAGGCTGCATCATCCCGCGTCGCCGTCGCCATCATAACGAGTTCGATGTCGTTTAAGTCCATGGGGCGGGCTCCCGCCGCTAAATTACGGTTTAGACCGTCGGCTCTCTCGGTGCAAAGAAGTGAAAGCCGATATAGGCAAGCCCAACCAAGCCCGGAAATGCTGCGACGCCAAGCATTGGCCCGACAGCTTCTGCTTCATCGATTTGAAGTCCGAGGATCGCAAAAGCCGCGGCGACGGCGACAAGAATAATGCCCTTTCTTAAGTCGGCATTAGGACCAACATTGTCGCGGATAATGGCTTCGACCAGGGCCGGATCGACCGTGCCGGTTTTTTCGATCGCCACTTTGATGGCGTCATATACAACCCGGCGTTTTTTATAGCTGAAGTGAAAGGCGGCGATCGAAATGGCGGCGATTGCTGCAAAAACGACAAGCGGGATCAAAACATCTTCATTCATGGTTTGGCTCTCCTTTTCTTTTTCCCAGGCGCGCGGAATCGATGCCGGCCCCGGGTTTCAGACCATAGATGCACAGAGCGCCCATTTTGGATGTGGCGCGCGGGCATTTCGCAGGAAATATCGCTGAAAAGAAAGCTTGGCGCGCCAAAGCGTCAAATTGCAGCGTCCATGCAATGCCAGAGTCAAGCGCCGAAATAGCGACTTGCGGTCTTTGCTGCAGCGATGCGGTCAGGATTTTTTCTTGATCAGACTGACCACAAAAAGCAATACGCCGCCGCCAATCAGCGCCGCCAGCACCTGAACAATGATATTGCCGCCGCCGATGCCGGCAAAGCCTAACACAAAATAGCCGATGCCGCCGCCTAAGATGCCGACAACCGAATTCCATAATAGGCCAAGGCTTTTATCTTTCAGCGCCATGCCCGCAAGATTGCCGCCCGCCGCTCCGATTAAAAGGTTCACTATAAGCGCAACGATCCCTGTCATCTGGTCCCTCCTGTGACTGGTTTCCCGCGACAGGCGAGACGCTGGGCCGCGCCGCCCGCCGGGGCAAGCTGCGCCGCAATATCGCATCCGCAGCAATTCCCGGCAAAAGACCGTGCGCCGGCCCCCAGGCGCCTTGCGCAAGCGAGTGACTCCGCTATTAAGGCCCATGGAGCGACGCAAATCATCTGGACCGCCAAAAAGGCCGAAGCGCGCGAAGAAAACCAATATCGCGACGACAGCGCTTGGCGAGGAGCCGGAAAAGCGCACCCGTGACAAATCGGCGTCGATGGCCGGGGAATCAAAGCCCCGCACACTCAATGTTCATGTCAAAACCGCCAAAAAGCGCGAATATGGCTCGACCTTGTGGCTCAAGCGCCAGCTTAATGATCCTTATGTGCGCCAGGCGAAAGCCGAAGGCTGGCGATCAAGGGCGGCGTTCAAGTTGTTGGAACTAGACGAGAAATTTAAGGTCTTAAAGCCGGGTGCGAGAATTGTAGATCTGGGCTGCGCCCCGGGCGGATGGCTGCAAGTCGCGGTGAAAGCGCTGGGCAAAAACGCAACTGTTGTCGGCATTGATTATCTCAATGTGCCGCCGGTTGCCGGCGCCGAAATACTCGAGATGGATTTTCTCGATGAGGCGGCGCCCGGACGCTTAAAGGAAATGCTCGGCGGCAAGGCTGATCTTGTCTTGTCAGATATGGCGGCGCCGACCACCGGACATCGCTCGACGGATCACTTACGCATTGTCGCCCTTGCCGAAGCAGCCCTTGATTTCGCTGAAGACGTGCTTGCACCCGGCGGCGCTTTTGTCTCCAAGGTTTTTGCCGGCGGCGCCGAAGGTGAGCTCTTAAATCGCCTCAAACAAAATTTCGAAACCGTGAAACACGCGAAACCGAAATCCAGCCGTTCGGACTCCGCGGAAAAATATGTTGTGGCGACCGGGTTCAGGGGAAACGCATGACCATCATTACGGCAATTCATGATGCGCACAAAAACGTCACATGGCTTGGCTCGAACAGCCGGGCGACCATCGGCAGTTTTGTGGCGCCGTCGATTGATAATAAATGGGTTGCATTGCATGGCTGGGTCCTTGGCATCACCGGCAGCGGACCAAAGCTGGAGGCTTTACAGGCCGCCGCGGGTGATTTCCCAATGGATGCGACAAAGCCCTTTGAACTTTTAAAGTTCTTAAAAACGGCGTTTGAGAATTTTGACATTGGCGAGACCGAGGAAGGCTTGAAGCGTTATTGCGGCGGCGGACTTCTCGCGCATAAATCCGGCGCGATTTGGGACTTCGACAATAGTTTTTGCATGATCGAGGTGCCGTCAGGGAAATTCTGGGCGCGCGGTTCCGGCATGGACCTCGCCATCGGCGCGGCGACGGCCCTGGCGCCTGGCGTCAAATCCTTTGAAGAAATAACCCGGCGCACGCTGGAAATCACCATCGATATTGATGTGGATTGTCCCGGTGAGCCGCTGTTGCAGACTTTCGATGAAGATGGCGTCCTGAGTGAGCCTAAAATTGCCTGAGGTGAGATATGCAAATCCGTGAAGCGCTGACATTTGACGATGTATTGCTGGAGCCGGGCCCGTCAGACGTGATGCCGGGCCAGGTCAATGTCGCCGCGCGCCTGACCAAAACGATCAATCTCAATATTCCGGTTTTGTCTTCCGCAATGGATACGGTGACCGAAGCGGAAATGGCGATCGCCATGGCGCAAAACGGCGGCATCGGCGTGTTGCACCGTAATCTGACGATCGGTGAGCAGGCCGAACATGTCCGAAAAGTAAAACGCTTTGAAAGCGGTATGGTCGTCAATCCCTTAACCCTTACGCCCGATGACAGTCTCAGAACCGCGCAGACAATCATGCTGGAAAAAATGATATCCGGTTTTCCAGTGGTCGAAGACCCGGACAGCAATGGTCATGGCAAATTGGTCGGCGTCCTGACCAATCGCGACATGCGCTTTGCCCGCGATCTCGATAAGCCGGTGCGCGATCTCATGACGGCGGTTGACCTCGTGACTGTCTCGCCCGGCGTCAGTCAGGACAAGGTGCGCGAGCTTTGCCACAAGCGCCGGATCGAGCGTGTGATTGTCGTTGATGAAGATTATCGCTGTGTCGGTCTTATTACTGTCAAGGATATGGAAAAAGCCCGTGAGTTCCCTCATGCCTGTAAAGACGCAGAAGGGCGCTTGCGCGTTGCGGCGGCGTCAAGCGTCGGCGATGACGGCTTTGCCCGCGTTGAAGCGCTGATTGACGCCGATTGCGATGTGATTGTCATCGACACCGCCCATGGCCACTCGTCAAAAGTCATTGACCAGGTCGTGCGCATTAAACGCATGTCAAACGCAACCCAGGTGATCGCCGGTAATGTCGCGACCTATGACGCCGCCAGAGCGTTGATCGATGCCGGCGCCGACGCTGTCAAAGTCGGCATCGGCCCGGGGTCGATCTGTACAACGCGGATTGTCGCCGGCGTTGGCGTGCCGCAGCTCACCGCAGTGATGGATGCTGCGCGGGCGGGGCGTGAGGCCGGCGTTCCGGTAATCGCCGATGGCGGCGTTAAATATTCCGGCGATATGGCAAAAGCGCTGGCTGCGGGCGCCGATTGCGTAATGATCGGCTCGCTGCTCGCCGGAACCGACGAAGCGCCCGGCGAAGTGTTTCTCTATCAGGGAAGGTCTTACAAGTCCTATCGGGGCATGGGTTCGATCACCGCGATGTCGCGCGGCTCGGCCGATCGTTATTTCCAGGCTGACGTCACCGAACAAATGAAGCTTGTGCCCGAAGGCGTCGAAGGCCGCGTGCCGCACAAAGGGCCGATTGGCCCGATCCTCCACCAGCTTGTGGGCGGCGTGCGTGCGTCGATGGGTTATGTCGGCGCTGCAACCATTCCCGAATTGCAGGCCCGCGCAAAATTCGTAAAGATCACCAATGCGGGATTAAAGGAAAGCCATGTCCACGACGTTGGCATCACCCGCGAGGCGCCGAATTACCCGACGCCGAGTTAATGTGACTTTTTCTTGCGGCGCGGCGTCGGCGCAATAGAGCGTTTCAAAAACCAACTGCGATTCTTACTAAGCGAAAATTCGACACAAGCGCCGCATCTGGCCGACAAGCGCCGGCCCCTTAAATCTCCAGATAAGATCAGGGCTTTGTACTGAAGCATTCATTTATCCGTGTAATTGGAATCGCCTGTGTTTTCTCTCGGAACCTGCGATCACTTTTCTTTAGCCGTTCATTGAATTAATAACGCCTGCAAATTAGGCTTCGCTATAGTCAAAACCGGCGTTCTCAAGCGCCTGGAAAAGCGGCCCGAGATGCTTTTCATAATTCCTCCAGCGTTTCACCGAGGTTTTATAAATTGGCTGGCGCGCCTGCCAGGCGGACGCCGTGGGGATGCCGCGGTCCGCTGGCTTTGCCAGCGCTTCGGCATCCGGCATTGGCATGTTGATATGCGCGAACAAATCGGCAAGGACTGCATTCTTGTCTGCGATCATACGTTCATAGGAAGCATTGAAAATCTCGGCGCCAAAAATCGCCTCCCAGTGCTTCATGATTTTGGCATAGGCGGCGTATTGTCTGCCGAGGTTACCAAGATCAAAGCTGTAATCGTGCCCTTCAGTGAAATTTTGAAAATAGCACGAAAGGCAAGTGTCGATCGGATCGCGCTTTGCATGAATGATTGCAGAATTGGGAAAAACCAGCCGGATAAAACCGACCATTGCGTGGTTTAAAAGATTTTTGTCAATTATGCGCGCCGCTCCCGGCGCAATGTTTTGCATCGCGTTGAGATAGGTCTCGCCAATGCCGGAAAAATTGACGCCGCCTGGCGCAGGCTCGAGGCTGATTTTGTTATCGGCGACATGTATTTGCTTATAGGACGCCATGAATAGATCATTAATGTCATCCGGTTCCGCCAGACCTGCAATCGCGTCGGATCGCGACAGGAGTTCTTCGATCAGCGTCGAACCGCTCCGGGGCATGCCAACGACAAAGACCGGGTTGTGCGAAGGGTGGCCTGTACTTTCGCGGCTCGATAACCGGTCCGGCGTGAAGAAACGCTCAATTGCGTCATAGAAAACCGGCGCCTTGTTATATTCGTCACTGGTGCGGCGGCGCTGATTTCCTTCCGCGTAATTTTCAAAGGCGAGATCCCATTCGCCAATATCATTATATACTTTACCGAGGGCGAAACATGCGACGCATCGATAAAGAGCGTTGCCATAAACGCGCTTTTTGAGACGCACAAAGTCGTCGATTATAGGGTCGCCGGCCTTAAATTTAACGATACCGGCCAACGTGTAAAATGCCGGCGCAAGCTTGCTGTCGATCGCAATCGCTTTTTCAAGCAGTGCGCGCGCGCCGTCAAAATCGCCCATGCCTTTTGCAGCGGATGCGAGATTTACCAGCAGTGACGTATTTTTTGGCTCAATTTTCACGGCGGCGGTAAACGCCTCCCGTGCTTCCTGATGATGGCCCTGGATTGCCCTGATGTCCCCAAGCAAGGTCAGGGCGCCAACATGGCGCGGGTCGAACTTCAACGCTTCGGCGCAGAATTTTTCAGCAAGATCAAGTTCATATTTTGCGCGGTGAACCCGGGCTTGATAGTAATTGAAATGAAAATCGGTCATTTGCCGGAATAGTTAAAGCCGGATTTTTCGAGCGCCTCAAACAAACCGGAAAGGTGTTTTTCGTAGTTTTTCCAGCGCTTTATAGAGGTTTCATAGATTGGCTGGCGGGCTTGCCATGCAGATGATGTGGCGATCATGGTGCTTTTCGCATCGCCGGAATGAAGCTGCAGCGGAGTCGAGAGTTTTGTTTTGTCGATCAGCTTCGTCATGGAGCCGTCCGGGTCGGCGATGACTTCTTCATAGTCGATATGGCAGATGCGTTCAGGCATGACGCTGTCCCAATGAGACATAAGATCAGCATATAGCGCGTAATATTTTCCCATATCTGCAAGATCGAACGTAAACGGAAAAATCGCCGGGTCGAAGGTCTGAAAATAACAAGACAGGCAAATGTCAATTGGGTCGCGGCGCGCGTGAATAACAGCCGCATCAGGCAGGATCAGGTTGATAAATCCGGCGCGCAAATAGTTGAGAACATTTTTATCGATAAACCGTTCCGCACCCTTTGTGAGAGAAGCGAGGCGATCACAGTAATCGGCGCCGCATCGCGCGAATTCCTGGGGCGTCATATTCGGAAGGAGTTTGAGATAGCCTTCCCGGCCCTCATGCCGGCTGACCATGGCCTCAATCACCGACGTCATTTCAATACGCTCACCGAGAGCAGTTATGCGTTTGTCCTGCGCCAGCAATTTTTCAAGCAGTGACGATCCGCTGCGCGGCATGCCGATTATAAAGATGGGCGCCTCGGATGGATCGCCGGCGCCGGCGTGGTTTTTGAGGGTGTCGGACGTAAAGGCAGTCTTTAGCCGTTCGAAAAATGCCTGTTGCGCTGCGTGGTCATAGGGTATTTTCGCGCTTTGTTTAGCGTTTTGAAATTGAATAAAGGCATTATCGTAATCGCCGGCGTCATCATAGAATTTTCCCAGCGCCAGTCGATAAGCGTAATTATCCGAAGGCGTAATGTTCTCTGCGCCAAGGCGGTCTTCTAGTTGTGCAATAATTGGATCATCGGCTGCTGCGCGGTGGATCATGGAAAGGTTGAAATATGAATGGGCATGGGCGGCGTTTACCGATAACGCGGCGTTCAATTGTGACGCTGCGGCCTCATACGCGCCTGATTGGGTAAGCGTCATCGCATAAAGATTGCGATAGTCCGGATTATCGGGCGTCAGTTTGACAAGCTGTGCGTAGGCGGTATTGGCGGCGTCAAAATCGGAAAACTCTTTTGCAAGTGCGCCAATCGATAATAGCTCGTCCGGTGTTGCGGTTTTTGCAGCCTGCATGGCGAAGCTCCGCGCTTCGCCTGGATTTCCCTGCTCATATTTTGAACGTGTATTTCGAACAATGTCGTTCATGCCTGTCCAATCTCAAAGGTCATTGCTGGAAAAATAATAAGTTGCCGGCGGCGGCTCAGCCTTCCTTGTATTGAAAGCCGCCTTCTTCAAGCGCTGCAAATAGGGGCCCGAGATGTTTTTCGTAGTTTTTCCACCGCTTGATCGACGTTTCATAGATCGGCTGACGCGCCTGCCATGCGGACGCTGTTGCGATGGGCCGGTCAGCGGGTGTTTCGATCGCCGAGCCTGTTGGCGCCGGCATTCCCACATGGTCAAACAGCCGCGCAATTTGCGTATCCTTGTCTTGGGTCAGGTCTTCATATTGCATTGTAAATAAGCCATTGCCCAGGACGTCGCGCCAGTGCTCCATCAGATCGGCATAGGCGGCGTAGCGCCTGCCAAGATCCTCGAGATCGAAACTGTATTCGATGCCGCTTTTGAAATTCTGAAAAAAGCAGGAAAGACAGGTGTCGATCGGGTCTCGAACCGTATGAATAATTGCTGCGTTACAAAACAATAAGCGGACAAAGCCCGCCACGGAATGATTCAAAATGTTCTTGTCAACAACGCGTTCGGCAGTCGGCATCACCTGGGCCAGCAAGTGCAGATAAAGCTCGCCCAATTTATCAAACTGCTCACCGGTTATCTGTTCGACGATTTCCGGATATGGAGTATGTGACGGGTGGGTGTTTTCCAGCCTGATGACAATCTGCGCAATTTCTGTGCGTTCGCCATACCCAACAATATTGTCATTCCTGCATAAAATATCTTCAACGAGCGACGATCCGGACCGCGGCATGCCGATGATGAAAACGGGCGTTCGGTCGCTATTGCCTTGTCCTTTGTGTTTTTCCATTAATTCACGCGTGAACGTGTTCTTGGCCCTGCCAAACATTGTCAGCGTGTTTTGATGATTATAGACTTTTCCCTGTAATTCGTTTGCGGATGTATAATTGCCAAACGCTTTGTCCCATTCGCCTATATCGTCATAAGCTTTGCCCAGAGCAAAATGCGCCAGGCTTTCCTCGAATTGGTCGTTGATGCCTTTGCTGATGAGGTTTTCCAGATGAAGAATTTGCGGATCGTCTGCTGCAATTTTTGTGATATTGAAAAGGTTGAAATAGCCCGGCGAATGATCCGGTTTCATTTCGATCGCGCGGCGGTAACTTTCGCGGGCCTTATCGAATTGGCCAAAATCTGATTGCGACATGCCGTAATTGAGCAGCGCGTCCACATTATCGGGATCCAGCCGCAAGGATTCTGCGAAATAATCAGCAGCTTTTTGATGTTGGGTTTGCGCCACGGCGATCAGGCCCAAAATGAAATGCGGTCTGGGGTTATTTTGATCGACGGCGAGAGCTTTCTCGCACGCCTCTGCCGCGCGCCCCAGATCGCCGGATTTCCATAACATTTCCGCTTCATCGAGATATTGTTCAATCATTTCTGGCCCTTACGCGCGTTTTTCGATAAGCCCCCCTTAGAAGAAAAAAGCGCGCCAATGGCAAGGGGGTAGCGACCATGAGGCGCGATCCGTTCCCTGCCATGTCGGCCGGTCGGCCGGGATTAACGGAAAACCATGAAAACAGCGGGACGGATCAGCGCGGCGATTGAAATTATCGCGGAATTTGAGCGCCGCCGCGCGCCCCTAAAGACGATCATCGCCGATTGGGCGCGGGGCGCCCGCTATGCCGGCGCCAGGGATCGGGCGTGGATTTCGGGGCTTTGCCTGGATGTGCTCCGCCGCCGGCGATCTATTGCCCGGCAAATGGGTGATGACAGCCCGCGCGCGGCGGTGCTTGGCGCCCTTGGAACCATGTGGGGCATGGCGATCGAGGACATCGCAATCGCTGCTGACGAGGCGCCCCATGGTCCCGGCGCCTTGACGCCGATTGAGAAAGAAAAATTATTGGCGCCGCCAGGGGCGGCGGACGAGCAATTTTGCGGCGATTACCCTGAATGGATGGCGCCGCATATGGAACGTGTGTTTGGCGCCGATCATCGGGCGCAACTCGCGGCGTTCGCGACGCGCGCCGATATTGATCTGCGGCTCAATACATTGCGGGCGGCGCCGGAAAAATCTCTCAGCGCTTTGGGCCGTATCAAGGGCGAGGCAATCCCCATACTCGCGACCGCCGCGCGTATTGCAGCGCCGCCAGCCAGCGAAAAAGGGGCTGCGATCACCGTCATTCCCGCCTTCAACAAAGGGTGGGTTGAGGTACAGGATCTCGGTTCGCAGATTGCAGCGGCGGCGGCAGGCGATATTAAAGGCAGGCAAGTGCTTGATTATTGCGCCGGCGGCGGCGGCAAAACACTGGCGCTTTCCGCAATGATGGAAAATACCGGTCAGCTTTACGCCTATGACAAAGACGCGCGGCGTCTAAAGCCGCTTTTCGCCCGCGCCAAACGCGCTGGCGTCAGAAATTTGCAGATCCGCTCTCCGGCCGGCGGTGAGGGGCTTGATGATCTCAACGGCAAAATGGATCTCGTCTTTGTCGATGCGCCCTGTTCGGGCGCAGGCACCTGGCGGCGCCATCCTGACGCGAAATGGCGCCTGACGGCGCAGCAGCTCGAGCGGCGCATGAAGGAGCAGGACAACGTATTGCGCGAGGCGGCTGGATTCGTGAAACCCGGCGGGCGCATGATCTATGTCACTTGCTCCTTTTTAGGGGAGGAAAATGAGGATCGCCTGACGGCGTTTTTGACGGAGCGCCCGGACTTTAAGCAGGTTCCGGCGCTCGACCCGATGGCGGCGTCGGGGATGTTAACCGAGACAGGGCGCGCCGCGCTTGCGCCCTGCGTTACTCCTGATGGCGCCATTCGCCTGACGCCGGATAAAATCCGCGCCGACGGGTTTTTTATTGCCGCACTGCAACTTGCCAATGCCAATGCAGAAGGCTGATAATCTGCTCACGGCGGCCTGTCCGCTCATCAGAACTACGGGGAACAGCCATGAAATCATTAGGTCATTGCGCCGTCACCTGGCTTGCCGCATTATTTATCGCTTCTGCGGCGCAGGGCGCCGTTATTGTCGATCAGGAACAGCCGCTGGTTGACGCCAGCGCCGGGTTCCTCGGCATCGGCGGTGATGAGGAACAAAAGCTGGCGCAGTCATTTACGGTGGGCGTTGACGGCGATCTTGCCGGTTTGCGCTTGCCGATTATCGGCTGCGGCAGCGGCGATCTCGTCATTACCATTCGGCGAATGATTGGCGGTCGCCCGGGCGGGCCCGCCTTGCGCACGCTGACTGTTCCGCCGTCAGATGTTCCGTTCACCTTTACAGAGTTTACTGATTTTCTTTTTGCAACACCCCTCGCAGTGAATGCAGGCGACGTCCTTGCCTTTACCGTTGAAACTGTCGGCGCTGGAAGTTTTTGTTCCTATGCGACGCCACCCGGCGGCGATTTATATTCGCGCGGCGAAGGATTTTTTGACGCGCGCCCCAACCCGCCGGGCTGGGAAGCATTTAAAGGTTTTCCAACGGGGCCACAGGATTTGCCCTTTGCAACATTGATGGATGATCCAGGCACAGGCGGCGGCGGTTCGGCAAGAAACTGTATTGCCCAGACCAGCGGCGGCGCAATCCCGACGCCGATCGATTTTTACACGCCTGCCTGCCGGTGTTTTGAAGATCGGACTGTGAATGAGTTCCGGTGCGGATTTCTTCATCCGGATTTCATCATTGTCCGGCGCATCCCGTTCCCGGTCCCGCCGGGGCGCGGTTATGTGGAAACCTGGCAATTTACGCCGATCACGCGCCTTGATGGTCCGGTGCGCATGCGCATTTCCGGCGGCGGCCTTGCTCAAGACCAAAAATTTGAATGGTCAACGAAGGGCGCAAGCCGCAGGACCCAGTTTAGACGCATCCCGGCCGTCGCTCCGAAAGAAGCGATCGATGTCAAAGGACTTGCGATTGTTGAATATGACATGCAGGACGCCCAGTCAGCGCTGCAAAAAACATTCGGCGTCGATACAACGATTTATGCCGACCAGGTCGGGCGATGAAAATGGGTGGTGTTCCGGTATGATTACGCTTTAAGGCTGACTGATGATTTCGCCGGCCTGCATCACGAAGGCGACATGTCTCAGCGTCGATAGGTCCGCTGACGGATCACCGGGCGCGGCGACAAGATCTGCAACCATCCCCGGCGCTACGCGACCAATGTCTTGATCGAGATGCAACAGTTTTGCATTGCCGGCGGTGGCCGCGTGAAGCACATCAAGCGGCGCCATGCCATATTGCACCATCAGTTCCAGTTCCCAGGCATTGTCTCCATGATCGAAAACACCAACATCTGATCCGGCGCAGATGGGCGTTTTGGCGCGCAATGCGCGGGCCATTTGTTCGTGCTTTGCTGCGATGCGCGCGGGCGCTGTATCGGCGGCGCCGTCCCAGCCGCGATAACGCGATATGGCTTCAACAGCGCCTAGGGTTGGGCAAATCGCAATCCCGCGCCGCGCCATCAGCCGATAAGTCTCCGGTGACCCTTCATCTCCATGTTCAATGGTTTCAACGCCCGCTTCAATCGCCCGGCGCATCGCTGCATCGCTCCCTGCATGGGCGACAACTGGACGGCCGCTCGAGCGCGCCGTTTCAACAATAAGTTTTAATTCGTCAACGGAAAAAGTGGGCCGCGCTTCGCCATTGGGTCCCCAGCGATAATCTGCATAGACCTTGACCCAGTCCGCGCCGCCGCCAATCTGCCGGCGGACTTCAGCAATGAGATTGTCGTAGCCGTCGGCTTCCACCGCGCCGAGCAAAACCGGCGCGCGATTGTGATAACCTTTGGGGCCATAGGAACCAGTTGCAACGATGGCTGGACCGGCGACCAGAAGTCTGGGGCCATCGATCACGCCTTTTTCGAGCGCCTGTTTTAGACCAACATCGGCATAGGCTGCGCCTTCGGACCCAAGATCGCGCAGCGTGGTAAAGCCCGCCATCAACGTCGCGCGCAGATGATTGGTGGCGCGGGCGACTCGTTCAGCTCCGGATTCCTTCAAGACCTGATCGTTCCAGGGCGTTTCGTCATATGGGTGCAACAATACATGGCTGTGGGCGTCAATGAGGCCGGGCAACAGCGTCATGCCGGAAAGCTCAATCAGAACTGCGCCGTCAGCAGCGATATCAGGGCCGGCGGCGGTGATCCGTCCGTCGTCTACGCGCACCTGCCATCCGGTTTGTATTTCGTCGCCGTCAAAAACGCGGTCAGGCGCTAACAGGTAGCTTTCAGCCCGCGCCGCGCCAGCGACGGCGATCACTCCTAGAATTCCGCATAATAGCTGTCGCATCGGCCCCTCCAGACAAGTTTGATGCGGCGAGGGTCGCGAGCCTGAGCCGCCGCGTCAAGCCGTCAGGAACACCGCCAGGTGAAAATCACAAAAGGTCGGGTGACGGGCGCGGCCAACTCCGCTAAAGGCTCGGCCAAAAGGCAGACCCATGACCCTTGATCCTCAAGCCGCTGTTCATGCCGTTGTTCATGAAAGTGCGCTTGGTTCATGAAAGGGCGCTTATTGTCGATTTCGGCGGCGCTTTCGATCAGTCTGCGGGCGCCGGATCCGTCATTGGATTTTGACTTGGATCCGCCGTAAGCGCTGGCGTAGGCTTGGACGATAGAACGCGGCACAAAACGAGATCGCCCGTTACGTTGACCGCTGTCCTTGCCATATCGAGAATGCGGTCTACGCCGATGACAAGCGGCAATCCAATCGGCGGCACGCCGAAATTCGCGGCGGTCGCTGCAAGAATCGCGATGCTAGCGCCTGGCGCCGCGGGCGCGCCGATGGAAGCGCCGGTCAGTGTCACCATTATAAGCGCGAGATCGCCCGTCGAAAGCTGGGTGCCCGCGACGTCGGCGAGGAATACAATCGCGGCTGATTGATAAAGCGCCGTACCCGCCATATTAACAGTTGATGCCAGAGGAACGACAGCGCCGGCGATGGTCGGCATCACGCCGAGTTTCTCAACAGCAGTTTTCATCGTGAGCGGCATGACCGCCGCGGAGCTTGATGTCGAGAATGCCAACAACTGCACCGGTGCAACAGAGCGCATGAAGGAGATCGGGGAAATGGCGCCGAACACTGCGACAATGACGATGTAGAGAACAAGAAGGGTCAGAAGTCCGGCCAAAACGACGCTGCAATATATCGCAAGGTCGGCAAGGGTTTGAACCCCGTTTGCTGCCGTTGTTTGCGCGAGGAGGCCAAAGACCGCCAATGGCGCAAACCGCATCGCCGTTCGGATCACCGTCATACATACTTCGAGTATGGCTTCGGCCAGCGCGACGAGGGGTTTGGTTAATTCCTTTTTGTCGGCGTTGACAACAGCGACGCCAACGAGAAGCGAAAAGACAACGATCGCCAGCATATCCTGCTCGAGCAGCGACACCGTGATGTTCTGTGGGATCAAACTGGCGATGAGTTCCGGCAGATCGCGCGTGATCGATTCAATCGCAGATGTCGGCTTTTGAACTACGCTTGCCGGGTCTGGCTTTAATTCCGGGGTTGGAATCGATGCCTCGATAACACCTTTGCCGGGACGGACAAGCCTGGCGAAGGATATGCCGATAATTGTCGCCGTCACTGTTGTCGAGACGACAAAAAACACAAATTTGCGCCCAACCTGTTTGAGTGTGTCGCCGCCTCCGGCGCCGGCGATCCCCAGGACAATGGAACTTGCGGCCAACGGGATGATCACCATCCCTATCGCCGCCAGAAAAAGGCGCCCCGGCAGCGCCAGCCAGTCGCCCAAAAGATCGGCAAGGGCCCGGTCGATGAGTCCGAGGTCGGGTCCAACCAACAATCCCGTCCCGATTCCGAACGCCATAGCGACAAGGACCTGAAGCCACAGCCGTCCTTTTACGAGCACATCGAGCCGCCGGCTCATTCGGTTGTGTAGGAAACGCGGCTTGGGCATGGCATCCTGATTAAATGAAGCGTGGACTACGGTAAAAATACCATATGCCATGTTGCAGTGGGAGCGCTAATGGACTTGCGCGCCATGTAGAGTTTCGCGGTTTAATTCCTCCCTTCAATGCGCGCAAATTTAGTGATGAATGTGAAACACATTATCGATGCATGATGAGATTGGCTAATTCGTGTTTTCGAAACATTGATATAACGCAAAACGAGAACAACATCGAAGACAACTGGCGGTATTACTCCGGGGACGGCGCCGCGCGCCATGCCGAACTCAACTCTCTCGTCGGAGTCGAACCGTTGATTAAAGTAATATTGGCCGACGATATCCGCCCGCGCGACGTCCTCGAAGGCGGGAGCGCCGTGTTGGCGGTCCGCGGCGCCGTTGGGTGCAAAAGCTCTGGAAGAATAAGACCGACGGGGGCGAGCCGTTTGCCCGGTGTGAGGGCGTTTGGCGAAAATTTCGAAGGGGCTGGTGACGGGCGCAGCCAACTCCGCTAAAGGCTCGGCCAAAAGGACCTTGCATGACTCTCGATCCGCACGCCGCTAGCCATGATCGCGCGCTCATCGTCGATTTCGGCAGCCAGGTGACGCAGCTGATAGCACGGCGCCTGCGCGAAACAGGCGTTTATTGTGAGGTCCAACCCTATAATCGCGTAAACGCAGCTTTTCTGACTGAATATGCGCCAAAAGCGGTGATCCTCTCCGGCGGGCCCTCAAGCGTCACAACTGATGCCAGCCCACGCGCGGCGGCGGAGATCTACGATCTGGGCGTTCCCGTTCTGGCGATCTGCTACGGCCAGCAGACCATGGCGCTGCAGCTGGGCGGCGAAGTTGAGCCGAGCGATCAGCGGGAATTTGGTCGCGCCGATGTAGAAATCCACGAGACGAGCCCGCTTTTCGAGGGCGTCTGGAAAGTCGGCGATCATTACCCGGTATGGATGAGCCACGGCGACCGGGTCACGCGGCTGGCGCCGGGCTTTTCTGTAATCGGCACATCGCCAAATGCGCCTTTTGCGATCGCCGTCGATGAGGAGCGCCGGTTTTACAGCGTGATGTTTCATCCGGAAGTCGTGCATACGCCGGACGGCGCGAAACTGTTGCGCAATTTTACCCACAAGATCGCCGGCTTTACAGGCGACTGGACAATGGCCGCGTTTCGCGAGGAAGCGATTGCGCAAATCCGCAAACAGGTCGGCGACGCCAGTGTCATCTGCGGGCTTTCGGGCGGCGTTGATTCTTCGGTCGCCGCTGTCCTGATCCATGAAGCGATCGGCGAACAGCTGACTTGCGTTTTTGTCGATACCGGGTTGATGCGCGGCAATCTTGACGGCGCGGGCGAGGGTGAAGATGTCGTCCGGCTGTTCCGCGACAGCTATAATATTCCGCTCATCCATGTTGCGGCGGAAGACTTGTTCCTCGGCAAACTTGCTGGCGTCGAAGACCCGGAAGAAAAGCGCAAGATCATCGGCGCGACGTTTATCGATGTTTTTGAAGCTGAAGCGAACAAAATCGAAAACGCTGCTTTTTTGGCGCAAGGAACACTTTATCCTGATGTGATCGAAAGCGTTTCCTTCGACGGCGGACCGTCGGTGACGATCAAATCACACCATAATGTCGGCGGCCTTCCCGAACGGATGAATCTCAAGCTTGTGGAACCATTGCGCGAGCTCTTTAAAGACGAGGTGCGTGCGCTTGGCCGTGAGCTTGGCCTGCCCGAACATTTTGTCGCCCGTCATCCTTTTCCGGGGCCCGGTCTTGCGATCCGCATTCCCGGCGGCGTCTCCAAAGAAAAAGCCGATATTTTACGCAAGGCGGATGCAGTCTATCTCGACGAAATTCGCAAAGCCGGCCTTTACGATGAAATCTGGCAGGCCTTTGCGGTCCTGTTGCCTGTGCGTTCGGTTGGCGTGATGGGCGATGGCCGCACTTATGATTATGTGCTGGCGTTACGCGCTGTTACATCGACCGACGGCATGACCGCTGATTATTATCCGTTCCCCCATGATTTTCTCGGACGCTGCGCCACGCGCATCATCAATGAAGTCCGCGGCGTCAACCGGGTTGTCTATGACGTCACATCAAAACCGCCCGGCACGATCGAATGGGAGTAGACATTATACGGATGAAAGAACTTATTGCTTGAGTTTTGGCGTCTATTGTTTTTGTGTACTACGCCGCCCGCCGCGCTCTATGCGTTTCTGACTTTAAAATCGGTAAAGCGCGTGCGCCGTGAGTGCATATGCAATAAGTTGTAAAGCGAACATCCAAAATGCGCGCTGATGAATGCTCGCTTTATGGCCTCGCGTGTTGATAGTACGCCTTTGCGCATTTCGTCTTTCGAATTGGAACTTTCGACGATTTTGAGAGCTTCGGCGGCGCCATCCGCATCCAGCATCTCAACGATGCGCGTTGCAGAGCATTCACCGCGACCGGAAGAGGCTCCATGCCGTTGCATGCCGTTATTAATTTGCGTCGCAAATCTTGACGGGCGCGTCGTCATCCATCGATGCGGCTCAGCGAAACTGTTGAACATGCCCAAGCAAAAGCGACAGCAAGCATACTAAAACCCAACAATCGGGTCGCGGCTCAATCACGCATAGCACGCACTCAAATTTATTCGTCGTCGATTGAATCGTCGATCGCCTCGCCAGCATCCTCAACGTCTCGTCCAACGCCTTTAATCGTCTCGCAGGAAGCGAGAAAAAAGCAGCTTATCAATACAATGCTCAAAATGCGCATGAAATTCTCCTGTGGCGGCGCGATCGCCGTCCATTGCATTTAACCCCCTATCACGAAAAGAGTTCCAAAACATCCCCGATACACATGGTCTTCCCTGGGCCAGTCTAATTTAGCCTTGGATACAGGTTGCCCTGCCGGGACAAGCGACACCTGTGGCTGCACACATCCCGTTAATCGCAATGTCGCATTGCTTGGCGTAAGAGCCGTCTGCGTCATGTAGAAACCTGGAAGAGCTGACGCAAACCATCCGGCGATTGATGCCCGATCTGCACCGTGATTATCGTTCGTTGACGGAGCGCATCTTACACGACGTTTTGAAGACAAGCGAACCGATTGTCTTTGTCGTTGATGATGACAGCCATACACGCGAGGAGATGCGCGAGTTGCTTGAACAAGGCGGTCGTAAGGTCATTGGCTTCGCAACCTGCGAAGCATTTCTCGCCGACTATGATCCAGGCCACGAAGCATGCCTTGTGATTGATGCGTATTTACCCGGCATGACTGGACCAGGTCACCGACTTATTAAATCGCAACCAGATTCGTATTGAGGCGGGTTTGATTGATGCCCGGTCGTTGTCGTCTCGTTTGTCGTCTCGTGTTGCGACAGCCCCGAAGTGCTTTGGTTTGCTGAAGACTCTTTCGACCGCGTTGCGCTGTTCATAAAGGAAACAGCTGAAGGCGGGCGGGCCGAGCCGGTGTGGCATCGCCCGGATGCTAATCCAGGCGTCACGCTTTTCGAGGGTTTCGCGCAGGCGGCTGGAATCATAAGCGCCAGCGAGAAGTCATGGACCGTGTTCTCGCGGGGAAACAAAATAAAAACATTGCGGTAGATCTTGGCGTCAGTCAGCGCACTGTTGAAAACCATCGCCTCCGTAATGGACAAGACCGGGGCCGCGTCTTTGCCGGCGCTGGCGCGGTTGGCTGTCGCCGCCGGCTGAGACGCAATTCAACCTGTCTCCGCGATGTGGAGGTTCTGGTCCGGCATCCATCAACGGGAAGCCTGACCGCGAATGAGAGCGAGCCGTTCGGCTAATCCTTGATGGCGTCCGCGACGTCGTCAGCGGCGTTCTCCAGGCTGTCGCCGAGCTTTTCTATGTCGCTCTTACCACTTTCATTGATGAAATAAATGCCGCCGATAATGATGGCGACGACGCCGACAATAGCCAATATTTTTTGCGAATTCACTTTAACCTCCTGTTTTTCTTCATACTACACCATTCATCAGAAAAAGTTCCGGTTTTATTCGGTCGATGCGCAACGGCGCCCAGGCTCACCATGGGGCTTTCGAGGTCGAGAACACCTGGATCGTTCTGGATTGCCCGCATATGCTGCGGTCGACCACCGCCGAGCCGCTAGTCAGAACACGGTCGCCCTCGTCAAAGCCGTGGAGATCGCCCAGCGGCGAGTGGCGTACGCGGCGTCAACCGCGTTGTCTACGACGTGACGTCGAAGCCGCCGGGCATGACCGACTGGGAGCAGGGGAATTTGACTGCTATCATTGTAAAAAGAACGGGACTATCAGACCGCTATGGCCAAACATTCGCTTCGGCTTGTCATTATTACCGGTGACCATCATTTGCCTGACGCCGCCAAGCCCGGCGAAATTTATGGCGCAGAAGATCTCCAGACTCATCGCAAGATGGAAGAAGCGTTTGAGAGCCTTCCCGGTTTTGAAATTTCAATTTGGAATAATCATGAGCATCTGTTCGAACACTTGCAGGAGGTCCGGCCTGATCTCGTCGTGAATTTTTGCGACACCGGCTATCGCAATGTCGCTGCGGATGAATTGACAATTCCGGTCTTTCTTGAAACGCTTGGGATTGCTTACACCGGCGCACCGGCGGCGGCGATAGTGCTGTGTTACGACAAGCAAATCGTTCGCCTCGCCGCCGAGGCGCTTGGCGTTGCAGTCCCGCATGAGGCTTACCTTGGCGCGGAAGATGCGCCACCGGAGTTTTTTCCGGCGCTGATAAAGCCTAACCGCGCTGACGGCAGTCTCGGCATCACCAAGGACGCCGTTGTTCGAAATAAGAACGAAGCGCGCAAATATCTTGACTGGTTGCGAACGGCTTTGCCGGATGTGGATGCGCTATATCAGGAATATCTTCCGGGGCCTGAATATGGAATAGGGTTGATCGGCAATCCTGAATCGGCGCTGCGCGCTCTACCGACGCTGGAAGTTGATTTCTCCGGATTGCCGGCGGGGCTAAATCCGATTCTTTCCTATGAATCAAAATCGATTCCGGACAGCCCTTACTGGACGGACATCCGATTCAAGCGCGCCGACCTGTCCGGCGAAGTCGAGGCGCAGATGATTGAGAGTTGCAAAAAATTATTTCGACGTTTTGGATTGCGCGATTATGGCCGGTTTGATTTTCGCTGCGACGCGAACGGCATTCCAAAGCTGATGGAAATCAATCCAAATCCCGCATGGGGCTGGGATGCAAAACTAGCAATCATGGCGGGGTTTGAAGATATTACCTATCCCGACATGCTGCAGATGATTATTAAGGCCGCACTGGGCCGGATCGGGCGTTAAACCCCGTTGCGCGGGATCGCAAGCGTCCACTGCCGGTGCGCAATCTCGGTGTCCCCCTCAAAGGCTTCAAGATCGGCGGAAAACTGAAACGCGTCTGCTGTCGCGGTCAGCCGCGTCGCACATGTTACGCGAATCTCCCAATTTTCGCGCCGCAACAGCGTCCGTTGATTGATTTCGGTCTGCGCTGACAATGGGTCGGTCTCAATAATGCGATAGCGTTTCAGGATCGTGTAGCCCATATCGAGATTGATTGCGCCGAGATGCGCGAGCGAGGCGCCGTCAAATTCTCCACCGTCGCTTTTAAGCGTATAAACCATTTCATTCGTGGCAAGGTCGATCTCGACCTTGCGTTGCAGCGGCAGGGCGCGCAGTTTTTTGTGGGTGACGCCAGGCGCCTCTGCAGGCTCATCAAAAACGGCCAGTGCAGTGTCTTCGGCGCGCGGCGCGCGCACGGGAAGCAGCAACCGGCTTTTCCCGGTGCGAATGCTGAGCGTTACCGGTTCCGGCGAAGGCCAGGCGATTGGCCAGTAACTGGTCGAAAGGGAAATCCGGATACGGTGTCCGGGCGGAAAGCTATGCGCCAGATCATTCAATTTTAATCGTGCGCGCGTCCATTCTCCGGGCTGCAATGGCGTAGTTTTATCATGTCCCTCATGATGGGTCAGGTTTAACAGCCCATAGCTGACCCGAAGGACCGATCCGTCGGGGGCGACATCGCCAAGGCGCGCGCAGACGAACGCCGCCGCTTTGTCGCTGGCGAATTCAAGCTCAATTTCCGGCGCGCCCAAAAGCTCCAGACGGTCCGCAAGCGGGTCACTGTCAAATACAAGTGAGCCGCCGTCATCTGAACGCTGGTCGCGCGGCATGTCGCCATCGGCGCCGAACCCGCACCATTCTCCCGACCGAACGCCGGTGGTTTGCGGCGACGAAAACGAAAGCGCCACGGGCTTTTCCGGGGTTTCGCAAAGATGACCGGAGTTTAAAGCCCAAACCAGGCGCGCCGCGCTGGCGACCGGCCATGCGTCTTCCGCGACCCAGCGACCGGGCCAGGTCTCATATTGCGGCTGCGGCGGGACGCTTTCCTGCATCCAAACGCGCAATGACGGTTCTTCCATAATTCCGGTCTCGCGGCCCTTCAGCCAGTGGTCCCACCATTTTATTGCTTCCTGCAAAAAACCGATGGAGGGACCGGGAACGCCATTATGAGGAAAATTATGCGCCCATGGACCGATCAGTCCCTTTTTGGGGCAGCTCAAATGCTCCATCATGCGCGGTACGGCATTCGAATAACCGTCGGCCCAGCCGCCAATGGCGTAGACCGGAATTTCGATCGCCTGGTAATCTTCGCATACAGAACCCTGCCGCCAGAATTCGTCACGAATCTGATGGGCCATCCATCGGGCGGGAAACGGCTCCAGCGCCATAAGGCGTTCACGCCACATGTCACGCCACCGTTCGCCGACAATTTCCGGATCCGGCGGTAATGCGGTGTAGAGCATCAACATCGAGCCCCACTGCATATTTTCATTGAGCAGGCAGCCGCCCATATAATGTGCATCGTCTGCATAACGATCATCGCTTGAGCAAAGCGTGATGATTGCCTTCAGCGCCGGCGGTCGCCGCGCAGCGACCTGCAGCGCATTAAATCCGCCCCAGGAAATGCCCATCATGCCGACACCGCCGTCACACCAGGGCTGCGCCGCAATCCATTCAATGATTTCAAGCGCGTCGCGCTGTTCCTGCGGCGTGTATTCGTCAGTCAGAATGCCGTCGCTGTCGCCGGTTCCGCGTATATCGACCCGAATGGCGGCATAACCATGGCCGGCGAAATAGCGATGGATCGGTTCGTCGCGACTGCGCATAAAGTCGCGTTTGCGATAGGGCAGATATTCAAGGATCGCCGGAACCGGCTTCGCATCGGCGTCCCTGGCCTTCCAGATGCGTGCAGCGATGCGGCAGCCATCTTTCAGTTCGATGAAAATGTTTTCAATTTCTTCAATGCGATCAAGCACGCTTCCATCAACGATCATTTGACATATCTTGCTTTGTACGCCGGCCGCGGCGAGGCAGTAATGATTGCGCCGACCAGAAGCTGAGCGCCAGTTTTTCACGTACTGACCGGCCGACATCAAGATCCCAGCAATTGACAATCGCCAGCCGAAATCCGCCGGGCGGCATGGAGTGCGCGACCGGAGGACGGTCTTCGTGGAAGGTGACCTGAATGGAAGAAACGCCGGGCGTCGCTCTCAATTCATCGACAAATTCCGCCGGCGGGTGAGCATATTGAACGCCATGGGCGCCAAACAGAACGACCGAAAAGCCGTCTCGCCGCCCGGCATCGTCAAATTCCCATTGTTTCTTCGCGTAGAGTTTAACAAGCGCATCGACCCACTTGTCTCCATAGAGGTCTGGCCATTGGTCTGCGAACCGTAAATGCGCCTCAATTATCTTTCCGCCAATCGTTTCCAGATTCATCATGCCGGTGTAGCCGGCAAAATATTTTCGAATCCAGGCGCCGCCATAGGATTCTGTTTCCGGCTGCGCGTCCTTCGAGACGGTCCAATAGTCGAACATGCCGCCGTCGAGAGCGAGCCCTTTCACATGACGCCACCATTGCGGCGCGCCGTCAACGACAGCAACATCGCTTGATATGTGCTCCCCGTCGCAAAGGGGCATCCAGAAATGGCCCGGCCGCTGGAGATGTTTATATTCCTTCAGGCTGCGGATTACGCGGCTGCCCGCGCCCATGCCGCGCATATTGTAAATGGGTTTTGAAAATACCGGGAAAGCCTCGGGGTCAAGGCCATGGGGCGCGCACTCCAGCCCCTGACTTTCCGCAACGCTGAGTTTATTATACACCCACTTGTAATTTGGATACCATTTCCATGCGTCGCCGTCTTCGGTCGGTATAAAAACATCCGCCGGACAGGCGGCGTCTTCGAAATACTGCATTCGCCAGGGATCAGTTTCGACAATTGGCATGAGCGGGCTTTCTGGCTGGTGACACGGTCAACGCGTTGCTGCAAACACTATGCACCGGATACATTAGCAGGTGCAAATCGCCATAACGGATTAATCGGCGGTCTCCTGATACTGATCTCAACGGATCAAAAACACGCGATAGGCGGCGCGGACAATTTGGACGCCGCTTGCAGGAATATCAAAAACGCGGGAGAATGCGCATTGATGTCTTACCCGCGCCGCCCTCGCCGATCACCATGCGAAGAATGAGATGAACGATAAATCAGACAGTGCACACGCGTATATTTATTCGCTTGAATCTCTGGAAGACCGTGAATTTGAACGGCCCATACCGAACGCGACGCCCTATGCCGCCGATCACGAGCCGACGCCGGATGCAATTCGAAAATATTTCCGTGAACATCTTTATCCCTACGCCAAGCGAATGTCGCTGGACCAGTATTATGCGGAAATGCACCCCTTGCAAATTGAACTGGTAAAACTGCAAAACTGGGTAAAAACGACAAGGCAAAAGATTGTGATTGTATTTGAAGGGCGCGACGCAGCGGGAAAGGGCAGCACCATCCGCCGCTTTACCGAGCATCTCAATCCGCGCGGCGCCCGCGTAGTTTCGCTCGACAAGCCGACTGACGCGGAACGCGAACAGTGGTATTTTCAGCGCTATGTCGATCATCTGCCGACGGCCGGGGAAATCGTGTTTTTTGATCGCTCCTGGTATAATCGCGCTGGCGTTGAGCGCGTGATGGGCTTTTGCACCGAGGAAGAATATTGGGAATTTATTGCGCAGACGCCGGACTTTGAACGCATGCTTGTTCGCAGCGGCGTTCGTCTGTTCAAGCTGTATCTTTCCGTGGGGCGAGATGAACAAGCAAGGCGGTTCAAGGACCGTGAAACCAATCCTTTAAAAAAATGGAAACTCAGTCCCGTTGATGTGGAGGCGCAAGCGCGCTGGGACGATTATACCCACGCAAAAGAAGTCACATTCAGGCTGACGAATACGAGCTATGCGCCCTGGACGGTGATAAAGTCCGAAGACAAGCTTCGCGCGCGAATAGGCGCTATCCGGTATATCCTGCATATGTTGGATTATAATGAAAAAGATCCGGTAGTCGCGCGGGCGCCGGATCCGTTGATCGCTGCCTCAGCGGCGCTTGCGTTCGAACTTGGCGAGCCGGATTTGCAAGGCAGGAAAAATTAATTCTTGTCAGTGGGACGGATTGATACATGGAAGTTTTGATTGGGATCTTGCGGGCGGGCGGGGCTGGGCCTGACAGACCGAACCAAACTGCAATTTGGGCGGCATCGCCTGTTAATCTTCACTGGACCTCAAATAGAAGTTTTCCTGAAAGGCGGCCAAGACGGCCAGGTGCAGAAAACCGATGATTCCAACAGGTCATGATCGGGAATGACCCTCAGCGCCAATAAAACGCTATGTGAACGAACAATCAGAGATTGGCCGTAACGAACACACGCCGGAGGAATTTGCCGCCCATTTTGGAGTGCGCCCTGAGGCGCACTTACGCGAACATCCGAATGACAGGCTTATCCTGGTTGGATATTCTTTCGGCGGGGCCGCCTTGCCCTTCGCGATCAGGCGGTCGCCCCTGCAAGTGCGTGAATCGATATCCGTCGTCGTGCTTGCGGCGCCGGCTATTCGCGCCGATGCGGGGCGCCATCATAAGATAATTGCCCGGCGGGCATGAACCTGGCGATGCCTACAGCGAAATCGCCGAAGACGCCCACAACCGCGCAGAAACGGATCTGCATTGAAAGACAAACCTACAAAGTGTTGGCCTTGGGTCGAAGACAGTCGTAACTTTCCAGGACATGGGCGTAATAACGATCAACGCGTGAATGTCGCTGGTTTCGGCGTTCGAGCCAAAGCTCTCGCCCCTGGCAGGAATACGGGGGTGTAGATTTCCGTCGCGATTTCAGAACCCCACTTCAGTCCGGTGGAAAAATCAGGAAGAGACCTATGATCGGCGTAGAGAAGCCAGATTTTCAGACGATACTTGAAGAGATCGAAAGGGAAACGCAAGCTGAATTCGGGAAGGGAAAAGTTGCGGATTATATCCCAGCGCTGGCCAGGGTTTCGCCTCGCAAATTCGGCATGGCGATATGCGGCGTCGATGGCGGTGAATGGGTCTGCGGCGATGCGAAAGAAGCCTTTTCCATTCAAAGCATTTCAAAAGTTTTTACGTTATTGCTGGCGCTTGACCGTCTTGGTTCCGGTTTGTGGAAGAGAGTAGGGCGCGAACCCTCCGGCTCGGCTTTCAATTCGCTGGTCTTGCTTGAGGCGGAGAACGGATACCCCAGAAATCCCTTTATCAATGCTGGCGCCCTCGTGGTCACCGATTGCATTGCGTCTCACTCAGTTGCACCGATACGCCGCTTGCTGACTCTCATTCGAAAATTGTCGTTGAATCAAACTATTGTAATTGATGAAGAAGTCGCGCTCTCGGAAGAACAACACGGCTTTAAGAATGCCGCAATCGCGAATTTTCTTAAAAGCCATGGCAATCTGAACGCCGATGTGGGCGTCGTTCTCAACACCTATTTCAGACAATGTGCAATCAATATGTCCTGCCTGGATCTTGCGCGGGCATGCCTGCCTTTTGCGAATAAGGGCGTCATGCCCTCGTCCGGCGAAGTTGTTTTCCCGGCAATACGCGCGCGGCGCGTCAACTCGTTGCTGTTAACCTGCGGGCTGTATGACGGCGTTGGCAACTTTGCCTTTAGAGTCGGGATACCGGCGAAAAGCGGCGTTGGCGGCGGAATTGTCGGCGTTGTGCCGGGGCATTTATCCGTTTGCGTGTGGTCGCCGGAACTGGACGAGCTTGGTAACTCACTCGTCGGAACGGCTGCGCTGGAGCTGCTTACCAACAAGACCAGTCTGTCCGTTTTTTAACGACAACAGCGCCGAACACCTCTCATCGACAACATTGCGTCACGCATCGGCGACGTCTATGCAGAATCAAGAGCAAAAAAGGATTTGTAAAGAGCATCATCGACGACATTGAGGTTAAATTGGAAAACGTCAACGAACTCATGAAGTCCGCCGGCCAGGATAACGTCAACATCAGTCTCAGTGAGCATCTGTTTGAGTTTGCCCATTTCATTCTGGACGGGAACGTCGACATCAAGCATTTCAATTATCACGGCCAGCGCATCGGCGGCGGCGTTAACGCAGTGCAAAATGGCGCGCGGAAGAAAAGGGTCCAGTATAAGAAATTGCGTTACGTCACGATAGTTTGCGTGGTGAAAGCGTTTGAGATACATCTCAAATCCGCTGACCGATTTCAAAACGGCGCCCCATTCCACTTTATCATACGGTGAGTCCACATATTCCGGCGTCGGAAGCAACGTGAAATATTTTACGTCCAGAATGCGGGCGGTTTTGTCGGCGCGCTCCAACAGGCGGCCGATCTTCGAAAATTGCCAGCCTTCGTCGTGCGACATTGTATTTTCGCAAAGGCCCGTGAACAAATGATTCGCTGTGCGAACGGTCGTGAAAAATTCCTGAAGGTCATCAACCTGGCGCTTGCGGCTATGTCTGTCCACAAAGTGATAAAGCGCGTTGATTGACTCCCACATTTCCGACGAGATTACTTCGCGTAGAGTTCGAGCGTTTTCACGCGCGTTGCGCACACAGGAAAGAATCGAGTTTGGGTTTTTCGCATCGAAGGTGAGAAAATGGATAACGCTTTTTTCGTCGAACGCGTTAAACCGTTTTTTGAAGTCCTCATCGTCCCCTGATGCTTGCACAAGCGGCTCCCATTGCGCCTGCTCGCGGTCAATTCCCATATCAAGTATCAAATGCGCATTCACCGCCACAAAGCGCGCCACATTGTCCGCGCGCTCGAGATAGCGACTCATCCAATAGATCGAGTAAGCTGTACGGCTAAGCACTGAGAATGTCCTTCATGCTGCGCTCATCGCCGCCGAGCACCCATGTGTCCTTGCTGCCGCCGCCTTGTGATGAATTGACCACGAGCGAGCCTTTGGTCAACGCCACGCGGGTTAGCCCGCCGGGCAAAACAAAAATCGACTCGCCGTAAAGGATATAGGGGCGCAAATCCACATGGCGCCCTTCGATCCGTTCCCCGACGATTGTTGGGCTGCGTGAGAGCGACAATGTCGGCTGAGCGATATAATCGCGCGGGTTGGCCTTGATTTTCTCCGCGAAGGAATCACGTTCAGCTTTGGTTGACGCTGGTCCAATCAGCATCCCGTACCCGCCCGAAAGATTAACCGCCTTGACCACCATCGATTCGAGGTTTGCAAGAACATGAGAGCGCTGCTTTTCGTCATTACATATATAGGTGGGGACATTGGCGAGAATTTGGTCTTCATCAAGGTAGTATTTGATGATCTGCGGCGCATAGGCGTAAACCGCCTTATCGTCGGCGATCCCAGTGCCTGGTGCGTTGGCAAGCGTAACAGTCCCATTCCGATAACAGTCAATAATTCCAGGCACACCCAACATCGAGTCTTTTCGAAATATCTTCGGGTCAAGGAATTCATCATCAATTCGGCGGTAGATTACATCGACCCTTTCAAGCCCCCGCGTTGTGCGGAGTTTGACTTCACCATCGATCACGGTGAGGTCGGACCCTTGTGCCAATGTGACGCCCATTTGTTGCGCCAGAAACGAATGTTCATAATAAGCGGAATTATAGATACCGGGTGTCAGCACAATAATATTCGGCTCGTCAACGCCAACCGGCGCGCAATGACGCAATGTTTCATAAAGATGGTCCCCATAGTCGGAAACCGGACGTGTACGCATGGTCTGAAATGCGTTTGGGAAAGTTCGCTTCAGAATTGCTCTATTCTGAAGGACATATGAGATGCCGGACGGGCATCGCAGATTGTCTTCCAAGACATAATACGCACCGTCGGCGTCGCGCACGAGGTCCGTGCCGGTGATGTGGATCCAAATGCCTTGGGGCGGCTTTAGCCCGACGCATTGTTTAAGGTAGCAGTCTGAAGAAAGGACAAGGGATTTGGGTATGACGTTGTCCTTGAGGATTTTCTGGTCATTATATATGTCATCAATGAAAAGATTGAGCGCCTTGATCCGTTGTTTCAGCCCCCTTTCCATGATTTCCCAATCCCGCGCGGGTACAATCCGGGGCAGGATATCGAACGGAAAGATTTTCTCCGTGCCTTTTTTATCTCCATAGACGCTGAAAGTGATCCCCTGTTGGTGCAGCACTCGCTCGGCGGCTTTTTGGCGCCGCCGAAGATCCTTTTGCGGCAATTCATTTATCTGCTGGACAAGCGCCGCAGCTCCAGGGCGCGGTTTTCCGTCTGGTCCAATGAGTTCATCGTAAAAGCCCGCGGTGTCGTATTTACAAAAGTCCATAAAAAGGGCTCCTCAACCGCTCATTCACTGATTTCCCGCATTTTCACTTCAACGGACAACGTTTCTTCGCCGCCGCCTTTGTAGATCGTCCCCGACGTCGGCGTTGCATCAATATAGTTGCGACCGCAGGCGACGCGTATATGGTCCTGTGTGACTGCGCATCCATTGGTCGGATCAAATCCGCGCCAACCAATATATGGCAAATAGACTTCAGCCCAAGCGTGAGAAGCATCCGACTGAATTTTATTCGCGTAATTCGCGCCGGTGTAGATATATCCCATCCTATAACGCGCCGGGATGCTGAGCAACCGCGTCAGACATATAAACAGATTAGCAAAATCCTGACAAACGCCTTTGCGACTCGCGTAAACTTCAAAAGGCGTGGTGTTCAGCGACGTGCTGCCCGGCACATATTCATAATCGCGATAAATGCTGAGATTAATGTCGTTTATTGTCCGGATAAGGTGATAATCATTGCGCTCTACAAAACTCATTGCGTAATCCGTTAGCTCACGGAGTTGTGGTTCAGGTAATTCAAGCGGCAAGAGATATGGCATCATCATTTGACGTTGCCAGGGCATCCATATCAATGGGATCGAAGTCTGTCGCCGCGAAGGACTATGGTCATCCGGCGGCGCTGCGAAAATTTTAACGCGGCTCGTCGCGACAACCGACAGCTCCGTATAGGGTTTGTCGATTGTGCCATGAACGGACTGATTGCCAAATACGTCGTCGAATATGACCTCTTCTATTGGCGATGAAATAGCCAGATTCGAGTAAACGACCGTTTGAATAGAGTCTTCCGTCGGCTGCAGTCTGAATAAATGTGTGCTGTGTTCCACCGGTTGTGAATATCTGTATTGCGTCGCATGCATGACTTCGTACAGCCGATAGGAAAGATGTCCGCCTTCCGGAGAATGCGTGACCGACTTAACATTGGTCACAATGATGTGCGGCGAGGTCTGTGACTGCGCCTGTTCAGCCTGTATTGGATCAAGCGGGCGTTTTTCTTGTTGAAGCTGCGAAGGTTGGGACGGTGCGCTCATAAATCCAGTTTGGGTGTTCTCAGGAGCGCTGTCCCAAACCACAGCGCCGTGATTGACGATGAGAAGCTGTCCCGGCCGCATTGCAGACCAGTTGCCCACAGAAAATGGTGCGGAGGTGACGACAAACGCCGTGCGAAACGTGTCTCGCGGGTCGGTAATGGCAAGGCGAACCGTTGCGGTCTCGTACACCTCCTGACGATCAGGCGGCTGCAGGCGCGAATAGCAAAGCTGTTTGGGCGATTGTGATCCCTGAAAGCACGCGATGCTCTGACCGTCTGTGAGAAACATGTCAGCGCTGCCAAGCCCGTCAAATCTTAAAAACCACGCGTGAAGCGTATGGGGATCAATATCGGAAAGCTGACGAACCCCACTTTCCTGCAGCTGGGCCAGCAAATTACAAAACGCCAGTTCGGAATCCGTGGAGCCGAGAGGCTCCAGCAGTCTTTTCTGACGACCGTGCAAGGTGGATAGCGCCTCCTTGTCAAGGTTGCCATTATGCAGGAACAGCCAGTCTCTTCCCGCGAAACTTTTCGAAAATGGCTGTGTATCAGCCTGACTATAACCGGTATCGGCGCCCCTCATTTTGCCAAAAAACAGGGTCGAACGGAAATTCGACCAGTCTGCGATAGTATCGGTTAACACCTGACCGGCTCGGACATTCGGGTCTTTAATGACAATTGCGGACTGCTGGCTGTCAGGATACCACCCGAGCCCCCACCCGACTGACTGACTGACGCTATTTGTTCCGGACAGGGTGAAGTCAAGGCTGGGCGATGCTGACGCGTCGAAATTAACGGCCAGAATGTCGCTGGTAAGGAGTGAAATGTTGGACACGTGTTGCCTGCTGAGAAGGTTTAAGAATTTTGCCTTTGCGATAATACATAAAAACGCTCACAACGTGGAAAATTCCTGCAGCTGAATTCCGCTGAAATTAAGTGTTTAAAGGTTTATCTTGATGAGCATAGTCGCTGCCCTGAATCACCTCACGCATTACCGGTACGACAGGCCAGTTTCGCTCGGAATGCAAACGATTCGCTTGCGGCCGGCGCCCCATGTGCGCTCTCATATTCAATCCTACTCTTTGAAAATCTCGCCGAAAGAGCACTTCATTAACTGGCAGCAGGACCCGTTTGGAAATTTTCTGGCGCGTGTCGTGTTTCCGGAAAAAGTCAGCGAGTTCAAAATTGAAGTCGATCTGCTGACGGAGATCAGGACATTCAATCCGTTTGACTTTTTTCTCGAAGACTATGCCAAGGACTTTCCGTTCGCCTATGCGGCGGGTCTCAAGGAGGAACTCGCGCCCTATCTTGAAGTCAAGGAGTGCGGCCCCGGTCTGATCGGGTGGCTGGAGAGGACAGACCGGTCGGCCAAAGGCATCATTGATTTTCTGGTCGCGATCAATCAACAACTCAATCAATCGCTCGCCTATACTGTGCGACTCGAGCCCGGCATTCAGACCTGTGAAGAAACGCTCAACCTTGGCAGTGGATCTTGTCGCGACATGGCCTGGTTTCTTTGTCAGGGCCTTCGCCATCTGGGGCTCGCCACGCGCTTTGCATCAGGCTACCTCATTCAACTTGCGCAGGATATTAAGTCCCTCGACGGGCCATCAGGGACCGAAGTCGATTTTACCGACCTACATGCGTGGACCGAGGTCTATCTGCCTGGGGCCGGCTGGGTCGGCCTGGATCCGACATCCGGGTTGTTCGCGGGCGAAGGTCACATTCCGTTGTGTTCCACGCCAGATCCGTCGAGCGCAGCGCCGGTCACCGGCACGATAGAAAGCGGCGCCGACGCAACATTGCACCACGAAATGTCGGTAACCCGCATTATCGAAGCGCCGCGGGTCACAAAGCCCTTTAGTGACGCGCAATGGGAGGCCATCGACCAACTCGGCGCTGCAATAGATGGCGACCTCAAATCGTCCGATGTAAGGCTGACAATGGGCGGCGAACCTACATTTGTCTCTCTCGACGATCGCGAAGGAAATGAGTGGCATTACGCAGCGCTTGGCGGCCGGAAAAAAAACCTTGGCAAGGATATGCTGCGGCGGCTGCGCGCGCGCTTTGCGTCTGGCGGCGTTCACATGTTCACCCAAGGCAAATGGTATCCGGGCGAAATCCTGCCCCGGTGGGCCATGCCGTGTTTTTGGCGGCGCGATGGCGAGCCGATCTGGCGCGATGACGCGCTGCTCGCTGACCCGGATAAACCGCTTGGCGAAAGTCTTGAAATTGCTGAAAAATTTCTCACAACGCTAAGTGAAACACTGGGCGTGCCGGCGGCGTTTGTCTTGCCGGCCCGCGAAGACACGCCATACTATCTGTGGAAAGATCGAAGGCTTCCTGCGACCGATGAAATAATGGACGCAGACGTTTTTGAGCGCGCGGAGCGCGTGCGTTTACAGTCACTGATGGACACAAACCTGAATGCGCCGGTCGGTTATGTGCTGCCGTTGCACTATTCCCATCGACGCAGGCGCTGGATCAGCAATGCCTGGAAATTCAAAAGCCCGCATCTGGTGTTGTTGACCGGCGACTCGCCAATCGGTTTGCGCCTCCCGCTATCCGGATTGCCTTCGCCATCCGAAGCAGCTGACGAACTTGTGCCGGAACGCAGCGGATTCGATACCGTCGATCCGCTGCCAACGCATGCGGCGTTGAAAAAAACGCTGGCGAAGCGCTCGCCTGCAAACGATAAAGAGTTTGCCGGCGACCCGAACGGGCTCATCCGCACGGCGTTATGCGCCGAAATACGCGGCGGCGTTTTGCACCTGTTTTTGCCGCCTGTTGCATGGGCGGAACACTTCCTTGAATTGCTTGCTGCGCTCGAGATTGTCGCTGCGAAGTTGAAAACGCCGGTCGTTCTCGAAGGCTATATGCCGCCCCAGGATACAAGAATAGCTCATTTCAGCGTCACACCGGATCCAGGCGTGATTGAAATCAACGTTCAGCCTGCAGGCAATTGGGAAGAACTAAAAGAAATAACAAACACCGTTTACGAGGAAGCGAGACAGGCGAGACTGTCAGCTGAAAAATTCATGATCGACGGTCGGCGGGCCGGGACGGGCGGCGGCAATCATATTGTACTGGGCGCCGAGCGACCCGAAGACAGCCCATTCCTTCGCCGCCCGGATTTGTTGCGATCGCTGGTAAGTTTTTGGCAAAATCATCCGTCTTTGTCCTATTTGTTTTCAAGCATGTATATCGGTCCCACGAGCCAATCGCCGCGGATCGACGAGGCGCGGCATGATGCGCTTTACGAACTGGAAATCGCGTTTCAGCAAATTGCTGAGGACGACAAGGCGGCTCCGTGGATTGTTGATCGACTGTTTCGCAACCTTCTCGTTGACCTTACAGGCAACACGCATCGTGCTGAGTTTTGCATCGACAAGCTCTACAGCCCCGACAGCGATCGCGGGCGGCTGGGCCTTCTTGAAATGCGCGCGTTTGAAATGCCGCCGCACCCGCAAATGAGTCTGGTACAGGCCGTATTGCTGCGCGCTTGCGTCTCTCTGTTTTGGAGAAAGCCGTATAGGGGTAAGCTGGTGCGGTGGGGCACGCAGCTCCATGACAAATTCATGTTGCCACATTATATTTGGGAGGATTTTCTCGACGTTTTACACGCCCTGAAATCAGGCGGTTATGACTTGTGTTCTGACTGGTTTAAACCGTTCTTCGCCTTTCGATTCCCGGAATTCGGAAGCGTCCAAATTGGCGATTCTACGGTGTCTCTGCGCACCGCGTTGGAACCGTGGCCCGTTATGGGTGAGGAGCCGGTTGGCGGCGGCGTCAGCCGGTCCGTCGATGCGACTGTTGAGCGCCTTCAAATTGCCGTAAAAGGTTTGACGCCAGGGCGTCACATTATTGCATGTAATGGCAGGCGCGTACCGCTGCGCCCAACACGGGAGAACGGCGTATTCGTCGGGGGGATTCGTTTTAAGGCCTGGTCCCAATCCTCGAGCCTGCATCCGTTGCTTTCGATCCACGCGCCGCTTGTCTTTGACGTCATCGACGAAATGCACGGACGATCAATTGGCGGCTGTACTTATCACGTTGCCCACCCAGGCGGGCGAAGCTTCGAGACATTTCCCGTGAATGAAAATGAAGCGGACGGTCGAAAGCTGGCGCGCTTTGAGGCGATGGGCCACACGCCCGGCAAACTGTCCATTCCCAAGCGGGAAGTAAACCATGAGTTCCCGCACACGCTCGATCTGAGATTTAATCCTTGAATGAACCACAATGTCATGGGCGAACAAAGGCGTTGCTAGGCAAGCGTAACGGCAGATTGATGTTACTGTTGTCTCTTTACGGGGCGTATGAGAACTGACGCCATTAACGCCGAACCCGTCACAAATGGGACAAAGGGCGCATAAAACTGATGTCTGCGGCGCCATGGCGCCGATTGCCGCCGCTGCGGCTGATTGGCGCTTGTTTATCGGGCGGCGATTCACAAAACGGCCGCTGAGAAATTTCTCAGCGGCCGCTTGTTGTCTGACGAGTCCGCCGCGCGCCTGAGGAGGGCCGGGGCGCGGCGAATTTTGCCCCGTGTCAGAAATCATACCCGACGCTGAACTGCACCGATCGTCCGAAGATTGGCCGGCCATTCGGCGCCAGCGGGTCACGCGGATCGCCTTCGGTAATGCCGTGCGAGTCGTTGAGATTGTCCGCATGCACCTGGAGGAACAGGCCGGAATCGGTGTTAACGAGAAGACCGAGATCGATCTTTTCATAGCCCGGCAACACAACCGTATTGGCGTTGTCGCCGAAGCGTTCGCCGACAAGGGTCACGGCGCCGTAAAGCGTGGCGGCGAAATTTCCAAATTCAGCCGTGTAGGACGGCGAAATCCGCGCCTGCCAGTCCGGTTGGCGCAGCACTTTGTTGCCAATATCGGCAGCCGTCGTGGAGTTTGTAATTTCCGCATCCTGGATGGTGGCGATGAAGGATGTGGAGAACGGTCCGAAATTCACCGAACCATCGAGTTCGACGCCAACCGAGCGCGTTTTGAACGAGGCGGCGGGAACGATGCTGCCGACGACTGAGTTAAACGAGTCATTTTTATTGTAATAAACCGTAGCGTATAAATTAAGCCAGTCGCCATTGTATTTCACGCCGCCTTCAAGTTGTTTCACGCCATTGACGGAAGTCGATCCTTCGCGGATTTGATCAAAATGCGGAAACAGGAAACCTTTTGAGTAGCGTGTGAATACACCCAGATTGTCGGCGACGTCATAATTGCCGGCCACCGTGTAGGCCCATTCTTTACCGTTAAGCTCGGTGGTGAGATCAAGCGAGCCGTCCGGGAAGCCAGGCCCGGTGTCGAGCACATAGTCTATATCAATCCACTCGTGGCGCACGCCGAGATCGAGACGGAACCGGTCAAAAACCTGCCACGAGTCAGCAGCGTAAACTGCGTCGGAGCGCGCATCGCCGGCCGATTGCAGACCGAACATGAAGCCTGCATCGCCGCCAGCCGCCGCAATGTCCGCGGGCGTGACCGAGGTCGGGTCGAGGAAGTCGCCATTAGCGATATTTTGAACCGGGATCGGATTGCCAAGCGACCACCAGTCATCGGAAGACCACGTCGCTTGATAATAGCCGACGGTTACGTCGTGGCCGCCGTCAAAAACCTTATTGATGGAAAGGTCGTTGATGAACGCTTCAAGGTCCTTTTTAACCACCCAGTGACCGTAGGTCTGGACGAAATCCGAGCCGGCCAGCGTCACGCCGCCATTGGTGACTACCGGGTTGCCGGTAACAGCGGAGACATCCGCCGCCGTCACCGCGCTGCCCGATGAGACCAGGCCGAAGGTATCAGCGTCGCCGGTCATGAAGGTCAGCTGGTCGCGGATGGTGAAGCCCGAACCGAGATCGAATTCGGCGCTGCCGCCGGTGACAATGCCGTCCCAGCCGCGGCCGTCAGCGAAATCGAAGATCTCGGTATCGCCTGCGGCGTTTACCTGAATCTCGCGAAACCGCGTGTTGTTTCCGAGTTGCGCGAAAGTGCCGAGGTCGTTGCCGGTGCCGAGAGCGAACGGCAACACCCACTGACCGTGATCGTCCGTCTGCCGTGCAAAGATGTTGATTTTGCCATTGTCGAAGAGCTTGGTCAGATTGACCGTGAACTGATAGCCTTCCTCCGACTTGAACTGGGTGTCGCGGATGCCGTCGGATGACCGGAAATAGCCGCCGACCATGTAATACAGATCTTCGGCAAGCTCGCCGCTCAAGACCGCATCCACGCGCTGTAGTCCGTAGTCGGACGTCGTGTATTTGATGCGGCCTTCAGTTTCCTCACTGCCTTCCTTCAAGTTGAAGTTGACAGTGACGCCTGGCTCACCCTTGCCGAATACCGCGTTCGGTCCGCCGCGCAGCGCTTCAACGCCGGCGATGGTTTCGTCAATCCGGAAGATTGTGCTTTGTTCGAAGAATGACAGGGTCTCGGTTCCGTAAATTGGCGAACCATTGATGGCGAGGGTCACAAACGGCGCGTCACTGCCGCCGGGCAGCCCGCGCACGTCGATATTGGCGCCGGCAACGCCGCCTGAACTTTCCGCCCAGACGCCGGGAACCGCCTTGAACAGGTCCGCCGTGCTTTTC
Source organism: Hyphococcus sp. (assembly GCA_021776245.1). Taxonomy (GTDB): domain Bacteria; phylum Pseudomonadota; class Alphaproteobacteria; order Caulobacterales; family Parvularculaceae; genus Hyphococcus. Next base: position 12,229 of record JAJFGF010000047.1, on the reverse strand, counting down.
GGCGAGAATTTCGTGATTTCATCCGGCTTGATGGTCGTAATGGCAAAACTCGCCGCCTGCCGGTTGGCGCCGGTTCCGCCGGGTGTGCCGATGACAACAATTTCATCCCTGGCGACATTGCCGGGGGCTGTGTCTTGCGCAATGGCTGCGCCGGCGGTCAACGCAGACATGCTGACAGCTGCTGCCAAGGTCATTCGATATGACCGTAAATGCTGGCGGGCTTGGGGTTTCATCGTCATTTCCTTCCTCACAATTTCACCGGCGCGTTTTTTGAAGCCGCTTGGCTGAAATGCGCCGCAGGGCGACGCGTGGGCGGCCGGATTCGAACGCCGCGACAGTGCCGCAGGCTTGAAAAGTGCGCAATCGTTTGCGCAAACTTGCGCAAACGGGAATGTTAAAAACTATGAAGGTGATGTTCTCCTGCAACGGTTGTTGCGCAAATCTTGCGCAAACTGCGCCGTTACGCGCCGCCGCAGGACCGGCGGATTATGAGTTCCGTCGGCAGGACAACGTCGCGCCGCGCCTCGCCGTTCAGCAGCGAAAGCATTGACGTAACGAGGGCGTGGCCGCCGGTCGCCGTATCCTGACGCACCGTGGTCAGCGCCGGGGACACGTATGCGGCGAGCGCGATATCGTCATACCCGATGACGGCGACGTCTTCGGGAACGCGGACGCCGAGATCCGACAGCGCCTGCATGGCGGCGATGGCGATCGCGTCGTTGGCGGCGAATATTGCATCATGCCAGGCGCCGGCGTCGAACAATTCCCGGGTCGCCTTGTAGGCCGATGCGCTGTCAAACGGCATGGATACAGTCAATGTCTGTTCGGCGACATTTTCAGTAGGCGACAGCGCATCCATACAGCCGCGATGACGCAAGCCAATCTCCGTATGCCGAATGTCTCCGAGAAAAACCACGCGCTTTCTGTTCAATGAAAGTAAATGCTCGCCGACAAGTTTTCCGCCCAGCAAGTTGTCGCTGCCGACGATTGGATAGGTTCTGCCGGGAATGTCTGCGCCCCAGACAATAACCGGGTGGTGGCTTTTCGCATATCCGGCAAGCAGGTTGGGATCGCGGCCCTGACCAATGATAATGACGCCGTCGGCGCGGTTGCTGGACAACGCATCGGCGCCGGCCGCGTCCGACCACGGGGGCGCCCGCGACAACAAAAGATCATAATTGCGTTCCGCCAGCGCATCAGCGATGGAGGCAATGATTTGACTGAAGAACGGATCGGAAAAATGCTGGCGGTTGGTTTCAGAAAGAGCGATGACAACTTCAATTGTGTGCGAACGCTGGGTGCGCAGGCTGCGCGCGCGGCTGTTGATGCGATAGCCGCTTTCGCTGACAAGCGCGCGAATGCGCTGCTTGGTTTTCGCCGATACGCGGTTTGAGTCGGAGAGGGCGCGGGAGACCGTTGATTCAGCGACGCCCGCGAGCCTGGCGATTTCAGCCATTGTTCTGGCGCGAATGACCGGATTTTGAATGTCGCCAGGGTCGCTCATGCGGCGTTGCTTTGCGAAACGACAAGTCCGCCGTAAGGGCCGAGTTTGCCGACCCGTCCTTCGAGAACGCCATTTAATCCATAGCCAAGGTCATCGCCCGCCGTCGGCAACGCCGCGTCTACCCTGTCGCCGGATAAATTGAACACGCACAATAACGTTTCCTCATCAAGTTTGCGTTGAAACATTAACAGGGGTTCGTCGGCGTCGAGGAACGCAATCTCGCCCAGCTGCAGGGCCGGGTGACGTTTTCTGAAACGAATAAACGCCCGCGCGAGGTTAAGCGTCGATTGCGGATCGGCCTCCTGAACATCGACAGCATAGTCATGGTGACGCGGATCAACCGGCAGCCACGGCTCGGTGTCGCTGAAACCGGCGTTTTTCGCGTCATGCTTCCATGGGAGCGGTGTGCGGGAGCCGTCGCGGCCGAGACTGTCCGGCCAGAATCTGATGCCTTCCGGATCGCGCAAACGATCAACCGGCACATCCGCCTGCGGCAGGCCAAGCTCGTCGCCCTGGAAAAGGAAGATCGTGCCGCGCAGGCACATCAACACACCCATCAGGAGTTGGGCAAATGCATCGGGGGCGTCATCGCCGCCCCAGCGGGTGCGGGCGCGGACAACATCATGGTTTGAAAACGACCAGCTCGGCCACGCGGTTTTGCTGGTCCAGCTTTCCACTGCGTTTCTGATCAATGCAGGCGACAGCGGTCCGTTTTCCAGGAGCAGGAAATTATAGGCGGTGTGCAGGCGTCCCGGCCGGGTATATTCGATGCTGCGGTCGATATAAGAATCGCTGCCGATTTCCGCCACGGTCATTTGATCGCCATACTGATCGACGAGGCGGCGAAAGTCTTCCATGAATTCAAGATTTTCCGGCTGCGAGCGGTCATAAAGATGACGCTGATGCCAATAGGGGCGGGGATATCCGCCCTCCGGTCTTTTCGGCGGGTTATCCCGCAACTGCTGATCGCAATAGTAAAAATTGGCGACGTCGAGCCGGAAACCGTCGATGCCGCGGTCGAGCCAAAACCGCGCGACGTCGAAAATCGCATCGCGCACATTCGAATTGTGGAAATTCAAATCCGGCTGTTCGGAGAGAAAGTTGTGCATGTAATATTGCCGGCGTCTGGTGTCCCATGACCATGCTTGACCGCCGAACAGGGAAATCCAGTTGTTTGGCGGCCCGCCGTCCGGTTTTGCATCAGCCCAGACGTACCAGTCCGCTTTTGGGTTGTCTTTTGACGTTCGGCTTTCGCGGAACCATTCATGTTGATCGGACGTGTGGGAATAAACCTGGTCGATTGTCAGTTTCAGCCCCGCCTCATGGGCTTTGGCGAGCAAGGCGTCAAAATCATCGAGGGTTCCAAAGAGCGGATCCACATTAGTGTAATCGGCAACGTCATAGCCGAAGTCTTTCATTGGCGATTTAAAAAACGGAGACAGCCACAAACCCTCAACGCCGAGACTTTTCAGATAATCGAGGCGCGAGGCGATGCCGTTGAGGTCGCCGACGCCGTCATTATTCGAATCCGCAAAGCTTCGGGGATAGATCTGATAAACGACACTGCCGCGCCACCATTCCGTCATGCCGTTTGACCTTTTCTCATTTCACACGGCGATCCCGCCGGGGCTTTTCTGTTTCAGGCGTCTCCATCTATAGCAGGGATCGGCTCTTGCGCAATCGATTGCCATTAGTCATAGTTACAATAATTCCTTACCGCGCGTTGCGGTGTGGGTCCACAACAGGGAGGCGACGGCCCATGACCGCAATCGGGGTGCGCGTAGCGCTTTTTTCGGCCTATTTCCTGTTTGCCATTCTTCTCAACAGCGTCGGCACAGTCATCCTTCAGTCGATCGCCGCGTTCGGCGTGACCAAGGAAGCTGCAAGCATATTAGAGGCATTTAAGGACCTGCCGATCGCCGTGGTGTCGTTTCTGGTTGCCTCTTTTTTGCCGCGGCTCGGTTATCGGCGTTCGATGATCGTCGGTTTTGCTATTGTCGCTTTGGCCTGCATCGCCATGCCGCTGGCGCCGGGCTTTGCAACGACAAAACTGATGTTTTTCGCCGTCGGTTCCAGTTTTGCGCTGATAAAAGTCTCTGTCTATTCAACCATCGGACTGTTGACGAAAGACAGCAATGCGCATGCGAGCTTTCTAAATCTGATCGAAGGCGTGTTCATGATTGGCGTGTTATCCGGTTATTGGGTGTTTGCGGCGTTCATCGATCCGGCGAATCCGGCGTCTCTAAGCTGGCTTGATGTCTATTGGGTGCTGGCGGCGATCGCCGTCGCCAACGCCGTATTGTTGTACTTTGTGCATTTCCCGCCAACGCCGATCGCAAGTGAAGTGAAAAATCTTGCCGGTGAATTCGGCGCCATGCTGGCGCTGACCTGGAAGCCGGCGGTGTTGGTGTTTCTCGTCTCGGCGTTTCTATATGTGCTGATCGAACAGGGCATCGGCACCTGGCTGCCCACATTCAACAATGAAGTGCTGCACCTGCCGGCCGCCATGAGCGTGCAGGCGACAAGCATATTCGCCGCCGGCCTTGCCATCGGGCGGCTTGGCGCCGGCGTTATCCTGCGGCGCCTCGATTGGTACTGGCTTTTAAATGGCTGCGTTGTCGTCATGGCGGGGTTGATCATTTTAACATTGCCGCTGACGCAGAATCTCGCGCCGAACGCTGCAATAAGCTGGGCGAACGCGCCGCTGGCGGCGTTTATTCTGCCTTTGATCGGTCTTTTCATGGCGCCGATCTACCCGGCGATCAATTCGGTTATCTTGAGTTCGCTTCCGCGCGAGCGCCATGCGGCTATGGCCGGACTGATTGTTGTGTTTTCTGCTCTGGGCGGTACAACCGGGTCATTCGTGACCGGGCGAACGTTTGCCGCCTTCGGCGGTCAAACGGCATTTTATTTTTCGCTGCTGCCGATGGCGGTTATTCTGATCTCGCTTTTCGCCCTGAAGCGTCTGACAAAAGAAGCCAACGCTGAGGCCGAAATTTGACACATGGTGCGGCTGACAAATGAGCGATGGCGCATCACCAAAATTACTGCCGGTGGAACCGTTTGAGCTGATTGTATTCGGCGCTACCGGAGACCTTTCGCTTCGCAAACTGATCCCGTCGCTGTTTCACCGCTGGCGAGACGATCAGATACCGCCTGAGTCAAAGATCATCGGCGTCTCGCGCGGCGCTGGAGACAGCAGCGCCTACCGCCAGCTTGCGCTCGACAGTTTCCGGAAACATCACCCTGCAGAGACGGTTGACGAAGCGGAGTGGCGTGCGTTTGCTGATTTGCTCACTTATGTGGAGCTTGATGCGATGCGTGAGGATGCCGACTGGAGCGCGCTTGCTGCGGCGACCGACCAGTCAGCTGGCAAGCAACGAATTTTTTATCTCGCCCTGGCGCCCGATCTGTATGGTCCCGTCAGCCGGAATATCGAGCGCGCCGGCCTGAATTCGCCGGGCGCGCGGATCGTTCTTGAAAAGCCGATCGGCAAAGACCTTGCGAGCGCTCATGAAATTAACCGGGCGGTGGGCGCGGTTTTTCCTGAAGAGTCGATTTTCAGGATCGATCATTATCTCGGCAAGGAGACCGTTCAAAACCTTATCGTCCTGCGGTTCATGAACTCTCTGTTTGAACCGCTGTGGAATGCAAACGCCATCGATCACGTCGAAATCACGGTTGCCGAATCAATCGGCGTCGGCGGACGCGCGGGTTATTACGATACGTCGGGCGCGTTGCGCGATATGGTGCAAAATCATTTGCTGCAGCTTTTGTGCCTGGTCGCCATGGAACCGCCGCTGGACCTTGAGCCCGATACGGTGCGGGACGAAAAGATAAAAGTCCTGCGCGCCCTGAGGCCGGTGACCGCTGAAAACGTTCGGGATACATCCGTACGCGGTCAGTATGGACCGGGCGCATCGGGCGGCGAGGTGGTTCCCGGATATCTGGACGAGCTGGACGCCGCCAGCAGGACTGAAACCTATGTCGCCATCAAGGCGAGTATCGACAATTGGCGATGGAAAGGCGCGCCGTTTTATCTGCGCACCGGTAAGCGAATGAAAGCGCGCTATTCTGAAATTATCATCCAGTTCAAGGATGTCGCGCATGCGATTTTAAAGGATGAAAGCGCCTTGCCGCCGACCCGCATGGTCATTCGGCTGCAGCCAGATGAAGGCGTAAAGTTGTTGCTCGTCACCAAGGATCCGGGACCGGGCGGTATGCGCCTGCGATATGTGCCGCTCAATCTTTCCTATGCGGAGGCGTTCGCAGCGCGCTACCCCGACGCCTATGAACGACTGCTGATGGCGGTCGTGCGCGGCGATCTCGGCCTGTTCATGCGCCGGGATGAAGTGGAAGCGGCCTGGCGATGGGTTGACGGCATTCTTGACGCCTGGAACATCGACAAGACCCCTGTTCATTCCTATGCGGCGGGCACGGATGGTCCGATGCATGCGGCGATGCTCCTCGACCGGGACGGACGCGCGTGGTTTGATGGCGTCTGAACCTCAACTCATTGCTTTTGCGTCGCCTGAGGCGATGGCGTCGCGCGTCGCCGATATTGTCGCGGCGCAGCTTCAATTTGCAGCCTGCAACGAAGGCAGGGGCGACCTGGCGGTATCGGGAGGGTCGACGCCGAAACTTCTTTATCAGGAGATTGCGCAACGACGCCTTGACTGGGATCGCATTGCGTTGACCCTTGTCGATGAACGATGGGTTTCCGCCGGCGATGAGCGCTCGAACGAGTCATTTATCAGGGCCGCTTTCAGGCAATCGCCGGTGAAACAGATATTCGGCCTTTACAATGGCGCACCAAGCGCAAAAGAGGCCGTCGCTGACATCGCGCTGGTCTTGAGCGCGCGCAAAAAACCGATTGATGTTGCAATTCTTGGCATGGGACCGGACGGCCATACAGCGTCATGGTTTCCACATGCTGATGGTCTTGACGCCGCGTTAACGGGTAAAGCCAGTGTCTGTGCGATTCATGCAAAGCAGAGCGTTGTCACTGGCGCAAATGTTGAACGCATGACGCTCACCTGTTCTACTCTGAAAGAGGCGCGGATTATTATCCTGCTGATCGCCGGCGACGAGAAACGCCTGGCCCTGGATAAGGCGTTGCAACCCGGACCGGTGGAAGACATGCCGGTGCGGGCGATTTTGAGAGCGCGCCCGGATCTTTGGGTTTGCTGGGCGCCATGAGGAGGCTGCATTGGCGAAATTGAACGAAACTTTAGAGCGCGTCACGGAACGGGTTCGGGAAAAAAGCGGCAAGACGCGCCGGGCATATTTGAATCAGATGAGAGCATCGGCGTCAAAAGGGCCGCATCGCTCCAGTGTTTCCTGTGGAAATCTCGCTCATGCGGCGGCGGCGTGTCCGGCCGGAGAAAAAAAAGCGCTGGCGACGGGCGGCGGCCCCAATGTTGCGATCGTTACAGCCTATAATGACATGCTGTCTGCGCACCAGCCGCTCGGCGCCTACCCGCCGGTAATTAAAGACACCTTGAACGAGATCGGCGCCACAGCGCAGATCGCCGGCGGCGTGCCCGCCATGTGCGACGGGGTCACCCAAGGCCAGCCGGGGATGGATTTGTCGCTGTTTTCCCGCGATGTGATCGCCATGGCGACGGCGGTATCGCTTTCGCACAATGTCTTCGACGCAGCGCTGATGCTTGGCGTTTGTGATAAGATCGTACCCGGATTATTCATTGGCGCTGCGCGCTTCGGTCATCTGCCGGTGATGTTTTTGCCGGCCGGACCGATGGCTTCCGGCCTGCCCAATGACGAGAAGGCCCGTATGCGCCAGCTCTATGCGGAAGGTAAAATCGGACGTGAAGGGCTTCTTAAGGCCGAAAGTGAAAGCTACCATTCACCGGGCACCTGCACGTTTTACGGAACGGCGAATTCCAATCAGATGATGATGGAGGTCATGGGGCTTCACCTGCCTGGCTCCGCCTTTATAAATCCGGGAACGCCATTGCGCGACGCAATCGTCAGGGAAACAGCGCGCCGGGTCGCGGCGACGTCAGCGCTGGGCGATGATTACATTCCATTTTGCGACGTTGTTGATGAGCGCACTGTTATTAATGCGATTGTCGGCTTGCACGCCACCGGGGGCTCGACCAACCATACGATCCATTTGATCGCCATGGCGCGCGCCGTCGGCGTTATCATCGACTGGACTGATTTTTCGGAATTGTCTCATGTGACGCCATTGCTGGCGCGGATTTACCCTAATGGATCAGCGGATGTGAACCGTTTCCATGCGGCAGGCGGGCTTGGCTTCATCATCCGGGAATTGATCGAGGCCGGGCTCCTGCATGAAGACGTCAACACTGTGATGGGCAAAGGGCTTTCCCGCTTCGCCGCAGAACCGCATCTCGACGCAGGTGCGCTTTCATGGCGCGCGCCGCCGCAAAAATCCGCAGATGATACGGTGTTGCGGCCCGTCGGCGATCCCGTTGAACAAACCGGCGGGCTGGTCTTGCTGAAAGGCAATATCGGGCGGGCGATCATCAAGGTCTCCGCGGTAAAGCCCGAACGGCGGCTGATTGAAGCGCCGGCGATTGTATTCGACGGCCAGCAGGATTTGATGAACCGGTTCAAGGCCGGCGACCTGAACAGGGATTTTGTCGCTGTCGTTCCGTTTCAGGGCCCGAAGGCGAACGGCATGCCGGAATTGCACAAGCTGACGCCGCCATTGGGCGTATTACAGGACAAGGGTTTCAAGGTTGCGCTGATCACCGATGGGCGTATGTCCGGCGCCAGCGGTAAAGTGCCGGCCGCAATCCATCTGACGCCGGAATCGCTTGACGGCGGCGCCATCGGCAAGATCCGCGATGGCGATATGATTCGGCTCGATGTGGAGGCGGGAACGCTGGAAGCGCGTGTTGACGCAGGAGAGTTTGCGCGGCGCGAGACGCAAATCCATGATATTGACAATGATCGATGGGGCGCCGGTCGTGAGTTATTTGCAGGGCTTCGCAGTTCGGTTTCCGGCGCTGAATCCGGGGCCATGACGTTTCAACTGGAAGAGCGCGATGGCTGATCCTGTTCTGGTTGCAGATATCGGCGGCACCAACGCGCGTTTCGGGCTCGCGGAAATTATATCGGGTTCGATTTCCATTCGCGACGCCCAGAATTTTCGCGCCGAAGATTTTGAAACCGTGCGCGACGCGGCCGGCGCCTATCTTGAAGCGGTCAGGGAACATCCGCAACGCGCCTGTTTTGCCGCGGCCGGGCCGGTTCGCGACGATGGCGTCGAGTTTACCAACTCCCGCTGGCGGTTGCGAAAAAATGAAATCACCGCCGCTCTTTCCCTTTGCCGGTTCCTGATCGTCAACGACTTTTATGCTTTGGCGGCCGGCGTCGGCCATCTCGGCGACGACGCCTTCATCGACGTCAAAAAAGCGCCGGGTGATCCGGCCGCGCCGCAACTTGTCATCGGGCCAGGCACCGGCCTTGGCCAGGCGCTCATCGTTCCGCTGGACAAGGGATCGAAAGTCATTGCGACCGAAGGCGGACATGTAACCTTCGCCCCCCGCACTGACGAGGAATTCGCGGTGATGAAGTTTATTGCGCGCGAGCACCCGCGTGTTTCGGCGGAGCGGCTGTTGTCAGGCAGAGGGCTCGTCAATATCCATCGCGCTTTGTGCGCGCTTTCCGACACCCGGCGCGTCTCGCTGCAGGCCGATGAAATCACCGCCGCCGCCGTTGCGGGTCAATACCCGATTGCCGTCAAGGCGGTGAATATGTTCTGTGAGGTGCTGGGCCGCGTCGCCGGCGATGCGGTGCTGGCGACCGGCGCGCGGGGCGGCGTTGTTCTCGGCGGCGGCATCCTGCCGAAGATTCAGGAGATATTCCTGGCCAGCGCCTTTGTTGACCGGTTTATCGATAAAGGGCGCATGCAGGGTTACGTCGATGCGGTTCCGGTGCGGATGATTGTGAAAGAGGGCGCCGCGCTATACGGCGCCGCCGCCGCGATAGAGGCGCTGGAAAATGACGATTGACAGAATATTAAAAGCAGCGAGCGTCATTCCGGTATTGGAGATTGCGACGATTGACGCTGCAGCGCCGCTGGCGGTCGCGCTTGCAGCGGGCGGGTTGCGCGTTGTGGAACTGACGCTCCGGACCGGGTGCGCCCTTGATGCGGTTGGAAAAATGAAAAACGCGGCGCCGGACCTGATTGTCGGAATGGGCACCGTCAGATCGGCCGATGACATCGCGGCATCGCGCAAAGCCGGCGCGGATTTCATTGTCAGTCCCGGCGCAACGCCCGCATTGCTCGATGCCCTCGCCGCGTCGGGTGTTGCGGCGCTTCCCGGCGTCGCCACCGCCAGCGAGGCGATGACCGCCGAAGAGGCCGGTTTCAAGGCGTTGAAATTTTTTCCGGCGGAAGCTGCCGGCGGCATTGCCTGTCTGAAATCGCTGGCGGGCCCGCTCCCGGATCTGGTGTTCTGTCCGACCGGCGGAATCAGTGCCGAACGGGCGCCGGATTATCTTGCGCTTGCGAACGTCGCCTGCGTTGGCGGATCGTGGATCGCGACGAAAGCGATGATTGAGGGCGGCGACTGGGATCAAATCCAGATGAATGCGCGATATGCTGCGGGCATGAAGCGTTAAGCGTAAAACCGGACTTGCCGATAAACAGAATGCATACACATTTTACGAATGCGCGCCGGGATGTTTGTGCTGCATTTCTTAAATAATCAGCGCTACAAACCCGGTATGCGCAAAACGTTAAAACTTCATCCGGATTCGCTGTGCATGGCGGCGGCGCAGATCGATGTGGAAGTCGCGCGCCCACACCCCGGCTGTCTCGCATTGCGCTATATTGTGACAGGGAACATGAGCGAGCTTTGCTTGCCGCCTGCGCGCGCGCCGAAGCGCAGCGGTGAGCTTTGGCGGCATACCTGTTTTGAGGCGTTTATTCGGGCGTTGCCGGGCGAGGCCTATACGGAATTCAATTTTGCACCGTCGCGGCAATGGGCGGCCTATGGATTTAATGGCTATCGCAGCGGGATGAGGATCGCAGAAGAGATCAGTGCGCCGCAACTTGCCGTGACAATGAACAGCGAAGGCTGCGAATTAAATGTCTCTCTGGCGTTGAATGACCTGATCGACCTGCCGGGCGATGCCCCGTGGGACATCGGCCTTTCAGCCGTGCTCGAGGAAAAGAGCGGCGGCAAATCCTGTTGGGCGCTGGCGCATCCGCCGGGCAAACCGGATTTTCATCATGCCGATTGCTTTGCGCTTCAAATCCCGTCAGCTTTGCGATCATGAAATTTGGCATCGACCGGCTTCTTGATGAACCAGCTCTGCGGGCGCCGCTCAAAGGCGTGCGCGTGGCGCTGCTTGCACATCCTGCGTCTGTGACGCGGGATCTAACCCATACGCTTGATGCCCTGGCCGCGAGCGGCGACATAAACCTGACCGCCGCCTTTGGTCCGCAACACGGGCTTCGCGGGGACAAACAGGATAACATGATCGAGTCGCCTGACTTCAGCGATCCGGTGCACAATATCCCGATATTCAGCCTCTATGGAGAAGTGCGTAAGCCGACGGACGCGATGATGGAGACATTTGATGTCGTGCTCGTTGATCTACAGGATCTCGGCTGCCGGATTTATACATTCATCACCACGCTGCGTTATATGTTGGAAGCGGCTGCCGCCCACAATAAAACCGTATGGGTGCTCGACCGGCCGAACCCCGCCGGCCGGCCCGTTGAAGGGCTGACCTTGCGCGCCGGTTGGGAAAGCTTTGTCGGGGCCGGCCCAATGCCCATGCGCCACGGGTTGACCCTTGGCGAATTGGCGGCGTGGTTTGTCAAGACGCTCAAGCTCGACGTTGAATATCGCGTCATTGAAATGGAAAATTGGCTGCCAGATGCGGCGCCGGGCTTCGGCTGGCCGCTTGGGACGCGCAGCTGGATCAACCCCAGCCCCAATGCGCCAAACCTCTCCATGGCGCGCGCTTATGCGGGCACGGTGATGCTTGAAGGGACTACGTTGTCAGAAGGCCGCGGCACGACGCGTCCGCTGGAACTATTTGGCGCCCCGGATATCGACGCGCGCCGGATCATCGCTGAAATGCGTGAGCTTGCGCCGCAATGGCTCAAGGGTTGCGTATTACGCGATTGCTGGTTTGAACCGACATTTCACAAACATGTGGGGCAACTTTGCAGCGGTGTGCAAATACACGCAGACGCGCCGCATTATGATCATCAGGCGTTCAGGCCATGGCGCCTGCAGGCGCTTGCATTCAAGGCGATCCGCAATCTGTACCCGGAATATCCGCTATGGCGCGATTTTCCCTACGAATATGAACAGGGCAAGCTCGCGATTGATGTGATCAATGGCGGCCCTTCATTGCGCGAATGGGTCGATGATGCTGCGGCGACGCCTGGCGATCTCGATGCGTTGACAGCGCCCGATGAACAGGCCTGGCTGAGCGAGCGGAAGGCGCATCTTTTATATTGATGAAATCTCGTTGAGGGGCAAAGGCTGTTTGCTCATATTGGAGTTTCCGATGTTGAGTTTTATCCAATTGCGGAAGTTTGAGGAGTTGTCTCCAACGTCCGCAACGTGGTCTTGCCCCCCTTCAGTGGACAGTTTCCAAAGATTTGGCTGACCGCTTTTCAAAGTCAACCGGGCTGATGTTGCCAAGATAACCGTGGCGTCGTTTTCGATTATAGAACACTTCGATGTAGTCAAAGATATCCGTACG
>JAJFGF010000046.1 GCA_021776245.1 Hyphococcus sp. | reverse complement strand
GGGGCCGAAATAGGATCGACGAGCGTGTAAAGACGATGTTTTTGCCCGGTTTGCCTCCGTTATTTGGCTAAACTGAATAGTTGCTAATGACAACAATTCGGAAGAGTTCGCTCTTGCTGCTTAACGTAGCTGAGTAACTCGAAAATGAAGTCCTGGCCCTCATCCAAGGGTCAGGCGGGGCCCCCCGGCGCCTGGCAACAGAAGCCGGGACCTTCTTTTTGTCGGCCTTCGCCGACAGGAGCACCTGGCAACAGAAGCTCCCACTTTCATTTGTTTGCTGCTCCCGAGCCATCAAATGCCAGCTTTCGCTGGCTGGGCGGCGCCTGGCGCCAGAAGCCGGGACTTTTTTGTTTGGAACATTTTCATTCAATTCAAGGCGCAGGCGCCGGGAACCATGTTTTGCCAGCTTTCGCTGGCGGGGCGGCAAAGTGTTTCGTTGCCGGCCTTCGCCGGTGGAGCACCAGAAGCCGGGAATTTTTAGTGGCCAGCCTTCGCTGGCGGGGCAGGCGCCTCGAAATCCTGCAACCCTGCTTCTGCTGTGGCATTCGCCGCTAATGCCCGCTAAAAACACATGCGACCAGCCAAAGAGGCAATTGTGAGCGACAGCGTTGAATTCGACTATGATTACCTGATGCAAAAAGCACTGCGCTTTTTGATGCGCGACGTTCTGGGCATGGTCGCTGAACTCAAGGATTCGCCCGGTGAGCATCATTTCTATATCGAATTTCTGACCACTGCTCCAGATGTCGAGATGCCCGATCATCTGCGAAAAGACTATCAGGAACGGATGACGATTGTGCTTCAGCACCAGTTCGAAAATCTTATCGTTACCGATGATTATTTTGCTGTCACGCTTTGGTTCAAGAACAAGGAAGCAAACCTCAAAATACCGTTCGATGCTGTCACCAGCTTTGCCGACCCTAGTGCGCAATTCGGCTTGCGTTTTGAGCCCGCCGAGGCTGACGAGAAAAGCGCTGTGCCTGCCGAAAAGCCTGCGCGAACGGACAGCGCTGAAACTGACGAACCCAAGAAAGACGACACCGCGGCGGACGAGAAAAATGACGGCGCCGATGTCGTCAGTCTCGATTCTTTTCGCAAGAAGTAGAGGCGTTGACTTGATATATCCGCACGTCAATCGAAAGCTCGTCTCGGCCAATCATGCCCATAAACAGCCGGCTTGATTCTAGCTCATCCCATATCGAATCACTGATGCAAGCAGCGTGAGCGGCCTCATTTTCCCATTGCAAATATTGAACGATGCGCCGGCCATCCGTGCTGACATGGGTTGCTCCCGCGACGAAACCGTCAAACGCGGCAAAATGCGCCAGCCCCTCGCTGGCATGCCGTGTTGCAGTCCTTATGGCGTCAGGCGCACCGTCAACCGTAACGATAACGGTGCAGAGCGCATTTTCGTGATCAACTTTCATACATTGCCGCTGCTTATTTCACCGCGCTTGTCGATGGGCCGACGACTGGTTACATCCTAGCAGGAAATGACGAATGGAAGCCACAGCATGACTAAATCCCGCACCGAGTCCGACAGCTTCGGAAAATTGAGCGTACCCGCGGACAAATATTACGGGGCGCAATCAGCCCGCTCACTGATCAATTTCCCCATCGGTGAGGAGACCATGCCAGCGCCGCTCATTCGCGCGCTCGGGATCATTAAGCTCTGCGCAGCGCGCACCAATATGGCGCAAAAGTCGATCCCCGCGAAACTTGGTAGGGCTATAGAAAAGGCGGCGCGGGACGTCGCAGGCGGCAAACTGAACGATCATTTCCCACTCTCTGTCTGGCAGACCGGCTCAGGCACGCAATCCAACATGAACGCCAATGAAGTGATCTCGAACCGCGCCATTGAAATTCTTGGCGGCGTCATCGGATCGAAAGAACCGGTCCACCCAAACGATCATGTGAATATGAGCCAGTCATCGAACGACACTTTTCCCACAGCAATGCATATTGCCGCAGCGGAAGAGATCGTTCATCGCTTAATTCCGGCGCTGGATCATCTGCAGTTAGCGCTCGCGGACAAGCAAAAAGAATTCACCGGGATCATCAAGATTGGCCGTACACATCTTCAGGACGCAACGCCGGTGACTTTGGGCCAGGAATTTTCCGGCTATGCGCAAATGGTGAAAAACGCCGCCAGGCGAGCGAAAGGCGTGCTGCCAGTCCTCTACGCTTTGGCGCAAGGCGGCACCGCCGTGGGCACCGGTGTTAATTCGAAGCGCGGTTTTGCAAAGCTCTTCGCCGCAGAAGTCGCAACGGCGACGAAACTTCCATTTATTACTGCACCAAACAAATTCGAGGCGCTGGCGACCCATGACGCCATGGTTGAAGCGCATGGAGCGCTGAATGAAATCGCAGTCAGCCTGTTTAAGATTGCAAATGACATACGCCTGCTCGGCTCGGGTCCGCGCTCCGGCCTGGGCGAAATCAGCCTGCCCGAAAATGAGCCCGGCTCCTCAATTATGCCGGGCAAAATAAACCCGACCCAATGCGAAGCGCTCACCATGGTTTGTGCGCAAGTCATGGGAAATAATACGACGGTAACATTTGCCGGCAGCCAGGGCCATTTTGAGCTAAACGTTTTCAAGCCTGTTATTGCACTCAATACTCTGCAATCAATTCGTATACTGTCAGATAGCGCGCAATCTTTTGCCGACCGATGCGTTGCCGGGATAAAAGCCAATGAAGACCGCATTAAATCGCTGATGGAACAATCGCTAATGCTGGTGACCGCACTGGCGCCGGAAATTGGATATGACAACGCTACCAAGATCGCAAAGACCGCGCACAAAAACGGAACAACACTGCGCGAGGAAGCAATCAATCTTGGGTTCGTCACAGCGGCGGATTATGATCGAATTGTTCGCCCCGAGAAAATGACACGGCCAAAATAGACCGCCTCCGGAGGCCAGGGCGGGCCAGGCAATATTAACTTTTCATTAACCATGACGCCAATCAGCCGGCGCATTTCCGGAAAAGTGTTAAGCAGTTTTCCGACCAGAAATGCGCTCATTATTGTGCTCGAGCGTTTCCGAGATAAAGTGGACCCCGGTTTATCGTCCGGAAACGCCCGGGTGGACTGGTTTTTGCTTAATGATAAAATGTGTGCGTTGGCGCATGATATGCGACGGGATAAGGATGGGTATGGAATGACGGACAATAAACCTTCGGACAGCCAGCTTCGTCTGGCTTTGGCGCAGTTTCTGTTTGCCCAGAATATCGATATCGAGACGCTGTATAAGGCGCTTGGCGCAGATCTTTCGAGCGCCGACGCCGAAGCAGTTTCGCATATGGCCGGAATCATCGACGGGGTAACGCTCGCCACATCAAAAATACGCGCCCATGGTCTTGAGAACTGGTCCAAAAACTAGACGCTGCGCCCTCTTGCATCATGACTGCAAACCGGGTTCCTGATGATGTCAGGGAAGCACGACGCGCTTTATGATGCAAAAACGATCCATCACGCTCAAAGGCCACCGCACCAGTATTTCCCTTGAATTTGAATTCTGGAGCGCGCTTGAAGAATTTGCACGAGAAGCGGGCCGCACGCTGCCGATGCTGATCACAGAAATAGACCGCAGCAGATTAAAACAGTCGCCGACACCAGGTCTGGCGTCGGCGCTGCGCGTTTATGTATTGAACCGGGCTGTGGCGGACGAATAAAGCAGGATGCTTTTTATTAGAATAAAATCCTGCTTTCAATTTTTGATTGTCGCGTGATTGAACCGGAAGTTTGGCGGCGAAGCCGCCAAACGGTCTCCGTTGAAAGCTTCGCTTTCAACTCCTGATCACGCTCTAACCGGCAGCCTGAGCAACAATGCTCAGTGCTGGGCGGCCGAGAACAAGCTGCGCATAGTGGCGCGTAACGTCGTCAGCATAGCCCCGCATCAACGGACGCACCTGGTCAAATTTTTCAACTCCTGCAGCGCGAGCAATCATCTTGCCAAACCGGCGGCGCACCGGCGTACGCACTGGATCGCTCCATTGCGCTAGACAACGAACAAGCTGGAGCCGCGCCCAGAATGCGCGCGCGGATTTCAACGCCTGCGCCGTTTCATCAGGGATCAGGCTGGACCGACCCATAAAATCGAGCGCTTCGTCGGCGCTGGATTCCTGAATGACAGGATGCGCCGACGCGAATTTGTAAATCAGCGTGCTAATGACGAGTTCTACGTCAAGGCGGCCGCCTTCAAGGCGATCAATATCCCATTCTGACGTTGGCCGTTCGCGGCGCATGCGTTGCGCGCGGGCGCGGTCCAGATCGCGGAACAAAATATCAGCGCGGCGCGAACCGGCAACTGCGCTATGGAGCGCGTCCCTTGCCTCATCGGCAATCTTGTTGCTGCCGGCAATAACGCGGCCACGCGCCAACATAATCTGATCATGCGCCACGGCTTCGGATTGAACATAGGATTTGAACGATGCCAAATCCGGCGCTAATGCGCCGGCAACGCCGGAAGGACGATGCAGCGTATCCGGCGCAATTGCGAAAACGCCTTCGCCCATATCACCCAGCATATCCAGATAACGGCGCGCGAAGGCCTCGCCTTCGTCGCCAAGCGGTTCTTTTGCAATAAAACCGAGATGGGTCGCCGCCCCCGGCAAATGCGGGCCAGCGCTGTCGAAAACATGAAGAGCGATTTTGTCGCCGGCGCCGCGTTCGTCCTTCGGCGCAGTCCGTCTCGCCACATCGAAAATGTCGGTCAGTGCACGGATATGAATGGCGTCCAACGCCTCGGCCGCCGCATCAAAACCAGTCGCGCCGCTCGCGGCGTAGTATGCGACGCGCGCAATAGTTTCACGCCGCCACACCGACAGTTCCTCGATGTCTTTGCCTTTTGACATGTCAGGCGGCGTGAAACGCGCAAGCCACTCACGTCCGCTTTGCGGCGTTTCCACACCTGATTTTTCAAAGAAACATTCGGCGCCCGCTTCGCTCTCCGTAAGCGGCGCTATGGCTTCTCCAAAACACCCAAATGCGTCAACAAGAAAATCCCGCTGTGGCGCATTTTCACCGACCAGCGAAAAGACATCTTTATCTTTTGCGGCATTGGCCAAAAGCGCATCAAAACGACGCACGGCGCCGTTCGGGTTTTGTGTTTCTCCGAATTCCGTCAACAAGCCCGGCGCAAGCGCCGAAAATCGCGCCTCACCGCCGCCTGTCGCAGCACGGCGCGCCCACTCGTCAACGGCAACAGAAAGGCTGCCGCCGTTGAGAAAACCAAGGTCTTCAAGCTTGTCGGCGTCTTCCAGATCATCGTCGGCTGCTCGATATTGTGCGACTTCTTCTTGCGGCCCTCGCGTCAGGCGGCGCAATGTATTTTCTGCATCAACGCGCGCGCCGTTCAGCACAGCCTGCAACGCGTCGTGCCCAGAATAGCCGCATAATGTCGCCAATGCGATTTTCTCATCCTCTCGTTCGACGTCAAGCGCTGCATTTCCCTTCATCATCTGTGCGCGTGAAACTGCAATATGCGCGAGTTCTTCACCGGCGATCAGCCGGCGCGCCGAATCCTGGGTAAGCGCCCGCGATTTTGCGGCGGTTTCAAATATTTCACCCGCTGACGCCGTTCTGAAAACCGGACGCGCTCCGCCAATCGCCAGCCTGCAAAGGTCAGCGACCCGCCGAAAAACGGCGCGCGGATCGGCGCTGTCTTTTTCCAGCGCGTCACGCAATTCGTCCGTGAGGATCGGCTTGCCGCCCCATACAAGCCCTTCGATGTCTTCGAGAAACTTACCGCCTGCAATGCGGTCGCCGGCGACAATACGCGCCGTCGCCAGCCATGTTTTCAAAGCCTGTGATTGAGGGCCATCCGCCGTCGCGCGGACCCGGGAAACACTATCTGCATATCCGGCGCCGCCGACCCCGGAGCCGAGCGGCGTGCGCAATGAAAATAGTGGGTATTCGCCGGGCTTGCCTTCAAACGCTTCGCGAATTTCCGCGCCAATACGAACAAATACGCGATCTGCCCCGCGCGCTGCAGGGCCGGCAAAGGCCTTATCATCGTAAAGAACGATCAGGTCGAGAGGGCCATAGGGGGCAAGATCTTCATGCGCAAAATCACTCCCAGCGGCGACAAAAACGCCGCGCATGAGATTGTCTGAGTCCTCCACCGTCAATTCGCCGCGTTTGACGGCAGCGCGGACAAGCCATTGCAGCGCTGTTTCCACCAGCCGCTCGGCAAAATCGACCCGCGCCGCTGTTGCGTCTGCGACGGTCCATTGTCCGCCAAGCTCGGCCAGCGCGACCGCCATGTCCGCCCGGTTTTTCAACGGGGCCAAGGCTGCGTGAAGCGCGTCCGGACCGCCGACGCCGCGTTCAAGCCCGGTCAGATCGCGGGCGGCTTCAGCCAGCACTGGTGAAGGGCCATCGATAAGCGTCATCGCCGCGGCAGCAGGATGCGTTACACATAGTTCGCCGAGGCGCCGCGTAGCGCCAAACACCCGCAGCATCAAAAGGCGACGGTCGGGTTGGTCAAGGGGCGCGCCGGGATCCTGGCCCATTGCATCAGAAACTGCACGACGCCAGCGCGTCATCGCCGCCGCCGCGCGCGACGGATCGATTTTGTCGCCAACGTCACGTGCTACGCGTGCGCCGGATTCTGCCATGACGTTCCCCATCCTATTATCGATAAACCAATAATGATTGTGTCAAAGCAGGATGAATTCTGCGTTAATCATATTGTGACATTTAGACTTGGCGTCGAATGCTGATATGAACGAATTTCCTTAACCAATGACGGAATAGTCATGACCCGGAACGTCGCGCGCATCCTCATTTTCCTAAGAAATTTGCAGCAGCAACTGGCGCATCTTGACGTCTTTCGCGTGTGGTTTTTCGCCGTTCTTATTGGCGTTGCCGCAGCCTATGGGGTGATCATATTCCGATTGGCGATTGATGCTGTATCAACATTTGCCTTCGGTGAGACGGAGGAAATGGTTGTCAGCGGCGCGGCGTCGCTCAGCTTTGCACGAACGCTGGCCGCTCCGGTGATTGGCGGTCTCTCGGTGTCGCTTTTGCTTTACCTGGCCGATCGCTACAAATGGCTCCCGGGCGGTCGCGGCCAGGGCATCGCCGATGTGATCGAGGCGCGCGCCGTCGGCGGCGGACGGGTATCGATGCGCGCCGGACTTGCCGCCGCCGCGGTTTCCGCGATCTCACTGGGCTCCGGCGCCAGCGCCGGCAGGGAAGGACCGGCGGTTCATCTGGGCGCCGCGATCGCCTCCTTTCTTGATCGGCATATGGGTTTTGACGGCAAGCAGCGGCGCACGCTTCTTGGGTGCGGCGCCGCCGCCGCCGTGTCTGCCAGCTTTAACGCGCCGGTCGCCGGGGTTCTTTTTGCCCTTGAGGTCATCTTGGGAAATTACGCCTTGTCAGTCTTTGGGCCGATTGCTGCAGCCAGCGTCGCCGCCGCAATTGTCGCCCGCATTCATCTTGGCGATTTTCCCGCTTTTGCACCGCCCGATTACGGCACAGCCGCAACCATCGATGTGGCGTTTGCCGCACTTCTTGGCGTTGTCTGCGGACTGGTTGCGGCAGGGTTTCTTCTGTCAACCAAAAGACTGACCATGAAGCTGCGTGATTTCGCGCAGCTTCATGGACTATCTTATCTTTTGCTGCCGCCCCTTGGCGGCGTGGTCATTGGCTTGATTGGCGCAGTCTTTCCGGAAGTTTTTGGCGTTGGGTACCAAGCGGTGACAAAAGCCGTTAATGGCGATTACACCATCTATTTGCTTGTACTTCTCGTTGTCGCGAAATGCGCAGCGACAGCCGTGACCCTTTCCTGTCGTTTCGGCGGCGGCGTTTTTTCACCGGGGCTCGTCATCGGCGCGTTTGCAGGAGCGGCATTTGGCGCAGCACTCGGCCAATTTCTGCCGGACGCCACGGCGAGCCCGGTTTATTACGCGATGATCGGCATGGGCGCTGCGGGCGGCGCCATTCTTGGCGCGCCGATTTCAACGACGCTTATTGTATTCGAAATGACGGGCGAATATGGCATCACCATATCGCTGATGGTCGCCGTCGCCATTGCAACCCTGATAGTTCAATCGGTTTGCGGGCGATCTTTTTTTCACTGGCAATTATCGCGGCGCGGCTATGATTTATCGGAAGGACCGCAAGGCGTAATCCTTAAAACAATCCGTGTGGGTGATGTGATGGAAAAAATGCCCCCCGGCGCGCCCTTGTCGGAAGACGCCAGCCGGCTTGAAACAAAACAATCGCTTGGCGCCGCTTTGGCGCAACTCAATGAAGCGGAGGAACATGGGCTGCCGGTGGTCGATCTTCATCAGCGCGATCATATTGTTGGATATTTATCGCGCGTCAAAGCGCTGGCCGCCTATAATAAAGCGCTGATTGACGATCATATCGAGCACCACACCTAGATCATCGGACGATTGGATGGAATCGACCGATGATCTAAATTATTGGCTGCGCCTTCGCGGTCGGGCCGAAAAACCGGTAACCGTTGACGGCTTCGCCTTCCACTTCGCCCGGCGCTATAGGCGCTTAATACCGCCCGAAAGCTATGGCGGAAAATAGACGCAGACGTTTTGCCAAAGGGAACGGCTTATCGCCACGCGCTGCATAAAGTCTTGTCAGCGAAAGATGCGCCAACGCAGGCGAGATTTCAGCTGACGCCATCCGCAGTCCAGGCGCCGTTTCTTCTGCGATCGATTGCGCGCAACGTATGATTTCAGTCTCTAGCGCGGGGGCCCAATGTCGGCCTTCGCGCGCCAGCGCAAATCCTGTTCCCGCCCGCGCTGCAACATCTGCCAGCGCGCCGCCGCCGAGCGCCGACACAGCGAGGCCGCCAACGGCGCCGTCGATCCGCGCCAGCCAATCCGTCAGGTCATTAATACCATTGAACCCTTCACCGTAGAGGGGCCTCGCCGCCGCATCGATCATCATATCAATCTGTTGTCGGAAATCCGCTGAAACGAGGCCGGCAGCGGCAAGTTCCAAAAAAACCGGGTGGGCGCGCGATGGTTTACCATCGCGAATTTCTGCGAGCCCGTCCCGCCACCATTGCAGGCGGATCTCGCCTAATGGCGGTTCACTGACCGAAGCAGGAATGCGGCGTAGCTCTCCATGAAAAGCATATAACGCCATCAGAACGCGGCGGGGTTCGGGCTCTGCATAGCGCGCCGCCAGCCAACGATCCTCGTCACGGGTGCGAACCACTGTTGCGCAATATTCGCAATCTTGAGTAGGTTTATCTGGCAAGAGCGGCGCCACAAGCAATATTATTTTTGATTAAATCAAATCGCACTTTAGAATCTTTTTTGCCGCGTGACCGAACCGGAAAACCGGTTCCCGGTTGAAAGCTTCGCTTTCAACGCCTGATCACGCTTTAAGGCGTCACCGCGACAGATTGTTTTGACCAATCCCGTTTGACGCCGGTCGCCAGCAGGAACGGCGACGCCACAAAAATCGACGAGTAGGTGCCGATAACTACGCCCCAGATCATCGCCAGGGTGAATCCGCGCAACACGACGCCGCCGAAAATCGCCAGCGCAATCAGCGCCAACAACGTCGTCACAGATGTCATGATGGTTCGCGACAGGGTTTCGTTGATCGACAGATCGAGCAACTCGGATAATTGCTTTTTCTTGTACTTGCGCAGATTTTCACGCACGCGGTCATAAACGACGACCGTATCGTTCATGGAATAGCCAACGATCGTCAACAGCGCGGCAATAATCGCGAGATTGAATTCGAGGCTCGTCACGGCAAACAAGCCGAGTGTTATAATTACGTCATGCACCAGCGCTGTGATCGCGCCAACCGAAAACTGCCACTCAAATCGAAACCATATGTATATCAGCATCATGCCAATCGCGAGTACGACGGCGATTGCCCCCTTTTGGACCAATTCTCCTGAGACGGTCGGCCCGACCACGTCAATCTTCCGAAACTCTATATCATCACCCAGGAGCGTGCGCAGCGCATCCTGCACCAATGCGGCGGCTTGTTGTTGCGCGTCTTCATTCGCGTCCGCGACGCTTTCAGCTGTTTCAGACCCGTCGGCCGCCGGTGCTTCCTGCTGTTCGATAAAAACAATGACAGCTTCGTCGGTTCCTGCAAAATCCTGAATCTCCTGAACCTTCACATCACCGAGATTTAGATTGGCGATGGCGCCCTGAACGGCGCCTGTATCTATCGGCTCAGAATCTGCTACTTCGATCGTCACGCCGCCACGGAAATCGATGCCAAAATTCAGGCCGTGAGTGAACAAAGCGATAATAGAACCGACAATGAGTACGGCCGACAACGCCATTGCGCCGAACCGCAATTTCGTGAATTGAACATTCGTATTGTCGGGGATCAATTTCAAATACATGGCGCGTTCCTACAATTTCAATTCTTTTGGCCGTTTGGCCAAAAGGAACCCGCCGGCAAAAAGACGTGTCAGGAAATAAGCTGTGAAAACAGACGTAACGACGCCAACGGCTAGAGTAATTGCAAAACCTCTTACGGGGCCGGCGCCAAGCTGAAACATGATGATAGCGGCAAGAAAGGTTGTGATGTTGGCGTCGATGATCGCCGACCGCGCCTTATCATAGCCAATTTCGGCGGCATTGATCGGCGACTTGCCGTTCAATAACTCTTCGCGGATACGCTCAAAGATCAACACATTGGCGTCCACCGCCATTCCGATCGTCAAGACGATACCGGCAATACCAGGCAGCGTCAGCGTCGAACCAAAGAGCGATAACGCGCCGGCAATCAGAATAATATTGGCGATCAACGCAAAATCCGCATAGACGCCAAAGCGGCCATAGCTGACCACCATGTAGATAATGACGCCGATGAAGCCGATGATCAGCGCTTTGGCGCCGGCCTCAATGGAGTCAGCGCCAAGTTCCGGGCCGACCGACCGCTGCTCCAGCGTTTTCAATTCAGCAGGTAATGCGCCCGACCGGATGAGCAACGAGGTTTCCGCAGCTTCCATGGCTGTGAAGTTCCCGGTAATGCGGCCCGAGCCCTGTGTGATCGCGGACTGTATAGTCGGCGCCGAGATAATCTGATCGTCGAGGACAATCGCAAATATCGACCCGATATTATTGCGGGTATAATCCGCAAACCGGCGAGCACCGCTGCTGTCAAAGGCAAAATTAATCTGAAATCCGGCGCCGTCAGGATTTGGCGCGGCGGACGCGGTCTGCACCATGGCGCCGGTAATAATCGGATCTTCTTCAAGCACCAGCGGCAACTGTCCGGCGCCCTCACTCTCGCTAAACGGGACCAAGATGCGCCCCGGCGGAATAAGTCCCGCCGCTGCATCCTGCACGCTCACCGACGGATCATGCGCATGAAATGTCAGCTGACCTGTCCTGTTGATAAGAGCCTTCAACGCTTCCGGGTCGTCGTCGCCCGGCACTTGCACTACAATTCGATTCTCGCCTTGCGGCTGGATTGCGACTTCCTTATTGCCTGCCGGGTCAATCCGCCGGCGGATAACTTCGATTGAATCACGCACGGCCTCATTGGAAAAAAAGCGCCGCGCTTCCGCCGTGATAGTGACATTGATCGCCGGTCCATTGACCGAAACAATGTAGTTTCGCTGGCCAAGCCCCAAAGCGCCGCCGCGCGTCAAATCCCGAGCGCGATCTGCAGCTGCGTCAATATCGGCCTCATTTGCAATGCGCAATGAAACAACACCGCTGTCGTCATTGTAAACAAGATTGTCGAACCTGATGCGCTCTTTACCGATCGCACTGACCGGCCGCATTTCACGGCGCAGATCGACCATCAGGCCTTTCATCCGGTCGTCAATCACCTTGTCCGTATCGACGCCGAGAAGAAGATACGAGCCGCCCTGGAGATCAAGACCGAGATTGATGGTTCCTTTGGGCACAAAACCCGGAAGATTATTGCGCGCGCTCTCACTTAGGAGATTTGGTGCGCCAAAAAGCGCCGCGAGCAATATGAGGCCCAATATAGCGGCGGTCTGAAACTTGG
Organism: Hyphococcus sp.; assembly: GCA_021776245.1. Lineage (GTDB taxonomy): Bacteria > Pseudomonadota > Alphaproteobacteria > Caulobacterales > Parvularculaceae > Hyphococcus. Next base: position 224,256 of record JAJFGF010000046.1, on the reverse strand, counting down.
AGAATTGAAGCATGGATGAATGCTTGAGGCGATTTTTGGTGCGCCCCGTCCCTGTTATCTATTTATCATTTGCCGCTGGCTGAGGCTTGGTGCGCACATCGCTAAGTGTCGATTTCAGGACCTTCACCGTCACTTTTTCGGCAAGCTCCACCATCACTTCATCGCCGTCCAGGACTTTGGTGACTTTGCCGACGATGCCGCCAGCTGTCACCACCACATCACCGCGGCGCACGTTGGTGACCATTTCCGTATGTTTCTTACGCGCCGTCATTTGCGGACGGATCAACAAGAAATAAAATATCACAAAGATCAGGACAAACGGCGCAAGCTGTATCAGCGCGTTTGGCGCAGCGGGTTGAGCAGCCTGCGCATAAGCGGGCGAAATCCACATTTAATTCAATCTCCCTCGGGAAGCGCCGAACCGGGCAAGCAAACAACCTGAACTGTTATCCACGCCCGGGCCAAGAATTGGCGGATATATAACGATGAAACGGCGCGTTGCAATGATTGGTTTGGCGCCGGCGCAAAGGCCCCCTGATCGTGGGCGGCCAGCCCCGCGCGGCAAATTTTCAATTCGAACCGTCTCCGGCCGAACACATCACAAAGGTCCACCGGCAATAAATCGACCAAAATACACTTCGTGAATTTGTTTGATAGCCAGCCTGTCTTTTGGTGATGGACCGGCGGCGGCGGGATCATTTTGGCGCCGAGCGGGTCGAAATTATCAGGCCCTCCGCAAGCGCCGCCCTGATAAAAACAACGCATCCCATCATGATCGGGGATCAATATGGCGGGCCATCGCGACTGCCGGTTGGCAATGTTCTCGCGTATTCACACTGAGGGGACCGCAAGAAGCGCAACTTAAACCGCCAGGCCGCTCCAACTGGCAAATTGTGAGTGAGCGCTCACTTGACAATTCGATACACAAACGCCACCATGTGAGTGAGCGCTTACTTCATTCGTCGTCAATGCCCGAAAAGCCGGGCGGTTTCATGGGAGAATTTACGGTGGCGGCGCCACAAATAGACAGACGCGGCGTGACCGCCACAGACGGCACCACGAAAGCTGCGATCGAGCGCGCCGCATTGTTGCTGTTTGCGCAGAGCGGCGTAGACGCTGTCACGACCCGCGAGATTGCCGCGGCCGCCGGCGTCTCGGAAGGCGCTTTGTACCGGCACTATCAGGGTAAGGAAGCGCTGGCTGATGCGATGTTTTTTGCCATCCATAAGCGCCTCGCCGCAGAAATACGCGCCGCCGCCGAGCAAAGTGATACGCTTGACGCGCAAGCCCGTGCGGTCGTTGCCGCCTATTGCCGGATCGCTGACGAGGACTGGCCGCTTTTTGCCTATCACTTGCTGACAACCCACCGGTTTCTGCCCCTGCCCGGCGACACGCGTCATGATGATCCGGATAATCCGGTCAGCGCCGTAGAAGATATCATTTCAGCAGCCATGCAGCGTGGCGAACTGACGCAAGGCGACAATGTTTTGCCTGCGGCAATGGCGCTGGGCGTTATGCTGCAAACCGCCCTTCACAAAGTATACGGACGAATTAGCGGCGCCCTATCGCCGCGACAGGACGCTTTATCAAATGCTGTCATTGCCGTCTTAAAATCTTCGGCGACGCCGGGAGCAACATTATGATCAGCCTGTTTCGTAACATCGTCTTTCAGGTCGCCTATTGGATCACATCAGTTTTTTGCGTTCTTGGCGCGCTTCCGCTCATGCTTATTCCGAGCCGGCGCCCGATTATGTTGTGGATTTTCGTTTACACAAACATCATGTGTTTTTGGATGCGTTGGATTGTCGGTGTCCGGATCATTGTTCGCGGCCGGGAAAAAGTGCCTGCCGGCCCTTGCATCATTGCGGCAAAACATCAAAGCTGGGGCGACGGATTTGCGATGTTTTCGAAATTTCATGACCTCGCTTTTGTAACCGGCGATCATTTGGAAAAATTTCCATTAGTCGGCGGCATATTGCGCAAAATGGGGGCGATTGTCGTTGACAATTGCGGCGGCGCATTTGCACGCGCCCGGCTTGTCGACGAAGAACTCAACAAAGCAAAGGCCCTCAACCGGCGCATCCTGATTTATCCGGAAGGTCATCTCTCACCGGTCGGACAGCAATATCGGTATAAAAAAGGCGTTTTTCATATGTACCAGGCCTATGGTTGCCCCGCCATTCCCGTGGCGACAAATTTGGGCCTTCGGTGGCCGCAGCAAAGCTGGCGCCTGACGCCGGGCGACGCCGTTATTGAATTTTTGGAACCGATCGCTCCGGGCCTCGACAAAAATTCTTTTATGACGCGTCTTGAGGCCGTGATTGAAGAACGATCACTTGCGCTTCTGGGCAGCGACCGCCCAAAAGGAATTGAGATCGGCGCCGTCCTTCCCGATCCGAAAGGTAAAAGCGCGTGACAATCAATCCGCCTTTGGCTCCCACGCCGCCGCCGCTGTTTTTTCAACGCCGGTTCCTGCCGATGTGGACCGCCCTCGCATTAGGCGCGTTTACTGACAATATGCTCAAACAGGCATTGTCGATTGCGCTCGTTTACGGCGTCCTTTCAGCTCCAATGATTAGCAATGACGATGCGTTGCCGATCATCGGTTCGCTGTTTCCAATTGCAATGTTGTTATTTTCGACGATCGCGGGACAACTCGCCGATAAATATGAAACCTCGTTTCTGTTTCGCCGTACAAAATTTGCGGAATTCTTGTTGATGATTCTCGCTGCCGCCGGCTTTTTAATGAACAACAGCTTCATTCTTATTCTTGCGTTGTTTCTCATGGGCGCCCAGTCGGCCTTCTTCAGCCCGGTGAGGACCAGCGCAATGCCAAAATATTTGCGCGCCAATGAGCTGGTGCGCGGCAACGCTCTATGCAGCGGCGGATTATTTGTTTCGGTGATGATCGGCATTGTCGTTGGCAATGTACTCATTACGACGCCAAACGGCGCGGGTATTGTTTCTCTGATTTTGATTGTCGCAGCACTCGCAGGATGGCTCGCGATCAGGCTGGCGCCGGAAGCTGCCGCCAATGCGCCGGAATTGAAGGTCGACTGGAACGGGTTTGCACAAGCGGTCAAGCTGATTGGTTTTGCCGCATCGTCGCGAGGTGTGGCGCGCCCGGTGTTGGGGGTCGCCTGGTATTGGTCCGTGGGCGCCCTGGTGACTGTCGCCGTGCCGCTTTTTGTGCGCGATGAATTATTCGGGGCGCCCGGGGTCGTTGCGGTCATGATGGTGCTTTTCACGATTGGCGCCGCGATCGGCGCGATTGGCGCGTCGCTGCTTTCAAAAAGTCGTACGGGCCTTGGTTTTTCGACCGCGGGCGCCGCGGGCGCGAGCCTCATGACGTTTTGTGTTTTTATCATTGCGTCCGGCTATCCGCCGCCGCCAGACCGCGCATTACAAACCATCCACATGTTTTTTGATAATTGGCGCGCCTGGCTTTTAACGGGAACTTTTGTCCTGGCCGCAATATCAACAAGTGTTTTTGTGGTGCCTTTGCAGGCGGCGGTACAGCGCCGGGCGCCGCCGGAACGACGCGCGCGCATCCTTGCGGCCAACAATATGGCCAACGCGTTAGGGGCGATGATTGGGTCATTATTGGTGCTGTCCGCGACCCGCACATCGCTTAATTATGTCGATCTTTTTTTTGCGGTCGGCGTCGCGCAAGCCGTTCTTGCGATTTATATGCTACGCCGTAAAAAATCGGTCCCGGAAGGTCTTTTTGACGAGATGCTGGCGAGCAGCGATGCCGCGCCAGGCGTCGACGCCGCCGTAAAGGCGGTATAAAACTATCGTAGCTAAACTCACTGTTGAGGTTTACCGAAATGGCTGTTCTTGTCACCGGCGCCGCTGGTTTTATTGGTTCATATGTCGCCCACGCGCTCTTGGCGCGCGGCGACAGTGTTATCGGCGTCGATAATCTCAACGATTACTATCCGACAGAACTAAAAGACGCCCGGCTTGCAAAGCTCCTTCCGCATTCTTCTTTCACCTTTCATAAAACAGACATCGCAGATTTTGACGCTCTCGCCGCACATTGCGAAAACGCCGGAATTGAAACGATCATTCACTTGGCGGCGCAAGCGGGCGTCCGATATTCTATTCAAAACCCGTTTGCTTATGAACGTTCAAATCTCGCGGGACATCTTTCAATTCTTGAACTTGCCCGGAAGTTGAAAACAAAACATCTCGTATACGCTTCTTCATCCTCAATCTATGGCGCCAATACGCAAATTCCTTTTTCGGAAGGGCACAAAACCGATGCCCCGGTTTCCCTTTATGGCGCGACAAAAAAAGCAAACGAGTTGATGTCGTCGTCTTACGCGCGTCTCTATGAACTAGCGCAAACTGGCCTGCGCTTCTTCACGGTCTATGGCCCCTGGGGCCGGCCCGACATGGCCTATTGGATTTTTGCCGAGAAAATGCTCAAGGGCGAGCCAATTGAGGTTTTCAACCATGGCGACATGGCGCGGGATTTTACCTATATTGACGACATCGTCAGCGGTGTTCTGGCTGCCCATGACCGGCCGCCGCTGGCCAATGAGCCCCCCCACCAAGTGTTTAATCTCGGTAATGATAAGCCGGAAAAACTCATGACCTTGATACAGCTGCTTGAAAAAGAGCTGGGGATTGAGGCCAAGAAGGAGATGCGCGGCATGCAGGATGGCGATGTAGAGCGCACTTGGGCCGACATTGGGCTTGCCCGCCAACATCTTGGCTATGCACCGCGGACATCCCTGGCCGACGGCATTGCACAATATGTTGCGTGGCGGTTGGCGCTCCCCAACGCTTTCGGATAGAGCGAAATTCTGCTATTCATATTCTGTTAACCATCCGCGCGCCGAAGCGTTGGCCGGGGAAACAATAGACCGGAAAAAGCCAGTCTGCTTAGCGCTGATAGCGGGGGCTTGGTCAATTAACGCGCTGGCAAGATCGGAACGATAATTTCCACTATTATGGGTCTCACATTTTTCATCATCGCGACCTGTCTGATATTCGGCTTTATAGCCGCAGTTGCGTCATTCCGGCCAAAGCTGATCCCCGAGATTGGCGCCAATTTGCGGCGGGCAGATCCTGTGAAGAAATTCTCCCCGCGCAGCACGCTGTTCATCATCGGTCCTGCAGCAAACCATCCAGCCTGCCGGATGCAACGGCGGCTATTAAAGCCGGCGATCCCGGCATTGATCCGCGAGGATGTCAGCGTGATCGAAGTTTACGGCGAGAGCCAACCACGAAAGAACGGCGAACCAATCGACTGGCTTGACACTTCATTGCTGCGTCACGCCCTTGACGCTGAACAGGGTTTTTACGTGGTTTATGTAGACGAGGCCGGTAAAACCCGTTTTCGCAGTGAAGCGCCAATGGTGACGACTGACATTCTCCGATCAGCCAGTCTGGAGATCGCAACTCTTGGCAAAAGTAGCAGTGGAAAATCTTCAGTTCTGAAAAAACTGAGCGCCGCTTAAACGCGGGCCTTGCGCGGCCTGCCGATGGAATAATAATTGAAACCCTTTTCATCCATCTCCTCAGGCAGATAGATATTGCGCAAATCAATCATGGTTGGCGATTTCATCAGCGATTTCACACGGTCGAGGTCAAGCGCACGAAATTCGTCCCATTCCGTAATAATCAGGACAGCGTCCGCGCCCTCAAGTGCTTGATAGGGTCCGTCGGTATAAGAGATGTTTTCCAGCAAAGTCTTCGCCTCCGCAGCGCCGGCAGGATCAAAGGCCTGAATTGCAGCGCCGGCCGCTTGTAGCGCCGGCACAATATCTAACGATGGAGAATCGCGCATATCGTCAGTGTTTGGTTTAAAAGTCAGCCCAAGCACGGCAATCGTTTTGCCTTCCAGGGAACCGTCGCAAGCTTCGATAACGCGTTCGGCCATTTTGAGCTTGCGCTCGTCATTTATCTTAACGACGGCCTCAACAATTCGCGCCGGCGCATTATTGCTTTGCGCCGTACGCACGAGCGCCAACGTGTCTTTAGGAAAGCATGATCCGCCATAACCGGGGCCCGCATGGAGAAACTTTCCGCCAATACGTCCGTCAAGACCAATTCCTTTTGCGACCTCTTGAACATTGGCGCCGACTTTTTCGCAAAGATCCGCCATCTCATTGATGAAAGTGATTTTCGTTGCGAGAAACGCATTGGCTGCGTATTTGATAAGTTCCGACGTTGCGCGATCGGTGAAAACGATCGGCGTTTCATTAAGGTAAAGCGGGCGATAGATCTCGCGCATCAACTTGATGGCGCGCTCGTCCTCAGCGCCCACGACAACACGATCCGGCCGTTTGAAATCTTCAATGGCGGCGCCTTCACGCAAGAACTCGGGATTTGAGACAACCGAAAAGTCCGCGTCTGGGCGCGCTTTGCGAATAATATTTTCAACCTCGGAACCGGTGCCGACCGGCACGGTCGATTTCGTTACGACAATTGTGTATCCGTCCATTACCGCGGCAATTTCTTCAGCCGCCTTGTGGACATAGGAAAGATCGGCAAAACCGTCCCCGCGCCGCGACGGCGTGCCGACCGCGATAAATACTGCATCTGAATTAGGGGTCGACGCGGCAAGATCGAGGCCGAAGGACAACCGGCCTGCCTTTACATTCTCGGCGACCAGCGCTTCCAGCCCCGGTTCAAATATCGGAATCTCACCCGCTTCAAGCTTTTCGATCTTTGAGCGATCTTTGTCGACGCAAACCACGTCGTGACCGAAATCCGCAAAACAAGCCCCGGAAACCAGTCCTACATATCCGGTGCCGATCATGGTGATGCGCATGGTGAGGCCTCAATCTGTGTTGTAGGGGGCGACACATGTTGACCCCGGAAATCTCGACGGTCTTAAACGGCGTTTTTGGGAAAAACCACCGCTTTGATTGTCAAAATCAGAATTTTCAGATCGAACCAAAGGGACCAATTGTCAACATAGGCCAAATCATAGCGGACCCGTTGCTCCATCAATTCATTTTCAGACGTTTCGCCGCGAAAACCGTTGACCTGGGCCCAACCGGTAATGCCAGGTTTGACTTTGTGCCTGCCGGAATAATTTTCGATGGTCCGGGCATATTGGTGATTATGCGCCAGCGCGTGGGGTCGCGGCCCGACTAGCGACATTTCACCGCGTACGACATTTATCAGCTGCGGCAGCTCGTCAAGGCTGTAACGCCGCAAAAACTTTCCCAATGCCGTTATTCGAGGATCATCTGGCTTTGCCTGCGCGATTTCGTCGCCATCCTCCGAAACCGTCATGGTGCGGAATTTATAGATCTTGAAAACCGCATTATTAAACCCGTGGCGTTGTTGGGCAAAAAGGATCGGCCCTTTTCCCTGCAACCGAATTGCAAAGGCGAGCAAAAGCAGGACGGGCGTGCTCAATACAAGAATAATCCCGCCAAGAAAAAAGTCTTCAATATTCTTGATCACGCCGCCCCAGCCCTCCAGGGGACGCCGGTAAAGAGATAAGACGCTGGCGTCCCCGACTCTGGCGATGGCGCCGCCGGTATGATCCAGCCAATGCATGTTTGAGCAGATTGCAATCGATACGGGCAAAATCGAAAGACGGCGGATCACTGCCGCCATTTCTTCTTTTGAGGCGCGCGGCGTTGCGATGACAATGTCATCAATCTCGTTGTTGCGCGCCGCCTGAGCTAAATCATGCATATCGCCTTTGATTTCAGCGTAATGACCATCGCCGTTATCGGAAAGCCCGGCTTCATAAATACCGGCAATCGAAATGCCGCTGTCGGGTGCGCTGGCCTGAGCCGCGAATTTGGCGCCAAGCGCGGTCGCGCCGACAACGGCGACGCGCCTTGCAAAGGCGCCGCCGTCGCGGCTCATACTGCGTAAAATCCTGGCCGTAATGACGCGAGCGCCGGTTATTGCCGTAACCGTGAAAATCGACCACAACCCCAGCCAGGCTCGGGAAAAATTCTCAGAGACTTTCAGGGCAAATCCAAAAGCGAGCAGGCCGAGCACCACCAGCCCCCATCTGGAAAAAATAGCGCGTAGCGTCCGCCCGGATGACAGCAGCTGATCAAATTCATAATAGCCGTCGCGGCGCAGCAAAGCGGTTAGCCCTGTCGCCCCAATGATGCCGGCGGCAATATAGTATTGGACATCGAATGCGGATTGCAACGCCAGCGCATGATAGGCGTAGGCGACGGCGACCGACACGACGATCACAAGGATAAAATCAACAAGTTGAACAATATCGCCGACAAGGGCGCGCGCCATCGGGCCGCGGCGGCGCACGCCATCGGTGGAGAAATTGTCAACTTCGCCCAGCCCGGTATCTGTCATCACTCTAAACTACACCTCTGAAAACACACGCAAAGCCTGAAAGACCGCAACTCCACCCGGTATGCAGACACGGCGCCCAAACCCTGGCCAGGCCCACCGCCCTACCCCGACTGCGACACGCACAATAACGGCCCGGCGTTTGTATCTCTAAAAGCCACAATAAGCTGAAAATTACATTGAAAAGGTGACATGTGCCATGTCGAAACAGTTTGCAGCCTTTCATGTCACGTGGCGGGACGCCAATCGGCGTCCAGCTGGCGTTTTTGCCAATGAGCGCGACTATGGCCGGGCCGCGGCGGCGGCGCTGCAGGACCGCCTGAACCAACTCGCTGACGAAGGCTGGATTATCCAGGAGATCATTCCTGCCGGAGGGTTAACGCCGCGGCAAACAGCGGCGTTCACAATCGTCGCCTTTCGCTGAGGTCGCTTTTTTTCCGGCCTTGCGTTACCGGTGAACCTGTTTCATGCCAGTTCTATGAAACGCCATCCCATTAATGACACTGTACTTATCGACGCGATTTGCACGCTGGCGCTCAAGGCTGGCGCAAAAGCGCTTGATATTTATCACACAGACTTCGTCGTTGAAGAAAAGGGTGACGCGTCACCCGTGACCGAGGCCGATCGTGCCGGCGAGGAGATCATTCTCAATGGCTTGCAGGCGCTCGCACCGCAAATTCCGGTGCTCGCAGAGGAAGGCGCTTCGGACGGGCACATCCCGGCGCTGGGCGACGAATTCTTCCTTGTCGACCCCCTCGACGGCACCAAAGAGTTTATCAAAAAGACCGGGGAGTTCACCGTCAATATTGCTCTCATCCGCGACAAATGTCCGGTGCTTGGCGTCGTGTACGCCCCCGCCCTCGCCCGGCTCTATGCAGGTTCGCGAAATGCCGGCGCATGGGTCGCGGAGATCAGCAAAAACAACGCAATTGGCGACAGGCAAACAATCAGCACACGACCGTCTCCACAAACAAACCTCGTCGCCGTCGCGAGCCGTTCGCATCGTTCGCCGGAGACAGACGCCTATCTTGCGAAGCTGGATATCGCCGACTTCGCCGCCGCCGGGTCATCGCTTAAATTCTGTCTGATCGCAGAGGGAAAAGCAGATATATATCCGCGGTTTGGCCGGACCATGGAGTGGGACACCGGCGCAGGCCAGGCGGTTCTGGAAGCTGCTGGCGGAAAAGTCGTAACCCATCCGCAAGGCGAAACACTTCTCTACGGCAAAAAGGAACGCGGCTTCGATAACCCCTTTTTCATCGCCTGGGGCGCCGATAGCGCTTAACGATAAAGGGCGGCGTTTGGCGCAGCCAAAAGATTTGTCGGAATAGATGCGCCGCGACGGACCCAGATCTCCCAAAGGGCGTTGCGTTCGACCAGTTTGAATTGCGTATAGAGCAGCGCCTCCGACCTGCCTTTTGCCAAGGTCGTTGCAGCGTCAAAATCCAAGCGAGGTACAAAAACAACCGCCGCCGCTGTAGCTGCAGCAGGACCGTCGGCATAGCAGTAGCGCTGTTCGGTCAGAACGCACGCAGTGTCTGCGCCCGTTAATATGGCAACGTCCAATCCGTGTTTAGCGATGATCCGTGCGCGGCTTGCCGCCGCAAGAAGTACGGCGGATTGATCGACTGGCGCGAGCGCAAACAGCTCGCGCGCTTCCGGCGTCGAAAACCGCCCTTCCTCTACCCATCGCGCGATGGTCAATCCTCCAGGTTGAACAAGCGCCAGCTCGCTACGAATGTTTTCCGGCGCAGATTTCGATGCCTGGTATTGCAGCCCGAATTGTCCCGCCGCGTGTGCAATGAGCGCGACAGCCCAAAACAATGTTAACGAGGCAGCCATCAAAGCTATAGAAACACTCGCACGATCATGACTGCGGAACAGACCGTCATAAAATGGCGATGCTATCGAAAAACAGGCGATGCTTGCCGCCAATACAAAAACCGGCAATGCATTTGCGCCCGCGATCCGAGCTGCAACGAATGCGACCACGGCAAATCCGGCTGCAACGCCCCAGCTTTTTGCATGTTCGCGGCCGCCGAAAATTGCCGAAGACGCCATAATGATTATCGCGCTATAGACAACGCCGCTCAATCCGAAAACTGCCTCATGGCCGGAAAATAAAGCGCCGAGATCCAAGATGCCGGCGGCAGCGGCGGCACGGGCGTAATTCAAGCCTGGCGCATTAAACTCCAGGACCGCCGCAAGCAAAGCAAATACAATGAGTGTTGATCCATATCGCCAAAGCCTGAAGCGCCCGGAAAGAAATGGGCAAGCGGACAAAAACACAAAACCCGCCAGCGATAATACAGGGCTGAGCAGCCACAGCGTAAACAGAAGAGCGCCTGCAATGGCGCCTTCGAACCATGCTTTCCGGAAAGAATCCTCCGCTGATCCCGACAGAAATGCAACTGCGCAGACGAGCATCACAGCAACGCCGAATTCGGGCGCCGCAGCAAACGGCGCCGCAACATAAGCTGCCATCCCCGCAGTCAGCACGGCGGCGACAAGCGCTGGAAATCGGGAGGACGCAAAAAAAGCAAGCGGGACCATCACCAAAAGCGCGCCCAAAGCCTTTGCCATGAGATGAATGCGCCCCGGCGCATCAGCGAAAATATCGCCCGCCATTAGCAGTAACAAATAAAATGGTGATTCGTGATTTGCAATTTCAGCTTCACCACCCATTACTGCGCGCGCCTCGGCAATTGGCGCAATCATGTCAGTCGTGGGCGACAGGCTTAACAAGGCAGGCGCCACAGCCGCCAATATCAGGAACGGCATTGCCGCAGACGCGCCCCATAAAAAGGACCAATGCGGTTCGCGCCAAGCGTATAAGGCTGCCGTTGCGCGTCGCGCTGTCGGCGCGGACCGTCGCCAGCTGAATTCCTCGTTATGATCTCTATCGGAGGCGGCTGTGCTCATTTGGTACAATCCTCAACCGGCGATTGTCCCGCGCCGGAGCGTTTCGCAACACCTTGATCGAGAATCTGCAATCCTTTTGCCGCCCGCCGGCTGTTAACCAAAATCATTGATTCTTGACAATCACCGCTTTGCCTTTCGCGGAGTGCTGCTATGGTCTTGGTTAATGCGTATTTTGTATCACATGCCACACGACCCTGCTTCACGCATCGTGCGCATTGTTCTTTTCGAAAAAGGACTGACAGCGCGACTTGTCGAGACCCGACCCTGGCAAGATGACGGATCACTTGCGGCGATTAACCCGGCCTGCACAGTGCCTGTGCTCGTTGACGAGGCGCCAACCGGCGGCGAGGTCGCAATTTCGCCGGCTGCTGCAATTGTTGAATATCTCGACGAGGCGTATACGGCGTCGCCGCTCCTGCCCTCAACTTCGGCCGCGCGCGCCGAAACACGCCGCTTGTGCTCTTGGTTTAACGAAAAATTTGAACGAGAGGTCAATGAACCGACCTTACGCGAACGAATTGACAAAAGGCTTATGAGGCGCGGTCAGCCTGACTACGAATTGCTGAAGCAAGGAACCGCCGCCCTCGCCTGGCACCTCGATTATTTTGCTTGGCTTTTGGAAAATCGTTCATGGATTGCCGGAGAACGCTTTAGCGCAGCGGACATTGCCGCCGCCGCACATTTTTCCGCGCTTGATTACATTGACGCCATTGCCTGGGATAAGTTTCCGTCGGTCAAAGAGTGGTATGCGCGATTGAAATCACGTCCCAGCATGCGGCAAATTTTGCAGGATCGCATCAACGGACTTCCGCCTCCGAGCCATTACGATAATCTGGACTTTTAATGCCGGCGCCAAATAGAAACATTAAAGATCAGATCCGAGAGGAAGCGCAAAATCTCGGATTTGACGCGATCGGTTTTACTGCCGCCGATTTGGCGCCGAATGCGAAAAAGCGACTTATCGAATTTCTGACCCTTGGACGCCACGGCGATATGGGTTGGCTTTCCGATCGATCGGCGCAAAGGGCGCATCCAAAAACGCTATGGCCCGAGGCTTCCAGCGTCATTATGCTCGGCCTGAATTACGGGCCCAACGAGGACCCGCTGGGAAAACTCAACAAACGAACGACCGGCAATATTTCGGTTTACGCACAGAACAAAGACTACCACGACATCGTCAAAAAACGCCTGAAACGCCTTGCACGCATGATCGCCGACCAGCACGGCGCCGAAGTCAAAGTCTTTGTCGATACGGCGCCGGTTATGGAAAAACCCCTGGCTGAACGCGCTGGCCTTGGTTGGCAAGGAAAGCACACAAATCTTGTTTCACGCGATTATGGCTCCTGGCTGTTTCTTGGCGCTATTTATACATCGCTGCGTCTTGGTGCAGACACCCCCGCAAAAGATCATTGCGGCGCGTGCCAAAACTGCCTCGACATTTGTCCAACAAAAGCGTTCCCCGCCCCTTACCAACTTGATGCGCGCCGCTGTATTTCATATCTGACGATTGAACATAATGGACCAATTCCCGTGGAGTTTCGCGAACCCATGGGCAATAGAATTTATGGTTGTGACGATTGCCTTGCAATATGCCCATGGAACAAGTTTGCGCAACAAACTAAAGAGGCTGAATTTCATGCGCGCGATGAATTGCGCAACCCCTCGCTTGCTGTTCTTGCCGCGCTTGATGACAGCGCCTTCCGAGAGATGTTTTCCAAATCGCCGGTTAAACGTACGGGGCGCAATCGCTTCATTCGCAATGTCCTAATCGCCATCGGCAATTCCAATGACAAATCGCTTTTGTCTGCGGCGAGTAGTCTGGTTAACGATGAAGACGCCATGGTCCGCGGCGCGGCTGTCTGGGCGCTATACAAACTAGACGCCGACGCATTTTTCAGGCTGATGAAAGAACACGCCGCCGCCGAATCCGACGACGGCGTGCTTGCAGAATGGCGCGATGGCGCTGAACGCATAACTAACCGACGCAAGGCCTAAATTTCTACGGTCACCTGAACATGAGCCTTGTCGAAATTGCCGTTATTATCTTCGACCCAATACCAGAAATAGTCATTGCCGACGTAATTTGGGTCAGGCGTATAGGTTATTGTTCCATCACCATTGTCAAAAACCCCGCCATGACCGGCCTGGAGAATGCCGTCAACACTCAGCGGATCGCCGTCAGGATCAAAATCATTGGCTAGCACATTGATCACAATCGATGTGTTTTCGGTGACCGTCGCAAAATCGGTTCGAGCGACCGGCGCCGCACTATTAAGATCAAGGATGCCATTATCGACCGGCGCCGTGCGAAGAAACCCTGCACCCGGCGTCAAATTGGTTTGCGGCACTTCAACAAATATCGATGTCTTGATCAGTTCTCCGGTTACACGATCTGCTATATACTGATCATAAGCGGTTACGACGCGCCCGTCCGGAAGTGTCCAAAGTCCCTCTTCCTCGATGGCCCCACGCAAAGAAAAATAGTCATATATAAGAGGGTCCCATTCAGGCGAGACAGCTGTCGTCCCGATGCCGTCCGTTTTAAAGCCTGACAACTCTGTCTTCGCCGAGTCTGGGCTTTTGTGGGATAGCGGCGCCACTGGAATGCCAACAATATCCGAAACGAATGACAGTGGCGCATTATTTAGCTGAGCGCCCGTCAAAACCAGATCGCCCGCAGCGGCGCCTTTATAATTTTTGGCGTTATTATTTAAGTCTACATCGATGAAAACATAACCGTAATCACCGTTAAACGGATGATTGAGCGTAGATAATCCGCGGTCCAATTCAACTCCGATGTCAAAGCCGTCGACATCTGCGCGGTTTATGACCATGTCGAATGTGTTTGGCCCATACCCGATCCCTTTTGATGGAGCTCCATTTAAGGTAGGTCGATCGGTGGCCGTGAGGTCAAAATCAATCAGCGTATAATGTCCGGTATATTGCAAATAGGCGCCGGTATGTACTTCCCACGCCGTGAAATCGTCCAGCACCGAACGTATATCGCTGCCCTGGTGGGGATTGGCTTTAATAACTTCAAGTCCGGTGTTCGTCGCAATCGACTCGTTACCGGAAAATTGCCCGATTGGCGGAATGTTGATTAGCGCACTGTCCAGATATCTAAGGGCCTCTGGTTGAGGAACGTTTTCTTCCAGCACATCAATTACATCGCCCGTGCCGCCCCGTGACATGTAAACGAATCCGTGACCGCCCGGCACACCGGCAGCGACGTTGTCAACGGCGCCAACCAGCCTGCCCTGAAACCAAAACCCTGCGCCTGTGCGGCCGAGATCAAAAGCCGCAACATCAGGGCCGTGTTTAGCGGTGCCGGCGACGCCAATCGATTTGATCGCGATATTATGCGACCAACGGCCGGTTTCGTTGCCGGTTTCAGCGACAAAGGCGGCGCCAAAGACATCATAAGCCGCGTTGTCGGTGAGAACTGCGTTTGAATCGTGATGGACAACGCCCCACCCCGGCGAGCCCCACACAGCATTGCCGACCAGTATTGCTGGATCATCCAGATTGTCCACGCCAGTGCGATGTAGATGCAGCGGATAGCGCGCCTTTAGATTTGAGTCCGGCGTGATTGTCCCAACGTCGTCAAAATCAAAGGCCCGTGTTGATTTGTCAGTACGCCCCAGTTCAAAAAATTCCGCATACCGCACATCGACATCGTCAGAATGCATGAACATTACGTGGCCACGTTCACTAACCGAGACGTTGTCGGCATTTTCCGTTTCAATTTTAACGTTACGGCTATAATTGGCGACGTAGGCTTTCAGATCCGCACGCGGCGTATCGTGATCAAATTGCAGCGGCGTTGCAAAAGTGATGGTATTTCCCTGAATACCTGTAATCGTCAGTTCCTCATCTTCAGTTGTAATCGCACGCTGCCCCCCAGCCGGCACATTTGGAACGTCTGTGATATGCGTTCCCGTCAGAACAAGCCTGTCACCCACTTCCCAGCCCGCCGGGACGGAATCCAATGTAATTGACGTATCGCCGGCCATCGGATCGGTTGAAACTTTGAGAAAAGTATCTTTTTCTGCGCCGTGAATTTCAATGGCGCCGTGACTGATAACGCCCCGCGATAACAGCATCGGATCCCAGGAAACATCAATCGGGCCATTCTCGGCAATCTGGATAACCGCATCGACACCCGCTTCAACGGGGTTGAGGGCGGTGCCGATTGTCAGGCTGCCCATTTTAGTAACGACCAGCGTATCGACTTCCATAAATGTATCAGTATCAGTCGCAAACTCGAGCGCGCCATCAACGCGCACCGTAAACAGCGACACGGGGCTTTGCCCGTCATAGGTTACCGTCACGCCGTCGGATATTAAAACCTTGGCCCCGTCACCGGGCACCTGGCCGTTGGCCCATGTCGCGGGATTAAACCACGACCCATCCTGCACAGCGACATGCGTCGCGTCCGCAGGTTTGACGAGATCCATCAGCGCCATCATCTCTTGGGTCATCGCCGGGTCGTGCATGGCCATTCCGCCACCCGCATTACCGCCGCCTGTGTTACCGCCGCTCGCGCCATCGGCAACATCTATCCGAACAACAGCCTGGCTTAACTGGCCAAGAGAGTTGGCCGCCTCATAACTGAATGTTGCAGGGCCCGTATAACCGGCATTCGGCGTGAAGGTAATAATGTTGCCGGAAAGCGATACTGTGCCATTTGAAGCGCCGAAAACGCGAACCAATTGAAGCGTCTCGCCCGAATTGGCGAAATCATTGTCTAACAGGTCGCCGGCAAAAATCTGGATATCTGCGCCCGTACCAGTGTTGAACCCAACATCGTCCTGCGCAAATCCCGCGTTACCGGCCCCGGTGGTCCCAGTGGTCCCAGTGGTCCCAGTGGTCCCGGTGGTCCCGCCATTCGGCGACGTCAAGCTGGATCCGGTTGCGCCGCCAGCACTTGTAGAATCAAGGGGTATTTCGTCTTTGCCGACGCTAAGGCATCCTTCGGCCGCCAATAGCGGCGCCAAAAGGCTTGCGTGCGCCATGCGCTTTTTTTGCGCTCCCTTTTGGCGCCCGCGCCGGCCGGATTGCGCCGTGGCGCCGAAAGCGCCGCTTTCAGACGCTGCTAACAGATCGCCAATTCCAAATTCGGAAACAGTAAGATTTTTTCCCCCAACGCTGAAATCATTGCTCATATAATACTCGCATTCATTCAAACCGGCCCAGCGCCGGCGTTACTCAACAAACGAAGAAACATTTCTCCGCCGTTTTCATCGCCGCATCATTCTCGCGCGACCCCACAAAACTATCGGGGTAATGGAAACGCTTATTTTCCCGAATAGCTCCAATTTTTTAAATCAAGTCGAAGAAATATGAGCGTTACGGATTATTTAGGGAAAGGCCAAATAGCGCTGTTAGTATTTCGTTAATGTGGATTAAAATACGAAGAACAAAGTACATTGTAATTACGATTATTGTGGGAAATTTGGCTCTATCCGGCAGTCTTGAACCGAGCGGCGCCAACTTTCGAATCATTTTGCCCGTAAAGTTGCGTCTCGGCCGGTTTGCTTATTTTTTCGTAACGAACGCGGGGAAACCAAGCCCGGACGAATAGTTACGAGAAAGCAATATTGGGCGCAAATTCCAATTTGTTATTTATATTCGATGATATTTATCGGCTGCTTGAAAAATTGCTTGCTGCGGAAATTCAGCAAACCGATCAGATTTGGAAATTTGGACAAGACAAGAAATGCCGCAAATATGCTGGCATTATTTGATTCGGCGCCAGATCTTATCAGACCGCGCCGCGTTTTCAAAAAAGAAGCGGCATAGAGAATTACTAATGCGCCGCTCCAACCGCCCGTTAGCGGCGCTGTCGCGAAAATCAACGATGGCAGAATCGCTCCCCAAAACCAGGCACGGCGGCGTTCAGCTTTGTAAGCGTCCGAATGCAAACGATTGACTTGCGCATAGGAGTAACCGGCGCGGACAGCGCGACGCCACCATTGGCCAAAGCGCCGCATGTCAGCGTCATGAAAACACATATCTTCTTTGACGCGAATTATGGTTTCACCTGCCTCACGCACGCGAATACAAAATTCCGGTTCTTCGCCAGCGATCAGCGAGGGGTTAAATCCGCCAGCTGACTGAAATGTCGCCGTTCTGACCAGAAAAATACCACCGCACGCGTCGATTTCCCCGGTCGGCCCATTCCATTCCATATCGCAAAGACGGTTGTAAATCGTCGCATCCGGATTGCGCTCGCGGCATCTGCCCGTGACCACGCCAATAGCAGGATTTTCATGAAGTAATTTGAGCGCCGCCGGGATAAACCCGTCCACCAGTTCGCAATCGCCGTCTATGAACATCACATGTTGCGTATCCGGCCACTGCCCAAACAACCGCTTAAACCCCGCATTGCGCGCACGCGCTGCTGTAAATGGCCTGTCGGAAGACAGCTCTACAATCGCGGCGCCGGCTTTTTTTGCAACAGCCAGGCTGGCGTCTTTTGAGCCGGAATCAACGTAAACAACACGCAATCCGTGACGCTGCAGTGAATTAAGGCATCGCTCAAGGCGCTCGCCTTCATTTCGCCCGATCGCAACAAATCCGAGATTTTCCACCGCTTCATTCAACACAATTTGTTATTGTGATATTTGACGCACGACGCCGCCGGTCACTCTGCATGATCATCGTGTTCCCCGCCACGTGTCGGCGTCCATGTTTTTGCAGTTGCTCGTCCTTTTGCGCCAAATACCAAAAACTTTGATCCCAAAAATTGAGCCACCGCCGCCAATTCCGCCGGGGGCAAAGCAGACCGGCCATAACAAACCCACCCCAACGTGATCGCCGCAATTAATTGCATAGCAGCTAACCCGGCAAGCATTATCGCTATCGCGCTTCCGAAAAGCCACGAAACGACCGATAGCGCCGCAACAGCAAGAACCAAGAGCACAAAAATCGCTAACGGGGGGATCATCAAATCAATTGCCGCGCCGACAAGCTGCAAGCGACCTTTGAATAGGCCATGGCTCAACCAGGCCGCCCCGGATCGAAACGCGTATGTAAGGGAGCCAATCGACCACCGCGCCGATTGTTTCATCTGAGCGTCGCCGTGTTGCGGAAATTCGCTTGTGATGAGCGCATCGACCAAAAGTAGTGGAGGATTGCCCCGACTTGTGAATTCAAATGTCATCGCAAGATCTTCAACAATCTCTCCAGACGCCATGTTAATTGCCGACAGCGCCTCCCAAGGCACCGCCAGGCCGGCGCCCGTAAAACGCGTCACATCAAAAAGATTCTGCAGCCCGCGCATACGGACTTGATTGATAAACAACCAGGCAAATTCCGCAACACGTTGGCGCGCCGCCGCGCCATTCGGCGCTCGCATCATGTAAAGCGCCTGCGCCGGGCGCTTTTCGCCCGCCGCGATACTCGCCGTCAGGATCAGAGCGCCGTCAGCAAACAGGCAGTCAGCGTCGATGAACATAACAATGTCCGGCGGCTGTCGACGCAATGCCTCAATTGCAAACTGCAGCGCATAACCTTTACCGCGATGGGCGTGATCGTTGCGTATCAAACATTCAGCGCCAAGATCTGTTGCTATATTGGCTGTTTGATCCGTGCAATTATCGGCGACCACGATTATCCGATCGCCGTCGCAAAGCTGACCTTTGACGTTTTTCAGTGTTGACGCAATAATTTTCTCTTCATTGTGTGCAGGAATGACCACTGCAATTTGTCCCGGCGTCGCCCGCTTGAAACTTTTGGTCCGAACCGGCCAAAGCGACGCAACGACCTCCAACAAGAGAAATGCCGCCATTACGCAAGTCAATAGCGCAGCGCTGATTGCAATAAGGTGTATCATGACGGTCATCAGCAGCCTTTTACGCGCTTACAGATTTGCCCTTAAACGGTATATCTAGATCTTCGGGCGAGTAAAAGGAATCGCCCGATGATCTTGTTTCTTTGCCGCGCACCAGATACTGCGCGAAACCAGAGATTAAAACACTTACGGCCCTTCTGCGGCTCAGCCGAAACCGTGACGGCGCCGACCGGGACGTCAGCTTTCCTGCCATTTTCTATTTGGCGCGCGGTGTTTTTTTTCCGCCGAACCAAAAGCGCCACACGCCAGCAAATTCCGGGAACCGGCCAAACACTGCATAAAATGCTTTCCGCCAGGAAGACGGCTTCTGGGGGCCGCGACGCGCAACAGCGACAATAAATTTCACGCCGTATACGCTTACGCCCAGAGCGGCGATTGACGCGACAACAACGGAAGCGGGCGTTAACGGCGCCCAAATAGCTGCGCCTACACCGCCGGCAAGAGCAGACACGGCAATTGCAAGCGGAAATGCAAATCCCCAAATAATAGCGCGCGCAGTGTCACGCACGCCGACACGCTCCGGCGGGCCGCCATGCAATGAGGCGGCATAGGCGTTTTCGAAACCATGGCGAACACTGCCCGACCACCAGTTTGCCAATTTTTGTTTTTGCGATTCGCAAATCAACATGTTGGCGTCAAGTCTCCACACGCGCCCGCCACGGCGGCGTTGGCGCACACACAAATCTTCCGTCTCACAAACTAAAAGATCGCCCCGAAAACCGCCTGCGGCCTCAAAATTCTCCGTGCGCATAAAAACGCTTGCATTTGCAATCAGCGGCACTTCGCCCATTGCTTCCAGAGTTTTTTGTTCAGCAATTGTGCGATATTCGATGGAAGCTCCTGACTGCGTTTGCACCGCCCCCTCAATAATCGCCACTTCGGGACGGCGCTCCATAAACTTTTCCGCAGTCGCAATCCAGTCCGGATCAAGCGCATAGTCAGAATCGATAAACTGGACATAGCGCAAATGGGGGGCG
This sequence comes from Hyphococcus sp., assembly GCA_021776245.1. Taxonomy (GTDB): domain Bacteria; phylum Pseudomonadota; class Alphaproteobacteria; order Caulobacterales; family Parvularculaceae; genus Hyphococcus. The sequence goes on along the minus strand of JAJFGF010000046.1, from coordinate 204,198 downwards.
ATTTTTTTAAGTTGGCGATAGCCAGCGTTACGGGCGCGGCCGCCGGTCGCCAATGATCGTTCGTCGCCTTCAACGATTACGGCGCCAGCCCGCCGGGCGACCGCCAACGGCTCCGGCGCCAGCCCGACGGGCGCAAACACGATCGCCCTGCTGTCACCTGCCGACCGAATTGCCGCTTCGGGCGAAATTTTTGAATTGGCCCCAACCACAACAATTCCAGTAATGGCGGACGCTTCCGTCAATACGGGTCGGTCCAATTTAGCCAGTTCCGATTCCGGCGCCGGCATGGGCGCCGTCGCTGTCTGCTTTGAGCTGGCGAGGGACTTCGCGGCCGATCCTGCAGACGGCGCAGCGCCGGATTTCGGTGTGAAATTGCTTGCAGGTTTTTCTGAATGCGCCGGTTCTGATCCTGCCTTTTCGGGTCGACGTGCGGCGTTGCCTTCGTTTTCTTTCATTTCGGATGCGTCGCTGACAAACGCGTCCGGCCCAGCGCCCGCAAGAGGCTTTAATGGCGGCGTGCTTGGCACATTCGAAGCAATTCCAAATACGCCGTAATCGGTTTTATCGCGAATGACGCTGCGAATTGTTTCAACCCCGACGACCAAATCTTCGGCCGAAAATGCGTATACAAGCGCCGTATCCGCAATGATATTAATAACGCGGGGAACGCCCCGGGATTGCTCTGCAATCAAATCAATGGCGCGATCTGTAAAAATTCGCCGCTTACAGCCGGCAATTGCGAGACGCGTTTCGACATAAGCGTGAACCTCCTCTTTATTGAGAGGCGTCAAATGAAAATCAGAGCCGACCCGCTGCGCCAACTGAAGTAGTTCAGGCTTATTTAACAGCCCTTTTAGCTCCGGCTGTCCCACAAGGATAAGCTGCAATAGCTGATCTTTGCCTGCATTGATATTTGAAAGCAGGCGAAGCTCTTCCAGCATATCCATGGAAAGATTTTGCGCCTCATCAATGATCAAGATAATGCGCCGTCCTTTGGCGTATTCCCCGATGAAATAAGTCTGCAATTGCGCAAAAAGTTCGACATGTGTTTTGCCCGCAAACGGCTGGCCAAAACCCATTAGAACCCAACTTAACAAGTCGCCGCGTCCCTCCTGAATGTTGGACAATAAAGAAACGGTGTGGGTATCAGAGAGTTGCTCCAACAATCGATGAATAAGCGTTGTCTTCCCACACCCCACTTCACCAGTGATCACCGAGATGCCAGCGTGATTTAACACGCCGTACTCAAGCATTGCATAGGCAAGTCGATGCGTTCGCCCCCAATACAAGAAAGAGGGGTCGGGTTGTATTGAGAACGGCTTTTCCGTCAGGCCGAAAAATTCTTCATACATCTGGTCTTAATTCCGATCGGGGCAACCGGCCCTTGTCATCTCGGCGCAGCGTCTAATCGTTCAAATCCCCTCCAACAATTCGCGAACTTCGTCACTGAATCGAAATTCCGAACCGCCCGCAGACAATGCGTCTTGAAGATTAATTTTTGCCTGTTCTGTCTCGCCCATAGCCAGCTGCGCAGCGCCGAGATGGTAAGTAATTTCCGCGTTGCCATTTGCTGATTCTGCGGCGCGCAACAAAAAATCGAGCGCCGTCTTGAATTCCCCGGCTCGATAATGCGCCCACCCGATCGTATCGTTGAAAGCGGGGTTGTCCTGGTTTTTCAAAACTCCTGCAATTTTAAGCGCGCGCGCAACACTTTCCGAATCCAAACGAAGATCACTCGATAGGCTGACAAAATTATTTGCGATCAGCGGATCATTTGGCCGCACATCAATTAGCGCAGAATAGACCATAAACGCTTCTTCAAATTTCTTATTGCTAAGCAAAATGTCTGCCTTAAAAAACTGCAAGGCTACGTTTTCCGGCGCCTTGGACAATCCATCGCTGACCAGCGCCAATGCTTTCTCGTTTTGTCCGGTGCGCAAATAATAACGATACAACAGCTCATAAGCCTCTGGACGAGACGGGTCGGCATTTGTAGCGTCAATCAAGACGGCTGCGGCGCGTTCTTCATCCTCACGGATGCCAAACACCTGCGCAAGCAGGATGCGCGCGGTGTAATTGTCATTTCCTTCTGCTTGAATGATGCGATTGAGAAGGGCCTGGGCGTCGTCGACCCTGTTCGTTCGAATATACGCAGCCACAAGAGTTGCAAGCGGGCGACTTTCAAGCGGCGCCTGGTCGCCGCGTGCAGTAAGGGCTTCGATCACGCGGTTGTATTCGCCAAGGCCGCTATAGGCTGCTGATTTTATCGTATCAACATCCGCATTGTTGTCGCCAATATTTTCAAGAATTTGCGCGACTTCTTCTGCGCCGCGCCAGTCTTGCAGTGAAAGCCTAACGCCCGCCAAAAGCTTTAAATTTATTACATTGCCCGGAAAAGAAGCTAATGAATCGACAAGCACTTCCTCGGCGCGCGCGGGATCGCCATGGCGAAAAAGAAATTTCGCAAATATGTTGGCTATGTTTGGCGCTCTGTTACTGGCCTCAAATGCGCTGGCAAGTTCCGCACGAGCAGAACTGATGCTGCCTTTTTGCTCAAACACAGTCGCCATAGCAACTAGTGCTTCAGGTAAGTTTGGGCTGTTATCCAACGCCGCGCGCAAGTCAATAATAGCGGCGTCTAACTCTTCGTTGCGGATTTTAAGGCTTGCTCTTTTTACAAGCGCATCGGTGTTTCGCTGGTCTTGCAATAGAATTTCTTCGATCAATGGTCGCGCTTTATCCCACTCTTCATTGCGCATATGGACTCCGGCGATTCTATTCTTCGCCCGGAGCGCCACCTCGTTGTCACCAGCCCGCGACAATGTTTCAAGCAAAGCATCCGCCTCGTCGTCACTATTTGTACTGCGCAGAAAATCGACAAAAGCGAATTTCAGTTGAATATTTTCGGGCTCTGCCGCCAGGTATGCGCGAAATTTTTCGTCAGCGGTCGCGGAACCTAAATCGCTGTTAGAGTTGATAACTCTGATCACGTCCAGTTTGGCTTCAATATTATCTGGCTCCAATGCGGCGATCGCCTCAAGTTGGATTTGCGCTTCATCAAATAGGCCGTGGTTCAGCAAATCACTGGTGTAAACTCGACGATAGGCAGTTTCGCCAGGAAAGTGTTCAATCAATTCCAGATAGGCGGCGCGCACGTCGTCGTCACGGTTCATATTTGTAAGAACTTGAATCCGCAAAAGCTGTAAAACTGCAGTTTCCGGATTGACGGCAAGTCCGGCGTCCAATTCAACCAGCGCGGCCGCATTGTCTCCGGCGCGCGTACGTTCGGTTGCAAGAACCGTAACCGCTTCAGGATTGGCTGGGTCTCTCGCGACTACGCGGCGTGCTAATTCGACAGCGCCTGTATTGTCGCCGACTTTCAACAGTACGGCAGCCTTGAGCGTCAGCGCATCAATATTTTTAGAGTCGAGTGCGAGCGCTTTTTCTGCATATTCAAGCGCTTCGGTTTCATCGCTGCCGATAAGGTAAAGTTTGCCGAGCTTAACCTGCGCGTCCAATTGATTTGGGTCGAGGCGTACGATCCGCTGCAGCAGGCCGAACATACCTTGAAAATCTTGTTTTTCCTCAACGATTTGCGCCATGCCCAGGAGCGAAGGTATGTGTTCCTCGTCTAGTTTGAGCGCATTTTGAAACTGGACGTTAGCTTTGCCAAGTTCGCCTTGCGCCAGATACTCCCTGCCGTCACTACTGTATTTCTCAACACGTTCTTCAGGCGACGCGCAGGCGACGGTCAGCGCAAAGGCGGACGCAGCAATTACCGACATCATTTTCGAGCGCGCGCAGGCCAATATCATTCTTTTTTGTGGCTTCGATTTAAACATTGACTGGTCCATTTTAGCTACTTCCCCCAAACTCAAACAAATACATGAATTACAGAACAATTGATCAGACGGCCGCCCGATGCGGCGCCCGCAAATTTTCCGGTTTTCGGTCGTCTGCCTCGCTAGAGGGATATCCCATTTGATTGGCCTTTAATACTCTAAGATGAGACCGTTGCACGCCAGCGATATATATGTTTTGACCGCCTCGCATAAGGTTTTTTTCCAGCATCAAAACCTGCCCTAGAAATGCCCGGTCGAATGAAGCAACGGTTGAAAAATCGAGGCAAATATCCGACCCGAGCGCTGCAGCCTTCCTAAAAGCTTCCCTGATGGGGCGCAAAGCAGCATGGCGGATATCGCCCGATAACATGATTGTTGTTTTGGTGGGCCCATGCTCAACCTCGGCGCTCACTGGTGCGCTCAATTTTGCCTGCACCGGTAGCTGCAGCTGGGGCAGAAACTTGGTCACGGCAATTTGCACCATGCTGAGACCGTCAGCAAAATATCTGCGCCAAAGCGCTGGCTCTTCTTTGATGCGCCATGCCCATTCGAGGCCGATCTTTTGAAGCCATTTCGGCGCTCGCGAAACGCCGCCCGCGGTAAAATCGACGACAGCGCCGAGATGGGCCACAACCGGGGCGTCGAGTCGGTCTTGGTTGCGGTTGATCCAGGCCTGCCCTTTCACTGCGCCAAGGGCAACGACGACAAAATCGGCTTCGGTTTTGTTGATTTTATCGATCACAGGCTCAGCGCTCATGCTCTCAACGTCGCCAAATCCAGGATTATGAAAGCCTACTGCCTCTACTCCGCCAGCCGTGCTGTTAATCAAATTCATTGCTGCTTGCGCCGCGCCGTTGCGCCCGCCGAAAAAGAACACTTTGATCTTGCCTTTTGCGAATGCAGGCCGCCGGCGCAGCGCCTCAAAAAGGTCTGACCCGGCGACGCGCGACTTTGCCGGAACCGCCAACATCTTGGCCAGCACAACCAAAGGGGCGCCATCGACAAGGCTTAAATCGGCGTCAAGTATTTCCCTGCGCACAACCGGGTCGTGAAACGAACGGACAAGCCAATTCACATTCGGCGTAACAAAGGACAGTTTTTTGTTGTCCCGCACGGCCTGATCAATCTCCGCGATCGCCCCGTCAACATCTGTCAAATCTAACGGCAGCCCGAGAACGCACCATACATTGCGGTCAAAATCGTCAACGCCGATCGCACTGACGTCACTTTCAAGACCCGACCGCCCGATTTGCGCATCAGCATGCGCGTAATCGGTTTGATCTATCTTACCGGTCGATTGGGATCGTTTCGCCATGCGTTCTTTCACTCTCCGTCAGCGCCACTCGGAAAGTTAATGTGCCGACGGCGTTTCAGATCGAAACCCTCAACACTGTTAATAAAACTTTGAGCAAACACTCGCAATGCGTTCAGCAAAGGCCGGGCCAGATTAACCGCGTTTTCGTAATTCAAATTCGCAAATGCTGGAAGCACCAGCCTGAAGAGTCCGAAAGCAATGCTCGGGCCGCGCCGCGAACATTAACCATACCTTGTCTAAGTTATTGTTAATTATGAATAATTTATTGAAGCTTGGCTCAAAAAATGCATCTTGCATTTACGCAGTGGCGAGAACGCCAATTCGTTACCGGCGTCGCCCGGCAACCAGTTCGTATTTGTATCGAGGCACTAAACAATGAAAAACCTATTCACTTTTGTAGCCGTATCAGCGGCCGCCTGCACGCTTTCCATGGCGGCGCATGCGTCTACTATTGTTGATTTCGCGGCCTATGCCGCAGGCAATGAAGGCGGTGTTGCAAGTGGAACATCACTCAATATCAACGGCGTCAATCTGACTTTCGAGTCAAATTTCAATCCATATTTCGACGATGTCAGCGGCGGAAAACCCGCTGGCCTGGGTGTGTGTCGAGAGCTAAACGCAAAATCTCAATGCGTTGACGCCGGCGATGATAGCGCTGACGGCGATTTTGGCGTCAATGAGTACATTGCAGTCATATTCGACGACGGCCCCTTTAATGTTTTTCAACTGTCATTTCGGGACGGCCGCCACAATTTGCTTAACTTCAATGATATTGGCCTTGTTAAATGGGGCATTTTTGACGCCATCGGCGACCTATTGAATACCGGCGTAACGACATTTGCCGATATTCTCAGCATGGCGGCGGCAGGAGATTTCGCACATGTCGATGGCATCGGTTTTCAATTTGTGGACACCGAATTTTATGTCGAAAACATTTCTGATGTGCCTGTGCCAGCCGCATTGCCGCTGTTGTTTTCGGGCCTGGCGGGCCTCGCTTTCGCCACACGCCGAAAGAAAGGCCTGTAGTAAAGACGCCAAGATTTGTCAAAACAGCAAAACCGGCCGCCTTTTGGGGGGCCGGTTTTTTGTGCGCTCGGATCCTTGTTGATCCGCGGCGCCATTTTTGCTCATTTAGCTATCGAATACGAGCAAACTAAGCGATATTTCCGCGTCAAATCACACCAAATGGGTAGCAATGGCCGCTAGCACTGACGAAAAGACGCCAGCATCAAAAACCGGCGTGAAAATTAGGCCAGTCTTTATACTGGCGGCAATCGCCGTGGTTTTTGCCTTTGCATTTTTCAATGGCATTGAAAACCTGTTTAAGCGCTGGGGCGAGCAACAAGAATTGAGCCATGGATATTTTCTTCCGGTAATAGCCGGATGGATGCTCTGGTCTCGTCGCAACGCCATCGCAGGAAGCCTCGGCAAGCCTGCCGCAATCGGCCTCGTAGGCGTCTCTGCAGCAATTTTGATCCTCATCCTTTCGGAATTGACCGTCACTTCGCTGATGATCTTCCAACATCTCGCAATGATCTTGTTGTTTGCGTCACTAGCACTGGCTCTTGGCGGTCGAAATGTTTTTTGGATCTCGCTGCTGCCGATTTCCTTTCTGTTGTTCATGGTGCCTCCGCCTTATTGGGCGATCACTGTCTTGTCGCAGCAATTTCAGTTCTGGTCCTCAGAGCTCGGCGCCTGGATGATCAGCCTTATGGGCATTCCCGTGTTCCTTTCAGGCAATATCATCGACATGGGAGATTACCAGCTGCAGGTCGCAGACGCGTGCAGCGGCCTGCGTTATCTCTTTCCCTTTCTGAGCCTTGGATTTTTGGCGGGGTATCTTTTTCGGGCCCCATTGTGGCAACGCGCCATTGTTTTCTTGTCAACCATTCCAATTACCATTCTCATGAACAGCCTGCGGATCGCATTGACCGGAGTACTGGTCGATAACTACGGCGCTGCGCAAGCGGAGGGGATGTTGCATCTATTGGAAGGCTGGGTGGTTTTTCTTTTTTGCATGCTGCTTCTTGTCGGCGTTATTTCACTGCTTGCGCGCCTATCAGGCCATAAGGATGTTTTCGAAAGACTCGAACTGCCAGAAATTGCGCTAAGGCCGTCAGCGATCTCATGGAACACACGACTTTTCATTCGGAATGCCGCGTTCAGTATCGTTTTGTTGGCTGGCGCAGGTCTTTTCATCCAATTCGGCACGTCAAATATTTTACGGGTGCCTGCGCGTGAGCGCCTCGCGGATCTGCCGAGTGAGTTTGTTGGCTGGCGGATTAATCCTCAGGAAATTGACAGTTCAGTAATCGAAGTCCTGGGCGCGGATGATTTTATCATCACAGACTTGACCAACCCATCCGCCGAGAAATTTAATCTCTATATCACCTATCTTGATATGCAGCGCCATGGGCATAGTTGGCATTCCCCGCGACAATGCATACCTGGCGGCGGCTGGCAAATTACGACACATGACGTTGTTTCAACAAATTCAGCGGCCGGCGAGAAGTATTATTATAATCGGATCGTTATTGAAAACCGTGGCGCCCGCCAGCTGCTTTATTACTGGTACGATCAACGCGGACGCAGAACCGCTAATGAATTTGTGATGAAAGCGCTTGTGGTGGTTGACGCGATCAGAATACGGCGCACAGACGGGGCGATGATCCGCATCATGACGCCAATAGCGCGAACTGAGTCAGTCGCGAACGCCGATACAAGATTGCTTGGCTTCATGCGCGACCTTGAACCCAAATTGCCGGCCTATATCCCGTCAAGTGACGCAGAAGTCACCGAAGCATTTGACCCCGACGCCTAAATGGGGTGATCACAAAGCGCAAAATGATTGTCGGCTGCCGCTTTAAGCGCCGCGATGATTATTGCGCCGCCAGCCGATCCAGATATCGCGCCCGCGCTTATCGCAAACCTTCGGCGCAGGCCGGCCAAAAATGCCTCTTATTTTGGCGATAGTGCGCCCGGCAATCCATGCGACATTCGCCAATGCAGGACCAAATGGCCCATAATATTTTCGAAAATATCGCGATCGCGACTGGTAATAATATGCCGGCAGCCGCGCGCCCTTGCTGGTTTTTTCAGTGAGCATAGTTGATCCGCCCGGATCATGTTGAAAGACCGCATCAGGCGCAAACGCAATATCATACTCTTTTGCAGTAATACGGCGGCAATAATCGCAATCTTCAAAATAAAGAAAGAACCCTTCATCCATGGGACCGGCGCTGTCCAGCGCTTCTCTTCGGATCATCACAGCAGCAAAACTCACCCAGTCCGGACGGCTAACGTGATCGTCCGGAAATATAGGCGTCTCAGCTCGAGAAAAAAGTTTGGTAATTGGGCCAGTTTGGGCGCCATCCAGAAATTCGCCCAACAGCGAATGATTACGAAACCGGGAAACTTCATCTTCGCCGTTCGACGAAACGATCCGGGGCGTGAAAATGCCAGCATCCGGGCGCTGATGAGCGGCCGCTATGAGCGCATTCAGCGCGCCCGGCAGGGCAATCGCATCGCTGTTTAGAAAGACGATGTTCGACGCAGATATCGAATTTGAGCCAATATTATTGCCCGCTGAAAACCCGTCATTTTGGGCCGCGGCGACCACCTTAAGCCGGCTTCCCTCAGAATGGGCGGCGCAAAATTTCGAAAGCCGCTCGAACGAGCCATCCGATGACGCGTTATCGACGATAAGGACGCCGGCCCCGGCCTCCGACAACATCGGAGACAAAGACTCAACGCACGCCTCAACCATAGCCGCGGTGCGAAAATTAACGATTACTACGCCAATTGCAAAGTGCCGGCTCGCCTCAAAGGCCATTGTTTGTGCCCCTTCCGGCGCGTTTTATCGTTTTTTGCGCCATGATATAGGCAAATTTTATGGATATTATCCAGGCGCAACACCAATTAGAATGGAGCGCCGCGCTTGCTCCGCGGTTCGCATGGCGCCTAGATGATCTCCAGGAATCGGCCAGGCGCTTATAGCCTGGTCCGGGAGTGGCGTGTCGACGCAAAATTAGTCAATTTGCCGCCAAATCGGCTCGCGAATTGCAGTTAATGGCGCATAATACCGCAAGCGGCGGAATATGGGATAGCGGTCCGGCGGCGCCAGCAAAAAGTTAACGTGGAAGGCAGGAAATGGGAGAGGACTTTTCAATTGAAGACGCGCTGATCATTTTGCGGCGGCGGTTTTTATATTTTCTTATCCCGGCGCTGGTCATCGCGCCGCTCGGCATATTGGCCGTCATGCTGCTGCCGGCTAAATATACAGCGCATGGCAGAATTCTAATCGAATCACAGCAGATTCCCGAATCTTACATTCAATCCACGATCAACACCTATGCACAAGAACGCATTCAAACCATTCGGCAGCGCGTAACGACAAGAGAGCAGCTGCTGGAGATTGCGGATGATTTCAGCTTGTTCCCCAGATCCATGGGGCTTTCCGAAAGTGAGCGCGTTGCAATCATGCGCAGCGGATTGAATGTGCAGGTCATTACTGCAAATCTCCGGCACGGCAGCCGACAGGACGCCGCCATTGCATTTACGGTTTCATACACGGATCGCAATCCCGACAAGGCATTCGTCATCGCAAACCGATTCATGACGCTCTTCCTTGATGAGGACGTTAAGACACGTACAGCCGGCGCGTCGAATACCACCGAGTTTTTCGTTCGCGAATCAGATCGTTTGCGCAATTCGGTCGCGGCCATTGAAGACCGCATTTCCAAATACAAATCAGAGAACGCGGACGCTCTGCCAAGCCTTCTCAATATGCATATGAATATGCTTGAACGGGCCCGGCGCGATCTTACGTCAATGACGGCCGCTATCGCGCAGCTTGAAGAAGAACAACGTTTTCTTGAAAACCAGCTGATTTCCGGATCAACGATTGAAAACAATCTCGCCGCCGAAATTGCGCGTCTCGAAACGGATCTGGCCCGATTGCGCGCAACCTATCACGACAATTATCCGGAAGTCGTTTCAAAGCGCGAAGAGATTGCTGCAATTAAGCGCCGCATGGCGCCAAGTCAGGAAATTGAACGCCTTAGAAAAATTCTCGTTGCAAAAGAAGACGCCTTAACAGCAGCCGAGCGCGCCGCAACACCCGATCCCGCCATGATAACAATGGCTGAAGCCGAAGTGGACAACGCACGCGAAGCGTTGAGCAACCGGATATCCGACGAAACCCGCAGGGGCGCCACGGATATCGCAGGCGTGCAGCTCGAAGGACGCATTGCTGTCGTCACCAGCCGCATCCTCATGCAAAATAAGCGCGTAGAAGAAAAACAAATTGAGATTGCAGATTTGGAACAACGTGTCGCTAAGACGCCTGAGGTCGAGCGCGGATTGGCAACATTATCGCGAGATCAAGGCAATATTCTCCGACAATATCAGGACCTGCAGGCGAAACAGCAGGACGCCCAACTGGCCGAAAATCTTGAAGAAAATCGCCAGGCCGAGAAGTTTTCAATTCTTGAGCCTGCACGCCGGCCGGAAAAACCCTCAAGCCCAAACCGACCGAAATTGATTCTCGGCGCGCTGTTCGCAGCCATCGCAGCTGGCGGCGGCGCAGCATTTCTTGCAGAATTGGCGTTCTCGACGATCCGAGGCCGCACTCACATCGCACAGCTGATCGATGGCCACCCGATCGCTGTTATCCCTTACATAAAAAGCGACGACGACCGGCGATCGGTCTTTTCCTTCGGAAACCGGCGCAATCGCAACGCAGAATTGACGCCGGAAACGGCCTGAGAAAAGTTTAGTACAGGATATTGAGATGGAACGAATTAGGGAAGCCATAACGCGCGCGCGCGACACCAAGGACAAAACCGTTGTTCCGCCGCAGCCCCCAGCCGCAAGACCGATTGCGCTGACCGCAAGCGCGACGCCGCAATCGGACTCGTTTTTTAAGCCCGTGGCCTGTAATTTTACTGACTTCGGCAAGCACCGGATTATCGCCAATGAGCAGGATCCGGTTTTAAACGCCTATCGCGTTCTGCGCACGCGAGTGCTGCAACGAATGGAAACTGAAGGCTGGAAAACAATCGCCGTCGTATCGCCGGGGGCAGGCGCCGGCAAAACCGTAACGGCAATCAATCTTGCAATCGCCATTGGTTCAAAAAAGGGATCACGTGCGACGCTTGTTGACTTGGATTTCTACCGCCCCAGCGTCGCCCGCTATCTCGGATTAAAGGAGATACCGTCGGTACTCGATTTTTTTGAGGGCAAACGGGCGCTCGAAGATGTAACAGTGCAACCGGATTTGACGGATGTCTTACTCATTGCCAATGAACGCGTCACACGCCGCGGCGCTGAATATCTGACCTCCGATCTTGCTGATCACCTTATTGAAAAGACCACCAATGACTATGGCTCAAGAGTCGTCGTATTTGACATGTCCCCGTTGCTCGGATGCGATGATTCCATTGCATTCCTGCCCAAAGTCGATTGCGCCCTGTTTGTTGCAGCCAGCGGCGAAACCAGGGTTCAGGAATTCAAGGAAGCCCAGCGAATTTTGCGCAGCGCCAATACCATCGGCACCGTGTTGAACAAGGCGCCCAGCTCAATGACGCCAAATCAATATTATTAAGCCGATTGCACGCCGGTGACGCACCGCCCGAAGGCAGGGGCGCCAAAAACTGCAAAAAGACCTGATCTTTAAGAATTAGACCTTATATGCAGCTCGGCCTTGCGGAGACTCAGTAAACTACCCAGTATAATGAATTGTGAAGGGATTATTCACACGAACAGTCAGCGTTTCCGAGGAAAACAAAGCCGTCATGGGTCAACCCGCAATAAATTTACCGCAATCGGTCAAGCTCGCAGGCATCATTGTCGCGCTTGCGGTCCTGTATTTCCTGGCGCGCGGCCTTTTTGCCGGCAGCGCCAATGGCGTAGCCGATTCCGCGCCGCAGGGCCGGTTTGTTGTCATCGCCAACATGATTTCACCTGAAGAATGGCATGCGGAGGTCGTCATTCGCGGCCGAACCAAGGCTGAAAGAAAGGTTGTAGTTCGCGCCGAAACCGCTGGCGTAATTGCCGAGACCCCTGCTGAACTTGGCGCAATGATCCGTGACGGCGATGTCTTGTGCCGAATAAACATTGACGCACGCCAGGCGTTGTTGGCGGAAGCGCGCGCGGCGCTGGCCAAAGCGCGGCTCGATTATGACGCTGCTGTCAAATTGAACGCTGAAGGATTTCGCTCACAGACGGCCGTCGCAGCGTCCAGGGCGGCGCGCGATCAAGCCGCAGCGCAGGTCGAGCGCGCGCGCATCGAGCTTGCACAAACTGAAATTATTGCGCCGTTTGATGGCGTTTTCGATCACCGGAATGTTGAAGTGGGCGATTTTGTAAAAATTGGCGATCCTTGCGGAACCGTCATTCAGGCGTCACCGTTCCTGGTTATCGGCGCAGTCTCTGAGCGCGAAGTCGGCAAGATTGAAAAAGGCGACAAGGGCGTAGCAAGGCTGGCGACCGGTGAAACAATATCCGGCGTTGTCCGGTTTGTCGGCGCATCAGCAGATCCAGCAACCAGAACATTTAATGTGGAACTGGAAATCCCAAATGAAAATGGAAAACTCAGGGATGGCGTGACGTCCGATTTTACTGTCTTTGCAAAGAAGCGAGAAGCGTATCATCTGGCGCGCTCGGCGCTTGTATTGAACGACAGTGGCGCAATCGGCGTGCGCACGCTTTCCCCTGAAAACGAAGTGCATTTTGCGCCTGTGATGCTGCTTGGCGAGGATAATACGGGCATTTGGGTTGCCGGACCGGATGGAGACCAACGCGTAATCACGCGCGGACAGGCGTTTGTCTCGGCGGGACAAAAAGTCGATGTGGCTGATGAGAAAATCTCCGCCGGAGTGGATCAATGACAGGCTTGATCGACGCCGCATTCGCGCGCATGCGCGTCGTCATGACGGCGTTTGTTGTCACAATTATTTTTGGTTTTTCCGCCTATCAGACAATTCCCCGCGAAGCCGAGCCCGACATTCCAGCGCCGTTCGTTTTGGTGACCTTGCCCTTGCCGGGCATTTCACCTGAAGACGGTGAACGTTTGCTGGTGAAACCAACCGAACTGGAACTGCAGAGCATAGAGGGGCTGATCCAAATGGACGCGCTCGCTTATGACGGCGCCGCGCAAATCATTCTGGAATTTCAAACGACAATAAATGTCGATCAGGCTGTGCTCGACGTCCGAGAGGCGATCGATCGTGCAAAGGTTGAATATCCCTCCAACGCCGAAGAACCGATTGTCACCGAGTTCAATCTCCAAAATGAATTTCCTATCCTAACGACGATACTGTACGGCGACGCGCCTGAAAGGGCTCTCTATCAAACTGCGAAATCGCTGCAGGATCGCCTGGACGGCATTTCAGGCGTGCTTGAAGCGCGGCTTACCGGCGCGCGCGAGGAATTATTAGAAATCATCGTCGATCCGGAAATCCTTGAATCCTATGGGCTAACCGAACTCGAGGTCGTCAACGCCGTTACAGCCAACAATCAGCTGGTTACTGCAGGGTCAATTCAGCTTGCAGACGGGCGCTTTTCTATTAAGGCGCCTGGACTGGTCAAAAACGCCAGCGACCTAATGGCTATCCCGGTGCGTGCAAATGGCGATAATGTTATCACCATCGGCGATATCGCCAATGTGCGCCGCACGTTCAAGGATCGCACTGGATACGCACTATTTAACGGCCAGCCGGCGATTGGCGTCGAAATATCAAAACGGGCCGGCGCCAATATCGTCGAGACAATTGAAGCCGCAAGAGCCGCCGCAGAAGAAGAGGCGCGGTTCTGGCCATCATCCATAAAATATGAATTTTTGAGCGATCAGTCGGTTGTCGTAAAAGACAATCTTGAAGGACTAACGTCGTCGATTCTGACGGCCGTGCTTCTCGTCATGATCGTCATCGTCGCAGCGCTTGGCTTGCGATCGGCGATCATGGTTGGCATCGCTATTCCTACGACATTCCTGATGGGATTTTTGTTGCTGACCATATTTGGCTACACGCTCAATATGATGGTCATGTTTGGGCTGATCCTGTCGGTCGGGATGCTTGTTGACGGGGCCATTGTCATTGTTGAATACGCAGACCGGCGCATGGGTGAAGGCGCCACGCGGCAATCTGCGTACGCCGAAGCGTCAAAGCGCATGTTCTGGCCCGTCATAACTTCAACCGCGACAACATTGGCCGCCTTCGTACCGTTCCTGTTTTGGCAGGACCTGGCTGGGGAGTTCATGAAATATCTTCCGTTGACGTTGATTTTTGTGTTGCTCGCATCATTAGTTGTTGCGCTGATTTTTCTCCCCGTCATTGGCACATTATTTGGAATGCCGACATGGCTGAAGAAACGACTTCACATCAAAGGCAAAACAGAAGGCCCAAAGCAATATGAAGTTGACGAGGTCGACCCGACCACGCTGGAAGGGCCCGTCGCGAGTTACGCCCGGATTCTCACAGCCTTGGTTAAGCGGCCGCTTATGGTCATGCTCGGCGCGGTCGTGCTCGTCTGGTTTTGCCGAGCCGCATTTATTATGGCGTCGCCCGATGTGGAGTTTTTTATCCGCAGCGACAATGAACAGGTAAACCTCCTCGTTCTTGCGCGGGGTAATCTTTCAGCCGAACAAAAAATCGACATCGTCCAGGAAGTCGCCGACCGCATTGATGACCACCCGGCGATCGAACACATATATCTGCAGACCGGACCGGAACTCGCGCGCAGCAATAATGTGCCCGCAGAAACAATTGGTCAGGTTGGTCTTGATTTAATCAGCTATTCTGAACGCGACCACTCAAGGGTCATTCTCGAACAACTCCGGGATCGCGTTCAGAATGTGCCGGGCGTCGTCGTCGAAGTACGGCAGCGCGAGGGCGGTCCGCCAGTCGGCAAGGACGCACAAGTCGAAATCACATCTCCAGATTTCAACGCGATGATTATCGCGGCAAGAAGGGTGCGTGCATATGCCGACACGGCCACAGCGGAAATAAACGGCCGCAATGTGCCGCTCTATATGGACCAGGAAGACACCTTGCCGCTGCCAGGCATTGAATGGTCAATGGACGTCGATCGTGCGCTTGCCGGGCGCTATGGCCTTTCGGTGCAACAGGCGGGCGCCGTTCTGCAATTCGTCACCGAGGGTTTATTGGTTGACAAATACCGCCCTGACGACGCCGATGAAGAAATCGATATCCGCGCACGTTACCCGGTTGAAAACCGAACAATTTTGGGGCTGGACGCGGTGCGCCTGCAAACCCCGGGGGGCTCCGTTCCGCTTTCAAATTTTGTAACTCGGACGCCGAAACCTCAAGTCGATCGCATTGTCCGCCGCAACGGTAAACGGATTATTGAAGTCAAAGCCAATGGCAATACGCGGATTGACGGCCATGAAGTCAGCCAGGACCAGGCCATTGCGCAAATGAAGGAATGGCTGGAAACCGGCGCCCTGGGCGACGATGTGACCTGGATTATGCGCGGCGCCGATGAAGATACCGCCGCCGCCGCCAGCTTTTTCAAGGGAGCGATGGCCGCCGCAATGTTCATGATCGCAATGATATTGCTGCTGGAATTCAATAGTTTTTATCACGCTGCGCTGACTCTCTCGGCGGTGATATTGTCTGTCCTCGGCGTGCTGTTGGGGATTGCGTTGTCGGGCCAGTATATCAGCATCATTATGACAGGCACCGGCATTGTCGCGCTCGCCGGAATTGTCGTGAACAATAATATTGTGCTGATCGATACCTACCAATATTTGCGGCGCAAAGGTCTTGCCGTCGAAGACGCGGTTGTCCGTACTGCAGCGCAACGCATCCGCCCTGTATTACTGACGACGGCGACAACCATTCTTGGTCTTTTACCGATGGTGTTTGAGCTCAATGTTGATTTTGCAGCA
Source organism: Hyphococcus sp. (assembly GCA_021776245.1). Classification (GTDB taxonomy): domain Bacteria; phylum Pseudomonadota; class Alphaproteobacteria; order Caulobacterales; family Parvularculaceae; genus Hyphococcus. Next base: position 188,132 of record JAJFGF010000046.1, on the reverse strand, counting down.
GGTACGATAACACGCGGATCTACGACGTCGGACTGGTGGGTGCTGCTTTCTTCAGCTGTTGTTTACGGGCTGGCATTCTCGACCATGCTGACCCTGATCCTGACGCCGGTCATGCTCGCGGCGCCGACCGTGCTGCGCAAAAATACGCCGGCGGCGATTACCTGGATAATGGCGCTTGCCTGGGTAAAGACTCTCATCGCCTGGGCGACAGCCTTTACAGCTAAATTTCGCCGCTCAAAATCGGCAAGCGTGAAAATGCCGCCGCCAACAGAAGTCGACTATCCGCGCGCCGCTGAATGATCTGGGGGCGATAGGCTAGCCGTCCGTTTCGGCTTCCTCTTCGGAATCTGGAACATCAAATATTTGCCCTGGAAATATCAAATCCGGGTCCCTTATCTGATCTTCGTTGGCTTCATAAATGATCGTATATTGAGCGCCGCGCCCATAGGCGCGTCGCGCAATCCGCCAGAGGCTGTTTCCCGGCTGGACAATGACTTTTCCGTCGCGAAGCTGGATTTGATCGGCGATCGCCCGCTCAAAAGGCACTTCAATCGCATAAGCGACCCGCCCGTCGGCGTCGAGCTGGATGACCAGGAGCTGATAAACGCCAGGCGCGATTTGGGCATCCGGTGCGATTGTCCAGCGGCCGACTTTTTTTTCCTCGTCTTCGTCGCCGTTTCCTCCGTCTGTCGCCCGCGTTTGCCCCAGAAGCTGACTGTTGATAAACAGCTGAACGATACTGTTCGGCTCCGCCCGTCCTGAAAAAATAACCGCACCGGAATCATCATAATCAATGACATCAAGCGTTAACGGCCCCATGCCTTCCGGCATTTCGCGCGGATCCTGCAAAACTTCCGTGGCGCCGCCGGGCGTGGTTCGCAGAACAAGCGGCGCGTCGCCGGCCCGCTCCGGCACATAAATCAGGATTGTCTCTTCGGAACGAACCGTTAAACCATCATCCGTCGTCATTGAGACACTCAGTTCAACAGGTCCGGCTTCAAGCGGCGTATCCGTCGCAATGACCCATGAGCCGTCGGCTTCGGCGGCCGCCGTCGCCAATTCATCATCATTGGCATAGATGGTGACGGTGGAACCCGGCTTTGCGCGCCCCGCGATCACCGCGTATCCGGTGCGATCGACGCGCACGATGTCAAAGCTTGGCAGCGCTGGTTCACGGTCGCCATTTGCGTCTGGATCATCAGCCCGGTCGCCGGACGACGCCGCGTCGCTGACTTCATCTTTCGGTCCCTCGATAATTTTAAATCGTTCAGCGGCTTTCCAGCCAACGAAACCAAGAACAATCAGTAACAAGACGATAATAATGACACGCACTGGCTCTACTCCTCGGGAAAACCCCTAACTCCCAAATTTACTTTACCCTTAGAAAAATCGGCGTACAATGCCCGGCCAACAAAAAGAAACGTGTAAGTCTATGAAATCATTATGTGTTTATTGCGGGTCCCGCGCAGGAAGTGACCCGGCCTTCGAACAAGCGGCGATCGCCGTGGGTCAAAAAGCAGCAAGAGATCATTGCCGCATCGTCTATGGCGGCGGCAAGCTGGGCCTGATGGGCGCAACAGCGGGGGCGGCGCGCGACGCCGGCGGTGATGTATTTGGCGTCATTCCCGATTTTCTCGTCGAGCTTGAGGGCATTCTGGACGGCGTCGATCATAAAATCGTCTCGACGATGCATGAGCGCAAGATGATGATGTTTGAAGAATCGGACGCTATACTGACATTGCCTGGCGGCATCGGCACGCTCGAAGAAGTGATCGAAGTCCTTTCGTGGGCGCGCCTGGCGCTACACCGCAAACCCATCATCGTCCTTAACATCAATGATTTCTGGACACCGTTGAAGAATCTGTTCGAACATATTGTTGAAAAAGAATTCGCGGCAAAAGAATTGCTCGGCGATGTCATCTTTGTAAATACCGTGGACGAAGTATTTGCAATCGTCGAACATCGCACGCTGCATGAAAAAGCCTAAAGCGATACGTCAATAAACAGAGCACTAAGACCAGAGCAGAATGCGTGATTTAAAAATAACACATTCTGCTCTGTTCATTGAGCGCCGCGCGACTTCAAGCGCGTTCGCCGCGCAGGCGTGCGCGTGCTCTTTTCGCGCCGATCAACGGAAATAGAACCGCCATTTCCGGACCGTGTTTTTCGCCGGTTAAGGCAAGCCTTAGCGGCATAAAGAGTTTTTTGCCTTTGGCGCCTGTTTTTTCTTTCAGCGCTTGCGTCAACGCATCCCAGCTTTCCGGACCGAGTTCATCCGGCGCAAGCAACGCGGCTTGATCGGTAAGCGCCTTATCTTCAATAACCGGATCAATCGCTCCATCAACGATAGACGCCCAGCGGGCGGCGTCCGAAAGCCTGGTAATATTGCTTCGAACAGCATTCCACAGCGTCTGCGAAACGCCAATTTCCGAAAGCCTGCCGCGAACATCCTCAAAAGGCGTCTCGTGAAGGATTTTACCGTTGAGCGCTTCAAGTTCGGTCGCGTCGAATCGCGCCGGCGCCCGCCCCAGACGGGCAAAATCAAAGCCCTGCGCCAGCGCCCGCAAATCCGGTTCCACAGTCACCGGATCGGCAGTGCCGAGTTTCGCCAGCAAACTCGTTATAGCCGCCGGTTCTATGCCGTCCTCGCGCATGGCTTCAATCGACAGGGCGCCAAGCCGCTTTGAAAGCCCCTGCCCGTCTGCGCCAAGGAGCAATGAATGATGCGCAAATTGCGGCCCCTTATCGCCAAGCGCCCGGAAAATTTCAATTTGAACGCCGGTATTCGTGACATGATCCTCGCCGCGTATGACATGGGTGACGCCCAGATCGATGTCGTCGACACAACTCGGCAGCGTATAAAGATACATGCCGTCCTCGCGGATCAACACAGGATCAGAAACACTTTTTGTGTCCACAGTTGTTTCGCCGCGAATGAGATCGGCCCAGTTCACTGGCGATTGTGAAAGCTTAAATCGCCAATGGGCTTTTCGTCCCTCCGCCTCGAGGCCGGTGCGTTCATCGTCGGTCAGGGCAAGCGCTGCGCGGTCATAAACTGGCGGCAGGCTTCGGGCGCGCTGCAGCTTGCGTTTGCGATCAAGTTCCTCTGCAGTCTCGTAACAGGGATATAAAAGACCCGCTTTGATCAACCTGTCACGCGCTGCATCATATCGCTCAAAACGAGCGGACTGGTTTATGGTTTCGTCATAATCGAGCCCGAGCCATGCAAGGTCATTCTTAATGCCGTCTTCATAGGCTTTGGTTGATCGCTCCAAATCAGTATCGTCAATGCGTAATATGAACTTTCCGCCCATCTTGCGGGCAAATAGCCAATTCCACAGGGCGGCGCGGACATTACCCACATGAAGTTTGCCAGTCGGTGACGGCGCAAATCGAACTTTTACAGTCATGAAATTCCTGAATTCTGAAACCGCGAGGCATTAGCTGTTTGGCGTCCCCGGGTCAAACCAGATATTACCGGTCGCGCCAGCCATTGGTAATTGGATAGCGGCGGTCACGACCGAAATTGACTGCCGTCACCTTGGGACCCGGCGGCGCCTGCCGGCGCTTATATTCTGCGACATAGAGAAGGTGCTCAATGCGCCGGACAGTAGCTTCCTCGAACCCCCTGGAAACGATATCTCCGACCGACATTTCTTTTTCAACGAGACATTCGAGAATGGCGTCGAGAATTTCGTAAGGCGGCAGGCTGTCTTGATCTAATTGATCCTCGCGCAGCTCCGCCGAAGGCGGCTTTGTAATTATGCGCGCAGGTATGACGGCGCCGTCCGGCCCTTTCAGGTCAGCAGCGTGATGGGCGTTGCGCCAGCGGCAAAGTTCAAAAATTTCTGTCTTGTAAACATCTTTAAGCGGATTATACCCGCCATTCATATCACCATAAAGCGTTGCGTACCCTACCGACATTTCCGACTTGTTGCCAGTCGTCAATACCATATCGTCAAATTTGTTGGATAGCGCCATCAAAATAACGCCGCGCAATCGCGATTGAATATTTTCTTCTGTAGTGTCTTTTTCAAGGTTGTGAAATGCGGACGCAAGCATTTCATCAAAAGCCTCAACTCCTGGTTCAATGTCAATGACGCGATAAGAAACGCCAAGGCTCTTTGCGCATTGTTCAGCGTCTTCAAGACTCTCGATTGACGTGTAGCGGGACGGCATCATAACGCAGTGGACGCGATCGGCGCCAAGCGCATCGACAGCGATGGCCGCTGTCAACGCTGAATCAACGCCGCCGGAAAGGCCGATAACGACGCCATTGAATCGGTTCTTTTCTACATAGTCACGCACCGCCATCGTCACGGCCCGATAAACCATTTCCTCTTCGGACGTCCATTCGGCGGCCGGACCGCTTTCGCATCGCCACGCATCTCCATCCCGGCGCCAATGTGTCAGCGCAATGCTTTCGAGAAATTGCGGCGCCCGGCGGCGCACATCGCCATTTGCATCCATCACAAAACTGGCGCCTTCGAACAGCACTTCATCCTGGCCGGCCAGTTGATTGACGAAGATAAGCGGCAGGCCCGTCGCCTGAACGCGCTTGCGTGCGGCAGCGACGCGCTCTTCCAGCGCTGTTTTTCGAAAAGGCGAACCATGGGGAACGATAAAGAGTTGAGCGCCGGCCGTCGCCAAGGCTTCGCCTGCGCCGGGCAGCCACATATCTTCGCAAATCATCAGCCCAAGATTGACGCCCCGGAAATTTATTGGCTTTGGAAAAGCTGGTCCCGGGGTGAAGCGCCGAGGCTCGTCGAAAACGCCGTAATTTGGCAGCCGCACCTTGTAACACTTGCCTGCAATGACGCCGTCACTGAGAAGAAAGGCGGTGTTATAAAGGGCGCCGTCATCAGACCAGGGCGCACCAATGATCATCGCCGGCCCATAGTCGGCTGTGTCGGCGGCAAGCTCTTCAACGGCCGCGCGGCATGCACGCTGAAAAGCCGGTTTTTGAACAAGATCCTCAGGCGGATACCCGGCAACGACAAGCTCGCAAAAGACAACGAGATCGGCGCCGCGCGCGGCAGCCTCGGCGCGAGCAGCTCTAATCCGCCGCACATTGCCGTTGATATCTCCAACGGCTGGCGCGATCTGCGCAAGAGCGATTGCCAACTTCTCTGTCATCGTAACTGATTATATGGATCGCCTGCCCGGTGATTGCCAGACAATTCACTATCACCCCGACAGCATTCAGGAGACCGCGGATTCTACGGCATCACAAATGAAATCAACTTGCTTCGGCGTCAGATAGGGGTGCATCGGCAGGGAAAAGATCTCCGACGCCGCGCGCTCCGTCTGCTGCAGCCCGCCATCCGGCGCAAAATCAGAAAAGGCCGGCATTTTGTGTAACGGCGTTGTGTAATAGATGGCCGTTGGAACGCCCATGGAATTGACCGCGGCGACAACTTCATCGCGGTTTTCCACGCAAAGCGCATAATAGCCATAACTGGACGATGCGCCGTTGAGGTGCTTTTGCGGACGCCCGACACGGCCGAGGCGTTCATTATAGATCGCCGCAATATTGTGGCGGGTCTCAAGCTCATCATCAAAAATAGCCATTTTTTCCAGCAATACAGCCGCCTGGAAGCTGTCCATGCGGCCATTGAATCCGACGCGGACTGAATCTTTCCGCTGGGCATCCGTGCCATGCCAGCGAATTGACGCCCATTGCTCGGCGTCAGCCGCATCCCGCGTAAAGATTGCCCCTGCGTCGCCATAGGCGCCAAGCGCCTTACCGGGAAAAAAACTTGTCGCCGTGGCAGGCGCGAGATCGCCAACCCATCTATTGCCGAGCTGGCCGCCAAAACTTTGAGCCCCGTCAGAAAACAAAAATAAATTCTCTTGCGAGGCAATTTTTGTGAAAGCTCGATAATCTGCCGGAGAGCCAAACAGATCGACAGGGATTACAGCGCGCGGATTGAGTTTTCCAGCGCTGCGCACATCTGCAAGGCAACGCTCCAGATGCTCCGGGTCCATATTAAATGTCGCCGGATCAATATCGACAAATACCGGCGTTGCGCCAGTCAGCAGGACCGCATTCGCCGTCGCATTATAAGTAAACGCCGGAACAAACACCGCGTCGCCCGCGCCAACGCCTTGCGCCAACAGCGGGATGATCAACGCCGCTGTGCCGCTGGCACAGGCAATGGCGGCCTTCGCGCCTGTCCGTTCCGCAAGTTTTTCTTCCAGCTCGGTAATTTCAGGACCGGCTATATACCGCCCGTGATCAAGCACCGCCTGCAATCTGCGTTCAACCGCAGGCCTGATGCGCCGTTGCTGCGCCTGCAGGTCAATGAATGCGATATTGCCGAACTGCGTTTCTGCCGCAAGAGCCAGATTGGCAACACTATTCATGCAAGTAATCTTTCCCGTCGGCCGAACTCGATATCAACTGTTTTATGCATGGCGAATTCAATGCGTTGTGACCAATCAACTGCAATGCGGCCATGGCGCCCGGTGACAATCGGCTCCTGCCCGGAATGAATTGCGACGATGAATTGATCTGCGCCAAAGCCCAAAGGGTCGGAATAGGCCAGCGAACCGACCGCTTCATTAAATCCGGTATCCAGTAACATCGGCGTTGAATTTGATATCGCCCGCTTCACGAAATCGAAGTCAATAACGCCGTCATCATAGGTGAGCGTCATACGCCGCTCTAGCGAAGGCGCCCGTCGGCTGGCGTTAAGGGAAGCAATCGTTCCATTAGACAATATCAGATCAGCAGTCACTTCATGCGCGCCGCCAATGGCGTCGACATCAAGCAACTCTGCGCCAGTTAAGTGCCGGACAAGATCAAGGTCGTGAACCATCAGATCAAAAACAACTGACACATCTTCGCACCGGCCGCTTGCACGGCCGCGACGCACACAGTTGATTTTCGTTGGCGCCCGATCTCGACCAAAAAGTCCTACAGCATCAAAGACGTAGCGTTCCTGATGACCGACCTGAATGACAAGCTGTTTCGCGGCCGCCAGTTCGATTAACGTGTCCGCGTCTTCGGCGCAAAGCGTCAGGGGTTTTTCGACAAAAACATGACAGCGCGCTTCCAGCGCCTCACGGGCAAGCTGGTAATGGCGGGTCGCCGGCGCAGCGATGACCACAGCATCCAGACCAATCAAAAATTTTGAATAGTTCTGGCAAGCCGCAACACCAAACCGGCGCGCCAACTTTTCGGCTCGGCCAGCATCGATATCAAAAACGCGCGTTAACGCCGCTTTGTCATGGCCCGCGTATTTCGCCGCGTGATGCGCCCCGAACACGCCGGCGCCGACAATGCCAATTTTTGGTTTATCCGACAATGCTTGGCTCCCTCACACGCATCGCAATGCGGCGGCTCTGACGTCCGGTTGTTGCCGGGCAAACATAAACCACGCCGCGCTCAGCAGAAAACGCCCCGCCGCCAATCCTCGCTTCAAACAATGTTTCCCGCTATTTCAACAGTTTATGGAACTCAAAACCCGTTGGCGCCGCGCGTTTCCTTGAATCGGTCCGCCAAAATAAACGCCAATTCCAGCGCCTGGCTCGCATTCAGGCGCGGATCGCAATGGGTATGATAGCGAGACGACAAATCAGCCTCAGAAATTTCCTGCGCCCCGCCAAGGCATTCCGTCACATTTTGCCCGGTCATTTCAAAATGAACGCCGCCGGGATAGGCCCCCTCGGCGCGGCAAACGTCAAAAAATGTCCCAACCTCGGACAACACAGAATCAAAGCGGCGCGTCTTAAAGCCGCCATTGGCCTTGATCGTGTTGCCGTGCATCGGATCACAGGACCACACAACATTGCGGCCCTCCGCCTTCACGCGCCTCACTAACGGCGGCAATCCATCACCGGCGTTTGCTGCGCCAAAACGAGCGATAAGAACCATCCGCCCGGGCTCGTTTTTCGGATCCAGAATATCGAGAAGCTCGATAAGTTCGTCCGGATCGAGGCTTGGCCCGCATTTCATTCCAATTGGATTTTCGATGCCGCGGCAAAACTCGACATGGGCGCCGCCGGGCTGGCGCGTCCGGTCACCAATCCACGTAAGATGCGCCGACGTATCGTACCATTTTCCAGAAGTTGAATCGATTCGCGTCATCGCCGCTTCATAACCCAACAGCAGCGCTTCATGGCTGGTGTAAAAATCAACCTCCCGGATCGCGCGGACGTCACGGCCGTCAACGCCGCACGCTTCCATAAAGGTAATTGCCTCGGAAATTTTGTCGGCCAAGGCGCGGTAGCGGTCAACTTGCGGACCGCCAGCGACAAATTCGAGATTCCAGCGATGAACATTGCGCAGATCGGCGTAACCGCCATTCGCAAATGCCCGGATCAAATTCAAAGTCGCTGCTGCCTGGCCGTAGGCCTTTAACAGACGTTGAGGGTCAGGCATCCGAACGCTCGCGTCGAACTCCATGCCGTTGATGTTGTCGCCGCGATAGCTCGGCAAAGTTTCACCATCAATTGTTTCTGTCGCGGCGCTGCGCGGCTTGGCGAACTGCCCCGCAATGCGTCCAACCTTGATCACCGGCATTGCCGCACCAAAAGTCAACGCCACGGCCATCTGCAACAACACGCGGAAAGTGTCGCGAATATTGTCGGGATGAAATTCCTTAAAGCTTTCCGCGCAATCGCCACCCTGGAGAAGGAATGCTTCACCGCGGGCGACCTGGGCAAGCGAGTCCCGCAAAGTTCGCACCTCGCCGGCAAAAACCAGCGGCGGATAGGTCGATAATTCACCCTCGACATCGGCCAGCGCCTCAGGCGCAGGATAATCCGTCGGCAGGTGCTGCGCCGGTTTTGCGCGCCAGCTATCGGGCGTCCAGGTCATATCACTCACTCCACCATCCAGCGGTCTTTAGCTTGGCGGACGCTGCGCCGCAACATCAGAGAACGGGAAGGTGATTTCGTTTTCCGGCCCCAACTGGTAAACAGGTAAATTCCGACAAGTGATGGAGCGCCCCAGATGAGAATATTGATTATCGCCGCAATGAGCTTTCTCGCGGCCGCGCCTGCCCTCGGACAGCAGGATTTCTCCAAAGTCGAAATCAAGACAACACGCGTCCTAGATGGGATTTATATGCTCGAAGGCTGGGGCGGCAATATTGGCCTTTCGGTCGGCGATGACGGCGCGTTTGTCATTGACGATCAATTTGCCCCACTCAACGCCAAATTAACGGCCGCCATCAGGGCCGTCACCGACAAGCCAGTGGAATTTGTTCTAAACACACATCATCACGGCGACCACACCGGCGGTAACCCAGCATTGGCCGGGTCGGGCGCGACGATCATCGCCCACGACAATGTGCGGAGCCGGCTAGCCTCAGAAGACGACGCCGCGCCTGACGCCTTGCCGGTTATTACATTTTCACAAACCGTAACGGTCCGCCGTAATGGTCATGAAATTCATATTTATCACCCGGAAAACGCCCACACAGACGGGGACGCCGTCGTTTACTTCCGCGACGTTAATGTCGTGCATATGGGCGACATCTTATTTTCGGGCATGTATCCATATATCGATATCGATGGGGGCGGCAGTTTAGATGGTTATATTGCAGCGCTTGAGGCCGCAAATCAGATGGTCGACGGTGATACGAAAATCATCCCCGGGCACGGGCCACTGTCTTCAAAAACCGAACTTGAGGCGTCAATTGAGATGCTGAAAAGCGTCCGCACCAGAATCCTGGCTTTGATCAATGATGGGCTTGATGAAGATGACGTCGTGGCGGCAAACCCTTTGGCGGATTTCCATGATGAATGGAACTGGAACTTCATTACCACGGAACGCATGACGCGCATTGCCTTTCGCTCTCTTAGCGCCACATAAAAAAAGCGCCCGCATCAAGCGGGCGCCAAGTTTCAGGGAGTCATTGGGGTCGTCTTTTACGCTTTCAGCGCCACTGATGTGACTTCACTGCGGCGAATTCTGCATTCAGCGATCAGGGTGTCGCCGCCTGCATTCGGGATTAATTTGATTTCCAGCCGTCTTGAGCCGGTAGCGCTGCTAAATTTGACACGATAGTCACTCACATTCGCGAGACCTTCGGCGTCAACAGCCGCCGCGCACAGGTCGACTTGCTCGCTCCAGTTGGTCGCGCCAGCAGACGTAGAGAAGACGCCAACGGCGCCAAAAATAACAGACAGGAAAATATTCTTGTTCATCGGGATGCTCCGCTTGTTCGGTTTGCGCTCGGCGAGACGCAAAAATTTGTCAGGGCCGATTGACTACACTTTATGGTTTACTATATGTTTTTAAAGTGTCAAGTATCTTTTTACGAATTTCTGCTAATTTTTCTGGGACGACAGCCTATGACAAATGTAGTAAGCAATGGAAAAATGGCGGGAATTGGCCTTCAGAGGAAACGGATGGCGCGCACCTATAATCAGGATTGTATTCTGGCCCACGCGCTGGATTTGCTCGGCGAGCGCTGGACGCTGCTGATCATCAGGGATTTGTTTCTCGGACCCCAGCGATTTGGAGACTTGCAGGCCGGGCTGCCCGGCATTGGCGCTAATCTGCTCAGCAAACGACTGAAAGAGCTCGATGAGGCGGGGCTGATCGCAGCGCCCAGCCCGTCTGAGACACGTGGCCGCTATCGCCTGACGCCAACCGGCGAAGCGCTGCGGCCGGCGATCCGGTCGATGATGTGCTGGTCAATAGAGTATTTTATGGCGAGGCCCGAATCCTCGCCGGCGCGGGATTGTATCTATTCAGATGATTTGCAGCCGGATTCCGTAGCGCTGGCGATTGAGCTGTTTGCAACTTTTTGCCGCGATGATGATCTCAACTATGTCGCCCATGTCATCATCGACGGCTTTCCGTATACGCTCTATTATATGAATGGCGAGATGACAACGCGACGCGGCGCCGACGCGCCTGCTGTCGCCAGCCTTTCCACAGATGTGGATGTGATCATGAGAGCATTTCGAAAAGAGCTTACGCTGGCCGAAGCAAAATCTCAGATGACGCTGTCAGGCGATGAAAAAGCGATCGCCCATTTGTTGCGTTGCATTGTTCACAGCGAAAAACACAATGGGCAAATGATAGAAGCCGTTCGGCAAGAGCCGGTTCCAGCCGCAGTATCGTAACGCTTAGATCGCCGGGCGACTAAAAGAATCGCCCGATGATCTATTTTCTTGGCTGCGCGCCGGATACAGTGAAAAACCGGCGTCCACTTTTTCGCCCGGTGCTTTAGACTGCAATATCAATATTTGCTTCTGTTGACGCTTTGACGTCTTCGACGCTGACACCCGGCGCCAATTCGACCAGCGTCATGCCCTTACCGCGCTCGATTTCAAATACGCCAAGATTAGTGATTACCATATCAACTACCTGCCGCCCGGTCAGCGGCAGCGAGCACTCATGAAGAAGCTTGGGGTCGCCGGCTTTGGATGTGTGGTCCATCACCACGACGACTCGTTTGACGCCGGCCACAAGGTCCATGGCCCCGCCCATGCCTTTAACCATTTTGCCGGGAATCATCCAGTTGGCGAGATCGCCCTTTTCGGAAACCTCCATTGCGCCAAGGATTGACAGGTCAATATGGCCGCCGCGAATCATGCCGAATGAATCGGCGGACGAAAAATAAGAAGTGCGGCGAAGTTCGGTAATGGTCTGTTTGCCCGCATTAATGAGATCTGGATCCACCTCATCATCATAGGGAAACGGCCCCATGCCCAACATGCCATTTTCCGACTGCAAGGTGACGTCTACGCCGTCAGGAATAAAGTTGGCGACAAGCGTTGGAATGCCGATGCCGAGATTGACATAAAATCCGTCTTTCAGCTCTTTCGCTGCGCGTTCAGACATTTGGTTGCGATCCCAGGACATTATGCATTCTCCCTTTGACGGACAGTTCGCTGTTCAACCCGCTTTTCGTGATCGCCTTTGATAATGCGTTGAACAAAAATGCCGGGCGTATGAATGCAGTCTGGATCAAGGGTTCCCAACGGTACGATTTCTTCAACCTCTGCGACGGTTATTTTGCCGGCCGTCGCCATCATCGGATTAAAATTGCGCGCTGTTTTGCGGTAGATCAAATTGCCCTGCTCATCGCCTTTCCATGCCTTAACGAGTGACAGGTCGGCGACAAGTCCGGATTCGAGAATATAGATCTCGCCGTTAAATTTCTTTTGCTCTTTTCCCTCCGCGATCAGTGTGCCAACGCCGGTTTTGGTGTAGAATCCCGGGATGCCCGCGCCGCCCGCGCGGCAGCGTTCAGCGAGCGTACCTTGCGGATTAAACTCAAGTTCCAGCTCACCCGAAAGATATTGGCGCTCAAACTCTTTGTTCTCACCGACATAGGAGCTGACCATTTTTTTGATCTGGCGGGTCTGCAAAAGCAGCCCGAGCCCAAAATCATCGACACCGGCATTATTGGAAATGGCGGTAATGTCTTTTGCGCCGCTGTCGCGCAGCGCCGCAATGAGGTTTTCAGCGATGCCGCATAGCCCAAACCCGCCCGCCATGATTGTCATGCCGTCAAAGGTCAGGCCGTCCAGCGCCGAGGCGGCGTCGCTGTAAATTTTCTTCATGGAAAAACCTCCGCTATGATAGCTGTCGACTAGCGCAAAAGCGCCGAACCGTCCACAAGTCGCGCTATGAATAAAATGTCGGTCAGTCCGGAAGACCTTGCCGCCGACCCGGCGTGGTTTCCACACGCCCTCGATATGGAGCGGCGCAGCATAGATTTCGCGCAAATCGATCGCGCCGGTCTTGCCCGCGAGGCTTTTCTGGATGCGCGGATGGCGGGGTCGGTAAAGGCGACGGCGGCAGCGCCAATCGACGCGCTCACGCCTTTTGTCGGAGGCCGTTCTAATCAACCCGCGTTCATTTTCCATACGGCATTTTGTTGTTCCACATTGATGGCGCGGGCGCTCGATATTCCCGGCCATAGCCTCGCTTTGAAAGAACCGGACATCCTGATGAGCCTCGCCAACGCCTATCGCATGGCGAGGACCGGTCCCGCGCGGCGGGAAGTCGATCAAGCACGAGACCTTATTCTTCAGCTGCTGGCGCGGCCGCATCAGGGTCAGGAGCAAGCCGTAATCAAGCTCACCAATACAGCAAACAATCTGGCGCCGATGATAGCGGCAAGTGATGCGCGGATTATCTTGCTCTATGGCGACTTGAAGGGATTTCTGGTTTCGGTCCTGAAAAAAGGCGAAGCCTGCAAAGCCTTTGTCAGGAAGCAATATACGATTTTCACGCTTGATCCCGAAGGCGTCAACGGTATCCCTGAGCGTCAGGCGCTTGGGCTCACAGATCTACAGATCGCCGCCCTGGTCTGGCGTCATCAAATGGAATTATTTATGCGGCTGCTATCTGCGCCGGACAGCAGCAATCTGCGTTCGCTTGATTTTCGCCGATTGCTTGATCGTCCTTTCGAAACATTAAAGGCGGCAAACACGCATTTGACCCTCAATGCCGATGACGCCGCCATTGAAGCGGTCGCAACCGGGCCGGTTTTTCAAAAGAATGCAAAATTTGACGACCAGCGCTATGACGCCGGGGCGCGTGCAAAAGATGAGGCTGATCTTGTCGCCCGTCACAGTGAAGAACTGGCGATGATTGAAAACTGGGCGCTAAGCCTCAAACTCGCCACCGACCTTCCCCGGGAAATGCCGTCGCCACTATGATTGGAGCGTCGGATCAGGCTCTTTTTGCAGACACGTAGAAAACATTGAAAAATCGCATAACCGGGAAATCGGATTGAAGCTATGACCGCGTCATGACCAAATTGAAAATCTCTCAATTAGCGCTTTTATCCGCGGGCGCAGCAGCGGCAGCGGCGGTTGTTTTTTTCGGCGTTAAAGCAGACCGCCTTGCCCGCATTGGCGCGGGATATAAGGCGAAAATCGCCTGCTCGGAGATTTTCCTGGCGGGGCGCGACCGCCGATCGGTGCTCCAAACGGATTTCGCCGGCATGGATCCGATGATAGAAAAAATCACTGTGCATATTGATGCGGACAGGAAAACCGTCCGCGCCGCCGGTCCTTTCGGTTTTGGCCGGGCGTTAGCTGTCTATCGCGACGGCTATGGCTGCACGCTGGCGAATGCTGGGCGCATCCTTGCTTTGCCTGCCCCCTCTCCCGCTGCCGCAGATCACCCTTGGCGCGAGGCGCCGCCGATTTCCGGGTCTGCGCTTGCCTATGTCGATTACGGCGCCCTTGATTTTGTCCTAACGACGGCTTTTGAAGAGAATGACGCAAACAACCGCGCTATCATCATAGTCGTCGATGGAAAAATCGTTGATGAGCGATATGCGGATGGATTTTCGAAAGAAATGCCGCTCTTGAGCTGGTCCGCAGCAAAAAGCGTTACCGCAACTTTGATCGGCGCTGCCGCATTGCAGGGTTATTTAGATATTGACGACCCGGCCCCGGTTCCTGAATGGCAAACCGACGCAAATCTTGCCCGCATTACCTGGAACGATCTTTTGCATATGCAAAGCGGTTTGGCATTCGAAGAAGCGTACGACAATCCGCGATCCGACGTGAATAAAATGTTATTCGAAGCGGCGGATGCCGGCGCAATAGCCGCAAAGAAGAACGCCGATCATCGGCCTGGCGAGGTCTGGTATTATTCAAGCGGCACGACAAATCTAATCTCTCGCACATTGCGGCGGGTTCTCACCGAAGCCGGTGTCGATTTTGGTCAATTCGCAAATGATGCAGTCTTCGGTCCGATTGGCGCCGAACGCATTGTCATGGAACCCGACGCATCAGGCACATTCATCGGTTCTTCCTTTGTCTATGCAACGGCGCGCGACTGGGCGCGTCTCGGCCAGCTTTATCTGCAGGACGGCCTCTGGGACGGCGTTCGCCTGTTGCCGGAAGGCTGGGCCGCCTATGTCGCAGCCCCCGCAACAGCGTCGGACGGTCAATATGGCGCGCATTTCTGGCTTAATCGCGACGGCGCCGACGGCCGCTTGCGGTTTATTCCGGGCGTGCCGGACGATGTTTACTATATGGCCGGTCACGAAGGCCAGTATGTCTTCATTATTCCGTCTAAACGCATCGTTATTGTCCGCACGGGCATGACCCGCGGACAGCGCGCGCTGCCGGCAGTCGCGCCATTGATTAAGGCCATTTACGACGCCATCGGCGATCCGGCGGGTCAGCTGGATTGATCGCCGCCCTCGCCGGACGGTTTGAACTGTTGATGTAAAAGATCGATGCCCGCTTCCGGCCCGCTGTCGATTTGCGCAAGCAGGCGTTCCCGATCGCGTTTGCGAAACTGCTGCACGTAATCTTCGATGATGCGGCTGTCGTGTCCCATGCGCGACAACGCCTCGCGCGCCACCAAAAGGCTGGACTCTAATGTTTCTCTCACGACCACATCGGCGCCCAATGGTTGCAATTCGATTTCATGCATGCGGTCATGGGCAGTGGCAATAATCGTCAGGCTTGGGCTCTGCTCGCGTAGCGCTGAAACAGCGTGATTTACCGCCCTGGCGTCATCCATACACAGTATCACAGCCTTGGCGTTCAGCGCGCCAGCTGTTAAAAGCGTGTCGAGACGCGATCCATCGCCGAAATAAACTTTGAATCCGAATCTTTCAGCGTTTCGAATGTGAGAAGCATTGTTGTCAATCGCGGTGACAACGACGCCCGAGCTGTTCAGCACCTGCGATATGATCTGCCCCATACGGCCAAAGCCGACAATGATGACGTGGTCATGCTCCGCATGCGGCCCTTCAAGATCATCGCCGGAATCTTTGGCCTGACGCGATACCAGCCGCGCCGCGGCAGCCATAAAGGGCGTCAGCACCATTGAGATCGTCACGATTGCCGACATCAATGTCGCCTGCCCGCTTGTGAACAGCAGTGCGCTGACGCCGAGGCTGATGACGACAAAGGCAAACTCGCCGCCCTGGGAGAGAACCGCCGCTGTATTTAGCGCATCCCCATGGTTGGCGCCGCCGAGTCTTGCCAGCGCATACAAGAGCGCCGACTTAATAGAGACCAGTCCCAAGGCGCCGCCAAGAACGATCCACCAGGATTGTGCAATAACGACGAGATCGAGGCGCATGCCGATCGAGATAAAAAACAGGCCGAGCAGCAAACCGCGAAACGGCTCGATATCAGTTTCAATTTGATGCTTGTAGGAAGATTCGGCCAACAGCACGCCGGCGAGAAACGCGCCAAGCGCCATAGAGAGTCCGGCCCAGGAAACCGCAAGCGCGGTAAGCGCAACAACCAGGAGCGCGGCGGCGGCAAAACCTTCGCGCGAGCCGGAATTCGCCACGGCGCGGAAAACGCGATCAAGGCCGTATCGTCCAATGAGCACAAGGGCGGCGAGGACTCCTCCGGCCTTTAACGCATTTTCCCACCCCGCTGCATCGCCGCTGCTGCCCGCAATGAATGGAATCGCTGCGAGGAGCGGGATCACCGCCAAGTCCTGAAACAACAAAACTGAAAATGCCCGTGTTCCGTAATTCGTGTTCAGCTCGCCCCGGTCCTTCATCATTTGCAGCGCGAACGCTGTTGAAGAAAATGCGAGGGACAACCCGGCGATAATGGCGGCAGGCGCCGGCATGACGTCGGCAGCCACAAACAATGCGGCGATAACAGAACCGGTGACCGCCAACTGCGCAGCGCCAAGCCCGAAAATCTGCTTTCTCAAGGACCAAAGCCGCGACAGCGAAAGCTCAAGTCCGATGACAAACAGAAAAAGGACGACGCCCAATTCGGCGATATGAAATACGCCCTCTTCCTGATGCAAAAGATCCAGGCCAAACGGCCCGGCGACGACGCCGGCAGCAAGATAGCCGAGGATAGAGCCGAGCTTGAAACGGTTGAAAACTGGAACGGCGATGGCGGCGGCGCCGAGATACGTCGCCGCCTGGATCAAAAATTCGCTTTCGCCGGCTGATGCCATTCCTAAGCAGCAATCCCCGTCAATTCATGAAGGCCAAGCGCCAGATTGACGTTCTGGATCGCCTGTACGGCGGCGCCCTTCAAAAGATTATCTTCCGCCGCAACGACGACGGCGTTCCTGCCGTCTTCGCTGACGTTAATGCCGCCAATGAGAACGCCGTTGCGGCCTGTTCCATCCTTTAATTCAGGCGGGGCGTTGCGGAGCGAGACCAGCGCCTCCTTCCCATATTGCGCGTCATAAAGCGCCGCGACCGCCCCAGCTTCTATCGCTTCCTTTAAAGGAATATGCGCCGTGACGATCAACCCCCGAAAGGCCGGGTGAACATGAGGCATGAACCGCACTGGAACACCTAACTGATGCGCGACTTCGCGTTCATGCTTATGGCCAACGAGGCCATAGGGCATAAGGTTTTCTTTGAGGCGCGCAACATCGTTCTTCGGCGATGGCGTAGTCCCCGCGCCCGAATAACCGGAAACACCGAACAACGCCGGCACGCCGCCAAGCCGATCAAGGAGCGGCGCCAGCGCCATTTGCATTGCCGTCGCATAGCAACCGGGATTAGCGATGCGCGTCGCGTTGACAATTTTCGCACGATTGAACTCCGGCAGACCGTAGGCCCAGGCATCATCGAAGCGATGATCCGCTGACAGATCAATAATGATCCGGTGCGGGGCTTTTTGCTCCAGCGCGTTAACGTAATCGTCCGCCGCTCCATCGGGCAGCGCCAATATGACGACGTCGGCGCGCCGCAACGCCGCTTCGTCAGGCGTCAGTGCTTCAAAGACGCATTCATCCTGATCTTCGGGCGCAATTTCGGCGACCGGACGGCCAGCCCATTCGCGGCTCACCGCATAGGCCAGCATCAATTCAGGATGGCCGGCAATCAGGCGCAGCAACTCCCTGCCCGTGTGTCCGCGCGCGCCAATCAGTCCAACAAGAAAAGGTTCGCTCATTCATTCCCCAATAAAGCTCGGCGGCATTGCAGCAATATGATCGGCGGTTTTAGCGATGCGCGCAAAGTCGGACTCGCCTTTCCAGAAGATCGTCCAGGGACCCTTTTTCACTGAGCCGTCTGCTTCAGCGCCGTAAAATGCATTAAAGCCATTTGCCGTACGGGAACGCCAGAAGAAAGATGGATGATCGACGGAAAAACGCCGCCACACGGTTCGCGCAAGCCCCTCGCCGCGCGCATTGTCAAGAACAGCAAATTTATCGAGATAGGTGAAATCGCTCATGCGCGACAAAAATGCGCCGGCGCGATAGCTGTCGGAAATATAAGCAGCCGAAAGACCCACATCCCGCCACCAATTTTTGACAAGCTTTTGGTCAAATGCATTTTCGATCAGCCCAATGGCGCGAGCGCCGTCGATCAGCGTTTTGCGGTCAAATTTTCCGATGGCTTCTCCTTTGCGGATCAGCGTGCCGGACCCGCCATGGGTGAAAAGCTCGCGCACCAGACCGGACGGTGTCGTAATCGAAACGGATGACGATAAGGGCGCATCGTCGAGGAGGCGTTTGATCTCGCTGAGTTTCAACCGCATGCCGTCCTTGACCCAGCCTCCCGCCATCAGCTCCTCATAATCGGACGCTAGATTGATCGAATGGATAACCGCCCCCGCTTCATCGAGGAGACCGCCGACGCCCGCCAGAAAAATGATCTTCATCGGCTGAAGGGCGTGGACAAGCGCGCGCGTTGCTGAATCAGCATTGACATTAACAAGTTGCCCTCCGGGCGCGAGGCCAAGACAGGTAAGAATCGGAATAGCGCCGGAATTGACAATTGACTGAATTAATCCCAGACGCACGCCCGTCGGCGCGCCGACAAAACCGTATTTCTCTGGATCCAGATAATCGGCCTCAATCGCGCCCGTGGTGAGTGAGTGGGCTGAAACGCCCTGCTGGCGGATAGCATCAACGAGACGGAGATTTTCGCCGATAAAAACGTCGCGCGCCGCATCAAGCGCATCGGCGGAGGTCACGCGCAGCCCATCGATTTTTTCAGTTTTGATGCCGCGCTCATCGAGCGTTTCGTCAAGCTGCGGTCCGCCGCCATGCAGGACGATCGGCGTCAGCCCCACCGTATGAAGGAAAGCCAGCGCACCGGCCGTTTCCTCCAATTGTTCGCGCAAAATCGCGCCGCCGATCTTGATCACCGCAAAGCGCGACTGATCAACCTCGGAAAAGCGCTGCAAATAGGAGCGGATTTCCTTGCCGTCGCTCATATTCGACAGGAGCTGAACGATGGTCTGGCGTGTCGAGGAAGTGGGTTTCATATATTTACGCCACCAGCGCCTTCATGATCGCTTTTTGCACATGCAGGCGGTTTTCCGCCTCCTCATATGCAATGCAATTTTGTGAATCGAACACGGCGTCAGTCATTTTCACATTGCGCCGCATCGGCAGGCAATGTGAGACCAGCGCATTATTGGTCAGCGCCATTTTTTCTTCATCGACGATGAAATGTTTGAAACGGTCACGAATTTTCTTTTCCGGTTTCCAATTGCCAAAAAACGGCAATGCGCCCCAGCTTTTGACGTAGATGACATCGGCGCCCTCATAGGCCTCGTTAATATCGTGTGAAATCGTTAGCGCAGCCCCATGGGCGCCGGCGTCTTTTGTCGCCTGTTCGATATACCGCTCATCGAGAATATAATCTTCCGTGGGGCAAAGCAGCGTCGGCGCCATCCCGAATTTCGCCGCGATCATCAGCGCGGAATTGGCGACCGCTGTATTCAAGGGCTTGGGGTGATATGTCCAGGTGAGGACGAATTTCTTGCCGTCTAGGGTCCCGAGCCGTTCTTGCAGCGCCATCACATGCGCCATCTCCTGACAGGGATGCGTGATTGTCTCCATATTGACCACAGGGACATCGGCGTATTTGGCAAAAGCGTTAAGGATCTTGTCCTTGCGGTCTTCTTGCCAATCCTGGAATTTCGGAAAGGCGCGAATGCCAATCATATCGCAATAGCGCGACAGGACCTTCGCGGCCTCCTTCACATGCTCTTCAGCGTCGCCGTCCATCACCACGCCGTCCTCGAATTCAAGAGGCCACATGCCGCCGGACGGCGACAGGACCACGGCATGGCCGCCGAGCTGGCGGGCGCCGACGTCAAACGACGTCCGGGTCCTCAGGCTATTATTGAGGAACAAAAGCGCGATGGTTTTATTCTTAAGGGCCTCGCTGGTCGGGCCGGCCTTCATCGCCCTGGCGTCATCGATCATCGCCTGCAATTCAGGGCGCGACCAGTCGGCGGAATTCAAAAAGTGTTTCATCGCCGCTGTTTAGACGTCCGGCGCGTCGAATTCCACCTACTGACCTCTATGGGGAAAACACGGCGGCCCCCCTGCTGATTCGCGCGTGACTTGGACCTGCGAAACAGAATAGTTTCTAAATCGTAAACGTACGCGCATGGCAGGCGCAGCGCCATTTTGGTAGATTTGGCTGTTTCACTTGGCGTTTACTGGATTTTTCAGGTCGAGCGGTGCGCAGCCCATGGCGAAAAAACAGGATCTGGATAAGGCGATGGACCTGACGGCCCGCATCGAAGCGCTGTCGCCACGTCGTCTTGCCGTGCTGACAGGCGCTTTCATCATGGCCCTGGCGGTGCTCCTCGTCGTTGAGCTCAATGACAAAGCAACGTCGCGGCAGGTCGAAACCGAGCTTCGCCTGCGACAGGCGACCAGCGACGGCGCGTCAGCAATGAATATCGCCATTATGACCGGTACGCCCGCCCGGGATGCGTTGCGTACAGCGATGCCCGGCGGCTATTCGGCGCTTTATCATTTGTCGCCGTCAGGCGATGTCCTCGCGGCCGTCGGGCGCACAGACATCGTCAACATTCCCGCCGCCGCACTACACGCCCTCAACCTTGGCGCGCGCGGCGAAACCAAACTCGATCTGGCGGGTGGAAAAATTGCGGTCTCCTGGCGCCCGCTCGATAATGGCGAAACACTGCTCGCCGCGGCGCCGGCGCGCGATATGTTCGATCGGTCACGCGTCTGGGTGGTTTACGCGATCATTCTTTCCGCGATGACCCTTGTGATCGTCTCCTTGATGGCCGCTTTTATCCGCCAGAGCCGCGCCGCAGGCGCCGCCGCACATGCTCTGACGACATTGACGGATTTCAATGCGGCGCTGTCAGGCGGCCGCTGTTCACCATGGTTTTTTGATGGCAAAGACAGGACGGTGGTGTTCACGCGTGCTTTCCTGCAGCCGCTCGGTCTGGGCGCGCGGGATCGACATTTTACGATGCGGGAAATTTCCGCCCTGGTTCACCCGGAGGATCTGCGCAATGTGGTCGCAATCCTGTCAGGCGATCCGTCCGGCGTCAGCGAAGGCGTGATCCGGTTACGCGAACCCGGCGGCGACTGGTCGCAAGTCTATTTACGCACCTCGCCCGATGCGACGCGATTTAACCGCGCCGGGGTCGCATTCGATCTTGCCGGCGCAAACAGCGCAATTGGCCCCGGCGCCGCAATCGCTGAAACGCGTCTTCGTGACGCAATAGAAAGCATCCCCGAAGCTTTTGTTTTGTGGGACGCCAATGGCCGGCTTGCTGTTTGGAACGGGCGTTTTTCAAGTATCTTCCGCATTCCGGCAAAAGTCTTGAAACCCGGCCTCACTGTCGATCAGGTCGCGACCTGCGCCGGGGTTGCCGGAGACGTACTGGCGGAATGTTTTGGCCCGCTTAAAGGCGACGCGCAGGAAAATGTCGAAGTTGCGTTGCCGGGATCGCGCTGGGCGCATATTTCGCGGCGACGAACCGCAGAGGGCGGCAATGTTTGTGTCGCCGCCAATGTAACCGATTTGAAACGCCGGGCGCGCGCGCAAAAGAAAAAAGAACGCGAATTGCAGCTCACTGTCGAAGACCTTGAGGGCTCACGCAAGGAGCTTTCCGAAGCCAATCGTAAATATGAATATGAAAAATATCGCGCAGAAGAAGCAAGCCGGTCGAAGAGCGAGTTTCTCGCGAATATGAGCCATGAGCTGCGCACGCCCTTAAACGCCATCAACGGTTTTTCGGAAGTGATGCAGTCTGAACTTTATGGACCGCTCGGCGATATGAAATACAAGGAATATGTCGCCGATATTCTGGCAAGCGGGCGGCACCTCCTGGAACTTATTGACGATGTCCTTGATATGTCAAAGATCGAGGCGGGCCGTCTAACGCTGGAGCCCAAGCGCGTTGAGCTGGAGCGCACGCTCAATGAAAGCGTGCGACTGATCGCGAAGCGCGCCAGCGACGCCGGCGTGAAACTCACTGCTTCCATCGGACATGCCCCGCCGGTTTGGGCCGACGCCCGGGCGGTCAAGCAGGTCGCACTAAATCTTTTGTCGAATGCGATCAAATTCACGCCCCGTGGCGGCGAGGTGACGCTGACCGCCGAAGCCGATCTCGACGGCGTTACGGTAATCGTCGCCGACAGCGGCAACGGCATCGAAAGAGCTCAACTGAAAAAGCTGGGCGCCCCGTTTCAACTTGCTGAGAACCATTTTTCCCGCAGCCGCAACGGCTCGGGGCTCGGGCTCGCATTATCAAAATCATTGATGGAAATGCAAGGCGGTATTCTGGCGCTCGCCAGCCAGCCGGGGAAGGGCACGGTCGCCTGCGCGACCTTCCCGCGCCGCAGAGAAGCCAAGGTCCGCTTGCCGCAATTTGTCCGCAAAGAAGCGCATATTCTAACCGGCGGGGCAGCGACGCATACTTCGCCGCGCTTCAGCGCAACCCAGGCAGCCGAATAGGCTTCTAATCTTTCTTTTCGCCCGGCGGCATGCGGCGATCGCGATGTAAACGCCGTCCTATCCGCCGTTTACCCGCTATTTCGATCAATTTTTTTCGTTCTGCAGCGGGCAGCGTCTCCAAAGCGTCGACAAAAGCTGCGTTAAAGACCTCGCGCTGACGATCCTGCTCGGCCCCAATCTCCTCAAATTTAGCCGCCACGGCAGCGCGATCCCAATTTTCAGCGGCGATCAGCAAAGCAAGCTCTTGGCGCAGCTTCCGCGTCTTTTGGTGCTGCTCGCGGAGCACCGGCAGTTTGCCGCGAATTTTCCCGCGAAAATCATCGCGAATTCCAGGCGGCAATTCCGTCGCATAATGCATCAGGGCAAACGGATTATCCATGCGCATCCGTTGTTGCTGTCCCTGATGCAGCGGCGGGCCGTCATTGGAGATAACGCGCCCAGAGAAAAAACCGACGGCAAAAACATTAAGCGCCAGAGATGCAATTAATATAATGATCAGTCCTCGTCCCACTGAACCGCCTCCTCTTCATCGAACGTGTCAAGGGAAATACCGCTGTCGGCATAGACATAAGCATAGGCTTCAACTTCCGGCGTCATCGCGAAACTTGCATTGACGCTGAAGACGCCTGCCACCAATCCTAGCGCGCCGATGCCAGCGAAAGCCCCGGCGGGAACAAACCGGCGCGGCGTAAACAGATCCGCCAACAGGTCGCTGATCGTCATTACCGCGGGTGGCCGACGGTATTGCGCGATGATCCGATTTTTTAACTCGGCGCTTACAGGCGGCGGCGTCGCAGCGCCGAGCAACCCGTCCAGCGCTTCGGCGTCATGACGCGTATCAGCCAACTCATCGGAACGGGCCGTTGAGCCATACTGCTCGCGCGCGTCCGTCGGCCAGCGCGTAATGTCGGCGCCATAGGCGTCGAAGCAGCGCTTTACGGCATCGAATTGATCAGTTGATATGGGCATTTGTTTCATTGCTCATTTTCCCCATAAGATTATCGCGCATCGGCGCCAATTGCGCGCGCAGGCCGCGCCGGCCGCGCGCCAAAAGCGATTCCAGCGCATCAACGCTAATCTCCATCACTTCCGCAGCCTCTATATTTGTCATCTCCTGAAAATGACAAAGTGTAATCGCAAAACGTTGGCGTTCCGGCAGCTTGCCCAGCGCTTCATCGATGGCAAACCGACGCTGACCCAGAAACAACGCCTGATCGGGCTGATCTGCACTGTCAATCATTTCCGGCGCGGCTTCCGCCGGCGCCTCGCGTTTGGTTTTGCGCAAATAATCAAAGCAGATATTCATCGCAATCCTGTAAAGCCAGGTTTCAAACTTGGCGCCTTTTGGCCGCCAGTTTCCGGCGTGTTTCCACAACCGCAAAAAGGTTTCCTGCGCCGCATCTTCCGCTGCGGGTTTGCCGCCCAATATCCGAAAACAACATGCATAAATTTTATCCGTATGCCGCTCAACAAGCGCAGTGGCGGCGGAACGGTCTCCACGGCCAGCGCGCCTTACCAGCGCTTCATCGGTATCGTTGTCATATCCCAATGGCGGCGCCAGTACGTTTTACGCGAGCCATAAAAGCGCGTCATGGCTGCGCGCGCTTCCTATTTATCTGCGACCGGGGCGGTGGCGCTGGCGGCGGCCTGGTTTTTCGTCTTCGCTCAATACGCCATCGCCATTCTCGTCGAGCCTGTCAAACCGATCCTGCGCAGCCTTGATGAATTCCGTTCGATCAATGACGCCGTCGTCATTTGTATCGGCATCTCGGGCTTTACGCCGCGCCTGATGATGAGCGCGCATTTCTTCGCGTGTCACGGCGCCGTCGCCATCCGCATCGGCGTCAGCAACCAATTTGGCGCCTTGTTCCGAAACTTCCGCCGCAGTAATGGCGCCGTCGCCGTCCGCATCAAGGCGCTCAAAACGGTCGCGGTGATGATCTCCTGCAATGGCGGCGCCGGCAATGAGACTAATCCCCGAGGCGCCGACCGAGCCCAATGGTATTTTCTTCATCACGAACCTCAATTTTGGCTGCTTTCGGACCTTATACGCCTCAAAGGCGAAAATCCGTCGCGCCGCTCTGAGAACGCTGAAAATCAAGGGCCAGAGCGCTTTCCGCCGTCTCAAAAACCCGCGCTGCAACACGCACGTCGGCTGGCCCCGAGACCGCAATTTCATAATCGGCCGCAGTGCAACTGGCTGAAATATCGGCAAAAGCTACAACACGCTTGATCGCCGGCGACCAGGCGCAGCTGGTGATTCTGCCGACAGCTTTATCTTGTGCAAAGACGGCTGCGCCAGGCATCGATACTTCGTCGTCTATTGAAAGGGTTATGAGCTGACGCCTGGGCTCAAGCGCAAACCTGCGCAACCCGCGACGACCATTAAACCCACCACTGTCAAGCGGCGCTAAATGAGCAAGACCAAGTTCATACGGCGTACGCGCACCGCCGGGTCGCGCCCGATCAGCAGCAATAAAGTCCACACCCGGTCGCGGGGCGCCGCTTTCAAGGCGCAATATCTCGAGCGCATCAAGCCCGATCGGCGTGACCTTGCCCCGGCGCAATAAGCGGCCCCAAACCGTCAACGCTTCTTCCTTCGGAAATATCAGCTCAACGCCGGGCAAGGCGCCAAACTGTATAGGCCGCGCCGCCGTTTCAACGCCGCGCACCATACCCGAAGCAGCGACGACATCACCGGGCATTTTTAATCCAGCTGCAGACAATGCCTCGCTTGCCTCAGGACCAAAGACACCAAGGACGGCGACCTGTTCGGTGATATCATCGGCAATCGCCGCCATGCCGCGAGCGGCAATCTTCATGCGTCGCGCATGGGCGGTTGGCGTTGTCAGTAAAAAAAGATCGCTTGAAAGGCGCGATACTTCGGCCAGATCAATCACGCCGCCGCGATCGTCGAGAATCAGCCCCCTGGCGCTATCGCCGGGATCGAGCCGTTGGGCAGGCACCGTGGTGACACGGGCAAGAAACGCCGCCGCGTCCTCGCCCCGCACAGCATAGCGTGCGATTGGACCAAGATCAGCGACAACAGCGCCTGCTTTGGCCACCGCATACTCACTTTCGATGGACGTCATGACGCGGGCCACGGACCATCCATTGATTGACGTCCAGACATTTGCGTCGCTCGTCGACGCCGCCGCAGAAAAAAGAGGCGTCGGGCGCGGCGCTTCGGCAATGATATCGGCAGCGGGAAAAATCACAGGGCCCCGCCTCTCTTTTTGAATTCACGCAGCGCCGCTTTGGCCGCATTTTTTCCGGCGGTGCAAGAAAGCCCAGCGCCGATCTGCGCTTCGGGTCCGCAGAAATACACGCCGCCAATATCGCTGGCCGACGTCGATATGTTTGCCAGCGCCCATTGCTGCATCATTGCCGGTTTGGCGGCGTAAGCTGCGCTGCTAGCGCCTGTCGCCCGGGCAAGGTCGCAAGGCAGCCGAAGATCAACAATATCAACCTGGTCGCCAATGTCAGGCGCAATCTTTTCAAGCATTGCGAGGATCACTGCAGAAATTTCATTACGCCGGCGTCTATCCGGCGCCTCGTCAAATGGCAGCGGGTGTGCGACGGCCGACAAAAGAACGTCGCCATCCAACGCCGTTTCGGTATCGAGCGCACCCGGGAAGATCGCCTCTACGATGAGATTTTGAGGAACTCGTCCTGCGCGGGCGTCGATGAAAGCCCGGCGCACGTCTTCGGGCGGCGGCGCGTAGACAAGGCGGCGGCCCGGGTTTTCCTTTGTCGCGTCATTGGTCGCAGCGCCCTTTAATGTAATTTGCACTCGCGCCGAGGCAAGATGTGATCGCGGCGCCGTCAACATTCGCTGGAACTCAATATCAATTATGTCAGGCCCAATCATGTCGAGGAAAGCACGCTGAGCATCCAGCGCGTTAACAATGATCGGCGCACGCACCTGGCCGCCGTTTTCCAAAACAACGCCGGCGGCGCGGTCCCATTCAATCAGGATAGATTTCACCCGCGCCGCCGCGCGAATTTCGACTTTTGCAGCCTGCACTGCGCGGCGCAACGCGTTGATAATGGAGACGGCGCCGCCTTCCGGATAGGACAATGCGCCCTGCAGCCCCGCCATTTCTCCGGCAAGGCTGCGCAAAAAACTCATAAAGCTGAACGCCTCGTGCGGCGCGGCGCCGGATAAAAACGCGGCCTCGCTTGTCAGTAGCGTTTTCACGGGTCCGTCTTCGAATTTCGCATTCAAAACATCTTCAATCGACGCGAGCGCATAGCGCGAAATCAGTGCTGAGATTTCTGGCGAGGCTTGGCCGAGGGCTTTATCCAGCGCCTGTTTCGTCGCATTTTCATCGCTGACCGAACGGAGCGGCGCAAATGCCGGCCGTAAAAATGCGGAGAGCTCTAACGCGTCCCCCATAAAGGCGCCAAACTGATCGCGGGTGTCGTCATCCAGCATGAGATCGGCCGCATGTTGAAGATCGCCGTCAAGCTGTAACGTTTCCCCGTCGTCAAAATAATAAACGGTATCAAGCCGGCGCGCCGCATATTTAACGCCGAAACGATAGAGATCGAGTTCGTTGATCACGTCCGGGTCGAGAATCCGGAGCAGATGCTCACCATCGATTCCTGTGATGCCCGGTGCAATATCGCGGGCCCTGACGGGACCGCCAATTTCTGCGCTTTCTTCGAGCAGAAGCGTGCGCAGGCCAGCCTTGCCAAGATATGCGGCCGCAGCAAGGCCGTCGGCGCTGGCGCCGATCACAATCGCATCAATGCCGCCTTCAATGCGACCGGCAGATTGTACTTCCGCGGGCTTAGCTGTCACCGACAATCATCCTGTCAATGAGCCGGACAGCCGCGCTAATGGCGTTGTGACGACTTGGTTGGACGATAACGCCCGCGCAATCTGAAAAAGCCGAATCGGCTGTGACAGCCCCGGTTATATCGATTGTCGCCTTAAGGATAATATTTGCCAATCCAGGCAACCGGCTCCCAAGGCGCTCCCGGATATGCATTGCTGCGGCTTGCCGGTCCTGACTACTCCAGCCGCGCCATTCATCGTCCTCAAAAAATACCGCTGGAAAATAAGCCGAGCGCGCAATAATGTCGCCGTTTTTGGCTATTTCAAATTCCACCGGCAATCGCTCCGGCAATCGCCCGCTAATCGCTGCGTCGCGGGCTTCCTGAAGATCGTCGCCGCCATCGATAATCTGAAATATCGCATCACTGTCATGCGCCGGCGCATCGATTTTTTCTGATAGCTTAACCCGAACCGTTGCGGTTGCCGCGCCAGCGCCCCTGATCGAGGCGCCCGGCGCACAATGCCCGGCGCCGGCGTCGGCTGCTGCATCCGGCGTTGCGAAGAAAATAACGCGCGTTTTCAGTTTCTCGTCATCGTCAAATATCGCAGTTTTGAATTTTCCACCGTCAGAAGAAACGCGCTCAAGAGGCTTTGCATAAATCGTCACCCCAGCGCGCTCGCAAACCTCCGTCAGTATATCGTGCAATGACCTTCCTTCACCTGTTGCACGCACACGCCAGGCGTCGTCATTGAAATAATCCGTCAGGGCAAAAGCGGAGCCGGGCTCTGCGCCCCCGAGCCCCGAAGGCGCTAATGCATGGGCTGCAATGTGACCTTTCAGGCGATTATCTTCAAAACAATCATCAAGCAACGCCTGGCAGGAGCCGGACAGCACGCTGGCGCGATGGAGCGCCGATCGATCGCCCAGCATATTCGCCAGTGAGGCAGCGCCGTCATTGGGCGCTCCGGAAGACGCCGAATTGATGAACTCTGAATCTCCCAGCGCCGCAGCGTCAGCGACAAAATCTTGCCAAAGTGTGTAATCGCCGATGCCGGCGTCCGCCAACGCGGCCGTCGTATCGCGCACACCCGGCAGGGTCACAACGGGATCGCCAGTCTCAAACAGGGTGACTCGCGCGCTGACCCTGTCCAGGGTTAATCCAAAATCCTGCAGATCGAGCCGTCTCCAGATGAAATTTGGAACGCTGGGCATCGCGCCGGCGGTTTGTTTTTTTCTCGATTTCGACGAGCGGGCAATTGCCACCTTCGCGCCGGCTTTTTGCGCGCACGCAGCCGCACAAAGGCTTGCTTCGTCATCGCCGATAACAAGAAAATCGAAATGCGCCGTCATACGCTTTCAGGCCTGCCCCCCGGTTGCCGCTAACTGTCCTGTTGCGCGCCGGCGCCTGCCTCAGCACGCCGTACAATAATCTGCTCAAAGCCCTGAGCAACACCGAACTGCAACTTGGTTAACGCCTGCTCAGCACGTCCAATTGTTTCTGCACCGCAAATCGCCGCCATACGATGACATAAATCATTTCCCGCGTTTTCAGGCGCAAATACGCCGCCTGTCGCCGCACGACTGACCTGAAGCAGCGATTCAAAGACCGAATGCGCCTTTTCTAACTGCACCGCCACCTCCTGCGCCAATTCACCATGCTTCGCAAACCATGCAAACGCCTTGCCGGGATGTCGCGGCGGCGCCCCGAGGCGCCCTGCCGTCACCAGCGTCAGATATTGGCAGATAAATGCCAGATCGGTCTGGCCGCCGCGCACATGCTTAACGTCCCAGACATTGGCCGCCGGCTTGGCCTCCAAAAGCCGCCGCCGCATCTCGGCGACATCGGCGGCAACCGTGGCTGGCGCGCGCTGCCGCCGCAACACTGCGTCGATTTCCGCTGTAATCGACTGGTTAAGCTCGGTAGCCGGATTTATCGCGCGCGCCTTTGTCAGCGCCATCACTTCCCAGGTCCATGCGTCCTCTGAATAATAGCGCCGAAACGCGGAAAGGCTTACAGCCGCCGGCCCAGCGCCGCCCGAAGGCCGCAATTGCATATCGACGTCGTAAAGCGCGCCCTCTTCTGTCGCCGCCGACAAGGCAGTTACAAGACGCCGGACGAGGCGCGTATAATATTCGACCGGCCCTAGTGGGCGTGCTCCATCCGACATCGCCTCCGGCGGCGCGTCATAGATAAACATCAAGTCGATATCAGAAGTGACCGACATTTCTCCTGCGCCGAGGCGGCCCAGCGCAACGACCGCCATCTCACCGTCGATATCCCCATGTTGTCGCTGCATTTCTTCATGTGCGGCTGGGGTCAACGCCCTGATGCAGGCGTCGGCAATCGCGGTCAGGTTTCGCGATGCTTCGTCCGGCGGCAATAAATCCACGGCAAGCTGCGCGGCGATCTGAAATTTTTGTTCGCCGGCCCAACGGCGTACAGCGTTCAAAGCTTGTTCATAGTCCGGCGCATCTGCCGCTGCTTTTGCACACGCAGCCTCGCGGGTCGCAGGTTCCGGCGGCGGCGCCGACCATTCATTATCAATCAACCGTTCGATGAAATTAAACCGCCGCGACAATTCTCGCCCCAAATAGGGAGAAATCGTCATGATACGAATAAGATCGTCAAATACTTCAAGATTGTTCAAAAACAGCGAAAAGATCTGAACCCCTGACGGCAGCCGCAACAAAAAGCTTTCAAAAGCAAAAAACGCGTCATCCGGGGCCCCGGCTTTTGACAGCGCGGTCAACATTGGCGGCACCAACTTGGTCAGCAATACCCGTGCGCGTTCAGTGCGGGTCGCCCGCATCGCACCTGTATGCCAGCGACGAATGGCGGCGCTGACATCCGACCCCCTCGAAAAGCCCAGGCCCGCCAGCGTTTCGAGCGTTGCGGGGTGATCTTCCACGCCGGTAAAAACGAGCGGACCGACACCAGATTGGGGATCATCGCCGGCTTCAAATAAAGCTGCATAACAGCGTTGGACCGACTGCATTACTGTTTCGAGTTTAAGTCGAAACAGGCCCGCGCTTTCTTCACCGGCAAATATTGACAAACGCTCAATCTCATCTTGCTCGCGCGGCACGCGATGCGTCTGTTCGTCATTGACCATCTGTATTCGGTGTTCAACATGCCGGAGATACCTGTAGGCGGTCGTCAATTCATCACGCGCCCGCTGGGAAATATGCCCAAAAACGCAAAGCGCAAGCAGCGCGTCGAGCGTTCCGCGCGCGCGCAGCGCCGGATTTTTTCCGCCCAGGATGAGTTGCTGCGTTTGAACATAGAATTCAATTTCGCGGATGCCGCCCCGGCCCAGCTTGATGTCGTGGCCTTCAAATTCAATTTTGCCGCCGCCCTTGACCGTGTGTATCTGACGCTTAACCGCATGCACGTCTTCGATCGCGGCGAAATCCAGATATTTGCGCCAAATAAAAGGACGCAGCGCAGTTAGAAATTTTTCGCCAAGGGAAATATCGCCGGCACACGGGCGCGCCTTGATGTAAGCCATGCGCTCCCAGTTTTGCCCATAGGCTTCGTAATAGGTCTCCGCCGCCTGAACGGAAATTGCCACCGCCGAAACGCCGGGATCGGGGCGAAGGCGCAGATCGGTTCTAAAAACATAACCGTCTGATGTTTGCGTCTGCAAATGATGAACAAGCGCCCGCGTCAGTTTCACCGCAAATATTTGCGCTTCGGCGCCGCTCTCAAATCCCATGGCGCCACGATCAAAAACGACAATGAGATCAATGTCGCTGGAATAATTTAGCTCATGCGCGCCATGCTTACCCATAGCGACAACCGCGTAACCCGCAGTACTTTCCAGCGGCGTCTCGGCCAGCGCCGCCTGAAGCGCTCCCTCAACTGCAGCATCAGCGAACCGGGAAAGCGCATTTGTCGCCTCGACCACATCCCAGACGCCGGCGATATCGGCGAGCGCGATGGTCAGCGCCGCTTGCGCCTTTGCCTGTCGCAAGATTTGCATTTGCAGCGCTGCATCGCCCGACGCAGCACCGCGCGCCATCTCGATCGCTTTTTGGAGCGATGCTTCGGGCGGCGCCGACAATATCGAAATGAAACGCGCCTGGTCGCTCCGGGCGAGGCGTCGCAAATGGGGCGAACAGCTGGCGACGCCGTCGATCAGCGCCTTTGCATCCGGCGACATTGCCGTGAATTCGGACCCCAATGCATCGCGCAAGTGGCGCGCGGCATTCCGGTCAAAGACCGGCGGCGTTGTTTTGATGTTGTCAGCCAGACTGTCAGTATTCGTCATCAATGAAAATTGACCACGCGCTGGTTAAAAAAACCAGCAAATACCGCCGCGCGGCGCAAGCCGGCGGCGGTTTTGTCAATCGGGTTTTTAGTGCGGTTGGACTAGCGCATTTCCGGAGTAAAAAGCGACGCTTTTTACGGGGGAGCGTTCAATGCTACCGCAATGAACTTCCGACCAGAAATGCGCAAATCATCATAACCGGGGCGTTGCCGGACGATAAACCTGGAACCACCTTATCCCGGAAACGTCCTAGCAGCCAGCCGCGCCTTTCAGGCTCGAGGATGGACGAAAGCGCAAACTTTTCGACGCTTTGATTTTGATTTCTTCGCCCGTGCGCGGGTTTCGTCCCATGCGCGCCGCACGCTTGGAGACCGTAAACGTTCCAAAAGTGCCAATCGTGTATTTGCCGTCTTTCTTGGCGTGTTTCAGCCCAGCCTCGATTTCACCGAAGACGAGTTCAACAACGCGTTTTGCTTCCGCATTGCTCATGTCGCCCGACGCAGCCACATTGGCAATAAATTCAGCTTTGCTCATGACCCTATTCCCTTGAAATTCAGCGGCCATTTTGCCGCGATCGGCCGCCCGTAATGGCGGAACAGGTTTGACAAAGAACTGATTTTCTAAATTGCGCAAGGGTGAAAACTCAATGAAAGCCAGTTTATTGTTAGCTTTTTTGCAAATGCACGCGTGTGCGCAACACCCAACATTGCGACCAAAAAGACTCAACCGATTCGCAACGGACGCCGGGAACTCAGCCGGCAAATGCGGGAAACTCCATGACGATTCGCAATCCTCGTTTGCCGCCCTGAGACACTTCACTTGCAAGACCGTCTTCAAAACGCAGCGTCGCACCATGGGCGCGGGCAATTGCAGCGACAAGGCTTAACCCAAGGCCGCTGCCCGGCGTCGACCGGCTTCCTTCAAGGCGAACGAAACGTTCAAGAATACGGTCGCGATCTTTGACATCAACTCCCGGGCCGTCATCGGAAACCGAAAGAATGGCGCCGCCGAATTTCGCCGGTTCTACCTTCAGTTCGATTCGCTTGCCGCCGAACGCGTATTTCAGCGCATTGTCGAGAAAATTCGCGACAGCTTGTGAAACAAGCTCACGCGATCCGTTCACCGGCGGCGTCGGCGCTGTAATCAGCACGAGATCGAAACCGGCATCCTGCGCGGCAGGCTCATAGAGTTCGGCCATCTCCTCAACAATTGCGACAAGATCGGTCGCCTCCATCACACCCGCGCCCTCTCCGGACTGGATGCGCGCAATCGATAAAAGCGCATTAAACGTCGCGAGCATCCGCTCCGAATCGTCAATCGTCGCCCGCAACGCCTTGTCTTTTGCCGCCACATCGCACTCAAGCGCGTCAGTAAGGCGATTGCGGATGCGCGTCAGCGGCGAGCGCAAATCATGCGCGATGTTATCGCTGACGTCACGCATGCCGGCCATCAAACGTTCGATTTGATCGAGCATGGCGTTAAGATTGGTGCTCAGATTATCAAGCTCATCACCCGCGCCGGTTTCGGGAATACGTTGCGAAAGATCGCCTCCGCGAATTGCCCGCGCAGTTTTATTCACCGCCTCGACCCGCCGCAACAAAGCGCGGCTGAATAAAAGGCCAATCACAACGCCAAAAGCAATCGTTACCAGCGCGATGCGCATAATCACGCTCTGCGACCGGCTGCGGAGAAATTCCCTGCCGGCGACATCGCGGGCGACGACAATCAAATAGGATTGCTCGGCTTCCTGTGACGACCGAAACCGCATCACCTTTCCGCGCGCTTCGCGCTGCTGAATGCCGGTTTCCCGGCCGGCCGCATCAAGGATTGGACGCTCGAACTTAAAATTGAAAAAATCGCCTTCGGCGGTTAGCGCTTCGGGCGGCAGGGCGGTCAGGTTTCCAGCAAGAACAGCGCCCGAAGGCGCGCCGATCAGCATGTAAATGCTGTCGTCGGACCACGCGGTGCGCTGACGGATAACCCGCGTCAGCATGCCAGGGCCGCTGGACGAAAAAAGATCCGCCAG
Organism: Hyphococcus sp.; assembly: GCA_021776245.1. GTDB lineage: Bacteria > Pseudomonadota > Alphaproteobacteria > Caulobacterales > Parvularculaceae > Hyphococcus. Next base: position 154,429 of record JAJFGF010000046.1, on the reverse strand, counting down.
CTGAGAGATTTCACTCTCAATAACCGTGTCGGTTTGATTCGCCGCTTCGCCAAAGGTTGCGCTGTAAAGATAGGCGCCGAGAACGGCGACCGCCCCCGAAAAAAGCACAACATAAATCAGCGTAAAGCGGAATGACGTGGTGCGGAGGATGCGCAGCATGCGCGGACTAGTTTTCGTCCGAAAGGGTATATCCTGCGCCGCGCACCGTTTTCAAAAGCGGTTTGTCAAAGCCCTTGTCGATTTTCGACCGTAGCCGCGAAATATGAACGTCGATTACATTCGTCTGTGGATCGAAATGATATTCCCAGACATTTTCAAGCAGCATCGTGCGCGTGACAACTTGCCCGGCGTGACGCATGAGATATTCAAGCAAGCGAAACTCTCGCGGCTGCAAGTCAATTTTTTTCGACGCCCTGCGAATGGTCCGCGTAATAACGTCAAGCTCTAAATCGCCAACGACATACCGCGTTGTCACCGTGGCCGGCGCTGACCGGCGGCGGCCCAGCGCCTCGACACGCGCCAATAATTCGGGAAACGCATAAGGCTTCACGAGATAGTCGTCGCCGCCCGCCTTAAGGCCCGACACGCGGTCATCAACTTCGCCCAAGGCGGACAGAAACAGCGCCGGCGTTTCGTCGCTATCGTCGCGGCGTTTTGACAGCAGGGACAGTCCGTCCATTTTTGGCAACATACGGTCAATGACATAGGCGTCATAATCGCCGGCCGCCGCCATATTCAGACCCGCCTCGCCGTCCAGGGCGTGATCGACGACATGACCGGCGCCGCGCAGCCCTTTAGCGGCGTAGGCCGCCGCTTCGGCGTCATCTTCAACCAAAAGGATTCGCATTTCGCTACTCTATATTGCTGCCGCCCAAAAAAAAAGTGGCGGCCGCGCGGCTTGGGGGCGCGCCACGCGTCCTCCGGTAAGAAACGGCCATTGCCGCCTCCAGGGGGGTGTTTACTTTGCGCCGAGCGAAAGCGCGCCAAACTGGCGGTTTTCACCAAACTGCATGCGCAACAGAACCGCGTCCTTATCATTTTTCCGCGCATTCTCAATTTTGCTCTGCAGATCGTCGCCAGAGGAAACATCCTCTCCGTCGATCTGCAATATCACGACGCCGGGGCGCAATCCGGCGTCCTCAGCCGCACTGCCCGGACGCACGCCAGTGACGACGACGCCATCGACGCCATCGGGCACACGGAACTGCTGGCGCAGGAGGTCGTTAAGTTCGGTTACGCGAACACCCAAATCGGACATGACGCTGTTATTGTCATTTGCCGGCGCATCGCCTTCCTCTTCGTCGGCGTCATCGCGCTGGCCGAGCGTGACATTCAGGTTGCGCACCTTGCCATCCCGGCTGATCTTGACATCAATCCTATCGCCCGGCGCATAAGAGGCGACGCGGCGTGATAGATCATTCGGGCTTTTTACGTCGTTCCCGGCAAGACCCAGAATAACATCTCCGCTCTCAAGGCCGGATTTTGCCGCCGGCGTGCCCGCAAGCACTTCAGCGACCAGAACCCCGCCGCGTTCTTTGAGACCTAACGCCGCTGCAATTTCAGTCGTCACCTCCTGCAGCTGGATGCCGAGCCAGCCGCGCGTCACAGATCCATTGGCGATCAATTGCGCAACTGTGTCCTTCGCCACTTTTGCGGGGATTGCAAATCCGATCCCGACGCTGCCGCCATTCGGCGAATAGATGGCCGTATTGACCCCGACCACACGGCCTTTGAGATCAAATGTCGGGCCGCCGGAATTGCCGCGATTTATCGGCGCGTCAATCTGAATAAAATCCAGATATTGATTTTCACGATTCTGACCGCCGATCGCCGAAACGATGCCGCTCGTCACCGTACCGCCCAGACCGAATGGATTACCGACCGCCACAACCCAATCGCCAACGCGCAAATTCACATCTTCAGCAAACCGCACATAGGACTGACTTTGATCTACAGCGACCTTTAAAACAGCAATGTCTGTAAGCGCATCAACGCCAATCACTTCGGCGTCCACTTCATCGCCGCCTGTGAGCCGAATGCGAACGCTGTCGGCGCCGTCGACCACATGATTGTTTGTGACGATGTGCCCCTCATTGTCGATGAAAAAGCCCGAACCCTCTGCTTGCAACCGGCGTGAGCCGTCATTGAACTGATCATCGGAATCCGGTTCGCCGAAACGAAATCGGAAAAATTCTTCGAACTGGTCCGGGACCCGCGGGCTCTCAACCTCACGCTCAACCAACACGCTCACAACCGAAGGGCTGACGCGCTCAACCAGGTCGGCGAAAGAAAGCGTACCATCCGCCGCCACCGGCGGCGCCATCAAGCGCGGCGCCTGCGCGAACCCGACGCCCGCAGCGCCGAGCGCAACCGCCGCGGCGCCGGCAATGACCAAACTTTTCAATGATTTCACCTGCGACTTTTGACGCATGATTTTATTGTCACCCAAATCCATTTTTACTGCCTTCTTGTTGAAAGCGCCCCACAGGTTTTTACCCATAGCGCACATAGGGATAAACGCGGATGTCTGAAAGCGCTCTCGCCGCATTAAAATTTGTTAAAAATATCAAGCGATTCGCGAGCGGACCTTCACGCCCTCGGTAAGCATCCGGTGAACCGGGCATTTGTCAGCGATTTCAAGGAGCCTCGCGCGCTGAGCATCATCCAGGACGCCAGCGACCCGAACCTCCTTTTCCAGAGCATGGGGGGCGTGTGCGTCCTCTGATTTCGCGCGGCTGACGCGAATGTCGACCGATTCGAGATCCCAGCCCTTGCGCCGCGCATACATCTTCACGGTCATCGCCCCGCAGGCCGCCAGCGCGCCCTCAAGGGTTCGAGTTGGATTTGGGCCGAGATCACTCCCTCCCTCGTCTTTGGAAGCGTCGATGATACGCGGATGCCCGTCAACGGAAAGCGCGATTGCCAGGGGCTCGCCGGCAATCGACCGGGCAAGCGCGCCGCCCTTGAATTCCGGCGCGGCGCGTGCCGACTGCGCTGCAACTATTTCTGCGGCTTTCTCGCCAAGATAGCGGCCGGCCCAGACAGCGACGATCTCCGCCGCATAACGCGCATCGTCCGTATTCGACAAAAGATGGTCGGCGCGATCAAGGCTGACAAAACTTTTCGGATGTTTCGCTGCGATAAAAATCTCTGTTGCGTTTTCGATCCCGACGATCTGATCAATCGGACTGTGAAGAATGAGGAGCGGCTTTTTTAGCGCCGCCGCCGCTTTTTTGACCCGGCTTTGCTCTAAATCGTCAATAAACTGTTTTTTTATTGTGAACGGCCGTCCGCCGAGAGCAACATCGGCGACGCCTTTTTCCTCAATCTCATCGCGCGCATGTTTTATTTGCGCCAATACATGTGCGGCTTCCGAAGGGGCGCCAATGACAGCGACGCCTTTGACTTCGGCAATATCGACCGCAGCAACGAGCGCAGCAGCGCCGCCAAGAGAATGGCCGATGATAATGCTCGGCGCCTCAAAATCCTGGCGCAGATAGTCCGCGGCGCTGATCAAATCTTCGATGTTTGATGAAAAATTGGTATTGGCAAAATCGCCCTCCGAAGCGCCCAGCCCGGTGAAATCAAATCGCAACACCGCAAATCCCTGCTGGCGCAGCGCGCGGGCTATCTCCCGCGCCGCCTTAATATCCTTTGAACAGGAAAAACAATGGGCAAATAGCGCAAAGGCGCGCGGTGTTCCCCGAGGAAGCTCCAGCGCCGCCGCAAGCCGTTCACCGCTATGAGATTTAAATTCGGTTTTGCGTGTTTCGCCATCCATTATTTTTTCATTTCTCGTGTTGGCGCGTTTTCAACTGATCAGCACAACCCGCCAAATATCGGGTTCGGGCGCATCCGATTGCTCTGAATATGCTTCTCATGCGCAATTGCCTCGTCTTTAGACCGACCAGCCGCCCAATTCGCGGAGAAGGTGCAACATTGACGGCGCGTAGTATATATCGCCAATCACTGGCTGCGATCATGCGGTCGCCGCCGGCGCAGCATTATATACCCTAAGCCGTCTTCGCCGCCGCTGCTGCACGATCACGAATGAGCCCGGTTTCTTCACTTGTCAGTAAAATGTCGGCAAAAGTGAGCGTACGGTCGAGCATGCGTCTGGCTGCTTTACGCTCGTCGCCCTCCGCAGCACGAATTTCAACAACCAGATTATTGACAAAAGTCTGGGTCTTCTCGCGCGCTTCATCGGCAATAGCGGCGGCGCTGGACGGGTCAGCACCCAGGCGCTCCGCCATCTCCGCCGATTTGCAAATGAGCGCCGCCGCAGCTTTCGCCTCCTGGGCCGCCTTCATACTGACCGGTTCGGCAATATCAGGTCGCAATGACATCAACCGGCTTGAACCGCCCGCATGCAGCACAGGCATTGCTTCACAGAGCGTAGCCAGGGCCTGTTCCGCAAACCGTTCGTGCGCCTCGCCGACAATGTCCCTGCAGGCGTCAATGCGGTTAACAAAGACATTGTCGCCAATCTTTGCCGCCTGTTTCACGAGGCCCTCAGCGTAGTCGGTAAAGTATGAAACGCGCATTATTGAGGACGCGGCGTCGAGCGGCTGGCTGCAATCGCTTTCCAATCCACGCGCAATGGCTTCGATGTCGCCGATCAGGCTTTCCGGCAACACCATGACAGTATCGCGCGCAGCCAGCAGCGTATCATCCGCACTTTGGGCCAAATGATAGTAAACCCCGAGCGCCCGCCATGGTCGCTCCAAACGCCCCTTCAACGCCAAAAGGAGATATGCGGCGATTGGGCGAGATTGTTCGTAAGCGGCCAAAAAAAGTTTGCGCAAGCCATAATATTGCTCTTCGTCAAGCGCAGGCGAGTGCGAAGCGATAAGCGCGCGCAACTGCTTCAGGAAATCAACACCGTGAAGAAGCAACCTCAATTCCTGCAAGTCACGGTAGATTAATTCATCACCCAGTTCTGCAATCAATGCATCGGCCGTTTCGCGATCTTCTCGCGCGCGCGCACAAATCTCTCCCAGCCCAGCCTCCGCAGCAACAAACAAGGCGCGCTCCAATTCCGCAGCCTCGCCGCCGGCGTCAAGCGCGTCATCGAGACCGGCTGCGGCCAGCGCTGCTTGTGTCGTCAGACTATCGGTCATTAACACCCGCCAGATCGGGTCCAGTGACGGGCGTGCAATCATGCCGCGCCGCTTTTTGCCGCTGCGCGCGCCGATCAGGAAGTCTTCAAAGGGCGTAAAAAAAAGCCGCTTGGCGTTGGTTTTTCGATCCGGAAATATAGCGCCGCGCTCGCGCAAGCGGCGACGCAAATCGTCAAGCAAGGCGTCATGGGGTAAATCCTTGCCCCCGCGCAGCCGATCGGCCTCAAGCGCAGCAAACAGCTTTACCGCCGACGCCTCTGGGAGCTCACCCAAAAATGCAGCCAATTGTTTTTTAACGCGTGGCAGGGTCGTCACGTCCGGCTCATAGTTCATGTGAACATTATGGCTGCCCGTCTTACGGCAGCGGGCGTTTAAACGCCAGCAAAATGCTTGCGGGCTTTTTGGCCAGCGCCGGTTTTCCAGTTTTTGACGAATTCGTCGAGTTCCGGATCGCCGCCTTCGGGCAGAACAATCTTGAGTTTTACATATTGGTCGCCGGCGACGCCAGATTTACTCTTTGCGATACCACGCCCACGCAAGCGCAGGACGGCGCCGGAGCTTGTGTTTTTCGGAACAGAAACGGAAACATCCCCTGAAATCGTCGGTACGGTGATCTTACCGCCCAAGACCGCTTCTTTCAGCGAGATTGGTGCGTCGATATGAATATCCTCGCCCTTGCGTTCGAAAATTGAATGCGGTTTGACTTTTATTTCCACATAAACGTCGCCCGCTCCGCCCTGCCCTTTTTCGCCTTGCCCGCGCAAGCGCAAGGTTTGACCGTCGTCGACGCCTGCCGGGATCGCCAGATCAAGCGTTCGATTATCGGGCATGGTGACGCGCTTTTTGCCGCCGCGCACTGCATCGAGAAAATCAACCTCCAGCCGATAACGCACGTCGCGCCCACGCGACGTTTGCGGACCGCCGCGCCGGGCGCCGAAAAGATCGGAAAAAATGTCGCCTAAATCTTCAAACGAAGCGCCTGCGCCGGGGCCGCCGCCCGGACCACCTGGGCCGCCTGGGCCATAACCGGCGCCGGCGGGGCCGCCGCGCTGCGACCATTGGCCAAACGGACTTCCGCGATCACGGCCCTCGTCATCAATCTCGCCGCGATCATATTTTTTTCGCTTGTCAGGGTCGCCAACAATATCAAACGCCGCCGAGATTTCTTTGAACTTGTCTTCTGATTTTTTGTCGTCGGGATTAGCGTCGGGATGGTATTTTTTGGCGAGCTTGCGAAAGGCCGCGCGAATTTCGGAATCGCTCGCCCGCGGGCTCAGGCCCAATACGATGTAAGGATTTCTCGCCAAAACTTGCCCGTCTCACTACTTGCCGCCAAAAGGCTGCGCCAGAATCCACCAATGGCGCAAGAATGCGCGCCCTGACGCTCTATCAGTTAGGTGATTTTGCCGAGATTTGAAGACTTTAGCGTTAATTTTAACGCTGGCATTGGCGTCATGGGCGCGAATGCCCGGCAATCTGGTCGGGTAAATTCCGCATCAAATCACGCTGCACGCACCGCAACCCGAATTACCTACCGCGTCCTGGTAATCCGCGATTCCAGCAATGCATCGTCAATCTCGTTCTCCGGAATGAGGTCCGGGGAGACCGCGACGCCAGCGCGCTCCACGCTTTTCGGATCGCCGGTAATTAAAGGGTGCCAGTCTGGCAGGCCCTTTCCGCGCGCGAGGCGGCGATAAGCGCAAGTTTTCGGCATCCATGAAAGTGCATCGGCATTTTCCGGTGTGAGTTTGACGCAATCAGGCACATGTTTGAAGCGGTCATCATAGTTGGTGCAGCGGCGTTTTTTTGGATCGAATAATTTGCACCCTACATCGGTTTCAAAAATATCACCGGTTTCTTCATTGTGGAGAATGTAAAGACAGCACCGACCGCAGCCGTCGCAGAGGGATTCCCACTCCGTATCGGTCATTTCCGCAAGGGATTTGGTTTCCCAGAACGGTTTCGCCGCAACTGCCATCTATTCCTTCATTTCCTGCACCCTATAAGTACATCGCCTGGCGCCCTGGATAATATGTTCTTCTCGCACGACGGTGACATCCGGGCCAAGAACATCGGAAAAGACTTTTAGCTCATTAGCGCAAAGTCCGGTGCACGCTTTTGCTGCAGAGCAAATCGGGCAATGGTTCTCAATCAGGAGCCAATCGCGCCCGTCTTTCTTTGCCTCCGCCATGTAGCCTTCGGATGAGCGAGCTTTCGCCAGCCGGCTAACGCGGTCGGCGACATTCCTGGCGCCGCCCAACGCTTCGCCATAGGCCGCGCGCTGGACTTTACCATGCTGATCAATGATTTTTGCAAGGCCTTTTGCGCCAAAGATCTGTTCAACAGATTTAATCATTTCCACTGCCAGACCCTGATGAGCGTCGGGAAAGATCCGCGCCGCGCCCTCCGTCAACGCCCAGAGCTTTGTCGGCCGGCCTCGCCCCCGTGGCTCCGATCGCGCGCCAACGAGGCCCTCGGCCTCAAGCTCGTACAGATGGAGCCGCGCGGCCATTGGCGTCACGCCCAACGCTTGTCCGAGCGCGCTGGCGGGCTGCTCTCCCTCGCGCTTCAGGCGTTCGAGAATCGCCCCCCTGGTCGCGGGATTGGCCTCTTTCCTGGCTGCAGATTTGGCGGCTGGCATCGGTTTAGAAGGGTTTTTCATGGTTTTTATATAAAGCTATTGCTTTTAAAAACAAGCTGTATTAAATAAAGGAAATGCTTTAATTATTATCCAATCTAAGGGAGGCGCAAATGCCCAAACTGGAACACGCCAATCTTGTCCTCACCAAGATCGAGCCGACATTGAAATTCCTTGAGACTGCCTTTCCCGAATGGCGCATTCGGGGTGAAGGAAAGAGCGAATGGTACGGACGCCCGCGCCGCTGGCTGCATTTTGGCGACGATGAGAGTTACGTCACACTGAACGATCACGGCGAAGGCGCACAACGCGATCTCGCGGGCTTTGAACCAGGCCTTGCCCATCTTGGCTTTCAAGTCTCCTCGCTCGACGAGATCGTTGGACGATTAGAAAGCGCCGGTTATCGCCCGCATCATCTCGGCGAAGACCATCCGCATCGCAAAAACACTTATTTCATCGCGGGCGAGGGCCTCGAATTTGAATTCATCGAGTATTTGTCCGACGCACCAGAGGAGAAAAATTACTATGTCTGAAGGAGCTGAAATCGTTGAATTCCTGCGCCGCATCTTTGAGCGGCGCAGCGTTCACCCGCCGGCTTCGATCACCGGCATTCTCGGCAGCAGCCGCAAAGACGGCAATACGCGCGCCCTAACCGACGCCGTGTTTCAACATTTGGACGATGCGCGACTATTTGATCTGTCTGATCTTTCTATTGCGCCCTATGACTATAAACACGTTCATATGCAGGATGATTTTCTCCCCCTCGCTGAAATGATGGCGCAATCAAAGGCGATTATTTTTGCATCCCCAGTCTATTGGTATTCCATGAGCGCGCAGATGAAGGTGTTCTTCGATCGCCTGACCGATCTCACCGAAACGCACAAGACGCTTGGGCGTAGCTTTTCGGGCAAAGCGGCATATCTCGTCGCCACCGGCGGCGGCAAAACCCCGCCGCCCAGCTTCGAGGCGCCCTTTGCCGAAACTGCCGGCTATTTCGGGATGCATTGGGGCGGGATGCTCCACCGATCTTTCGGAAAACACTGCCCGTTGGCGACGGAAATCAAAGCTGACGCCACCGCATTTGCTGACAAGATAGAAACATCGCTTCAAGCGGCGGACGCAATGAGCGCGCGAGGCGTCCTCGCTGCGTAATGAGGGCGTGGAAACAGCGCAGCCAAAAGGGCACACCACAGCAGAAATTTCCCGGATGCTTATCCATGCAGCTATGTCGCCGCCAGAGCCGATTGTGGGCGCTGCCGGGCTATGTTTTGGCAGATCCACCCTGAATGCGCCCTTAACCCCTTGTCATGCGCCATGAAATCTCTCTTCTTGCGCCATGGGATTGCCCCTATTATCGACAATGAAGGTATGGAAAATCGAGAACAGCATCACTGGATGAGCCGGCAGAGCAGGCTCAGTAGCGGCGGACGATGACGGATCGGGACGACCATAATGAGAAACGCGCCGGGCGAAGCGGGGGAAATCTCGCTGCAACGCTAGCGGCGGATTTCAAACGCGGCGCTGCTGCATTCCGCGATGATGCTGCACGGCTTTTTACGCACCAGAAAAAACCCGCCGAACCCTCACCCTACCCAGAAGAGGTGAAATACGAAACGCCGCCAAACAGGACTCGCGACCGGCGTTTGTTCTGGGGGAGTTTTCTCGGCGCCGGCATCTCGCTTGTCTTTCTCGGAACGAGCGTCGTCCTGTTTGCCGCCTTCGTTCAATTGGCGCCGCGCATACCGGCGACCGCCGATCTATGGAACGTCAATCGACAGTCGGCGATCATCGTTCTTGACCGCAATGGCGAGGAAATCGCCGCACGCGGTGCGCGCTATGGTGAGCATGTTGATCCGAGCGAGCTGCCAAATCATCTGATCAAGGCTTTTCTGTCTACGGAGGATCGCCGTTTTTATGAACATAGCGGTGTTGACTTGCGCGGCACGTTGCGCGCCGCGATCACCAACACAAAATCCGGCAGCGTCGTTGAGGGCGGCTCGACCATCACCCAGCAACTTGCGAAGAACCTTTTCCTGTCGCCGGAGCAGACCTATATTCGCAAGGCGCGCGAAGCGCTGTTAGCGCTGTGGCTTGAAGGCCATTACACAAAAGACGAGATCCTCTCGCTGTATCTCAACCGGATATATCTCGGCGCCGGCGCCTACGGAATTGAGTCCGCCGCGCAAACCTATTTTGGCGCATCAGCGCGCGAGGCGAGCCTTGCCGAGGCGGCGATGCTGGCCGGTCTGCCGAAAGCGCCATCGACCTATGCGCCGACCCAAAACCCTCTCGGCGCCCAGCGCCGCGCCAGCGCAGTTCTCGATAATCTTTTGGAGACCGGTGAGATCACACCGTTTGAAGCACGTGAAGCGCGGCAAAACCCGCCGGTAATCGTAACGCAGAATACCGATTCTGATCTCGGCTACTTTTTCGATTATGCCGCGGCGAAGGCTAAGTCCCTGACCTCCAATGTCGCCGGCGACATCATCGTCACGACAACCATTGATCAAAAACTTCAGCGCGATGCAGAAGCGGCGGTAACCGCAGCGCTTTCCGTCGAAGCGCGCATCGCCGGCGCGGATCAGGCAGCGCTTGTCGCTTATGATTCCGATGGCGCGCTTCGCGCTATGGTCGGCGGGCGGTCATATAAGGAAAGCCAGTTTAATCGCGCCGTTCAGGCAAAACGCCAACCGGGCTCTGCATTCAAACCCTTCGTTTACATTGCGGCGATGGAAGCGGGGCTGACGCCGGAATCGCGCTTTATCGACCAGCCTGTCGACATTGAGGGATGGACGCCAACCAATTATACGCCTGGCTTTGCCGGTCCGGTGCGGCTCACCGAGGCGGTGGCTAAATCAATCAACACCGTTGCTGTTCAGGTGACTGAGCAGGTCGGCCGCGACAAGGTCGCTGAGGCGGCCATCCGCATGGGCGTAAAATCAAATGTGCCGCCGCATCGTTCCATCGCACTGGGTGCGGTCGACATGACCCTCGCCAATCTGACCGGCGCCTATTTGCCGCTCGCGCGCGGCGGCCTCGCCGCTGAGCCCTATGCAATCGAAAAGATTGAAAGCAGCGCCGGCGCGCTGCTTTTTGAGCATAAGAAAACGCTGGAGCCGATCAGGATATTAGAGCCCGATATCGCAAAAAAAATGAACCACCTGCTCTATCAGGTAATACATTCAGGTACTGGCCGCCGCGCCAGCCTCGGGTTGCGGCAGGCGGCGGGCAAGACCGGCACCACCAATGAATGGCGCGATGCCTGGTTTGTCGGCTATACGCGCCAGATTGTCGCCGGTGTGTGGGTCGGCAATGATGAATATACGCCCATGGACAAAGTGACCGGCGGCACAATCCCGGCCGAAATATGGAAAAACTTTATGCGCTCGGCCCATCAGGGCATGCCGCTGGCGAAACTCGACGGCGCCTATCCTGCTGTTTCCTACGCGTCGGAACCGGTGCTGCTTGATTTCTACGGACAAGTCTCGCGCGACCTCGCCCGCGTCGAGCGTGACGGCGACGCGAGGCGATTTAGACGGCGGCGGTAACCTGCCAAAAATTGTTGCTGCAGCCGCTACTCAATTTTGTGGGCAAGCGTTTCGATGCGGATCGAGACACCGTCGCCGACAAGGTTTGCCGCGGATGTCATACCAAAGTCTGACCGCTTCAAAGATGCTGTCGCGGAAAATCCGACAGCGTCTTTTTTGGTCGCCGGGTCGGTTCCGATTTTGTTCAGGACAACGTGCAGGGTAACCGGCTTGGTTACGCCGAGCAACGTCAGCTCACCAGCGACATTCGCATCTGTATCGCTCAGCTGTTCGACGCTGACGGAGCGAAAAGTCATCTCTGGAAACTCTTCTCCATTGAGCCAGAACCCGCCTTGCAAATGCTCATTGCGTGTATCGTTGCCGCTAACAAGACTCGGAACGCCGATGACAACTTCGACACTCGAGTTTTCCGGCGCGGCCTGATCTAGAGCGATCACTCCTTCAACGTCGGTAAACGTGCCGATGATTTCGTTGAAACCGAACCTCAGCACCGAAAACTGAATATGGGTGTGGGTCGGATCAATCTCAAAACGCTCCTGCGCCTGTGCCGTCGAAGCGGGGGCGCAGGCGGCAGCCAGAATGCTGGCGACGGCAAAAATGGCGGGTATATGGGCGGTCATTGACTTCTCCATTATTTGTTCTACAATGTAGTAGATATATCGGACCAAATTCCATGCGCAAGGCAAAAAATCTTGGCGAGTTCGAAATTATCGTTCTCGCGGCACTCATTCGTCTTGGTACGGATGCTTATGGCGTGAGCATTCGCCAGGAAATTGAATCCCGTACGGGCCGCGCCGTTTCAGTCGGCGCGCTTTATTCTACGCTCTCAAGGCTGGAGGAAAAGAATTACGTCGCGTCACGCATGGGCGATGCGACAGCGGAACGCGGCGGGCGCGCCAAGCGTCATTACATAATTAAAGCCGAAGGCGAAGCACAGCTTGAAAAATCAGTTTTCGCGCTTGGCAAGATGTTAAAAGGGATCAAGGCGTGGCCGGAAACGCTGAAAACTTTGGCGCGCCTATAGACCCACCGCGCCTCGCCCACGCGCTTTTGGCCGTTTCGGCGGGCGCTACGGACAAGGCCGCGCTGATCGGCGATCTCGAAGAAGAATTCGGTCAACGGGTGCGTACGTCCCCACGCGCCGCGCGCGCCTGGTATTGGCGCCAGGCTTATTCATCCTTGCCGCATCTATTGCTGGAGCGAATGAGAACAGAGCGCATGCGCCGATTGGGTCTTGCGGCCCTGGCGGTGCTTGCCGGTTTCATCTTTATTTCCTTGTGGGAAATATTCGTTGCCCGCAATGCTGCGCGCGGATTTGCGGGGCTCTCTGGAACGCCATCATTTCTCGCAGTCAGGATTGTTTATCTCGCCGCACAAATGTTTGGCGTCGCCGCCGCTGGCGGCGCTATCGCGGCGCTTATCTTCCAGCGTGAGGAGACTTTCCTGCACAATGCCGTTCGGCGACTGGCGCCGGCGGCGATCGTTATGTTCTTGCCCTGGATTATCGCGACGCTTAATCCGGCTGATACTTATCCGTTGAGCTTCCGCCTCGTTTGGCTTGCCCTTGCGGCGCCATCGCTTGTTGGAGGCGCCTGGCTTGTAAGAAAGTGGCTGTCGCGGCGCGCGCCCTAAAATTCCAGCGGCTGCTCGGTCAGGTCCATGGACTCCGGCGGCGCGAGACGCCAACCAGCGCCGTCATTGCAGGCCGCACCGCGCCATTCAAAGCGCTCGGATAAGGCGCTGACGCGTTGCGTAAATTCGCGGCAGAGAATTGGCCGCCGCAGCGGCCCGCCCGCGAGTTCAAGCTCCGTCCCTGGCGCCTTAATCAATAGATTTTCAAACACATATCCCCGCACAGCGCCGTCGACAGCAATCAGCATCCAGTTTTTGCCGTCGATGCGTCCGACGACATCAACGCCAGAACCGGAGGGAACAACCTCGGCAATTGTATTTTCTGTACCCGGCCCAATCCTGATATTTGAATTGCGCGTTAATACATGCGGTCCGAGATCAGTTTCCATAACATGGGCGAGATCCAGATCCGCGCGCGCCGCAGGGATGCGCGCATTCGGGTCGGCCTTAAGATTGGCGAGCGCATAATCGCCGGGCATAACAACGCCGGCAACCCGTTTGCCACGCCATTGCGCGGGCGCGCCCTCATTCATCGCTCTGACAAAAGCTTCCCCCAGAGCATCACGGTCGGCGCCTGTAAGACGGTTTTTTATGGGCGATCCGACAGCAAAGTCCGCAGCGCCTGTAGATGACCCGAGCCCGCCCATGGAAGGAAGGCCGGAACAGGCGCCAAGCGCCGCCGCCGCAACGATAATGCCCGCTATACGTCCCCAGAAACCCGCCATAATTCACTCTCCTTACGGTAACACTCAAATATCGACGCTTTTTTTTACCTTTCTTGCACAATATGGCCAGGTTGAGGAGGGCAAGAAATGCCTGCTGGAACATCGCGCCTGAAAGAACTTATCGCCGTTGCAAAAGAGGGTTCGAGCGACAAACGCCGCGATCTGTTACGCGAAATCACGGATGTATTCATGGCGCAGCCGGAGCACTACACCTCCACCAAATTACAGCATTTCGATATTATTATGTCACGCGTTACGGAACCGGTCGAATCCGCCCTGCGCCGGGAAATTGCCGAAATGTCGCTGATGTGCCGACAGCCCCAGGAGGCCTTGCCAACCAGCGCGCTCATGATGAAATCTCCGTTGCCGAACCTGTTTTGCGCCGAAGCCAGGCGCTGACCGAAGAGGATCTCGTCCGAATTGTACGGCAGCGCGGCCAGGATCACATGAAGGCGATTACGAAACGGCGCGAAGTCCCTGAAGCGGTAACTGAAGAAATCGTCGATCGCGGCGGCGAAGCGGTTTTAATCAGCCTGGCCAAAAATCAGGGCGCGCAAATAAAACCCACTACAATGGAAAAGATGATTGAACAGTCACACAATATTCACGGCCTGCAAAAGCCAATGATGGAGCGTTTTGATCTGCCGCCGCAATTGCTGACACAGATGTATTTCTTTGTGTCGTCAGCATTAAAAAAAGAAATCCTGAAGCGCTCCGACATGCTCGATTCATCGCTGATCGATGAAGCGGTAAATTCGAATCGCAAAAGGATTCTCGGCGGCGCCATGCGTAGTGTAAAGGCGGAGATAGGCGAGGCCCATCAGTTCATACAGGAGAAAATTCGCGCCAACGCAGTCAATGAGAGCCTGTTAAAGGAACTCATCGACATGCGGAGATCGACAGAGTTCCTGCTCGCATTTTCCCATTACCTAGGCGTTAATTCATCGACCGCGCAGGCGCTGTTGAAAGACAAAACATGGGAATCGCTCGCCATTGCCTGCCGCGCTGCTGGTCTGGAGCGTCGACCTTCGCGAAAATTGTTTTCGGCATGCAGAAAAGTCATGACGAACAAAATAAAGCGCTCCGGATTCTTGATCTCTATTTGAAAATTCCACAAGACGCCGCTGAACGCGTCATGCGCTTTTGGCGCGTGCGCACGCAGGCAGCAGCGGCGGCGACCCAAAAATCGAAACGCGAACTCAAATCCATCAACGAAGCGAAAAGCGCCACGGCGTAACCAGCTGTCTTTTGCCGGGGATCACTTATTAGTCGAGAAACGCGCGCCCAGCCTGGTCTTCAATCTCCACAACCCAAAGATCGGGATCAATTAACGCCTCTTTTTTCAACCAGCTGTCGATGTTGGTTTCCGAGCAATCATCTTCGAACGGCTCGCGCCACATCATTTTACCGTCAAGGTCACGGCTCTGGATAAACAACCGCGCGGTTGATCCGCCTAAATAAACTTTGACAGCAACCGCACCCGCATCAGGATCGCCGCGGCGCGCAATGGTTGCGAACGCGCCGGCGATCTGCGCCCTGCGCAGATGCGCGGAAACGCGAATTTCAGTTTTGAGGCGCGGTTCGTCGCTGGGCATTTATGGCTTTTGTTCCTGCATCAGCGTCGCGAAGAACGCCTTTTCCATCGCTATTGTCCATCGGGCTGAAAAACGGATCAAGCGCAAGATTCGCAAAACTTTCTGGCCCGTTCGTCTCGCTTGCGTCAACGCCGAATTCCTCATCCTGTCGCAGCTCTTTGGCCGCGCAGAACGTGCCGAAGAGCCGATCCCAAAGGGTGAAGATGGTTCCAAAATTGGTAATCTGACGTTCCGGTGACATTGAATGGTGCAATCGATGAATATTGGGCGTGACGACAAGCGCTGAAAGCGCCCGATCGACGCGCGCCGGCAAAGCGACATTCGCGTGGGTTATCGTGTTGAACAGGGCCAATATGATGAAATTCAATAATATGCCTTCGGGCGGCAGACCGCAGACCCATACGACGCTCGCCTCCAATGTCGCGCGATCGAACCGGAGTTTGGCGGCGAGGCCGCCAAACGGTTCTCCTTGAAAGCACTGCTTTCAACTCCTGATTACGCTTCAGGCGGCACTCGCTTTGGCCGCCCGCTCGCGGCGATATCTCGCGACACGATCAAGCTGGCTTTGAATATCGCCTGCGCGGCTGAATTCAGGCTGAGTTTTACAAAAATCGCCCCGGCTTTTGCGTAACGGCAATGTCAGACGGGCGGTCGTTCCCTCGCCGGCAGCGCTGTCGAGCCTTAGCGCGCCGCCATGGAGTTTTGCCAGCGAGAAGGCCAGCGACAAACCGAGCCCGCTGCCCGTCGATCCACGGACGCCATTTTGATGAACCTCCGTAAATCGCCCGCCAAGTTTTGCGAGCGCGATCTGGTTCATGCCAATGCCGGTATCGCGCACGACAAAATCAAGAGCGCCGCAATTTTCGGAAACAGAAAGATCGATGCCCCCGTCAGCAGTAAATTTTACCGCATTGGATAAAAGATTGATCAAGATCTGTTTGACCGCACGCGCATCGAGCATGACCTCCGGCAGGTTCGGCGCGATATTAACGGTGAGTTTTAGTCCGGCTGCTTCTGCTTGTCCGCGAACCATCTCAGCGCAATCATGTGCGATGGGCCCGGGCGCCGTCAGTTCTGGCGTCAGCGCATAACGCCCCGCCTCGACCTTTGCGCTGTCCAGGATCGTTCCGATCAGATCAAGTAAATGGGCGCCGGAGGAATGAATGTGACCGGCATATTCCTTATATTTGTCGTTGCCGAGAGGGCCAAAGGTTTCAGCCCGCATGGTTTCCGCAAAACCCATTATGGCGTTCAGCGGCGTTTTGAGCTCGTGACCGAGATCAGCCATCATATCGACGCCGCCCGCATTCGCCTCTGCCGTTACTCTCTGAGGCTTGCTTTCCGACGCCGCGCGCGACAAACGCAGTTTTGCAAGCTCGCCTGCCCGATCGCGAATCAGCGCTTTTACCTGGCCCCTGCCAATCGGCAAAAATGATATTTCAGCGAGCGCCGGCGCACGGCGCAACCGCAGGAGACGGAACGCCGCACGCTCATCACGCCGGTTGAGCACTTCACCGTCCGCAGCGCGGCTGAGTGCAACGCGCACAATCGCGCGGTCTTCCCGCCGGACGAAATCGTAAAGGGAGCGGCCCACCAGATTTCCGGCCGCACCGATGATTTCGTCGGCCGATGCCGATATGTCGAGGATGGTCCCGTCACTGGTCAATTTGAGCACAATATCGCCGGCGCCGCCTCGCCAGACCGGTCCGCCGCCGGCGCCGCTGGCGAGTTTTTTAAGGTAGGAGATTGGACGAAAATCCATTGAATCGAGGGCTTTAGAGGTTTGGCGGCGGTGGCCGGCATTAACCCGGCCGTTAGATTCGTTAATGCATCTTCACCATGGCGGTGTTGTCGTTAATAAATGCTGAATCCCGGAAAATGCCTGAAATTTAACCTGGGAGCGGGCTGAACAGGTCGAATTTGACTATAATTCGGCTAGGATGGTCAGGTAGGTGTTAAACCGTGCAGCGCTATCGTGGCGGCAGCTTTCCGGGGAAGCCCAATTGTTGGGGGCCGTCGTGTTTGGGAGAAGTATTCGTATGTCGCGTAGCAGACAGATCAAATGCGCACGAAAATCACCGCGTAGCGCCGCCATACTGGCTCTTTTCGCCGGTTTTGCGGCCACAGGCGTTTCGGCCGATACGCTTGCGCAGCCAAAAGACAACGCGCTTGAACGACAAGCTGCGGATTACATAAGGTTCCGCGAGGACGTAGCAGCAATTGAAGCCATGCCGTTTAAAAACGCCGATATCACGCGAGAGGCGCATCGCCGTTTTGCCGCGCATAATTCGGAAGATCTCTCCGCAGGCTGGGTCGCCTATGCGGCCCTGGTCGCCGCCGACACGCCGGAATTAGCTGCGGCATTAAACAAGGAAATGAAGAAAAAAGCGCGGCGCGGCAAACCTGGCGGACGCGATGGGCTGCTTTCCAATCTCGCGCAGGATCCTAGTTACATCCGCAAACTCGATGGCGCCAACAAAGCCGTTGAGGCCGTGCTGGCGATGACGATGCAGGACGGCGCACGCATCAGCGCACTTGGCGAAGCCTTTAAGGAACAAGCCTATGCGATGCAAAAAACCAGCTGGGGCAAAAAACGCATCGAGCCCAGCCAGAAACGCATTACCGAAGCGGCAAATTACAGCCGGAAAAGGAGCGCGCCCGCGGCGCCTGACTTTCACCGCACCACCAGTGGCCGCGTGACCGCACCCGCACTTGCCAGCGAAAACGGCAATTGGAGGGCCGACTGGGGCGAAGACGCAGGCAAAGGCCGGATGAGTGAAGCCAATGCCCAGGTCATTATGGACCGCGTTTTGAATCTGGCCGCGCGCTATTCGACTGGCGGCATTAACGACAAGATCGTCGAGGTATACGCCAAAAACAATAAATCGGAACGTTGCCTTTCCATGGCGAAACTGACCCTCGATCAATGTATCGCCGCGACGCGGACGCCTTATGAAGAAGCCTTTTGCCTCGGCGAACATGCGTTGGGCGATGTCGCAACATGCACCGGCTGGGTCGCTGGCGCAGGCGCGAGCTGACTTAGACTCTCACTTGACGCAGCTCGGCAATGAACAATAAGCCGCTCCTTCGGGGGCGGCTTTTTTCTAACCGGCTGGCATCACATTTTGACCCCAACCAACTTAGTTGTTTTGCGCGTCACGCACGCCGTCCAGCCTGCGCTTCAACTGATCAATGTGAATCTCATTTGGGTGCAGTTTTCGCTTATTTGCGATGGCAATGGCGCGAAGAATTTCTTGTTCGGCATGAGCAAATTGTTCGAGGTTTTCAAATACCGAAGCAGAAAATGCGGCAACATGGGGATTTCCCGGATAGTAGGTTCGCAGTTGCGCCATCAAAGCAAGGGCCGCTTCCCCTTTATCGTTCTGCGACAACGCAATTGCTGTAACGCCCATATCAAACCAGGCTGGCTTAAACCGGAATCCAAGCGCTGCACGCTTTTTATAAAACCACGCATTGACGCCGGCAGCGCCCCGAGATTCACCGTGCGCCCTAACTTCTTCCTCGAAATTCCATGCAGGGAACAACGCCATAAATGCATCGTGTAAACCAGCTGCAAAATTCTTAAAATGGTCTGCCTTCGGTGTAATTCGAAAGGTCCATTCAAGCGAAGCTGGCGCTTTCTCCTCAAACAACGCGGCCAAATCAGTGCTGGATGGCACCGTTGGGCCTCCGTCCCCTTCGCCCACAGCCATATAAACAAACGCCTCGGTATTTTTCACGCCCTCGAAAAAGGCTGTCGCCTCGTTAAAAAGAACTTGGTCTGCAATCCAGGCGCTGGAGCCGAGCGCAATATAGGCGTCAAATTGCTCCGGCTCCCGAAACAACGTGTGCAAGGTAAAAACGCCGCCAAAGGAATGACCTATCAATACCCGCTCGCCGCTTGTCGAAAATTCCATGTCGACATATTCAATCCATTCATCAGTAACGAATCCTAGAAATTTGTCGGCCTCGCCAGTATCGTCAAAATAGGCATCTTTTTGCGGCACATAATCGCGATTGCGATTAACGTTCTTGACCCCGGTAACAATCATTTCCGGATAGACTTCATTATCAAACATATAGTCGAGATAACTAGCGACAAATTCAAAATTCCACTCACCATCAAGCACATAGACAACCGGATAGGCATTGTCTCCACGTACATAATTCGGCGGCGTTCGAATATATATTTCGCGCTCTTCGCCGAGCTGTTTTGAAGTGATTGTATGCTCGCTGGTTCGTTCAGCGGAACCATAGGTGTCCGCCGCCGCGTTGCCTGCTATCGTCGTTGTAGCGACAAAAATGACTATTAGCGATTTATAGGGCATGAGGATCGAACCTTTCGCAGTGGGTATTTCGTTTTCATTGTAACTCGGCAACCGTGCAAAAAGAAAACGCTTCATCGCGCTATAGCCTCCGGTCGCCGCGGCGGCATTTGCCGGGAAATTGTCGCAGCATGCGCAACGGCATGGGGCCGAATACCAATATTTGTAGAAACGGAACCACCGAAGCGAAGAGAATTCTGGAGTTTGAGGGATTTTGTCACGCAAATAGCGTGCGCGCCGCCTCGCTTGCGACCTGCAGCAAAATGCAAATAACCTGAATCGGCATTTTGCTTCAGATTATTGTTTTCGCATGATGTTTTCGAAAGCTTGGCGGTGGACCGCCAGATGGTTCTCCTCGAAAGCTTCGCTTTCGACTTCGCGCCATGCTTCAGTTTTTCTTCGCAACGTGGTTGTCGATTTCAGCATCGATGCCGGCGAGCAATCGAAAAGACGCCCGCGCGGCATCGGTAATCAATTCATTTTGAACTGCCTCATTGATTTCACTGAGGCGTTTTTTGGAAAGCTCTTTTTGCGCCAGCGGCAGGAATTGCGATTCCTCGTCGGCCATGTGCAACTCCTGCATCGCAATGAATTTTTTAACTTTGTCGATCATCGCCCATTTTGGCGAAGCATGATGCGCCAGGAGGTCGTCAAAATGTTCGGCGAACTGTGCGGCCTGGGCGGCCATATGTTCGTGTTCGGTTTTCAACCGCGAGAGGTATTCGGTTTCCAAAACACCGGCTCCAATCAACGCTTCGTAGATTCGATCCTCTTTCTTGTGATGTATTTCATCGGGAAATTTCATAAAATACTGGGCCAGAAGATAGAGCAGTTCATAGTCAGGCTCACCGTTGCGCGTCCAAATATCGATCTCACGCTTCAACAACGCCAGACGGCTCATCAGGCGCACATGCTCATCCTTGATCGTATCAATTATGGTCATATTCTGACGCGCTTTGACGTTTAGCCCAGACACAATTCCTATCAAATTACGCACGTGGCGTCGAGCCGATATATGGCGGCTTGTCCGCGGTCCGCTAACAGCTTATCTCCATCTCCATGGCGAGTTTTGAGCAAATCCGCGACGACTTCGAATTTCTCGATGAATGGGACGATCGGTATAAATATCTGATCGACCTCGGGCGAAGCCTGCCGCCCTATCCTGAAGCTTTCCGCGATGAACACCGCAAAGTGCGCGGCTGCGCCAGCCAGGTCTGGCTTCATGCAGTGCGCGGGGGCGACGTAATTGCGCTTCAAGGCGATTCTGACTCGCATATCGTCAAGGGCCTCGTCGCGCTCCTGATTGCACTTTATTCAGGCAAGTCCCCGCAGGAAATGCGCGGCATTGATCCGCAGGCTGCGTTGGCCCCATTTGATCTAAAAGATCATCTGACGCCGCAACGCTCAAACGGATTGCATTCTATGGTAAATCGTATCCGCGCCATCGCCGCTGAAAACACGACTCAGCAATGATTTTTGAGCGCAAAGAGAACGAGCGGCTCATCGTTCTAGGCAAGGAAAGATAAAACCAACACCAAACCAAGCAATACGGCCGTCCAAAGCGCCATAAAACCGATCGGCCAATTGCGTGCGAGCTGTCCTTCGGGTCCATGCACCGCATAAATGCGCGCCATCAAAACATTCACGCGACCCGAGAAAATACCCCAAAGCGCGTTCCATGTCGCACGTGCGGCGCTGGCCGCCCAGGTGATTAGCGCTCTACCGGGCACGCGGTAAAACCAGTCAGTATCGAGATTGGTGGATGGGACTTCAGCCGGATACCATTTGATCAGGATCAAAACGGCAAAGGCGAGAATGGCCCAAAGAAGCAGCTGCAACTGTTCGATAATGTGGTAGGCGCTGTAGGGATGATATCCGGCGATTTGTTCTTGATCAGGCAAGAGCGCGTAAAGCGGTTCCGGGTAAACGCCAATGCCAACGGATAGAACCGCAGCAACGCCCATAGCGATTAGCATCGGAATCGGCGCCTCTTTCGGACGCTTGCCGCTGTCATGGGCAAAAAACGTAAAATAGGGGATTTTGATGCCCGCATGTTCAAGAACGCCTGCGGACGCAAACAGCAGGGTCAGCCAGATAACGAAACTAAAACCGCCTGCGCCGTCAACAATGAGGCCTTTAGTGACAAAGCCTGCAAAGCCCGGAAAAGCTGAAATCGAAAGTGCGCCGATGATGCAACATGTCAGGGTCAGCGGCATCGTCCGGTAAAGCCCGCCAAGCTCTGTTGCCTTGGACGTACCAGTGCGGAACATCGCGGCGCCGACCGCCATAAACAAAAGGCTTTCGAAGATAATGTTGGAAAACGCGTAACCAACGGCGCCGTTGAGCGACGCAGCTGTACCGATACCGATCCCGACCACCATGAAGCCCACCTGGTTGTTGATGGAATAAGTCAGGACTTTTCGCAGGTCGTTTTCAATCAGCGCGAAAAAGATCGGGAAGATCGTCATTACGGCGCCAATATAAATAAGCTCAGTCGTACCCGCAAAACCGCGGGCGAGAGCGTAGACCGCAAGCTTGGTGGTAAAGACCGATAGGATAATCGTTCCGGATATCGTCGATTTTGGATAGGCGTCCTGCACCCAGTTATGCAGCAGCGGAAAGGCGCTTTTGATTCCGAAAGCGATAAAGATGACCAACGCCGAAAATTTGATTACGCCATTGCCGTCCCGCAGACCGATCGCGTCAAAGGCAAGTGAACCGGTTTCGTGATAGAAAAGTGCAATGCCGCCCAGCAACATCACGCCGGAAAGCACCTGGATTGCCAGATAGCGCATGCCGGAAACATAAGTCGCCCGGGTCCCAGGCGCCCAAACCAGGAAAACGCTGGTGATCGCGGCCATCTCCCACCAAATGAACAGAGTAAGGAAATCGCCGGCAAGAACACCGCCAAGCGCAGCGGCTGGATAGGCAAGCGTTGCAAAATTCTGGGCGCGGTCTTTCTGGCCCCAGGCATAGATAACATTAAGCGCTATTGCGATGTGAAAGACGACGGCAAAGATACGCGACAAGCGATCAATGCGAATGGTGATGATCTCCTCGCCAAAGAGTACGATCCCGCCATAATCGCCCAGCCCCAGCGCGTGCAGCTTTGCTGCGGAAATTGCTGTCGCCGCCAGCATGATTACGCCAGCCAGATGACGCGGCGTTGCGATGCACATCAGTGCGCCGACGGTGAGAATCACCGCCGGATTATCGAGAAATACCGACAAGAGGTTACTCGCGCTCATCGTAATACTCCTCCTTGCGGCCAACGAGTTTTCTTAAGTGCTGGCCAGCAAGCACGATGAACGCAAAAGCGAGAAATCCGTAGATTGCAAAAAACGCAGGGAAGGCTTCAATTTCAAAATGAGGGTGCGGGTTATGCCAGGCTGCATTTAGGCTCGCCGCCGCAACACCAATACAGGAAAGGATCAACAGGCCGAGAAAGGCGCGGATGAATAGTGGATTATCCGCCCAGCCTTTCTCACTGGCATTACCCTGATTTTTGTCATGATCAGACATCACCCAACTCCGATTAGCGGCGTTAGAAAATTGTATAACGGATCAGCAAAGAAAAAGAGCAGGAAGCCGCCGAGTGCGGTCGCTATCGGCGGCGCAATACAAAGGATCGGCGCCTCTTTAAGCGCGCCCCATTTAATCCCCGCACCTTTCGCGCCTGTGGCTTTTTCGCCGTCCTCCGCCGGGTTCATATAAAAAGCCTGAACAGGGATCGACAAAAGATAAATGACATTGAGGATCGACGAGATTATCAGGGCTGCGATAATTGCCAGTTGACCCGCGTCCGCAGCGCCCAACATCAGAAAAAACTTGGGCCAGGATCCGGCCATGGGCGGCAGACCGATGATCGACATAGCGCCGATGAAAAAAGCCCCAAATGTAAAGGGCATGACCCGGCCGAGCCCGCGCATTTCCGAAATGAGCGTCTTGTGATGAGCGACATAAACAGCGCCGGCGCACATAAAGAGCGTCATCTTGCCGAGCGCGTGCGCTGCAATTTGCATCGCCCCGCCCATCACACCCATTGATGTCGCAAGCATGGCGCCCAGGGTCACATAGGAAAGTTGCGAGACGGTCGAAAAGGCGAGCCGCGCTTTTAGGTTATCCTTGTTCATCGCGATTGCTGACGCCAGCAGGATGGAGCCTGCAGCGATCCACATGAACGGCATCGACGCGCCCGTTTCGTGAAGAAAATCAATGCCGAAAACATAAATCGCAATTTTCAGAATAGAAAAAACACCTGCCTTAACGACCGCAACCGCGTGTAAAAACGCAGAGACCGGTGTTGGCGCAACCATGGCGTTGGGAAGCCAGGGATGAGCGGGCATCAACGCCGCCTTGCCGACGCCAAACGCATAAAGACCGAGTAAAACGCCGGCGAGCGGTCCCACTGCATCCGCATGAGCGCTCATTATGCCGCCGGGAACAAATTCCGTCGTTCCAGTGATCGCATAAGTCCAGACAATCGCCGGTAATAAAAGACCGATTGACGTTGCCATCAAGACGCCGAGATAGACCCGTCCGCCGCGCCGCGCATCCGCGTTGCCTTTGTGGGTCACCAACGGAAATGTCGAGAGCGTCAACACTTCATAGAAGATGAAAAGCGTGAATAGATTGGCGGCAAACGCAACGCCCATAGCGGCGGAAATCGCGACCGCAAAGCTCATATAGAAGCGCGTTTGATGCGACTCGTTACCGCCGCGCATATAGCCAATTGAATAAACTGAATTGACCAGCCACAAGCCGCTTGCAATGAGCGCAAACATCGCGCCGAGCGGTTCAGCCTTAAATGCAATTGGTAATCCATCAATCACATCAATGAAATGATATTCCGGGCGCCCGCCATCGCTGACTGCGGCAAATACCGTGATCACCAGGAACAACAATATGCCGCCAGTAACTAACGTCACGCCTTCGCGTAGATTCGGCGACTTATCCGCGAGCCAGATCAAGAGGCAGCCGATGATCGGAACTGCGAGCGCAAGAGGAATAGCAAGGCCGGCAGAAATCATGCGCCGCCTCCTGCAAAAGCCATCAGCGTCGCAGCGGCCTGCTCCGCAAGTCCCGCGGTCAGCTCGGTCCTGACGCCGAAATAAATATTGGCCGCGACCAGCGCCCACATTGGGATCAGCATTGAGAGCGGCGCGTCCTTCGCGGCGATCACATATTTCCCTTCACTTGCCGGTTCCCGCAACAGCATCAGTTCGGCAATACGTCCAATGTAAATGAGTGCGATCAGCGAACTGGCGACAATCAAAAAGCCCGCATACCAATGCCCGGCGTCGAATGCAGCCTGTAAAAGATACCACTTAGAAATAAACCCGACGGTCAAAGGGACTCCGATCAGCGATAACCCGCTCAAAATGAACGCCCATGTCGTGTAGGGCATGCGTTTGGAAAGCCCGGCAAAAGCCTGAACGGAGTGTGACCCGCAACGAAATACAACGCAGGCGACGGCCATAAAGAGCGCGCCCTTCATCAAGGCATGATTAAACATATGCACTAATGTCGCCGTCAGCCCGGCTGCACTGGCGAAAGAAAGACCAAGCAACATATAGCCGATCTGCGCCACCGAAGAATACGCGAGCATGCGTTTTACGTCTTCCTGAAAAATGGCGACCAGCGAGGCGACGAACATGCCGGCGATGCCGAGGGGCAATAAAACATAGGTAAAGGCTGCGTTCATAAACGCAAAGTCGAAGCCGAAAATTGAATAAAAAAACCGGATGAGGACGTAAACTGCAACTTTCGTTGCGGTCGCCGCCAGAAACGCCGTCACTGCCGACGGCGCATAAGTGTATGCATTCGGCAGCCAGAGGTGCAACGGAAACATCGCCAGCTTAAGGCCAATACCGACAACGATGAAGGCAAAGCCCGCCTGCACCATGCGGTTGTCTTGACCGACAAGGCGGTCATGAAGGTCCGCCATATTGAGCGTGCCGGTCGCCTGGTAAAGGAGGCCAATTCCGATGACAAAAAACGTGGCGCCGATTGTGCCCATAACGAGATAGTTAAAGGCTGCGGTCAATGCGCGCCGATCGCGCCGCGCGCCCATGGCAATCAGCGCATAGGTCGAGAGCGACGAAATTTCCAAAAAAACAAAAACGTTAAACGCATCGCCGGTGACCGTAACGCCCAAAAGGCCGGTCAGACAGATTAACAGAGCGCCATAAAAATAAGGTGTCTGCCGCTCGTCGATCTCGAGCTGCACGGAGCGATAGGCAAAAGGAAAAACAACCGCAGCGATGCCGGACACAAGAAACAACACAAGCGCATTGGCAAGATCAATGCGATATTCGATCCCCAATGGCGGCGCCCAATCGCCAAGATGATAAGAAATGACTCCGGTCTGCGCGACTTCCTTTAACACAAAACTACACGCGGCAAATGTCAGCCAGCTGACCAATGTCGCCCAAGCCCAGGAAGCGCGTCCCTTTGGCAGCAGCAAAGTAATCGGCGCAAGAATTAGCGGCGTAATGATCGGCAAAACCGCAATCTGGGAAGCGATGATCATGCCGCGCCCCCGGCCGCTGCGGCGCCGGCTTCGCCAAACTCGGCAACATTGTCGAGCGCGACAAGTTCGTCTTCTTCAATTGAGCCATAGGCCTCGCGAATGCGCACAGCGAGGGCCAGTCCGACTGCAGTCGTTGCAACGCCAACGACAATTGCGGTCAGGATCAGCACATGGGGCAGCGGATTGGTGTAAATTACTTCGCCCAGACACGGGCCTGCATCGCCGAGCGCGTTAGCGACATCGGCTGCGTGATCGACGGTTCCCGGCGCCGCGCCGCCGGCCAGATCGAATGTTGCCGCATCCGGTTTTTGGAGATTGACGAGCGTGTCATTGACAATCTTCCCAGCATCGTCATGCAACGACGCGACAGCCTCACTCCCATCGGCGGGGCCAAGATCGTTAAGCCCCGCCTTCAGATCATTGGCGGCAAGATCTTCAGAAATATTTTCGATTTTAGAATGAAGCCCTTCGACAGGATTGCTTTCGCCTATGGGTTGGGCGGGAGCGTCTGAAACGCCGGGCGCATCGTGCAAATTGTCATTTTGCCCGTGATCACTGTCCGCAGGGCCGCCATGGCCGGCGGCGTCTCCACCGTGATCCAACTCGCCGGCGCAATAAATCGGCGCTGTTCCGCCGGCAATTTTACCAATGGTGATGTAAAAAATGAACACCGAAGTTTGAAATAAGTTCAGGCCGACGATTTTCTTGACGAGGTTGCCGCGTGCAAAAACAACGTAGAGACCTGTCATCATCAGAACAATGACGATCCAGTAATTATAGCGCGCTGCGATGAACTCGATCCAGTGTTCCATGCCTACCAATCTTCTTGATCGATGTCAGGCTCGCGGCCGGTGAAATGATAAAAAATTGTCAGCATGGTCGAAGCGACGGTCACGCCTACGCCCCATTCGACCAGTAATATGCCGTAATGCTGGCCCGCATGGTGTGTCGATGCGGGGTCAATTGCGTCATAGCCCAGGAGATTGCCGCCAAGGAGCATCGTCGCCACGCCAGTGCCCGCATAAAACATCAGGCCAATAACCATTGCAACAATCAGCGCTTTTTGCGGCAGTGCTTTTTTTGTTTCATCGAGCCCGAAACAAAATGCATGCAGGATAAACGCAACCGCAAAAATCACGCCCGCCTGAAATCCGCCGCCAGGCCCGTAATCGCCGTGAAACTGAACATAAAGGGCGAACAGGATGATCGGCGCAAAAAGAATTTTGGTCGTAACTTTGAGGATCAGACGTTCCATCATTCGTCCTCATCCCTGTCGGCAATGCGCCGACCGCCGCGTACCGAACCAATGCCAAGTAGCAAAATAACCGCGACGCCCGCTGTAAAAATCACCATGGTCTCGCCCAGCGTATCAAACCCTCGATAGCTCGCCAGCACCGCTGTCACGATATTGGGGACAGCGATATCGTTTGGCGTTTCGTCAACATACATTTGGCCGATAGAGCTGTTTGCCGGTGAGTGAGGATCGCCAAATGCCGGCATGTCGATAGTCGCATAAATCAGCGCAGCACCAGTCGCCAGAACAACTGCGAGAGCGACTGGCGCGCGGCCCGGCGTCACCGGTTTTTCGCGGCGCGCCGTTAACAACATGCCCCCCAGCATCAACACGGTCGAAACCCCGGCGCCGACCGCAGCTTCGGTAAAGGCAACGTCAACGGCGTCGAGCGATACAAAAAAAGCAGCGGACAGAAGCGAATAGATTCCCGACAGCATGACCACGGCAAATAATTGCCTTGACCGCAGCATCGCAAATGCAACCAGCACCAACATCGTCAACAGCGACAGATCTAGAAATAACAATGGAGAAATATGCGTTTGAAAGCTGCTCATTTGCCGTCTCCTTCATAGCGGAGATCAGGTCCTTGCATCGGCTTAAAGCCGGTCATCCAGGCGGCATGTGCGATCGCATGAGTCGCCACTGGCGAGGTTAGGGCAAGGAAAACAGCAATGAAGCCGAGCTTGGCGACGACCAGCCAGTTCGGCGCCTGTAGCATCATAGCGAAAACAATAAGTTCAGCGCCCGCCGTATCGGTAACGCCGGCTGCATGCAAACGCGTGAAAAAATCCGGAAAACGCACAATGCCGAGAGCGCCGATCACCACCGCCGCGCCGCCCGTCAGGAACAGCACCCAGGACAAAAGATCGCGCGCCAAATCCCAGTCGATCATGCAGCGCCTCCACCATTCATGGGAGGATTGAGCGGCCCGGCGGGCTCTCCCTTGGGCGTTCGATAGGAAAAGAAGCGCAAGATCGCCAGCGTCGCTGCGAAGTTGATCAATGCATATAAAAGCGCAATATCGAGAAAATCGGGACGCCCTGTCAAAAATCCCATGACGCCAATCAACAGCACTGTTTTGGTGCCAAAGGAATTGCCGGCAAGCACACGATCGTAAAGCGACGGACCGGCAAACGCCCGGATCGGGGCCAGGACCAGGGCGGCAATAATCGCGGCGGCGGCGGCGACAAACATCAGCTTATCGCCTCCGCTCAATCTTGGCGACGCGCTCGCCCATGGCATTGATGCCAGCGACATCGGAAAGTTCTTCGGTCAGCCCATGAACAAGAATTTCATTCTCCCGGAGATCGACGCTCACGGTTCCAGGCGTCAGCGTAATTGAATTTGCAAAAATCACTTTCCCGAGATTTGTTCCAGGCGGATTCCTCACCGTGAAAAGTTTTGGCGAGAGTTTCGGTTCAACGGCGAGCGCATGACGCATGACCATGATGTTCGCTTTGCCGATTTCAAAGGTGAGCCAGATCATGTAGCCAAAAATACCTGGAAAGACTCCACCGGGAACGCCCGAATCGTCCAAGACGCGGGCGCGATAGGCAAGCCAGGCGGCAAATATCACAGATGCTGCGCCAAAGCCTAGCAATAACGGCTTGTCGAAATAACCAGACAACAGCAGCCAGATGGCGGCCAGCGCCAAAACGAGAATAATAAACCGCCCCATCAACCCTTCCCGTTGAACCCTATTCCATACCGGCCGATCTGTATCGGACAGGCTCGGCTATTCGTTACAGGAACACCGCGGCGAGTCGCGTCAAAGCGCAAATCCCCCGCCCACGCGCCTAAACGCGCGCAGCGGCGACTAGACACCGGGACTGTCGCAGATTTTGCGGAGAAATCAACGGGTTGGAGCAGAGTTTCCGGGGCCGATGCGTACCAATTGGCGGAAAAGAAATACTCGTTTGTCGCAGAATGGCAGCGGCCAATTAACGGGCGGCTCCCAGATTTCGGAGACCGTCATTGCGCGTGCTACCCGCTCCGGCGTTTGCCCATGCGCTGCATCAGGCGCTCGGTCTCCGCCTCGCAGACTTCATCGGTGACGGTCGCAATGTCGTTGGCGTCGAGATAGCAATCGAGCGCTTCGAGAATGACGGACTGACAGGACATCTCTAAATCGCGCGCGGCGAAACGCATACGAATAAAATCACGCGCCGCCATGCGAAAGGTGACGTTGGCCTTTGGTCCCGGCTGATCATGAATGGGCGGACGTTGGGGCCGGGCTTTGTGCTCAAAATATGATTTGTTTGGCGTGGACATATTTGTCCATGAGGTCTCAGGCGCAGCATCATTCGGCGCCCCGTTAGCTATCCCGGATGGGCGAAGAAAGTGGTGCACATTGCCGCGCGGCCGGGCCTCGCCCTTTTCAGGACCCACCGGATACAAACTTTCTATGGTTTCCTGGCTGATGCCTTTGCGCGGGGCGCCGTTCGCCGGACGCGGCGGCGGCGCAGCAAGGTCCACACCTGCATGCGCATCTGCATCTACCGCCGGCAACGCCTCGCCTTTACGCGCGAGCAGTCCCGCCGTCAGAGAGGCGCAGACATTGTCGTCGGAGGTGGATGGATTTGGCGCATACCCGTTCATTACACCGCCCGGCGTCCGAAAACGCGGTTGTGGGGGTTCGCCATCGCCGCCATTGGATCTTCCTGGGCGCGATAGGCCCCGTCAGCACGCTGCAGTCGCTCATAAAGATATTTCCAAAGCTGGGAAACCTCCTGCGCAGACTGACAGAACGGATCGATTTCCATAACGGTGCGCCCGTCGATCATCGATGCCGCGAAATCAACGCGGTGATGGACTGTTACTGGCGCCACTGTACCATGTTGAGACAGCGCGATCGCCGCCTCAGACGTAATACGGGCACGCGGCGTCGCCGCATTGACAACGAAAATCAGCTGCTTGCCGCGCGCTTCAGCGATGTCGACTGTGGGGCCGACAGCGCGCAAATCGTGGGGACTCGGCCGGGTCGGCGCGACGACCAGATCGGCAAAGCTGACAACTTCGGATATTGCCCGCGTTACCGCTGGCGGCGTATCGACAACGACAAGGCGAAAGCCTTCATCGCGCGCGCTGTCCAGATCATGAAAGAGGTTTGAAAATACCGACTGAATGAACGCCGGCGCCGGATCTTTCCGGACATTCCACCATTTCGCCAGAGAACCCTGCGGATCGGTATCGATCAACGCAACCGGCCCCGCACCCTGACGCTCGGCCTCCACCGCAATGTGGCCCGATAATGTTGTCTTACCGGAACCGCCTTTTTGCGATGCAAAGACAATAACACGCATCGAAGAAAGCATGCGCCCTCCAGAAAATCACCCTTGGACAGAATGTCCTCATATTATTATGCCCAGGGCCTGTTAACACTGGGCGTGAACAAGCGTGATAATTTGCTTCAAATTTTCTGCGATTTGTTAGGCGTCTTTAAAAAAGACGCCGGAAGCAGCCTTAATACGCAAGACCACAACCGACGCGAGACGATTTCTCGCACAAAGCAATTAAACGAGACTTAAATTGCTCAAATTTTTTCAGATGTCGTCTTCGAGGAGCGTAAGCAGCCGTGTAATATGCGCGATGCGCGGGTTATTGTCCCAATCCCAATAGCGCAAAACGGCGCGTGAGTAATCGCGTGAAATCGAATCAAAAATACTGAGGAGATAGTCACCGTGATCCGGCGGATGCCCTTCCGCATCCGGACGATCAACAATGCTGAAAAAGTCATCGCGGGGCATGCCAAGGCTCTTGCAAAGCACGGCGAACGGTTCGCCATCACCATCGCGCAAGATGCGCACCGCCAGTTCGCGGCTGATCCCACCGATCATCCGCACCGCATCAACGATTTCCTCGATCGGGTTATCGTAGGAGGCAGCCAGGGTTCGAATGACCATACCCATGGAGACCGATTCCCCATTAACCCCACGCGGACGATGACGGCGTTCCGCCAGCGCCAGTATTTCCTGAACGAACGGATCTGCCTCAGTTCCGCGGAAAGCCCGTGCATAGAGATCTTCCAGCACATCTTGTATAAGACGGCGGTCGAGAGCAAAGCGCAAAAGAATGCGCTTGCGATGTTCGGGCGTATCGACCCACCAAAACATTGTAAATCCATGCGCCGGCTCAAGCTCTGGTCTGCGCAACAAAAATGTCTGCAGCTCACTGTTTAAGGCGCTCAACGCAACCAGTTTGTTGATGGCATGTGGCGAAATCTGGCAGCTTTCGCGCTTTAACACGAGCTTGCACACCTCGCCCTCATCATATTGCAGACATGCGTCAGCAACTGACGGGGAAAGGTCGATTCGTTTGGCGATCATCTCGCGATGGGCCATCGAGCCGTCACGGGCGGCCTCAATTAATAACGCATCGGGCAATGCATGACCGCCCATCAGTACCCGTTCGGCGACGACGGGATCATCAAGGAGTAACATACGCACCAGCGCCGGCGGGCATTCGGCGACCCGGGCCACGCGGTCGGCGATCTCAATGCGGATATCCTGGTCGACATTATCAAGGACCTGCAGAAGAATGTCGGCCACGAGGGCGCGTTCATTGCCTGAGATTCGCCCCCCAGGCAGCACAACGATATCGGTCAGCTTACGCGCCATCAGGGCGCGCGGCGTATGGCCGACCGCATTTAAGGGCGTCAGCAATGTTTCCGCGTCGGGCGCGGGCGATTCTGCATTTAGCGCCGTGTCAAATTCCGTCATGATGGCCCGTAAACTCGGTTCTTTCGATAAAACCGTTGTAACCGGAACACCGTTAACGATGGATTTCACTTTTCCCTCGGGTTTTCCGAGACCTTGGCGCCGGGCAATGCTAAGATCGCCCCGGTGTGCGATCAGAAAGGGATTTACCCCTGTGAATAAAGTCTTTCCGTATTTTGCAGTTGCGGCGCTCGCGCTGAGCGGCTGCGCTACCAGCGCTGACCTCCAGGCCCTGCGCGAAGCGCCGGGTTTTCAGGCCGGATATGGCGATGGCTGCTCTACCGCCGCAGAGGAGGACAAGAGCTTTTCAACGCGCCAGGTGCGCGACGCCTACCAGTTTGAAAACGATGACGCCTATCGCGCCGGCTGGCGGCAGGGTTATCTCGAATGCGTCAATGCCATTCCCGAAGCCAAAGACGGCGGCCGGATTTTAGGCGAACGTAACGAATATTAAGAAA
Organism: Hyphococcus sp.; assembly: GCA_021776245.1. Lineage (GTDB taxonomy): Bacteria > Pseudomonadota > Alphaproteobacteria > Caulobacterales > Parvularculaceae > Hyphococcus. The sequence goes on along the minus strand of JAJFGF010000046.1, from coordinate 121,847 downwards.
CGGTTATTCACGCTCTTCGCGAATCCGGATTCTTGAACAAAAAAGGCGACCTATAGCGCCAGACGAAAAAGTGGATACCGGTTTTCACAAAATCCCGCGCGCAGCCGATAATTTAGATCATCGGTCGATTCCATTTAATCACCCGATGATCTGACGGCCGCCTTTTGAGATTGCCCATTGTGGAATGAGGCAAAAGGCTATTCTTCGCCGCCGGCGTCGCCTCCAACATCGTCGCCGCCCGCATCTGCAGCGCTGCCCCCCGCGGCGCCGCCGCCGGCGCCTGAATTTTGCCCCGTACCGCATTGGGCGTTTAACGCGTCATGGCGTGCAAGCTCTTCAGCGGTGGGCGTTGCACCCCGCAATTCAAGAATACGCCGCTGCGTTTCGATCCGCTCCAAATCGGCTACACAGCGTTCTCTTATTTGCTGGTCTTCCAAGATTTTGCCGTCAATAAAGGTTTGCTTCACCGCCCGAATATAGGTGATCCAATTGGTCGCCGCCGCACGGGCGGTTTCATAGCGCTGAGCGTTCACGAATGCCGCAATTGCGCTGTCCCAAATCGGGATGTCTTCAGGGCCCGCCTGACTAAATCTGGCAGTGCCAAGCAGCAGCCATGCATCGCCAGTGTCCTTGCGGTCCATACCGCCGCGGTTCAAGGCGCGCTCAAGCGCGGTCTGCGAAGCCCCGTACTGCTCGTCAGCCAAAAGCACCTGCCCCAGGCGATAATAAAGTTCTCCGTCGTCAGAATTCCCTGCCGCTTCGCGCAGGATTGGAATTGATTTTTTGTGCTCGCGCGCCTGGCTCCAAAGCTGCGAAAGCAATTGGAGGTTCTTCTGCGTGCGTTTGATATTGCCCGCCGTCATTTCCCGGTCGAGCATTTTTGCGCCGCGATAGGGATTTTCGAAAAATGAATAATACTGAATGAGCGTTGTGAGCTCTGATTCGGTGGTCAGTAATCCTGCACGATAGGCAACCTCAAGAACCGAAAATGCATCCCGATCCCGGCCCATCACGGAATAAGCGCCGGACAATTGTGTCCAGTAGCCTTTTGTGCCCGGCCAATTATTGACCATGCGCTCCAATAACGGCGCCCGTTTGGCGTTGTCGCCCAGCTCCGAATAAACCAAATTCAGCAGATCGTAATAGCCCTTGCGCGGTTCGGGCGCGCCCGCGACCGCCCGCTCCGCCGGTCCAACAGCCGCGCGATAATTCGGCGGCGAAATTTGCGTATACGCCGCAGCAAGCAAATAATACGCACTCGGATCAACTGGCTCACCGCAGCCTTGCGCGAATTGTATCCACTGATTGAGCCCACGGATCGCCTGCTGGAAATTTTCTTCCTGGAAATGCAACTGTGCAATAAAATAGCGGAGCTGATTGTTGCGCGCTGCAGGCAAAGCGCCAGTGTCAAGCGCAACCTGGAAATCGCGCAAGGCCCCACCATAATCTTCCATCGACGCTTTAACCGATCCACGCAACTCAAACGTTGTCGCGCGGTCGAACGGTTTCATGTTATCGCCGCGCTGGGCAATGAGCTGGTTAAGGCCTGCAAGCGCTTCGGGATATTGTTCCGCCGTCATTTGCTCGAAAACCGTGCCAAGCGACGCGGCAACGCGCGGATCAAGCGTCTTGGAACGACCCGTGCTTTCGCCAGCGCATTCCTGCGCCAAAGCCGGCGCCGGGGCCATGGCAAACAGGCCAAACGCCGCCGCGATTGCAGCGCAAGATACATTACTAAATTTCCAACACGTCTTGATCATGTCGTCGCCCTACAATTGTTAGTCATTCCCGCCGCGAACTTTGCGGACAGGCTGAATGGCAATCTTTTATTCATCCGCCAGCTCGAAGGTGATTTGCGTCTGCACGCCGCGCCGCCATTGCGCTTCATTGTCCACAATCTTCGGCTGATATTTCCAGCGTTCCACCGACCGAGCCGCCGCACGGTTGAAGCAGGTGCTGGAAGAATCAACCACGCGAATATTTGTCGTCTGACCTTCTGGAGTCACATCAAATTCCAAAAGCACTGTCTCGCGATCGGATGAGCGGGACTGACAGCGTTCCGGATATTGCGGCGGAATACGTACAAGGGGTTGAGCATCGCGATCCGGGTTAAACCCCGAACCAATACTGAGATTGGCGTTGATCGTTGGAATTTGCGCGCGCACGCCGTCAAGCGCGGGACGATTTGACGGATCGTTTACCGCCGGCGGCGGCGGCGGCGGCGTATCCAGCGTCGGCCGCTTAAATTCCTTGTTAGCGCTATTAAGATCGGAATCATCGATTTGCGCAGTGATGTTGATATTCAAAGCATCTTCCGCCTCATTCAGGCGCGGATCCTGTTTGATCATCGCAGCCATGAACAAAAATAATCCACCCGTGACAATAAGCGCGATGGGAACACCAACGATCAATCGAGCCAGAGAGCCCATATTTTTTCTCCCTTAGACGTCTTCGGTGGAGACGGCGACGTCGCTGATGCCGGTCGCGCGAATCTGAGTGACAACTTCGACAAGCAGCCGCGACTTGGATTTGGAGTCAGCCTGAACGACGGCCGTGCCTTTTGGATTTTCGCGGCGTAGTTGTTCGACAGCTGCGCGTACTTCGTCCAGTTCCACACGCTCTTTGTTGATCCAGATTTCATCATCCGCGGAAATCGCAACGATAATCGAAGCGAGGCGGCGTTCCGTCGCCTTCACGGCTTCCGGCCGGGTGACATCAACGCCCGGCTCTTTGACGAAAGTCGAGGTCACGATGAAAAATATCAGCATGATAAAGACGATATCGAGCAAAGGCGTTACGTTAACGTCCTCGTCGTCGCTGTTATTCTGAAATGTGCTGCGTCTGGCCATATTTCTATCTGCCTACATACTATAACGCGTCAAAACGCTAACGCCCGCTCACTACTCTTGCTGTTTTTGCAATGCCAGAGACACCGCACCGGCGCCCCCGTCCAAAGCCTGATCCATCACCTCAACGGCAACGCCAGATTCGGATTCAGGCGCCGCACTGACCAGAACAACGCCCTGAGGCTCACGCGCGACAAATTCCTGCACCACCGGCTTGACCGATCCCGGATCAATGACGCGCACGCCATTGACACGCACAAAACCGTCTTCCTGCACCGCCAGCACCAAGGCCGGTGGCGGGACAGTTCTTTCTTCTGGCGGCGTATCCTCGGGCGTTCTTACATCGATGCCCTGTTCGCGCAGGAACGTTGCCGTGACGATGAAAAAGATGAGCAGGATAAAGACAATATCGAGAAGCGGCGTGATATTGACATCAGCTTCATCGGCGGCGTGTGTTGCTCTTTTTCTCATCGGCCTACTCGATCAACAAATCGTCGGAAATACGATGCGACGCTTTTTGTACATTGCTGTCAAAGGCGTTGATAAACACCAGCCCCGACAGCGACGCAACAAGGCCAGCCATTGTCGGGATTGTCGCTTTTGAAATCCCCGCGGCCATCAGGCGCGCATTGGACGAGCCGGTCACCGCCATTACGTCAAACACTTCGACCATACCGGTCACAGTGCCGAGAAGGCCCAATAGCGGCGTTACCGCGACCAAGGCGCGGATTACATTATTAAATCGTGACGCTTCCTGTATCGCCTCAGAAATCAGCTTGTCGCGCACCGCATGCGCATACCACGATTTATGGTCATTACGGGCGCTCCAGGCGCGTACGGCGCGTTTGGAAACGCCACTGTGGGCGCCGGACCAATACATCAGCCGTTCAATGATCAGCGCCCACATAAAAAATGTGGTTGCCATGATGATGACAAGAACGTTGCCGCCCGCTGCAAGGAAATCATTCAGCGCATCAAACGCAATCGACGGGTTTAATAACTCGAGCATATCTCGAGGTTCCTTTTGCGGACCGGGCCGTTAAGCCCGGCCTCCTTCAGCATGCTCAGCGATAATGCCGGCGGACTGTTCTTCGAGGATTTGCGACACGCGGCGCGACGCGCCGGCGGCAAATGCATGAAGCAGCAACAGCGGGATCGCCGCGATCAGGCCCAGAACCGTCGTCACGAGCGCTTCAGAAATACCTGACGCCATGATTTGCGGATCGCCGGTCCCAAAAAGCGTGATCGCCTGGAATGTGTTGATCATGCCGATAACTGTGCCGAGCAGGCCGAGCAGCGGTGAAACTGCAGCCAACACCTTGATCAGATTAAGGCCGCCCTCAAGTTTCGGAACCTCTTTGAGGATCGCGTCATCAAGCTTCAACGCGACTGTCTCCACATCATTTGACTGCGTGTTCTGGTAGGCCAGCATAACGCGGCCAAGCGGGTTTGCCTTGGATGGTTTTTTGCGGCGAACCTGCGATCGAACGGCGCCCGCCGTCATCGTCAGCGTCACCCATTTATAGACGCCAAGCAGCATGCCGAAGGCTGCCGCGGCGATAATGACTTTACCAATAAACCGGCCTTGATTGATCCGTTCTACCGGGCCGGGAGTGTCAACCTGAAGATCAAGCAGCTTACCCAATGCCGGATCGATTGCACCGCGGACAAAATTATCGCCAGACGCATTTTGAACCCGGCGGGCAGCGTCAGTAATGTCTTTAGCCGGCTGTTTTGGAAGGAATTGCAGTTTCCCGAGGTCAGGTTTGTAGGTCAGATATTTGCCGTCGGCAAACACTACAAAAGGACCGATCCGCGTGATCGTTTCATCGACGGATTGACCATTTGCAAGCGCAACCGACGCATTAAAAGTCGCCGTCTTACCCTGCTCGGCAATTTGCTGAATCATAATTTCCCACAGGCTGCGCAACTGATCTTCTGACGGGAGTTTTTCCGTTTGCGCCAGATCGCGCAAAATCTCATCGCGCCCGGGAAACTGGGTTGAAATGACAGACGAAGTCACTTGAGCCCGGAGATCAGCCGCAGCAGAGCGCGCTGCGCCGAACAGCTCCTGAAACTCACCCTGTGCGTCGGCGAGCTCTGCGTCAAGTTCGTCGATACGCGTTTGATTGGCTTCCATCACGCCTTCAAGACGCGTCGATTCCGCCTCAGCGGCCGCAACCTGATTGCGTACGCGCGTCAGCGCAGCTTGTTGCTGGTTGCGCTGTGCGAGAAACTGCGCTTCGCGCTGTTGGTTTTCAGCACTCACTGAATTGCGCTCGTTGCGCACCGCCTGCAACACCTGATCAAGCGTAATCGCTGCATCCTGTGCATTTGCAGCGGCAACGCCGCCGGTTGAAAAATCCATGCCCGCCGCAGTAATGCCGGCGACCAGAGAAAGACCTGCAAGTTTGAACATATTCATGACTGGTTTCCCTTAAATCCTGGTTGCCGTTACTGTGCCGTGACCGGCGGCTTGACTGGCACAAATAAAATTTCCGGCGCCGTTTGCTCTTTCGCCATCCGGAACCCGAACTTTACATCCTGCAGATAGCTGCGGTTGAGATTGACGAAGTCGCCTTGCCCCGTATCCCAAATGCGCAAAACCGAATCGTCAGGCGTTTTAAAGATCAGAGCAATTCGCCCCACCTGGAGGAATTCACCGGTGAGCTCATCGGCGCCTTCACCCAAGGCGCCTTCATACCAGCCAATTGTCCGGCCGAATTCGTTTTCGATCTGATAGGCTTCGACAATAAGGCGATAACGCTGCGCCGCAGACATCGACGGATTATCAAGAACACCCGCCAAGCGAGCCGCGCGATCCGCGCGAGCCACAATGTCAAAGGGCAGGTCTGCGTTCACAATCTCGCCAAACCGCGTAACCATATCTTCCATCAGCGGCTGCATGGCGCGCTGCAGTCCCTCGACATTGTCAATGTCTTCCTGCAGCCGCGTAATCTCGCGTTCTTGCGATTCAATGTTTCGCGTAAGCGAAGCATTATACCGCCGCGCCGCCTCCAGCTGTTTTAAATTCGCGCGATAATCATTAAGCAAACGCGCTGTTTGATCATCAAGCTGATCAATGCGTTGCTGAGACGTCGCCGTATCCCGAGCGGTCCTGTCACTCAGGTCAACCGCATCCCTAAATTGCGCTTGGGCGGGCGCGCCAATTACAGCAAGCATCATCGCCGCTGAACCCAAAATCGCTACTCTTTTCATAATTGCCTCACCTACCGGAAAATTGCGGCTAGTTTAAACGGCGCTATGGCCGACGGAAAATGCGCGTCGCCGCGCCGACAAGAATGCGCGTTCGCGCATCCCGAAAACTGGATTGAAATCGTTTTTCACCCCGATATTACCCCTGACCGAGAAATCCCCTGACCGATCTCCGTAACGCAAAGGCATGAAACATTTGCGAACACATTGCAATGACGTTTCGATCAAAGAGTCAAACTCGCCATATTTTTGAGTACAATATTCCAAACCCGTCCATTTCTGACGACGGCCCGCTGTCAGCCGCCGACACACCCTTCGTTAGTTTGTAACAACACTGGGGCGCTCTGGCAATCGTTCCAATAAGACAACTGTCGTCGCCCCGGTCTGACGGGATCGGCCGGTGTGTTTTTGAAATGTCAAATCATAATTAAGTGACAGCGTTATTTTCGCCCGCCGTCACATGAAGAAAGGCGGTTTTGCTCTTTTCTGGCAGCGGTGGAGTTGGCTGGGGCGCCAGGATTCGAACCTGGGAATGTCGATACCAAAAACCGATGCCTTACCACTTGGCGACGCCCCAATCAGGCCTTTTCACTGCGCCCGGAGCGGGCCCGGCAGAACCATTCGGTTGGTGAAAACGCGACCCTCTGGAAACCAGCGCACGGAGCCGCCCGCCGGGAGCGAGGGAGATAGCGGTTTCGCCCCCGGCTTGCAATGGCCTTTGGGGATTTTTTACGCCCGTGTCACGGGCGCAAATCGCCGTCCAAACCGCCATTGCGCATCATTGTTTGCGCCGGTATAGGAAGCGCCCAAACCAGACGGCGAACGGAAATCGGAGTGTAGCTCAGCCTGGTAGAGCACTGTCTTCGGGAGGCAGGGGCCGGTGGTTCGAATCCACTCACTCCGACCATCTTTTTTACCGGCCCGCACTCAATTGGAACATCCTTGCGGCGTTGAATTAAGCAATGCAAATGGCTGCTATAAAAAAACCGGCCTCCAAATTAAGAGGCCGGTTTTATTATACCCAACGGGCAGAATGTAGCTTACCTGACTTTCTTGCGCCGCGCGGCGAAACCAAGTCCCGCCAGGCCTGACAAGAGCAGCGGCAACGCTGCAGGGATCGGCACGTCGGAGACCGTGTCAACGTAAAACTCTGTGTCAACATACTCAAAGCCTATGCCCGCAACCTGAAGAAAAGCGCCTGCGGCAGCCATCGCCACGAGATTGGCAAATGTGGTGGTTGCAGACGTCAACACGCCGCCGACCGCATCCAAAATCATATATGTCAATTGAGCGACATTATTAGTGTTGAGATTGTTGTGTTGTCCGTCGTTGAATGAAAGGTTGCGAACGTCATACGGACCGTCTTCAAAGAGTATTTTTATATACTCATTAACGCCGCCGGCTCCGTCGATACTGTCGTCGCTGCCGGGGTTACATTGGTTGGCTACGCCGTTGACCGTCGTGTGCAGGCTGCGACACACGCCCAGCCCGCCCGGCTTGCGTGAGATCAAATCAACATCATCAAAATAAGGATTGTAATTCGACAGCAACTTCATGTTGACGCCGTTAATATTTACGGATGTCCCGCTTGCAACGCCGTGCTCATTGCCAGCGGCGTAAGAGACAAAATCGACAGGCGCAGCTTGCGCCGCCAACGATGCAAAGCCCACCGCGAGTGATGCTACTGCAAAGGCGAAAATCTTCTTCATCGGTCCCCCTTGTCGAACCTTCGCGCCCCTGAATGATGCGCGGTACTGTTACAAGATGTTAACGTCGCCTTTACCATCGACATTTTGCGCGCCAAGTCAATCGGGAAACATACTTAATTCAACGATTTAAGACAAAATTCCAAAGATTTTTACTGCGCTGCACAACCCAACAGCGTCCATTTGCGCGCCACTCGCCTTTTACGGGAAAAGTTGCGTATTTGCCGCCCTTCTTGCCGCGCCCCGCGCTGAACGATAGACCGGGCGCATAACGCACGCGCCCGCCCGCTAATGACAGGACCTGACAATGGCAGTTTCCCGACCACAACTTTTACCTGTAATTGCAGCGCTGGCCCTGGCCGCCTGCGCGCCCGAAGACGGGACCGGTAAGCAAGCAAAGAACAGTCAAGACGTCACGATTTACACCGGTGGGCCGATCTATACAGGCGTCGATGAGGCGCCGACGGTTGAGGCTGTCGCTGTCAGCGGCGGCGCCGTTGTCGCCGTCGGTACGCGCACGCTGATCGAGGAAAGCGCTGGCGGGAATTACGAGATTGTCGATCTGGCCGGCGCAGCAATGTATCCGGGATTTACTGACGCCCACGCGCATCTTCTCGGCATCGGCATGCGCGAGCTGACGCTCAATCTGGAGGACGTCGCGTCAATCGCAGAACTTGTGGAAATCGTCCGATCAGAAGTTGAAAAAGCGCCTGCCGGAGAGACGGTCTTTGGGCGCGGCTGGATTGAAACCCATTGGCCTGAAGGGCGTTTTCCCCGCCGATCGGACCTGGATCCGGTGTCGCCGAACAACCCGGTAATTCTCCGCCGAGCCGACGGGCACGCGTTAGTCGTAAACAGCTACGCCATGGAAAAATCCGGCGTTACGGCGCAAACGCAAATCACAGGCGGCGAAGTGCGCACACTCGAAAACGGCGAAGCCACCGGCCTTTTGATCGATAATGCGCAGTCGCTTGTCGCCGATCTGATCGATGCGCCGTCGATTTCCCGCAAGGAAGAAGCTTATCGAAAAGCGTCTCAAGTTTACGCCGCCTACGGATGGACTGGCATTCACTCGATGTCAGTCGATCCGGAAAATGTTGAAATCATGGAGCGCCTCGCCGGTGAGCAAGAGCTCAACATTCGCGTCTATAATTCCATCGATAAGGAAGGGCTTGATTGGCTTCTTGAAAACGCGCCGCGCACCAACGCCAGCAAACGCATCATTACCCGCGCCTTAAAACTTTACGCCGACGGGGCGCTTGGCTCACGCGGAGCGGCGCTATCTTCGCCTTATTCCGACTCACCAGCCAGCACTGGTCTTTTGCTAATGGAGGAACCGGAAGCGCTGGATATCATGCGCCGAGCGCTTGCGGCTGGCATCCAAGTCAACACCCATGCGATCGGCGATCGCGGCAATCAGCTGGTGCTCGACTGGTATGAAGATGTTTTTGACGGCGCTGGGGCGGACCGGCGCTGGCGAATCGAGCACGCGCAAATCCTGCACCTTGATGATATTCCGCGCTTTGCGGAACTTGGCGTTATCCCCTCCATGCAGCCAAGCCATGCGATCGGGGATTTATTTTTTGCGCCGGACCGGCTCGGGCCGGTTCGGCTTGACGGCGCCTATGCATGGCGTTCGCTGATCGATGCAGGCGCCATCATCGCGGCGGGCTCTGACGCGCCGGTTGAGCGCGGTAATCCGCTGATCGAATTTTACGCCGCCGTCGCACGCCGCGGCCTCAATGGCTATCAGGATGACAATTGGCGTGCATCGGAAGCTGTCACCCGCGCTGAAGCATTGAAAATGTTTACACTCTGGCCAGCCTATGCCTCTTTTCAGGAAGATATTCTGGGCGCCATCGAGCCCGGCAAGCGCGCCGATTTCACGGTTTTTTCAACAGACATCATGACAATTGCCGAAGATGAAATTCTTGCGGCCAAGCCGGTAATGACGGTTGTGGACGGTGTGATTGTATTTGATGCACGCAATTAGCCGACAGTTGCGCCTGACGGAGATCGATCACAATTGTCGTGAATTTGGTTGTGGTTCAGGCATATTCACCCCAGATAGCGCGCATGACCTTTTGGCAGTTTCTGATTGTTTTCGCACTGTCGGTTTTCGTGCTCTGGAACATCTGGGTGGCGATCAGGTCCCTTGGCGATATTGGAGACGAAGATTAGCAGCCCGTCGCGCCATGCCTTGGCGCCGCATCATTGATACGGCGCATCGGTGAGATGCTGTGACAACCACCAGATATTACCCGCAATATCTTTTGCGCCGCCCTGCCGGTCGCCATAGGGCATATCCGCAACTTCCATGATTTTCTCCATGCCGTGTTCCAGGGCATGTTTCATCGCCGCATCGGCGTTTTCAACATAAAGATAAAAAGTCGATTGCGACGGTGGAAAGCCGCGACCGGCCTCCGAGATCATGATGCTCGCTTCGCCAAAACGGATATGTCCATTCGCGATTTTGCCGTCCGGGCGCGTCGAGCGATCAGTTACATTACCGCCAAGCGCCGCCGCCAAATGATCCATATATGCGCCTGCGTTGGTTGCAAAAACATAAGGCGCTATTTGTGCAAACCCGTCAGGAATATTCATTGTTCATCTCCGGATAAAAATCGGTCGCCGCCGATTCAAGAGGGAACCGGCAGCGCCATTCAGGATCTTCACATCTCAATTATTTCGGCGACTTCGACGCTGCCGCCATTGTCGTGAATTGGGCATCCTTTTGCTTTTTCTGCAGCGTCATCGATATTTTCCGCACTGATAATGCTGTAGCCAGAAGCCGGGTTGGCGCCTCCATTATCAGCGACCGATCCGCCGCAAACAGTATTGGACAGTCCCACAGGATTGCCTCCATCGACGACCGCAGCACCCAGTTTTTCAAACCAGGCGTACCATTTCGCCATGACTTTTTCGCCTTCTTCAGGTGACTGTGGTTTTGAACCGCCATGATAGACGTATAAAAATTTCGGCATTGTTGTCTCCTTTTCACTGCAAAATCTGCATAGCGGCGCAAACAGCCGCCGCATGTTTTGATGACGCAGAAGCCCATGCGAAATCGACACTCAGATATTTTCTATTTGCATCGGAGACATCAAGTTCTAGGAGGCAAACAGCTGCTCCATGTCCCTAAAGCACTTAAATTCCAGCGCGTTTCCTGCGGGGTCCAGAAGAAAAAACGTTCCCTGTTCGCCTGGTTCACCCCTGAAGCGCACGCCCGGCTCAATAATAAATTCAACGCCCGCCGCTTGTAAGCGCGCAGCAAGCGTTTCCCAGTTTTGCGGCTCAAGCACGACGCCAAAATGTTTGACCGGCACTTTTTTGCCGTCAACATCATTTGTCGCCGCCAATCCGCATTCGTCCGGCGCGAGATGGGTCACCAGTTGATGGCCGAAAAAATTAAAATCAATCCATTGATCGGAACGCCGTCCCGGCGCGCAACCCATAAGGCCGCCATAAAATGCGTCCGCCTTTTCGAGATCGTCTACCGGGATCGCAAGGTGAAAGGGCGAAAGGGTCATCGGGCGCTACCTACTAATTTCGTGATTGCACAACTATATGGTTGTTACACGAAATAGGGACGGAGCGAAAATGTCTGACAAATTCACCTCGGTAACCGAAGAATTCTGGGTCGCCCCACAATTATCCAAGGACGATATCAGAGATGCGGCCTCGGCGGGTTTTCGCCTCATCATTAACAACCGGCCCGATGAAGAGATGCTGGGACAGCCAAAAAGCGAAGAGCTGGAAGCGGCGGCAAAAGAAGCCGGCCTCAACTATGCCCATATCCCGGTCGGCGGGACCGGCATTACGCCGGATCATGTGGACGCTTATCTGCAAACGCGCCGTCTCAATCCTGGCAAAGCGCTGGGGTTTTGTCGCAGCGGAACCCGATCAATCTTTCTCGACGCCTATGCGTCGGCAAGCGCCGGCGCGCCGGTGGAAGAAATTATCGAAAAAGCCGCCGCAGCGGGCTATGATGTTTCTGCACACCGGCCTGTGCTTGACGCCTTGGCCAAACAATAAGCGCAGATCGACAAAGCGGAGTAATCACGTTGATAAGTTTCGTCGCAGTCCTTGCCATGTTTCTCCAGCCTGCGCCGGAGGTTGGAGTTCGGCCGCCCTCATCCCGCAAGGCGCCGTCGATTCGCTTTTCGGAGTGCCGCTGTCCAGATCAAGATGAAACGGCGTTCGTTATCCTTGAAGGGCTGGTTATCGACGCGGAGGTTACGCTTTCCGCCGATGGTTTGTCGCCGGCAGACCGGCAAGCCACAATTTTTAATATCAACGGATCGAATGCAAGCTTAAAAGGCCGCACCAAAATCTGGCATTCCACTAAAGAAAAACAATGCGGCGTCAATTTTGACTATGGCAAAAAATACGCTGTCGCCGCGCGTCGTACGGAACAAGGTTTTGAAACCGACGCCTGCCTGATGCGCCGCCTGCGCGCCGAAGAAGAATGAGCCGCCGACAATCAATCAATAATGGATGATCACGCGTGCGCTTGCCGCAGCAGCCGGAATAACGATGGTCTCGGTGAGGGTGACGCCGCAGCGCAGCGCAGCAAGATCGCGCCCGTCCTCGTCGACAGCGCGCGCTTCCTGACCCGCGCCGCAATCGAGGAAACTCCCCCGTTCTTTTTCCACTACATAGAGATAATTTGGCGGCGCCGTAACATAGGCCCGGTCAGTGACGCCGCCGGCGCCTTCGCCAACCGCCACGCCGCCTGCGGACCCAGAGACAGCCTCACCAGCCTGAGCAGCCGCGACAAGAGCCAGCCCGGCAGATAAAATTGCGGCCGCTGCGTTAAGGGTCTGTTTACTATTGAGACACATGTGCGCTTTGTCGCAAATGCCGCGCCGCCCGGCGAAAATAGGCGTTCACGGTCTCTTTATTTCCTTGTCATCGCAGAAAAAGCCATGTTCATAAGGGAGTAGGCAAGGCGGCTCTTTGGCCGTGAGGTATCAATGTCAGTTTTTGGCGATTTCAAAATTAACGGGAACCAGCTGGTCGCAACCGAGACCGGCGCTGAAATACCGTTAACGCCTGGCTTTGCCCGCGACGTCATCAGCATTGCCAGTTTTGTCTGGTTGGTTAATGCGTTGCGCGCGACGCGGTTTGTGAAGGGCCGCGAGCCACGTGCGCGGATTTCCTTCTTTCCAAAAAAGCCGCGCTCTTATTATGCCATCTGGCCAGTCTGTCAGCTGGCTGATGTAAAAATCGTCGATGACCCGGTGGAAGCCGACCTTCATTTCTATTTTGAAGACCGCGAATTCCTGACGGCGCCGCGCCAGACACCGACCAGCAAACCAGCGTTCAACATTGGCTGTTATGACATCCGCAAGAGCGTTGTCGGCCGAATCTTTCATGAGACATTTGGCTACAGCCTCAATATCGATCCGTTGACCAGCCAAGGCTGCGCCGTTGAGAAGTCAGAAGCTAATGGCAAACATGACGGTCGCATCGTCGCCTGTCCGGTCGAGACCGTAAAACCCAATTGCGTTTATCAGCGCGTTATCGAAAATACCTTCGACGGCGTTGAACATATCGACATCAGAACACCGATCGTCGGCGGAAAGATTCCTTACGTCTTCCTGAAGCGGCGCGCGCGCGATTTGCGTTTCTCAAACGAAAATCATCGCGTCGATCTGGTTGACACCGACGCTATGCTATCGCGCGACGAACAAGGGAAAATCGCCGCTTTTGCCAGCGCCATGTCGATGGATTTCGGCGGGCTCGATGTTCTGCGCAATCGTGATGACGGACGCATTTATATCGTCGACGCCAACAAGACGGATATGGGGCCTCCATCGGCCATGCGCGCGCCCGACAAGCTGAAGGCGATGCGCGGTCTCGCTGATGCGTTCGCAGCGATGGTCGACGACGCCGTCGCAACCTGAAACAGGGCCCCTCATTGGCCGGCATTCCATTTGTCAAAAATATTGATTTTACCCCAGGCGTCGCTGATGCGATCTTGCCTGGCGTCCGGCGCGTCATCGCCAATAATCCGGGGCCTTTCACCTATACCGGCAGCGGAACATATATTGTTGGCGCCGGCGAGGTCGCTGTCATCGATCCAGGGCCTAATGATCCGGCCCATTTGGATGCGCTGATGGCGGCGCTTGCAGGCGAAAGCGTCAGCCATATCCTGATTACCCATACCCATTCCGATCATTGCGGCGGCGCCAGAGATTTTGCCACTCGCTGTGGCGCGCCGATCCTCGGTTTCGGCCCGCACCCGGTGCGCGAACAAGCACATGATGCGCCAGCGCTCGACGAAGGCGCCGATTATTCCTTCAGGCCAGATCAATTGATCGGCGACGGCGAAATGATCGACGGCCCGAACTGGCGTATTGACGCCGTGCATACGCCGGGACACCTGTCGAACCATTTGTGCTTCGCATTTCAGCAACAAAAAGCGTTGTTTACCGGCGATCACATGATGGGTTGGGCGACCACGGTCGTTGCCCCGCCGGACGGAGATATGAGCGCCTATATCGAAAGTCTGGGCAAGTTGCTTTCGCGTGATGACGAAATCTATTTGCCGACCCACGGGGCGCCGATTAATAACCCTCATCGATTCGTGCGCGCCGTTAGAACACACCGGCTGATGCGCGACGGGCAAATCATTGAGCAACTTAAAAACGGCCGCACCAAGATTAAAGAGATTGTGACCGTGATGTATGCAGATATCGATAAACGCCTTCATGGCGCTGCGGCGCTCAATGTTCTGGCGCATCTTATCCGGCTCGTCGGCAATGGAACGGTGGCGTGCGATGGCCGGCCCGAGATGAGCTCGCAATATCGCCTGAAAGAATAAGCGGCCTGGCAGGCAGCGCGATTGGTCCAATTGGAAAGCTATGCAAGTCGCCTATCTCGCATCCGAAGTTACGCTTCCCGGCGCACCAAACCGGCGCCGCGACGCCTTTGAACATGACCAGATGATGGCTTGCCTTAGATCAGCATTTGAGGCGCACAGCGCCAGTATTATCGACCTTGCATGGGACGACAAAAATGCTGACTGGAAAGAATTTGACGCGGTCATCATTGGCACAGCCTGGGACTATCCGGACCGGCTTGAGGAGTTTCTCGCCGCGCTTGGGACGATTGCCAGCGTTACGCGGTTATTTAACTCCCCGGCAATGGTGAAATGGAACAGTCGCAAAACCTATCTGCAAGCACTTGGCGATAAAGGCGCCGCACTCATTCCGACATTATGGATTGATCGGTCAAGTGAAGACGCCATAAGCGCTGCCTTTGATGCGTTTGATACCGACCAAATTGTGCTCAAGCGGCAGGTCGGCGCCAGCGCCGAAGGCCAGCATCGCCTGCACCGGCATGATCGTGTCCCGCAAATGACAGAGCCGATGATGGTTCAACCTTTTCTGGAATCAATTACAAGCGAGGGGGAATACAGCTTTGTCTTTATTGACGGCGCGTTTTGCCACGCCGTGATCAAAAAACCTGCGAAAGACGATTACCGCATTCAGGCGACTTATGGCGGGACGGAAGCGCCGATCAATGCTTCGCCGGAAGACGCCGCGGTCGCCGCAAAAGTATTATCTGCTCTCGACGAAAATCCGCTATACGCACGCGTCGATATGTTGCGCGGGGAAGACGGCAATCTCCTGCTCATAGAATTGGAATTGGTCGAACCGTTTCTTTATCCGCAACAGGGTCCGGAACTTGGCGAGCGGATTTATGAAGCGGTAAGGCGGCGGGTTTGAATATTTGCGCCTAACTGCAAGTGCAAACAAGAAATATCACGCATCGGACACCACCCGCCTTGCCTCGGCAATTAGCCGGCGCTGGATATCGGTTGGCGCACTCTCGATTTCAGCGGTGCGGTCGAGCATGGCAATCAGCGAGGCTTTTTCATCCGGTGTACAGACCTCAGCTACCGGGCGCAAAATTTTGCGGACATTGTTGCCGGCGTCGTTTATCTCGCCGATGGCCATGCGGCCAAAGGCGTAAAGTCCTTCAGCAGTTTCATCGTCAGCGTCGAAAGCATCGCGCATGTCAGCGACTATCTGCGCATGCTGTCGGTCCGTGACCGCACCGTCATAGGCGGCGATCTGGACCATCAAAATTGCAGCCGCTTCTCGCGGGTCGGAGAGATTTTCGATAAGGCGTTGGTCGACGCGTCGATTCCATTTGCCTCGCCGGATAACGCCTTTAACCTCGCCAATCGCCTCCCGGCCTTCATTGGCGGCGTTCATGAAATGCGTGAAAGCCCAGAAAGCGGCAGCGACAGCGCCAAGAACAGCGATGATGATATGCATGACGGGGCCTCTAGATTGGCTGAAAGATACTCGTATTCGAATATTTCGCTACCATTAACAAAAGCGCTCGGAACAGTCAGTCGCGCTCAATTGCCGTCAAATTCATCGTTACCAGAGCGCCGGGCTTTGGCAGCCCGGTAACGCCGATTGCCGTGCGCGCCGGGCGATGATCGCCCATGGCATTGGCGTAAGCCGCATTCATGCGATCAAAATTCGCCATATCCGTCAAAAAAATATTGATATGCATAATGTGATCAAGGCCGGAGTTTACGGATTCCAGCATCACCATAAATGATTTGATGATTTGCGTTGTCTGGCTTTCAATATCGTCCCCGGAAAGCTTGCCGGTCGCCGGATCGACGCCTGCGGTGGCGCTGATCGAAATCAATTTTCCGGCTTTCGCGATATGGCTGTAGGGCCCGATCGGCGTCATTACATTTGGCGGCGTATAAGTTTCGACTTTTTGCGTCACAGCGCTGCTCCTGCTTAATTTTAGGGAAAAAGCCTCGCCGTTTTCCAGTCAGTGTTTTCAGCATCGCGTTTAAACTGTAGCCGATCATGCAATCTGAACGGCCGGTTGACCCAGAACTCGATTTGCAGGGGAACTATTCTGTAACCGGACCAATAGGCCGGGCGCGTAACTTCCTTAACACCGAATTGCGCAGCTTTCAGCGCTACTTGTTTTTCCAGCGCAAAGCGCCCTTCCATGGGGCGCGATTGCGCCGATGCATGGGCGCCAATCCGGGCGCTGCGGGCTCTGGTTGCGAAATAGGCGTCCGCTTCAGCGTCGCTCACCGGCGTCACATTTCCGCGAAAGCGCACCTGGCGGCGAATCGTTTTCCAGTGAAAGCAGATAGCGGCTTTCGGATTCGCCGTGAGCTGCTTACCTTTGGCGCTTTGCGTATTGGTGTAAAATGTAAGCCCCGACGCATCGACATCTTTCAGCAGCACCATACGCAGATCGGGCATCCCGTCGGCGTCGACGGTCGCCAGCGCCATGCTGTTGGGATCGTTGGGCTCAGTCTTGATCGCCAGCGCCAGCCATTCCGCGAATAAGGAAAATGGATCGTCTTTGGTAAAAACCTCCCCCTGATCCTGATCGACGGAATAGGTCTCTTCGCTCGGACTTGGCGGGATCAGACTGTTGGCGGTCATGGAATCACCTTCGGACAAATTGCGGCGCATTAACCCTTATGCGCGCCTCATGGGTCATGATAGTCTCAGCAACGCCACACAGCCACCTTCACAGCGGAATCCGCAATGTCTTTCAACAGTTTCGGGCGAATTTTCCGGCTTACCACATGGGGCGAATCCCACGGGGCGGCAATTGGCGTTGTCATTGACGGCTGCCCCCCGGGCATTTCTCTACGCGCTGAAGATATTCAGCCGGCCCTTGATGCGCGCAAGCCGGGGACGTC
Organism: Hyphococcus sp.; assembly: GCA_021776245.1. GTDB lineage: Bacteria > Pseudomonadota > Alphaproteobacteria > Caulobacterales > Parvularculaceae > Hyphococcus. The sequence continues at coordinate 104,370 of JAJFGF010000046.1, read as the reverse complement.
AAAATTCGTCACGCAAAGAAAAGAACCGGACACAGTTAGAATCCTTTCCGGCGTGTTTGAAGACGACCGCACGGATGGCCCTCGCACCACCGGCGCGCCGATCAGCCTTGCGATCGAAAATACCGACCAGCGCTCGAAAGACTATGCGGACATTCGAGACAAATACCGCCCGGGCCACGCGGATATCACATATGACGCCAAATACGGTTTTCGCGATTATCGCGGCGGTGGACGATCTTCAGCGCGGGAAACCGCATGCCGCGTTGCTGCAGGCGTTGTTGCGAGAATGGCGCTGGCGCATGTTTTGGGCGGCGCTGTCTCGATCAAAGCTTGTCTCGTTCAGATGGGTCCGCACAAAATCAACCGTGTACGGTTTGACTGGAGTGAAATCGAAAAGAACCCGTTCTGGTGCCCCGACGCGACGGCAGCGAACGAATGGGAGGATCACCTCGAAGCAGCGCGCAAAGCTGGCTCCTCCATGGGCGCTGTCGTGGAAATTGTCGCCTCCGGCGTTCCCGCCGGATTGGGAGCGCCCGTCTATGGCAAACTCGATGCGGATCTTGCCAGCGCGATGATGTCGATCAACGCGGCAAAGGCGGTCGAGATTGGCGCTGGAATAGAAGCTGCAGAACTCTCCGGCGAAGAAAACGCCGATGAAATCCGCATGAAAGACGGCCGGCCGCATTTTCTGTCAAACCGGGCCGGCGGCATTCTCGGCGGCATCTCAACCGGGCAGGATATTGTCGTCCGCGTTGCCGTAAAACCCACTTCGTCCATTCTCACGCCGCGCAAAACAATCACTCGCGACGGCGAAGAAACCGAAATCGTCACGAAAGGCCGTCACGATCCCTGTGTCGGCATCAGAGGCGTGCCGGTGGCGGCGGCAATGATGGCGCTCGTTCTTGCCGATCACGCCCTGTTGCATCGCGGGCAGTGCGGCTAAGGGCTGCTGGTTCTGATTTCAATTTCACTGCTGCGCCGCTAATATGCGCCCATGACAAAACTATTCCAGTTCGCCCTTGCCTTTGCGGCGCTATTCGTCGTTCTCTTTTTTCTGCGTACGCCTGACACCGACGCGGAACAGATGATCGGCAAATATACCGACACCGCATCGGATTTTGCAGAAAATTCAGACGGCTTGCGCATTCATTATCGCGACGAAGGTAATCCTGATGGCTTGCCGATCATCCTGGTGCACGGCACAGCCGCATCACTGCACACATGGGAGCCTCAGATTCAACGGCTCGGCCGCAAATACCGTATGATTACCTATACGCAGCCGGGCCACGGCCTATCGGGACCACATCCAGCTGATGATTATTCGTTTGCCGGCATGGCTGAAGCGCTTGATCTCATAATACAAGAATTGGGGATCGACCGCTTCGTGCTCGGCGGCAACTCCATGGGCGGTTGGGTGGCCTGGCGCTACGCTCTCGCCAATCCAGATCGTGTTAGCGCGCTTTTGCTGCTCGACGCTTCCGGCATGCCCCTGCGCGACGGCGAAAAAGAACCGCCGCTCAATATTGGATTCCGGTTGTTGCAAAACCCCGTTGGCCGATATCTCGCGCAGCAATACACGCCGCGTCTTTTGGTTCATAGATCAGCGCTGCAATCAGTATCCGTCAAATCCGTAATGAACAAAGCTGCTGTCGACCGCTATTGGGAACTTTTGCGCTATCCCGGCAATCGCCGCGCCGCGGCCTTGCGCGCGATCACCGATCGCGAACCGGGTTATGCTGACCGCATCAGCGAAATAGCTGCTCCGGTGCTTGTCATCTGGGGCGCGGAAGACCAGCTCATCTCTGTCAGCGCCGCGCGGAGTTTCGATGAACGTTTATCCAACGCCGAGATCGTCATTTATGATGAGACGGGCCATCTTCCAATGGAAGAAGCGCCTGACCGAACCGCCAACGACATTGATGGTTTTTTAGATCGCGTTATCACCAGCGACTAAAATACTCCTGACCCAGGCTGTCGGCATGGAGACCACTCACGCGACTGTGAAAAGAGCTGGTCTCCACGCGGGTCGACAATATCGACGGGTAATTACAATTTCTGTGGCGGGCGCCATCGCGGAATCAGGCACGACTGGAGCCCGACATGAATTTTGGTCCAAAATTTCTTACGACATTCCTTTTTGCTATTTTCGCAGCATTCAGCGCCGCGACTGCAAGCGAGCATCGTTTGGATGATTTGTCCTGGCTAACAGGACATTGGGTCGACACACGTGATCCCGAAAATCCGATAGAAGTCCGCTGGGACAAGCCAAGCGGCGACGCAATGATCGGCGCCTGGCGTAAGAACAATGAATCCGGCCTTGCCTTTTATGAAATTTTGACGATGCGTGAGGTCGACGGCGCCGTGTTTTAACGGTTTGACTTTTACGAAAAAGACAAAGAAACCGCACTTTTTGCACAAAGCTCTTCAACACGGTTGGAGCTAATGGAAGTGCGCCTTGAATTTGCTGAGTTTAAAATCGTCGGTGAAGAAAACTGGATGCTGACGATGGAAGTCGCAGACGGCGCCCTTAGCGGATGGATGGAAGACACAAACAAGCCTGATAGCGGGAGATTTTACAGCTATGTCGCCAAAAAGCTGTAAGCGCGATGATATAAAACTGAAGGCGTGATGTTCGCGGTGCAATGTTTGCTTTTCACTATTTCCGGAAAACCGAAATCTTACTCAAAAACGCAATTGTCTCATCGGCATGTATGACGCCCGCATCGGCGAAAAGATCTTTCAATTCCGCACGGCAATAACTATCATAGTAAGGTTCATGGAAGCCGCGCGGAAAATTTTCCAACAGAATATCGAATCCGGGCTCGTCGCCATATTGGATCGTGTCAACCTGAACCAGCGTGCCGCCCGGTTTTAATAACCTCGAAATTTCTTTGGCGACAATCTTGCGGACGGCCGGCGGCAATTCATGAAAAAGATAAATCGCGGTGATGACGTCAAATGAGGCGTCAGGCAGGCCGGTCGCCTCGGCGTTTGCTTCGACATAGGTAATATCTTTCCAGCGCCCAAGATTTGTGCGCGCCTTGCCAAGATAGGCTGGCGACAGGTCCAGCGCTGTCGCATCAAGCGCCGGCCAATTTTCCTTCACCTCAGCGAGAAAGCGCCCGGCGCCGCAGCCGAGATCAAGCAGTCGCGCGGTCGCGATATCCTCGCCGGCAAGCGCTTTCCGGATCGCCGGCAGCGCCTGACGACGCATGGCGCCCGCTGAACCCGTAAACAGTGTTTCAACCTGCATGTCATAGCGGTCAGCGGAACCCGCTGTCATCCAGCCGTCAGTCTGGTAGTGAAAATTCTGAAGAAAATATCGCGGGTATTTTTCCTGCCGCGCCGGCGTCAAAACCTCTGAATGGCCGCGTTGATGCTTTCGCCGCGCCACCTTGCGCGCGTCTCGCAAATAGTCGCGGCTTTGGCGCCACAATTTTAGGGGCGATGGCGGCTGGCGCATTTCCGCCGGCAGCTTGTAACGCCCGGCTTCAATATTTTTCCAGTCGGTTTTGAAAATCTCACGAAACGCTGTTTTCAATCGCACGCGGTCGAGGGGGCCGAACTCATCCGCATAAGGCGCCTCGCCCGGCTCAGTCAGCGGCCCGACCATCCGGCGGCCGGCCATATAATGACCAGTATACCATAGAACGCGGGCTGCTTGCGTGGCGCCATAGGCGAAGCGCTTTGCGCCAGTGGCAATCACCGAATTGAGCGGCTCCATGATTGGTCCTCCAAGCGGAAATGCTGTGATATCAATGTGGGGCGGACAGGCCACGGTATCAATTACTGTGAACTGCGTTTCTTCGCCGCGTTTCAATCCTAACCGCATTTGACAGCGCCGATCAGAAATTCCTGATTGCCGTCGCCACCCGCGATCGGGCTTTTGATATAGCCGGTCACTTTCCAGCCTGACTGATTATCGACCCAGCCGTATATATCTTCGGCAACGCCGAAACTGTTTTCGTAGCCCTCTTTGACAATACCACCCTTGCCGATGCGGCTGCGGCCGACTTCAAATTGCGGTTTGATCAGCGCCACAAGACGGGCGTGCGGCGCAGCCAGCGCCATTGCAAAAGGCAGGGCTTTTTTAAGGCTGATAAAACTGACATCGCAGACGATGATGTCGACCGGGTCAGGCACAAGCGCGTGCGATAAATCTTTGGCGTGTGTCGCTTCCAAATTAATGACGCGCGGGTCCGAGCCGATTTCCGGATGGAGTTGCCCGGATCCTACATCAACAGCGTAGACTTTGGCGGCGCCGCATCTGAGCAACACGTCCGTGAAGCCGCCAGTCGACGCGCCAAGATCAAGGCAGATTTTGCCTGCGGGATCGATTTCCATTGTTCGCAAGGCAGCATCGAGTTTTACACCGCCGCGCGACACAAAGGGGTGCACATCGCCGTCAACGCTGACCTTGGCATCCGGCGTAACAGCTTTTGAAGGTTTATCCGCGACCGCGCCGTCAACGCGGACAAGACCGGCTTTGACGGCCGCCTGCGCCCGCGCCCGGCTTGGAAAAAAGCCACGCTCAACGAGATGTGAATCCAGACGCAATGATTTTTTCGACGGTGTGTTCACGCGATTTTTGATAGGCTTGCGCGCCGCTTTTGCATGTCTTTGGGCGCTTGCGTCATCGAGAACATCATCCTGCAGCGTGCAAACTCCCCCCGCCGGAATTTCTCTTTCGCCGCAGCTTTGCGCAAAATGATTAAAATATGCAGCCTCGGGCTGCAAATGGCTTTACCCTCTTAGATTCACGACTTCCGCAGTGATGCCGAGCGTTTCACGCACCCGTTCGACAATTTGCGCCGCATTAAGCCGCGCCGCGTCGTACATTTTCGCAGGACTGTCGTGATCCTGAAAAACGTCCGGCAACGTCATGGTGCGGATCTTCACGCCATTATCAAGCAGGCCCTGATCGGCGAGGAAATGTAAGACGAAGGCGCCAAAGCCGCCGCGCGAGCCCTCTTCCACGGTCACAACCATTTCGTGATTGCGCACCAGTTGCAGGATCAACTCATGATCCAAAGGCTTTGCAAAACGCGCATCGGCGACTGTTGTTGAAAGGCCCTGGCTTTCCAGCGTGTCGGCGGCTTTCAGCGCCTCAACCAGCCGTCCGCCAAGCGAAAGGATCGCCACTCTGGAACCTTCCTTCATGATGCGGCCTTTGCCGATTTCAAGAATCCTGCCCTGTTCCGGCATATCCACACCCATGCCTTCACCGCGCGGGTAACGAAACGCAATCGGGCCTTCGTCAAAAGCTGCAGCGGTAGCTGTCTGATGAACGAGATCGGCCTCATCGCCAGCAGCCATGATCACAAAATTCGGCAGGCAGCCGAGATAGGCGAGATCAAAGGCGCCCGCATGGGTCTGACCGTCCGCGCCGACAAGCCCGGCACGGTCCATCGGGAAACGGACTGGCAGATTTTGCAGCGCCACATCATGAACGACAGAATCATAGGCGCGCTGCAGGAATGTCGAATAGATTGCCGCAAACGGCTTCATGCCGTCAGCAGCCATCCCCGCCGCGAAGGTAACAGCATGCTGCTCAGCGATCCCGACGTCATAACATCGATCAGGATAAACCTCGGCGAACATGTCGAGGCTGGTGCCTGACGGCATCGCCGCTGTAATGCCGATAATCTTGTCGTCTTTTTCCGCTTCCTTGATCAGCGTTTTGGCAAACACCTTTTGATAGGCCGGGGCGTTTGGCGTGCCTTTTTTCTGCTTGCCGGAAACAACATCGAATTTGCCGACGCCATGATATTTGTCATAGGCCTCTTCGGCAGGCGGATAGCCGGCGCCTTTGCGGGTCACGACATGGACCAGCACCGGCCCGTCCCGCATATCGCGCGCATTTTCAAGCACCGGCACCAGATGATCAAGATTATGTCCGTCAATGGGGCCGACATAATAAAAACCAAGCTCTTCAAACAAGGTCCCGCCAGTGACCATGCCGCGGCCATATTCTTCGGCCTTGGCGAGTTGCTTATAGATTGCGTTCGGCAAACGCTTGGCGAGCTGCTTCGAGAATTTTCGAAAGCCGTGATAAACCCCTGATGACGAGGCGCGCGCAAGATAGGCGCTCATTGCCCCCACCGGCGGCGCAATCGACATATCGTTGTCATTCAAAATAACTATCATCTTTGCGCCAAGGTGGCCGGCGTTGTTCATCGCCTCATAGGCCATGCCAGCGGACATCGATCCGTCGCCGATTACTGCGATAGCTTGATTGTCTTTTCCCTGATGATCGCGGGCGCGCGCAAAGCCAAGTGCGGCGGAAATCGATGTCGCTGCATGGGCCGCGCCAAACGGGTCATATTCACTTTCGGATCGTTTGGTGAAGCCGGAAAGCCCGCCGCCCTGACGCAGGGTCCGGATCCGGTCGCGGCGTCCGGTGAGAATTTTGTGGGGATAGCACTGGTGGCCAACGTCAAAAACGAGCTTGTCGTCAGGCGTATTGAAAACATAGTGAATCGCCGTTGTCAGCTCGACCACGCCAAGTCCCGACCCCAGATGTCCGCCGGTGACAGAAACCGCATCTATCATTTCCGCGCGCAGCTCATCGGCCAGCTGGCGCAGCTGGCTCTTTTCGAGCTTTCTGAGATCGTCCGGATATTTGACTGTATCCAAAAGCGGCGTTTCAACGGCCATGGGGGTTCCCCTATCTGTTATTCTTGACGGCGCGCAGACTTGCCGCCCCGGTGGGTTCAGGCAGCGCAGGCGAGCCGCCCGTTTTAGCGCGTCCTGTGGAAATCTCCAGCCCCATTGCGGTGAATTTCCGGCAAGCCGACGGTGATTTGAAGTTCATTGTCACCCAAAGGCCGCGCTGGCGCGGCGGGTTGGCGCACATGGGCTGCGAAAGCATCTTGAAGCCGTCTAGCGCATTTCCGGAAAAGTGTGACGCGGTTTTCCGATAAGAAATGCGCTAAAGTTTAAATCTGGGGCGTTTCCGGACGATAAACCGGGATCCACTTTATCTCGGAAACTCCCTAGAACGCCGATCATCATCGCCGAAATAGAGGCAGCAAATCACGTCATGGAAATATTTAAGGACAAACTTTGCGTCGTGACTGGCGCAGCCTCGGGCATCGGCCGCGCCCTTGCCATTAACCTAGCCGCCCAGGGCGCTGCGCTGGCGCTGTCGGACATCAATCAAGAGGGCCTTGAGGAAACCCGGCGCCTGATTGACGCGGCGCCAACCAACCGCATCCGCTTCGACCGGCTCGACGTGGCAGACGCCGAAGCGATCGAACGCTATGCCGCGACCGTCGCTGAAAGCCTGGGCGACGCGGATTATGTTTTCAACGTCGCAGGGTTGACCCGCGTGGGCTCTTTCGAGGCATCGCCGCTTTCGGCCTTTGAAAAGATCATGGACGTCAATTTCTGGGGCGTCGTTAGAATGTCCAAGGCGTTTCTGCCGCAACTCCTCCGCAGCAAAGGCGGGCTGATCAATGTTTCCAGCCTCTTTGGCTTGATCGGTTACGCGGGGCAAACCCATTATTGCGCGTCAAAATTTGCTGTCCGCGGCTTCAATGAAACGCTCGCGCAGGAACTTGAAGGCAAAGGCGTTAGCGTCACCTCCGTCCATCCCGGCGGGGTCGCCACCAATATAGCGCGCAACGCGACATTGGATGCTTTGCCGGAAGGCCTCGATGATCGCAGCGATTTTGAGCAGCGTTTTGAAAATGCGGCGATCACCAGCGCGACGAGAGCAGCAAAGCTTATTCTCAGAGGCGCTGCGAAGAAAAAGCGCCGCGTGATTGTCGGACGCGACGCAAAACTCATCTCTTTTATTCAGCGACTGTTCCCGCAAAGCTATGCGCAAAAACTCGGCCATCTTATTCCGCGCAATATGCTCTAATTATTGTTGTGTCGCATTCGGCGCTTACTGGCCTCGCTCGAACCGAGAAACCGGAATCATTTTCGGTGAAAGAGCGCTAGTCGAAACTCGCAGGCTCTGTTTTCGCGACGCCTGCGCCGTCAACAACAATTTTCTCAATTTTTTCCTGGGCAGATTTCAATTTCGATTCGCAATGGGCCTTTAGCGCCGCGCCGCGCTCATAAAGTGCAATTGATTCCTCAAGTTCTGCCGCTCCACTTTCCAGCTTGCGTACAATCTCTTCCAGTTCGGCGAGCGCCTTTTCAAATGACAGGGTCGCCAAATCACCAGATTTCTTGGCCATCTATTTATTTCCAATCCTTATGCACATTCGTCGAGCACGGGGCTTATATCGCTTTCACCGGGTGCGGGGAATGGCTCTTTGAATGTAAATGCATCCGCCGTCGGCCCCTTTCGGCGGAGCAAATTGAGGCGTATTTTCGCCTCCTCCAATATTGGCCTGCATCCTGCCGCTACCCACCACAATACGAGGTGGAATTCCATCTGTTCAAACCATTCATGACGGCGACGCATGATCGCGCGATGGTCTTCATTTCGATAAGCAAATGCCGCCAGCGATTCCAGATCAGCCCAAACAGACATATTGACTGCAACATTCGGGTCGTCGAAGGCCTTGAGATCGAGCGCATTATTGCCTTCTCCGATCAGCCGCCAGACAAACCCGGGCTGCGTTTCCGCTATCGCATTTACGCGGTCCAGATTACTGACGAAATCTGCATTGACCGGGTGATCGGCGGGCAATCGAAACCGCGCGATATTTAACTGTGCAAGATGATATGTCATCGCATTCCTCTCAGCGCCGCGGCATAAGGCATGCGTCTGGCTCAGTAAATACGCTTGTGTCGGCTAGCTTGGCGATCACAGGCAATTTTTGCGGCGGAGGGGCGCAGAAGGCAAGCTAGTTGTTTTTTGCGTGGCGGGGCGGTTGCTCCATTCCAAATTATCAATAACATGAACAATAAGGGTGCGGTCTGGAGGGGATCATGAAAACATTTCTCGCTATTATTGGCACGCTTGCCTTGCTTGTCGTCATTTTGATTGGCTCGCTTTTCTTTATTGGTTTCCAACGCGCGAAACCAATTTTGGATGAAGCCCATGCATTCGCCGATACAGCAATCCCGGCGGTAGCAACGAATTGGGACGGCGAAGAGCTATCTTCTCGCGCAGCCCCGGAACTTGCAGATATTTTGAAAAACGGGGTCCTTGAGGAGTTGATGGCGACGGCTTCGTTTCAGCTCGGCGCAATGACTTCCTACAATGGAGCTTCCTGCCTAATAACGCGCTACGAAATTAATTCTGGAAATGGCGAATTGGTGTTGGCGGAATGTTCGGCTACAGCGGAATTTGAAAAAGCGAATGCGTCCTTTAGCGTGAACATTCTAAAGCGAAGCAGCGAATGGAAAATTCTTGGCTTTTTTGTAACGCCGGAGATAACGGGAAATCATCCCGTGCAGGTCGCATACGTAGCCGACACAACGCGCAGCATGGACAATTTAGAATTGTCACTTGCTAGAATGTCTGTCGGCATCTCATCGGGCCCGGTCGAACGCCCTGGTGTTGGCTTTGGTTCGAACAATAAGATCGAGAATATCAAGTAAATTAATCGGCGGCGTCACAGAAATCACGCATCAATAGTCGTAATCTTGACGGTAACCGCCTTTTAGTTATTGCTGAGGTTTGAAATCCGGCAGCGGCAGCACGATTGGCTCCGCGCGGGCCGCATTACCGTGAAAGAACTCTATAATACGCTCACTAACCTCCGGCGATGACATGAAGAGATTGTGACCGGCATTTTTGACCATTACTTGCGTCACGTCGGAAAATCCGGCGACAGCTTCGGTCTGCGAATTTGGATAAGTGCGTCCGTCCAGGGTTCCCGTCAGCAAAAGTGTCGGCGTTTTCGACTTCGGCAGGGATCTGAACTCTTCACCTAGATCGAGGTCGCCGAACGCATCTTTTAAGTGTGGCATTGGGAAATTCAAAAATGATCCGACCAATGATGTCTCCGCCTGCTTTTCGACCAGGGCGAGCCGTTCATCGGAAATGCCTGACGCAATATCCATGGCCGTCGACATGGGGCTGAATTCAATCGTTCCGGAACGAAGAAAACGATAAATCAGCGGCGCTGCGGGCTGATACTGGCCGGCGTCAATCGCCAGATACAATGACAAAATGCGCGCTGTATTCGAAGGGTCGGCAATGGCAAACGACGTGATCATTTGCATATCTGTTTTGCCGTAGAAAAGCGTAACGGGCGCGCCATCCGGCCCTTCAATTTCCACCGTTACAGGGTCAGCGTCGAGTTTTGCCTGAACGCGGCGCATCAAGGATGCTATGTCAGGATAAATCGCTTTGGCCGCAGGGTCTTGATCAATCGCATCCTGCACACGACCAAAAAATTCATCGGTTCGCGCCGGCAGTTTTACCGTTTGATGCAAACCCTCAGCGCCAGTCATCACGATGCGGTCGATTCGATTGTCCATAATTTTGACTGCCGCCAGCGCCAAATGCGTTCCGTAGCTGATCGACCAGAGATTGATCTTTTTGGCGCCCAAATGAACACGCAAATCATCGAGGTCGCGCGCGCTTTCAAGCGTGTTGTAGCCGGTCAAATCGAAATCCGCCTCGGACCATTTTTCAAGGCACTCGGCGGCGGCCTGTTCGTATAGTTGTTCCGGCGCATTCGCTTCAAGCGGCTGGTCAAGCGGGTAACTGATTTGCGTTTTACATTCCGGAAGATCGTTCGACCAATTCGTACCGCGCTGATCAAAAGCGATTACATCGGCAACTTCGCGCAGCGCCATGAAAAGCGGAAATCGTCGACCGCGCGCAGTATTGACGCCGGAGCCGCCAGGCCCCCCGGCAAGATAAACGATCGGAGCGCCGGGATTTTCGCTTGTCGATGGAAACTTGACATAGTGCAGCGTGATATCGCGCGAATTCGGATCGCTGCGATTTTCGGGAACAATAAAAGAGCCGCGCAGCGCCGCGACGCTTTCGCCGTCATTCGGTTCAAAGAGATAGGGATCCTCAACTGGCGGCGTTAGATTCTCGCCGGTATTCGTGTGCACTCCGGCGCAGCCAGCCGATACCGCACCAAGCGTCAGCAACGCGATCTTACGCAATAGGTTCTCCATGATGTCTTTTCCTTCTCGCGGAACCGGCCAAACGATATTGTCGATACTGACGCCCTCTGCTGAGATGACACATGATAATCGGTGAATGTCTCGGGAATTCGGCCAACCACTCTATTGCGCAATCGGCGTGTAAATCTGCGTATAGCGATCATCGCCCGACAAAATCTTACATTGGATCACACGTGACTCGCTGTTTTGCCGGCAAATTGAATAATAGATCGGCAACAGAAAAGCGCCGTCAGAAAGCAACGGCATGGCGACACGCAATTGATTTTCCACATCTTCAAAATATACAGCGCCATTGCGCCATTTAATTGCGACCTGGACGCCGAAATTTGAATCGTACGTACCTAGTATGGGATTATCACGAACGACTTTTTCTTGAGACAGTTTCAGTTGCGGCCATGTCGGTTTTGGTGCCGGTTCAACAACAATTTCGGCAATCGCCTTGGCCCAATCCGCCGGTACAGAATAATTGTTCGACAAGCTGACAATGTTCAAATCGAGCGCCGGGTCTCGATAGATTTTAGCGACAAAGCCTGGTGAACGGCCTTCTGACCGGATCAGTTTTTCGGCCTCTATGCCCATCACATCTTGCAAAAAGGCGGGCGAAACAAATTCGCCCGCAGTAAGGGCCCTTACAAACGCCATCATGTCGGGCGCGGTTGAATAAAGAGATCCGCCGCCTGGGCGGGTTTCGACTGCATAAAATCTCGTATGGCGGCGGAGGCCAGGCACAATGCCAGGCTCATAACCGATGGCCATGCGGGGCGCCAGCGCACGAGCATCGGCAATGTGCCCCGAATTATTCATTCCCAAGGGATCAAATACCAGTCTTCTCATCGCGGCGCCGTATTCCTCGCCTGTCGCGACTTCCAGTATTTTTGCGGCGACAGCATAACCGCCATTGCTGTATTGCCGGTTGTTACCAGGCTCAAAATCAAATGGAGTTTGCGCTAACTTTTTTATGATCTCATCGATGGAAAGAGAAATTCGTCCATTGCCCCAAGGTTGCGCATTTGTGTGCGCTATACCGGACGTATGGTTAAGCAATTGCCGGATGGTTACCTGATCGGCATTTGGAAAATCCGGCAAATATATTGAAATCAAATCATCAAGCGAAAGCGTGTCCTGCTGAAGCAATCGCGCAAATGCCGCGTCGGTCAGCAACTTGGAAACGGATGCGATCCGGTACCGAGTGTGAATATCGTGGCGAAGGCTGTGCTCGTAATTTGAAAAGCCGTAAAAGCAGGAAAAAGTCTCGCCCGAAATTTCAATCATCACAACGCCGTCAAACATTGCGGTCTCAACGAACGGCTCAACAAATTCATTTATCCCGCGACATTGATCGCCGTTCTCTCCAGCTTGTACGACATTCAATAAAGGCAGAATAAATATCGCCGCCGCCAGAGATAAACCGCGAAACATCTGCTTCCACTGAGAAGACTTCAACATAGAGACCTCGCTGGAGCTCGTAGACAATACGGAGATTATGAACTATGCGCGGCCAGGTCGCGCGATGAACTCGGCGAACCGCTCCTGTCATCGGCGAACCGCTCGGTTTCGCGCGGATTCGGTTCGGAACTCAATCAAATTGCTGATATGATCACCCGATGATCCGGTTTTTATTCGCCATAATTTTGATAGCGTTGCTGCCAGGCGCCGCGGCAGCGCAATCGACGCGCAGCGATTTCATCCGTTTTGAGGAGGTGCGGGTTGTCGAAGGGGATGATCCGCAATACGCAGCGCCGAATTTTGACGACGCAAACTGGGCGCGCACTGCGCCCGCGAATATCGATCCTCAGGGCCGAATCATTTGGGTCCGCGCCTATATTGATGGAGACAGGCTGGCCGCAGCGGCCGCAGATCAACCCCTCGGTTTTTTTCTTTCCGCGCTCGCTTCCCGCGAAGTCTTTCTCAATGGCGTCATGATTGGCGAAAACGGCATTCCAGGCGCGACGCCAGCGGACGAGACGCCCGGCGCGCTGGACGCCGTATTTTACGTCCCTGCCGATCTCATTCGTCCAGACGCAAATGTTTTCGCTATCCGAATTTCAAGCCACCATCTCGGCGCTCGGCTCCACTGGCCAATCCACAGTTTTCATCTGGCGGCTTATGAATCGCCAACCAGACGACGCCTTCAATCCTATATTCCGGCGATTGCGGCCGGCGGCGCGATCGCCCTCGGCGCATTCTATTTTCTCGGATTTTATGCATCGAACAGGCGCGACGCCTCTTCGCTCGCACTCGGCATTCTGGCTTTCGCCGTTATCGCACAACTCGCCGCCGAATCCTGGCGCGCCTTCGATCATTACCTCTATCCGTCGCATATGTTGCGGCTATATTTGATGCTTGGCTTCGCGTTTATCGCAGGCGTCGCTTTGTCCGTTTTCTCGGGGCTCCGCTTTACCCCGCAGAGAACTGCGCAAACTACCGCCCTTGCAGTCATCGTCAGTGGGTTCGCAATTTTTCTGGCGCCCGGCTTCGACTCAAAACTCGGTCTGATCATCTTGATTTTTATGATCGCAGCGCTTGTTGCCGCATTGATTGGCGCAAAAAACCGAAAGCGTGGAGCATTTCTTTCCGCTATTGGATTTGCGATTTTTCTCCTCGCTGCAATTCTCGCGCCTTATCAATTCCTTGACCAGACATATTATCTGGCGATGGCGGCGTTGATTATCATTTTGTTTGCAACGCAAATTCGTTTGCTTAGCGACGAACAACGCGCGCGCGAAGAAGCTGCGCTTCAAACCGTCCGGTTGCGGCATGAATTACTGAAAAAGCAAATTCAGCCGCATTTTCTGATGAACACACTGACGACGCTTTCAGAATGGATTGAATCCGAGCCAAAAACCGGCGTCGCCATGATTGACGCGCTCAGTCGTGAGCTTCGTCTGCTCTATGATATCAGCGACAATACCCTCATCTCGCTTGATGACGAGCTTGAGCTTTGCCGGCAGCATTTGAAAGTGATGTCGCTCCGCGCCGACGCAACGTTTTCACTGCAAATCGATGGCGCGACGCCGGACATTCAATGTCCTCCGGCGGTGCTGCTGACGCTGATAGAGAACGCATTTACACATAACGAATATCGCGATAGTGCGGAATTTGAGGTCAAAACCACGCTGTCCGGCAAAGATATTTCGATCCTGTGCCGTGCGCCAACGCAAGCCGACTCAAAAACATCATCGCAAAATGGCGCGGGACTCGCTTATATCCGCGCGCGCCTTAAGGAGGCCTTTGGCGATGATTGGAGCCTCGAATCTGCGCCGACCCCCAGGTTTTGGGAGACAGTCATTAATTGGCGGTCTCCGTGATTGACCTCCTCATTGTCGAGGACGAGCCGCTGGTCGCGAAGCGGCTTGAGCGATTTGCGCGCGAAGCCCTCGGAAAACAGGCGGGCAAAAGCGCATTCGCCCGTAGCGTCGAGGAGGCTACGCCGTTGGCTGAGCTTCTGCCGGCGTCCGCAGTGTTGTTTCTCGACTTGAATCTCTTCGGCGTTGACGGGTTTGATCTTTTGGAAATCGACATACGCTCACCGGCGCGCACAATCGTCGTATCAGCCGATCAATCACGCGCCGTCGACGCCTTTTCCTATGGCGTTGTCGATTTCGTCGCAAAGCCGTTTTCCAAAGAGCGCATCGCCCAGGCAATTGACCGTGCGTTGGCCGGCCGCGATCCGCTCGCCCCGCCAGTCAAATATCTTGGCGGCGCGCCTGCGACGCCAGGGTCCGGCGTGGTTTTCACGCCGCTAGGCGATGTAGTCGCGTTGCACGGCGCCGACGACTATGTAGAAATCGAACTCAGCAGCGGCAAACGGCTGCTTACACGAAAAACAATGATCGAATTGGAGGCAATGCTTGGCCAGGAATTTTGTCGCATTCACCGCTCTCATATCGTCAACCGTTCCTATGCGTCCGAATATCGCGCGCAATCCGGCAGCCGGTACAGTTTGATCCTGTCAACCGGCGCCGCATTACCCGTTGGCCGCGCACGCATTGATGATTTGAAACGCTGGTTGAATATTTAAGCGGCCTTGCATCGATAATTCATGACGTTTGCGTTCTGCTGTTACAAATGATTGCCGCTCCACGTTTGCAGTGAAAACGCAGCCTCATTCAACGCCATCGCCGAATAGCGGGTCAGGACGCCAAGAAATAAACTACGCTTGCTCCCGAACGGTCATCGCAAAGACACTCACGAGCGGACAGATCGCCGTTCACTTCATTCTGCAATCGCTGGCGTCTCAACGCCGTCACGCAAGCCGGGCGGTTCGTAAATACGCCAGGACCAGTAATGATTGGCGCCGTTGCGCTCCACCAGCGTCCAGCCTTCCTTTTTAAGACGCCGGTCAATCATCCAGTTGAGATAGCCGTGGGCGCAGAGCAGGACGTCGCCCTTTTCTGCATGTTCAGCGAGTCGCGCGGTAATATTCCTGACGCGGCCCCAAGCCTCCAGGTGAGTCTCCACGCCTGCCGGGGCATAACCCCAAAACCAGAAACTCCGCGAGATAACGCCCCAGGTTCCCGGCCGCAGTTTTAGAAACGGCACTGGCGGCGGCGGCAGCGGCGCCTCAACGAAAATCGAATCGGCCGGCACTTCACGCACGGCGCCCGTCGCATGCCGCGCCGTTTCGATTGCCCGAGGCAAAGTCGACGACAATATCGTCTTCGCGCCCTGGGCAAGCTCAACGAGCCCTTGCGGCGGACGTTCGTCGGCGTGCAGACCGCTGGCGTCGTATTGCGCCCACCAGTCTCCATACTCCTGCGCGGTGATCTTGAGATCGCGCGACAGGTCCGGGCGCCCGTGTCGGGCTGTAATAATACGTCCGGTCATGCTGTTTCAGTTCCCTCGACTCGACCTTATGGCTTGCTTTCTAGGCCGCCATCAAGGCTCTGACATGAGCGGCGGCGCTTGAAGCAAGCGCCGGCAGATCATAACCGCCCTCAAGAACCGAAATCACGCGGCTTTCGGCCTTGTCGCGGGCGATCGCGGCAATCTCCTGCGTCGCCCAGGCAAAGTCGTCTTCGACAAGATTGAGCCCGCCCACCGGATCGGCCGCGTGGGCGTCGAAGCCGGCAGAGATCACAATGAATTGCGGCTCAAAGTCAGACAGCGCCGGCAACAGCTTCTCACCCCAGACGCGGCGAAACGCTTCGCCGCTTTCACCGGTCGCCAATGGCGCGTTGCAAATATTGTCGAAGGCGCCGCGATCACTCTCGCGGCCCGTACCCGGATATTGCGGCCATTCATGAGATGACGCGAAGAATGCGTTTTCATTGTGCCAAAACGCCGCCTCGGTTCCGTTGCCGTGGTGCACATCGAAGTCAACGACCGCGACGCGCTGTGCGCCAAGCGATCGCGCATGCATTGCTGCAATCGCGGCATTGTTGAAAAAGCAAAAACCCATGGCGCGTTCGGGCTCCGCATGATGGCCAGGCGGGCGGGCAGCGACAAAGGCGTTCCGCGCCTCCCCGGCAAAAATAGCGTCGACCGCCGCAACGGCGCCGCCGGCTGCGCGCATTGCGGCTTCAAGCGAGGATGGCCCCATGAATGTATCGGCGTCGAACTGCGCGAGGCCGGTTTTCGGCGCTGCGTCTTCAACCGCCTGACGAAAGCGCTCCGGATGCACCCGTTCAATATCGTCCTTCGCCGCCAGAGGCGGCGCGCGCCGTTCGAGCGCGTCAAACTCGGGCGCCTCTAAAGCGCGATCCACAGCCGCATAACGGTCGGCATGTTCAACATGACCTGGCGGGACTTCGTGCCGTTGAAAAACCGGATGAGAATAAAGGATGGTGGTCATTGGTCGCCTTTATCAAACATGTTGCCGCGAACAAACAATAATTCAAATGCGTGAAGCTTGCCGCAACGGAGCCAACTTAATCGGAAAGCGCCAAAGGCCAACCCTCAGGCCGCTCCCCGACCACCGCGATTAAATCGCCGACCGCGATTTCGCCGTCATTGCGCGGAACAGCGTTCCATCCGAAGAGAACGCCGTTGATGCGTGGATCGGCAGATCGGCGAATTCTTGCCAGGCTCGCCAGCGGTTCCTTGCCCAGGGTTTTGCCTGATTGCTGGTCCTTGGTTGTAACAACACAGCGGTCGCAGGGTTTAACGAGATCAAGCACTACAGCGCCAAGCCGGATGGTTTTCCAATAGTCCTCCGCCCAGGGTTCGGCGCCGTCAATAACGATATTCGGGCGAAACCGTTCCATCCCAACGGTTGCGCCGCCGTTGCGTATGATTTCATGATTCAACGCAACCAGAGAAGCTGATGTCGTAATTAATACCGGAAATGCGTCAGCGAAGCTCACCGGCGCCGGATCACCCCATTTGTCAGAAGTCTGCCGCTCAGCATCAGCGTCCATAAAGTAAAGCTGCGCGTCGCGACCCAGCGCTGCAGACAGCCAGGCGCATGCTGCAGGGCCGGCCAGCACCGCTTCAAAATTATCTTTCCACACCGTCACGGACTGTCGAGAGGCGCCCTCTGGAATCGAAACATCAATCGCCGTCTCCATTGCCTCGCTTGCAAGGCGAATTCCGCCCGGAAGCGGCGTTGCAGTAATTTCCGCAAGCGCATCGCAGTTTCGTTGTGTCAGGAAAACGCCATGCGCATCGGTTGCCAGCCAGCGGCGATCAGATACGAGCCCCCTCGCAGTTACAGGCGCCGCATCACAATGGATTGCGCGCCCGCCTTTGACGGGATGAATAAAAAGGGATGCGATTTGCATCGCCACTTATCCGCCGAGCATCCCCGGCATCAGCGTTTCTGCAACACCCGGGGGTGGAACACTGTTGTCAGGTACAAAGAAGTCCGGCGCCAGTTTTTTTGACGGATCAACGCGATATTTTTCAAAATCGCTGACGCCGTTCTGATGCAGGAAGGAATCGTCAATCAGGAAGTTGCCGGTGAATTGTCTGGCTGGCTTGGTAAAGATCATATGCGCCGCATCAGCGATAATATCGACACTGCGCGACGCCTGCATCATCGCCTCACCGCCCAGCGCAAATTTCACCGCCGCTGTGGCGATCGCGGTGCGCGGCCACAGAGCGTTAAAAGCAATCCCGTCATTGCGAAACTCTTCGGCCATACCTAGAACGCACATCGACATGTTAAACTTCGCCATGGAATAGGCCACGTGACCGCCGAACCATTTCGGGCTCATGTCGAGGGGCGGCGACAGCATCAACACATGCGGGTTTTCGGATTTCTTGAGATGCGGGATGCATGATTTCGATGTCAGAAACGTCCCCCGGCCGTTGATCTGGTGCATCAGATCATAGCGCTTCATTTCTGTCGCTTCGGTTCCCGTGAGCGAAATCGCCGACGCGTTGTTGATGCAGATATCAATGCCGCCAAAAGTTTGCGCGGTCTTTTCCACAGCTTCGATAACACCATGTTCATCGCGCACATCGACGATCAGGGGCAGGGCTTTACCGCCCGCCGCTTCGATTTCTTCCGCCGCGGTATAGATCGTGCCTGGAAGATGCTTGTGCGGCTCCGCCGATTTTGCGGCAATAGCGATATTAGCGCCGTCTTTTGCAGCGCGCAGGCCAATCGCAAGACCGATGCCGCGCGACGCCCCGGTGATAAAAAGTGTTTTTCCTTTAAGGCTGGTCATTATCTCTCTCCGCTAATTTGTTCGTATTCTACTGCGCCCCACAGGCATTGTAACGAATATTGAGCACATCAATCCGCGGCGGCACGCGAAACCGCATCGGCAGCCCAACCATCCCTGTGCCGGATGTGGTAAAGACGAGGACACCGTAATAATTGCGAAGCCCATAAACATTATCGCCGCAAATGCCCGTGACCCAGCAGGTAATCAACGGCAGCTGGATCTGGCCGCCATGCGTGTGGCCGCCGATGAGAAAATCAGCGGGCATTGGCGCGTGCAGCAAAAAAACTGTTTCGGGATGATGCGTCAGAATAAGGCGTGGCATCTCCGAAGGATGTTCCAGAAGCGCGAAGTCCTGATGCCCCGCCCATTCGTCAGAAAGACCGACAAGTTCAATGGCGAAATGACTGTTCGAGAGTTTCACAGCCTCGTCATCAATCATCCTTACACCCAGCGCCGACAACTTTTCGTTCAGCGGCTTGCTTAAGTCCGGACCAGGCAGACCGACATCATGATTGCCCAACACGGCAAAAACCGGCGCATCGATTTCGGCAAAGGCGGCGAATTTCTTTTCAAATATATCGGGATGCAGGAAATAGACATAGTCGCCCGCGACCAGAACAAAATCTGGTCGTGTTGCATTGACGGCCTTTGTAATTCGTTCAATTGGCATCGCGTTGCCAAAAATGCCGTTATGCGTGTCAGAAAATACCGTAACGCGAAAAGCGCCTGCCGTTTCAAAACAATCGACCAGCTCAGCATCATGTTCTGCGGTTAAAAGGATTTTCGGCTCGACAAACCTCGAATAGGCAAAAACCGTGATGACCATGAAAAACGCAACAGCATAACGCCTTGCGCCTCTATTCTTAACCGCAATCCACAACGCGACTGGCGCCGCGATGAAATAAAGATAGCTCGCATAAAAAATAGCGAGCGAGAAATATTGGAGGAGGCCGATGTCGATCACAGATTTTTACAATTCGCCTTTAGCCAAACTGAAAATTCTTCTTCAGTCACTTTGCCCCCTGCAATGTCCAGCGTGATTGCGGCGGCCTCTGCTTCATCAGCATCCAGCTCATAACCGTTTAAACCAAGAAATATATAGGCTGCATAAAATGCTGTCCTCTTGTTGCCGTCCACAAAGGGATGATTTTTGGCAATGCCGAAGGCGCAGCTTGCCGCCAATTCGTAAAGACTTGGCTCGCCGTAAGCGGCAAAATTCTGTGGCTGATCTAAAGCACTCATCAACAAGCCCTCATCGCGCACGCCATCCGCGCCGCCATGGTCGCGCAATGAGCGTGCATGCGCAGCCAACGCGATTTCCCGCGTTATCCAGATGATCTCCATTTTGGAGACTCCTTATTTAGAGAGAGCTCGCAATGTATTGCGATAGCGCTTTGCGCCTTTTTCAATCCACTTCAGTGCGTCATCAAATTGATCGTCAAAAACAGTGAATTCCAGCCCTTTAGGCGTGTCCACCACATGCAGATCGTCACCAATGCCAACACCGAGTTTGCTGAGCATCTCTTTTGTTAAAACAACGCCGGCGGAATTGCCGATTTGCCGGACTTTCAATTTATCTGTCATTGGTTCTGGTCTGATTGGTTCTGGTCTGATTGGTTATAACATAAGTTAAATATTACATTCGTTATAACATGTCAAGTCCCAACGCTAACGCCATCGCCGTTTGCGCACCTTCTCCACCTCTTCCCAAACGCGCAAGGCATTGCCGCCCAGTATCTTCTCGATTGCCGCGTCGTCATAGCCGCGATCAATCAGACCCTGGACCAGGACGGGATAGGTGGAAACGTCTTTCAGTCCTTCAGGCAAAGAATCGCCAACGCCGTCATAGTCCGATCCGATACCCACATGGTCGATCCCGGCGAGCTCAACCGTTCGGTCGATATGGTCGAGAACATCATTTAACCCCGCAAAGGGATAGGGATGGGTTTCGCGCCAGGCCGCGTTGAAGGCGCTGATTTCTTCGGAATTCATTAGGCGGCCTGTTGTCGCTTCTTGCGCCTCACGGACTGCGTTACGCGGCTCTGAATATCTGTTCGCTTCTTCGGTCAAAAATGACGAACCAAAATTGATCATTATGACACCGCCGTTTTCGCCGATCGCTGTTACCAATTCATCGGGCAGATTACGCTCAAAACCGGGCGTGAAGTGACGCAGAGAAGAATGAGAGGCGATAACAGGCGCCCGCGCGATGCTGAGGACATCCTCAATCGCTGCATCGGTCACATGGCTGACATCGACCATCACACCGAGGTCGTTCATCGCCCGAACGACTTCAAAGCCAAATGGCGAAAGCCCTTCCCAGCGCTTATTTTCGTCGTAAGATGAATCAGAAATGTGATTAGCCTTGGAATGGGCAAGCGTAATATAGCGCACGCCGCGATCATAAAAATGTTTAAGGTTTTGGAGATCGCCTTCAATCGGCGAGCCATTTTCCATACCGAGAGGCATGGCGATTTTGCCTTCGGCCGCAATCCGGCGCACATCTTTTGGCGAAACCGCTATTTCAAACTTATCGGGATATTGCACGGCAACACCTTCCATCAGCCCAATCAGAATGTCGGCGCGTGCTTTGGCGCCGCCCTTTTCTTCATAATCCGCCGCAACATAAATCGACATAAAAGGCGCATTAAGCCCGCCGGCATTGGCGCGCACTAAATCGATATCGATCGTGTTTTTGCCGGTCGCGATATCGGCGCCGTCTTCGGCAATGGTTGATGGCGCATCAATGTGGCCATCGATGATGATGAAACGCTGCGCGAGCTCGACGGCGCGCTCCGAAGGTTGCGCCAGCGCAAACAGGGGAGTGAAGGCAAAGACTGAAACCGCAATGAATTTTTTCATAAATCTTATCCTGACTAATTTGACCGGCTGAATTGAAAATATGCTAATAGAAAGGCTTAAAGCTCATGCACTTAACAATGCCGGATCGAGTCGCGCAATTGTCTCAGCGCCCGCTGTGACGGAGGCCGTGAGACCAACGGCTTCGTTAAGGTAATTGTCGGCGTAAAATTTGGCGATGGCTAGTTTTGACTCGTGCCAGACCGCGTCAGAACCCTGCTCATTGGCGGCCAGTGCTGAAGCCATTGCGCCCTTGCTGAGATAATACCCCCCGGCGACATTGCCAAACTGTTTCAAATAAGGCGCGGCGCCGGCCAGAATATCTTCCTGGTTGTTGGACGCTGCGGCAAGCAACCAATTCGTCGAGGCGCCGAGCGCTTCGGCCGCCGCCAATAGCCGCTCGCCAATATGGTGGAGGTCGCTGCGTTTGGCGGCGCTTAAGATGACTGCCTCCTCTTTCACGTTGGCGATAAAGGCTTTCGCCGCGGCGCCGCCGTCGCCCTGTAATTTGCGGCCTACAAGGTCCATCGCCTGAATGCCATTGGTTCCTTCATAGATTGCTGCGATGCGCGCGTCGCGCATATGCTGGGCGGCGCCGGTTTCTTCGATATAGCCCATACCGCCATGGATTTGGACGCCAAGCGATGTCACGTCATTGGCGCGGTCTGTCGACCAGGCTTTTGAAATTGGCGTTAAAAGTTCTTCCAGCGCTTTGGCCTCTTTGCGCTGTTTTTCATTGCTTGAATGGCGCGCCAAATCATAAGCAACGGCATTAGCGTAACAGATACCGCGTGACGCCTCGACCAGCGCTTTCATGGAATAAAGCATGCGTCGCACATCAACATGCTCATAAATGGCAATCATATCACCGCTTTTGACGCCCGGCGCCCGGCCCTGTTTGCGGTCCTGGGCATAGGCAAGCGCCCGTTGAAAGGCGCGCTCCGCAACTCCCACCCCTTGCATACCCACATCAAGACGCGCTGCGTTCATCATGATGAACATGTTTTTAAGCCCCTTGTTTTCCTCGCCAAGAAGCGTGCCGTAACACTCGCCATTTTCACCAAAGGCCATCACCGCTGTTGGGCTGCCATGAAGGCCCATTTTTTCTTCAAGGCCGACGCACTGAACATCGTTGCGGGCGCCGAGCGATCCGTCATCATTGACATGAACCTTCGGCACAAGAAACATGGATATGCCACCAGTTCCCTCCGGCGCATCCGGCAGGCGGGCCAGTACAAGATGAATAATGTTGTCCGTCAAATCATGGTCGCCATAAGTAATAAATATCTTCTGTCCACTGACTTTATAGCGGCCATCTCCCATTGGCTCGGCTTTGGTTCTGATCGCTGAAAGGTCGGAACCGGCCTGGGGTTCTGTCAGGTTCATTGTTCCGGTCCATTCTCCGGAAACCATCTTTTCAAGATAGAGCTTTTTTTGATGTTCCGTGCCTGCGGTCATGACCGCCTTAACCGCGCCCGTAGTGAGCGTCGTCCCAATCGCAAATGACATGCAGGCAGCGTTCAGCGCGTCGACCAGCGCCACTGCCAATGTCGACGGCAATCCCTGCCCGCCAATATTCTCGGGAAAAGCAAGGGCGCTCCAACCTGCTTCAAAATATTGCCGATAAGCCTCTTTGAAACCGAGGGTCGTGCGTACAATTCCGTTTTCAAGCACGGCGCCATTATGATCACTGGCGGTGTTGAGCGGCGCCAGAACCTGGTCGCAATATTTGCCCATCTCCTCAAGGATCGCTGAGACAAGGTCGCCGGAAAGCTCCGGGAATGCGCCGCTGCGCTCCAAAGCGCCAAAGCCGGCCATGTAATCAAGGGCGTAACGGATATCGCGGACGGGCGTTGAGAAAGTCATGGGCGGATCTCCGGCATTGGGAACTTTTGATTTTGCCTATATATGCCTGACAGATTGCCTGCGGCTAGTGTGGAGAGCATTCAATAACGAGGATCGAAAGTCGCATGGCTACGCCATGAGACTTTCAAATTGAAAAAGTAGGCCCAAAGCGGACAATAACAAGCGTAGCCATAGCTTACGATTTAGCATCCAGCCTTCGCAGGTTAAAAACACGCGGCTCGTTTAGCCCGAAATAACAGGAGGGATTTATGACGCGCACTCTCGTTGCATTTTTGATCCCAGCGATCATTGCGACATTGGCGATTGGCTGTAGCCCGAAACAAGATGCAGGGGCCGCCGTTCCCACGCCAAAGGAAATTATCGACCTCGGCGCGCTGGTGACGGAGGATTTGCCGGAGCGGGTGTGGGGGCGCAGGATCATGACTCAGTTGGGCTTCGACCGAAACAATAGGTTTGACATCGTCTACTGGACCATTGCCGACGGCGCCGTATCGGGCTCAAACGCTTATTACACCTTCTTCAATCATGGCGGGCCCCATGTCGACGCGCCCAACCATATGGGGTTGGGCAAAGGCCTCGACAGCTTTCCGGTAGAGGCTTTCACCGGTCCGCTCAAAGTCGTCGATGCCGCAAGTTTTCCAGCCGGACGCACAGTGACCGTCAATGCATTAAAGGCGCATGACATCCGGCCGGGCGACATTGTTCTCATCTACACAGCATATAAGCCGCCAGCGACCGATGACGAAACGCCGATAGTAACAACACTGACGCGCGAGGCGGCGGAGTATCTGGCGGAACTGCCCGTTCGCGCATACGGAACCGATGCATTTTCCGTTTGGACTGGATCGGAACAACGGCCAGTGGAATCAGATTTGGCGATCATACGCGCAACACCGATTCATCATTCGTTCCTATCGCGCGGTATTCCGATTTATGAGCAGTTATTCAATGTCGATCAGTTGCTGAACAAAGAAACTATGTATTTCGTCGGCCAGCCGCTAAACATTAAGGACGGCGATGGCATGTTGGTGCGGCCGCTTGTTTTTATATATTGAACACCCGTTCCCAGGGCGTTTCCGAGATCAAAGGGTTCATGGGTTGTCATCCGGAAACGCCCGGATTCATAATTGGCCGCATTTCTTACCGGAAAACCGCGCCATACTTTTCCGGAAATACGCCAGCGCGTTCGTGAAGTTGACAAAGCAAGCTAATATAAAGGCGCAATGACAGCGGTTGATATAAAATTGATTCGAAACGGCGCCACGACCATCCTCAATGGCGGTCTCGTTGCCGTTCCGACCGAGACCGTTTATGGCCTCGCTGCTGATGCGACGAATGATCAAGCCGTTGCACGCATCTTCGAAGCCAAATCCCGCCCGCAATTCAATCCGCTGATCATTCATGTCACCGGCGCGGAAATGGCCAGGCGCTATGTCGCGATGACGCCGCTTTCAAAAAAACTCGCCGCCAAATTCTGGCCAGGACCATTGACGCTGGTATTGCCAAGACGCCAGGGCAGTGCGGTCTCGCTTTTGGTCAGCGCAGGGCTCGATACTATTGCTGTTCGGGCGCCGAACCACGAGGCCGCGCAAGCGCTGATCAAAACCGTTGACCGCGCGCTCGCCGCGCCGAGCGCCAACCAATCGGGAACCATCAGCCCCACAAGTGCTGATCATGTCCGCCAATCACTGGGCGACAGGATAGACTTGATCGTTGACGGCGGCCCTTGCCCGGTCGGTATTGAATCAACCATCGTTAAAGTCGCCGGTGATAAAGTGACGATGCTCCGGCCAGGCGGTATTGCCCGCGAAACCATTGAAGAATTTTTGGCGCGACCGGTCAGCAATGCGCTGCAAGCGAAAAATCCGGAGGCGCCCGGCATGCTCGCCAGCCACTATGCGCCGCGCGCCATGTTGCGTCTTAACGCAAATGCGCCGCAACCAGGCGAAGCGTTCCTGGGATTTGGTGAGATCGCTGCAAAAGGGGCTGATGCGCTCAACTTAAGCAAATCGGGCAATATGCTTGAAGCGACCGCCAATCTTTTTGCGCATCTTCATGCGCTTGATCGCAACGCAGCAGCGCATGGTCTCAAAACGATTGCCGTCGCGCCCATCCCTATGGAGGGTTTAGGCGAGGCGATTAATGATCGCCTTAACCGCGCTGCTGCGCCGCGCGGCGGGACGCTGTAACGAACGGGTTGATATGCGGACAACAGTCATAAGAGATGATCATGGCGTCTCCGTCCGGGCGGTCGAATCCAGCCGTCAATATTCGCCCTTCATCTGGCGTCTGGTCTATTACGCGCCAAAGACAGTAATGAAGCAACACCGCCATGACGTGGCGCAGTTTTCCGTTCTTCTTTCCGGCGCGGTCCGCGAGATAACGAACAATGGCGCCGTTGATTCCAACGCTATGCACATGGAATTCAAGCCCGTCAATTTTTGTCACGCCAATGAGTTCGGTTCTGACGGCGCATTATTACTGTCAATCAATATCGACCCGGATGATGAAAATCTAAAGGACGAGCTTCGATTCGATGAATGGCGGATCAGGCCGGGCGCTTTTTGTCGTGCTGAGTGGGCGATGTTGGCGCACAAGATGTTGTCATGCGGCGCTGAGGATGCAGGCGAATTTGAATCGATCACACATGATCTATTGGCAGGACTCGCTGAACAATGCGACGCGGCGGAGCGCCAATCAGCGCCGGACTGGCTGTTGCGCGCGCGTGAAGCAATTTTCGAGACAGAGGATAGTATCCAGTCCGTCGCCGATAATGCTGGCATTCACAGAGTTCATTTGGCGCGTTCTTTCCGGCGTTGCTTTGGGCAGTCAATCAGCCAATTCAGGCGTGATCTGCGCCTTGCAAAAGCTGTGAGATTCCTCACCCATGACAATATTGCACCGGGGCCCGCAAGTTTCGCCGCCGGTTTTTCCGATCAGAGCCACTTAACGCGCAGCCTGCGCGCCGCTTTCGGCCTGACCCCAGCTGCATTGCGGTCCATTTTCATCAGCTGATGTTACAAGCGTTCAAGAAACCAGTGCAAAACCCAGCAATATGGATCGGTGAATAAAACAAATTGAGGGGTCTCCCATGACTTTGCGTTGCCTTGCCGCCGGCCTTGGCGCTGCAATCACCGTCGCGACCGCCGCACAGGCGGCGCATCCGTCAGTTGAAGCCTGCGGCGGGTTCGCGGCGAATCGAAACGAGGGCGTTCAACAGTTGCGCTTCCTGTCGCGCAAGCAAGAACGCACAATTGAAACTTTTTTAACTGATGCCGATGCAGTCCCGGGACTTTCAATCGCCATCGTTAAGGATGACCGCATCGTCTATGCGCGCGGCTTTGGTTACCGAGATCTGGCCAAATGTGAAGATGCAACATCGCAAACGCGATACTATCTGAAATCGACGACCAAGAATTTTCTGGGCGCAGCAGCAGCCATCCTGCATGAAGAAGGCGCTATAGAACTTGACGCGCCGATCTCGGAATACCTTCCAGGAATTTGCTTTCCAGACGGCCTCAACGCGAAACAAGCGTCAATTCGCGCGCACCTGACCCACACAAACCCGACATTCGATGCTGGCCTCAACTATCGCACCGCCTATTCCGGAAACCTCGTGGAAGAAGATTATGTCAGTCATCTAAACAAGTTTTCGCAAGTCAAAGACATTCGATTTCGTTATTCCAATGTTGGGCCAATTATGGCCGCGCATGCGATAGGCGCGAAGACCGGAACAAATTGGCGTGACTTCATCCGGGAAAAAATATTCCGGCCAGCCGGCATGACCAACAGTTTTACCGTGATGGCGAAGGCCGAAGACGGCCCAATGGCGCAAGGATATATCGGCGCTCAGAATGCTGACTTTGAACCAACGCATACAAAAACTGACCGCCAGATGCACGCGGCAGGCGGCGCCGTTTCCACGGTCGCCGACATGGGCCGCTGGTTGATCCTTAACCTCAACAGCGGCCGTCTTGACGACATTCAAATGCTGCCTCAGCGCGCCATAGAACAAACCCATGCGCGTCAGGTCCAGCTGAAGGCTGAGTTCACTGAGTACAAACGCTTTGCCTATGGTCTTGGTTTATATTCTGCCGATTATGAAGGCGATTTGTTGATGCATCACTTTGGCGGGGAAACGCATATGTCTTTTATGCCAGATCACAACATCGGCGTCGTTGTCCTGACAAATGAGCTGGCATTCGGCGGTAGAGTGACGCATGCATTAGCCTCCAGCATATATGATATGCTGTTGCAGAAACCTGACCTCGATGAACGCATGGAGCGCCGCCTGGAAGCGATCGCAGCGGCTAAAACGAACTGGGTCGAACGCTTAGAACAATATATGGGCCAGCTGCGCGAACGGGCGCCGTCAGGCGATCCAACATTGACGCTGGCCGATCTTGTAGGGGACTATATTGACCCGCGTCTCGGTCAAATGACGGTGGCTGAAGAAGGCGATGGAGTGAAGGTTGTCTTCGGTGAGATGTCCGGACCGCTATCGCATCTGGGTGGAGACGCCTATCTAGCGGACTTTGGCATGTGGGGCGATCCGCCGGAAATGTTCGTGTTCAGGACGGGTGACAAAGACGGCTTTATTCTCGATTGGGGCGGACGGATATTCGTGCGTCAATAATCGACGGAGATCATTTTTGCCAAGTCGTTAGTCTTTGTGCACCGCAAGGCTCTCGGCCAATGCGGCGCCCAATAGCTCCGTGACGTCAATATATTATGGAATTTCGCGTCGCTTACTCAGGCTTGCGGAACCGCATGGCAAACTGGTCCGTCTTGCCTCTGATCTCCGGGCTGAAGACAAGAATGGTGCGATCATCTTCCGGTTTGGCGAGGAAATCACTTTCACCGTCCAGAACGAAGCCGGCCTCTTCCGCCATGCGAATCACGATGGCCTTGTCAATTCGGTGGAGTGTGTTGCCGGTTGTTTCCGGCGCGCCCTCGACGGCGGAATGATCGATGACGCCGAAGCCGCCCCCCGGCTTAAGGATTCGAAAGGCTTCCGCATAAGGCGCGGCTGGCGCACCAAGCGAACTCCCATCCTCCTGTTCGTAATACATCTCATGGGGGCCCTGCACCCAGGTAACGAGGTCCATACTGCCGTCTTCGGCGTCAAACGCATCGAATAACGAAAGCGACTGACGAACATTGGCGAGGCGATCACCGGCGATGCGCGCTGTCAGCTCCTCGCCAAAGAATCCCAGAAAGCTCTCCGGGTTTTGCATCACTACCGACCCTTCCGGCCCAACAGCAAACGAATATAATTCTGTAAAATATCCGCCGCCGGCTTCAATTTCGAATACCGACATGCCTGGGGCGAATTTAAAAAACGCCAGCGTTTCGACCGGCTTTCGCCGTTCGTCGTTCGCGCTGTCGTCGGGCCAACGATCCGGATTGCTCACAGCCGCCTCTGCGATGGCGTTGTAGTCGATTACCGCCGCTTGCTCATTGCTGGCCGTATCTGCAGGATCACACGCCGCCGCAAAAAATAACGCCGACGACGCAAGCACCAGCTTGATCAGATTGTTATGCATGGTGAAATTCCTATTCTGGTTTGATATATTTCAAAAGAAATCGATCTGTTTTGCGGCGCACTGCCGGGTCGAAAACACCGATGGAATAATCATCGTCAGGATTGCGCAGCACATCGCTTTCTTCAACAAGCATAAAGCCCGCACCCGCTGCCAGTTGCTTCACAATCGCGGGATCAATGCGATGAAGGGCGCCGCCCGTCGTTTCCGGCGACCCCGGCGCGGCGGCGTGATCGAGGATGATCAGCACACCGCCCGGTTTCAGTATGCGAAAGATTTCCGCATAAGCCGTTTCAACTTCGCCCAGGCCGCTGCTGCCATTCGGCGTGAAATAGAGCTCGTGCGGCCCTAATATCCATGTTGCAAGGTCAACGGAATTGTCGGCGGCGTCGAGATTATCGAAGTTTGTCTTCGACAGGCGAACATTTGGTAAGCGATTTTCCGCTAGACGATCTTCAATCGCCTCTGCTAAAAAGCTGTCAAAGTTTTCCGGGCTTTGCATGATGACGGCACCGTCAGGCCCCACCAATGCAGAGATCAATTCCGTATAATAGCCGCTGCCCGCTTCAATCTCGAAAACAGTCATGCCGGGTTTGATCGCGGCAAGGGCCAGCACGCTCGCAGGTTTTCGCATCGGATCGTCCTTGCGATCTGCAGCTGGACGCGAATTGCTCGCAACGACACTTTCGGCGCGTGAAACATGATCTTGCGCCACAGGACCTTCCGGCGCGCACCCCGCCGCAATCACAACGGCAATTGCGACAATGAAAAATTGTAATTGGCGTTTCGTCATTTCTCCCGCCCGCTTTTTATCGATCATCAATCGCGCCCCGACATAGATTGATATGCCGCTTTTTTCGGGAATGCAAAACCACACCAATAGCCGTGCCTGCAAACGCGCGGGCGCCTTGAACCTGGCCTGCCCCCCGCCTATTCATGACGCTCGCCTTGCTTTGAGGAACCCCGCCCGATGACATCTGCAGCACGCGCCGCACCGTCGCCAGACACGATTGCGGCAATCCGCGCAATTGTCGGCGAAAAAGGCGTCATTGAGGGCAATGATCAAGCGCCGTTCCTGTCTGAATGGCGCGGCCGCTGGCCCGGCGAAGCAGCAATGATCGTGGCGCCCGCATCAACCCGGGAAGTCGCAGACATTGTCAAAATCTGCGCCGCAGAAAATATCGCGATCACGCCTCAAGGCGGCAATACCGGCCTTGTTGGAGGGCAAATTCCATCAGGCGATGAAATATTGCTGTCGCTGAAACGTATGCGCCGTATCCGCGAGATATCGCCTTTGAATAATACGATGACCGTTGATGCTGGCCTGACACTCGCCGAAGCGCAAAAAGCCGCCAATGAGGCAGATCGCCTGTTTCCATTATCGATCGGCTCGGAAGGATCGTGCCAGATCGGCGGCGTCATCTCGACAAATGCCGGCGGCGTTAATGTCTTGCGTTACGGCAATACGCGCGACCTTGTGCTCGGGCTCGAGGCGGTGATGCCCAATGGCGAGATTTGGAACAGCCTGAAACGGCTGCGCAAGGATAATACGGGTTATGATTTGAAGCAGCTGTTAATCGGCGGCGAAGGCACGCTGGGGATTGTCACGGGCGCAGTGTTAAAGCTGTTCCCGATACCGGCGGATGTCGTCACGGCATGCGCTGGTATTGCGAGCAGCGCTGATGCGGTCGCGCTCCTGTCACACATGCAGGGCGCAACCGGCGGTGCTGCGACGAGTTTTGAATTGATGTCGCGGCGTTGTATCGATCTTGTTTTGAAACATATTCCGGAAACACGCGACGCGCTGCAATCTCCTCACCCTTGGTACGCGCTGATGGAGTTTTCTTCGGGCCAGGCGTCAGGGTTGCGCGGCGTCATTGAAAATGCGCTCGGCGATGCACTGGAAAAAAGCCTGATCGCTGATGCAACAATAGCCGAAAGCAAGGCCCAATCCGATATGTTCTGGCGTATCCGCCATTCGATCTCAGAAGCGATCAATGGCGAAGGCCTTGGCGCTCGCCATGATGTTTCCGTCGCAACCAGTGATATTCCGATTTTTCTCGAAAAAGCCGGCGCCGAAGTGGAACGCGTGGCGCCCGGCGCGCGCATTGTTGCCTTCGGCCATATCGGTGACGGCAATATCCATTATGATGTGATCCCGCCGGACGGCGCCGGACCGAACGCGCTTGACGAAAAACGGCCGATGATCGAAGCGGCCGTCTATGATGTGATTGATTTGTTTGACGGATCGATTTCCGCTGAGCATGGCATCGGGCGTCATCGCCGCGATACACTGGCTAAGCGCAAAAGCGCGGTTGAATTGGAAATGATGCGTGCGATAAAAAACGCCCTTGACCCCCAGGGCATCATGAACCCCGGAAAAATGCTTTAAAAGGATAGTTATCTCTATGCTGATGTTGTTGTCGCCAGCAAAAAATCTCAATTTTGATCCTGTGCCTGAAATGCCGAAGGCGACCAAACCTGCGCTGTCAAAGGACAGCGCCGAAATTGCTTTAGTCGCAAAGAAATTAAAGCGCGGCGACATCAAACGCCTGATGGGCATTTCAGACAAACTCGTTGATCTTAATTATGAGCGATTTCAGGCGCTGAACATGTCGGGTACAGTTGCCGGCGCCAAACAGGCTGCCTTGACCTTCGCTGGCGATGTATACAGAGGGCTCGACGCCAATTCTCTCAAACCGGACGATCTGAAATTTGCGCAAGATCATTTGCGCATTCTTTCCGGTCTTTACGGATTGTTGCGTCCCCTTGACGGCATCCAGCCCTATCGTCTTGAGATGGGCTCACGACTTAAAAACCCGCGAGGCGCAAACCTCCACAGCTATTGGGCGCCCGTCATCGCCAAAGAACTCGACAAGGCGGTCAAGAGCCATGACGACCCAACGATCGCTTGCCTTGCCTCGAATGAATACGCCAAGGCCGTCGATCGCAAAGCTCTGAAGGCGCCCTTCGTCATGTTCAACTTCAAAGAAGTCAAAGACGGAAAAGCACGCGCAATGATGCTTTACGTAAAACAAGCGCGGGGCATGATGGCGCGCTGGGCGATTGAAAAACGCATTACGCGCGCCGAGGATATGAAAAAGTTTTCTGTCGGCGGATATAAATTTTCAAAAGCGCTTTCCTCGGATCAGGAATGGGTCTTCACTCGTCCCCAGCCACCGAAAAAGACCTAAAGCACCGAAAATATCAGCAGTATCACTGTCGCATTAGGCATCCCGACCTTAGGTTGTGTCCACCTAAGGTATTGATCTTAGGCAACTTTTTCCAGGCACAATATTTCAGTTTTATGACAAAAGCGCAATTTTTGCGCGCCGACCTTGACAATGCGCAATAATTGCGCAATTTTACATGACAGAATTATGACAGGCCGCCAGTTTGAGCCTGAGGAGTTGTGTTATGGCCATAGCCACAGAAAGAGATTTTGCACCGGATATCAATATCGGCCCGAAAACGGCGAAGGCGGCATTTTATATTCTGGTCGGCATATTGGCGATGGGGATCGCCATACCGGCAGCGCTGATGACAGCGGACGCCAGCATATTCGAAGAATGCTTCGCCGCAGCTGAAATATGCGCCGCCCAATAGAACTGTAGCGATTTAAGCCGCCGGCAAATTTTCCAGAAAAAAGCGGATTGCGTTTTCGCCCATCACGGCGCGGATCGTCGGCTCATCGAGACCGCCTTGTATTAACGCATTGGTCAGGACCGCAAGTTCCGATGCGTCGAACGGGGCCGATACCGTGCCGTCGAAATCAGACCCGAGCGCCACATGATCTGCGCCGACAAGGCCGACGGCGTAAATGATGGCGCCGGCAATGCCTTGCGGCGTCGGCGTACAAATAGCGCCGTCCCAAAAACCGACGCCGATCAGCCCGCCATGGTCGGCGATTTCCTGCATCAGCGTATCGGATATGTTGCGCGGGCTGTCGCAATGACCCTTAAGACCCGTGTGAGAAACAATAACCGGTTTGTCATTGCGCGCCAAAACATCGCGCACAACCTGTTCCGATGAATGTGCGACATCGACGATCATGCCGCGCGCGACGGCTGTATCGACAGCCGCCTTGCCAAAATCCGTCAGCCCGGCGCCGGACTTCCCATGCAAGGAACCGCCCAGTTCATTGTCGAAAAAATGCTGAAGGCCCATCACGCGCAAACCCGCATCATAAAGCCTGTCAATATTAGCAAGATCGCCTTCCAGCGGATGCGCGCCTTCAATCCCGTAAATGCCAGCAAGCGCATCGCCATTTAATGCGCGTTGCAGGTCGGATGCGGATTTAACGAAAATGAAATCGTCACCAGCGACGCGTTCGAGCCGGTCGAGGCGCGACGCCTGATAAAGCGCGCGTTCGAGGATGCTGCCCCACGTCCTGATCGGCCAGCGCTGGGCAACCGCCAGCAGAGTTATGTCATCGGAACCCGCGTCATTTTCATCGTAGTTGAGATTTTTCGGCGTTTTGGTGACGGCGGTAAAGACCTGTAATTTGACGCCGCCTTCCCGAAGGCGCGGCAAATCTGTATGTCCCCGCGCATGGCGCTCAGATGGATCGCGCATCCATAACAACATATCAGCATGAAGATCCGCGACATGGATTTTCTCATGAAGCGCGTGCGCCTCTGCGCTTACTTCATAGGGCGCGTGTTCGATCACGACATTCATCCGGTCATCAACGCGGGGGGGCAGGACGACAAAAAATATCACGGCGCCGATGATAAGTAATGCGCCCGCTATTGCGCCGAATGTTTTCATCATCCCTCTCCATCTATCCATAGTGATCATTGGCGCGGCGGTCGTTAGACGTCAACGCGCGGTTGCATGTGCGCCCAACGCCGCGAGGTCTGATGCGTCGTCAATATCGTGCAATTGCTCAAGCATTAGAACAATATACGCTGGCGGCAGGCTTTTGCGCGTATCTTTCAGCGCATGTTTCGTCGACCATCTGACCCCGTCAAAAAGATCCGGCCCAGAGATCGCAATAGGGCGGCGACATGCGAAGCCAATCAGCCAATAGCCGCCATCTGCGGCCGGCCCGAATACAGCATCGGCCCGCCCGAGCGCGGCGAATGCCTGATAGAGATGCCGCGCTCGAAACCCAGGCGCGTCAGAACCGATGATCACAACCGGCCCCTGAGGCGCTGCTCCGAGAACCCGCTTCATACGCGCGCCAAGATCACCTGGCCCCTGCGCCATGCGCCCGAGATGCGGCGGCCACAGGGCGTCCCATCCGTGCAGCGCCGAACCTGGATCAACAGCAAGCATTACGCGCCAACCGCCTTTTTCCGCCTCAGCGATTGTCCGTTCCGTCATAACGCGGAAAAGCGCTGCGGCGCGGCCCATGCCGATGTCGGCGCCAAGGCGGGTTTTCACCTGGCCGGCGCGCGGCGCCTTGACGAAAATAATTACCGTGCCGCGCATCAGCGATAGGCCTCCCTGAGCTTTTCCGGCGACGCGCCAAGATGAAACCGCGCAAGCAAAAGCGCATTTTTCAAAACCCGGCGCAGATAGCCTTCCCGTTCGTACCGCTCAGCGGAGGTTGCAGCTTTCGCCGCCAGGATATGGAGCGCATTGGCGCCTTTTATTTGCAGCAGCCGTTGCACAATATCGACATCCTCAAACAGCGGCATATCGCGATAGCCGCCGATTTCCTCATAGACAGTTTTTGAAATAAGAAGCCCCTGATCTCCATACGGACTTTTGAACAGTTTCGTGCGCAACATCGCTCCAGCTGAAACAATTCGCGGCGCCAGACCCGGCGCCTCGAATGCAAGCGTGAAGACGCCCGCATGGTGAGGGTTTTTCTCAATGAAAATTCTGGCCTCTGCGGCCCACTCATTTTGCAGCACGGTGTCGGCGTGCAAGAACAATTGCCAGTCACCCGACGCCGCAGCCGCGCCTGCTCTCAATTGCCCGCCGCGCCCTGGCGGGGCCGTCAGAAACTTTGCCCCAAAGCCATCGACGATCGTCAGCGTATCATCCGACGATCCGCCATCGACAATAATCACCTCTTTCACAACACCGTCGATCACCGGCTGCACAAGCGCATCGAGACAAGCGCCGAGCCGCAATGCCGCGTTCAATGTGGGGATCACAACGGAAATCAAGCGGACAAAACCCTTTCACCAGAGGCGCCTTCATAAAGACGGGGCCAGACCCGGCAAGGCAATCAATAAACCAATGCGTTCGATTTTCGGGCGTTTACAAAACTGCGGAAAAAATGTTCTTGATTTGTTCTTTTATGGTGGTAACCTACCGCCATGGCCCGCGCCGCGCCCCTTTCCTTTCGTCCTCCCCGCCCTTCAGAGGACCGACCGCCTGCCCCCCGGAAAGGACGCGGCGCGGGATCCAATCAATCGGGCCGCTATGAACTTGAGAAGCGCGAACCAATCGATGATGGATGGGATGGCGGCGCCCAAACCAGCTCCGTCAATGACGGCGAAGAATTGCCGCCGCTGCGCACCGACGTCACCATCGAAAAGCCGCGGAAAATAATCACCTCAAACACATCGCCTTACGTGGATTTTGATCGCTCGATTAATCCCTATCGCGGTTGCGAGCATGGTTGCATTTATTGTTTTGCGCGCCCTGCCCACGCCTATATGGGCCTTTCCGCCGGACTTGATTTTGAAACCAGGTTGTTTGCCAAACCCACCGCCCCCAAATTATTGGAAAAAGAACTCTCCAACAAAAACTACAAACCGCAAATCGTCGCTATGGGAACAAATACGGACCCATACCAGCCGATCGAGCGCAAATTTCAAATCATGCGCAGCGTGCTTTCAACTTTTTCACGATTCAATCATCCGGTTTCGATTGTCACCAAAGCGCATCTTATCACCCGCGACATCGATATTCTTGCGCCCATGGCGGCAAAGAATCTTGCGCGGGCCATGGTTTCAATCACGACGCTGGATAACGCGCTTGCCAGATCCATGGAGCCGCGCGCCGCGTCGCCATCCAAACGATTAGACACAATTAGGAAACTTGCAGATGCAGGCATAAGCGTTGGCGTCATGACGGGACCGATGATACCCGGGCTCAACGACCATGAAATGGAAACGATCATGGAAAAGTCTGCAGATCTCGGCGCAACATTTTCCGCCTATACGATATTGCGTCTGCCGCTTGAGGTCTCGCATTTGTTTCAGGAATGGCT
Organism: Hyphococcus sp.; assembly: GCA_021776245.1. Taxonomy (GTDB): domain Bacteria; phylum Pseudomonadota; class Alphaproteobacteria; order Caulobacterales; family Parvularculaceae; genus Hyphococcus. The sequence goes on along the minus strand of JAJFGF010000046.1, from coordinate 68,263 downwards.
TGAGGCGTTTGCGCCCGCGCGCGCCAATCGCATCATGCGTCATATTCGCGACATCAATGGCGGTAAGGAATATGATCCGCATTGGTCGCGGGGGCGCGAGATTAAGAGCCCTTATGCCCAACTCATTGGCCAGCGCTATCGCGCCGCACGCTCACGGTTTGGCTTTGACCGGGAAAAGCCGCCGCTTGACCTTTCGCAATTTAGAGTGCCTTCCGAAGTTTCAGGCCAGATGAGCTTGTTTGAACAGGACCGCGTTCATAAACGTGGCAAGTAAGAAATCTATTTCTGCGCAGTGTCGCTATAGAGGTGTGAAATTAGAGCATACCGGCGCCCACTTTTGGTCTCTAAAATCTCGTGGAGCAGCGAGGACGAAAAAACCAATGCGGCGCCCACTGCGGCGCGGTAACCGTGGTTAGAGAATTCGCGAAAAACGATTTCACCACCCTCAAAATCGTCGTTGAGCGCAACCGACAGAGCAAAACGACGATGGGCCGCCTCAGCAATGACATTATCGCGGTGCCCCATTGCTATGCCGCTTCGCGGCCCTTCATATCGCGCGATATTAATCGACTCCCGTTGGTTCGCTTCATAACCAAAGGCTTTTTTTATCAATGGCGTAACGCGCTGAAAGATACGTTGATTTACGGTCTGCACCGTTACTGGGTGTTTAATAACAAGATCAATCCTGTCCTGACGATTATGGTCCCAAATTGGCGCTTTAGTATCACATTCCTTCATGGCTGGATTGTTGCGATCAAAATCAACAATGTGCGACTCGCGTTCGTAATAATCGATAAGCTTAACGCATTCCTGTTTAGAAAACACATGCGGGATGATCAACACTGGCGCATGGTCGGCAACAAAGCTTTCTTCACAAGCGCTAGTGCGGATGATTGTTTCGACGCAACGATTAGCGTGGTCTGACAAAAACGGAGAATCAAAGATTCCCGATATTCTTCGTTGCGGTGAAATGACGACCGTTCGCAGCCCAACTGCGCCAGGCATATCCTCGTCCTTAACAAGGCCATATTGAGCAAACACCCGTCCCGTGGGATCTGAAATCGCCGCCCCGGGCCATTGTATACGTCGTTTGAATGCACGCAGCTTTTCATTGTCCTGTTCAAGCGACAAGAGGACCCTATTGGCGCCCATAGTTTGCAATTTCTCTTCGAGACCGCAAAATGCCCGCAATTCTGACTCTGAAGCCGCGTCCGGTTCAGCCGGGGCAAAAACAAGCAGCAATGGCCGTCCCGCCAGATAGTCGCTGGCGGAATTGAACGGACGCCCCTCATCGTCATAAAGATCAAATTCGAACACTTGGTCGCCCGGTGAAAGGGGCTTCTTCATCGTCTTCAGTGTCATCTTAACATGTTGGTCAATAATATTCTTGTCGCTCATTACGCCAATCCCGAAAGCTTTTTTCCTAACTGAGCACATCCGCACTGCAAGTTGAAGATAGTGAGTGCTGCGGCCTTTAGCCAATCTGGCTGATCCTGGAAGCTCACGTCAAAATCAGGCACTCATGTTCGCTTATTATGCAACAAACGCCAACACTCGAAATCAGCGGCTTGTCCCCGTTATCATAGCGAAGCCCAATGAAACCGGGCGCGGCCTGCAATCATTGATTAATTGCAGGCCCTTTCTTCTCGCCTGATCCCAAGTCCCTTGCCGAAAGCGTCGGCGATACGACGAAAACACCAGGTGCGCTTGAGGTCAAAACGAAAATTGCGCAACTTATCAACCAGTATCACCGCTCCGCTCGCAAGCAGCTCGGCTGGGCTGCGTGAAGCCCTCACCCGGCACGCCGCAGATCATCTCCGGCGAAAGATTTCGGGTCAGACGAGTCTGTTTGGATAAACAAGCTGGCTAAAAACCCAGTTCGGAAATTGCCTTAGATATTCGCGCGCGTGATTTTTCATCCTTAAACGGAAATGACTGGAAAAAATATTCCTTTGTCACATTTGGATTGCGCTCGCGCACATTTGCCGCCCATATCGCCGCTTTATCCCGTTCACCATTCAGATTGCTTGTAACCATTGCGATCATCGCGATCAGCACATGGGCGCCGGGTGCGCGCGCTGCTTCATCGGCCCAGCGCGCCGCAGCGCGATCATCGCCGCGCACAAGATGAGACAATGCACGCGTTCCGAGCATGGCGTAGAAAAACGGATCAAGCGGGCTTAACTCCATCGCAAGATTGGCGTTCTCCTCACCCGCGGCGCCGCGCCCGGAAATCGTATCCGCCCAGCTCTTTGCATAAACCCCTTGCGCATAATTCGGGCTCAGCGAAATCGCCCGGTCGAGCCAGGAAAGACTGCCGTCAAGATCACTTTCAAGCCAGTGCGCGCGTCCCATGGTAAAATTGACAAACGGATCAAGCCGATCAAGTTCAATGCCGCGCTCCGCATAACGCCTGGCCGCCGTCCGATCCGCCTGCAGCTCACCCGAATAACGCAGGAACACATTTTGAAAATGCGTAAACGACAAACCCGCATGGGCGCGCGCAAAATCAGGTTCCTTTGCAATCGCGCACTCAAACATTGCTGTCGCTTCAGCATTGTCTTTTGCATTAAAGCGAAACATGTGCTGGAGCCCAAGATGATAGGCCGCCCAGGCGTCGAGATTTTCCGGCGAAGCCAACCGCGCAGCGCGCGCTTCGTTCAGAGGAATATAAATTTCAAGCGCTGCAATGACTTTGGAAATAATCTGCCCGCGAATTTCGTGAATATCGGCAATATTGCAGGAAAAGCGATCCCCCCAAACGACGCCGCCATCACGAGTATCGGCGAGTTCAACAGCAATATTTAGCCGGTCCCCGGCAATTTCGACAATGCCTGAAAGGCAATAGCGGACATTGAGCGCCTTGCCCACCTGTTCAATATCAGGATCGGTAGAGCGAAAACGGAACGACGATGCGCGCGCGATGACAAACAGCCAGCGCAATCGAGATAATTCAGAAATCAATTCATGAGGCAATGCGTCGGCAATCGTTGCGTAAGGCCCTGCAATACCGACAAGGCGGAACGGCAAAACGGCAATCGACGGTTTTGCTGCGCCTGCATCCACAACAGACTTTGCAGCGCCACCCAATTTCGTAAGCGCTGTTTCAATTTTTGGCCTCCCCGCCGTGCGCGCCTCAGCGACAAACCGAAATCCCTGACCGTGTAATGTGCGGATATATTTCTGGGTCTTACCGTCATCGCCCAGCGCCTGGCGGGCGAACTTAATGCGGCTCGTCAGCGCCGATTCCGACACAATCCGCCCGTCCCAGATTTTTTCGATAATTTCGTCTTTGGATACCAGCCGCTCACGATTTTCAACGAGCAGCAAGAGCAGCGAAAAAACCTGGGGTTCCACGCCCACATTAGCCCCCGCCTTGCGCAGCTCGACCTTGCCCGCATCCAGCTCAAAATCATCGAACACATAAATCATCTCAGACGATTATAACCGATCTCCCCGAAATCTCCTGTTTTTCTCCATATCTCCTCCAAGCCTGGCCGCATCCAGCCCTGTAGACCTCTTATCAACGCGGCGTCGGAATAGTTTCGGCGGCGCTGACCACAAAGAAAGAAGGAGAATTCAATATGCCACTCGTAACAATCGACGTTATCAAGGATGTATTCACGCCGAACCAGAAGCGCGATCTCATCGAAAAAGTCACCGAAGCGATGATCGATGTTGAAGGCGAAAACATGCGCCAGGTCACCTGGGTCAAGATCAATGAAATCGCCAGCGGCGACTGGGCGATCGGAGGAAATATGCTCCAGACAACGGATGTCCATGCCCTGGCGGCGGGAAAAGCGGCCTGAACCGGCGCGTCAGGAGCCTGCATATCAGGCTCCTGATCAGCGAAAAAAAGAAAAGGAAAACCAGATGACGCGCTCACTTTCGCTTATCGCCCTTGTCGTCGTATTGGCGGCGGCGATCGCACCGGCTCTCTACACAGTCGCAGCACTGGCCTGATGCCAAGGCCTTACAACGCTGACGGCGCGCCCATTAAGTTGCGGTGCGCCGTCTCTTGCGTTGATTTACCGACCGCGCGACTCGGCGGATAGTTGCGGCATCGAAATGGATTTGCCCATGACCGCGCCAGCACCCAGCTTTGATATCGAAGGCTCCATCCCGGGGATTATCGCCGGAATCGACGAGGCCGGCCGCGGCCCCTGGGCGGGACCAGTGGTCGCCGCGGCTGTTATTCTTAACCCTGAAACCATGCCTGAGGGCGTGCGCGATTCAAAAAAACTCAGCGAAAAACGCCGCGGCGAAATCGCGGCGGCCTTATGGGAGGTTGCTTCCATTGGCGTAGGCGTCGCCAGTGTCGATGAGATTGACAAGATCAATATTTTGCAGGCGACGCTTCTTGCCATGTCGCGCGCAGCGGCAAATTTACCCCTGCGTCCAGATGCCTGCATCGTCGACGGGACGATCAAACCGAAATTGCGAGCGCCGGCCTATACGGTGGTCAAAGGCGACGCCAAATCATTTTCGATCGCCGCCGCGTCGATTATCGCAAAGACGACACGCGACCGGATGATGCGCGAACTTGCGCGGGAATTTCCTTTTTATGCCTGGGAAAAGAACAAAGGTTATGGCGCCCCGGCGCATCGCACCGGATTGGATGCTCATGGCGTCACACCACATCACCGTAAAAGCTTCGCACCGATCCACAATATGTTGTATGCGGACTCTTCTCCGGAGCTGATTGAAACTAATCGTTAACTTCGGTTAACGCATTGACTCTGTTAAAATAATTCAAGCCGACTCTTGACGGCGACTCCCCCAAGAATCAGACTGCCGCGCTGTTAGATCAAGGGGTGCGGTAATGCCGGCGCAGAAAAAGAAAAACAAACAAGGCGACATCAAAAAGCATCTCGACAAAATTATCGAAGGCGACTGCATCGAAACGATGGCGGCGCTGCCCGACAATTCCGTCGATCTCATCTTCGCCGACCCGCCCTATAATCTTCAGCTTGGCGGTGACCTGACACGGCCTGATAATTCCCGCGTCGATGGCGTCGATGATGAATGGGACAAGTTCGCCTCATTCAAGGCCTATGATGATTTCACCCGTCGTTGGCTTGCCGAAGCGCGACGCATCCTAAAACCTGACGGCGCCATCTGGGTGATTGGCTCCTATCATAATATTTTCCGCGTTGGTGCGGCTGTTCAGGATGAGGGGTTCTGGATCTTGAATGACGTCATCTGGCGCAAATCCAATCCCATGCCCAACTTTCGCGGCACACGCCTCACCAATGCCCATGAAACTTTGATCTGGGCGGCAAAATCACAAAAGTCGAAATACACATTCAACTATCGCGCCCTGAAGACCGCCAATGACGATCTGCAGATGCGTTCCGACTGGGAATTTCCGATCTGCACTGGCGCTGAACGCATCAAGGGCGCGGACGGGGCCAAAACTCACCCGACCCAAAAGCCTGAAGCGCTGCTTCATCGCATTATGATCGGCGCGACCAACCCCGGCGATGTCGTGCTCGATCCTTTTTTCGGTTCCGGCACAACCGGCGCGGCGGCAAAATATCTTGGCCGCCATTATATCGGCATCGAACGCGATAAGGCTTATATCGCAGCGGCGAAAAAACGCATCGCCAAAATTAAACCGCTCGACGCCGAAGATCTTATAACGCAACCGTCGCCGAAAGCGGCGGCGCGCGTTCCCTTCGGCACGGTTGTTGAAAACCGTCTGATCAAACCGGGATCAAAACTTTATTCGCCGCGCGGAAATCATTCCGCGAAGGTCCGCGCTGACGGCTCGCTTTTTGTGAAAGACGGCGAAGACGAGATTCAAGGGTCAATCCACAAGGTCGGCGCCGCAGTCCAGAACGCCGCCGCCTGCAATGGCTGGACCTATTGGCATTATGAAGCCAAAACCGGGCGCAAACCCATCGACTTCCTGCGCGATAAAATCAGGAAAGAGATGAAAGGGTAGGTTTCTGATTATCCCTGATACGAACTGCAACGCAGAGATTTGCTGCGCTGTTGATCGCATGCGATCAACGGGACAGCGTGATGTGCTGATGCTGCTTTACCTGCCAAGCAACGGCCCTAAACTCTCTCAATGCCCTGGAACAAAAAACTCGACGAACTAAAACGCCGCGCGGCGCTTGCTGAAAAGATGGGCGGGGAGAAAAAGCTCGCGCGCCAGCAGGCCCGCGGCAAGCTTGATGCGCGCGAGCGTCTGAAACGCCTTCTCGACAAAAATTCGTTCCGCGAAATCGGCAAAATCGCCGGAAAAGGAACCTATGATGAGACCGGAGATCTAGAAACTTTCTCGCCGTCAAATTTCATCTTTGGACGCGGGCGTATCAACAATGAACCCGTGGTTGCCAGCGCCGACGATTTTACCGTGCGTGGCGGCGCAGCCGACGCTGCAATCCACAGAAAATTCTCGCAAGCCGAACAGATGGCCCATGAATTGCGGCTGCCTTTGATCCGCATGATTGACGGCACCGGCGGCGGCGGTTCGGTCAAAATGCTCGAAGAAATGGGCTTTACTTATGTGCCTTTCGTGCCCGGCTGGGAACATGTGGTCAAAAACCTCAAAACCGTGCCTGTCGCAGCGCTCGCGCTTGGGCCGACTGCCGGGCTCGGCGCAGCGCGCATGGTCGCAAGCCATTATTCAGTGATGGTCAAAGGCGTTGCACAAATCTTCACCGCCGGTCCTGCAGTTGTCGCAGGCATGGGCGCCGGAAGCGAAACGCTGGACAAGGAACAATTGGGCGGCGCCGATATTCATACGCGCAACGGCGTCATCGACGATGAAGCGGCAAGCGAGGATGAGGCCTTCGCGATGGCGCGCAATTTTCTTTCTTATTTGCCCGGTCATGTTGGCGCACGCGCGGGGCGCATCCCGCCCCATGACAAACCGAACCGCAAAGACGAAAAACTTCTTTCCGCCGTGCCGGAAAATCCGCGCGAAGCTTATAATATGCGGCGCGTTCTCGAGATGATTGCGGACAAATATTCAGTTTTTGAAATGGGCAAACGCTGGGGCCGCGCAGTAATTACCGCATTCGCCCGGTTTGACGGCTGGTCTGTGGCGGTGCTCGCTTCCGACCCGACTTTTCTCGGCGGCTCGTGGACCGCTGACACCGCAGAAAAAGCAAAGCGTTTTGTTTCGCTTGCGGAGCAATTCCACCTGCCGGTCATTCATCTCGTTGATAATCCCGGCTTCATGATCGGTCTTGACGCTGAAAAAACCGCCACCATCCGGCGCGGGGTCGAAGCCATGAATGCGGTCTATAACGCGTCGGTTCCCTGGGCCAGCGTCATCATCCGCAAGGCCTATGGCGTTGCCGGCGCCGCGATGTCCGATCATACGCGATTTCAATATCGTTTCGCCTGGCCATCCGGCGACTGGGGCTCGCTCCCCATGGAAGGCGGCGTTGAAGTTGCTTACAAATCGGAACTTGAAAAAGCCGAAGATCCTGCAGCAGCGCTTGCCGAGATCAAGGCGCGGCTTTCAAAAGTCACTTCGCCGTTTCGCACCGCAGAACAATTCCTTATCGAAGACATTATCGATCCGCGCGAGACAAGACCGTTACTTTGCGAGTTTGCGGAACTAGCACAGCGGCGCAGTTAGGCCACAGCAGAAAAACGGTTTTCTGGCGCGCCGCTAATCATCGCACCCAACAGATCATAAATATTTTCCTGCGCGGAAACAGCAGCAGAGGCGTTTGGCGTTGCGCCGCTCTCTGATCCGGCATTACCGCCCGAACGCAGCGCATCCTGTTTGGCGGCTTTTTGCGCGCTTAGCTCAGCGAGCGCCTGGTTGCGTTGCGCCTGCGCCGCGCGCGCCACAGCCTGGTCCTGCCCTGATGGCTCAGCAGGCGCCAGCGCCGCGCTGATAACGATATTCATTTTCTGGATTGTCGCTTCGGGGCTTTGTTCCGGCGACATATCTATGGGTACTTCGCCCCCAACCGCATATTGCCTTCCGTCAGGGCCGGACTGATAGGTAAAGGAAATTCCGCCCGCATATCGCCCTCCCGCAGCCTTGTGCGCACGCTCGTGATTTCTCACCTCGCGATCACGGGCTTTCAACTCAGTAACGACAGCCTTTTCCTCACTCGAAAGCTCCGTAGGCGAGGCAGGTTTTGATCCCTCTGCCTCACTTACATCCTTTACAGTCTGTTCGGCCTGCCTGCTTTCCTTTGGGGCCGGGTCAGATTCGCCGGCGCCGCTGAGTTTTTGCGCCGTAATACGCGCGGCAAGCGCCCGCTCCGATGAAAATGAAAGCGCTGCCGCGCGCACGCCATCATCTTTTGTGCGGGTTGTTTCCCGGGCCTGAGAGGACCGTTCAGCGCCCTCACGACGCGGCGCTTCGCGGGTCTCGCTGGCCGCATGGTCTAGCCGGCGCGCAACTATGCGTTCCATCACGGGCTGGACCCGGGCTGAGTAGACCTGGGGTGAACTAATGCCAATCATCACGGCAAAGTTGTATCCGGCGATAATAAATAAATGATTATGCGTATAAGGATGAATTATTTCGTTACAATTTTAGCCGTTTTTACGGGCGCCAACGCAAAACAGGGCGCGCAACAAAATGCAATGGCCGAACTTGCCGTATCGGGCAGCTGATTGAGGCATACACAATCGTCTTATGCGCTGCCCGCCCAATGACGGCGCCTTACTCCACCTTCACTGCGAGCGTATCATGATGGGCGCTGATCAGGCTGCGCAGGTAAAAGGAAATATCCGCGCGTTCCTTAAAGCCCGCTGCTATTGCCGCAGCTTCTGCCTCCTCCGGCGTCGCGCCGGATGGCGCGGCGAAGGCCTGCAAGTTTTCATGAAAGCCGATTGTGAATGCATCAACGTCGCTGCCGCCGGCGCGGCGGAAGATCATGTTGGTCGTCTGACCGGTCGTTGCAAGATAGGCATTCTCCATCCGTCTTTGTTCCAAAAGCGCTTCAGCCTTGCCCGGCGCAGCGTGAAACATTTCAATATGATAAAATGCATTTTCCGCATATTCGCTTGTCATCTCATTCAACGGCGGCCCAAAAGCAAAATGGTCTTCATCAAAGGCGATCAGTGCGGCGCCCGGCGCCAGCGATGCGCTATGTTTCTCCGCCGCTTTCTCGCGTTTTCGGATTGCAGAGTTTGAATAATATTTCGCCCAGCCTTCCATGGGCGTAATGATCATGAGGTCCCACTGATCACCTTGCGAATGGCGCATGAGAAACGGCGCATGTTCGCCCGCGTCATCGAAATAATCCGAAGCCTTTAATGCAGCGATCCAGTCGAGCAGATTTTCAAACTCGCCCAGTGCTGCGCGCACGGTCGATACTTTATAGAGATAATCGCCTTCGCGTTGCTGCGCTGCTGCGGGCGAAGCAATACTCAAAATCAGGGCAATCAGCGCAAAAACTCGAAAAAACATCATTGTTTCCCTTCTTTGTCGGTCGCCAGTTCTACAGCTTTTTTCATCACGCTGGGAAGCCGCGCGTGTTTCGGAGCGATCCAAAGTTGGTCGGTGGCGCGGCGAAAACCTTTCGGTGCGCGCGCCACATACACATCCAGCGTCAGATGAAAATGCGTGAAAATATGCGTTACTTCACCTTTATGCCGCCAACGCGCCCTCACCGGCGCGTCGACAGTTACATCGCCATTGAGCGTTTCCGTCCAGGCCGTGCCGGGCAGTCCCTGCATGCCGCCGAGGAGACCTTTTTCCGGACGGCGCTCGAACAAAATATCGCCCATACTGTTTTTCAGCGCAAAAACAGCGCCGACGCGTTTCGGCCTTGGTTTTTTCTGCGCTCTTTTCGGAAACTCTTCCGCCCGGCCCGCCGAAAAGGCGGCGCAATGCTTCGACACCGGACAAGCATGACAAAGCGGCGTCTTCGGCCGGCAGACGACCGCGCCCAGATCCATCAGGCTTTGCGCAAAATCACCGGCCCGTTTTTTCGGCCAGAAGTCTCGCGCGTGGTCTTTGATTTTCGATTTCGCTGCGGGTAGCGGCGTTTCGATAGAAAACAGGCGCGAGACTACGCGCTCGATATTGCCGTCGACGACAATTGCGGGCCTGTCGAACGCGATGGCGGCGATTGCGGCAGCTGTATAATCGCCAATCCCGGGGAGCTTGCGCAACGCTTCTTCCGTATCCGGAAAATTACCGCCATGGTCGCGCGTCACGGAGGCGGCGCATTTGTGAAGATTGCGCGCGCGCGCATAATAGCCGAGACCCGCCCATTGACCGAGGATTTCGTCCATGGGCGCAGCCGCCATCGCTTCTATAGTCGGCCAGCGTTCCAGAAATTGAGCATATCGCGGCGTGACCGTCGCCACTGTTGTCTGTTGCAACATGATTTCCGACAGCCAGACACGATAGGGATCAGGTTTTGCGGCCGGCCTGCCTATCCTCTTTCGCGATTTGGGGCCGTCACGCCATGGCAGGTCCCGAGCGTTGTCTTCGTACCAGCGCAGCAACGCTGGCGCGATATCCGCCGCAACGGGGGAAAGGTTTTTTGTCTCGCGCGTTTCGAAAGCCATGGAAGCGCACTATGATCAAGCCTGATCAAAGAGCAAAGCCTGATGACCCAGCCGCCGCAAACCAAACCCGCTCGCCGCGGACCGCCGCAAATTGCACGCGCCGGAGCAACCGTGCTCGCCGATCTCGCCAGAAAAACCAAATATGTTGACCCTTCGCTGAGCGATCACTGGCCGACCATCGCCGGGCGGCAGATCGCGGCGCTTTGCCGCCCGGGACGCATACGAGGCGCACCTGGCGGCGCCGGTAAAGGGGGGCGGACATTGGAGGTTATTGCCCCCAACGGCGCAGCGGCGGCTCAGCTGCAGATGCTGGCCGATGACCTAAAATCCCGTGTTAACCGCTATCTTGGGCCGAATTCGGTCTCTCATATTGCAATCCGGCAGAGTAATTGCGGTGCACCATTCCCGCCGCCTGGCGGAGAGGATCGCGAAACCCCGCTTTCTGCCGCCCTGACGTCCTTTCGCGCCGCGGTGAAGCGAAAGAATGGCGGGAAATAACGCTTATTTGAGGGCTTGCGCCAACGCCTCCCATCAGCGATTTTGGGACCAAATTAAGGGCCGGCGCAATTGAACGTCCGGCCTTCTCCCTTTTGAAAGGTCCAGCTTCGATGTCTTTGTCTCACTTGCTCAATCGCCCGGCTATCGTCACGGCTGCAATGACGCTTTTGCTCGTTGCCTGCGGCGGCGCCTCGTCCGACGAATCAACGGTTGCGAATACCGGCGCCGACCCTGTGGAAAACGCGGGCGTCGGCGCGCTCGCCGACATGGCGGTCGGCGACATTGATGCAACAGTCACCGTCATTGAATATGCATCGGTTACCTGCCCCCATTGCGCAACTTTCCACGAAACGATCTTTCCGACGATCAAGGAAAATTATGTAGACACAGGCAAGATCCGGTTCATTTTCCGTGAATTTCCGACAGCGCCTGCGGAGCTTTCCGTGGTCGGCTCGATGCTGGCGCGCTGCGCCGCCGACAAGGGCGGCAATAACGCATATTTTCTGGTGATCGATTCCCTCTTCAAGACACAGCGCACCTGGATTTACGGCGACAGCCCGCGCGCAGAGTTGATCAAGGTCGCCGCCCAGGCGGGGATGGACGAAGCGGCTTTTGACGCCTGTGTAAGACGACAGGAGCTGGTTGATTTAATTAACAAAAATGTCACCGAAGGAAGCGATCGTTATAATGTCAATTCGACCCCGAGCTTCATCATAAATGGCGATCTCAGGCATTTTTCGAATGCGGAAGATTTCTCCGCCGCACTCGATGAAGCGCTTGAAAAAGCCGCGCAATAACAAGTCACAACGCTTGGCCTTCGAGAAGAATCGGCGATCATTGGCGTTTAATCATCCTGTCCCGGAGAAGTGGGCTCCGCGCGCAGGTTTGCCGGGAAAAGATGCGTGAAATTTACGAATGTCCGCCTGATCGGATTTAAGTCCTTTGTTGAACCTACGGATTTCGAAATCCGTGAGGGGTTGACTGGTATTGTCGGGCCGAATGGATGCGGCAAGTCAAACCTTTTGGAAGCCATGCGCTGGGTAATGGGTGCAACCTCGGCCAAAGCGCTGCGCGGCGAAGGCATGGATGCAGTCATTTTCTCGGGCACCTCGATGCGCCCGTCACGCAACTGGGCCGAAGTCATTCTGTCGCTCGACAATGCCGACCGATCAGCGCCTGCGGAATATAATGAAAGCGCAACGCTTGAAGTATCGCGCCGCATTATGCGCAAGGAGGAAGGCACCCAGTCGATCTACCGCATTAACAACAAGGAAGTGCGGGCCAAGGACGTTCAGCTTCTGTTTGCGGATGCCGCCACCGGGGCCAATTCGCCAGCGCTGGTGCGCCAGGGGCAAATCTCTGAACTGATCAACGCCAAACCGCATAATCGCCGCCGCCTGCTTGAGGAAGCAGCCGGCGTCACCGGCCTTCACGCCCGCCGCCATGAGGCTGAACTGCGCCTGCGCGCAACCGAGCAAAATCTTGATCGCCTCGACGATGTGATCGGTGAGCTGGAAACACAAAAAACCGCGCTCTCCCGGCAGGCCCGCCAGGCGACGCGCTACCGGAACATATCCGGCGACATTCGCCGCGCCGAAGCCATGTCTGCCTATCTGCGCTGGCGCGACGCCGTTGCGGCAGAAGAAACAGCGGCGGCTGGGCTGGCTGATATCGCCGAGCTCATCGAAGAAACAGCGCGCGCCGCAGCCGTAGCATCAAGCGCCCAAACCGAAGCTCATGGCGCGCTGGAGCCCTTACGCATGGCTGAAGCGGAAGCTGCGGCCGCGCTCCATCGCTTAACCGTCGCCCGCGAAGGCCTTGATGACGAAGCAGAGCGCGCAGAGGCGGAGTTAAATCGACTGGCCGAAGAAATTGATCGGCTTAAGGAAGATACCAGCCGGGAAAAAGGCCTTCTCGCCGACGCCGATGAAGCGGTGCAAACACTTAGTCGCGAAGAAGAAGGCCTCAACGTCCGCGAAGCGTCGGAAGCCGACCGCCTGCAAAGCGCCGCCGCAGCGATGGCGGAAACCGCTGAAAAGCTTGATCAAGTTGAGGCAAGCTTTGATCAAAAAAGCGCCGAGGCCGCCGAGATTGAGGCAAAACGCAAAACCGTCGCCGGCAATATCGCCAGCGCTGAACGGCGTTTGGAAAAAATCGCCGAACAAACCCGCGTCTATCGCGAAGAGCGCGACTTTATCGAACCAACGCCCGAACAATCCCGGACGCTGGAGGAAGCTTCCGCGAAGTTTACCGCCGCTGAAGAAGCCGCGCGCGCCGCGGAAGCCGCCTTTCATCGTGCTGAAGAGGAACGCGCCAGCGCCGAAGAAACAGAAACTGCGCTGCGCGGACCGTTACGCAAAGCCGAACAAAGCCTCACCGAAATCGACGCAGAGCGCGAAGCCTTGCGGCGCGTACTTGCCGCCAATGAATCGCAGGACTGCCAGCCGCTGATCGAGCTGATTGAAGTCGATCCGGGTTTTGAAAACGCCCTGGCCGCAGCGCTTGGCGACGATCTCGGCGCCGCGACTGACGAAGCCGCGCCCGCGCACTGGTCGCATTTCGGCGACGCGCCAACCGATGACAGACTGCCCCATGGCGCTGAGCCCCTGCGCAATTTCGTCAGAGGCCCCTCGCAAATCACGCGGCGCCTTTCGGCGATCGGCGTTGTTGATGCGGACGACGGTCAACGTTTGCGCCCTTTTTTGCGACCTGGCCAACGGCTTGTTTCAAAGCAGGGCGATTTGTGGCGCTGGGACGGGTTCACGACCCACGCCGATGCGAAAACCGCGTCGGCTATTCGTCTTGAGCAACGCAATCGCCTGCTCGTGCTCGAACGTGACTTCGAAGCCGTTCAAGCGCGTGCAAATTCTGCGCGGGCCGCCCATCAGGAAGCAACGACAGCACTAAAGGAACGGCAAAGTTCTGAGCGTGAAGTGCGGTCGCTTTTTTCCGAGGCGCGCCGCACGGTCGATTCGGCGCGCTCAGCGCTTTCCGATCTGGAGCGCGAGCATGAACGCGCATCAACGCGCATCGCATCAATTGATGAAAATCTTGCCCGCCTTGACGAAGATGAAGTCGAAACAAAGCGCAGTTTTGTAAGCCTGACAGAAGAGCGCGAGGGGCTGCCCAATCCGGCGCTGATTTCCGAAGGTGTCGCTGCTTTGCGGGACGAAGTTTCAAAAGCGCGCGCACGCGCCGGCGAATCCCGCGCCGCCCATAATGATCTGGCGCGCGAGGCGACAATGCGCGCGGAGCGGCTTGAAGAACTTTCACGCGAACGCGGCGTCTGGGCGACGCGCGGCGAAACCGCGACTGCGCGCATCGGCGAGCTGGAGACCCGGCTGGAAGAAACGAAATCCGCCCATGCGGCTGCGAACGACGCGCCGGCGCAAATCGAGGAAAAACGCAAAGCCCTGCTTGATCAACTGGCGATTGCCGAGACACGCCGAAACGATCATGCGGACGCCCTCGCCAAAGGCCAACACGCAGCGCAAGAAACCGATAAGACGGCAAAGGCTGCCGATCATGAAGCCGCAGAAGCCCGCGAGGCCCGAGCAAGACTTGAGGCGCAGGCCGAAGCCGCCGCCGAACGCGTTAGTGAAGCTGCGTCCCTCGCCCATGAAACCTGCGACGCCGCTCCAGAAGAACTGCTCGGCATCGCAGAGCACAAGGAAGGCAAAGACCTTCCCGCGCGCGAAGACATTGAGCGCAAACTTGAACGCTATAAGCGCGAGCGGGAAAATCTCGGCGGTGTCAATTTGCGCGCTGACGAGGAAATGAAAGAGGTCGCTGAGCGCCTGATTGAACTTGGCAATGAACGCGAAGACTGCGACTCGGCGATCCGCAAGTTGCGCGCTGCAATTGGCGGCCTCAACCGTGAAGCGCGCCAGCGCCTCCTTGAGGCGTTTGAGACGGTAAATACGAATTTTGCCAGCCTCTTCAAACGCCTCTTTAATGGCGGTCAGGCGGAATTGCGGCTGATAGATTCCGAAGATCCCCTGGATGCCGGCCTTGAGATTTTCGCATCGCCGCCGGGCAAGAAACTCGCCTCAATGTCGCTGATGTCCGGCGGCGAGCAGGCGCTTACCGCGACTGCGCTCATTTTCGCTGTGTTCATGGCGAACCCTGCGCCGGTTTGCGTACTCGATGAGGTTGATGCGCCGCTTGATGACGCCAATGTTGAGCGCTTTTGCCGGCTCCTGCACGAAATGGCCAGTGAAACCGATACGCGCTTTATTATCATCACGCACCACGCGCTTACAATGTCCCGCATGAACCGTCTTTTCGGCGTGACAATGATCGAACGTGGCGTGTCGCAGCTGGTCTCTGTCGACCTTACCAAAGCCGAGCAATTGGCGGCGGCGGAATAGCCCCATTCAGCGTTATTGCGTCGTCTCGCCGCGCCCGGTTTCACGGTTAAATTTCAACAGCTTAGGCGAAAAATCCATTGCTTGACGCTGCGCTGCGGCGCCTATATGGTCCGCCGCGATTTCAAGGGGCGCGCGCGGTTCTCGCGGGCGCCTATTTTCGGGCAAGCGCATGGCGAATGACGCCGGTAAGCAAAATCCGCCCTCGTTGGACGAGTTTTCGGAGCGGTTGGACGCGATGCGCGTCGAGCATGAGCCGGAGGTTCCAAAGCCGAGCGGGGCGGGCTGGGGACGCGCGATGCGGGTCTCTTCGGATTTGCTGGCCGGATTGTTTGTAGGCACCTTGCTTGGATATCTGCTTGATCGCTGGCTGGAAACTGAGCCTTGGTTTCTGCTTGCCGGCATCGGGCTTGGATTTGCGGCGGGGCTTCGCAATATTGCGCGCTCCATGAAAGATGACAGCGGGTCTTCGTCAGAAATCTGATGAAAAAATCCGGCGAGAACGAGAGATACAATGATTGATATCCGCGCTGCCGGTCCGATGGAACAGTTTGAGATTTTGCCCATCATAGCGCTCGATTTCGCCGGCGTTGATATTTCATTCACAAACTCGTCGCTGTGGATGGTGATTGCAACCAGCGCAATTGTGCTTTTCTTTTTTCTGGCGACGCGGCGCGCAGCGCTGATCCCGGGCCGGGTTCAGTCCGCCGTAGAAGTCCTTTACGAATTTGTTTCCGACCTCGTGCGCGATACAATCGGGGCGGACGGGCGGAAATTCTTTCCCTATGTATTCACATTGTTTATTTTCATTCTTGCCGCAAACCTGTTTGGCCTTGTTCCGTCCATTCCAGGCACCCCCGCAGAAATCCACACTTTCACGCCAACCAGCCATCTCATCGTGACGCTGGCGCTCGCCATGGTCACCATATCGATTGTGCTCATTTATGGATTTTGGAAAAACGGGCTAAAGTTTTTTAAGCTGTTCGCACCCTCAGGACTGCCGATCTACATGTATGCGCTGATCGTGCCGATTGAGATCATCTCATTTCTGTCGCGTCCGATCAGTCTCGCCGTTCGATTATTCGCAAACATGTTTGCCGGACATATCATTCTCAAACTGTTCGCCGGTTTCGTCGTATCCCTTCTCAGCGCGGGGGGCGCAGTGATGCTTTTCGGCATTGCGCCCTTCCTCGGCGCCGTCGCTGTGACCGCGCTCGAGTTTCTGGTTGCCGCATTGCAAGCTTATGTGTTTGCGGTTCTCACTTGTATTTATCTCAGCGACGCCGCCCACGCGGCAGATCACTAGTTTCGAATTTCCCGCGCGGGCTTTTGAGGGCCAACCGCGACACCGGGATCAACGGCTCACGAAAACACTTTAGGAGTGCATAAAATGGAAGCAGAAGCAGCAAAACTTATCGGCGCCGGTCTCGCGTCAATTCCTCTTGCAGGCGCAGGCGTTGGTCTCGGCCTTATCTTTGGTAACTTTTTATCCGGCGCATTTCGTAATCCGTCTGCTGCCGCAGCAAACCAGCCCACCATGCTTCTCGCCTTCGCGCTGACAGAATTTACGGGCCTTCTTGGCTTCGCAATCGCGATGATCATTCTTTACACATTCTAAGGCGCTCATCGCGAATAAATTAAGGGAGAGGACCTTTGTCCATCTTCACTCTCATTACGTCTGCTGCTGAAACCGCCGCCGCCCATGGAGATGAAGCGGCGTCGGCAGGCCTGCCTCAACTTGACCCATCATCATGGCCAAGCCAGCTTTTCTGGCTGACTTTTACATTCGGCATTTTATACGCACTGATGCACACGAAGTTCCTGCCTGCCATCGGCGGCGCCATTGAGGAACGCCGCGATCGCATCGCCGATGACCTCGACAAGGCGAGCGAGTTCAAACGCGAGGCAGACGACGCGGAAAATGCCTATAATCAGGCGCTGGCCGATGCAAAAGCCAAGGCTCAGGGGATTGCTGCGGAAACCCGCGCCGAGGTCGACAAGGATATCGCTGAAATGCAGGCGGGAACTGACGCGGCGCTCGAGCAACAAGTCGCAGCGGCGGAAGCCCGCATTACGGGGATGAAAGCAGATGCAGCCGCAAAAGTGCGGGAAGCCGCCGCGGAGACGGCGCGGGCGATTGTCGAAACGCTGATTGATGAAGCGCCAACCAGCGATGCCGCCGCAAAAGCAGTCTCAACCGTTTCTAACGCCTCTTAGGGAAATGTACTGATGATATCTATCGCCAGCCTCGCCCTTGCCGCCGCCGAAGAAAGTCACGGCGCCGCTGATCATTCCGGCGGCCTTCTTCAGGATGCGTCATTCTGGGTGCTCGTCGCATTCGTCATCATCATTGGCGTCTTTGCGCGCGCGGGTGTCCACAAAATGATGCTTTCCGGCCTCGACAAGCGTGGCCGCGAAATTGCCGACGAAATCAACGAAGCGCGTAAAATTCGCGAAGAGGCGCAAGAACTGCTTGCTCAGTACCAGCGCCGCCAGCGCGAAGCGGAAGGCGAAGCCGCTGCAATTATCGAGCAAGCGAAAAAAGACGCCAAGCGCCTGGCGGCTGAAGCGAGAGATAAGATTAACGAGCAAATGGATCGCCGCGCCAAAGCCGCTGAAGATAAAATTGCACGCGCTGAAGCCCAGGCGTTATCGGAAGTGCGTGGCCAGACCGCCGATCTCGCAATTGAAGCGGCGCGCGAGATCATTCGCGAGCGCATGGACGGCGGCGCACAAACGGCCTTTGCCGATAGAGCTATTGCCGGGCTGCGCGACAAACTGAATTAATGTCCTCGCCGCTTCAGAGCCGACCGGGCGCCGACGCAACCGAAGCGATTCTGAAATTCTGGTTCGAAGAAACCAAACCCTATCAATGGTTTCGACGCAACCTGGATTTTGATGCGAGCGTTCGAACGCGATTTACCGCACTTCATCAAAGCGCAATCAATGGCGAGCTTGACGCCTGGAGCGATGATCCGCGGCCGGCACTGGCGCGGATCATTTTGCTTGACCAATTCTCGCGCAATATATTTCGCGATGATCCCCGCGCCTTTGCACACGACCACCTTGCCCTTGAGGCGGCGCAAAAAGCCATCGCATTGGGTCATGACAGATCATTCGACGCGAAAGAGCGCGCCTTTTTCTATATGCCGCTGATGCATTCAGAAAATCTGGCGGCGCAGGAACGCTGCGTCGCACTCATCAAAACGCGCCTGCCTGGCTCAATGAACGAGCCCCACGCCATTGAGCACTATGACATCATCAAAAAATTCGGGCGGTTTCCTCATCGCAATAAAGTGCTGGGCCGCAAATCGACCCCGGCGGAAATTGAATTTTTGAAAACCGGCGGGTTTAACCCCTAACCGGTTTTTGCGTCCCTATATTCCTCAGGCGCCAAAGGCCGCAAGCGCCGCGACAGTTCATCGAGAGGAATTGACGATCCGTCCTCCTGGACGATCCGCACATGGTAACGCTTTAAGGCGCGCGCATGTTCGGCGCCGCAGGAATGCGCGATCATCGCCACATCTTTGCGCATTTTTTCCACATAATTTGCCGCGCGCACCGATTTTACCGTTGGGTCGAGACCCGCCTGCAGACTCTTTTTATGCGTGGTAACGCCCGTTGGACAATTATTGGTGTTGCACCGCAGAGCCTGGATACAGCCGATCGAAAACATGAAACCGCGCGCTGTATTAACAACGTCGGCGCCAGCGCAGTACGCCCAGGCGACATCGGCGGGCGTCACCAACTTGCCTGACGCAATCACACGAATGCGGTTGCGCAAGCCGCGGCGTTCAAGAATATCCGTGAGCATGGGCAGCGATTGTTTAAGCGGCAAACCAACATTATCCATCAGCGACATGGGCGCAGCCCCTGTGCCGCCGTCGCCGCCGTCAAGGGTAATAAAGTCGGGAGCCGCTTCAACGCCGCGCTGTTCGATCGCATCACACAACGCATCAATCCAGCCATAGGCGCCAAGCACTGTTTTAAAACCTGCCGGGAGCTTTGAAACGGTGCGCACATGAGTGATGAAATCCAGAAGCTCCTCGACATTATTGATCTCGGGATAACGATTCGGTGAAATTGACGCTTCGCCCACGTTGATGCCGCGGATTTCAGCGATTTCACGCGTCACCTTTACCGCCGGCAATATGCCGCCTTTGCCAGGCTTTGCGCCTTGCGCGAGCTTTATCTCGATCATTTTGACTTGAGGGTTGGCGCTTAGTTCCGCCAGTTTGCGGTCATCAAGTCCGCCCTTTTCATCGCACACGCCATATTTCGCCGTACCCATCTGAAACACGACGTCGCAATCGCCTTCAAGATGGTAAGGCGCAAGCCCTCCCTCGCCGGTGTTAAGATAGCATCCGGCGAGCTTCGCTCCCCGAGACAGCGCCTGCACCGCCGGTTTCGACAAAGCGCCAAAACTCATTGCCGAGACATTGATGATCGACGAGACCAAATATGGATTTGGCGTATAGGGACCAAATTCCACCGGAGGAGGATTTCGCGCTTCCTCGTCAAGGCGGGGAAAAGCGCAATTGATAAAAATCGGCGTGCCGACGAGATTCAAATTGCGCGTCGAGCCGAATGGCAGCGTATTGTCCTTACCTTTTGCGGATTTGTAGATCCAGTCGCGCTCGGCGCGATTAAAGGGCATTTCCTCACGGTCGAGCGCAAAGAAATATTGCCGGAAGAACTCGCCGAGCCGCGTAAAGAGGTCGCGAAATCTTCCGATCACAGGATAATTGTGACGAATGGCGTCTTTTGACTGGGTCGCGTCGACAATGAACAGCAAAATGACGGTGATCACGCCCAGAACAATGCCAAACACCAACAGACCCGACAGAAAATTGACCGCGTCGATCGTAAACCGGCTTAAGAAATCCATTGGCGCTTTGTCCTGATCATAACGAAGTCCCGGAGTTTACGCGTGTTTTCAATCCGCCGTGAAGCGGCGGCGGCGCGCCAAATTTGAGTTGAGCGTCAGATGTCGCCTTCGGGCCGCCAACGCAGGACCGGCTTTCGCGCCGCTGCGGTTTCATCGAGCCTGCGCCGGGGCGCATAGATCGGCGCCGCCTTAAATGGCTCCACTTCGCCCGCTTTGGCGCGTTTTGCCAGTGACAACAGCGCATCGCAAAATAGATCGAGCTCGCGTTTCGATTCGGATTCCGTCGGCTCGATCAGCATGGCGCCATGAACCACCAGCGGGAAATACATAGTCATGGGATGATAGCCCTCATCAATCATAGCTTTGGCAAAATCGATCGTCTCAACGCCGGTGCCCTCAAGGAACCGGTCGTCGAACAAAGCTTCATGCATGCAATAGCCGTCAAAAGCAGGGGTCATTTCTGATTTTAGACGCGCGAGAACATAATTGGCGTTCAAGACTGCATCTTCTGCAGCCTGGCGAACGCCATCGACGCCATGGCTCATCATATAAGCGAGCGCACGCACAAACATGCCCATTTGCCCATGAAACGCGGTCATCCGGCCCATACTGTCGACGCCCGCTGTTTCGGCGTTCGCCGCGCGCCGGGTTTCAACAAGACCGTAGATGCCGTTTTCGCAAACCACATAAGGAACAGGCGCAAATGGCGCGAGCGCGTCCGATAACACGGTCGGACCAGAGCCAGGTCCGCCGCCGCCATGGGGCGTTGA
Organism: Hyphococcus sp.; assembly: GCA_021776245.1. Taxonomy (GTDB): domain Bacteria; phylum Pseudomonadota; class Alphaproteobacteria; order Caulobacterales; family Parvularculaceae; genus Hyphococcus. The sequence goes on along the minus strand of JAJFGF010000046.1, from coordinate 47,234 downwards.
AAACGTCTTGTGGAGATTGATGTGCATCGCATCGATGCCAAGATCGCCAGGACGGACTTTCCCGGCGATGGCGTTGAAATTCGCGCCGTCACAATAAAAATAACCGCCCGCATCATGCACCGCGTCAGCGATTGCGCGAATGTCACGCTCAAACAAACCGCATGTGTTAGGGTTCGTGACCATGATACCCGCAACATCATCGCCTAGTTTTTCTTTCAGCGCCGACAGATCCACACGGCCGGTCGCATCCGCTGGTATTGCTTCAACTTTAAATCCGCATTGAACAGCAGTTGCGGGATTGGTGCCATGAGCGGATTCAGGCGCGAGCACGCGTTTGCGTTTATCGCCCTCGCCGCGCGCATCAAGCGCCGATTTGATCGCCATCATGCCGCATAATTCACCATGGGCGCCGGCTTTCGGCGACATAGCGACTGCAGGCATGCCGGTCAGTTCTTTTAGCCAGAATGCAAGCCGGTCGATTAATTCCAGAGCGCCCTGCACTGCTGCTTGCGGCGCCAGGGGATGGAGATCGGAAAAACCGGAAAGCCGCGCTACTTTTTCATTGAGGCGAGGATTGTGCTTCATCGTGCACGAGCCAAGCGGAAAAGGCCCCATATCGATGGCGAAGTTCTTTTGGCTTAGGCGCACGAAATGACGCATCGTTTCCGGTTCGGACAAACCGGGCAGACCGATATCATCGTCGCGATGCAGCCCGCCGAGACGATCAACATTGCCGGTTGACGCCGCAATGTCGACGCCGGTCTGAGAAATACTTCCGATCTCAAAACTCAACAATTCTTCGATCTGCAGCGCCTTGTTGCCGGTAAAGGTTGGCGTTGAGATCAAGGCGGCATTGTCGGCGCGGCTTGGTCTTCCTTGATTGTTCATTGTCATGGTTTACAGCGCCTCCCGGAGTTTCAAGGCGATTGTTTTTATGTCTTCGTCGGTTGCGCGCTCCGTCGCCGCGACAATCAAAAGGTTCTCCGCAAGCTGATCATCTGGCCACAGGCGTCCGCCGGGAACCCCTGCGAGCACACCGTCATCAACAAGCGCATCTACAACAGCGCTTGCGTTCTTTGGCAGCCGCAGTGTGAATTCATTGAACCAGGATTTGTTAACAATCTCGACGCCGTCGATGTCGCCGAGCGCATCTGCGGCCTTGCAGGCGGTTACGTGGTTGAGCATAGCGAGCCGCCTGAGGCCTGTTTCACCGAGCAATGTCATATGCACTGTAAAGGCAAGCGTGCACAAACCGGAATTGGTGCAGATATTCGAAGTCGCCTTATCGCGCCGAATATGTTGTTCGCGCGTTGAAAGCGTCAGCACAAAGCCGCGCTTTCCTTCGGCATCAGTTGTTTCGCCGCAAAGCCGGCCCGGCATCTGGCGTATATATTTCTGGCGCGTCGCAAAAAGTCCCACATAAGGCCCGCCGTAAATGAGCCCGTTGCCAACTGACTGGCCTTCGCCGACGACAATGTCGGCGCCCATCTCGCCGGGACTTTTGACAGCGCCGAGAGACACCACTTCCGTCACGACAGCGACCAGAAGCGCGCCCTTTTCGTGCGCCGCCGCGGCGATGGGCGCGAGGTCGCGCAGATTTCCAAAAACATCAGGGTTCTGGACGATGATGCACGAGGTCTCGTCGTCAATCATCGAGATCAAATCTTCAGCGCCCTCCGCATCAATTGGCGCCTGAACTACATTGTCGTCATGGAGTTCCATATTTGTGCGCGTCACCGCCGCATAATGCGGATGCAGCCCACCTGAAAGAATGAGCTTGCGCCGCTTGGTCAGCCGGCGCGCCATCAACGCCGCTTCAGCGCAAGCGGTCGAGCCGTCATACATCGACGCATTCGCGACATCCATGCCAGTGAGCGAGGCTATCTGGGTTTGAAATTCAAACAGATATTGCAGCGTGCCTTGCGCGATCTCTGGCTGGTAGGGCGTATAGGACGTCAAGAATTCCGAACGCTGAATGATATGATCGACTGTCGCCGGCACATGATGGGCGTATGCGCCGCAGCCGATAAAAAACGGTCCATCGCCGGCAGCGCGATTTTTTGCCGCCATAGCGCCAAGCGCCCGTTCGATCTCCATTTCGCCCTGATGATTGGGCAGATCAAAACACGCATTGAGCGCATCGGCAGGAACGTCTTCAAAAAGGTCATCAATCGTTGCGGCGCCAACGGCTTTCAGCATCGTCGCGCGGTCCGAATCATTAAGCGGTAGATATCTCATCGCCTACTCGTTTTCCACAAACTCGTTATACGCAGCTTCATCCATCAACGTATCAAGCTCGCTGGCGTCTTTGGCTTTGAGTTTCACAAACCAGGCGGCGCCCTGTGCGTCTTCGTTGACTTTGGCAGGCTCGTCAGCAATCGCCTGATTAATTTCAACAACTTCGCCGGAGATCGGCGCATAAACATCCGACGCCGCTTTAACGCTTTCTACGACAGCCATATCGTCGCCTTTTGAGAGAGACTTGCCAATTTCCGGCAATTCGACAAAAACAACGTCTCCAAGCTGTTCTGCGGCATGGGTGCTGATGCCGACGATATAGACGCCGCCCTCTTCGCGCACCCATTCATGATCCTTGGTGTATTTTACGCTCATTTCCCTGCTCCCTGTCCTCGATAATAATGATGCGGCGCAAATGGCATGTCTGCGATCTGCGCTGGCAGTGCTTTTCCCCTGACCATCAATTGCACATCCGTTCCGGTCTGTGCATAGTCTATGTCTACATAGCCCATCGCCACCGGCGCCCCAACACTCGGCCCAAATCCGCCCGACGTAACAGCGCCAATAATTTTCCCATCCGTAGACTGAATTTCGGCGCCTTCACGCGCAGGCGCCCTTCCTTGGGGCAAAATTCCAACACGCAATCGCGAAGGCCCGTCAGCCAGCTCGCGCAAAATACGTTTCGCGCCGGCAAAATCGCCTTCCGAACGGCGTCGCTTGCCAATCGTGAAAGCGATATTGCCTTCGACGGGTGAGATTTCCGGGGTCAGATCATGGCCATAAAGACACATGCCCGCCTCAAGCCGGAGAGAATCGCGCGCGCCCAGGCCAATCGGTTCAACATCTGGATCGTCGAGCAACAGCCTGGCGAGTTTTTCCGTGTCTTCTTGCCATGTTGAAATCTCGAAACCGTCTTCGCCCGTGTATCCGCCACGCGTTACGACCGCGGTAATATCGCCAATTTGTAGCTCCGCGAACGACATGAATTTTAGGTCAGCTGCCGCTGGCGCATGTTTCGCCAACACTTCTGACGCTTTTGGCCCCTGCAGCGCCAGCAGACCGCGACTATCAAACCGTTCCAGTTTCGCATTTTCAGGCAGCCGCTCATCCAAATAAGCGTAGTCGGCTTCCTTACAGGCGCCATTGACGACGATATTTAGCCGCCCATCGGCAACCGGACGGCTGACCATTAAGTCATCGAGAATACCGCCGTCGTCATTTAACAAAACGGTCAAGCGCTGGCGCCCGACGCCGAGTTTTTGAATTTCCCCAGGCGCCACCGTTTCCAGCGCCCGCGCAGCGCTTTCATGATCCGCGCCGACGATCACTGCCTGTCCCATATGCGAAACATCAAACAGGCCGGCTTTTTCCCGCGTGTGAAGATGTTCTTTCAAAACGCCGAGCGGAAATTGCACCGGCATTTCATAACCGGCAAACTCAACCATTTTTCCGCCCAAAGATTTATGGAGCGCATTTAACGGCGTTATTTTCAGATTTTGCGTCATTCATCCGTCCCATGATCAAAGCGCCGCTGATAGCGGCAGCCCCGGCTGTCATGGGAACCTGAGAGATTTCACGGGACACTGGATGACCTAATGGTCAGCCGCCCGCTTACACCTTCGGTGAGGCGGCGCAAATCGCGCGGCCTGCTTTCCAGCCTGCATCCGCCTCCTGCGGTCCTTTTGCCTGAGAGTTTCCGGGGCGGTTGCTCCTTCGGCGCCTGCCTTCGCCGCTTGGCGTCAGCGCGGTCTCTCCCGCATGAGGCTTGCCGCCGCACAGCAAAGCGCGACAGCGATCAGAACAATAGTGCCGACCTAATGGGAGTCAATGATTCTGGATACGCGCCGCAATCAAGCCGCTTCGGCGCAATTCGTACAATGGCCTTTGATCTCGAGCCGAGCTGTGTGCATGTCAAAATGAGCAGCCCTCACCGCCGGAACGATGTCCGCCTCGACCGCCACTACCTCTAATTCGCGCACGGTGGAACAAGTCTCGCAAACAAGGAAGGTCTGAACTCTGTGCGGTCCTTCATGATTGCAAAGCACGAAAGCGTTGAGTCCGTCCAGCTTGTGGATATGACCTTTTTCCTCAAGCCCGTCGAGAGCCCGATAGACTGTCATCGGCGCCCGGACGCCTTTATCCTTGAGCTTATCCAGAATCTCATAGGCTTTCAGCGGATCAGCGCTGGCGGAAAGGACATTCCACACCAGCTTTTCGTTCTTTGATAATCCTGGCGGCCGCTGCCGCCCACCGTCGCGGGTGGCAGACCCGTTTCTGGTTCCCGTCATTTCGCGCACTCCTCAAACCCGATTCAAACCCGATGAAAATGTTATATCGATGTTATATCATTCTGAAAAGCCTAGAAGTTGTATTTTTTTCCCCGGAACCATTTAGAGGCGATCCATTTGACGCCGCTCGTCACCGGCCGGCTGGCGTGGCGGGAGACCTTGTCCGCCGACCCGTCGGCCAGGGCGTTTTGAAAAACCAGAAGATCGCCCGGCGCGCCTTTGAATTCAATATCTGGGTTGAGGAAATGCGTTTCGCCGCCCTCATAATCTTCGTTCAGATAAAGCAGAGCGGTGGTCACCCGCTGGCCGCCGCGATCAAAATCTTCGCCTGGCGGCAACCAGTCAAAATGGGGTTTATATTCCTGTCCAGGCGAATAATGCAGCACACTCAAAAACTCTCCATTGCAATGCGGATTGCCGGCAATGCGCGCGATCCGCCGATTGAAGGCGACAAGTGCGAGATCAAGATCAACCGGTCCGAGCGTCGCGGTCAGCGACGTGCGGTAGGCGTCGCGGCGCGACGCGCCGGTGCCCGGATCGACGGTTTGCGACGGCGCCAACCGGCGGCCGGCGGCGGCGATGATATATTCGCAGGCCTCCGGGGAAAACGCCTGGCGAAAGACAATGGCCTCTGGTTCCACGCAAAGCGATTCCGCTGCCGGCATAGCCGACGGTGAATTATCGGTCAGCTTTTGCAAAACACCATCCCAAACAATCGGCGCGTGTTTGCGGTTTTCCACGCGCGGCGCAGATAAGTGGCTTGCCGCATTAAATGCAGCATAGAGCGCCGCTGCGTTTGGATAGCGCATAGCGCCAAGCTGTTCGATGACGCTGCGGGTTCGTTCATCTTGTAATCCCGAATTGATTGATCGGCGAGCATAAACCGCCGCAGCGATGGCGTCTCGATTAGCGGCATTTTCCAACAAATGCATTGCGTCAGCATCATCAGGATTTGCCAATAAAAGCAGCATCGCGATTTCGCGTTGCGCCTCTATTTCGCCTTTCCGCGCCGCATCGACGACCAGCATCACAGCGCCGCGCCAGTCCGCCTCCACGCCAAGGCCTTCCGCATAGAGGACGGCAAGTAAGCGCTTTGCCACATTCGATTCACGTTGCGCAGCGCCTTGCAGCAGCGACAATGCCTGCACCGCGCCTTTATGGGTCTGGAGATGACGGGTCGCCAGCGTATAGCTTGCATCGGCCTCGCCGTTTTTTGCCGCCTCGTGCAACCAGCGGTCCGCTTCATCCCGGACGCCCGATGACGCAAGCGTTGCCGCCAACATATATTGGGCGCGCGGATCGCCAGCTTCCGCACGGCTCCTTAATTCGCTGATATTGGTGGGCTGCGTCATGGGCCAACGCTACCACTGCAGGGCGCTTTATGGCCAGCCGACGCGATCAAAGATCTCGACCGCCGCAGTCTGATTTTCTCCAAGCGCCGCGACCGGCAGATCGTCTTCAATAAAGCCTCCGAGCGCCGCCACCGGCCCGGATGCGGGAACGCTCGCGGCAACCGGATATTCATTGTTGCCCTGCGCGAAAGCGGTTTGCGTTTCATCATCGAGCAAATATTCCAAAAGCCGTTCCGCATTTTCCGCATTGGGCGCATGGACAGTAATGCCCGCGCCGGAGATATTGACATGGGCGCCGTCGCCATTTTGATCGGGGAAAAGGACACCAATCTTACCGCCAATCATGGCATTTTCCTTGTCTTCGGCGCCAATAAAGCGAGCAACATAATAGCTGTTGACGATGCCGATCCGGCAAAGACCCGCCGCAACCGCTTCGATTTGCGACGTGTCATTTCCCTGCGGTTTGCGGGCAAAATTAGCGACCACAGCGCGCGCCCAATTTTCGGCCGCTTCAACGCCATCATGAGCAATACGCGACGCAAGAAGCGACTGGTTGTAAACATTTGAAGATGATCGCACACAGATCATGCCGCGATAGGCCGGATCCGCCAGATCTGCATAGCTGGACAAGCCATCCGGCAATCCCTGTTCTTTATTGTAAATGATTATGCGCGCGCGTTTTGACAGCCCGAACCATTTTCCTTCCGGATGACGAAATGCCGCCGGCACGCGCTTTTCCAATATGTCGTTGGTGACGGGACGAAAGAGGTCGCGCTCTTCAGCGCGCCAGAGGATGCCTGCATCCGCCGTGATGAACAAATCTGCCGGGCTCGCTTCGCCTTCGCGGGCAAGTCGTTCAATCAGCGCATCGCCTCCCGCTTCAATCAGATTAACGCGTATTCCTGTTTCCCGTGTAAACGCATCATAGATCGCGAGGTCGGAATCATAATGACGCCCGGAATAAATATTGACCTCACCGGCCATTTCAGGCGCGGTCGCCGCCTTTAAAATTTCTTCATCCGACGAAGCGCTTGCGCTTGGTTGCTCGCCGCCGCACGCCGCCAACAACAACGCCGCGCCGCCAATTAATCCGCTGGTCAAAACATTAGGAGAAAAACGCATCTGGACACCCGTGTGATTACAGTATTTCTTAGGTAACACAGACGCGCAACGCGTCAATGCGGCATAAATTCATTGATCCGCAAACACGAATGTCATTGAAAGATCGGCGGCAATCGTCATCGTCGCGCCCTCTTCCGGGGACACCGGCATGCGCAAGCGAAGACGCACCGGATCGGCGCGACCCTCCAGCCAGACCATCCAATCCGGTCCCGCGAACCGGGCGTCAGCGACGGTAAATGCGCCGCCCTCATCGGCGAAAGCGGACAACGCGCCTTCATGAAGCACGGCAATACCTGGCCCGTCTGGAAGGTTATCTGCGGGAAACTCGCCAGCGGGCGTTTTCAGCCGGCCGCTGACGATAGTTCCGCTCAATCGCTGACTGCCGGGGAAAATGCCGGCGCCTTCCGGCGTCTGCGGTTTTTCACACAATTCCTGCGGCGGCGCTGTTTCGATAATTCGCCCCGCGCGCATCAGAGCGAGGCGATCGCCCAACGCCAGCGCCTCTTCCGGATCATGCGTAACGAGAACGACAGCAACATTGTGTTCTTTCAGTGTGCGGCGCATCTGCTCGCGCAATTGGCGGCGCAAGGCGGCGTCAATACTGGCAAATGGTTCATCAAGCAGGAGCGCCCGGGGAGAACGCGCAAGGGCCCGCGCCAGCGCAACACGTTGTTGTTGGCCGCCGGAGAGTTCATGGGGATAACGCTGTGCATATTTTGCAAGCCCCTGAATGCACAGCTGATCGGCGATCCGGCGCTCAGCATCAGCGGCGCCGGCAAGCCCGAAGCCGACATTTTTCTCAACAGTCATGTGCGGAAAGAGGACGAAATCCTGGAACACCATGCCAATCGACCGGCGCTCCGCAGGCGTATCACGGCCGGGCGCGGCGATAATATCACCGTCAAGTTCAATCACCCCCGATTGCAGCGTCTCAAGACCGGCCGCAAGCCGTAAAAGCGTTGTCTTACCGCAGCCCGAGTGCCCGAATAGACAGACAATTTCGCCAGCCGCCGCCTCAACACTGGCCTCGTTGACAGCAGTCAGGTCGCCAAACCGGTGCGTGATATTGCGAAGAGAAAGGCTCATTCAGAAACCAGATGGGTCATGTTCTGCATCATTCGGCTTTGGAAATGCCGCACTTTCGCATAGATGTCACGTTCCCTTAAAGCATTTTCGGCGAAACTGGATCCGGTTTCACGATTTGAGTAAACCGGGAAAGCGACGAAAGCAAAAACGAAACCTGGAGTGGTTTGCCGAATTTACGATTTGGCCAATCTCTCTGATCGCGGTGAGACGAGACGACATGATTGCGGACGCATCCGAGAACAAAAGCAAACCGAACTACAGGGCAATGATCCGCATCATTGTAATCGCCGTCATAGCGATCATTGTTGCAGCGCCAATCCTCGCGACCTTTGCCGGCGCCGTTTCAGGCGGCGTCGAACAGGGCCAATCATTGTCCATAAACGCCGCTCGATATTCATCAACGACAGTCATGCTTTGCGCGCTCGTTGGCCTGGGCGTGGCGGCGCTTGGCGGCGGCGCTGCACTGATCACTGCCTTAACGGACTTTCCCGGAAGACGGTATTTTGAGATTGGTCTCGCACTGCCGTTTGCTATACCAGCCTATGTCGCCGCCTATGCCTATGCAGATTTTCTGGGGCCCTTCGGATTTGTTGCAGGCATCGTCGGCGCTGGCGCCGTGCCCGAAATCCGCACGCTTTTCGGCGCTGCGTTCGTTCTTGTCTTGGCGACTTATCCTTATGTCTATCTCGCCATGCGGGCCTCGCTGGCTGCACGCTCGTCAGCTTTTATGGAGGCGGCGCGGATGCTGGGCGCCTCACCGATGCGCGCCGCAACAAAAGTACTGCTCGCTGCCGGAAGGCCAGCGCTCATTGGCGGCATCGCGCTGGCTCTGATGGAAACAGCGGCCGATTACGGCGTTGCAGATTTCTTTGGCGTGCCGACACTGAGTGTCGGAATATTTAGAACCTGGTATGGTCTCGGATACGTCGCGGGCGCAATGCAGCTCGCTGTCGGGTTGTTCCTGCTCGCAGTTTTGCTAATCCTCATTGAGGAGGCCAGCCGACGCGGCAGAGTTGACGAAAATGTCAAAGCGCATCGTGGACGCGCAAGGCTGCGACTGTCGCGCCTGCATGCAGGTGCAGCCATATTTGGCTGCAGCCTGCCCGTATTGTTCGGCTTTATCATTCCTGCAGGCGTGTTATTTGTGAAACTGGATCCGCAACTATCCGTCGGCGCGGCGCACGGCCTGACGCAGTCAGTTTTAAATACCGCGTTTCTTGCGATTGCCGGCGCAGCGATGGCCACAGCGCTGGCAGTGCTCCTCGCTTATGCGGCGCGGCGGACCCAGGCAAAATCAGCGAAAATATTATTGCGGATCGCCACCTTGGGTTACGCAATCCCGGGCGCGGTTATCGCTATTGGCATTCTTGCGCTGACCGCGATGATCGGGCGCTTTTCCAGCGCTGTCGGCGCCGGCGGCGTGGGTGTGATGCTCTATGCCTATGTGGCGCGTTTTTTGACAGCGAGCTTCAATGCAACTTCGGGCGGCTTGCAGCAAATCAGCCCGCAAATGGACGCCGCCGCACGATCCCTTGGCGCAGGTCCCTCGCGCATCATCAAAGATATTCATTGGCCGCAAATGCGCGGCGCGGCGCTGGCCGGGGCGGCCATCGTCGCCATCGACATCGCCAAAGAACTGCCGGCAACGCTTTTATTGCGCTCGTTCAATTTCGAAACGCTCAGCACGCATATTTACCGCCTTGCTTCTGATGAACGCCTCGCTGATGCAGCGCCCGCAGCGCTTATCCTGATCGCGCTTGGCCTGATCCCGGCGGTCGCCCTCAGCCTGTTTGGCGCAGACAAAAAAGCCCGCAACAGCAAGGACGCTTCTGCGGGCAATTCTATTGAAGAAAAATAGCCGCCTATTCGCCGCCGCGATAAGCGTGCGGCAGGTCGCCGCGAGACAGGTCGCGATAGCGTTCACGCAACATGATTTGGCGGTTGTTCAGGTCCTGTCGAATACCGTTGATAAACACCGTTTCCGGTTCGGTCGTCAGTTCCAGCGGGTCGCCGTCCCAGATTACGACATCTGCGATTTTGCCAGGCTCAAGTGAGCCAAGTTGCGACTGCAAATCATACATTTCCGCTGAATTGATCGTAAGCGCCGCCATCGCCGCCTCATAAGGCAACCCGGCGGCAACGGCGTTCCCGGCATGCTGCGTCAAAAGACGCAAATTATGCGCGCCGAACCCTTGCGGGTTATAAAATGCAATCTTGACGCCCGCCCGATGAAGCCTTGCCGCATTTTCCAGGGTCGCGCCAAGATCTTCAAATTGAGCGGGCAGATTGAACATGGGATCAAGTATGACCGGAATGTTCGCCGCCTGAAGCTCTGGACCAACACGCCATGCCTCGGACCCGCCCACAATGATCACGCGTAATCGATAGGCATTTTTTAGGCGGATCAAGTTTCGGATGTCATTAGCGCTGTTGACCGAAACCATTAACGGCTGAACGCCATCGATAACGGGTTTAAGCGCCTTTAGATCCGAAAGCGCAAAGCGATCTTCGCGGGTCCTGCGCACATAATCGTTCGGGTTTGCCGCATATGACCGCGCCTCATCGAGATATTCGCGTATGGTCGCCCAAGCCCCCATACGCGTGCCGCCGGAACGTCGCGCGCCCGAAAAACCCATCATCACGACTTGCGCCGCGTCAGGCTTCATGACCGAATTTACGCCGCCGGTCATATCGATGATGGCGGCGCGTCCGGCGAACAACTTGTCGCCTGCGTTGGGTGCGGAAACCGCCCGCGTAACGCCGCCGGCGCGGTTGATCGGGATCAAGGTTGAGGATGGGTTATAAGCATCAACTGCGTTTAACGCCGCACTTAATGCAAATCCTTCTCCCTCGTTGGGGCCGGCATCATTAGCTTCGGCGTCAAGACCGATTTCCACCAATCCGATGTTTGAAATCGGCGCAAATATGCCCGGCGTCACGACTTTGCCGGAAGCATCGATTATTGTGGCGCCGGAGGGCGCAGTTAGATCCGCGCCGACCTGAGCAATGCGCCCGTCGCGAATGATCACATCGCCATTTTCAATAACGCCGCCAGTGATCGTTTGCACCTGCCCGTTCATAATCGCGGTCGTTTGCGCTGCTGCGGTCGACAGCGCGAATAAAGTGATAATTGCGGCGCAGGTGAGTTTTTTTGTCATTGAAGCGCTCATTGACCCGCCCCTCCCGTGTAACCATTGTCCAATTGACCAATCTCAAAGTCCATTCGCGGTGAGCGCGTGGGATCAGCGCGGTCATATAACAGGGCGCCGTCCACATAGACTTGTTCAGCGCGCGCATAGACCGAAAACGGATTGCGATTCCAAATAACCACATCCGCCATTTTCCCGGATTCAAGCGTACCGGTCTGGTCATCAATACCCATGGCCTTTGCAGGATTTGCGGTGATCCAGGCGATTGCGTCTTTCGGCGTCACGTCAACGCCAATGCGCCGGCCGGCGCCCATGGCTTTTGCGGCCTCCTGGTTCAAACGCTGTATGCCAATATCGCTGTCGGAGTGAATGATGGCGCAGCTGTCCGGTTGCGCATAAACCAGGGCGGCGTTCTCGCGCACCGTGTCATAGGCTTCGAGTTTAAAGCCCCACCAGTCCGCCCACATTGCAGCGCATATGCCATTTTCAGCAAGAAAGTCCGCAACTTTATAAGCTTCAATGGCATGGTGAAAAGTCGAGACCTTATAGCCGAATTCCTTCGACATATCGATGACCTGAACCATTTCATCAGCACGGTAACAATGCATATTGACTTTAATATCCCCCGAAAGGGCGCCTGCCAGGGTTTCAAGTTTCAAATCGCGTGCCGGCGCGTCCGGCGCGTCTTTTTCCTTTTCCTCTTCATCCTCGCTTGCAGCCCATTTTTCATATTTGGCTGCATAGTCCTCCCATGACTTCTTATAGGCCGCAGCTTCAATCCACGCCGCACGATAGCCGGCAAAATTGCCCATGCGCGTTCCTGGACCGCCGCGTTCAGCGTAAACCCGTTTTGGATTCTCGCCGCAGGCCATTTTCAGACCATAGGCGGCGCCGGGAAATTTCATGCCCTGCACTGTCCGCGAAGGAACATTTTTCAAAATAACAGAACGGCCGCCAAAGAGATTGGCTGAGCCCGGTAAAACCTGCAACGACGTGACCCCGGCGGCAAGCGCCCGTGTAAAACCGGCATCCTGCGGCCAGACCGAATGTTCCGCCCAGACATGCGCCGTATTAGGCGAGGTCACTTCATTGCCGTCGGAAGTTGAATCCGTTGACGGCGATGGATAGTCGCCGAGATGCGAATGAATATCGATAACGCCCGGCGTTACCCATTTGCCCTGCGCATCAATTGTGGCCGTCCCCTCGGGAACAGTCATCGCAGCCGCTGCGCCGACCATAGCAATCTTGCCGTCCTGCAACAGGACCGCGCCGCCATCTATGCGCTCGCCGGTTCCCGTCAGCACCGTCGCGCCGGTGATCAGCACCGCGTCCGAAGCATAACGCTCATAGGTTGATGGAAAAGGATCAAGCGGCGGGCGAACAATCCCAGCGTCGGCATTCTTACTGTCATCTGCAGCGCCTTGCGTATCCGCAGCCGGCGTATCCGCAGAACCATCTGCGGCGGTCTCACCGCCGCTTTGTTGGCTGCAGGCGCCCATTATCAGGGTGGCAAGCGCCGTTATTCCAAGTTTTTTCATCGTACCCTCAGCATTTTGCTGCGCAATCTAATGGTGCGCGATTATGGTTGTGTCATAACATTAGCGAATAATGCGCTGGCGAACACCCTGCGCTGCAGCAATCGTGAAAGTGATCACGGGGAAAAGGATGCGGCGGTCATGACGAACAAAATCACACGGCGCGCCGCGTTGACCACCGGACTGGCGGGCGCCGCTTCCTGCGCCACCGCCCCGGTCATGACGCCCTATATTGCCGTGGGCAAAAGCGTTGGGGGGATATTCGCTCATGGCGTCGCCAGCGGCGATCCCGGCCCCGACAGCGTCGTGATCTGGACGCGTATTTCCACAACCGATTCGCGGCCGATGCACACGATTAACTGGGAAACCGCCGCCGACGAAGCATTTACTGATATGCGCGGCAAAGGCGAAGCGATTACAAATTCGTCGCTCGATTGGACCGTGAAAGTCCTGGTCAAAGACCTTGAACCGGGAGCTGAGTATTTTTACCGTTTCCGCATTGGTGATGCTTATTCACCGGCCGGCCGCACACGCACGCTGCCTGCCGGCGTTCTCGACCGTGCGCGCTTTGCCGTCGTTTCCTGCTCGAATTTTCCGTTCGGATATTTCAATGTTTACGACCTGATCGCACGTCGCGATGATATAGACGCTGTCATTCACCTCGGTGATTACATTTATGAGTATTCAACCGAAGGCTATGGCGGTGAGACCGGCGCCGCGCTCGGACGCGATCATCAGCCCGCCCATGAGGTCGTCTCACTCACTGATTACCGCATGCGCCATGCCCAGTATAAAGCTGACCCGGCATCACAAGCGATGCACGCCGCTCACCCAATGATCGCGGTCTGGGACGACCATGAAACTTCCAATGATTCATGGAGCGGCGGCGCTGAAAACCATCAACCCGCGAGTGAAGGCGAGTGGAACGCGCGGCGGCGCGCCGCCCTCCAGGCCTATTATGAATGGATGCCGGTGCGCGAACCCGAGCGAACCCCCGAAGCGTTTTTCAGGTCCTTCACCTATGGCGATCTGTTAACAATTGCCGCCATTGAAACGCGACTGATGGCGCGCGCGCAACAATTTGAATATGGCGATGTCATCCCAACGCTGCAAACACCGGAGGACGTCGCGCGTTTCAAAAACGAGATCTTGTGGGACGAAACACGCGAAATGCTTGGGGCCGCGCAGATTGATTTTCTCGACCGCACATTCCGCTCATCCGTGGGCGGCGGCCAGCCCTGGCGGCTGGTCGCTAACCAGATCATAATGGCCAATGTTATCGCCCCGGATCTGACGCCCCATGTGACAGAAGAAGATATCGCCGCGATTGAACAGCAATGGGATCAGGCGCGCGCTTTCGTTAAAGCTTCGGCCCTCGGCTTACCGACCAATTTCGACGCCTGGGACGGCTATCCGGCGGCGCGCGAACGATTTTACGATATGGTGCGGCAGAGCGGCGATGATGGTATGATCGTCATCACCGGCGACACGCATACATGGTGGGCGAATGATTTAGCCGCAAAAGACGGAACTCACATGGGCGTTGAACTCGGCGTCCATTCGGTCTCTTCTCCTTCGCCCTATCGCAAGGAATTTCTCGGCGGTAAAGGCGCCGACTACGCCCTCCTCACCAATCGCGACAACAAGGATGTGCGTTATCTTTCCGGTGAGCATCACGGTTATATCGATCTTGAATTCACCCGCAGCGCCGCGCGAGCCGAATTTGTCGCGGTCGATACGATCGAAAGCGGCAATTACAGCGCGTTTATAAAAGCCGCATTCGATATTGAAAAGAAAAAAGGAAGCGCGGAATTTTCTGATGCAGACGGCCTTGGGTTTAAAGAGGGGATTTTGTTTTAAACCGGTCTTGAAACCGACCAATATCACAGAGATCACAAACCGCGAAGGCGGCGGCGCCCGTTCAATTGATCGCAAATAACCGCTCGGGCGCATTTTTCATAATCATTATATGAAAAATAGCTAAAATTAGATCGACCACTTTTGCGAAATTATCTATACATGCCCCTAACTGTTAAGGGGGCATAAGAAGGGGCCAAGATCATGAATACTATTGTAAAAGCTGCGGTAATCGCCGTCGCGTTTACCGGATTTTCTATTGCGCAAGCGTCTGAACCGGCGCCAGCGCTTATCTATCATCCCTATCCGGGCGAAGAGCTTGATGCCGAACAGAGCGCCGATATTGACGCCTATCTTGCCAGCCTCTCACCGCTCCAGGGTGAGATCGCATTAGTTGGGCCAAAAGCGACACTGAATATTCCTTCATCGCATTATTTTCTCGATTCCCAAGACGCCCGTAGCGTTCTTGAAGAAGGCTGGGGCAATCCTCCGGACGAGACCGTTCTTGGCATGATTTTCCCGGCTGGCGCTTCACCGCTGGACAGCGCCGCTTGGGGCGCCACGATCAATTACAGCGACGACGGCTATGTCACCGATGAAGACGCCAATGACATCGACTATTCAGAAATGATGAGAGATCTCCAAAAGTCACAAATCGAAGTGAACGCATGGCGCACCGAAAATGAGTATGAGCCGGTGGAAATTATTGGCTGGGCGGAGAGCCCGGCATATAATCCTGATACTCACAAACTTTTTTGGGCGAAGGAACTAAAATTTGGCGCCGCGGAACAAAACACACTGAACTATGATATTCGCATCCTTGGGCGCAGCGGCGCGCTGGTGATTGGCTTTGTCGCTTCGATGGACCAGCTTGCAGAAATCAGACAAGCCACGCCGACCGTTTTGGAGATGGCGCAATTCAATTTGGGTTCTACCTATGCCGAGTATCAGCCGGGAATTGACAAAAAAGCAGCCTATGGGATTGCCGGCCTGATCGGCGGCGCCGCGATTGCGAAGAAAACCGGCTTGCTTGCCGCGCTACTCATTTTCGGCAAGAAATTCATTGTAATTATCATCGCCGGTCTTGCCGCGGCTGCAGGCGCCGTCAAACGCTTCTTCGGCGGCGGGCGGTAATCACAGCGACTAGACACTGGCTTTTGGACGGGATTTGCGTTGCCCGCAGGTCAAGCTAAACTGCCCGCCCTTTCCAAAAGCAGGGCGCGCACATGCAGAGCTGGATCGACAAACGCATTGAAAAGGCGAGCTGGACGCGGCTTCTGATTTTCTTCGCGTCTTTGTTCGCCTATTCATTTTGGGCTTTTCGCCCGACCGGGCAGTTTCAACAGGCGCACGAAACAGCCGGACCGCTTCCCGAAACAATCTTCGGATATCCGGAAGGCGAGCCCGAACGCGCTTTTTCCCAGCTCTTTGGCCTGCAGAGCGATTACATGCTCTTTCAGGCGATCGACATCCCTTACGCTATCCTCAATTTTTTTGTCATCACAGCAATCATCGCTCTGGCATTGAAACATTTTCGTCTTGGAGCAACGCCTTTTCGCTTTGCGCTTATTTTGCCGGGGATTTATCTGGTCGCCGAGTTTCTTGAAAATACAATGCTCGTTGTCCTTGCCAAAGGCGGCGGCGCACCAGCAGGCCTGATTCCCATTCAACAAACGATGACCAGTCTTAAATGGATCGCTGCGGCCCCGTCTATGACGCTCTCTCTGCTGTCACTGCTTGCGCTTGGGGTAATGTTCCTCGTAAAATTCGTTCGAGGAAGATCTGCATGACATCAAAGCTTGTTCAATTTGCAGCATCGCTGCCTAAGGCTGAATTGCACCTTCATCTCGAAGGCTCCCTCGAACCGGAACAACTGTTCGCGTTCGCCAGGCGAAATAAAGTCGAAATTCCGTTTAAATCAGTCGACGAAATTCGCACTGCGTATGATTTTTCTAATCTGCAGGATTTTCTGGATATTTATTATCAGGGCATGGGTGTTTTGCAGACTGAAGAAGATTTCTTCGATTTGACGATGGCTTACCTGAAACGATCCCGGGCGGACAATGTGCGCCATGTTGAGGTTTTCTTTGACCCCCAAGGCCACACAGAACGCGGCCTGCCTTTTTCCGTTGCAATTAATGGCGTCACGCGCGCCCTTGCCGAGGGTGAGCGCGAACTGGGCGTCACGTCAAAACTAATAATGTGTTTTTTGCGCCATCTCAGCGAAGAAGAGGCGTTTACAACGCTGCAACAGGCTGAGCCGCATTTCGAAAAAATCGCCGGCGTCGGGCTCGACTCATCGGAAGTCGGCCATCCCCCTTCAAAATTTGAAAATGTATTCAAAGCCGCACGCGAACATGGTCTCGCCCTCGTCGCTCATGCGGGTGAAGAAGGCCCTCCGGATTATGTTTATGAAGCGCTGGATCTATTGAAAATCGACAGGCTCGACCATGGCAACCGATCTCTTGAAGATGCGGCGCTGGTCGCACGGCTCGTTAAAGAGCAAATGACGCTGACAGTTTGCCCCTTGTCCAACCTCAAGCTTTGTGTTGTCGGCGATATGCGCGCCCACCCGTTGAAAAAAATGCTCGATCTCGGCTTGCGCGCAACGGTAAACTCCGACGATCCGTCCTATTTCGGCGGTTATATGATGGATAATTTCAGGGCGGTGATTGAAGCGCTTGATCTCGACCAAGACGATATCCGTATGCTTGCAAAGAACAGCTTCCTCGGATCCCTATTAAGCGAAGCGGAACAGGCGGAGCATCTGGCGGCGATTGACGACGCCTGACCGTTCAGCGAAAAATTCGAGCCAGATTCACGTTCTCAGTCCTCGTGAATGCGCGAAATCTTGGTGCCTTCCAGCGACAGATTATACATGAGGCCCTTGGAATCGAACACAAAGGCGACGATCGGCTGATTTAGTTGCTTGGTGTCAATTGAGCCGCCAGCGCCAACAGTGATCACGGTCACAGAGGCGTCGACCCCGATCTCCCAACCGTCGCTCGCACGGAATTTGTCAAGCGCCGTCTGGTCGAGAAAAACCAACATCTGGCGGCGCCGTTGCAAACCAATTTGCAGGCCGGCAGAGGCCGCCGCATTCGAATAATAGGCGACGCTCCTGTCGCCAACGCGCAGCGCGCCTTCGCCATATTCGCCGCCGATGCCAAAGCCGCCTTTTGTAATTCGCGGAAACACCAAAACGCCGACTGCTTTCGCCAACACGGCGTTTGCGCCGCTGATTTCAGATTTAAATTCCGCGAGCGCTTCGTCAGTGCGGACATCGATTTTCGCCTTTGACGCAGCCTCAGCAACACCAGCGAACGCTGTCAATGCAGCGATCAGTATAAAAGTAGTTTTAGCAAATGATTGAAACTTCATCGTCCTGCTCCTGAAAATCGAAAAGGCGCGCGCGCCAATGTATCAGCGCATATCATAACACAGATTATGTCGAAACTGGGGAAACCGTTATAACAAAAGCTTAAGGTTTGCCCACTGAGCGGGCAAGCGCCGCCCGAAACGCCTCAAGGCGCGGCGCAAACCGCTCTGTCGCGGTTTTGTGAATATGGGACGGCGCATTCGCAGGCGATCCGGCGCTAAAGGGCGGCGCGGGATCATATTCAAGTCCGAGCTGGATCGCCTGGGCAACTGCGGCGCCTGCAATTTCGGCAGCCAGGGTCAAGGCAAAATCGATCCCCGCCGTGACGCCGCCGCCTGTGAACACATTGCCGTCGCGTACGACGCGCCTGTTCACCGGAATGGCGTTAATTTTGGTCAGTTCATCGTGATAGGCCCAATGGGTTGTCGCGCGTTTGCCCTTCAGCAATCCCGCAGCGCCTAAAATAAAAGCGCCAGTGCAAACTGACGTTACATATTTTACCCGCGCGCCTTCATAGCGAACGAATTCCATAAGCGCTGGATCATTGATCGCCCCGTCGACGCCAAAGCCGCCGGGAACGCACAACACATCCGGAGGCGGGCAATCGGCGAAAGTCGTTGTCGGATTGAGCGTCAACACTGCATCCGTTGTAATCGGCGCCAGCGACGAGGCAACAAGATGGACTTCAGCACCGGGCAAACGCGACAAAACCTGCAGCGGCCCCGTGAAATCGAGCTGCGTCAGGTTTGGAAAAAGGACAAAAGCGATCGTGAGTTTTTCTTCTGTCACTTGTCACTCCTTCTTCGGCGCCAAGTTGAGACTATCTCCATCACGTCAATCGGGTCCATGCAGCTTTTTTCGATCCAGATTGGCGACGGTCCGGGCCATTGATGAGCGCCCATATCCACATGTCCGTTTTTACGGAAGGCGATCCCTTCACCTTCAAGACGCTGGCGTTGTTCCGCAGCGCCGGGGCGCGGCGCAATTGCGCCAGTTGAATTGACAATCCGGTGCCACGGCGTCTTCGCGCCGTCTTCGAGACGCGACAGCGCCCGGCCCACCATCCGCGCCGTCACGCCAGGCAACAGGCTCGCGAGCATGCCGTAACTCGCGACGGAACCGTTGGGCACGTCATCAACGAGGTCGTAGACTTGTTGAAAGTCGAAGCTCAAGGATTGCGGCTTCCATTCACGCCCGCGCAGCCAAAAATCCCGGCGTGGTCTCAATATTGAGTTGGCCTTCGAGGCCCGCCTCCCGATGAACCGCAATCTCCATCCATTCTTTTGACGTCGACATTTCAAATAGCGCACAACGATTTGGGTATTTCGCCAGCGCAATCTCATCCCAGAGAGGCGTCGCCTCACCGAGCGCGAGAAAAGTCGTATCGCCGGCGAAAAGTACTTCTCCGCCATATTCAGTAACCAGCTTCGTTACTTCGCGGGCGTAAAGATCGTAGGCTTGACGCCCGGTCAGGTTGGTTTCGCGACGGTCGCGATATTCAGCTTGATCGCGAAACTTTAAAAGATTGACCATGACGATAGGGCCGTCCGGCCCTTCGTCTTGCATCTCTTTCACCTGTCCTTCGTCAGGATAGACAGCGTTGACGAATGTTCCGGTCACTACGCAACCTCGAACAATCCTGCCGCGCCCATACCGCCCCCGACGCACATGGTGCAGACAACATATTTGGCGCCGCGGCGTTTGCCTTCGATCAGCGCGTGACCGACCATACGCGCGCCGGACATGCCGTAAGGGTGGCCGATCGAAATGGCGCCGCCATTGACGTTTAAAAGCTCGTCTGGAATGCCAAGCTTGTCGCGGCAATAAATCACCTGCACCGCAAACGCTTCATTCAGTTCCCAAAGGCCGATATCGTCCATTTTGAGGCCATTCTTTTCAAGCAGTTTCGGCACTGCGTAAACTGGCCCTATGCCCATTTCATCCGGATTTGTACCAGCGACCGCCATGCCCCGGTAAATCCCGAGCGGCGAAAGGCCGCGCTTTTCGGCAATCTTTGCTTCCATTACGACAGCGGCGCTGGCGCCGTCGGAAAGTTGAGACGCATTGCCAGCGGTGATGTTTTTGCCTTCCTTGACAACCATCCCGCCTGGAAAAACCAGCTTTAATCCGCTTAAGCCTTCAAGCGTCGTTTCCGGGCGGTTGCCCTCGTCTTTTTCGAGGGTTGTCTCAACGTCCGAAACGTCACCGGTTTCCTTGTTCTTGAATTTCATCACCGACCGCATCGCGACGATCTCATCATCGAACTTGCCCGCTTGTTGCGCCGCGTGCGTGCGCTGCTGCGATTGCAGGGAATATTCGTCTTGCGCTTCACGGCTGATCTTGTAACGGTCGGCGACAATCTCGGCAGTTTCGATCATCTGCATATAGGTCGCCGGCAAATTGGCGAGCAGCCACGGATCGGGGCGCGCAAACAGGTCGGCGGTTTGATTTGTCGAAATCGACTCGACGCCAGCGCCGATAGCAACGTCCATATTATCGACCATCACCTGTTTGGCGGCTGTCGCGATCGCCATCATCCCGCTTGCGCATTGGCGGTCGAGAGACATGCCCGATACGCCAATGGGAAAGCCTGCGCGCAGGGCCGATTGCCGCGCTACATTTTGAAAAGCGGTGCCTTGCTGCAGGGCGCAACCCATGACGACATCTTCGACTTCCTCGAAATCGATCTTCGCACGTTCTGCGGCATTTTTGATAGCGTGAGCGCCAAGCGCCTGTGCGCCGGTCGCATTAAATGCGCCGCGATAGGCTTTGCCGATCGGCGTACGGGCGGTCGAGACAATAACGGCTTCTCTCATGTGGAGTTTCCTTGGTTTTGTTTACTTTGATCCGGCAAAGGCTGCCGCCTTGGCGACAAAATTCATATTCGGGCCGGCGCTGGTGTCATAATAGTGAACATTTTCCGTCGATGAAATTTCGGCCCAGCGCGCGGCAATGTTCTCAGGCGTTTGCTGATCCGGCGGCAAATAAACGCCGTCGGTTTCCACCACATAACCTCGTGCGTAGCCCCCGGCGGCGCAACTCACAATCGCACGACTGGGCGCATCTTCGCTGACAAGAAACAACATCGCCGCAGTAATGGCTTCCGGCGTCATCTGATCAAGGATTTGCTCGGGTATGCCGAGATCTTCGGTCATGCGGGTTTTTGCCGAAGGCGATAACAAATTGATCTTGATATTGTATTTGGCGCCTTCCAGATGCAGCGCATTCATAAAGCCAATCATGCCGGCTTTCGCAGCGCCGTAATTTGCCTGCCCAAAAATGCCATGGAGACCAGACGGGCTGGAGGTGCAGATAATGCGTCCATATTGCTGGTCGCGCATGGTCTCCCACACGGCCTTGGTGCACAGCGCAGAACCAACAAGATGCACGTCGATCACCAGACGAAAGTCCGCCATCTCCATCTTCGCAAAGCTTTTGTCGCGCAAAATGCCGGCATTGTTGACGAGAATATCAACGCGGCCCCATTGATCCATGGCCGCTTTCACCATCGCCGCAACTTCATCGTCCTTGGTGACATTGGCGCCATTGGCAATCGCTTCACCGCCCGATGCGTTGATATGGGCTGCAACTTCTTCCGCAGCTGAAAGCGAGCCTCCGGAACCGTCGCGAGCGCCGCCAAGATCATTGACCAAGACTTTTGCGCCTCTCGCAGCCAGCGCCAACGCGTGGGATTTTCCGAGGCCATTGCCTGCGCCGGTGACGATAGCGACTTTGCCGTCATAATTAATCGTCATGCTTTTCCTTCCTGTTACTCAACCGTTATTTGCGTCTTCACCGAATTCGCGATGAAACAATGTTCGTGGGCGCTGTGATGCATTTTCTCCAACGTCGCCGCATCAACGGACACACCCTCAGCAAATTCAATCCGCGGCGAAAGCGCCACACGCGTGATCGCGAGGCGGTCATCTTCATTCTTTTCCATCACGCCGACGGCCCGATCCACATAGCGCTCGACAGTCAGTTTCTTTCGTGCAGCTATCGCGAGAAAGGTCAGCATGTGACAGCTTGAAAGCGATGCGACAAAAGCTTCTTCCGGGTCCATGCGATCTTCGTCGCCCTTGTAGGCGGGTGCAGCGGATGCGTTAACGTCAAACCCGGCATCGAGCCGAATTATGTGTGCGCGATTATATTCATCATAGTCGAATGTCTCACTGGTCCGCTCCCAGATAATTTCGGCGATATGCTCTGACATCCTGATCTCTCCCTTCTACACGAACTGCATGGACAGCCATTCAGCGACGAGGGCTGGCTTGTCCTCACCCTCGATTTCGACCTTAACGCCGTATTTAAACGTCCACTGGCCGGGAATTTTTTGATCCGCTGACATCAGCGTGAAATGGCCGCGAATGCGCTTGCCGGACTTTACCGGCGCAACAAAACGAACCTTCTCAAAGCCGTAATTGACGCCCATTTTAACGCCGTCGAGGATAACGACACAACCAGCCGCAAGATGTGACAACATCGACAGGCTCAAGAAACCATGCGCGACAGTCCCGCCGAAGGGCGTCATTTTCGCCGCTTCTTCATTCACATGAATGAACTGATGATCTTCTGTCACATCTGCAAACTTGTTGATGCGGTCCTGATCGATAACGGACCAATCGGAAACGCCTGTGAGTTTTCCGACAAAATCTGCAATTGTGTCGGCATTTGCTGTAGGCATAATTTATCTCCTTAATAACCGCGCATCTGCGCGAGGCGATCGGCGTGAAATGCCGGATCGCCGAACATCTCCTGGGCAACGCGAATGCGCTTCATATAAAAACCGATATCATATTCATCAGTCATGCCGATGCCACCGTGCATTTGAATGGCTTCCTGACTGGCAAGCTTGGCGACCTCTCCTGCTTTTGCTTTGGCAAGAGAACAGATCGGCCCTGCCATCCCATAAAAGGCGTCAAGATCCTGCAGCGCTTTTAAGACTGCAGATTTTGCCAGTTCAATTTCTGAATAAAGATGCGCCGCGCGGTGTTGCAGCGCCTGGAATGAACCGATCTCCGCCCCGAATTGCTTGCGCTCTTTCAGATAATCCGCAGTGATTTTGAACGCCTGTTGCGCAGAGCCGGACATTTCCGCGGCAAGCCCCGCGCGCCCGGCGTTTAAAACGCCTTCCAGCGCCATATAACCGCCGTCAACTTCGCCAATAACATCATCGCCGGTGGCTTCAACGCCGTCGAAATTCAAACGCGCCGCGTTGCGGCTGTCGACCATTTGCGTGCGTTCGCATGAAATGCCTTTGGCCTGCGCATCGACCAGGAAAAGCGTCAGCCCATCCTGTTCTCCGGGCGCCCCGGCAGACCGCGCTGCAACGATAATCTTGTCCGCGACATGTCCATCGGCGACAAAGGTTTTATCGCCCGAGAGCTTAAATCCGTTGCCGGATTTTTCCGCCTTCATCGCGGTTTTCGCGGGACCGTGTTTGCGGGTTTCATCGACTGCAAGTGCGAAAATCAACTCGCCGCCGGCGATCTTCGGCAGATATTCCTGCCTATGCGCGTCACCGGCAATTTTCCGAAGCGCTGTCGCTGCCAGCACCGACGTTGAAAGAAACGGCGAGGCGGTCAGGCTGCGGCCCATTTCCTCGGCAATGACGCCCGCGCCGACAAAGCCGAAATCAGCGCCGCCGAACTCTTCTTCGACGAGAATCCCGGCCCAGCCCATCTCCGCCATCTCTTTCCAGAGATCGCGGGAAAATCCGGTTTCGTCATTTGTATCGCGCAATTTCCTGAGCGCCGCGACAGGCGCTTTTTCATCGAGGAACCCGCGCGCAGAATCGCGCAGCATTTCCTGTTCTTCGGTTAGAACGAGTGCCATTGAATAACTCCTTACGCGCCGGGCAATGCGAGAATGCGTTTTGCAATAATATTGAGCTGGACTTCCGACGTACCGCCTTCAATGGAGTTGGCTTTGGTTCTGAGCCAACCCTTGGCGAGCTTGCCATCCCTGGTGCGTTCGCCTTCCCATTCAAGCTCATCGGAACCGCCTGTATCCATCATCAGCTCATACCGGCGCTTGTTAAACTCTGTGCCGTAATATTTGAGCATTGAGGAATTGGCGCCGACGCCGTGGCCGGCCTTTGCTTCGTCTTTCATGCGCTCCAAGGTCAATAAAAAAGCCCAGCCGTCGATTTCAGCCTGAGCAATTTTCGAGCGCAGCATCGGATCGGCAAGCTTGCCGTGCTCAAGGCCGATTTCGCTGACGGCGACTTCGCCGAGCCCGCGACCGCCCAACAGGCCGCCGCCGCCTGCGGAAATCATTTCGCGCTCATGGGTCAACAAATATTTCGCCACATCCCAGCCGCGATTGAGATCGCCGACGACAGCATTGACGTCCGCCCCATGTTCTTTTGGAACTTTCACATCGTCAAAGAATGTTTCACAGAAAGGCGATTTGCCGGAGATCAGTTTGATCGGCTTTGTCGAGACGCCTGCCGCCGCCATATCGATGAGAATAAAACTGATGCCGTTATGCTTCGTCGCCTTTGGATCGGTGCGCACCAGAACGAATATCCAATCAGACTCATCCGCATAAGAAGTCCAGATTTTTTGCCCGTTCACGAGCCAATGATCGCCCTTATCCTCGCATTTGCATTGCAGCGAAGCGAGATCGGAACCGGCGTTCGGTTCGGAGTAACCTTGGCACCAGCGAATTTCCCCGCGCGTAATCGGCGGCAGGAAATGCAGTTTTTGTTCATGGGTTCCGTATTTCAAAAGCGCCGGGCCAAGCATCCAGATGCCGAAGCTTTCAAGCGGCGAGCGCGCGCCGATTGCGCGCATTTCCGCCTTGAGCACTTTCACTTCTTCCTTGGAAAGGCCGCCGCCGCCATATTCTTTCGGCCAGGCAGGCACTGACCAGCCCTTTGCCGCCATGCGGTCCAACCAGATTTTTTGCGCTTCCGACTGAAACGTCCAGTTGCGCCCGCCCCAGCAGATATTTTCCTCACCGCCGGCGCCGTCACGCATTTCCTCCGGGCAGTTTTCCTCCAACCAGGATTTAACTTCCGCGCGGAAGGCTTCTAAATTACTCATGGCTCACTCCTTGGCTTAAACAGAAAATGCCGGCGGTTGGCCGAGCGCAATTTTCTTAATCATAATCTTGTCGAATTTCGCCGTACCGAGACGCGGCAGCGGCGCCGGCGAAATCCAGATTCGCTCCGGCACTTTGAACGCCGCAAGATCTTTTGCAATAAATTCACGCAGTTCGGCTGGATCTAGCGCAGCGCCTTTCTTCAGAAACACGACAAGGCCGACGCGCTCGCCGAGCACCTCTTCAGGAACCGAAAAAACAGCCGCTTCAGCGACGTCCTCATGCTGGTAAACATGGTTCTCGACTTCAAGGCACGAGATGTTTTCGCCGCCGCGAATAATCAGCTCCTTGAGCCGATCGACAATGTAAATATAATCTTCTTCATCCATCTTGCCGAGATCGCCGGTCCGAAACCAGCCATCGGACGTCAGCGCTTTTGCTGTGTCCTCCGGGCGGTCGAGATAGCCTCGAAAGTTCGCCGGGGATCTAATCCAGATTTCTCCGACACTGCCTCGCGGCGCCTCTTCGCCGTCTGCAACTATTTTAATGTCAGTCAGCGGCGGCACCGGTCTTCCGGTAGAATCAGGGCGCTTTTGATAATCATGAAGCGAAATCACGCAGCCCATGGCGTTTGTCTCAGACAATCCGTAGCCGGAGGACGGGTTCGCCTTTTTGAAAGTCGAAGCAAGTTTTCTGACATGTTCGGCAGGACGTTTGGCGCCGCCCGACCCAATATCAATGAGGCTGGGCATGCCTTCTTCGCCCGCCGCCTCGATCAGTTCAAAAGACTGGCTCGGCACGCCGACAAAAAACGTCAGTTTTACCGGAATGATAATTTTGACCGCTTGTTTTGGATCCCAGTGATGAATGATCGAAACCCGACGGCCAACCATATAAGAAAGCATGAAAATCGAATGCGAACCGGTGACATGAAACAATGGAACGGCCAGCAATATGCCTGGATTGTCTCCGAACAAACCGACGCCGCCGCGCACGTCTTTAAGCACATTGGCGATGAACCCCCAGGACATAACCGCCGAAATACAGCCGCGGTGCGTTAGAACGACGCCTTTTGGATGGCCGGTGGAGCCTGATGTATAGACAATGCAAAAATCATCATCAGGCTGAATATCTGTATCAGGAGGCGTTTGGTTTTTCGACCCGGAAAGAAGGTTTTCGTAACGGAAATCCGCGCCTTCGCCCTCTTCGCGCGCCAGGATCAAAGTCAGCCCAAGCTCATTTTTCAAGGGAAGAAGGTATTCCAGGCGTCTGCGATCGACGATAACAGTTTTTGCGCCGCTGTCGGTGAGACCGAATTTCAGCTCGTCGGCTTTCCACCAGGCATTGAGCGGCACGACCACAGCGCCGAGCGAAATTACAGCCATGTAAGCGATGCACCATTCGGGGAAATTGCGCATGGCGATGGCGACGCGGTCGCCCTGCTTGACGCCAACTTCGTCTTGCAGCGCATTGGCGAAGCCGCAGGCGCGGCGCCAGGTTTCCGCAAAAGTCAGCCGTTCACCCTCATAATAGAGAAATTCCTTCTCGCCGTGGCGCGATCCTTGCGCGAAAAACTCCCGTAAATTTTGCGGCGCATTTTCAAAAACGCGATATGTATTGCCGCGGATCTCCGCCTCCCCGACTTTAAATAGAGGCTCTTCCATCAAGATCCTCATAGCGGCGGCGGCAAGCAAGTTTGGATCCAGCGGCGCAGGTGCTCCCATATCCTTGTCTCATCCCTGTAAATTGGCGTGTTTTACCGCTTTCATAGCCGAGCCGGGCGGGCGGAGAAACAGCGGAATGCAGTCGGCATCAGTTTCGGGAAAGGCGTCTTGAGAAAGCCGTGATCGCGTCCAGAGCCCCTTTTTCGACGCCGTCGGGGCGCCCCTCGAATATCCAAAAAATGATGTGAGCGATGAGATAAACACTGCCGCCAATCAAAGCGTCGCCGATCAGGCGCATGATCAGCGGCGCCGCCGATATCATCGGCAACCCGGTCCTGATAATGAGAAAGTAGATCGCCATACAGGCGACGGCGGCAAAGGAACGCCGGGCGCCGATAAGCGGGTCCCAAAAAGAGCGTCCGCTGGCGCGCGCATAGAGCGCCAAGCTTAGGATGACATGAAAAACACCGAGTACAGCGGCCGCAATTACAGCGCCGCGAAGACCATGACTGATCGCCGCCCAGACGAATATCGGAAACCGGACGAGAAAAAAGATCAGCTCTCGAAAAAAAACCAGCCGCGTCATGCCAAGCGCGACAGCATAGGATTGCGTTGCATAAAATAGCGATTGCAGCCCGACCACCGGCGCCAGAATTTGTATGACCGCTGCTACGGGGGTCCATTTTTCGCCAAGCAATAACGCCGTCAGATCTTCCGCAACAAATGCAAAGCCAAACGCGACAGGCATTGCAAAAGCGCCAAGCGCGGCAACGCCCCGCAAAAACGCCTGGCGCATGCGCTCAACATCACCCTGTAATGCTGAAAGACCTGGGTAAAGCGCGCGGGTGAGCGGCGCTGCGAGTTGCCCGGTGATCATTTCCGAAAGTTGAAGTCCCATAAAATAAAAGCCCGCGCCGCCGGCGCCGGCGATGCGCGCGAGGATTGGCACATCAAGTTTGTTATTGAGCGCCGCCATAAAACTAACACCTGCAAGCCAGCTCGAAAATCCGAACACTTTTCCAAATGATCGAAACGAAAGTCGCGGCGCAAACGGTCGCAGCAGGTAAGAAAGGAACAGCTGGACAACCCCGCCCGCCAGCATGCCCAGGATAATCGCCCAATAGGTGCGAAACATGACGGCGATAGCGATCGACACCGTGACGCCAGCTACCCTGTTCAAAACGGTGGTAACGAATTCCCGGGAAAATTTGAGATCGCGTTCGAATTCAAAAAAACGCGGATTAAGAAAACCCATGACCACCGGAAAGACCGCCACGCCGAAAAACGCTCCCAGCATGCGCGGATCATCATAAAAAGCCGCGGCAAACGGCGCCGCGCCCGCGAGCAGCAAACCAACAATCAAGCCGCGCAATACAGCCAGTGTGAACAGCGTATCAAGATCGTCGCGATCAGCGTCCTGAAATTTCACCACCGCTTGGGAAACGCCGATATCGGAAAAGCCTTGCAACAATTGCATAGTGATCGTCGCAACGGCCACAAGCCCGATATCGCCTGGCGCCAGCAGCCTGGCAACGATGATCATATTGACGGCGCCCAGGAGCCGGGCGGAAAGCCCCGCGCCCAATATCCATGCCGCGCCACGCGCCACGCGACCGGTCAGGGTCTCGCCTTCCTGTTGCGCTATTGGCGGGGACGTTGATGGCGGCGGCGTTTCGGGCATGTGGCAGACAATTTGCGGCAACCCGCCTTAACTCAGTTCATCCAACGAAGCGATATTCCCTGCTGACAGCCCGAAGCCGAATTTCCTTGCTGGCGCACTTGCGCATCAGCGGCCCTTGCGTATGGTGCGCCGCCAATCCACGAGAAAACTCTACAATATGGCCCACGCCTCCGCGCTTATGAACGTGATGATGAACGTCGCCCGTAAGGCGGCGCGCGGGTTATCGCGGGACTTTGGCGAGGTTCAGGCGCTGCAGGTGACCAGAAAAGGCGCGGCCGATTTCGTCAGCCAGGCGGATATGAAAGCCGAGCAGACGATTTTTGAGGAGCTTTTGGCGGCGAGGCCAAAATACGGCTTCGTCATGGAAGAGCGAGGCGAAGTCGAAGGCCCCGACAATTCCAACCGCTGGATCGTCGATCCGCTCGACGGCACCACTAATTTTCTCCACGGCCTTTCGCATTTTTCAATTTCGATCGCCCTTGAACGGGATCGCCAGCCCTATGCCGGCGTCGTCTATAACCCCGCGACGAATGAGATGTTCTGGGCGGAAAAAGGCGAAGGCGCCTATTTGAACGACCGGCGCATTCGCGTTTCCGGGCGCCAGGATCTAAGCGAATGTCTTTTTGCCTGTGGGCTGCCCTTTGCCGGCCGGCCCGGGCGGGCGCTCGCGCTTGAAGAAACCAATCGTGTCCTGGAAAAAACAGCGGGTGTTCGCCGGTTCGGATCAGCTGCACTTGATCTCGCTTTTGTCGCCGCTGGCCGGTATGACGCCTATTGGGAACGCGATCTTCAAATCTGGGATATCGCAGCTGGCACCGTAATCGCGCGCGAAGCCGGCGCCATGGTCAGCGAAGTCGGCGGCGGCGGTAAATTTCTCACCGAGGGATCGATCCTCGCCGCCAATACTGAAATCTACGACAAGGCAAAAGCGTTGATCGCAGGTTGATCAAAACTCTATGTCATACACACTGATAGTGACGATAGCGCCAGCGCACCGATTGTTGGTCAACCGTTTCACCATCATATCGCGCTGTTAATCCATAGGCGCTGCAGTGGGATTGCGCTTCGGCGAGAAGGTCATCCGGATCAAAATCATAAGGGTCATAGGGAATTGATATCGATGGTTCACCGCCGCTGCGATCGCCGTAATCACTGACACAGCCGAGAATCAAAAACGCTAATATAAATACGATAACGAGCTTTACCGAAACTACCTTTGCTGGACCCTGCATAATCTGACACCCATATGACGCGCCCATTCAGCAATGACCGGCAGCGCCTGGCCAATCGTAGCAAGCCCTTCTCCAATAAAAAAGGGCGCGGCCACAGCCGCGCCCAGATACAAGTCTAGAGGGAATTTTCTCGGAAGTATTCGCCTTATGCGGCGTCGGCGCCTTTCAGCACCTTGATGTTCGTCGCATCGCCGCCGTTAATGGCTATCTTGCGCGGCTTTTTGGCCTCAGGGATTTCGCGTTTCAGCTCAATGTCGAGCAATCCATTGACCAAGGAAGCGCCTGCGACCTTCACATGCTCGGCCAGCTGGAACCGGCGCTCAAAGGAGCGGCCGGCGATGCCCTGATGGAGATATTGGCGTCCTTCATCAGCGTCCTGCCTGGACCCGGTGATGGTCAGTGTATTTTCATGAAGCTCAACGTCAATATCGGCATCGCTGAAACCCGCCACCGCAAGCGTGATGCGGTAATCATCTTCGTCCAGGCGCTCAATATTATAGGGCGGATAACCGCCGGTCTCGGCCTTGCCCGCAGTGTCGAGCAGATCGAAAACCCGGTCAAATCCAACCGTTGAACGATATAAGGGGGTTAAGTCGAATGTACGCATTTGAAGTCCTCCTTCAGTAAGCGAGGTTAATTGCGCGCCCGGCTCCGCCAGCGTGGCCGGAAAGACGCGAACGGAGCCAACTGGCCTCCGCTGCCATTTCAGTTAGGCGTGGATTTTTCGGTTTCAAGCCCCCTTTTGTTAAGGAGATCGTGAAAAATCCGCCGATGGACCGCAACAAGAAGCGTGATACAACGCCGGCTGCAGAACGGGAGCGGCGCAATGAAAATCAGGATTTTGATTTTGGGGATATTTGCCGCATTGGCTTTGGCGGCCTGTGGCCGGAAAGCCTCATCAGACGGACGAGGCGCGACAGACGAAGCTGCTCCACCCGATAATGCCTTCTTACTTGCGGCTGTGATTGCAGGCGATCACCGCACCGAAGAAGAGCGGATGCGGGACCAGTATCGCCATCCTGCCGAAACCCTGATGTTCTTCGATATCGAGCCGGGCATGAGTGTCGTCGAAATCTGGCCGGGCGGCGGCTGGTACACGCAAGTGATCGCGCCCTACCTGAAAAAAGGGGGCGGCAAATACTACGCGGCCGGTTTTTCGCGCGAAGGCGCCAGTGAGCGAACGCTCCGGTCAATTGCGACATTTGCGGACGCCTATACGGGCAAGCCTGACATTTACGGCGATGTTGAAATGACCGTTCTTGGCAATGAAGGCGACATTGCACCTGATGGATCGGCCGATGCGGTTTTAACCTTCCGCAATGTTCACAATTGGACGATACACGACAAGGCCGAAGAAAACTTCGCGAAATTCTATCGCGCATTAAAGCCCGGCGGCATCTTGGGTGTCGTTGACCACCGTGCAGACGGCGCCGGTCTGCCTAATGATGGATCGTCGGGTTATGTCTACGAAGCTGATATTGTTGCGCTGGCGACGGCCGCCGGCTTTGATTATGACGCATCCTCAGAAGTTAACGCCAATGCCCTCGACACCAAGGACCATCCCTTTGGGGTCTGGACATTGCCGCCGGTTCGCCGCGAATCGGAAGTGCGCGGGGTTGAGGATCCGACGTTCGATCATTCCGCCTATGACGCAATCGGTGAAAGCGACCGGATGACGCTGAAGTTTCGCAAACCCGTCGCAGCCGACGGCCCACTGCTGGAATAACAGCGCATGTCCGAAAAAAATGGCGATGAAGAGCTTAAATCTCTGGCAATAAAAACGTTCACCAAGTCGTTTGGCGCAATAATTGAGCTTGCGCCGGAAAATGGCGACGCAACCTGGATTGACGGCCGCACGAGCCCGCCGACAATATTGAACAAGGCGCCCAAAGAAACGCCGGCCGATTGCACATGGCGTGGCGCACGCGAGTCGCTTTTACGTGCGCTTGAAGGCGAACGCGCCATGGCTAGCGCTTTTGTTTCCGGCCGCATTACGCTATCCGGCGACATGAGCGTAATGGCGCGGTTACAAATTGAAGGTGCGCGATGACGGACTTTATCCGCATCCCCTCAAATCCGGTCCCAAAAGGCAGCGAGGTTTTCAATGTCGACACGGCGGACGACGCCAAAATACGCGCAGCTTTGTTTCCCGCGGAGAATGCGCGCGGAACCGTCACGCTGCTAAACGGCCGATGCGAATTCATCGAGAAATATTTCGAAGTGATTGAAGACCTGCGCAAACGGGGATTTTCAGTAGCGACCATGGACTGGCGCGGTCAGGGACTTTCGTCGCGCCTTTTGCCGGTCTCGGAAAAAGGTCACATCAATGACTTTGACACTTTTAAGTCAGACTTGCGGATATTTTTTGAAGATATTGTAAAGCCGCGTTTTCAGGGGCCGCATATTTTGATGACTCATTCCATGGGTGGATTGCCGGCGTTGAACCTGCTTGCGGACGGCTATAGCGAATTTCAGCGCGCCATATTATGTGCGCCGATGACGCGGTTTTTTGCAAGCGCCCGGATGCGTATCTATGCGCGCACGATGGCCGGCGTCATGTGCAATATCGGCGCGTCGCGCCTTTCCGTCGCCGGCGTCAAGGAATATTCCCTGAAATTCGAGGGCAATATTTTGACATCGGACCCCGTTCGTCATGAACGGTTCCGGGAATTGCAGGCCGCCGCCCCCAATGCCTGTATTTTGGCGCCGACCTATGGCTGGCTTAACGCCGCCACTAAAGCCATCGATGATATTCACGATGCGGAACGCCTGGCTAGGATCGATACGCCAGTATTGATCATTTCAGCGGAAAACGATTTTTTGGTCGATTCCAAAGATCATGTGGAACTCGCAAACGCCAATGCAGCGATTGATTGCATCACCGTCAAGGGCGCTCTGCATGAAATCCTGATGGAGCGCGATGAGATCCGCGATCAATATTGGACGGCGTTTGATGAATTTGTCGCGCCGGTTTTTGAGACAAGCGAGTAGCGTTTTTCCAAAAAAAAGCGTCACTAGTTTACGCTGACAATGCCGATCTGAGCTGACCAATTACAAAAATTACGCCGGCAATCATGAATAGCATTAATACAGCAAGACCCGTTGCGCGCATCCTGGATAGGTCGCCTGTTCGTCGAAAGAACCAGAAATATTGCCAAACCGGCAAAACCAGAATTGGCGCTGCGTTCACAATGTAAAGCTGTTGTGATAATTGCCGCCCTCCCGCCAACCCGATTGCGTCAATGATCGTGCTTGAAGCAATTATCCAGCAGATTGAAGCCGCCATTTGATACAAGCTGGCGCGCAGGCCAGCTTGAAGCGTCCATGCTGGCCCTACGAACCGGCCAAGTGCGCTGGCAATCGCCCCCAAAACAATAGCGAGGACATAAATCGGACCGATCAGGGAGGCGACACGCCAAGCATCGCCCTGCGCAACGGCTGTGCTGACGCTTTTCGAATAGGCTGGACCAACCAGGCCAACATTGTTTGCTATTGTCTCAGGCGTCGCAAATAACCCGGCCGCCAGCATAATCACCGTAATAGAGGCGACAAAGAATACGCCAGGGCCGAGCAACATGCCGCGCCGCCCGTCCGGCTCTTGGGTTAATAAAAGGGAATTATATAGTTCACTCCCTTGACAATCGCCGGGGAGTTATCTACATTACCTGTGTAAACAGGAGACGGATATGACCATATCGCACTTAAATGAAATCAAAGAGTTAATAGGCAAAGGCGCGACATTTTATGTCTCTCATTCTGGCGGGAAAGACAGTCAGGCGATGTACGCCGAGCTTTTCTCCATCGTTCCGCGAGATCAATTAATAGTTGTCCATGCCGACCTCGGTGAAGTCGAATGGGAGGATGTACAGGATCACATCATCGCCAATATCCGTCATCCGCTGAACGTGGTGCGTGCGCCGAAAACGCTGTTTGAAATGGTGCGCCACCGTGCAAATACGCGCCCCGATGTTCCGTCCTTCCCGTCATCGGCCCAGCGCCAGTGCACCAGCGATTTGAAGCGCAATCCGATTTACAAGTTCATCCGCAATGACATGAAGCAGCGCGGCGCGCTGTTGGCCGTCAATTGCATGGGCCTGCGCGCCTCTGAGAGCGCCGCGCGCGCGAAGAAAGGCACATTCAAGATCAACGCCACACTGAGCAAGGCTGGCCGCACAGTTCACGAATATCTGCCTATTCACCATTACAGCGACGCCGAAGTTTTCGCCACCATAGCCGCCGCCGGTCAGAAACCGTTTTGGGCGTACGCGGCTGGAAATAAGCGGCTGTCCTGCGTCTTTTGCATAATGGGATGCGATAATGACTTGCAGAACGGCGCGCGCCACCGTCCAGTGCTTTACCAGCAATATTTGGCGCTGGAATGCGAGACGGGCTGGACTATGTTTAACGGCCAATCGTTGCGCGATCGTGTTGAGCGGAGGGTTGCATAATGTCAAAATCCACAATCTCGACCTTCGAGCTTTTCGAGCGCTTCCCCGACCAAGAAAGCGCGCGCCTCTACCTTGAGGCGCGCCTTTGGCCGGACGGCCCCCGCTGTCCGGTCTGCGGTCTCGGCGAGCGCATCACGACCCGGAAAAACGGCTACTATCGCTGCAACCAGTGCAAGGAAGATTTTACAATCCGGACGGGCACGATTTTTGAGCGCAGCCATGTCCCGCTGCACAAGTGGATTTACGCAATGTATCTCCTCGTCACGAGCCGGAAGGGCATATCCTCGCTTCAGCTTTCCAAGCAGATCGGCGTCACGCAAAAGACAGCTTGGTTCATCCTTCACCGGCTGCGGGAGGCCTGCGGCGGTGAACTCGAAAAACTGCAAGGCATCGTCGAGATCGACGAGACCTATATCGGCGGGCGGGAGGCCAACAAGCACGAGTCAAAAAAGCTGAAAGCCGGTCGCGGAGCGGTCGGCAAAAAGCCCGTGCTGGCGCTGCGCGAGCGCGGCGGGCGCATGAAGGCGATGACGATTGACAGCGCCGACGCGCAGACCGTGCAGGACATCATCGTCCAGAGTGTTGAGATCGGGTCAACCCTGCACACCGATGAAGCGGGCTGCTATTCCGATATGGACGGCCTGTTTTTCCGCCACGAGACCATCAATCACAGCGCGGGCGAATATTCCCGCGATGGCGTAACGACGAACGGCGTTGAGAGCGTTTTTGCGGTGATGAAGCGCGGCCTTCACGGCGTCTATCATCACGCGAGCAAGAAGCATTTAGGCCGCTATGTCGATGAGTTCGCGTTTCGCCTCAATGACGGCAACGTCAAGCGCCACACGATGCAGCGCCTCGACAGCGTCATCCAAGGCGCGAAGGGTAAGCGGCTAACCTATGAGGGGCTGATCCGATGACGAAAGCGGTTATGAAAGCGCTCGACGCGATTGCGGATTTGGTGCTGGCCTACCGGCCCAAGCCGAAATCTGAGGCGGCGAAAAAGCGGAAGCGGAAAGCGAAAAAGACGAAAGCGGCGGTGAAGAAATGAGGCGAGGGAGTGAACTATATAATTCCCTAATAAAAGAGGCGCCAGCCGCCATGGCGTCACGACCAGCGAGTAGAGCGTTGGAAACACACTAAGTGCGGTGAGTGCGATATTTAGAACGAACCGGTCGATGCCGCCGATGGCGTTTTTCTCATTTGTGTCAATATCAGGGCCGCTCATTGCATTCCTTTCGCCGGTCCGATGCGCGCAGCTGTTCGCGTTCGGATTGAAACAGAACCCGGCGGCGTTTTCTTTTGCTGATCGCCGCAAAAAATTATATCACTTAGATATGCCTGCCGCCAGGGATAGCTGCTGCGCCAAGCGCGTAGAAAAAAGAGTTTGGAACGAGTGATGAGCGAGAATAATCAGCATAAGGCTAGAATGAAGGCGCTGAAAGCGGAACAGCAAAAGAAAACAGCGGAAGCGAAAGACCCGGGCCGCGGTCTGATATTAGTCCATACCGGCGACGGGAAAGGCAAATCAAGCTCGGCATTCGGCGTCATTGCCCGTGCGCTTGGCTGGGGCCAAAAAATTGGCGTTGTCCAGTTTATCAAAGGCAATTGGGTAACCGGGGAACGCCAGTTCTTTGCGAAATTCCCGGACCAACTCGATTGGCACACGATGGGAGAAGGTTTTACCTGGAACACGCAGGATCGCGAACGCGACATTGCCGCCGCGGAGGCGGCATT
This sequence comes from Hyphococcus sp., assembly GCA_021776245.1. Taxonomy (GTDB): domain Bacteria; phylum Pseudomonadota; class Alphaproteobacteria; order Caulobacterales; family Parvularculaceae; genus Hyphococcus. The sequence continues at coordinate 11,422 of JAJFGF010000046.1, read as the reverse complement.
TGCTCGCGCACGCACGATGATGGAAAGCGGCGATTACGATTTGATCGTCCTTGATGAAATCAATATCGCACTGCATTTTGATTACCTCTCAGTTGCAACGGTTCTGGAGGGGCTCAAATCCCGCTCCGACCGCACCAGCGTCATCCTGACGGGACGCGACGCAAAAAAAGAAATTTGCGATTACAGCGATCTGGTCAGCGAGATGCGCGAGGTAAAACATCCATTTAAATCAGGCATCAAGGCGCAGCGCGGCATCGACTTCTAGAGCCGTTCCGATCTTAACTGAATCGCGGACCGGCTCTAAGTTATTGTTTGGTCGCATTTCCTTCACGCGAACCGGTTCCCACTTCGCTCGGAAATGCTCTAGCCCTGTATGCTGCGCGCCAGCGGTCCGGCTTTTGATTGACAAACTCCAGTCGCTGCTTGATATGCAAACGCAGATGGCGCCGTCGATATGACGGCGATGGGAACACGGTGAAAATCCGTGGCTGTACCCGCAACTGTTAGCCGGGAGCTAACGGCCAACTATGCCACTGGGATTTATTCCCGGGAAGGCGGCCGCAAGCGCTGATCGGCGAGCCAGGAGACCTGCCATCGCGTCGTTCGTCCGGAGGCCGGGAAAAGTTCTCTGCGGGCGGGAAAGCCGATGACTTTCCTTTGTAACGACAAATGAAAAAGGTCTGGCCGCCCACGCCGTTTTTTTGGTCAGGTCATGATGTCGTTTCACGCGGGCGCCGCCATAGCGGCGGGCTTGCGCGGTAAGGAAAGTATTTTATGGACTATCTACCAGTATTTATCTGCGCTGCCGCAGCGATTGTCGTACGTCCTGCCGCGGCGCAGGACCCGGAAACCCCGCACCAGATTATTGTCACGGGAACGCGCTTCCAGACGCCGCTCGATCAAGCCGGTCGATCGATCACCGTCCTGACGGCTGAAGAGATCGAGCTGCGCCAACACCGCACCGTGTTCGACGCGCTAAGCACCGTTCCTGGCGTCCAAATCATCCGTTCCGGAGGAGCAGGCGCGCTTGCAACTGTCTCCCTGCGCGGATTGCCAAGCGGCCAAACTTTAGTCGTGCAGGACGGCGTCGTCCTTAACAACCCGTCCTCCTTTGCTAATAGTTTCAATTTTGCCGATCTTGATACCGCCGGTATCGAGCGAATCGAAGTCTTACGCGGCGCGCAGTCGACGCTTTACGGATCTGACGCCATCGGCGGCGTGATTAATATCGTCACAAAAGACGGACGCGACGGATTTGGCGGCGATGTGTTTGCCGAAGGCGGATCATTTGCAGCTTTCCGCGGCGCTGCGAGCCTCTATGGCGGTAATGATCGCGCCTCAGGCCGGTTGACACTGAGCGGGATTACGACGCGCGGGTTTTCTGCCGCAGACGAGGCGAACGGCAATTCAGAGGATGACGGTTCCGACAATTTTTCGATTTCCACAAAAGCCCGTTTCGAGCCAATGGAAAATCTCGTTTTTGATGCAGTTGTTCGCTACCAGGACAGCAAAAACGAATTCGACGGTTTTGCCGGCGTCCCGGTTGATGGCGACGAGATCGGCGAGACGAACGAATTTTCGGTGGCGGCTTTCGCCACACACAAAGCTTTCGGCGGCGCCTTGGAGAACCGGCTTTCAATCACTTATCTGCGAAATGACCGCCTGAATCTATCGAATGGCGCGGCGTCATTTGACGCCCTGGGCACGCGTATCTCTTATGAATATCAAAGCACGCTCAAACCCGCCGAATGGATATCCGTGATCGCCGGCGCTGAATATGACAAACAAGAATCAACGGTGACAGTCGGGTTCGGCGGCAATCAGGAAATTGAAACCGTCAGCGGCTTTGGCCTCATACAATTTCGACCGGTCTCGTTCGCCACCGTTAACGCCGGCATACGCCATGACGCCAGCTCCGATTTCAGCAATGAAACGACGTTCAGCGTTTCAGCCGCTGTTGATATTCCAATCACGGATGCAATCCTGCGCGGCAGCTTTGCCGAAGGGTTCAGGGCGCCGACAGCCGGCGAGCTTGGTTTTAACCGAAATTTGTTCGCTGAATTCAGCGATGGCTGGGACATTGGAATCGAACAGTCATTGTTGGACGGACGGGCGCGGCTGAGCGCAACCTATTTCGATCACCGAATTGACGATTTGATCGCCTTTGATCTGGCCGCGTTCACTTTCGTAAACATTCAGGAATTTTCGACCAGAGGCGTCGAGATTGCGCTTGATGCGGCGATGACAGACTGGCTGACCGTTTCCGCCAGCTATACATTTACTGATGCTATCAATCTCTCCACGCGAACTGCCGCGGGCAACCAACCCGATGACCGGATTAATTTCGAACTGGCCCTACGGCCGGCTGATCGTCTGACGCTGTCATTGGGCGCTTCGTATAATGGAGAAGAGGCTGACGGCGCACAAACACTCGACAGCTTTGTTCTCGTGAATGTTCGCGCGGCTTACGCCCTGACCGACGGGATTGAGCTGTTTGCCCGCGTGGAGAACGCAACGGATGCGGACTATCAAGACAATTTCGGCTACGGTACAGCGCCGGCGTCCGCCTTTGGCGGCGTCAAGGCGAGGTTTTAAACCATGCTGGCGGGACGCTTCACTCTGCTCGCGGCCGCAGTTGCGCATCTCGCCGGATGCAGCGCGCCTGCTGCAGTCGACGCCCGGGCCGCTCGTCCCGCCAGCCGTCCCATGCGCATCATCAGCCTTGATTTTTGTGCAGATCAATATGTCCTAAAACTTGTGGATCGTGACCGGATTCTTGCCGTTTCGCCCGACGCCGATGCAGATTTTTCATATATGCGCGACAGCGCTGCGGGTTTGCGCAAGGTCCGGCCGGTTGCAGAAGATGCGCTCATTCTGGCGCCGGATCTTGTTGTGCGCTCTTATGGCGGCGGGCCGAAAGCAGCGGCGTTTTTTGAACAAGCCGGCGTCCCAGTTTTGAATCTCGGTTGGGCAGCCGATATCGAAGCCGTAAAAGACGTTATCCTTGAAATGGCCGAGGGGCTTGGCGAACCGGCGCGCGGCCACGCTGTTGTCGCGGAGATGAATGAACGTCTTGCAGCCGTTAAAACAAAACCATCGAACCAATCGGCGCTCTACATGACGCCAGCTGGCGCGACGACCGGGCCGGGCTCACTTGTCCATGAAATGCTGCGCGCCGCCGGACTGGAAAACTTTCAGGCAGCGCCGGGTTGGCGTTCCATTCCGCTTGAACGTCTTGCCTATGAGCAGCCCGATATTATCGCCGCCGCCTTTTTTGACGCGCGTACGAATAACCGCCACGCATGGAGCGCCATGCGCCATCCCATCGCCCGCGCGCAATTAACCGCCCGGCCAACTGTGTCATTGCACGGCGCGTGGACGGCGTGCAGCGGATGGTACCTGATGGATGCGGTCGAGGCCCTTGCGGCGGGAGCGTCCAATGACAGTTGAACGGCTCCTCGTCCCCGGCCTCTTATTGGTCGGTGTCATCAGCGTCGCCGCCGCCTGTCTCCTTGGCTCCACGCCGCTTGATCCGGGACGCGTCGCCGCAGCGTTGTTGGGACAGGCTGACGCTGGCGATATGCTGGTGGTCTGGCAGATACGCCTGCCGCGCGCGATCGCAGCTTTTGTGGTTGGCGCCGCGCTCGGCGCCAGCGGCGCTGCGTTGCAGGGGCTGTTGCGCAATCCGCTGGCGGAACCGGGCGTTCTTGGCGTATCCGCCTGCGCATCGCTCGGCGCCACTTTCGCACTTTATTACGGCTTGGTCGGAATAAGCCCCTGGGCCTTGCCGGCCGCCGCCATATTCGGCGCACTCATCGCGACAGCGCTTATTGCTTTTGCCGCAGTCCGCACGCGATCCGTCGTCACGCTGATTTTGATCGGCGTCGGAATTTCGAGTTTCGCCGGCGCGACAATGACCCTTTTGATGAATCTCGCGCCAAATCCGTTTACTTTGTCGGACATGATCAATTGGATGCTCGGCTCGGTCGCCAACCGCAGTTTCGATGATTTGCGGCTTGCCGCGCCTTTTCTTTTTCTTGGCTTAATCATTTTATTTGCAACCCGCAGAGGCCTGTCAGCGCTGACCCTCGGCGAGGAGGCGGCGAGCGGGATCGGGCTCAATCTGCGTCGTCAGTGGATCGCTGTTGTGCTCGGCGCCGGGCTCGCAACCGGCGGCGCAGTCGCCATCGCCGGGGCGATTGGATTTGTCGGAATTATTGCGCCGCATATTGTCAGACCATTTGTTTCTCATGACCCGGCGCGATCGCTTTTACCCTCGGCGCTGCTCGCCGGAATCATTCTTGTTTTCGCCGATATTGGCGTCAGGCTGCTGCCGACAAATTCGGAACTCAAACTGGGCGTTGTTGCTGCCCTCATCGGCGCGCCAGCCTTTGTCTGGATCGCAGCGCGGCGGAGGGCCGCCGATGACTGAGCTCATCGCCGATCATCTTAGCGTAACGATCAATGGCGCGACCCTCGTTCATGATATGTCTTTCACGCTGAAACGCGGCGAACTTGTCGCTCTTCTCGGCCCGAACGGCGCCGGTAAATCAGTGGCGTTGCGGGCTGTGCTGGGGCTCGCAAAACGAGCAGGCGGCGCCGCAACTCTCGGCGGCGCAGATACGGCAGTGATCGATCCAATGACCCGCGCGCGGGAACTATCATATCTTCCCCAGACAAGGCCGCTGGCCTGGCCAAACACTGTCCGCGATATTGTCGCCCTCGGACGCTTTTCCTTTGGCGCGAACCTTGGACGATTACAGAGCGCAGACGCTGACGCCGTCGCGAGCGCAATGGCCGCATGCGACATCACCAATCTTTCCTCGCGCAAGGCGGACACTCTGTCGGGCGGGGAACTTGCTCGCGTCCATTGCGCCAGAGCCTTCGCCGCAAATACGCCGCTGCTGGTGGCCGACGAACCGGTTTCAGCGCTGGATCCGCGTCATCAATACCGTGTGATGGATCTTATCGCGGATTATGTAAAAAAGGGCGGCGGCGCATTAGTTGTTTTGCATGATATCGGGTTGGCGGCGCGTTATGCGCACCGTCTGATCTGGATGGGCGGGGGCCGAATCATTGCCGAAGGGCCGCCGGCAGAGACATTGACCGAAACGCGTCTTGCCAGCCTTTACGGCGTCAAGGCGCGAATTAATGGTCTTCAGGTTGAAATCGAAGGCGCTCTATGACGGCAAAGGCGTTGATGATCCAGGGCACCGGATCTGATGTCGGTAAATCCGTCATCGTGGCGGGTCTGTGCCGGATTGCGCGCCGCCGCGGTCTCTCGGTCGCCCCTTTCAAACCGCAGAATATGTCGAACAATGCTGCAGCTTGTGCGACGGGCGGAGAGATTGGCCGAGCGCAGGCGCTTCAAGCCAAAGCCGCTGGCCTTGAACCGCATACAGATCTAAATCCTGTCCTTTTAAAACCGCAATCTGATTGCAGCGCTCAAATTGTCGTGCATGGCAAAGCTGTCAGCGTCTTGCAGGCTGCCGATTATATGTCCCAGCGGGGGCAATTGATGGGCGCAGTCATGGAAAGCTTTGAACGGCTCACGCATGCGCATGATCTCGTTTTAATTGAAGGCGCGGGCAGCCCTGCAGAAATTAACCTTCGCGCGCGCGATATCGCGAATATGGGGTTTGCGCGGACGGCCGGCGTTCCTGTCTGTCTTTTAGGCGACATCGAAAAGGGCGGCGTGATCGCCAGCATTGTCGGCACAAAGGCAGTGATTGATCCCGAAGACGCGGCAATGATCACTGGATTTGCGGTCAACAAGTTTCGCGGCGATCCGGCATTGTTCGACGCTGGCGTTGACGAGATCAGGGCGCGAACCGGCTGGCCCTGTTTCGGGGTCATCCCGTGGCTTGACGCAACAGCGTGTTTGCCGGCGGAAGACGCTGTTTCTCTCACAAAGCCGAATGGTCGCCGCGACCGCACGCTGCAAATCGCTGCGCCGATGCTATCGCGCATCGCCAATTTTGATGACGCAGATCCGCTCCGGTTTGAGCCGGGCGTCGATTTTCAGTGGATCGCTCCCGGCCGTCCGATCCCGCGCGATGTCGACGTGGTGATATTGTTCGGGACGAAATCGACCCTGGGCGACCTGGCGTTTCTGCGGGCGCAGGGCTGGGATCATGACGTCATCGCCCACGCGCGAGCAGGCGGAAACGTATTCGGGATTTGCGGCGGATTTCAAATGCTGGGCGCCCGCATCGATGATCCCGACGGCGTTGACGGACCTGCCGGCGCGGCCGAAGGTCTCGGCTTATTGCGCGTTCATACGGTCATGTCAGGCGATAAGACCGTAAGGCCGGTAACCGGGCGATGCGCAGTCACGGATGCGCCGATGTCAGGATATGAAATCCATACCGGCGCTACAACCGGCGCCGACCTCGATCGCCCGATGCTTTTACTAGACAACGCATCCGCAAGCGAGCCGGACGGCGCACGCAGCGAAAGCGGTTGCGTCGAAGGAACATACGTACACGGTATTTTTTCAAGCGACAAGTTTCGAGCCGGCTGGATCAGGCGGATGGGCGGCGACACCTCATCGACGCTCAATTATGACGCAACCGTGGAAGCTGCCCTTGATGCGCTTGCGGACGGTCTCGAAAAAGCGCTGGATATCGACAAATTGCTGGCGCAGGCGCGCATACCGGTTGCCGGAAGTTTGGCGGCGAAGCCGCCAGAGGGATCCCGTTGAAGGCTTTGCCTGCAAACTCACTCGGCGCTGCCTAGCCCCTTAATACTTCCATTGCTGCGGCATGAAGCTTCGGCGTCGCAGCAGCAAGCACTTCATTACGGTCATCACTGCCCACCCGTTCCCCTTGCCAGTTGGTGATGACGCCGCCCGCGCCCTCAATCACCGGAACAAGCGCCGCATAATCATGGTGCTGAAGACCGGATTCGATGATGAGATCAAGCTCGCCAAGGGCGACATGGCCATAGCCGTAAGCATCGAGGCTGAAGCGCTCAATGCGCGACAGTTCAGCAATTCGGGCATAGGCGGCGGCTTCGCGTTCGGTAAAATAGGCTGTCGGGCGTGGGTCAGTTGTCGATATGCGCGATTTTTTGATATCCGTAACGCCGCTTGTTTTGCAGGCAATTGTTTCGCCGCTGCGGCGAAATAAAGTCGCACCGTTGAAAGCAATCCATCGTTCATCCGTAAACGGTTGATCTATGACACTAAGTACCGGTTTTTGTTCATGCTCAAGCCCGATTAAGGTTGTCCATGTGGCGATGCCGCAAACATAGGCGCGAGTGCCGTCGATGGGGTCGAGCACCCAGCGCCACGGACGGTCCGCGCCGCTGGCGCCAAATTCCTCGCCGATCACGCCGTGCTCCGGATAGGTTTTTGTGATCAATTCCCGCTGCACGCGCTCGCTTTCGCGATCAGCCTCCGTCACAGGATCAAACGAAGCCCCCGCTTTGTTGGCGACATCTATGCCATTGCGAAAACGCGGCAGCGTTTGTGCGCGTGCGGCGTCCGCCAGGCGTTCAGCGAAGGCCGCATAGTTCTTTAGTTCCTGGTCAGAAAAAGACATACGCGGCGATCATGAAGATCACCGCGTATGAGTGCAAGCAGGAGGGAGGGTATTTATTCGGCGCCGGACATCGCCTTGGCGAGATCAAGCAGCCGCCGGCGCGGTTCTTTGTTGAGCTGATAATAATAGCGGACAAGGTCGATGGTCTCCTTATCTTCGAGGACATTCTGCGCCGGCGCAGCAGCAAGACCATAATCGCCATGCAGCTCATATTCGCTGGTCGGCTCATGCCCATTCATGCCTTCAAAGAAATATGAAACTGACACATCAAGCGCTTTGGCAAGCGACCAAAGTCGCGACGCAGAAATGCGGTTAGCGCCGCTTTCATATTTTTGAATCTGCTGAAAACGGATATCGACCGCATTCGCCAGTTTTTCCTGTGTAAGCGCCAGCAGGCGGCGACGCTGGCGCAACCGGCGGCCCACATGAATATCGATCGGGTGCATCATCGTTTATTCTCCACAAAACAGTGAGCGCGACGAAATCGTGGTCGCTCTCTACCGAACCGTGGAAACGCAAAGCCCATGCCGAATTAGAGAAAACCCGGTGATCGGTTCCCCTTACACGGGACAAGTGATGGAAACAGAAGGGAAAAATTGAACGGAAAACGCGCGCGCCCGGACCGCTTTCCCGCGCGGCGCGAAGAAAACGCCCTATGCTTGTATCGGTCCGGGCCGCTGTGCCGTTCCGGCACAGGTTATTTCTTAATCAATCATCTTCGCTGAACGCAGCCAGAATTGGTCATCAAAACCGGGCGTTTCCAGATTGGCGATGAACTGGCGCGACGCCGCTTCCCAGGAAAAATTCTCCGCCCACTGCCGGCAGGCAACCGGATCGCGGTTTTCATAGGCCTTAAGGCAAGCTGCGGTGAGATCTTCATCCATCGCTCCACAACCAACCGGCGCCCCATCAAGAATTTCCAGGGGTCCGCGCACCGGGTAGGCGGCGACAGGGACGCCGCAAGCCAGCGCTTCGACATTAACAAGACCAAACGTGTCTGTGCGCGACGGGAATACAAACACGTCCGAGGCCTGATAATATTGGGTCAATTCGTCGCCATATTTGGGCCCGGTAAAAACAGCATCTTTGTATTTTTCTTCCAACTCTTCTTTTTGCGGTCCGTCGCCGACGACGATTTTGGTTCCGGGGAGATCGGCCTGCAAAAAATCTTCAATACTTTTTTCTACAGCGAGCCGGCCCACATACAGGAAGATCGGGCGCTCATGATTGTCGAGCATAGAGCGATCACCCGGCGTAAACTGCTCCAGATCGACACCGCGCGCCCATAGTTTCATATCGAGAAAGCCACGCTCTTTGAGTTCTTCCACGAGGCCAGGCGTTGCGACCATCATGGTTTCGCCGTCTTTATGAAAATCCTTCAAGACCGCGTAACCCCATTTCGTCGGCAGTTTCCAACGCTCATTAGCGTATTCGGCAAAGCGCGTGTGAAAACTCGTCGTAAACGGATAACGTCGGCGCTTACAAAAACGGCGGGCGGCGCGGCCGATTGGTCCCTCGGTCGCGATATGGATCGCATCAGGTTTGAAGTCGTTGATGATTTTCGCAACTTTCCGGTTCGGCATCAGCGACAGCCGGATTTCCGGATAGGACGGCAAGGGAACCGATTTAAATTCATTGGGCGTTATATAAAGAACTTCATTTCCGAAATTGGTCAAAATCCGGCCCAGCGTATCGAGCGTGCGCACAACGCCATTGAGCTGCGGTTTCCATGCATCGGTTGCGATCACGACCCGCAAGCCGCTCTTGCCGCTTGGCATGTCGAAACGCTGTTTCGGCCGGGTCAGTCGGCCAACGCCGGAACCGAGGCGGCTCAGGGCGCCCTTTTTTTTCTCCGGCTTTTTCTCCGAGTTCTTTTCCGGGCTCGCCGCACTGATATTGTCGTGATCGCTCATGGGGTCCCTTTGTGGGTTGGGAAAAAACGGCCCTGCGTAAGCCGATAGTGTTTTTTTACAAACGGGGTCGATTGTATAGAAGAATAATTTGCTGCGCTGCAATAATTTGTTGCAACGCAGCATCGGCGATCATAATCTGATCCTGCAGCGATTTATTCGCTGCTGCCCAATTTATTGGGCGTTTCCTCCCTATGACTTGGCCGCGGGTTCATCCCGCGGCCTTTTTTGTGGCTGATTACTCAGCCGCCTCTATTCCGCAGCCTGGGCCGCCCATAAATCATCGGCCCGCATCGCCGCCAATTTTTCGATCAGCACATTCATATTATGGCGCAGCGTCTCAAATCCTGCAGTCCGCGCGATCCGGCGCTCATCGAGATAGAGCGCCCGATTAATCTCGATCTGCAATACATGAACGCCATTTTTTGGCCTGCCATAGGAAGAGGCGACAAACCCGCCCGCATAAGGCGCATTGCGGGCGACTTCGTAATCCTGGCCGCAAAGGGTTTCTTCAGCAAAATGCGTCACCGACGGCGCACAGGACGATCCAAAACGGTCGCCGAGGACAAAATCAATCCGCGGTTCGCCCTCGCGAAATGGCGCGCCGCCTGCCGACGGCATGGAATGACAATCAATAATAATGGCGCAGCCAAATTGCCGGCGCGCCTCGTTGATCAGGCTGGACAGCGCTTGGTGATAGGGATCATAGCAGGCCCCGAGGCGCCGCCGCGCTTCGATGAAATTGAGCTTTCTGGCGTAAATATCATGCCCGTCAGCAACAATGCGCGGGATGACGCCAAGCCCCGCGATGACCCTGCTGGAGCGCGTGTCCGCGTCTTTCGGCAGCGCATCGGCAAACATCCGCGGGTCGAGCTCATTGCGCGCCCGGTTGACGTCGACAAATGCCCGCGGAAACAGCGCGCGCAACAGGGGAGCGCCAGCGCTCGGCGCGTCATCAAAAAGGAGGTCCACATAGCTGTCCTCAGACTGGCGAAGGCCGTGGCGGTCGAGACGAGAATTGCGCAGCAGTTCCTGGGGATAGTCGCGGCCCGAATGCGGCGAGGCGAAAATGATTGGCGACGAAAGCGCAGCCGGCGCCAGCACCTCAATAGAGGCGCGGTCCTGGAAGGGTGTGCGCTCGCTGTCGTGATCAGGCATTAACGATCCAGTCTTGAAATCCGCCTAGGTTGAGGCATGTTAGCGTGATCTTGCGGGGTAGGTTAAGACCACAAGGCATATTACTCGCGCCTATGGAGTGCATATTGCATGGCGCACGCCGGAAAAGGGAATGGAATCGTCTTGATTCCCATTCTCGAACAGGTCGAATAGGCAACAAAAGGGTTTGGCGAGTATGGCGGCGATTCTTTTGGCTGAAGACGACGAGTCGATGCGGCGCTTTCTTAAAAAAGCGCTGGAGCGGGCTGGTCACACGGTTATTGACGCGAGCCAGGGCGATGAAGCCCTGACTGAGCTGCAATTACGGGAATTTGATCTCCTGCTCACAGATATTGTGATGCCGGTGATGGACGGGATTGAGCTGGCGCGCCGTGCTGCTGAAATTGACCCTGAAATGCGCATCCTGTTTATTACCGGATTTGCCGCGGTTGCCCTCAACGCCGCCAATCAGGCGCCGGAAGACGCCAAAGTGCTTTCAAAACCCTTCCATCTGAAAGACCTGGTGCAGGAAGTGGAACGCGTCATCGCCGCCTAAGGCAGCCGCGCTTCGACGCACGCCTTGCCACTTCAGAAATTTGCCGCTAGAGACGCGACCTTCGAACGGGGCGCTTGGCTCCGGTCGGGCGCATAGCTCAGGGGTAGAGCGCTACCTTGACATGGTAGAGGTCCCAGGTTCGAAACCCGGTGCGCCCACCAGCCTTCGCCAACAAGTTGGCTTCGGCTTGGCAAGCCAGCCAAAAAAATAAGCTTAATTCGACTCGCAACTTTTCCGCTCGGCGAAGGCTGTCCCGC
>JAJFGF010000045.1 GCA_021776245.1 Hyphococcus sp. | reverse complement strand
TTCATAGGCATACCACCACTGAAACAAACGCCAGGGGTGATAGATTTTAATATCGAGAACTGTTTTCCACGGCGCGCCGAGCCACGGATCGTGATTTAAAGTCGCCGCCGTCCATTGGGTAGCGCCCCATACGGCGCCAATGACAACAGCGAAAACGACAATAATCTGTCCAATGAGTATCTTGGTCGGCGTCATGGATGTTCGTTCCTTTTATCGGAATGAACACTCGCGTTAGAACGCAAGAATCGTCAAGGCGGAAAAGCGAGCAGAATCAATGCTTTACAGTGCGCATTTTTGACGCCACGTGCAACGCAGTGTGCCTCAAGTGAAATTCCGCGATCGAAATTTTTCTTCCGCTTGATCCTCGAACCGGACATAAGGTGTAGGGTTTCTTAGTCCTAAAACTAAGAGAGCTGTTGAGTTTGAAGAGGCACTTGATGGATCACAAGTTTAACTGACCGATACGCATCCCGGATTGAACTTAGAGAAGTCATTCGTATTTTTCTCCGCAACCAAATGCTCAACACTCATTAAATCAAGGTCAATTACGTTGTGAACCAGACCACCGTGAACCAGACGCAAAATTTCGGCTAAAGCAAGGGACGCAGCAATTGCACCGACAAAAGGCGCTCCTACAGCTTTGCCTGCCAAAAGTGTAACGCCGCATTTATCAAGAATATCGTCTTCCAAAAGTTTTGAGTACGCCGCCAAGTTCAAATCCGGTTCAGAAGGTTTATCTTTGGTCCAAATGTGGGAAGCTGGGCGTGAACCCGGTAAAACATGCAACCGCATCGAGCGAAAATTCTGGTGACCCCGTCCCAAACCGGCTTCAACAATCAAGTCAAATCCCGTCTGATCGAGCGCCTGTCGCCCGGCCGCATTATCAATACCGCAAAGCGCAATCGCCGGCTCACCGGCTTGCCGCTTAAAGTCCGCTGCGAACAGTCTTTCGCAAATGCGTGTTTTAAACCCAAGCCGATCACACCACGTCGCCATTGCACGCGTCTTCAATTGGCCGGACATGTCCTCACCGGTCAGGATGGATGTGCTATGTGTTGAATCCGTAATTTTATCCGTATCCTGCAATACGAGGGCAAGATCACTGAAGGCGGCAAAAGGTAGAAGACTAAGCCCCCAGAGATAAGCCTGTCCAAGATGTCCAAGTCCAATCAGCCAGAGGGCGGAAGGGAGAAACTGAATTTCAGGCTCTTCTTCATTGCCGTCCAGCCAATCCAGTTTTGCGGCCGGCGCCCACAAGGACATTCCAACCTGGCGCTTGCCTGCCGCCGGCATTTCTCCGTTCACAAATAAAAATGCTTCGTTGACGGCGAGCCCGGCTGCTAGCATGGCCGTTAACGGCATTGGGGGGCGTCCGCCAATCAAAGCGTCGGAATGGGCAGGAACGATCCCGCCGCGCCAGCCGGCCATTGCCGTGCGAATATGAAATCCTGTGCCCGTCTTGCGAGGCCCGCCGCCGATTGAGACCATCGGCGTTTGTGCTGGGCGCTTTGTCAAGTCTGCCCCCAGAGCTATCGCTGCCGTTTCAAGGTCGTCGCCAAACGGCAATCCGGTCCGGTTCTTCGCAGCGAAATCGCCTGAGAGAAAGACACCGCCAAGAAAGATGCGTTTGGCCAATGCAATTGCCGTCAAAAGCGTCGCCTGGTGCGCCGGTTCCATTGCTTGCGCCTGGTCAATGTGAAATGCGATTTGAAATCCATGAAACCGCGTAATCGCCTCACTGACCGACTCCGCAGAGCCGTTGTCAAGCGCCTGTTTCATCAGGCGATGTAACTGGTCGGGGGCCGTTTCGTTTTGATGGCTCATGGTCTTAAAACCCTATGTGAAAAAAGCTGTGAAGCCTGCGCGCCCCAATGGTGCGCCATTCTTTTTTGCCGAGATATTCATAGATGCCGATCTCTGATCTCGGCGAAGGCAGCGCTGCAAAATTTGGCAATATGAGCGCCAGATGCCCGGTTTTGGATATCATCGGATGATTACGGTCAGACGGGCTTTGGCCCGCCCCGCCCGGATGAACGTGAATATCGGCGACAACTGTCAGCTTGCGCGCTTTGCATTGCGCCCATAGTTCCCCGAAATAACGTCCGTCAAAACGCACGATACCAGTATCCAGTGCGCGCGGATCAAGATCGTCATAAAGCAGAAAATCGACAATTCGCGCCTGCTCATTCTCAATATAGCCGAGCAGGAAAGCGCCGCTTTCACGAGAGCGGTTGTCACCGCGTTCACGCAACTTCTTCAATAGCCGCCGCCACATGAACCATGAACATGACAACCTATGCTGCGGCGCGAACAGGCGGCGCATAGTCGCCGCAATTGAGTAAGTCATAAATGAGCTCCAAATATTGTGTGAGGCCGTCATCAGGGCGCCAGATTTTTGACGGCATTTCGTTGCGCCAATTGGCGTGACCTTCAAAACTGACGCGGTCACACGGCAGATAAAGTGCCGTCCCGTTCTTCCAGTCCGTCCGGAAGACCGCACTGACGCGCCCACCTTTGCCGCGCGGCCATTGATCAAATGGCAAAATTGAATTTCTGTCGATGTCCCAGGGACCGCCTGTTGGCGGGGACGAAGGATAATTCTGGCAGTTAAAACGAAAACAGAATTCCCATGCGTCCCGCGCCCTTACCGTGACCAACACATATGGCCAGTCGATTGCGACAAGCCTCCAGCGGCCCTCCCACTCAGCAAGGAGAAAGACAGGCTCCTCCAGATCAGCGCACAACGCGCGTTCATCAGGCGCTTGCATCTTTAGTTTCCCGTCGCGCCATTGACGCGCTCATCGGGGACAAGATCGACGCAGATCGGATTATCGCAATCGACAAGCGTGCCGAGATTGACGCCGGGCGAGGGACGGTCATGGGATCCGGAAACCTGCAAAACGTGTTCGCTGGCCTCTTCTTTACTCATGCCGAACTTGCGCTCCGCCGCCCATTTCTTTACGCGGGCAATCGTGGCGCTCACAGGAAACCGGCGACCAACTGACTCGCCATTGAACATGACTTTGACCTCAACACTGCGGCGGCGATGGAAGTGAATTTTGACGGCCCCGGATTTCGCAAAATTACGAATGGTGCAATCATCCATAATGGGCTCATCGCCATCTTCGAGGAAAATGAGCGTATTATCAAAAATCAGCTTACGCTCTCTCAAGATTGATTTGAGCGAAGCAATCGTCTCGTCGGCATCAAGCTCGCAATGTCCAATATCCTTGTGGCCTTCGCCCTGAAAAAAGATGTTAATCATGATTGTGTCTCCAATTTCCGGGGTCAGCGACGAAAAGACCCAATGCCCTTTCTCTGCCCTACACTTCACTGATCGATGGCAATCACCGAAAGCGGAAAAGAGACGTCAAAAAATATCGAAACTAAGCTTGGGACACAGAGCCGGATGGCACCGCATCGCAGATGAAAAAATGCGGGCAGCGCGGACAGGTTACCGGATCAACATCTATTGGAAACAAGCCAAGAGCAAAATCTGAAAGCAGCGTTTCTATTTTGGCGACACGGTTGTTGATTTGTGTTGCGGACAGCGAGACCTGTTCTTCAACATCATCGGTTAAGTGCAAGGCTCTTGCTGCACCGTCAGACAAGCCAGCAGCTCTCGCAGCCAGTACATATAGCGTATAGGTCCAGTCATCGAACTCTTTTTTCCGGCGATAGCCGGTCCGAACCCGCCGGATTATGTCACCCTGTTCAAGCATCCGGCCTTGCTCGGACGGGGCAACATGAACTGTTCCATTTTGAAACGTCACTTCATGCATAGCCGGTTCGACAAAACTCACGCCAGCGCCCGCTATGACAGCGTAATCAACCAAACGAGTTGCTAGTGCATAATACTCGCTGGCAAAAGCATGATCGTGAGGCCCCTTATCGTACCATATATTGTCGAAAGCCGCATAAGCGGCCGCAGTGTCAGGATTGGCAGTCAGGCGCTCGCGCTGAAGCCAGCGCAAAAACGCATATAAGCAATCATGGGTTAGCGAAAACGGTGTTGGCTTGCGCGCTGAACCCAGCTTTAAAATATGCGTATAAAAAAACCGCCTGGGACAGTTTTGATACGAAATAAGACGCGTCTCGGTCATATGCCAGTCGTCATCGACATGAACTTCTATCGCGCCGCAGCTTTGCGCATCCTCTGGAAGTGCCATCTGTTGTGCGGCGCTTTCTTGCTGCAAAAGAGCGCTGGGGATCCAGCCAAGAAAGGAGGATGGGCTGCGGTTATTGCCGCCTTTTTGTTTTGTCGTGCGATATAAACGCAAGTATTCGCGGGCCCGCGACATCGCCACAAAGAATAAACATTCTTCTTCCATCGCATGGGCGCGCTTGGCAGCAGCCGGCACGCTTAACCCTTGGTCGCCTTCAATCATCCCGATTGGTGGTGGGCAGCGTTGACCGCGATAAGAGAGCGGAAAAGAGGCGGCTGACAAGCCTGGAACATGCACAGCCTCGAATTCAAGTCCTTTGCTTCCATGTACGGTCATAAGCCGAACTGCATCCAGATGAAGAGCGCTTGCCGGGACCTGGCGCAGATCTCGTTCTTCAGCGAGAAGAACCATCTGGCGCACCCGGTCCAGCATCCGCTCAATGGGATTACCGCTGCCGAATTGCGTTTGTTCTCTTGTGAAATTGAGAAATTGCCAGATCGCAACGGCGCTCATCTGCGCGGTGATTTCGCTGGATTGGGCCAAGTCGCGGGCAATATCTGTTCGGTCGAGAATATAGGTCGACAGCAATTCCCAAGCAGAGATGTCCGCTGTAACACCCTCAAAATCTACAGAAAGTCTGGCCAATCCGGCTGCGCCTGCATCACTGAGCCCCTCTAGCTCAGAGAGTTCAGATAGACAGGCCAGCGCCGGTGTCTCTTGTGACCGAATGAAACGCGAAGCGAGGTAAGCATCCTGCAAGGTCAATCCGTAGCGGGGCATGCGTCCAATACGAACAAGCGCATCGCCAAAAGGATCTACTGCAAGACTGAGAATAGACAACAAATCTCTTATGTCATCGCGCTCAAACAAGCTGCCAAGATGCAGAACGGGTATGCCGCGCGCTTCCAGCGCGCTGGCAATTTCACCGAGACGCCGGTTGGATCGGCAAAGCACGGCTTGATCGCGATATCGAACGCCGTTTGTTTTGAGATCTTCAACAGCATGGGCGATGCCGGCTTCTTCATCTCTTTCGGTTTCAAACTCCGACAGAGACGGCAGGGAGGGACCCTCTCCGGATTGGGGATGAAGCGATAGAGCGAGCATGCCGGCTGATGCGCCCATTTTCGGCGCCATTGATGTAAAGGCACCAACGATCTGGGAACTGGACCGGTAATTGATCTTCAGCTGTTCAATCACAGCATCGGGATAGTCCTCTGAAAATTTGATCATATTTGCCGAGGATGCACCGCGGAAACGATAGATCGACTGCCGGGCGTCACCGACCACCCATAGCCGCTCCCCATTACCTGCAATTGCCTTGAGCATACGTGCGCTGGCGCGGTTCACGTCCTGATATTCGTCGACGAGAATATGCCGGTGTCGCAGACGGCATTGCTGGCGAACAGCCGCATCAGATTCTAGCAATAATGTGACCCGCATGATGAGATCGCCGAAATCGACAGCGCCGCGCGAGCGAACTGCGGCTTCATAAAGGTCATATATGTCAGCGATTTCGAGGCACTTATCCGCAGCGATCAGTTTGTTATCGTCAGCTTGCGGATCACCACGCATTGACTCGGCCAGACGGCGATATTGCTGCGGATCGATAAGTTCATCCTTGGCGCGCGAGATTGCGCTGATGACGTCACGAAGCACCATCGCCGGATCCCATAAGTTGCGATAATGCTCCAAAGGCAAAGTCGGCAGAATATCTTGGAGTACATTGATCGCGTCGCTTCGATCAAAGAGGGGCGGGTTGGGAGAAAACTCCAACACGTCATAATGTTTTCGAATGAGCTCAAGCCCAAAGGCATGAAATGTCCCGACCCATATTTTGGACGCATCATCGGGCAAGCGATCCGTCAACCGCTCAACAAGTTCTCCCGCCGCGCGATTTGAAAATGTCAGTACGAGGATCGATGCTGGGTCAATTCCTTCTGCAACCAGCACCTCAATGCGCTTGATCAGAGTACGTGTTTTTCCTGTGCCGGGCCCTGCCTGTAACTGATAAGGCGCTCCGCGGTGCACTACCGCACGGTCCTGTGAAGCGTCATCTATGGGGACGCATGAAGTTTCACTATCATCCCCATCCGAATAGGCGGGAAGAAGCAAAGCATCGAATAATTGCTGGCGCACAGTGCCTAGCTGAAGACCTGTGCGCGAGGCAATCTCGCGCGCCGAGAGGCCATCGACGGTATGAAGATGTCGGGATGTCTCTCCAGGCAAGAGAAACTCCCGTGCAAAGACATTGGCCTGAAGCTCGCGCCGCTCTTTTGCGCCGTAATCTTCAACCCGCTGCAACCCGACCGGCGCGCTCTCCATGGAGGAGGCCGCATCGACATCCTCTTCCGAGCATTGAACCGATCCTGCATGAAGCACGGCATGGCCAAGTTCATGGGCGACCAATAGGGCGCGATCGGCTGTGCTGCCTGAATTTTCACAGCAGATCATATCGCTCTGTTCGTCAAATAAAGCCTTTGAGTTTTTGAGCGCGATATTGCCAGGCTCAAGGAAATTGAGCTCAAGGCCCAGCTCATCAATCGCCGCCTTCACAAGCTGCATCATATCTAATGCATCAATGTCCTTGCTGGCTGCTCGCCCATGCAACTCGCGGGCGCTTTGACGAATGGTTTCAAAGGCATCCATGATTCAATAGGCCAGCAGTTTGCGTTTTTGGTCTTCGGTGAGCCCGGAATTCTTGACCGCATCTTCAAAACTTTCCTGCTCTGAATTTCCCGGTTTTCCGTCCGCCTTGTGAAATTGTCTTGCCCGCAGCGTTTGATCTGGCGCGGCCATCAAATGCGCGGCAACAATATCAATATCCTCCGGAATGCACTGCGCAACCATCGTTATAAATGCCGCTGGCATCGTATCAGAGGCGATCTGCCGATCGCGCAGCTTTGCCGCCAGTACCGAATTCACGTCCAGCCGGCACGCAAATCCCTTGAAGCCGGCTTTGCTTAAAGCCGCAATTGGATTAGCCGCGTTTTGCATATGCGCCAGCACTTGTTTTGTCTCCAATCGTCTCACATCACCCTTCTGCTGCGCATCAAATAGCGCGTTCTGAAAATGGCTCATGGTTCTCGAAACCGCAGGCGTTGCGCGTTCCGGGGCGTCGTCAACTTCTTCATACAGCGGCGCGAGAACATCCAGGGCAAGAGCGACGGCAAAATCAGTAAGTTCGACGCTATATTGCGGATATTGTTTTACGTAGGTGTCGAGCATATCCGGGTTCGGTATTTCGTTTGCCAGAATCATCTCGTGACAAATTTTCGCGAATTCCGCGTCTATGGTTCCCTGTGTCATTTTTTCAGATACTCCTTGAAGGGGGCAAGCTGCTTGCGGGCTTCTTTCAAACGGTTTCTTATTGTCCGTCCTGTACAGCCGCAAAGTTTTGCTGCGGTGGTCTCATCTGGATCGGAAGACTCTTCCTTCAGATGATAGAATTTGACGAGGATAAGCGCCTTTCGCACATCAGGAGGCAGGCCCAATATCGCATCATGAAGTTCGTGTTTTAAGACGCCCGCCTCTTGAGGCAGTATCAACCAATCCTCATCCGTAAATCGCGCGAGCTTGTCCGCCTCGTCATCGCCGCGCGATGCTGATCTGGAGTTCGAAGGCTCTTGGTAGCGACCAAAGTGATTCATCTCCTGTCTGAAACGATCAATCCGCAATGAGCTGAACGCAAGATTGAACTTGCATTCAAACATATCCAGGATGCCCTCGTCAGGATCGCCGAGATCTTCGACAAAGAGCGTCGCGAAGTCCTGCAGGATCACATCCCGCAATCCTTCCGCATAGGGCACGATGCGCGCCGAAATCTTGCTGATCAAATTCCGTTCACAGCGCTTCAACAGCACCGGTAAAAGCCGATTGTAGCGCTCAGCATTTTCGCCTTTGAGGGCGCAGCGTATAAGATGCACAAGGCATTCAGAGCGCAAATACCCATCCGCTTTGGGATCGCCAATGCTCAGACGGGCAAATATTTTATCATCGTCCAGTCCAATGGCCACATCGATGTCAGCTTCGACAAGGGCCGGGCGTTGGTAGGGCTCTCCCTTTTTGGAGCCCTTTTCTCTGAGCTTGACTAAATTCTGAGCCATCATGCCCCCTTTATATTATCATGAGCCAGCCCAATTTCGGGTTTGGGGCGCGCCTCCATTCTCTTGATCGGATGAAACCCTCAGACCCGGAAAGCGATTTTGGATATTTCCCGATTATTTTTTTCAGGGTCACCTTAGACACTGAAAAAAAGCAATAAATCGTCATTCACACGCAGAGTGTAAACCGATTTCTATGACAATGTGAGTTCGTTGTAATTAGATGAAATTTGGCGCTTCTGGATCGCTATAGCAATCAATTCTTTCGACCGCCGCGCTCCGCAGACTTACCGCCATCGTCCTGAGCCGCCCGCTTGTGGCCTGGGCAAGGACGTCAGGGCGCCAGCGTTACTTGCCGCCCGATACGCGGGAATGGCAGCCAAACTTTAAGGCGCAGCACATGACGGAGCATCCTCGGCTGAGCTTCGTCCGGAGGATTCGGCACCACGGCACGTTGAACTCACCTTTTAATTCAAAGGTGACGATTCGAGATAAAATATGCTAGGAAACCTGAATGAGGCTTTATTTAACCGGCCCAATCACTGGAAAGACCGCTGGACGTATTCGCAACTGGCGCAAGCAGGTGCGTGCCCATTTCGAAGCTCAGATTGATATCGTTGACCCTTCGGAATCCGAATATAATGCGTCGCTGTCTCACCTGACACGAGAAACAGCGAGTAAAGCTCTCAAACGTCTCCAACACGGCCAATTCGTCGTGGCGCGAAGCAAGTCGCTCATCAAAGAGTGCGATATCGTCCTCGCCAATTTTCTGGAGGATGGAGGTCGGACATCCATTGGCTCGGTCGCGGAGATCGCGTGGGCGAATGCCTTGTCAAAAACGATCATTATCGTCCGCGAACCAAAGGGAAACCCGCACGACCATGCAATGTTGAATGGTATGGCCACGCAAATCTGCGACACCCTCGAAGACGCGCTGGAACAAATCGCCGAAATGGCAGGGTTGAAAGCGCCGCTAGTAAAGACCGCCGCCGGATAGGCTATTCTTCAATTGACTGGCTCAATCGAAAGATCTTGTAGCCGCGACCGTCGTACCGACCGCTGAATCCCACACCGTCGAATAGATCGGGGGAATACGGACTACTGCCGCCGTTCCAACGGGCCGCCAAAAGGCCGAGCCAGTCAGACAGGTTGTTCTCTGGACTGACTGACCATCTCGTTCGACTGGCGAGATAACTCCCAACGGAATTTTGAGGTGCCCATTCGCGCTCCAGATCGGAAAAACGAAGTGTCTTGCGATGCACCTTCCGCGCCTGCTTTATAACCCCGCTCAAATTCGCTGTGAAGTGTTGCCCGCCGCGCGGCAAGAGATCGGAACTGCCGCAACATCCGGCACCATCGCTCCACGGAATAAACTCAGTGTCGCCTGCACCAAAGCGTATCCCCAGCTCGTGGCAGAGGTCCCGCGCACGGATTACAAAAGGCTTCTTTGCAGCTGGGGACAAGGATAAGTCACGGCCGACTGTGGATCGCCCAAGCGCGCTCATGCGCTCTTTCAGGTCGTAGCCGAGAGCGTCATTCATGCCAGCGATTTCGCGCGAGCTGAGTTCATTAGGCAGTTTAATGTATTCGAATGAAACTTGCCTAACACCGGCCCGCGCTGCCGCGCGGGTCATTCGCAGTGCGTCTTTCTCATAACCGGGAAACACAGGCTGCACGCGAATAGCTGTAGCGACCCCGTGTTTTGACAAGGTACGGATGTTTTTAAGCGTCGTTTTGAAACCTGAACACTTCCGATCGATCCGGTCACGGATGGCTTCACTTACGCCCGAAGCGGAAAAGCGCACAAGCACATTCATCTCATTCAGTAGTGAGAGATATGGCTCCTCCGCCACGATATCGCCCTTGGTACTGATGAGCGTAGGGTAATCGTGTTCCTTCAACGATTGCAGCAATTTGAGAGTCACGCCTTCGCGGCGTTCGCGTTCGGTAAACGGGTCATGCAATCCACCAAGCTGAATCGGCACACGTCGTTGCAGAAACTCATCGAGCGCAGATGCGATTTGGCCCAATGCGACGCGGTCCAGTCTCTTGGCAAAAGCGGTGTCGCTTGCGCGCCTTACACCAGAGTCTGCCCATAACCGTGATCGGCGACGTGAGAAGCAATAGGTGCACGCAAATTCGCAGCCATTGTAGGCGTCAAGCCGTATAGGGGCTGCACAGAAGAAAACCTGGCTCGTAACGCTTGCAGCATTTTTGTAAGTGCGCCGCTCGGTCATCCGGTTTAACCGCCCCAGATCGCATTATGCGCGACCTTCCAGACATTGTTGATGAATGAGAGGCCCAGAAGAAGGAATGCCAAATATATGAACACCCAGGCGGTTGCACGCCATCGCGGCCTCGCCTTGGCCTGGTCGGTGTAGATGATCCAGAACAGTTCTTTTTGTCTGTATCCGCATGGATCACCGGTCTCCTCAATGGGGAGGATATGGCGCACGTCTCCTTTCCAGAAATAGAGGCACATATCGCGACCAGCTGGAAAAAGCTCATCAATGTAGCCGAGTTTTTCTTCCCCAACAGATTTGCCGTTTTCCGGCCATTCCGGAGGATTTTTGAACCTTTCTTTCTGAGCATCGGTCAGGCTGACATAGGGTATCCCCAGATCCTTCCGAATAAGCTCACCCAAAAGATCGTCGCGATCGTGAGCAGTGTGCAAGGCGAATTTGAGCCGCCACAGGAGCCAGCGGTGCGAGTGTCCTTGTGACTTATAGGCACTGTAATCAGCGAAATCCTGAATGAAGCCCGGTGCTTGGAAGCGAACGATGATGAATGTGACCGCGAATGACAGACTCGAATACCACAGGAGCCAGGCATTCTCGACCGAGATGGGCACCCGGTCCGACAATTGCTGCAGGATCGGCATCAACGCAACAATCGTCGTGGCCGGACGGAGCATGGGCAGTTTGGAAACTGCAATGACGCGGTTCCAATCATGCGTGAACCACTTTGAGGCCGGATTTTTCGGCTCCGGCGTTTCTGCCTTTGCCTCTTCCGGTGTCGCGGGTGCGTTATCCGGCGCTTCGCTGCCCATGAATATGGTCCCCCCTGCGCCCTGTTCACGACTTTTTGAGACGTTTTCAGTCTAAAACAGTCGAACAAGAGACAGATTTGCTTGCTCTTTACACTGTAGGATGATTCATCAGTATTTTTCCATAGTTCAATTCTCGATTATTCCCAAAGTCAATTCTGGTTTTTTCAAGGACGCGACCAGTCAAGGTCTGCTTTACCGTCTTTATCAAAGAGCCGCAGCATTGAGCGGATTGATGACGAAAGTTCCTGTTAGCTATGGCAAACTGAACGTTTCCCAAGGGCCACAAATGATCAACTGGTCTTGCCCCCCTTCAGTGGACAGTTTCCAAAGATTTGGCTGACCGCTTTTCAAAGTCAACCGGGCTGATGTTGCCAAGATAACCGTGGCGTCGTTTTCGATTATAGAACACTTCGATGTAGTCAAAGATATCCGTACG
>JAJFGF010000044.1 GCA_021776245.1 Hyphococcus sp. | reverse complement strand
AATCCTGTTCGAGCAGTTCGAGCTTGCCAAGGGCAACGGGACAAAGCCGCATATCCTCAAGGGCCGGATTCTCAAAATCGTGCTGTTTGGTTCCTACGCCCGCGGCGACTGGGTCGATGAGGCGGGCAAGACCGCCAAGGGTTATCAGAGCGATTTCGATTTGCTGATCGTGGTCAACTACAAAGAGCTGACCGATATGGCGACCTTTTGGTACAAGGCCGAAGACAGGATCATCCTCGACAAAAGCGTCAAAACGCCCATCGGGCTGATCGTCCATACGCTGGGCGAGGTCAACGACAAGCTGGCGCAGGGGCAGTATTTCTTCACCGACATCATCCGCGAAGGGATCGCTCTGCATGAGATGAAGGGCCATCGCTTTGTCGATCCAAAGCCGCTGAACGCCAAAGAAGCCTGTGAGACCGCAAAAGAGTATTATGAACGCTGGTTCACCAGCGCGATGGAGTTTTTCGACGACTACGTCGGTAATCGGGATATTGGAAGAAGAAACAAAGCCGCGTTTGAGTTGCACCAGTCGGTGGAAATGCTCTATGCGGCCTATCTCCTGACCAAGACCTGTTACAGCCCGTCCACACATAATGTCAGACGGCTGCGCTCGCTGGTCGAAGAAAAAGACCCGCGCTTTCGCGACATCTGGCCCGACGAAGACCGGTTTCAGCGCCGCAGCTTTGAATTGCTGAAAGAAGCCTATGTGAAAGCGCGCTATTCTAAACATTACAAGATCACCGAGGAAGAACTGAACTGGCTCGGAAAGCGCGCGGAAATGCTCGCGACGCTCGTCAAAGTGGCCTGCGATGAACGGCTGATAGAGCTGAAAGCGGCGGCGAAATAGAGCGGCGCGATTTCGCGTTGGGTGTCGTCTCATTCACGGCGCGGTCACATGCCCCTGGCGCAAACTCCGCTTTGATCCAGAGACCGGCTGCCTCGGCAGTCAAGCGGCCATCCTGCCCAACGTGCCATCATTCGTCACTGAGTATGGTGTAGCTCTATAGGTAGTCCCAAGACGGAAGGAGAACCACGGAAAAGTTATGGCGGCGAAAGCAAAGAAAAAAAATACCAACGCCAAGAATGTCACGATTGGTGATCCGAATGAAATGAAAGGGGAGTTGAAAACTATCGGCGGATCGATGTTCGATGACTGGAACAATGTGCTGGTCAATCAAGTCACTCGTTCGCTTTGGGTAAATAACTCGGATGAGCAAAGTCACGAAAAACAGCTTAATGCTGCAATCGCGGCGCTTGCCTGTAGCGAGCCAAAAAGTGAGCTGGAAAGCATGGTCATTGCGCAGCTGATAGCCTCCCATAACGCCGCGATGGAATGTTACCGGCGCGCTATGATTGGCGAGCAGACTTTTGAGGGGCGAAAAGAAAACCTAAATCAAGCAAACAAATTGAGCCGTACCTGGACGACACTGTTAGAGGCGTTGAATCGCCATCGTGGCAAGGGCCAGCAGAAAGTCACGGTTGAGCATGTGAATGTTCACTCTGGCGGTCAGGCAATTGTCGGCGCCGTCGAAAGCCCAAGGGGAGGGGGGAGCGCGGCGAAAAATGAGGATCAACCCCATGCAGAGCAAATTAGCCATGCACCGCAGCCCGCGATGCCTCGCGCGGACGCGGAACGGGAGCCCGTGCCAATCGCCGGCGATGAAGAACGGGCGATGCCGGATGCACGGCGGAAAATCAACCGGAGCGCCGAAGGGCAATAGGAACGCCTACAAGCACGGGTGTTACTCATCTGAGGAAATCTTCAGACGGCGTGAGCTTGCTGGGCAGTTGGCCATAATGAAAAGACTGGCCGCCGAAATCGTTTGACAGGATTTTGTTTCGGCGACTGCTGGCGCAGGAACGGCCAAAGGGCTCTTGCGACTGACAGGCATTTATTGGCTTTTAGTTGGCTGTCGGGCCTCCCGTAACGAATGGCGTTTATTGTCTCTATAAAAGCCGTTCGAACGCCCCTATACAGATCAAAAGCAGAAAAAGGGGGATTGACTTGCTGCTACGCCGCATCACCGAACACGTTAAAGCGCAGAACTGGACGGCCGTCGGACTTGATTTTTTGATCGTTGTGATCGGTGTCTTTGTTGGTTTGCAGGTGTCCAACTGGAATGACGCGCGCGCCGATGTGGCAAGGTCCGTTACCTATCTGGAGCGCACTAGTGCCGATCTGGAAACCGATATCATCAATTATCAAGACAGCATCGATTTTTGGCGGCAGGCTTCAAATTACGGTCTGATCGGTCTTGACTATGTTGAAGCGGGGCAGCTAGGCGACAGCGCTTATTGGGAAATCCTGCTCGCCTTCTTTCAGGCCAGCCAGGTCGATGAGTTTGCGACGACACAAACAACCTATGATGAACTGACCAGCGCCGGGGAACTGCGCCTGATTACCGATAGCGGCATCAGGCAAGCCATCGCCAATTACTACTCATCAACGAACAACCCGACGCTGTACTTGTTTCCTCCCTATCGCGAGCATGTACGCGGGATTATCCCGCTTGATATCCAGGAATATATTTGGGTTAATTGCTATTCTCTCGCCGCCAACAATCAACAAGAACTGTTGAACTGTGATGCGCCGATAAGTCAGCAGGTCGCAGCCCGGATTGTTGATCAGCTGAGCGCTGATGCCAAGCTGATGTCAGAGCTGCGCTATTGGATTTCTAATATGCGGGTCGCAACCCAGATCAGCCAATACCGCATCACTGCCGCTAAAGAACTGCAGCAAATGATCCGGACGGAACTTGGGACCAAGCCTGAAGAGAATGCGCCATGATCCTGCGCCGCATCACCGAACACGTCAGAGCGCAGAATTGGACGGCGGGAAAGCTACCGTAAACCGACATTCGTTATAGAAGGTGCTAAGACCGTTTATGGCGAGAAATTGCCAGTCACTGCCTTCGTTTCGAATGGCTGAATCGCCGGCAAAAGCAGACAATCACGCCGCCTCATTTCCCAATTCCGAAACCATTGTTGTTCTCTTAATTGTCGTTGGCGTGATTAGCGTTCCAACGCTTTCCGGTTTGGCGCTCGTACACGCGCTCAAAATCCTTCGCCGCTTTTTCAGTGACAAAGGCTCTCTCGTCAGGGCTGGGTTTGAAAGGTGGCTTTTCGGTCATTGTCGGGACCTTAGTTGACTATGTGGAATATTGCGTACCACGCAGTTCCAGCGCTGAGGCACTACCACGATTTTTCTTCATTTGACTCTATCCGCTCCGCTTGCTTCCATGCGTGAGGCGGTTGGTTCTCATGGGCATAATTGTGAGCCCGGCAACATGCGCAACCAGAAATCCTCAACTGGTCGGCCCATCAAAATCACAGTGGCAGAAGCGAAGCGGAGCACCCGCTTCGGCCATAATGTCTATTGTGAGGGCTGCGGGCGGTCGGTTTATATAGATGATCTCGGCTCATTGGCGCCTGGGAGCGTGCGGCTCGACCTGGTTGAGGACCGGCTGCGGTGCTTATGCGGCCATCGCGGCGCCACTATCTTTGCCAGCAGTCCTCGTGTTGGCTATCGATATCCGAAATTATGAAAGGCGATAGCAATGTCGGATTGGACCGAGCACCGCGACATCGTCATTGATGCTATTCTTAGCGAGGAAAAATTGATCGCGACCTGGGTTGACGGTGGCGGATTGAAGCTCGGCAGTGAGGAGCTGAATGCCGAATTTACGCCTGAAGAAGCGAAAGTGCTCGCCAAATATGTCGAACAGGAAACCGCAGATATGGATGAAAGTGCAGACGTTCATCAGTGGCTGACTGCTGTAAACCGGCTGATCGGCAGGTCGTGAACGGAACATGCCAGAGATGAAAAGGACTCACTGACGTTATGTGCGGACGCGGCGATCAATCTTTGACATGGGCGCAAATTCACGAATTGCTTCAGATCATCAAGCCGAAGAAAGCGTCGAACCTGCAACCGAATTACAATGTGGCGCCGACGCAAAATGTTTTCATTTGCACGGAACATGACAGCGAGCGTCGCCTTGAACAAATGCGCTGGGGCTTGGTTCCAATCTGGGCAAAAGAAATGCCCAAATATTCGACATTCAACGCCAAAGCAGACGGACTATCTGAGAAGGCCACATGGAAGGGCTCGCTGAACAAGATGCGCTGCGTCGTTCCATTCACGGGCTTTTATGAGTGGACCGGACCTAAGGGTAAGAAGCAGCCTTATCGCATTACGCGCAAAGATGGCGATCCATTGTTAATGGCGGGGCTGTGGGCATTCAACGACAAGATCGATGGCGAGCTGCGGTCATTCACAATCGTCACAACTACGCCAAATAAAGTCATGACGAAGCTGCATCACCGAATGCCGGTTATTCTAAACCGGAAAGACGTTGGTAAGTGGCTCTCCGGCTCCTGGGATGAAGCGAAACAAAAAATGCTGAAGCCGTGTCCTAATACTTGGCTCACCGCGTCGCCGGTTTCCGCCGATGTCGGTTCGGTCAAGAACAACCGGCCGGATTTGATCGAGCCAATTGGTGATCCGATTTTTTAGCGTTCTGTTGCGGTGGGGCGATGCCGGATGCACGGCGGGAAATCGACCGCGGCGCCAAAGGGAAATAAGAACGCGCTGAAGCATGGGGGCTATAGCGGGGAAGCCATTCAGCGGAGGAGGGAAGTAGCTGGTATGTTGGTGAAGATGAGAAAGATTGCGGCGGAAATATTTTAGCTTGATACTAAATCGAAAGGGATTCAAATGTTTGAAAACTGGCCTGAATGGATGCACGGTCCGTTGAAATTCGTAGTTGTAGTGGCGGTCATATTTTTTCTTCCCCGGATTGGGTCTAATGTAGTTGCAAAGGAGGTCGAGAATAACAAGAAATTCGATGCGCCAGATGACCATCAAATTCGATGGCATATACGGCACTTGCGGGCGGATGTTGCGCAACTAACAATTGTCATTCAACTGGCTGTCGGAGCCTGTCAGATATTCCGTGTAAGTGGTTTGACCGGCATTGGTTTCAGATCTGGTTCGGCATTCTGTCTTCAAACATGATAGCAAACTGATTGAGGGCTGTCTTCCACCCCCACACGCCGGCGTTTGTGACCTGACCGGC
>JAJFGF010000043.1 GCA_021776245.1 Hyphococcus sp. | reverse complement strand
CTTCGACAAACGCATGAACGCGGGTGCGAAGATCAAGTGAATAGCTCTTTGGCATGGCGAACCTCCTGACAAGCAGGAATCACACTTCGCAAGCCCAGGGAATCCCTGTCGACTCTATTCGAACGCGAAATGCTCTAGCGCTTATTGGCAGAATTGTCATCGCGGCCGGACGCAAGATGCATCGGATCGAGCGCCTGCATGATTGAATAAGCCATTGTCGCAAAACGAGACGACGAAAACGTTGCGGCCGTGGTCGGCGTTTTCACCGGAGATGGCGACTGAAATGCGAAACGCCGTTGTGGTTTCAATGCACCTTCCGGCCGGCCTGTTTGTTCTGTCGGCGGCGCCACATTATGCGCCTTTGCGGCGGCCCCCATCGTATGGGCGATGGAACCAATGACCTCGCCAACGGTTTTCGCGCGAGCGCCGTCGTAAAACACATTGGCGTTGGCGCGCGCGGCCTGCGGCAAAATATCGGCGGCTTTAGTGTTTGCAGCGGCCGATAGCAGCTTCACGGCGCCAGCCGGCCCCAAAAAATGCGCCGTATAAAGGTCAGCTGACGAGGCGGCCCGGCCAATTTTGGACTGAAGATAGGCCGCGTTCGCGTTTGAAAGCTCACCTGCCATCGCGCCGGAAATACTGGCGTCAAAACGCAGATTTAGAATTTCATTCTGGCGCGCAGCATCTGCAACCGAAAATCTCCCTGATGCATTGCGGGTAATGTCTTTGGAAAAATCGGCGAGACCGTGCCGGTCGCCATATTGCTTGACGGCGCCCAGCCAGGTCTGCTCGATGAACTGAAAAAGCCCCGCAGCGCTGGACGTCTCTGCTTTTGCCGATGGATCGAGGCTGCTTTCGCGCACCGCCATCTTCATCAAAAAATCAAATCCAGCGCCGGTGGATGCGCTGGCGCGCTTGAGTGCAGACACCACTTGTGGGGTTCCATGGGCTGCGGTGATTTCAGAAACCATGATTTTGCCTTCAGGGAAGCTCTCCCCGGCCCATCCTGCGTCGCAGACGTCAATAAAGCGCTAACCATATTACGCTTGAGCAAACCGTTCAGGCCGGAATGCCGCTATTTCTGCCGCCGGACCGTGTCCCAGGATTTCACCCGCGAGCGCGGCAGCGCTGGCAGGCGCCAGCAAAATGCCGTTGCGGTAATGGCCGAGCGCCAGAAACACGCCGTCAGGCCCACGGCAGTCGTGGCCAAGGATTGGCGCGCCGTCCGGCGTCGCAGGTCGCAACCCCGCCCAGCGCTCGATCTCACGGTAACCGGCGATGGCGGGCACAGCCGCAGCGCCGTTTGCAACCATGGCGGCGATTGCCGCGTCATCGACCTCATAATCGCTGCAACCGTCTCGCTCTGTCGCCCCGAGGACCAGCCGTCCGCCCATTTTCGGACAGAGATAAGCGCCGGGCGCTCGAACCACGCGCCGAAAATCGCCCTCTGGCATCGCGAATGCGGCCGCCTCACCCTTCACCGGGTAGACCGGCGGCGGCGGCAAACCCTTGATCAGCGCCCCGGCCGCGGCGCCGCTGGCGATCACAAGGCGCACCGCCTCGACATAGTCGCCGTTGTCCAGGGTAATTGAATAAACAGAATTGTTGCGCACCGCGCATTCAACCCGATGAGCCGATAACTGTTCAACATTTCCGGCAAGCGCAGCGCGCAACGCAAGGATTGTTTTGCGCGGATCAACCTGCGCATCATGTTTGGCGTGTAGTGTGACGGCGACTTTTTCTGACAAAGCGGGTTCCAATCGGCGCGCTTCATTGCCGCTCAGTAATTCGACGGCGCCGCCACGTGCATTGAGCGCCTCAGCTTCCATCGCAAGCCGACGCGCCTGCGCCTCTTCAAACGCAACGCCCAAAATGCCGTCGGCGCGGTAGTCAATCGAAAATCCCGATTCGTCCTGTAGATCGGCGGCAAATTCTTGCCACATGCCCAAGCTTCGCGCACCGAATGCGTAAAGCGCATCTTCACACGCAATGGCGCCTTCAAAGGAAGGCGCTAACATTCCCGCAGCAGCATTCGTGGCGGGCGGGATCTGTGCGCCGGCGTCGATAACCGCTACATCGGCGTGTTCCTTTCGCAAGGCGCGCGCAAGCGTGAGGCCGATGATCCCTCCGCCAACGATCGCTATGTCAAAACCCGTCCTTGTCAAATTAATACTCTTATAAAACCGCCGGAGAATGGCGCCGGCCACGCCCTTTTTAAACCACCCGGCGCGGCAATAGTTACGAATTGATTGTCAGTGACTGCGGCGATGAAAGATACCCCGCGCCGATGGTATTGATTTTTGTATTGCGTTCCTCAATCAAGGCGCCCGCAGACGCGACACAAGCCGCGCGACCAGTGTGTTTTATTATAACATCGTAATGACGGCGCGCCGCGGCCCGGGGCGCAGGTAAGTAACCAACGAAAAATATGCCGCATGCGGTTGATCCCTCTCCAAAAATCAATTTGCAATTAACGACGGATCAACTCACGGTTGCGAATGAGTGATTCGGTGCTGATGAAAAGCGTCGATTGGCAATAGCGGTAAAATAAAAACTATATGGCTTTTGTAATCGCGGCGGCTTTATGCGCCGTTACATTCTGGATTCTGACCAAGGCGAAAATCGTCAGCGCCGCCGCACGCGCGCCGGCGTTGATGCTGGCTGCCGGGGCTGGCGCATCGTTGGTTTACCGCGTCTTCGGCGGCCCCTTTATGCCGTCGGAATGGGTTGCCGCAGGCGCCGACGCATTGCTTGCAGCGTTGGCTTTTGCCGCAGCATGCCAATTCCGCGTCTCACGTCTGGCCAGTGTCTGCCCCGCGTCTTTCCGGCTAACGATTGGCGGCGCCCCGCTGTTTTTGATCGTTTGCGGACTCGCCGCTTTTATTCTTGTACCGCAACTGCCCCTGAGCGCTGCAATGCTGCTGGCCGGCGCGCTGACCCTTAATGGCGCCGCGTTCGACCGGCGGGCGGTGACCGATGCGCCAGCGCACGCCACTATCAAGGCGGCCGTCCGGCTTGAGAGCGCGGCAATTCTTGCTCTTGGCCTGCCAGTCGCCATTTTGCTTGAGGCGACCGCCAGTGCCGCGCCCCAGGGAATGCCATTAGTGACGCCGCTCTTTGAAGCGAGCAGAGGCCTCTTGATCGGTTTCGCCCTCGGCGGATGCCTTGGCCTCGCGGCGGCGGTTTTCGGCAACCGATTCAAAACTGCGCAGAAAACCGGCTTTCTGCCAATTTTGGCGGGCGCGACCGCGTTCCTGCTGGCGCCAATTCTCGGCGCACATCCAGTAATCGCGGCGGCAGCCGCAGGCCTCCTTTGGGGCGAACAGTCAAACTCGCTGGTCACTACCCGTGTGCGCCTGCGACGGCTTATCGAGCGCAATGTGGCGCCGATTGCCTATTTCGCGTTTGGCGTTTTGCTGGCCCCGAGAATCCTGCAGGCGGATCTTTTGTCAATCGTATTTGCCCTCGCCGCCGTTACCGTGATGCGCGCCGGACCAAGGCTCGCCTCACTGAAGAAAACCACGCTGCCAAAAGAAAGTCAGATGTTCCTTGCCTGGTTTGGCGGCGCCCCGGGAGCGGCATCCGCGCTATTTTTGATTTCACTATTCGACGCAACGTCAATTGTCGCCCAGGACGCCGTTCTTACCGTCGGCGCCCTTGCCATCGCCTTTGGCGTTATCGCGGCGCGGCTTACCGCCCGGCCGCTGGTCAAAACCTTCCTCAAAGAAACTGCCGTAGCGAAGAAGCGCGCATTATTCGCAAATTAAGACTGCCGACAATATTCCATGCTTTGCACAATCAATGCCCTGAGGGCTTTGGCGTCCGCCAGCGTCGCATCGGAAAGAACCACATAACCCTTTTTGACATAACCTTTTTCGAAATATTTCAGCGGAGCACCGTCTTTTTCCGCCATCAAATGCGCAGATTGTTCCACGGGTAATTTAAGCGCAACGCCAAACATGCCAACGGTCATGAAGATCGCGCCGTCGCTATATGCCGCCGCCGCCCCGAACACGGGCTTGAAAACAATATTTTCCCTATAAGCGCTCAGCAGGGTTTGGGCGCGCTTGAGATACTCATCATAGGGCCGGTATTGTTTCGCCATTATTCCCACTCAAATGTTTCCAGATGCGCTCTCAAGTGAAAGATCGTTGGAAACTTTCGCAGGATCAGATCTGAGCGCAAACCGAGGCAAATATCTTTTATTGCATGAGGCTGTTTCCGATAGAGCGCGCGCCCGCCCGCGATGTCATATAACAGCCGCACAACGGCAAGGATGTCAGCGCGCCGCTCTTCAGCGGCAGGCCGGCCCCAATCGTGGAAATCAATCGTTCGAAGCTGAAAGGATACGCCGCGGCGCTCAACAAATATGTTCCCACCATGGAGATCGCCGTGAAAATGCCGACGCGCATGGATTTCCTCAATGCCCAGCGTCAGATTGTAAATCAGGCTGAGCGCCTCAAAAGCAGGCAATCGGCGACCGCGATATTCCTTGATCAAATCGTCGAGGACGACGCCGTCGAAATATTCGCTGATCAAACAATTAACAAACTCGTCGCTAATCCATAGTTCTTCCGCGTGAAGATATTTAACAACGATGTCGCAATCGCGCAAAGCATCAAGCTTGCGGGCATATCGCGCAAAGGTCTTTGCCGTGTTTTTGCTGTTTTTGAAATAAAGCTTGGCCGCTCGCGTCAGGCCGGTTGCTTTTTCCCGGATTTTATAGACTTCGCCTTCGGCGCCTGCGCCGACCCGTTCCCGGACATCATAGCGCCACGTCAATCGGTCCCCGGGATTCAGCCGGAAGGTTTTGCGGGTCGCAGCCATCGGGCCTCCGGCGACGAGTTAAATTGTCCAGTCAGACCGCTTAGCAAATTAATGGGCCTGCGCAAATCCCATATTAAGCCGTTTTTTCAAACAGCTCCCGGCCAATCAGCATGCGGCGGATTTCCGAGGTTCCCGCGCCAATCTCATAGAGCTTGGCGTCGCGCAAAAGACGTCCTGTGGGGTATTCATTAATATAACCATTGCCGCCAAGGAGCTGAATTGCGTCAAGCGCGACCTGGGTCGCTTTTTCCGCTGCATAAAGAATGCAGCCCGCCGCATCCTGACGCGTGGTCTCGCCGCGATCGCAGGCTTTGGCGACCTGATAAACGTAAGATTTGCAAGCGTTGGTCGTCGTGTACATGTCAGCGAGCTTGCCCTGCACCAGCTGAAACGAGCCGATCGGTTTGCCAAATTGCTCGCGGTCATGAACATACGGAATGACAACATCAAGGCATGCCTGCATTATGCCAAGTGACCCGGCGGCAAGAACAGTGCGCTCATAATCGAGCCCCGACATCAGCACGCGGACGCCGTTGTTAAGCTCGCCAAGGAGGTTTTCCTCGGGCACTTCGCAATCTTCAAAAACAAGTTCCGAGGTGTCGGAGCCGCGCATGCCAAGCTTGTCGAGCTTTTGCGCCGTCGAGAATCCTTTCGTTCCTTTTTCGACAATAAAAGCGGTGATGCCGCGCGGCCCGGCCGCTGGTTCCGTTTTAGCATAGACCGCCACTGTATCGGCGCCTGGACCATTGGTGATCCACATCTTGCTGCCATTGAGAATATAGCGATCACCTTTTTTCTCAGCTTTTAGTTTCATCGACACAACGTCAGATCCGGAACCGGGTTCCGACATCGCCAGAGCGCCGAGATGCTCGCCAGAGATCAATTTCGGCAGATATTTCGCTTTTTGTTCTTTGGAACCGTTCAGATTGATTTGGTTGACGCAAAGATTGGAATGAGCGCCATAGGACAAACCAACAGCGCCGGACCCGCGCGAGATTTCCTCCATGACGACGCAATGAGCGACATAACCCAAGCCGGCACCGCCAAATTCTTCGTCGGCCGTAACCCCCAACACGCCGAGTTGGCCAAGCTCCGGCCACAAATCGCGGGGAAAAAGGTTTTTCTCGTCGATTTCGGCCGCACGCGGCGCCAGTCGCTCCGCCACCCAACGCGCAACAACATCACGCATTTCCTCAATCATCGGATCAAGGTCAAACTTCATAAAAGCATGGCTGTTGGACCGCATTGGCCTCGTCTCCCGGTGCTTGTTATTTTACGTCTGCGATCAAATACGCCGCCGTCGACACAACGGCAAGGAATGCACGTATCTAGCGTTTTCCAGCCAGATTTCGTGCTATTTCGGCGACGTCGCGCCGGAGTTCGGACACATCCTCGCGCAACACCTGCTGATTTTTCAAAAGATCTTCGAACAATGTGTCGGAATCTTCCTCCACCACCCGCACGACTATTGCCACAAACAGGTTGAGCATCGTGAATGTCGCAATCAGAACAAAGGAAAGAAAAAAGGCCCATGATCGCGGATGGGTCTCTTTTACAGTCGCGGCTATGTCAGGCCAGCCTTCCAGCGTCATGATCTGAAAAAGCGTATACATCGCCTGGAATACATCACCAAAAAGCGCCGGGTGTGCGGCGCCATAAAGACTGGCGCCAATCACCGCAAAAACATAAATGATCAATGCCAGCACCACGCCGACTGAGGCAATGCCGGGAATTGCGTCAAGCAAGGCTGAAACGACAACCCGCATACGCGGAATGACCGTGATAACACGCAAAATCCGCAACACCCGGAACGCCCGCAATGCCCCGAGCCCCGACGTCGCCGCCAAAAGTGATATCAAGATCACCACGAAATCAAACAGGTTCCAGCCGTTTTTAAAAAAATCGGCCCGGTAGGCCGTGATGCGCAGGCCGATCTCCGCCAAAAAAGCGTAGATGATCAGACGGTCGGCAACGCCCAGCCACGTTCCGGTTGCGGCGTTGATTTCATCAAAAGTCTCCGCGCCCAGGATCAGCGCATTGGCGATAATCAACCCAAACACCAGGCCCTGAAACCATGGTTCTTCAACAAAGCGTTGCAATCGCGTTGGGCCTGCCGATTGAGGGGCGGCGGTCATAGGGCGCTCTCCGCCAGAGGGGAAATTTCAATCCGCCCTCTGCTAGAGGGATTCTTGGCCTGAAAGAATGCCGCACGCCAGTTGTTTGCGCCAAAACTTTACCGAAAGTTTGATCCCGGTCAGGGCCGAAAGAAAGCCCGAATCAATTGGCGCGCCTTTAAAAATCCGCTATGCGAAAGCCTTTCAGGACAGGGATGCCTGCGTGAGCGAAGATCGCGACCAATTTGAGACGGCAGCCAGCGCCAGCCCGGGCGGCGACGCCAACGAGGCGCCGCGCATGCGATTCAAAGGCATTGTCGAAGCAAAATCGCGTGAAACCTCCCATGCGGGCGGCGAATACGCCGTTGGGCCGGTTTTTGGAAATGAGCAACGCTGGAACGCTATGAGCCGCCAGGTATGGCTGGCTTCTCGCCTGACTGCGCTTTTGCTGCCCTGTGTTTTCCTCGTCGGCATGCCTTTAGGCAGCTGGATTGCTCATCTGGAGCTTAATGGATCATTGGACAGCTGGATCTGGTGGAAGGCCTATCAATCGAGCTCTTTGGTTTTTGCGATTATCATTCCGGTGCTTATCGGTTTGATGGGCTATATGCTATCGCGCTCCCTGACGATGATGAGCGCAGCGGAATCAATTGCGGAGGCTGCGCAACGCTTTGTCACGCCGGATCTCACCGCAGCACAAAATGTCAGCACTGTCGGCGCCGTCGTACAGGGCCATCTACATGATTTGAACGAAGGACTTGACGGCGCTCTGACGCGGCTTGCAACGATTGAGGCGATGATCCGCCAGCATGTTGAAGCGATTGAAGTCGCCGGTGTGGCGATCGAACACAAAGCGACCGGCGCCGTGACGCGCGTCGCAGATGAACGCGCGCGACTGATGGAAATGACAGAAAACCTCAACACGCAGGCAGATTCATTTGCCGCAGCGATCGCCGAAAAAGCAAAAAACAGTATTGAATCGCTCCAGTCCGCCGATGCGGTTTCCGTGCGTGCGGAGCAGGAATTTGACGAACGCCTGACGCGGCTTGAAGGCGCTGCGGCCAATGCGTTGTCGAGTTTTGAGGCATTGCGCGACGCCTTGCGTGAAACCGACGAGACCATGCGCGCATCAGCTGGATCAATTAATGACGCCGCTGCGCAAACAATGGAGGCGACAGGGCGCATTAACACATCAGCAGAAGCTGCAGCAGAGGCCGCCGCCCGCGAATCTGCGAATGTCGTCGCATCGGTCGCCAAAACAGCGCAGGCAGCTCGCGCTGCGGCCGATGGCGCCATTGAAAAAACCAGGGAAGAAACAGCACGTATCTCCGAGGCGGCTGTGGAAGCGACTGTGCGTGAAACGTCAAAGGTTCATGAAGCAACAAAGCAGGCGGTGGACGCCGCCGCCGCCGATGCCGCAAAAGTCACAAAGGCGGCGACCGATGTTTCAGAAGCGGCCCGCCATAGCGGTGAAGTCGTGGCGAAGGCGTCTGCAGATATTTCCGCTGTCACTGAAAGCGCACGTAAAGCCGCCGGGGAGGCCGCAAAATACTCAAAGGCCCATGCCGGACAGGTCGAACAGCGCGCACGGGCGCTAGTCGAAGCGCGCACCGCACTGGAAAAGGAAAATGCTCGCCTTGAAACGCTGATTGAAGACCAGCGAAGCCGGGCGAACCGCCTCGCAGACGCCATCGCTTCACAGACTGACCGGCTGTCTCGCCTTGCCGAAGCACAGCTCAGCGAACAGGAAGCAGCCGCCCGCCTAACCCAGGCGCAAATCGGCATGCAGGCCGAGGCTGATCGGCAGGTGGCCGAGCGCAAACGCGCTAAAACACCGGCAGCGGAACAAAAACGCGCCCCAGACACAAAAACCGTGCGCAAGGCCGAAGACGCATTGAAAAAAGGACCCGCCGAAAAAGACGACGCAAAGAAAAAAGCGCCAACTGCTCAGACCGCACCACAGCCAACGCTTAATCTGGTCGAGGCGAGCCGGACCAAGCCAGACCCGGTAAAAAAAGCCCCGGCGGCCAATGGCGGCGAGCGTCTCGACGAATTGGCGCGCGATATTGCGGAACGCCGTCCGCGCGGCAGTAGCGCTCGACGCAAAGAGCCGCCGGTGACGAAAGCGGCCGCGCCCGAGGAAGAAACTCGCCGTCACAAAGGCGACGTTTCCTGGCGTGAGATTCTCGATGCGGCCGACGACGCCGAGCCGCTTGAGCTGGGTCCCGCAACAAAGAAATCCCCGACCGAAGCGCGCAGCGCTGAAGAAAATGCAATCAAAATTATTTCCCGGCTGCAGCTCTTCACGCATGATCTTGAGATTAAACTTTATGGCGATCCGCCGCCGGCGCTAAAGGAGCGGTTCGAGCGCGGCGACCGCAATGTATTTGCAAATCGCTTGCTTAGGCTGAATGAAGCAGACGTGAAACGGCGCATACGAACGGAATCGGGCCGCAATAAGGATTTCGAGATCAGCATTCACAACTATCTACAGGGATTTGAAAGGCTGCTCGAAGACGCAACGACCTCTGAGACAGCTGATGAAGAGCTGGAGGAATATCTAAGCTCGCCCCTGGGGCGGGTTTATTTATTGATCGGCGCAACAGTCGGGTATTTTGCGTAAGGCTTGGCGCTGACGCCGCCGCATTGCCGCCATTAACAGGTCACCCTGATGAACCCGCAAGGTTCAGGATTTGGCGCGGACGGCTTTTTCACCTTCATCATATGTCCAGGTGACTATGTCTGCGATGACGTCGTTCAGCACCGTATTCATTGCCGCGACAACGTCGTCAGCACGTTCCGAACGCGCCGGCTCAGAGGCGCTGAACAGGTGGGCCGCATAAATTGACCCTTTGCCGTCCGTAAGGCGGGTGTACACCGTCACGCTTGAAACAGGGCTTCGTGATCGCACATCGAGATGCAGCGCGCGGATGTCAATTTGCAGCACAACATCACCAACAGGAAGCGCCGCACGGTCGCCGACTGCGAGAATGCGCCCGGAGTCTTCAAAGGTTTGAACAAGCGCTGTTTGAAAAAGGCGCGGCGCGCGATCGGCCCATTCGCCGCCCGCGAAATATTCAATTTTCCCTGGCTCTGTTGAAACGGCGATCCGAACGCTGTCATAAATTCGCGTGGTGCGCGGATCGGCGACGACGAGGGACCAGTCAACAGAAGGCCCTTGAAGCGTGACCGCATCGGCAGCAATGATATGGTAACGCGGTTTTGGCGGCGCGGTTTCCGGCAGCAGCGATACGCAACCCGCCGCCAGAAAAACAGCAATCGACAAAGTCCAATGGATAGTGGCCTTGATCATTCTTCCGCCGCTCCATATTCGGGCGCATTTTCGCCGAGGAAATAGGCCTGCGGATCACGATCAATCTCCCGCAGCATGTAATCAAGAGTTTGCATCAATCGCCTTGCTTCGGCGAGCGCCGGCGCAACCTGCCCAAGTCCCTGATCTGCAAAAAAGCGAATCGACGCACGGTTCTCGTCAACAAGTCCACGCAAATCAGTGACCAGCATGTGCGATTCGTTTAAAATGGATTCAACCTCGTCCACGGCGCCGGCCTCTGCAAGTTTCGACGTCATCGCAGCAAGATCGGCGCTAATCGATTGGGCGTTATCGAGCAGCGCAATGATATCGTTTTCGTTTTCCGCAAACGCGCCGGTCATAATCTCAACGTTCTCAATAATGCTCGCAAAGTTGTTTATGTTGTCATCGGAGAGAAGGAGACTGGCGCGCGCCAGTACATCGCCGGAACCTTCCAGGAAGGCGGCAAAACCCGATGTGTCTGCAGGGATTTTCGGTACGCGATCCTCGCTAACGTCTTTCAGCAATGGGGCGTCGGGGCTGCCGCCGACAAACTGAATAATCGCCAGTCCGGTGAAGCCCACAAGCTCAAGTTCGGCTTTGGTGTCAGTTTTAACAGGCGTGTCTTTATCGACACGAACGCGCGCAATCACAATTGAAGGATTGTCAGGGTCGATCGACAGCGTATCGACCTCTCCTTTCTGAATCCCGTTAAAGCGCACTGCAGCGCCTACCGATAAACCGGAGACGCGTTCAGTGAAGATGATGTCATATACATCAACATCGGTCCCCTCCTGACTTTTCCAGGTAATAAACAGGAACGCCGCGGCAACGACGATCATCACGACGCTGCCGATCACCACATAATGTGCCCGCGTTTCCATTCAGAAATACTCTTGCCGTTTCCTAGCTTGCTTTCGCCGCCAACGCCGCTCTTCCTCGTGGCCCTGAGAAATATTCCTGCACCCAGGGGTGGTCCGTTCGCCGCACTTCATCCAGCGGCCCGCATGCAATCACTCTTTTTTCAGCCAGCACTGCAACACGGTCACATGTCGCGTGCAGCGTATCGAGATCATGGGTTACCATAAACACGGTTAACCCTAAGGATTCCTTGAGATAATTGATCAATTCATCAAATCTCGCGGCGCCAATAGGGTCGAGGCCGGCCGTTGGCTCGTCGAGAAACACCAATTCCGGATCAAGCGCGAGGGCGCGGGCAAGACCTGCTCGTTTTTTCATACCTCCGGATAATTCCGACGGGTATTTGGCGCCGGCTTCAGCCGCCAGGCCAACCATAGAAATTTTGAGCGCCGCCATGTCTTTGGCGAGGTCCTCTTCAATTTTGAGATGTTCACGGATCGGCGCCATGATATTTTGCGCAACCGTCAGCGACGAGAACAGTGCGCCCCCTTGAAACAATACGCCCCATCTGCGTTCAATAGAAAGCCGGACCTCTTTGCTCACATTGTAAAAATCCTCGCCGAAAACACGCACTACGCCACGGCTGGGGCGTTTCAGGCCTATAATCGCCCTCATAAGCACTGATTTTCCGGTGCCCGATCCGCCGACAACGCCCAGGATTTCGCCGTCATGGACATTGATATTCAGATCATCATGAATAACGACATCACCGAACTGCGTAGTGAGCCCCTGCACTTCGATGACGTGATTCTTGGACTGTGCGAGCGCGGTCAAAAATCGATCTCCAAATAGAACATGGCAAAGAATGCATCGATCACAATCACCAGAAACAGCGCCTGCACGACGGAAAGTGTTGTGCGTTGACCAAGCGACTCGGCGCTTCCCTCAACTTCCATGCCCTGGAAACAGCCGATGACGGCGATCACGAACGCAAAGAAAGGCGCCTTTATTATTCCCGCCCAGAAATGATTGATAACAATTGTTTCTTCAAATCTGGCGACAAAAAGCGCGATAGAAATATCCATCACCGAGTCGGCGACAAGGGCGCCGCCGACAACCCCTAAAAACGCCGCAATAAAGGCGATAACCGGCAACATGATGACCAGTGCAATCACCCGCGGCAAAACCAAAACCTCCATCGGGTCGAGACCCAAAACGCGCATCGCGTCGATCTCTTCTCTGATTTTCATCGAACCGATTTGCGCGGTAAAAGCGCTGCCCGACCGGCCGGCAATGAGGATCGCCGACAACAACACGCCAAATTCGCGCAAAACAGCAATGCCTACCAATTCCACCGTGAATATGTCGGCGTTGAAAAGGCGCAGAATTTTCGCCCCCATAAAAGCAACAACTGCCCCAATCAAAAATGACATCAGGCCCACAATTGGGATCGCATCAAGCCCGGCTTCTTCCATATGATGAACAGTTGACGTCCAGCGGAAATGTGACGGCCGCGTCATCACGCGCCACAAGGTCGCCAGCGTCGCCCCGATAAAACTCATTAATTCCAGTGCTGCATAATAGGCGTCCAGGACGCCCTGACCGAGACGCTCTAACATCGCGACAAAAGCATTTCGGTGGAACGGCTCAATATGGCACGGCGCCAAATGGTGTTGGATTTGCTCCATCAGCGCACGCTGGGCGTCGTTAGCGCCGACAATTTTCGACGCGCTCGAGCGGCTGTCGCAAGCAAAGAATGTTCGCTGCAACATCATCGCGCCGGTCGTATCGAGCCGATCGACCCCGGCCATATCGATCACCAGATCGCGCCCGACCGAATCATCTGCGAAATCGCGTAAACGCGAATCGATCGGCCCGACGCTGCGGGCGCGCCAGTCTCCGCGAGCGACCAATCGCAGGATTCCGTCTTTGATATCGGTGTCGAAATATGCGGCCGAATCCGCCATAAGTAAGACTTTCTTAACCGCGCCGCCCTCCGGCGCACCACTTGCAGTATTACGGTTTAACCTAGGATGTTAAAATGATCCTGAATTTGCGGTGATCTGTGCGAAAACGGGGCATAAGCGTGTGATACGCTGGCGCATTCAGAGTTTCAGGAGACGGTTTTTGTGACGAAGACGGTGTTTACGGCGCAATATCAATGGCTTTCTGCGCTGCCGCTCCTGCTTGTCACAGGCGCATTGGCGGCCATCGCCCTTGGAACCCTGGCCGGGGCCCAATCGCCTGACGCACGCTCCCGAGAGCTTCTGTTTGACTATTTTCAGCGAATCTCACCGGCGGCAAGCGACGCATCAACGGATTTTCACCTGGTTCTGATTGACCGGGAAAGCGTCGATCAGATCGGCCCCTGGCCGTGGCCGCGCACTGTCCTCGCCGAACTGGTGGAGGCGGCGGCAAGCGCGGGTGCCAAAGGCGTTATCCTGACCGAACCGGTCGATGCGCCCGATCCGCTATCGCCCGAGATCATCGGCGAATTCTGGCTGTCAGGTGCGCGCGACGCCGCTCTGGAGCAACAATTGGCGCTATTGCCGCGCACTGACGAACGGCTCGCGACCGCATTCAGCGAGATAAGGGGCGCCGTTGGCGTCTCCCTGACGCCGCCGCTCAACCCGAACCGCACAAGCGACTTGCAGAGGACTGACGTCAATTCCGCAGCCTGGCTCAGTATCGATGATTACGGTGGCGATTTTCTTGCCTTGCCGGCAGCCAGATATCTATATGGCCTTAACGCCGAACTCGCCCGCGCCGCACCACCCGTTGTCGCCGCGCTGGCTACGGACGCGGACAACATCGTCAGGCGCACGCCGTTAATTTGGTCGCTCGACTCTAGACCGGCGCCCGCAATAAGCCTCGAAGCCGCGCGCATCGCCGCCGGCGCGGAGACAGTTACCACCACCATCAAGATGTCCGCCGCAAATTCTCAGGGGCGCACGCTTCAGAGCGTCTCTATCGGAGACCGTGCCCTTCGCGTGTCCGAAACGAGTGCAATGCGCCTCTATCTACCGAAAAACCTCACCATACCCTCAACCTCGGCCGCGCGTGTGTTGGCCGGGGCAGGATCAAACAGTCAGCTTGGCGGCGCCGTCATTTTGATCGGATTGGACAGAGAACTTGGAGCCTCCGTAACGACAGCGCGGGGATCAATGTCGCCGGCGGCGCTTCATGCGCTGGCCGCGGCGCAGATTATCGCTGGCGAGGCGCCGCGCCGCCCAACATGGACAGGCTATGCCGAAGCCATTGCGGTGATGTTGTTCGGCGCCGCGGCGATCATGACAGCGCAGCGTTTACAGTTCTGGCATGCTGTTGGGTTTGCAGCGTTCATCTCATTTGCGCTTTTGGTCGTTGCTTTTTCCGCGTTTGCACTTTCGGGCCTTTTGATAAACCCGCTCCCGTCAGCGGCTGCAATGTTTATCGGCGCCTTGTCTGTCGCTGGCGGCAAATCGATTGGCGGCGTGTTGCGTGATGATTCAGTGCGCGGCTCTTTTCACGACACGCTTCCAGAGATCGCAATGAAAAAACTCCGCGATGACGGCGCAGAAGAAGTGCTGGACGGCGTCTATCGCGACCTCACCGTGCTTTCCTGCGAGCTTCGTCTTGCCGACGAAGACCTTCAAACCATGGAGAACTTGCCCGGAGATGTTACAAAACTGCTTGCAGCAGCAAGCCTTGATCTACGGCAAACGATTATTGAGACCGGCGGCGCGGCGGATCAGGCGGAAGGCGGCCGTATTTTCGCTTATTACAACGCTCCGATGGAGCTTGCTGATCATATCCAGGCTGGCTGCGCCGCAGCCCTGCGATTTATTGAAAGCATGGATAAAATCAATGCGGATCTGGAAAATTCAAGCCGCACAAGGGGCATGCAAATTCACCTTGCTGTCGGCGTCGCGACCGGCCCCTGTTTCGCGGGCCCGATGGGCCATGGCCGCAATAACCGGTATTCCGCGATAGGCCCTGCTGTTGATCGCGCCGCATTTTTGCGCATGCAATCTGAGATCTACGGCCCGGCCATGATTGTCGATGACATTGTCTACAAGGAAACACATCACCATTTTGCCTATCTCGAACTCGACAAGCTCCGTACACGCCATGCTGAGCGGCCTTTCAGCATCTACGCCTTGGTCGGCAACCCGTTCATCAAATCGTCAAAGAGTTTTCGCGCCCTTGATGACACTCATCGGCAACTCCTCGCATCTTATCGTTCAGGCGACCTTGTCACCGCCCGAAAAATGCTTGAGAAGGCCAAAGAATCCCCTGGCGCAAAAATTGCGCTGTTTGATATTTACGACGAACGTATCAAAAAGATGTCGGAAACCGGCGTACCCCATGGCTGGGACGGCGCGCACTCAACCGGGATGTAACGGCTCATTCAAACAGCCGCCCGCCGCTCCATAATCGGCCGACGACAATCGCCATAACAAATGCGCCGGCGCCCATAGCGGACATCATAAGATAGGCGGCGGCCGGCCCGTATGCGCTCCACACAAAACCTGCAATCACGGTCGCCAATCCGGTAATGGCGCCGACGCCGGTTGTTGACATCAATGTCATGCCGGTATTGACGAGGCGAAGCGGCGCCGCACGATCCAGAAATTCAACACTGCCAAGATAGGCCGCAGCAAAAGTTAAGGCGTGTAACGCCTGCACCACAAATAATAGCGACAGCGCCGGCTCTACCGCCGTGATCGCCCAACGCAGCGCTGCGGCAGCGCCGCCAATCGCCAAAAGCGTTGCCGGCTTGAATTTTCGCGCCAGCCCTCGCGCCCGCGTCAGAAGAAAGATTTCCGCAATGACCCCTGTCGCCCAAAGAAAGCCGATGATTTGCGCCGAGTAACCAATTTCCTGCCAGCGCAAAAAGGAAAATGCATAATAGACCGCGTGGGCGCCTTGGGTCAGGCCGGCTGAAAAGAGAACCGCAATAAAAACCGGATTGCCGATCAGTTTCGGAGCCTCGCGCCAGGAAACAGGTTTGACCCCGCCGCGACCGCCGACACCATGGGGCAATGCCATTGACATTATAAAAGCAAATGCCGCAGCGCCCGCCATCGCCCAGACAACAGTGTTTATGCCGAGACGCGTAAGTAATGCGCCGCCGATAATCGTTGTCGCGAGAAAGAACAAAGAACCCGACGCCCGGGTCTGACCGTAGTGAAGATATCCGTTTCGATCAGCGCGCAACACCGCCGTGTCCGTCAACGGCACCAACAATCCAAACGCCCACATTACGATAATTGTCGCCGCTGCAATCAGTATCTTG
Organism: Hyphococcus sp.; assembly: GCA_021776245.1. Lineage (GTDB taxonomy): Bacteria > Pseudomonadota > Alphaproteobacteria > Caulobacterales > Parvularculaceae > Hyphococcus. The sequence goes on along the minus strand of JAJFGF010000043.1, from coordinate 23,755 downwards.
CCTGGCGCAAAAACAAGCGATATCGCGCTGATCGCGAATAAAAAGGTGATAATGCGAAGCGCGCGCCGTTCATCCGGTTGGTGGTCGGCCCAATAAGCAACAAAAGGGCCGAAGGCGAGGCGCGCGATCAAAGCTGCACCGGTGATCAATCCTATTTCCGGTGTTGAAAAACCGCGAAGGTTTAGCCAGCCTGCAAAAAACGGCAGTTGGACGCCGAGCAGCACGAATTGTCCGCCGTAAAACAGCGCATAAAATGCGCCGGCGCGATGATTTGAATGACCGCCAATCATCGGCGCGGTCTAACGCGGCGCAACGCTCCGGTCGAGCCTTGATGCAAGATCGAAAGAAAAAACCGCCCTAAGTGCCTGAATATCTATTTTGGCCTGGCCGTTCCGGACCGGCATATGTTTCAAATCGATCGCGTTCGATCTGATCGGCAAGCGCATCAGCGGTTTGGCCTAATTGTTTAATAGCGATCTTGAATGCGTCTCGAATAGCGTCCATTTGCCGTGCATCAATTGGCTCACCGACTTTTTCCAGCTGCCGGGCAGCAGCAACATAGATTTGGCGATTTTCACGCAAAGCTTTTATAGCGCCCTCAACCGCCGCAACGTCACTCATCGAAAGGCGCGGCGAGGAAACTGCATTTAGCGCAATGTGATTTAATCGATCCGCAGCGTGCAAATTCGCGCGCGCATCAACAGCCAACTGGGTAAAGCGGGCGCCGGTCGGGAGCAGATCGTCAAGATAAATCGCGATCGCTTGCGCACGGGTCAGCCGGGTTTCATCAGCGGCGCCAAGGAGCGACACGAAAGAGACTGAATCCCGCTTTGGCCACGGCGCCGTTTCAACCGCAAGCGCAGCATCAGCGAGCATATCGCGCTCCGCCGGGGCCCGTAGATCCGCATCTGATTTAAGAGGAAGAACGGCGCAGCCGCCCAATAATAGTAAAAACACAACCGCCAAGCTGCGGCCGATTTGCAGACCCCGTTTCACAGAACGCCGACTCCCAACAAAAACTTGTTACACACGCCCCCACGCTCTAGTTCCTTAGCCCAATAGCCACAAAGAGTCAGCTGTGAAATGACCAATCGCCTCAATTTATTCCCGCCGATAGAGCCCCATGACGCCGGAATGCTTCGAGTATCTGATATTCATGAACTTTATTATGAGATTTCCGGCGCCATTGACGGAAAGCCGGTCGTGGTGTGCCATGGCGGGCCGGGCGGCGGATCAACCCCGTCAATGCGCCGTTATTTCGACCCGAAACGCTACAAAATCATCATTTTCGATCAGCGCGGCTGCGGCAAATCGAGGCCTCATGCCGAGCTCACCGACAACACAACCTGGGCCTTGGTCGAAGATATGGAAAAGCTGCGCCGCCATCTTGGCGTCGAGCGCTGGCAGGTATTTGGCGGTTCATGGGGCTCAACATTGGCGCTTGCCTATGCCCAGCGCCACTCTGAACGCTGCACTGAACTGGTTCTACGGGGTATTTTTACGCTGCGGCGTCAAGAGCTTTTGTGGTTTTATCAGGAAGGCGCCAGCTGGATATATCCTGATGCCTGGCAGGACTATCTTGCGCCGATCCCTGAAGCGGAGCGCGGCGATATGATCAGCGCCTATTACAAGCGCCTCACTGGCGACGATGCGGATGCGCAATTGCGCGCGGCCAAAGCCTGGAGTGTTTGGGAAGGAGGCACGGTCAGTCTTTTTCCATCGCAAGAACGCATGCAGAGCTTTTCAAGCGATGCCTTTGCGATCGCATTTGCCCGCATCGAATGTCATTATTTCATCAATGGCGGCTTCTTTGAACGCGACGATCAGATCATCGCCAATCTCGACGAAGTGCGCGCAATCCCTGCCGTCATCGTGCAAGGGCGCTATGATGTGGTTACACCGATGAAAACCGCCTGGGAAATGCATCGGCACTGGCCGGAAGCCGATTTCAAACTAATCAATGACGCCGGACACGCTGCAAGCGAGCCCGGCGTCATCGATGCATTGGTGCGCGCGACGAATAAGTTTGCGCGGCGATAAGAATTGTCTAGTTCAAAAAGAACGGCGCGATAATCGTTGAATAAACGATGACAATGAAAATTCCCGTCGGGCATACCCAGCGGATCAAAAAGCGCCAGCGGGTAAACCATTTTTCGGATTTAAACCCGATCGCCTCACGCGCCGTCGATGTAGATACGACCCAGCCAGCAAACACTGCTGTGACAAAGCCCGCAACAGGAAGGATAATGTCAGTTGTGGCGCTGAGGAAATCCATCAGCACCATCCCCTGGAAAAGCGCGAAATCACCTAACGGCGTCCAGGTGTTCCAAAAAGTTTCGTTAGGGACCCCGTCAATTTCTTTTGGCACCTGCGACAACGCATTCAAAATACCGATGCCAAAAATCGCCAGGCCGATTATGGCTGCGGACTTGAAACGGTGATCGGCCTTGGTTTGCTCATCCACCCATTTCGTCGATGTTTCAAGCAACGCAATCGATGACGTAATCGCAGCAAAAAAAGCGAGAACAAAAAACATCATGCCAAACAGGCCGCCGACTGGCATCCCATAAAACGCCAGTGGCAATGTCTGGAACATCAGCGTCGGCCCGGAGCCCGGCGCCAATCCCATCGCAAAAACAATCGGAAAAATTGCAAGACCGGCGACAATGCCAACGCCGGTATCCGCGATGCCAACCAAACGCGCCGAACGCGGCAAGTCCTGATCGGCCCGCATGTAAGCGCCGTAAGTCGCCATCAACGCGGAACCGAGCCCGATGGAGAAAAACGCCTGGCCAAGCGCCGCTGAAATTACCGAACCGTCAGCTAAACCGTGAATAAGACCGTACCGCATTGACCCGTCGGGAAGCTCGGTATTACCCAGGCGCACGCCCAGTAGAAAATCCAACCCTTGCGCCCGATCGCCGCTAATCAACGCATAAGCAACCAGGACCAGCAAAAGCACAAAAAACGCCGGCATCAAATAAGTAACCGCGGTTTCGATGCCGCCTTTAACGCCACGGGCAACAATGGCGACCGTCAACACCATGAACAATCCATGGTAAAATATCATCCGGCCGGGATCGCTTAAGAGGTCGGTCAGTTTTGCGCTCACCTGTTGCGGTGTCTGTCCGGCAAAGGCGCCGGCCTGAAGCCCCGCAAGCCCGTCGCGACCGATCGAGGCGAGGAGATCGCCGGCGATCATCACCACATAGGCAAGCACCCAGCCGGCGATCACCGAATAAAAGGTAAGGATGACAAAGGACCCGATCATCCCGAACCAGGATTGCAGGGACCACCAGGACGATCTCCCCTCGGCTTTGGCTATTTTGACCACACTGCCGACGGCGGACATGCCGCCGCGGCGACCGATAAACAGCTCGGCCACCAGCACCGGGAGACCAATGACGATGACGCAAACGACATAGAACAATACAAATGCCCCGCCGCCATTCTCACCCGCGACATAGGGAAATCGCCATAAATTGCCAAGCCCAACGGCTGAGCCGATGGCGGCTAGAATAAACGCCGCCCGCGACGACCATTGAACATTTTCGCCTGCTGCACCTTGCATAGATGGGAACCCCTCTGTTTCCGCCAGCTTTTCTGGTCGGTTTTATCGGCATTTTAGACAAATTTTTACGTTTGTTAGCAAATATTGTTTGCAAGGGGCAGTTCATATCCATCGAACCGGCCCGGAAATCCGGCAAATATGCCGTGTGGAATGTGGAGAGCGACTTGAACCAACCCCAGGACAACCTGGAGGCGCATCTGCTCATTGAGCAGGTTGACGGGTTAGTCGCTGCCGCCGGCATTGAGGGCACAAGAGAGATCCTTGACGCTTTTTGGCGCTCAACGACGGCCTTGCTGGAAACCCTTTCGTCGCAGGTCACCCAGGGCAGCCTTGAGCTTGCCGCCCAAACAGCACATGCCGTTAAGGGATCGGCGGCAAATATCGGCGCCTACAGGCTCGCAGACACCGCCACAACGATTGAACAGGCGTGCAAAGACGGCAATGACGAACAGCTCGCAGGACATTTGCAGAACATTATGCATGATTACGAAACCGTCCGTGCGTGCTTTCACCAACATCTCTCAAAAACATAAGCGCGCTATAAAATGTCGCCTGAGCGATAAGCGTCCTGATCGCGGTGAACATGCGCGCTCATGACGATGCCAAATCCAGCCATAATCGTCAGCATCACGGTGCCGCCATAGGAAACCAATGGCAGCGGCACGCCGACGACGGGGGCCAACCCCATCACCATGCCGGTATTGATCAGCACATACAGCGCAAAGGTAACAACAATCCCGATCACCGCCAAACGTGAAAAATGCGACTTGGACGCCATGGCGATCGATAATCCGGTTAAGATTACTGCGAGATACAGCAGCAACAAACCGACAGCGCCGACGAAACCAAATTCTTCACCAAAAATTGTGAAAATGAAGTCGGTTTGCATTTCCGGCAAAAACTTCAATTGGCTTTGCGCCCCTTGCATATAACCCTGGCCGTCTAAACCGCCGGAGCCAAGCGCAATTTTTGATTGCAGCAGATGATAGCCCTGGCCCAACGGGTCGCGGTCGGGGTCGAGAAAGTTGGTTATGCGTCTGACTTGATAATCCTGCAGAAGATCAAACCGATAGGCGCCATAGGCTGCAGAAATGCCCCCAACGACACCGGCAAACCCGATCCGCCAGCTTAGTCCCGCAACGAAAATAACAATGATCCCGGTCGCGGCGAGCAATAGGGCCGTACCAAGATCAGGCTGCATGAAAATCAGCCCAACCGGCGCGCCGATCATCAACGCGGGCGGAATAAGATAGAGCAAATGCGAGACCTGTTCCGCACGCAACCCGTGATAATAACGTGCAAGCCCCAGGATGAGGCCGATTTTCATCGCCTCGGATGGCTGAAACTGGACTCCAGCAAATTCAATCCATCGCCTTGCGCCCATATTGATTTCACCAAAAAATGGCACGGCGATTAGCGCGACGAGTGCAATAAAATAAATTGGATAGGCGAGCGCCATCCAGTATCTAATCGCGATAAGTCCTGTAACGATCATGATCGCCAACGCTGCGAGATAACGCGTACCGTGACGTAATGCCCAGGGCTGCCAACTTCCCTCCGCGACAGAATAAAGCGTAATCACGCCGGCGCCGGCGATCATCGTCAATAGAATGATCAACGGCCAATGGAGACGCGCAAGGCGATCACGCAGACCGCGCTGACGTCCTGGAAGAATAAGCGACGACATCGCTGCTACCCCTTCTTACGCGTTGACATCGGTCGTTGAACCAAACTCCGCGGATCAATGGCGGGCCTTGACGCGGGATTTTTCGCCGCCACGGCACGCATAATCTCGCGCGCCTTGGGACCCGCTGCGCGTGATCCGCCAATGCCGTGTTCAATCACCACCGAACAAACATAACGCGGATTTTCATAAGGCATGTAACTGACAAAAAGCGCATGATCCCGGCGTTCCCATGGAAGGTCCTCGGGTTTTGCAAGGCCGCGCGCACGGTCCTCAGCGGTTATCTGATAAACTTGGCTGGTTCCCGTCTTGCCGGCGAGTTGCCAGGCGGGGTCTTCAAGACGTGACCGCGCGGCAGTTCCGCCTTCATTGGTAACGGCGTTCATTCCAGCGCGAACCACATCCATATATTTTTCGTCAATATCAATCAGCGGCGCTTCCGGCGTCGGCGACACCAGATCGCCGACCGCGCGCACCAAACGCGGCCGCACTGCCCGTCCTGTTGCAATCCGCGCCGTCATCACGGCCAGTTGCAGCGGCGTTGACGATACATAACCTTGACCGATAATGCAGGAAAGCGTTTCGCCCTGAAACCAGGGCTGGTTTTCCGGCGATCCCGCAAAATAATTGCGCTTCCATGCGCGGTCCGGCACAACGCCCCGCTGCTGTCCGGAAATTCCCAATTCATAGGTTTGACCCAATCCAAATTTACGCGCGACATCGCCGAGAATATCGATCTCTAATTGCTTGGCGATTTCGTAAAAATAGACGTCACAGGAATGCTTAAGCGCACCCTTCATGTTGAGCGTGCCATGGCCGCCGCGCTTCCAGCAGTGAAAAAAACGATTGCCGTACCAGACCTTGCCTGTGCAGTGCGCAGTATGGTTTGGGCGCACGCCTGATTGTTGCGCGGCGATTGCGCTGATAATTTTGAATGTCGAACCAGGCGGATAAACGCCCGAGATCGGCTTGTTCAAGAGCGGCTTGTAGGGACTTTGGTTGAGCGACTTCCAAAGCGTCGGGTTGATGCCGACATTAAAATCGTTCGGATTAAACGCGGGCGTAGACGCCAATACCAGAATATCGCCGGTGACAGCGTCCATCACCACAGCGGCGGCGCTCTCATCTTTGAGTTCGTTCGTCGCCGTTTCCTGCAACTCTGCATCGATCGTTAGCGCCAGAGTTTTGCCCTGTACTGGCGGCATCGCATTATTTCGAATTTCTTCGATAACGCGGCCATGGGCGTTGACTTTGACACTCATTTCGCCTGCAGCGCCGCGCAATTCCTTTTCATAAGTGCGCTCAAGACCATCCCGGCCAATCTTAAAGCCAGGCTGACGCAGCAACACGCGATCCGCGTCGTTTTCCTCCGCATCAAGGTCGGATTCAGTAACAGCGCCGACATAGCCGATGACAAAGGCGGAGGCTTCTGAAAACGGGTAGTCTCGCGTCTCGCCGACATCAGGTAAAATACCCGCCAGATGTGGAAGCTCGAAATTGAGCTTGGAAAATTCACGCCATGACAGATTGTCTTCTATCTGGATTGGCGTAAACGTTCCGCGTCGGCGAATCTCCCGCATTATCCGGGCGCGCTTATCCTGATTGATCGGCACAATTTGCGATATCTTATCAAGCGCCGCATCAACATCGCGCGCCTGCTCCGGGATGAAAAGCAGTCTGAAATTTTTCCTGTTCGACGCCAGCACATTGCCAAAACGATCTATGATCTCGCCACGCAGAGGCGTTAAAATGCGCCGGTTGAACTGATTTTCCTGCGCCAGATCGACATATTTTCGGTGGTCAAGAATTTGCAGCTGATATAGCCGTCCGGCAATCCCGGCCATCAACACACTAAAACCACCGCCAAGCAGCATGGTGCGCCTTGTGACGACCTCCTGGCGTTCCGGGTCGTGAGAATTGACGCGCACCATCCTAGACCTCCACCAACACGCGACGATGCAATTCGCCGAACGCTACGCCGAACAGCGGATAGATCATAACCGTGGCGAGCATCTGAAACAAAAGCGCGCCAGCCGGCAAAAGGACGCCAGACATCAAACTCATTACGAGCCACAGAATAACGCTTGCGCCCGCCGCCACCAAGGCAAATCCCAGCCAAACCACTTTTTGTTCGCGGCCCATGAAATATGATCTCTGCGACATCACGACGAACTGAGCCACAAGGTAAACGCCGGCCCACAAGCCAAGCGGACCGCCCGTTAAGAGATCCTGTAAAAGGCCGATCAAAAACACGCTCAGCGCGGGAAGATAGTTGGGTCCATAAATGGACCAGAAAAAAACGATAACCAGCGGGATGATCGGCGTCGGTATTGCGCCTTCAAATAACCGGACTGGCAGGGCGAGAATAATGACGCCGAAAATTCCCAGCAATGTCGGCGCCGCTGCTTTAAAAAGCCGAAGCAGGTTTTCAGCGCGATAGCCCATGCTTCACCCTTCCGCCGGCGCCGGCCCGTCCGATTCCACGGGCGTTGGCGCTTCTTCTGCGCCGCCCGCGCCAATGGCCGGGAATTCATAATTGATGATACGCACCAGACGCGTTCGCACGTAATTTGTATATAGATTAATCAGGATATCGTCACCCGCCATGCCTTCAACAAAGCCGACCGGCAATCCGCGCGGCATGACCCCGCCCGCCCCCGAAGTCAGCACCCGCTGTCCAGGTATAACTTCTATTGGCGCCGAACTTTCCGTAAAACTGATCGTTGGATCGTCTCTCGTCTTACCGACAAGGATGCCCTCAACATCAGCGCCTTCGATATAAACCGGCACCCGGCTTTGAATATCGGTCAGCAACAAAACCCGTGACGCATGTGCGCCAGTATCAACGATGCGCCCAACAAGGCCTTTTTCGTCGACCACCGCCTGACCGGATTCGACATTGCGGATCCGGCCTGCATTTACGATCATCGACCGGGCGAAGGCGTCATTAGCTTCTCCAATAACATACGCGTCGATTGGCTGAGCCTGCGGCGGCGCCGCATAGGATTGCAGGCCTTGATAGGCGGCGACAGTTTCACGCAGCTCAAGGGCTTGTTCCATCCACTGACGCAGCTCGGCGTTTTCCTGGCGCAGCGCCTTGTTCTGTTCGAGAACATTAAAATAGTCTGAGACGGAGCCCGTGACATCGTTGAAATAAGCAATCGGACCGGCAAAAAACTCCAGCACTGGCGAAGCTGCGTCAATAACGCCTTCGCGGGCTTTTTTGAAAACTGAAGCTTGCGCCGAATAAAGGCTGGAGAGCAGCAGCAGGACGGAGACAGCAATAAGCAGGAACAAAACAAAACGGGAGTTCGCCTTACGTCCCAGCCCTTCCCGCCTGTCCTGTCCTAAAAATTCCATGCCTCGCTAAGTAAACCTGCTAGATGGCGGAAGTGAGCACGCCGCGCATCGCTTTTGTATTTTCCAGCGCTGCGCCAGTACCGAGCGCAACACAGGATAGCGGATCGTCTGCCACCGAGACCGGCAAGCCTGTTTCATCCCGCAAAACCTGATCGAGGTTTTTCAGGAGCGCGCCGCCGCCTGTCAACATAATACCGGTATCAACGATGTCGGCGGCCAGTTCCGGCGGAGTCGCCTCAAGGGCGACCTTGACAGCTTCTATGATCTGGCTGACCGGTTCGGCAAGCGCTTCGGCGACTTGCGCCTCACCGATACGAACTTCCTTGGGTACGCCGTGCATCAGATCGCGGCCCTTGATTTGGATGGTGACGCCCGAACCTTCAGTTGGGATCATTGCCGAACCAACTTCCTTTTTTATTCGCTCAGCCGAAGCTTCGCCAATCAGGAGGTTATACATCCGGCGAATATATCCGACGACCGCGTCATCCATTTTGTCGCCGCCAACGCGTACGGATCGCGAATAGACGATGCCGCCAAGCGACAGAACCGCAACTTCCGTCGTGCCGCCGCCAATATCAACCACCATGGAGCCGGTCGGCTCAGTAACCGGCAGACCAGCGCCGATCGCCGCCGCCATCGGTTCTTCGATGAGTTCAACCTTGCGGGCGCCGGCAGACAGGGCCGATTCCTGAATCGCGCGGCGTTCAACTGCTGTCGCTCCTGAAGGCACGCAGACCACGATGCGCGGCGATGCAAATGAGCGGCGATTGTGAACTTTTCGTATAAAATGCTTGATCATCGCTTCGGCGACTTCAAAATCCGCGATTACACCATCGCGCATTGGGCGTATCGCCTCGATTTCACCGGGCGTGCGTCCAAGCATTTCTTTAGCTTCACTGCCGACCGCGCGCACGATCTTGCGGCCGTTGCGCGTTTCAATCGCGACAACCGAGGGCTCGTTCAAGACGATCCCGCGGCCTTTGACATATACGAGCGTGTTTGCCGTACCGAGGTCGATGGCCATATCTGCCGAAAGCATGCCGAACAAAGTGGAGAGCATGGGGTTGATCCTATTCGCGGTGACTAATTTTTACCCGCGTTTTTATCCTTAATGCGTTCCTAAATCGTCAACAAAGCTGGAAAGTCTGGGCTTTTTCACTTCCAGCATATGGCTTTACCGCTCAACTCGTTAACAGGATTCTCGCGATGTCGACGATCTTTCTATTAATAGGCGCTCTCTCGCCGACTGATGCGCTTGTAGATCCAGCGCATGGCTAGAAGGAAGCCCACCCACCCGGCGACAATAAGCGCGACAAGAGCAAGATCGGCCGGCTCCCGGCTGGTGAAGAAATCGACAACGCCGCTGACGCCTTCCTTCAATACGTCGGCGTCCGGGGCCATCACGCCGAGCAACGCGACAAGCATGATTTTCGGCACGATCCCGATCCCAGTGCCGGTCCAGAACTTCCACATCGGGATATGCGCGGCCCCTGCCGCCGCGTTGACGACGATAAAGGGCGCCGAAGGCACAACGCGCACCAGCCCGCTCGCCAAAATTCCGTGGCCGCCGATAAAGTCGATGCTGCGGTGCACTCGATCGCCGCCGAGACGGCGGATCCAGCGTCCGCCGAGGAAGTGACCGAGACCGAAGGTCAGTGTCGCACTGACCATCGTTGCGACCCATGAATAGATCGCGCCGTTTTTTGGGCCAAAAGCGATAATCGTCACGGTAAAAAGCAGAATCTGGGGAAAACCTGTCAGGGCGAGCAAAGAAAAAACCGAGATCACCCCGAGTATCGCCCAAGGCGATTCCGCCGCCCGCGCTACAAGCGTTAACACTGCACCGTCTTCATTGAGATGCAGCCATTGCTGGCCGAACAGAAACATCAGAACGACGAAGATCAGGAGCGTCAGGGAAACAGCCAGCGAGGTTATCGCTTTGGCGTCCATGGAATTGAGAAAGCGCCCAAGTTGGCGCAGGAATTCGACCATACTCTGAACCGGTCCCGACCCTATATTATACGAGCGCCGTCTCCCCGGGGACTGCAATACTCGAAAGCGCAAGGCGGCGCCTCACACGGTTACGACCCCATATTAAGACCGAAATTCACAACCCCCGGACGGTCCTGCTAGAAGCGTTATTTCATAACGCCGGCGGTGATCTATTGCAACATCAGCGCAAATCACCGTTCCTCGAATTTGCAGGTGATTTCCGGATCGGTCATGACCAATTACCGTCAAAAAAGATAGGCCAGAAATTATTGATTCCAGTGATGTTTTGGGATTTGGCATTCCCCGCGCCACGGCCCAGGGCGCTTACTCCGGGGCGGCCGGATCGGGATTGGCGTTGCCAATATCAGCAACAAACTTCCACGCGCCGGCCGCCTCCCGGCGCCAGACCGAGACATATTTTCCGTGCCCGACATTTTCTTCGCCAGCCTCGTTCCGGCTGGTATAAATATAGCGGCCCCAGGTAAATCCAAAATCGCCACCCGGCGCAGCGACGGCTTCAACCGGCGACCATTCAAGCACTGCACCCTCCGGCCAGTCAGAAAATTCCTCGATCATTTGGTCGCGGCCGGCATAGGGTTGGCTTCCACCGGGAAACATTCTGACGTCTTCAGCAGCGAAAGCTGCGAAGGCGGCCGGTGCGCCCTTTTCAGCCGCCATCGCGGCAAATGCGCGGTCCGCCTCAAGCATTTCCTGCTCGGCGCCCGCCAGTGCAAATGACGTTGCGCTCACCCAGGCGCACAAAATTGCCATCAGGGTTTTTTTCATTGGAATTCCCCTTTCCCGAAAACTGATTTCCGCCGACTTTAGTTACGATAGCGCGCCCGGACCATAACCGCATCCTAAATTCACTGAAATGCCGGACGCTGAGTGTCACGTTTCGCCCGCCAGCCTCGCCGCCGCATCTGGCGCATTTTCCACCCGCGGCCAGCCCTGCGCCTGATTACGGAACCAAGTGAGCTGGCGTTTGGCAAAACGCCGCGTATTTTGTTGCAGCGCCGCCAAGGTCTCTTCGCGAGTCGCCTCGCCGCGTAACAAAGAAGCAATTTCCGGCGGCCCCAGGGCCTTCATGACCGGCAGCGAAGGATCAAGATTGCGTGCAAGCAACGCGCGCACTTCATCAAGGGCGCCAGTATTCAGCATATCCGCCGCACGCCGATCGCAGCGCGCATAAAGCGCATCGCGGGAAGGCGCGATGATGATTTTTTCCGCCGCCGCCTCAATCAGCGGACGGCGGGGCAAGTTCTGAAAATAAGAAAGCGGGCGACCGGTCGCTTCAAAAACCTCCCAGGCGCGCTGCAATCGCTGCGCATCGCCTTCAGGCAAATGCGCCATTGCCGGATCGCGCGTGACCACTTCTTCCCGGAACGCCGCTGCGCCCAGGAACTTCCGTCGGGCCGCGGCCATTTCGCGAATCGTTGGCGGTGTTTCCGGAATTGGCGAAAGTCCCTCTTCAAGCGAACGGAAATAGAGGCCGGTCCCGCCCGTAACAATGACCGGCGTTTTTCGGCTTTGAATCTCAGAAATTTTTTTTGCGGCGGCGCGGGCCCATCGGCCAGCCGAACAAGGCGCGGCGCCATCGAGAAAACCGTAGAGATGATGCGGGATTTGCGCTTCGTCCGCTCTTGTCGGTCGCGCGGTCAATATGCGCAGATCCCGATAGACCTGCATGGCGTCGGCATTGACGATCTCACCGCCGATGGCTTCTGCGAGCGACATCGCAGCCGCCGACTTGCCGCTGGCGGTAGGCCCTGCGATAAAGATGAGGCGTGCATCGCGCATAGGAGTCTTCCGTACCCGAATGGCCTATATTTTGTCCATGATCGCTCACCCTGCGTCGCCGGCGATTGAAATATCGTTGAGGGAGCGCCTTAGCGGTTTATTTCCAAATAGTGAAATCCAGGAGCTTGCCGACGGTATTGCCTATGATCTGGCCGTTACGGACTATGATGCGATCCATATCGCGCGCCAATCTTTGGCGGGTTTTCCAGTGGATATTAATATACTGCCCGCTCACAACCGGCGCAAAAAACTCCTTATCGCCGATATGGATTCAACGATCATCCAGCAGGAATGTATCGATGAACTGGCTGAATTTGCCGGTAAACGGGCAGAAATATCCGCGATCACTGAACGCGCCATGCGCGGCGAGCTTGACTTCGAGGCGGCCCTGAAAGAACGCGTCGCGATGTTGAAAGGCGTGCCGGAAAGCGCTCTCATGGAAACCTTTGAGCGCCGCATCGCACTTACGTCCGGCGCACGCATTCTGGTGCAGACAATGAACAAAATGGGCGCTGTGACAGCGCTTGTTTCTGGCGGATTCACGTTTTTTACCGACCGGGTCGCCGCGGCGACAGGCTTTCACACCACACAAGCGAATGATTTATGCATTAGCGACGGTGTGCTTACCGGCGCCGTTGCGGAACCAATACTCGGGCGCGCCGCAAAACAAAACGCACTTCACCGCATCGCCAGGGACAAGGCTATAGCCCTTGACCAGACGCTCGCTGTCGGGGACGGCGCAAATGACCTATCGATGCTCGAGAGCGCCGGATTGGGCGTTGCCTATCACGCCAAACCGGCGGTTGCTGAGGCTGCTCACACGCGGATCGATCATGGCGACCTGACAGCACTTTTATATTTGCAGGGTGTCAAAATGTCAGAATTTGCACTAACCTAGCCGCTGCTTTCCGGGCATGAGAATCACTATTTTTCAGCTGTTTGCAGCTTACCGATCACAAAGGAGGATTTATGCGTGCGCTTATTCTGATTTTATCAGGATTGTTTTTGTTATCAGCATGCGAAACAATCAAAGGCGTCGGTCGCGATATTGAGAACACCGGCGAAGCCATCGACGAAGCAATCGACTGAAATCCGCGGCGCCGCCCGAAGCCGTCAGGCGCCGCCCAATCCGGCGCCTTTCTCAATTCGAACAAGGTGCGCGGTTTAGGGACGCAGCGACTCATAAAACAACAGATCGCCGCGCTGAACATATATCTGCACCGGACCGCTGCTTAAGTTTCGCAATTTGCCGAGTTTATCGACGGCCGCCGACGGTCGCGTTATACGCTCCCAGCCAATTTCGAGAATGATATCGCCAGGCTGAAGTACGATCGCCGCAGGGCTGTCTGGATCAACAGCAGTCACGACAACGCCCTCGACATTACGCGGCAGCCCATATGCCTGTTTGATTTCCTCGGTTGGCTCCTGCAATGTCAGCCCGGAACCGCGCGCCGCATTCGCCGGCAACGGGGCCGCCGGGTTTGCCGCCAAAAGCCGCGTTTCGCGACGGTCGACAGTCACATTCAGCGAAACGCGCTTATTGTCTCGCATGACAATCATCTGCACCCGTGAGCCGATCGTTGTATCGGCGACTGCACGGGTCAGATCGCGTACGGTCGACACCGGATGGCGGTTAAATTCGACAATGATATCATTTGCCGCGACGCCGGCGTCGGAAGCAGGACTGTTCGGCCGGACAACGGTAACGAGGGCGCCCTCGGAATTACGCAAGCCGAGACTTGCGGCAAGTTCCGGCGTCAAATCGTCAATCGATACGCCCAGCCAACCGCGCCGCGTTTCGCCAAATTCGAGGAGTTGTTCGACAACTGTTTGCGCCAGATCAGCCGGCACAGAAAAGCCGACGCCCACAGAGCCCCCGGTTTGCGAATAAATTGCCGTATTGACGCCAACGACATTGCCGTCAAGGTCAAAAAGAGGGCCGCCGGAATTTCCACGATTAATGGCGGCATCGGTCTGAATAAAATCATCATACTGACCGGACTGAATGTCGCGGTTGCGCGCGGAAACGATGCCCACCGTTACAGATCCGCCAAGCCCAAACGGATTGCCAATGGCGATCACCCAGTCGCCAACGCGGGCGCGGTCAAGTTCGCCAAATTTCACTGAAGGAAAGCGGGTCGAACCGCCATCGAGCTGCAACACCGCAAGATCTGTTTCGCGGTCACGGCCGCGCACGGTCGCTTTGAAATCACGACCGTCATTTAGGGTTACAGTTATTTCGTCAGCATTATCGATGACGTGGTTATTGGTGACGACAATCCCCGACGGATCGATGATAAAGCCCGATCCGAGAGACACTGCGGGTCGTCCAAATTTTCGCTGCAACGGCTCCAGCTCGCCGGAAGTCCGGCCGCCATTGACGCGTTGCGCCGACGAAATATTGACCACCGCTGGCGTCAGCCTTTCAGCAAGATCGGCAAAGCTGTCCGGCGCGCCCCGCGGCGCGGCCTCAGCGGCGCCAACGACAGCGAAAGCCAGCGCGCCCGCCGCCGCAATTGATGCAAATATCCGCGTCAGTTCCACTCCACCCATGACTGTGCCTCGTTGTTTCGGCTAAACCCTAATCGCCACAGGTTAACGCAACACAGCCATACGGCAAGCCGCGAAGCCTCACATTCCCGAGTATTGCCGTCAACGGCGGACGCCTTTCAAGTTGTTGAAATACCGGAAAAATTCACTGTCCGGCGAGAGCAGTATCGTGGTCTCGCCATCCTTAAGAGCCGCCTCATAGGCCAGGAGTGAACGATAAAAGGCAAAAAACTCAGCGTCCTTGCCGTACGCGGTCGCAAAAACGGCGTTGCGCTCGCCATCTGCTGCGCCGCGGATTTTTTGCGCTGCTTCTTCAGCCTCAGCCTTTATTTCAATCACCAGTCGATCAGCCTGCGCCTGGATCTGGTTTGCACGCTCATTACCCTCCGAACGATATTGTTGTGCAAGCTGGTTACGTTCGGCGATCATCCGCTGAAACACAGCAACGGAGTTGGTCTGCGGCAAGTCAGCGCGCCGAATTTTCACATCGATGATTTCAACGCCGAGTGGGCGCGCGCTTTCGCTCAACAGATCTCGAATACGGCGCATAAGTTCAGCCCGCTGAGTTGAAATGATTTCGTCGACTGTAACCTCGCCGAGCACCGCTTTAATGGAGCGGTCAAACTGGCGGCCCAAAAGCTGTTCGCCATTGCGTTCGTCTCTCGCGGATTGATAGAACAAAAGCGGATCAATAATCCGGTAACGTGCAAAGGCGTCAACGATCAGCCTCTCCTGATTACGCGCAATGATTTCCGTTTGCCCCTGCTCCAAATTGCGGTTGCGCTTATCAATAAAATTAACGCTCTCCGCAAATGGCATTTTGAATTTCAGCCCGGCCTCAGTGTATTGGCTTTTCGGATCGCCAAAGCGAAACACAAGCGCTGAGCTTGTCTCCGGCACGATAAACGCCGCATTCACGAGGACAAACAAAATCAGAAAAGCCGCTGCGCCAATGATAGGTAATGGAAACTTGTTCATTTTAATTTCCTCCCTGTTGGCTGCGAAGTTCATTCAAAGGCAGATAGGGCACAACGCCGGAGCCGGCGTCTTCATCAATAATAATTTTGTCCATACCGCCTAACACTCGCTCTACTGTTTCCAAATACATACGCTGGCGCGTAACATCCGGCGCTTTTGCATACTCCGTGTATATCTCTTCAAACCGCGCGGCCTGGCCGCGCGCATCGGCGGTCACGCGGGCTGAGTATGCACCCGCTTCTTCCAATATGCGCTGGGCCTGTCCGCGCGCTTCAGGCACAACCCTATTGGTATATTGGCGCGCGTTTTGGATCACTGTTGCCTGGTTTTGTTCGGCGGCTTGAACATCGCGGAAAGCTTCATTCACTTCTTCAGTCGGCGGTTCGGTTGATGTCAACAATACGCCTTCAACCTGGATTCCTGCATTATACTCATCAAGCGTCGTCTGCATCAGCGTTTGCGTTTGTTCCTGGACTTCAAGACGACCTTCAGTCTGCACGAAATCAAGCGTATTGCGACCGACAATCTCGCGCATGGAAGCTTCCGCGATCATACGCACCAATTCCTGCGGGCCGTCGATATTGAACACGAACTTCGCAACGCCCGGCATAGTTTCGCCTTGTTCCGGAATAAGGCTTGATTTGATCTTCCACTGTACAGTGAAAACCACGTCGACGATATTCTTGTCACCTGTCAGCATTAGCCCCGGCGAGAGCACGCCGCTTCGCCGTTCAACAACTGGAACCTGCATTTCCTGAACTTTAAGCGCTTGCTGTTTGTTAACTTCTTGCACTGGCGACGGAATGCGCCAGTGCAGGCCCGGACCAGTGACAGTCTCATAGCTGCCGAAGGTGGTAACGACAGCCAATTCAGCGGGCGCCACCTGATAGATTCCGCTAAAGACCCAAAGTCCAACCAGCCCCGCCCCAATGAAACCAAATGTGGTTGGGTTCAACTTCGGAACCCCGCCGCCGCCACCGCCATTGCGGCCGCCGCGCGGAAATACTTTTTTCAGGCGCTGACGCGATGCCTGCAGAATATCTTCCAAATCCGGCGGCTCGCCGCCGCCCTTGCCGCCATTATTTGATCCGCCATTGGAACCCCGTGGGGGTTGGCCCCAGGGACCGCGATTTCCAGAATTATCTTGCCAGGGCATTCAGCCTCACTTCGTGTTTTCGCTGGTTGGTTTCACGGCGCTTATCGCCGGTGGCACGACAGCGCGCGCGTGCGTATATATGTCAATGATCTCGCCCGGTGCAACGCACCATCAGTGTTTTTCAACACTAACAAGGAGTAAACGTGGCTGAACCGCTCATCTTCCGCGTCCGCGCAGCGCTTGGCCGCGTGATAAATCCAGAAACCGGCGGAAATATCATCGCCGAAGGCGCCGTCCAGGGCCTTGCTGCCGATGAGACCGGGATTGTGCGGTTTGCGCTCGATTTGCCCAAAACCAGCCGCGCGCAGAGCGAATCGGTCCTTGCCGCCGCCAAAGCAGCCGCAGAGCAGGTTGAAGGCGTCGCCTCGGTTTCAGCCGTCGCGACCGCCCATGGCGTCACGCAAAAACCATCCGCCAGAGGACACAGCAATCCGTTTGGCCTGAAAACCAAACCGCGCATCGAAGAGGCCGGCGAATCCCTCAGGGATGTCAAATGTGTTATTGCCGTCGCTTCCGGCAAAGGCGGGGTGGGCAAATCAACAGTGGCGGCCAATCTTGCGATCGCACTCGCGGCGCTTGGCTTCAAAACCGGTCTGATGGACGCCGATATTTATGGGCCATCCCTGCCTACGCTGTTCGGACTGTCTGAAAAGGTAAAAACGCGCGACGGCAAAATCGTGCCGGTGGACGCTCACGGTGTTCGCGCCATGTCTATCGGCCTCCTCGTCGACGAAGATCAGGCGCTCGCCTGGCGCGGACCAATGGTGATGGGCGCGATCAGGCAATTGATATCCGATGTCGATTGGGGCCCGCTTGATGTCCTGTTGATCGATACGCCGCCAGGCACCGGCGACGCCCATTTGTCGCTCATCCAGTCAAAACTTCTTTCCGGCGCAATCATTGTTTCCACGCCGCAGGAAATGGCGCTCGCTGACGTGCGCCGCGGCGTATCCCTTTTCCGTAAAACCGATACGCCGATCATTGGCGTTATCGAGAATATGGCATGGCTGGAAAACGAAAATGGCCCGCGCCAATATCTGTTTGGCGAAGGCGGGGCCGAGCGCGCCGCGCGAGAACTGGACGCGCCATTTCTTGGCGCCGTTGCATTATTTCCAGATCTCCGTCAGGCATCGGACGACGGCCGCCCGATTTCGCAGCGCGATCACCCTGCCGCGAGCGCATTCAATATGATCGCCGAAAAAATTGCGGCTATTATTCCGCAGGCGTAGAATCCAGGACCGTATGATCGTGGACAATTCGCCAGGCGCCGCGATCACGGCGCATCACCAGCGAGAAAAATCCGCTTGTCGGGGCTGCATCCCTGGTGTGAGTGAAACGGCCGGTAACTACGGCGACATCATCAGTGACAAGTTGCACATCCATTTGTCCAAGCCCAAGGTGACCAAGTCCATTACCGTCGGCATAGCGCTCACGATAGCGTTTCATGGTCGCCGACCAGCCTTTTGTAATCTCACCGCCGGAAACAAATTTGAGGGCGTCATCCTTCCAATAGGTTTCCATAAAGGCGTCCAGATTGCCTTCATTCCACGCAGCCATCTGGGCGCGCAACGTCGCCCGCACAATGTCTTCGACGCTTCTCAATGGCGAGCGGCTGGTTGATTTTTCCGCCGGCTGTACGGCGGGCGTTGGCGCGACGGCTGACGCCGAAGCAGCAACGGGCGCAGGCCCCGTTACAAGCGTCGGCTCTGCGGTTGCTTCAGTCGACAGCGACGCCGCCGGCCCGGACTTAACGACGTCGTCGCGTAACGCCGCCCGCGTTACCGGCGTCGCGGCGAGCGGCGCGGTTTCCGCCACAATGGCAGGTGCGTCGGGCGTCGCGCCGACAATACGCCCAACAACAGGAGGATTTTGCTCACCACCAGGCGTATCAACCGCATTGTCCGTTAAGTTGGAGGGCCCCCGGCTCGCCGTTTCTTGTTCCGGCAATGAGAGGATTGCATTCATTTCGTCTGCAAGGTCTGCGGCATTTGGCGTTGTGACCGGGGACGAAGCGATCTGCGCCGCTTGCTCAACAATTTCCTGGTCGGCGTTCAAAACCGGTCGCACGTCGGCGACGGCCGGGTCGGCCGCCGGCGCGGGCGGAGACGGCGCAACGGCGACAACTGCAGCGTCTACGGATGCGCAATCATAGCCGGCAGTTGCTAACGTATTGACGAGTTCATTTGCTTTTTGCAGGCAGAAATTTTCGGAATTATCGGCGTGAAACGGGGTCGTCGGCGTCCGGTTCGATCCCCGGAAATAACGTACGTCACATGCCGCTCCGACCTGCCCGGGTGAAACCACTTCGATGACCCGCGCATCATTCGCGCGCGTGCAGGCTGTTTTGAATTCCGATGCATTCGCCACGCCGCCCGCAACCGCAGCGACAGCTATAAGAGAAACCAGACGTTTCATCGCACCCCTCCTCCAAGGTCAATTTGGCGGTGCGCCTACCCTCGGCGCCAGCGCGTCTAATCTAGCGCGGCGCAGACAGCAATTGGAGCTAAAAGCGTTATCTGCAAACACGGTATCTTAAAAATGGTGAATCGTCCGTCATAAAAGGCAATAAAATTACCGCTTTTCCGCATTATTCACCACGCCGCTCGAGGATGAAAAATTCGCAAGCATAGTCATTTTGATGGTTTTTTTCGCATGAAAACTGGCGCTGTTCGTCCCATCGGGCCGAATCAATCTCCGGAAACAGCGTATCTCCGTCGATCTCGGCGGCAACCCGCGTCAGGTAAATCCGATCAGCGGCGGCCAGCATTTGTTCATAAATTTCCCCGCCGCCAATGACACAGATTTCGTCGGCGCCGCGCAGCTCAGCGCAATCACGGGCCAAATCGAGCGCTGCCGGGATGGACCGAACCGTCAAGACACCCTCAACGACAAAATTGTCGGCCCGCGTGATCACAATATTATCCCTGCCGGGCAGAGGCCTGCCGATCGACCGATAAGTTTTACGGCCCATGATAATGGGCTTTCCAAGCGTTACTTTTTTGAACCATTTCAAATCATCGCGAATGCGCCATGCAAGGTCTCCACCGGCGCCAATCATACGATTACGCGCAACTGCGGCGACAAGGGCTATCTTCATGATTTCCCCGCCGCCTGCGCCGCCAGATCTTTTAACGCATCACCGGCAAGCCGAAACACCGTCCAGTCATCCATCGCCTCGGCGTCCAGTGATTTATAAAAAGCGATGGCGGGTTCATTCCAGTCCAGAACCCACCATTCCATGCGCCCACAATTATTTTCCCTGGCGATTTGCGCCAATTGCGCAAGCAACGCTTTTCCAATTCCCGCACCGCGATGATCTTCGCGAACATAGAGATCTTCAAGATAGAGACCGTGCTGGCCGAGAAAGGTCGAATAATTATAAAAATAGAGAGCAAAGCCACAAGGAACGCCGCCTGTTTCAGCGATCAGCGTAAAGACTTTCGGCGCGTCGCCAAACAGCGATTTCCGCAACATCATCTCTGTCGCAACGACTTCGTGGGCAAGTTTTTCGTAAGCGGCAAGCTCTTTGATGAACGCCAGTATCGCGACTTCATCGCCCGGGGCCGCGTTGCGAATAACAACCGTCATACTGCCACGCGCGCTTTGATGTGAGCTTGAGCTTGATAATCTGCGATGGTGATATCGTCATAGCGGAAATCAAAAATGTTCTTTGTTTCAGGATTTAGCTTTAGTTTCGGCAATGGCCCCGGCGCGCGGCCAAGTTGTTCGCGCGCCTGGTCCATATGGTTGGCGTATAGATGCGCATCGCCAAGCGTCAGCACAAAGTCCCCGGCTTTCAAATCACAGGCCTGCGCCAGCATTTCCGTCAGCAACGCGTATGATGCAATATTAAACGGGACGCCCAAAAATATGTCGCCGGATCGCTGATAAAGCTGGCATGACAAACGGCCGTCGGCGACAAAAAACTGAAACAGGCAGTGACACGGCGCCAACGCCATTTGATCCAGATCCGCCGGGTTCCAGGCGCTGACAACAAGCCTGCGCGAATAGGGGTTCTTCTTGATCTCCTCGACGACCCAGGCGATCTGATCGATCACGCGCCCGTCAGGCGCCGCCCAGGAGCGCCACTGCCGGCCATAGACCGGTCCGAGATCGCCATTCTCGTCGGCCCACTCATCCCAAATGGAAACGCCATTTTCTTTCAGATATTTGATATTTGTATCGCCCGTCAGAAACCATAAAAGTTCGTGTACAATGGACTTTGTATGGAGCTTTTTGGTCGTCAGAAGCGGAAACCCCTTGCCAAGATCAAACCGCATCTGATGCCCGAAAATCGCGCGCGTGCCGACGCCCGTGCGTTCTATACGGTCATCGCCCTCGTTGAGGGCGCGCTCCAATAGCTCCAGATATTGACGCATAAAGCTCGCGAATCTCCTCTAAGGCCCTCAAGTCTAACGATCTTGCGCGGGGCGTCACGCAAAGCTTTTTCCACACCACCGGGAGTGCTAGGCTGATCTCGCGCCCGATAGTCAAATTAACACGGTGAGCCATATGGCGGCGAGCGGCGAAAATGGCGGTCACATCAATTCCGGCAAGGGATTGGCGCTGCCGGGCCTGATTGTCGGCCTTCTAACCGGCGCGGCCGTCTATGGTATTGTCGAAAATTGGATTGATGATCGTGACGCTCAGGCGCTGCCGATTACGGTGCTGTTTTTCATTGTCACGGCGGCGGCGGCCTATCTTCTATTGGCTGAAACCAACCGATTGCTGAAAGCCGTGATCGCGGCGGCGCTGATCGCGGCGATATTGGTCATTCCGGATTATTTCATGGCCGGAGCGGCAGGCGATGATGCGAAAAACCTGTCGGGATTTCCGGCTATTTTCTGGTTTGGCGTCAGTCGCGGGCTTGCGGCCTATCTTCTCGTAACCCTCGTCAAGGCCAGTCTCGAGGCGGGCGCGCCGCCACCCTATCGAGACGTCTTTTTCCATGGGGTCACCATTCCGCTGATTGCGGCAGGCGCAATATTATTTGCCGTCCTCGCCTTAATTCTGCTGTTTGCCTGGGCGGCGCTCCTAAAGACGATGGATGTCGCGTTTTTCAACAAGTTGTTTCAGGAGCCTTGGTTCATCTTTCCGTTTCTCGGCGCCATTGGCGGCTTGTCGATCGCAATGATGCGAGGCCAGCAGGCGGTGCTCGGCGCTTTGCGTTTTATCTTGTTGCTTTTTTGCCGGATCGCAATGCCGATAACAGCAGGCGCCACTATTACGTTATTTGCTGTGCTTGCGACGAAAGGAACGGGCGTAGTTTTTGATCTCCCCTATCCAAGTATGTGGATGATTGGCCTCGCCTTTGCCGGGATGTTGATTTTTAATGGCGTCTATCAAAACGGCGAAGGTGCGCGCCCGCCCGTCTGGCTGCGCATTTCAACACTGATCGCTTTGATCGGGTTTCCGGTATATGCGGGTCTTGCCTTTTACGCGTTTTCTCTGCGCATAGACGACTATGGTCTGACTCCCCTGCGCATTGCCGGGCTTGCTTTCAACGGCCTCGCCGCCGCCTATTCCATCGTCTGTTTTGCTGGTCTTCTGACCGAGCTGAATTGGGGCGGGCGCAAATGGATGCCCTTGGTGGCGCCGCTCAACACATTGATGGCGGGGATTTGGGTTGTTGTACTCATAGGGCTGGCGACACCGCTGTTTAACCCTTGGGCGCTCAGCGCCCAAAGCCAATATCAACGCCTTGCCGATGAACGCGTGACAGCGGGTGAATTCGATTTTGGCTATCTGCGATTTGAGCTTGGCAAGCATGGCGAGCAAGCGCTCGACAAGATGTTGGCGCTCGACGCTCATCCGGAGGCCGGCGCAATTCGCATTGGCGTTGAGCGCGCACGTGCGGCAAAAAGCTATTGGGAATATAACAACCCGAACATTCTTAACGCTATTGAAGAGGTCGAGGATACCGAAGACGATGGCGGCCCGATGACGCTCGAGCTCAATCCCGAAGGCGCTGACACCGGTCCCGATGATCCGGACGCGCCGTCAGACGACGAATGAGCATTATTTTTCATTGTTCGGCGCTTTGAGTATTTTGCGGTGCGGACCATTATAGTCAGCGATCCCCTCACTGATCGCAAAGCAGGCAAGCCGCACCGATAACGGGATTTTCACTTTTTCCCCGTCACGTTCGCCTTTTTCATAATATTGGATCATGCGGCGCTTCAGGCCGAGCCGGTTCGCTGCATCCTTTTGTGAAAGATGGAGGGATTTGCGCCATTTCCTGAAATCGCCGGAGTCCATCGCCGCAGCCCCATCCCAATCACAGTTTTTATCGGCTCTAGAGAGCACATAGTGCATTGTTGTTACAAAATGTTGACAAAAGCCATGATGCGTCAGTTTTCCCAAAGGCCTTCAAATCTTTACCCCTATCGCCTATATTAAGCGCGCTCGCGCAAGCGGGCTATGGCGATAAATGACGCGTGTAATAAGCGGTTCGGACCCGGGGGCGGTACCCGGCGGCTCCACCAAATCCCCTCTTCCGCGATCCGGGCCGGGAGGTTTTGGCGGGGCCGAAATAGGATCGACGAGCGTGTAAAGACGATGTTTTTGCCCGGTTTGCCTCCGTTATTTGGCTAAACTGAATAGTTGCTAATGACAACAATTCGGAAGAGTTCGCTCTTGCTGCTTAACGTAGCTGAGTAACTCG
>JAJFGF010000042.1 GCA_021776245.1 Hyphococcus sp. | reverse complement strand
ACTCAAGGCCCATCTCAAGAAGGTCGGCGTCCGCTCAATCGACAAACTCTGGCAAGCCATCGGCGACATCTGCAGCCTGTACTCCCCACAAGAATGCAAAAACTACTTCGCCGCCGCTGGATACGGATTCAATTGAATGCGAAATGCTCTAGATCATCGGGCGAATAAAAGGAATCGCCCGATGATCTAGTTTCTTTGCTGCGCGCCGGCCCGCGCGCGAAGGCGCGCTTACTATAATCTCGACCGCCTTCGCGGTCGGGGGGCGAAAAACCGGTTTCCACTTTTTCGCCCGGCGCTTTAACCCGCCGATCTATCCGTAAGCGCCGTAGTGATTTGAAATTGCAAGACTGATATTGCGAAACTGCCGCTGAATGGAATCAAGAGGGCCAATAATCGTGGCATGGACCTCTGGATAGGCGCCGCCTGACGATCCAGCCTCGTCAATCTTTTCGCCAAGACCAGCAAAAACATTTCCCACGCGGCTTTCCATCGGGAAGATTTTTTTCAGCAAGTCGACGGTCTCGCCAAGTTTCAAGCCGAGCGCCAATTCGACCAATTCGCCATGATCAATATCGTGGCGCCGTGAAAAGGACGGCGCCGATGCGACAAGCGAAATCGCATGCGCAATGAACGCCTGACGTATGGCATGAAGCACGCTCAAACGATCAGCCCCCGCAGCATCGGGAATTGTGGGATGATCGCTATTTTTGGCGCTAATCGCATCAAATAATCTCAAATCCCGCGCCAGAAAATCCGCGAGACGCTGAAACGCCATCGCAGTTTCGCCGCCGCCCAGCGCCTGTTCAACAGCGTCATATGGTTCTGCCTTTGCCGGCGCTGCGGCGTCCGCAAGATTTGACCAATATGACGGCGCATAAAGCCCCGCATAGGCCCGCAATATCGATATATCTGTTAGATTTCTGGCATGTGCGGCAAGCGCAACTAGTTCGCGCATTCGCGGCGAGCCTGCGATATGCTCGACAAGGCGATCGGACTCGCGTCCTGCAGCCATGCCGATGCCGCCTGAGACATTAACCGGAATCGCTAATTGCTGTAGCAGGGCGTTGTGCGGGATCGCACGTATCGCGCTTAGATCGGGACGGCCAGAATCTATTTGCTGGCGCTTTGACTCGCGCGAACCTGTTTTGAACAGGAGACTGTCGGACAAAGCTGATAAAACGCGGTGATATTCATCAAGGCTGAACAGTGTTTCCTGCCAGGATTTTAGGTGTCTGAAAAAATCCCATGAAAAATTGATGTCTGCATAAAACCGGTCCGAAGAATCTGGCGAACAGGTCTTGGCTGAATTCGCCCACAACAAACCAACTGTGGTCTCGGAAAGCGCCGCAGTCTGAAAATGCAAAAAACCCTCGCCGCCCTGAAAACTATATTCCGTATTCAGTACAATTTTTTCTCTCGCGAACCGGCATTTTACCCACGGCGTCACAAGATGATTGAGCCGTTCATAAAAATTTCCCGAATGCGCGCCGCGCCCCATGGATTCGCCATGTGTGTTAAATATCAACGCTTCCACGCCTGGAAGATTTGCCGCCGACAGCGCTTTTGCAAAAAGCACCTGCAGCCTTTCGACCGCGAGTTCGGCCGCGCATTGACCCATGAACCGCCCGGAATCGGAAAAGCCAATCTGGATCGACACATAGCCGCGCTGGGCGACGTAATCTCTATATTCCTGCTCTTTTAAAAGCCGCTCGATAAAGCGGCCGCCGCTTTCTATGGCCTGCGCGGTTTCAAACAGAGGAGAGATATCAATTTTTTCTTCAACGCCGTAAAGCCGCGCAAGATAGACTGCGCCCATTACTGTTGCCGGCGCTTCACATTCCGCAATCAAAAACCGGATAGGCGTATCCGCGTCAATATGCTTAAGGATCTGCGCACAAAGCATAAACTGTCGGCGGGCGGTCATTTTTTCCAGGAAAACCGAGCCGAAATTCACCGCTCGCTTCTGTGTCGCAGTCGCTTTTTTTGCAGCAACGTCAAGGGCGGATCGCCCCAAAAATCCACCATCCGGATCGAGGCCCAAATCAGCACGCAATGCTGAGCGCACTTGCGCCGCGTTGACGCGAAGATGAATGCGCGCAACGCCAAGGCCGCAGGCATGCATCTCCGCGCGTAGTAAAATTAGCGTTCGCTGCCGGTCAGGCGTCGATGCTGCTTCGATCCGCGCTGTCAGCGTTTTGATCGCTGCGCCAAGACTGACAAGTTTTCCTATATGCGGCTCAGTAAGAAGGTTTGCCGCTATGACGACTTTTTCCGGGTCCGTGAGATCAATACTGAACGCCTCAGTCTGCTCTTCTGCAAACGCCGCAGCTGCGCTTAACTCTTCGCGCAGCCTCGCGAGGATTTCATCCTGTTCAGTAGATAGAATTCTGTCGAGCGCCGCCTCATAACGCCGCAGCTGCGCTGCTTTTTCTTCCAGCCGGATCCGAATGGTTTCGCCCCAATGAATATCCGTTCTGCCATCAAGATCGTATCCAACCCATGTCGCCAGACTGACGGGGTTCGGGTTGATTGACGTCCATTGATCGGGAAAGCACTTTTCGGCAGCGCCAAGAATTTTTTCATTAAGCGCGCGGATTGCTTCCTGAGCATGATGAATAACATTACGCGCCTCGCCATGTTCATAACGAAGGGTGATTTCATCAGGCTTTATGTCCGGAACCGCCGAAAGTTCGCCACGCCATTTCTTCAGGGCCGTTTCATCCCCCGGGTCTGGAAAACTGGCGACTAAATTCCGTTTGCCCGGCCCCAGCGAAAAGGTTGGATGGGCCGTGAACACAACACCGGTGCGTGCATGTTCGACAATCTCGCAAAATCCATCAAAGCCGCCTGCCCCCAGCTCTTCACAAAGATTTGCGGGGTCTTTGCCCACAACGTTCCGCCTTGCATGAAAAGCGGCTGCGCGATCCTCGAAAGAGGCGTTATTCATCTCTCTGACAACGGTCGCCAGATCATCGATCGATAGCGTTTCGGCCTCCAGCGCCCGAAACAGGTCCGACGCGAGGCGGCGAACCGGATTGAGAAGCGGATTTTCAGCGGCATCGGTCTTGAGCCGCCGGCAGGCATCGGTCAGCATGCTGGCCTTCAGACCGCCTGAATTTTTCGAATAGTCTTTCATTCCGACAGACTACGCAAAGGCTGCTGTACTTTCAAAGCGTTCCACACGCAATTTTCCCCACTAGACTATCAGGCGATTAGCTGGAATTGCCTGATGATCCAATTTTTGCTGTGCGCCGGCTTTTGCCGAGGTTTCCGCGCGGCAATTCGTTGAACAAGAGATCGTCACATGCGACAATGACGGCAAGGAGCGCGTTGAGCGGATTACGGCGGACAAAGTGGCGCCTGGCGAGGAAGTCATTTATGCATTGCGCTTTTCCAATGAGGGATCTGAGCCTGCGGACGCCGTTGTTCTGGTGATGCCGGCGCCATCCGAGGTGAGCTATGTCGAAGGATCAGTCGGCGGCGAAAATGCAAAGATCACATTTTCCGCCGATGGCGGTCAGACCTATGTGGCCCGCGGCCGCCTCACGGTCTCCGAAGACGGTGAAGAACGGCCCGCGAAAAGCAATGAGATCACCCATATCAAATTGGCGCTCAATGCGCCGATGCCTGCCGAGGAACATGGCGAAGTTTCCTACCGTGCTGTTGTTTTGAAATAGTTTTCATTTTCTGGCGGAGAGAGAGGGAAGCTGCACACCAGCTTTTTGCACGCTGATTAGCTTAGCTAAAACAATGAATTAACGACGGTCTAGAAATTAGGCGGCGAGAATGATCTTAACAAAATTCTTAGCAGAAAGTGTTTGTTAAGACCAAATAAGCGCAGCACCGGCAACGATTTTTATACTGCAAGAATGCACGCACCTATAGGACACAAATCCCAATACCGTCCGTTGTGCCACTGCTTCAGCTTCAACATTTTCTCACCATCCCACAACCTCCACTTCTTCGTAGAGTATAACGAGCTTGTGGCTTAGTTTGGGGGGGGGCAGGACATATAGGGAAGTTTCTATTCAACTTCATTTGCCATCGCGCTTCACATCAGTGCTACTTTTTCGCAATATACTTAAGGTCGGAATACCTGTAGCCGGATCGTAAATTATCCTCCAGTGGAAGGTTAGAACTTGGCCGAAATAGAGAGCGCGCCGAACTCATGGTGCGCACCTTGCGTATCGAATTCCTTCGTGCGCCAAACATAGGTGTAGGCGATCTGGAACGACTTGATCTGGATCACACCGCCAGCCTGAAGATCAGCGACAAGATGGCGTTTTTCAACGGAAAGGCTGTCGCGCCAGCTATTGCCATCCAGAAAGATGTTGCGCGCAACCGCGCGGCCCTCAACGCCAGCAAAGAGATACCAGGCGGCTTTGTTAACGCCGTGATAATATCCACCTCCCGCAAGACTTGGCCGTATGCGCGGCGGTCCGTAATTGCCGTCAAGATTGCGCCCGACGCGAATCGTCAACCCAGCCTTGCCCTGGGTCAGAACATTGCCAACAGAAACGCCTGCGTTCGGCGCTACATCAACCCCAATGCCGCGCCCGGACACTCTGAAATATGGTCGCCAACGTCGCTCGAATGAAAGGATCAGACCAGGCTCATTCCTAAGCTGGTTGTCCCAGCCATTCACTCTGCTTCCATTGATCAGCCGGTGGAATTCGTTTTGCACTTCCTCGCCGAGCGCAGCGGGCCCAACTACGCCAAACGTAAGCGAGACCATGTCCAACACGTCGCTGTCGCGTTCAACGAGCACAGAATATTCACCGTATAGCCAGCCCGCATAAGGATGCTGATCCGGCAGAGGCGCCGTCGCATTGATATCTTGTGGTGTGAAGATGCTATGGCCAACTGCAATTCCCACACGCGTCACGTCGCTTGACGACGCACGCAGAAATCGCCGCGCAAGCATTTCGCCGCGCCCCTTCGTCGATAGATATCCAAAACGTACGCCGTTAGTGTAATTGCTGTCCGTCGTACTGAAGGAATCGTTTTCTACGAGTGCGCTCCAGGTAGCCTTTTCATCTTCAGCGACCACACTCATCGGCAGAGCGGCGGCCATGATTGCAGTGATTAATATTTCCTTCGCATATTGCATTTCACTTACAGCCTGTGGCTCTGAAATTCAGTACAACTCGCATCGCCATGTCGCGCACCCCCACTTTAGGTTGCTAACCGCCAGCACCCCGGAAACATCTTCAGTCTCCCGGCGTTAAAATACCCACTGCCGCCAAAAGCTGGAATGTCGCTGCTCGCGCATCACGCTTGGCATTGGCCAGCGAAACTTGCGCATCCAAATATTCCTGTTCCGCATCGAGAACGTCCAGAGTTGTTCTAACGCCGATCTCCGATTCCCGGCGCACGCCGGCAAGCGCAAGTTCATTGGCGGCAACGCTCGTTTCTGCAGAAACAATGTTTGCGCGCGCCGCTCTTAATTGCTGCCAAGCGGCAGTTACAGCCGCCTCAATCCGGCGCTTGGCAGCATCAATCCTTCGTCTGTCAGCAGCGTTTGCCGCCCGCGCCTCACGCACACGGGAAATATTTAGGCCCCCGAGGAAAATCGGCACCGTCACGCGAGCGCCGTAAGCAAACTGCTCGTCATTCGTGATGAATGTCGACGGCTCTTCGGCATATTGATAGCCAGCGGTCAGCGCTACCGACGGCACAAAGGCGCCCTTCGCAATGGAGACGCCGCGTCGCGAAGCTTCCTCCCTCATCATCGCTTGAATGATTGTTGGCGACACCTCATTGGCAATGGCCTTGGCCTGTTCAAGGCTCGCGGGTGTTTCGGGCAAGGCGGGATCTTGTTCAAGGGTTGCCGGCGTCTGACCGATAAATTCTCCAAAGGCGGCGCGGCTGATCGCAAGGCGCGCTTGCGCCGTTGTCATTTGCGCGCGCGATTGGGCGAGCCGCGCGTTCGTTTGCGCAACATCCGTTCTGGTTACTTCACCGATCTCGAATCGGAATGCGGCTTCCTCATATTGCTTCAATAACACCTGTACGTTGTTTTCAGTGGCCTGAAAAACAACCATATCGCGTATGACATCAAAGTATGCCGCCGCCGCGCGTAGTAGAATGTCCTGCTCAACGGCAGAAAGTTGCGCGTCACCGGCACTCGCCCGTGCCTTAGCCTGACGGATTGCGTTAACATTCCGCAGGCCCGCAAAAATCGTCTGCTCGCCCTGAATTTGGACGGACTTGGTTTCAAGATCGAAACTCCGGTCAGAGATTCCGGCGCCGCCGAACGCCGCATTATTAATCGTCTGCGTATCGTCAGCTTTAGAATAGCTGGCGCTCGCACTAATCTGAGGGAGGCCTCGCGCTCTTGCTTGCGCTATTCCCTCCCGGGTAGAGCGATACTGGGCGCGCTCAGCGCCGATAATCGGATTGGTCGCGTATGCAAGCGCAAGCGCCTCGTTCAGGGTCTGCGCATTAGCGGAAACGGGAATGAGCGCGGCGCTTGCAGTTAGAGCGACAAACATACCTTTCATGGCATTACTCTGCAGCAAACCATCTTTAGATCGCATCGTTTGTGCAGCCGCCGCCAGCGGGAGCATGTTCGAATTCATTCTATGCGGATAAATGTCGCTCGACATATTGTTCTCATTCACTCTGCGGCAGGCTTGATCTGCGCCTCACGAACGATTGGGCGGCGGGGAATAATGCGCCTTGCCATCTCGATTGCGCGGCGTGCGAGGTTGTTGATATCTCCCGGAACCATATAGGCGGCTGGGACGACAAGCAGAGTGAGAATTGTGGATGACGCCAGGCCGCCGATGATGAGAAAACCAAGAGAATTGCGCCACTCTGCGCCGTCAGAGTTTGAGAGCGCCACAGGGATCATACCGAAGATCGCCGCGAAGGCGGTCATCAGTACGGGCCGCAATCGTTCAGGGCAGGCTATCAGGATTGCCTCGCGTGCGGCCATGCCGTCAGCGCGCAGCTGGTTGGCGCGGTCAACCAGTAAAATCCCGTTCTTCATAACGATGCCCATTAGCGCAATGAAGCCGATCTGGGCAAAGAGCGACATCTCCTGTCCGCCAAAATAGAGCATGGCAAAGGCGCCGGAGAACGACAAAGGCGCTGTCAGCATAATGATGATGGGTTGAACGAAGGAATTAAACTGGCTTGCCAGAACAATATAAAGGGCGACCATGGCGAGGCCGAACGCGAAGATGATCGCCGTTAGTGATTCCTTCATGCGCCGCACCGAGCCCTCGAAACTGATGCGCATAGTCGAAGGCGGTGGGTCGTCAGCGAGAATAGCCTCAAGCGCTTCTGTCGCCGTTCCAAGCGCAACACCGGAGGCCGCATTTGCCAGAATGGAAATTTTCCGTGCGCGGTCCTGACGATCGATCTGCGCGGGGCCGGTCGCGAATTGAAATTCCGCCACACTTGCGAGGTCGACAAGACGGCCCGACTGGGCGCGAACCTGTATCAGTTCGAGCTGATCGCGATTTTGGCGTTGTGCTTCTTCAAGTCGAACGCGCACATCATAGCGGCGCCCGCTTTCTTCATAGGTCCCTGCTGTTACACCGCCGATTACTGTTCGCGCCGTTGTCGCCAACCCTCGCGCGGAAACGCCAAGATCTCCCGCGCGAATTCGGTTGAAATTGATCTGTAATTCAGGGCGCCCTTCTTCAAGACTTGTGCGCAGATCGGAATAGAGCCCGGTCGCGTGCATTTTTGATGCAATCCGATTGACGTAAGTCTCAATCTCGGAGATCGAGCCTCCGCGAACGACGAATTCTACGTCTGCGGATGATATCCCGCCGCCGGATATCCAGGGGACTTCAGCGACGGTAATCTCCATCGCTTGCGGAACCGCCTCCCGGATCGCGGCTCTTGCCGCGTCCATGACCTCAAATTGACCGACGCGCCGCTCCTGTTTAGGGGTTATGGAAGCGTAAAGATCGATTACATTCGCTTTTGCCTGACTGCCGGAGCCGGCGGTTAGAAAGATATTTTCGACATGCTCGACGCGGCTCAATGCTTCAGTGATTGTTGCTATTGATTTTTTTGCTTCACTGACGCCATAGCCGGGCGGCAATTCAATGGCGCCAAGAAACTCACTGCGATCAGCCTTTGCTGTGAAACCGCTTGGCACGCGCGCGGCAAAAAAACCGCCGATAAAAAGAGAGCCGACAGCGGCAGCCAAAGCGATATACCGCCATCTCACAACAACTTCTACCAGGCCGCTGTACAGGCGGTCGAGGCTTTTATGGAAAGCCTCAATTGGTCGCAGAAAGAATGGATGGGTCTCGGGCTTTAAAAACCGCGCGGCAAGCATCGGCGTCAATGTCAACGCCACGAGTAATGAGACTGATACTGCGAAAACAATGGCCAACCCGTATTGAAAAAAGAATTGGCCAACAATGCCTTCCATAAAGGCGATTGGCACAAATACGGCCAATGTTGCGAATGTGCCCGCCAACACCGCGAGTGCAACGCGCGCAGTTCCCTCTCTGGCAGCCTTTTCGCTTGGAACGCCAGCATCTATATCGCGCTGCACGCTTTCAATAACGACAATTGCGTCGTCCACCAAAAGCCCAATAGTAACGGTCAGCGCCAAAAGGGTGATCATATTGATGGTGAAGTCGAATACATCGAAAGCAAAGAACGCCGAGACGAGCGACGTCGGAATCGCGATTGCAACCATTAATGTGGCGCGCCAACTGAGCAGAAAAAAGAACGTGACGATAACGACAAGAACAATCGCTATTTGGATCTCGTGGGTTACATCCTCGACCGATGATTTAATGAAGCGGCTAACATCGCGGGCGACCACAATATCATAACCTGAAGGCGCTGACCCTTGCAGCCGTTCGATTTCGCCATGCACGGCTTCTGCGACTTCGAGCGTATTTCGCCCCGACTGGCGGCGAACTTCAAGGGAAACGCCGGGTCGCCCATTGAATGCCGCATAGCTTCGATCATCTTCAAGCCCGTCTTCAATTCGCGCAACATCAGTAATGCGCGTTGGTACGCCGCCTTCCCGAAAAGCGACAACAAGTTCACCAAACTCTTCGGCGGTCACCGCTTCGGAAACCGTCTTAGCGCCAAATTCCCGGGCGCCGCCGCCAACATCAAGCCTCCCACCGGGCACCTCCGCATGCTCTGAGCGAACGGCGCGTACGACTTCATCGGCGGTGACGCTATAGGCGCGCAATTTATCAGCATCGAGCCAGATACGGATTTCGCGCTTGCGTCCACCGACAATGGAGACAGAACCAACGCCCGGCAGCCGTTGCACAGCTTCTTTGACGATTTCATCTGCATAGGTGGTGATCTCGCCGATCGGCACATCCGCCGCGATCATGATGGACAAGATCGGCGCTGCATCAGGATCGACCTTTTCGATCACTGGCGGATCAATGTCTTCTGGAAGGTCGCGGCGCGCAATATTTACCTTGTCGCGCACATCCTGGGCTTTAACGTCCACATTCTCATCAAGTTCGAACTCGATGAAAACTTGCGAAATGCCGTCAGCACTTGTGGAGCGTAGCTGTTTAATGCCGGAGATCGTGTTGACGTTTTCTTCGATGACGTCGGAGACTTCAGTCTCCATCGTATCGGGGCTCGCACCCTCAAGCGTCGTCGTCACGGCGACGTAAGGAAATTCGACATTGGGAAAAAGATCTACACCCAGGCGTCCAGTCGAAATCCATCCCAGAATGACAAGCGCACCGATCATCATCACGGCAAAGACGGGGCGCTTGATTGAGACATCAACGAGCCACATCAGGCGGCCTCTGACTTGACGTGATCACCCGCTTTGACGGGCTCGGTTTCGAGAATGATTATATCGTCTTCAGGGGCCAGGCCCTCCTTAACAACAATATTACCATCCTCTTGTTCCTGAAAGACGATGTTTATTCGCTCCGCAACATTGCCGCGACGTACAAGGACATAAGTCTCGCCGCCATCCTCAAAGATAGCCTCGCGCGGAATGGCATACACCGTCTTCAGCTCGGTGAATATTTCGGCGCGGGCGAATTGTCCAGATTTCAGCGAATAATCCGAATTATCGATGGGAAGGCGCATTTCGACCGCTCGGGCGCCAACATCAAGCATATCATTTAACACAAGGACATAAGACTCGCGCGGTGCTGCTTGCGATTCAACAAACACAAGCGCCTTTTGCTGAAGTTTTAGCGATTTCAAATGTTGTTCCGGCGCATGCACGACAGCAACGACAATGTGGTTTTCCTGAATTTGCAGAACCGCGCTTTCGGGCCCGCTTGAAAATACGTTCGAAAGATAAACACCTTCGTCATTGAAGCGGCGGGTAATAACGCCGTCATAGGGCGCCTTGACAATAGTATCTTCCAGATTGCGACGCGCAGTTTTAAACTCGGCGTCCCTTTTTTGAGTTTCTGCGCGCCCAACATCAAATGCAGTCTTCGCCTCATCCACCCGGGTTTGCGTCGCAAAGCCTTCATCGATCAGTTTTTTTGTCCGTTCATAATTAAGTCGCGCATTGGTCATTTTCGCGCGAGCCAAAGCTAGGTCGGCTTCGGCTTCGTCGACCTCACGCTCATAGAGCGCCGGGCGGGTTTGAAACAGCGGATCGCCCTTTGACACGCGGTCGCCGACATTGACATGGATTGTTTCTATAACACCTTGCACCAGCGGCCCGATATTGCTGGTCTGCTTTGAACCAATCGATCCGGTCGCGACAATTTTTTCCTGAACGGTGATTGGCTTTGGTCGGACGATCCTGACATTTTTTATCGCCGCTTCGGCTTCATTAGCCGCCGTTCCTGTGGACGGCCCATTCTCGGCGGTGCTCGCGGTGTCACCGCCCGAATCACAACCAGCAATCGCGAGAAATGCGGCGATAATCGTCGCCACGACGATAGTCCAACCAGACTGAAATCGAAAATATGTACACATCGTTGGGCTCAACGCTTGGCTGACTGACATTCTTGCTATACTAACATTTCATAGCTTAGTATATAATAAACGTGGCAAATACAACAGGCGGGAATGGAAGATGAGCAGCCAAGACAATCGACTGGATCGCAATCCAGGCTATTTGGTTAACGACGTGGCGCGCCTCCTCCGGCGCGAATTTGACCGCCGGGTCAAACACATGGGTCTGACCCGCGCACAATGGTTTGTTCTGGCGCACCTTTACCGAAATGACGGGCGCACTCAGCGGGAACTCGCTGACGAGTTGGATATGGAGCCGGCGCCGGTCGGTCGGCTTGTCGATCGGTTGGAAGAAAGCGGCTGGCTGCGCCGTGCGCCCTCCCCCGCGGATCGGCGAGCCAATCTCGTATATCTCACAGACAAGATCGTCCCTCTGATTGAGGAAATGCGAGCGGCGGCGGACAATCTGTATAAAGACGCTTTTAAAGGGCTATCCCCCAAGCGCGTAGAAGACTTTATCGAGGCGCTTACAATCGCAAAATCCAACCTTATTGACCTCGGTGCTGAGGAGGTCGGAGATGCATTCAGCGGCGCTGACGACTTGCATCGCATTCAACGAAAAGCAGCCAAGAACGAAGCAAAGCGATGACTATAAGGCAACATCGAATGTCGCTGAAGAATACTGACGATAGGCCGCCCTGGGCGGAAATGATGACGTCTTTCTTTTCGGGGGGGGGGCACAAATTGTTCACGGCACTACAGATGGAGCCAAACAAGGTCGCCAAAGACGAGGTCTCCGTCTTTGCGACGATTCCGGGTTTCTTCTCCTTCAGGACTGGTGATGGCAGTGCGCATCCAGGCGCTTACACAATCATCCTCGACACGGTTTTTGGCTTTTCGGTCTTCGCAAGAATTCAGCAACCAAAAGCAATCGCCACAATCAATCTAAAGACAGACTATCTCCGCTCAATTGAAATCGGTGCAAAAGTCATTTGCAGCGCCGAATGTCACGCCATCAACGGCAATATCGCCAGAACGCGTGGAGAAATCTTCGATTACGATGGAAGGCCGCTTGCGAGCGCGACAGGCGCTTTTATGATCGCCAGCGGCGGGCCCGATTTCACCAGTATCGAGGAGACGCCAAGTATATGACACCATTTCCGAATTCTCCGCTCGGTAGTTGGCTGCGGTTTAACGTCGAGAAAACCGAAGATGGCGCCCTCTATTCAATTGCCCCGAACGACGCCCATATCGGCAATCCGCTGATCAAAGCGCTCCACGGAGGGATCGTTTCTACATTTCTGGAGCTTGCGGGGCTTCATGAACTGCGCCGCACGCTCGGCCCCGACGCAGACGGAGACGCGATCAACATCAATGTCGATTATCTGAAGTCGGTCACGTTATCGCCGCTCTTCGCCAAAGCGCGCATTGTGAAAACCGGTCGGCGGCTCATTTTTATCGACTGTTTCGCTTGGCAAGACGACGAAGCCTCGCCCGCAGCGAAAGCCGCTTGCAGCTTCGCCATTTCGAGATAGCGCGAAAAAACTCCCTGTTTTGAGCGCTTCACTTGCCTCCCGGTCAAAACCGGGAGGTTTTTTTGCGCGGAGCGGCAGTCTGAAAACACTGCCCTATGATAACGGCTTGAGCCAACTTGGCGCGATCTTACGTACCCCTTATAGGTGAGCCATTTGCCGCCAAACTTTCTCCGTTCTATCTCGCTTATGGGCTCGGCCTGTTCTGCTGTTGAATCGTTACCATTGCTTAGGACGGCGAAAGCGATAATTCACTGTTTGGCTAGCTGGCCCAAATCAGCGTCGTAATTCTCAATGGTAATGGAATTGTAATTCCAAAGATAACTTGTATGTTTCGACCATCCCTATTGAAAATCGCCCTTCCGCATAACAATGGTTTTTATTTTGCGACGGCAATTTAACATTTCTTGTAGGAATTCTGCACACAATCGAATAACGATTGAGCGCACAATTACCTCCTCCCGGTAATCCCCGCCACTTCGCTCCAATGCGGAGCTACAAGGGCGCTTAATGCCAATCCACTAGCGCTGGCGCACAAATTCCAGAATAATTTGTGATCGGCGCTCATTGATGCGCTTTGATGAATGCTTCACAAGTAAAAAGAACAGGGCTCGCGCCCTGCTCTTCTCTTTCCAACAATTACCAGCAAGTAGCCAGTCGTGCTTAGCCCTTGACCAATGCTGGTTTGGCTTTTTTTCGTGTTGCAAACTGCGCGCGACGTTCTTCCGCAGCCTTTGTCAATACAGCGTCGAGTTCGCCAGCGTTGACGGCCTCCAGCAATTTGGCGAGGACCTTGGGCAATTCTTCAACAGCGCCAACTTCCACGGCGGACTTGCCGGGCTTTAATTCGAGCCAACGATTTGAGTAGCGAAGCCCGACAAAGAACTGGCCCCTTTCATCTTTCCAATACCAGGGGCGGAAACATACGGGCATTGATTTCAGTTCCTTCTCGCCGGTTTCAGGATTGGCGATCAATCGATCTCGATAGCGGCGATAAGGCTCGCCCTTGATCATCGCTTCTGCTGCAGCGATTTGTTCTTGCAGGCCTTCAACAAGACGCGCACGCAAGCGTCCTTTATGAGTGGCGTTTGCAAGTTTGTTATTTTGAATGACGGTGAGTTTGTCGATAACGGACATGGAATTTCCTTTCGCGGTATGATTGTCGACCGCAAATTACGATTGCGTCTTTTCACCGATCCGTCGACCGAAGATTGAAGTGCTTATTATTCCGTTACGCTGTCTAAATAGCACAAGCCGCCTTTGGCGTTTCTACTGCCTTCATTTCCTTGAACGAATTTTCAAAAGAAGCATGCATTACGCATGCATTACGCATTCATTTTGATTGATTGCATCTGCTCGATTGAATGAGAGGCCAAATGGCAACCATGCGCTATGCCAGCAAGCATTGGCGTTCCAATTCCGTTGTCACCAATTTTCTAATCTCCGCAAGCTTTTGCGAATCGTAATCGGTTATTTCGCGAAAATGCGGATCAGGAGAGACTTCGAGCTCCCTGATTTCTGCATTTATGCGGAACAATAATGTCGTAAGTGAATGGACGCTTGGTTTTGCCCTGGATGCTTTCACCCACGAAAGATAACTCCTACTCTTACCGCACCATTTTGAACTGAAATCATATTGGCTTGATGTCATCTCGCAGGTTTTGAGCGTTTGAAACGCTGTTTCCAAAATTGTTGTCAATGCTCTTATCTCCTTGTCGCTTGTCTTATTTAGCTGGAGAGACAATGAGACAGGTAAGAAGCGCCGATCGCATAAATAAATAAAACGTTGGCTTAACAGCGAGGATCGGAAATGGAGCGGTTATGCCCCAAATTTAATGAACAAATGGAACGGCTGCACGGGGAGAACGGAAAACGGCGATGTGCTTGGGTCGAATTCATAGCGGCGCAGAGCTTCAACGCGTGCGTCACACTGCAAACGAATAAAGATAAAATGGAATTCAATCGCTTGCGCACGCTTGTAGGACAGTGGCTTAAACGTACTGATGGTGCATTCATTGGACGCCAGCACCGCAAACACCCAGAACTCAGAATTACGGGTTGGTTTCATTGTGAAAAGTTGAAATCAAAACCGCATGCTCATGGATACTTTAGGTTGCCGCAACACTTTGTAGAAAGCGAGGGCGCGATTGCCATTGCAAAGATGAAAATGGAAGTTGCATGGGGAAAAGTCATAGCAAGCGGCGACACCAAGCTTGAATTGCAGGCAAGCCCATTTGGCACAAGTAGATATCAAACAAAGGAATTCAAACGACAGGATTTTTGGGAAACCATAATCGATGCACAGGAGTACTGGCCATGCATAAAACGTCAGCCAGCGCTGCAGGGTGCAAACAAAACGACACGGCAGAATTGATTATTCATCATGGCCGCAGCAAGTACGCGACGCTACGCAAGCTGAACGCTGGACAGAGTACAGAAATGCGCGCTTCCCAAGGAACCGAGCAGAATACTATTATCGAAAGAAAGCCAAACAACATTCAAATATTATTGAGACAATCTGCGTTGCAGCCAACGAACTTTCAACCAAAGCTCTTGGTATAGCCCAAAAACAAGTTGATAGCTCAGGTGAAATCGGTTTCATCCAAAAAGAACAGCAAGGCCAAAGGGCGACGACTTGGCAAAGCCATTGGCGCTTGATGCGCATGAACGCGATGAGCGCTCAGGCGTCAAACCAAACGAAAACTGCTCTACAAAATGGAAAAATTGTTATTCTTCAAATTCGTCCCCATACCACCACAAAATAGCTTCGTTGTATTCGGAGCAAGAACCGCTCATTTCAGAGTGCTTACGCCCCGCACGATCTCCATTCATCATTGTTCTAGTGGCGATCATGTTTCTTAGCTCCAGAGAGAAATTAGACCTGTTTCTAGCTAACCAATCGGAATATTTCTTGCCTGCATCTCCTTGTTTCACAACGAGCGTGGCGCTTTGTTCGGAGCTAAGTGGCGTGAACGATGAATTATATCGCTCGCAATCAGAACTAAAGCCAGAAACGCCGCTTATCAGGAAAAGCCGCTGAGCTGGATAACCTTCCAACCGGGTTGCAAATTGAGATGACATTACCAAATTTGAGTAGTCTTCTTGAGTATAGCGCTGCGGGTTATAAGCGGGAGGTTGGTAAGCATACACAGTGAACCGCCCCGGGTTTGCCGGAGGCTCCAACTCTTGAGAGGATGGAGCCATGACGGAGAAAACACAACGACCAAGATATTCGCCGGAGGTTCGCGAGCGGGCCGTCCGGATGGTGGCGGAGCACGGCCGGGAACACGCCT
>JAJFGF010000041.1 GCA_021776245.1 Hyphococcus sp. | reverse complement strand
AGCTTCGACAAACGCATGAACGCGGGTGCGAAGATCAAGTGAATAGCTCTTTGGCATGGCGAACCTCCTGACAAGCAGGAATCACACTTCGCAAGCCCAGGGAATCCCTGTCGACTCTATTCGAACGCGAAATGCTCTAGTGACTGGCTTTTTAGTGACCGGCTTTTCGGCGCATGGCGGCGGCAATTTCGTCGCGCGCTTCCGCGTTCTTCAGATATTGGGGTTCCACGCGCAATCCAGTTCGTTGCTCATAAGCATAACCGAACGACAGAACCGCCGCATCCTGATCTTTCGCGCCGATAAACGAAAAACCAACCGGCAGGCCGTGAACTGTACCCATCGGAATTGTTACATGAGGATATCCTGCAATAGCGGCCAGCCACCCGGCGCCCGCCCAATTTGGCCAGACATCGCCATTCACCGGATCGATTGGCGGCGCGACCGGCCCGGATGGAGAAACCAGAATATCGACATTGTATTCAGAAAGAAGCGCATCGATCCCGTTTTCCCGGGTCGCTGTTTGTATTGCTTTAAGCGCCGCCAGATAACCAGGATCATCGAGGCCCGCGAGCGGTTGTGAGGCTTCAAAAATGCCTTGATCAAAAAGCACAAGCTCAATGTCGGCATGGGCATTGTTGAATGCAATTAATTCAGAAAGCGTTCTCGTCGGTACAGCCGGCGCTGTATCCGTAAGATATTCGTTCAGCGTTGCTTTGAATTCATGACGCAAAACCTTACGAGAATTACTCCTGAACTCTTGATCGCGGGCGTCAAATTTTTCAATTTCAACAAGGACAGCGCCAGCGCCTTTAAGCTCTTTGAGCGCGTCATTAAACCGCGCGATGATGTCCGCGTTAGAACCCTCAGAAAAACGCAACACGCCAATGCGCGCGCCATCAAGTGCGGCTTCGTTTAGGGCCGCGACATAATCCGTTTTCACCGGTCCGTTCGCCATAGCGTTCAACATCATTGCCGCGCCCTTCACGGTTTTGGTCATGGGACCCGCAGTATCCTGCGACGATGATATGGGCACAATATATTGCTGAGATACGAGACCGACAGTTGGCTTGAAGCCGACAATGCCATTGACATTAGACGGACAAATGATCGAGCCATTGGTTTCTGTTCCGACAGCGCCAGCAGCGAGCGATGCTGCAATGGCC
The DNA here is from genome assembly GCA_021776245.1 of Hyphococcus sp. Taxonomy (GTDB): domain Bacteria; phylum Pseudomonadota; class Alphaproteobacteria; order Caulobacterales; family Parvularculaceae; genus Hyphococcus. Next base: position 30,984 of record JAJFGF010000041.1, on the reverse strand, counting down.
GCCCCGGAACCGGAACTCGATCCGCATGGGTTTCGGTCGAGCATATGCGGATTGCGGGTCTGACCGCCAAGGGCTGACCAGCCGCTCATGGAATCATTCGATCGAAAATTCGCCCATTGGCTAAGATTTGTTTTTCCCAGAATGATTGCGCCGGCCTCGCGCAAGCCAGCGACGAGCGGGGAATCGCGGCTGGTCACATTATCTTTGAGGGCCAGCGCCCCGGCTGTCGTCGCCATGGGGTCGCGCGTTTCAATATTATCCTTCAACAAAACCGGCACGCCATGCAGCGGGCCGAGCGCCTCTCCCGACGCACGTTTTGCGTCCGACGCGCGGGCGATATCGAGCGCATCGGGATTGAGTGTGAGTATCGTCTGCAATGTCGGGCCTGCGCGATCAATTCGATCGATACGGTCAAGATAACTTTCGACTAATTTTTCGGCAGTAAATTCGCCGGCATTTAATGCGCCGGCAATTTCGGGAAGCGACATCGCAGTCCAATCTTGCGGAGTATAATTTTGCGCGCCGGATGCTTGATGGGCTTGGGCGGAAACATTGGAGTCAACCGGCGTAGACTCTACATCGGCGCCGGGAGAACAGGCGAAAAGAGCGATTGCCGGCGCCGCCGCGTAGATCGAATATCTCATATTCTGCGTCCCTCTAATTCAAAACTTAATTTCGCCGCCCACGCCGCCGCACAAGAAATACGCAAGGCCCGGAAATTTACCGGCGCAAGGATCGGTCGAACTGGCGCCATAGATATTACATGATTGGGCAGGCGATGAATTCAGGCAGGCGTTCGGCGCGGTCCGAAAATTTGCTGAGCTTCGGGTAATTCGTGGCGGGGATTTTTTCTGGCGTCACATTTTGCACAAAGCGCCACGCTATAGCGGTTGTAATATCTGCCTGACAAATCGCCGAATCTACCAACCAGCGATCACCCTCGGCAGTATAGGTTTCCATCAGGTCAACAGCAGCGCGAAGCTGTTGCACCAAGCGATCTATCCATGGCCTATGCTGCACCCCCACCGGGCGTTGTTTCGTCTCGTAAATGAGCTGTGCAACTTTTTCCATCGCCACCAGCGCCGTTCCGGTGATTTGAAGCGAAGCAATCCGGCCGTCTGCATGGTCTGGCGCCAATCGCCTGCCAGACAGCAATTCGAGATATTCGATAATCAATGTCGATTCAACCAACACACGACCATCGGAACATATTACTGTCGGTATTTTCACCAACGGGTTGATTTGTCGAAACTCGTCATACTGACTGAAAATCGACAACTCCTTGTGTGTGTATTCGATACCCAGGAAACGCGCCGAGACAGCAACTCGTCTGACGAACGGTGAATCCATAAAGCCAATCAATTGCATCGCAAATACTCCAAAGGGTTCCCACAAATTTAGGCCATAAACCGCCGCGGCTCCAATTGCGCCGAATACTAAAAAAAATTGGCGCGCCCAGCCTGAAGGGCTTGGGCGCTTTCAGTAAAAAATCAATATCAGCCCTTTTATTATACCCCCTGGGGGTATATGTAAAACCGCGTCGCCTGCAGCCGAACACGCGCCGGCGTGAGAATCCTCGATGGAGAACCCGCAAATGACCAAACCACACAGCCATAAACAAAGACACGGTGATCAGGGCGACGCCCACAGCCAGTGCAGTACCGGTTCAGGCGCGCCCGATCACGTCGATGGCAAATATGACAAAGTCCCGCCTGGCTTCGACGGCGTCGTCTACACCTGTCCTATGCACCCGCAGGTGCGCGACGTCCGCAAAAGCGGCTGCCCGATTTGCGGTATGGCGCTGGAACCTGAACGCGCCTCTCTGGCCGAAGAAGACACGAGCGAACTCAATGACATGACGCGACGCTTCTGGGTAAGCGCTGCGCTGACCCTGCCGCTTTTTCTGTACGCTATGGGCGACATTTTGCCCGGCAAACCGTTCAACAGCCTCGTTCCTTCGGGATGGGCGCAGTGGATCCAATTTGCATTGGCAACCCCGGTTGTTCTCTGGGGCGGCTGGCCATTTTTTGTGCGTGGCGGTCAATCATTGCGTACGATGAATCTCAATATGTTCACGCTGATCGGTCTTGGGGTCGGCGTCGCGTATGTTTTTTCGCTGGTCGCGACGATTGCGCCGGCGATCTTCCCTGATGCATTTCGCATCGAGGACGGCAGTGTCGCGGTCTATTATGAGGCCGCCGCTGTAATTACAACGCTGGTGCTTCTGGGTCAGGTGATGGAACTCCGCGCCCGCAGCCAGACTTCCGGCGCCATTCGCGCGCTCCTGGAATTGGCGCCGCCGACAGCGCGCCGCATCGCCGAGGATGGAACCGAGGAGGATGTATCGATCGATGATATCCGACAAGGCGACCGGCTTCGCGTGCGTCCCGGTGAAAAAGTTCCCACCGACGGGATCGTCGATGAGGGGCATAGCGCCGTCGACGAATCAATGATCACCGGCGAGCCGATCCCCGTTGAAAAGCAAAAGGGCGATCCGGTTACCGGGGGGACGGTGAACGGGACCGGCGGGCTTGTCATCAAAGCGACGCGCGTCGGGGAGGATACAGTGCTTGCACAGATCGTTCGTATGGTGGCGGAGGCTCAACGCAGCCGTGCGCCGATACAACGTCTTGCCGACAGCGTCGCCAGCTGGTTCGTGCCTGCCGTTATTCTCATCTCTGCTGTAACATTTATCGTCTGGAGCTTGTTTGGGCCCGATCCCGCCATGGCCTTTGCGACTATCAATGCGGTTGCTGTCTTGATCATCGCTTGTCCCTGCGCGCTGGGGCTCGCAACGCCAATGTCAATTATGGTGGCGACGGGCAAAGGCGCGCAGAACGGCATTCTCATCAAAAACGCCGAAGCGCTGGAAGTTCTCGAAAAAGTCGACACCATTGTCGTCGATAAAACCGGCACGCTGACCGAAGGCAAACCGAAACTTGTGATGGCTGAACCCGTTGCGAGCGTCACAACACAAACCCTGTTATCGAACGCTGCTTCCGTCGAAGCGGCGAGCGAGCATCCTCTGGCGCAGGCCATCGTCGCCGGCGCAAAGGAGCGCGGCATTGCTTTCAACGCTGCATCCGATTTCAGATCGATCACCGGCGAAGGCGCAGAAGGCGTCGTCGCTGGCAAAAAAATCGCCATCGGCAACCGCAAGATGATGGAACGTATCGGCGCGTGGGATGGGTCGCTCACCGACAGCGCTGACATCTATCGGCGCGAGGGACAGACAGTGATGTTTGTCGCAATCGATGAAAAGCCTGCCGGGATGATTGGCGTTGCGGACCCGATTAAGGAAACAACGCCTGAGGCCATCAAGAACCTTCATAAGGCTGAGGTCCGCGTCGTCATGCTGACCGGCGACAATCAAAAGACTGCTGAGGCCGTCGCGGCCAAGATCGGCATTGATGACGTGCGCGCAGATGTTTCGCCCGAAGACAAGAACCGCATTGTCCGGGAACTCCAGGCCGGCGGCGCTATCGTCGCCATGGCTGGCGATGGGGTCAATGATGCGCCGGCGCTGGCGCAGGCCGATGTCGGGATCGCCATGGGAACCGGTACGGATGTCGCCATGGAAAGCGCCGGCATCACCTTGATGAGAGGCGATTTGCGCGGCGTCGCGCGAGCGCGCCAATTGAGCCGGGCGACCATGCGCAATATCCGCCAGAATCTTTTCTTTGCCTTCGCCTATAACACCGCAGGCGTGCCGATTGCCGCGGGTATTTTATATCCAACATTCGGTATCTTGCTGAGCCCGATGATCGCCGCCGCAGCAATGAGCTTTAGCTCTGTTTCGGTGATCAGCAACGCACTGCGGCTGCGAGGAATAAAATTATGAGCGATGCCGGCTCAAGCAGAGACACTCGCGTACATACGCCTCCTTTAGGGTATAAGGCGCTAACGCCTGTTTATGATTTAGCGATAGCGACCCTCACCCGCGAGGGCGCTTGGCGCGAAAGGTTTGTTCGGGAAATTGCCCCCGAGGCGAATGATCGCATTCTTGATATCGGATCGGGCACCGGCAGTCTTGCTGTCGCGCTTTGCAAGCAAGAGCCGGACATCAAATATGTTGGTGTCGATCCCGATACAGAGGCAGTGGGCCGGGCGTGGCAGAAAACTGCAAAAGCCAACGCCAATGCGCGTTTTGTCAGGGGCTTTTTTTCCGCCCAAGAAGAATATTTTGATAAGCCGCCCGACAAAATCATCAGCAGCCTTGTTTTGCACCAGGTTCCAATTGCAGAAAAAGAACGCATCATAAAAGAAATCTACCAATGTCTGCGGACTGGCGGTTCGGTGCATATTGCCGATTATGGATTTCAACGTTCCGCACTCATGCGGGTTTTGTTCCGTATGACTGTCCAGGCGCTGGATGGCGTGGCGGACACACAACCGAATGCCGACGGGGTTCTTTCCAATATCTTAAGCGAAGCCGGCTTCGAAGGCGTCATGGAAAGCGCAAGAATACTTACACCAACAGGATCCATCTCGATCTATTACGGTCAAAAGCCAGGTTGGCGCCGATAAAAAAATGACCCTCACAGGAGGGCCATTTTTCCAAATCAGTTTAAAAGGATCGGCTTATGCCGACGCAGCGCTGACATCTATCCGCACACCCGGTCCCATCGTCGATGAAATCGCGATCTTCTTAAGATAAGTGCCTTTTGCGCCAGCAGGCTTTGCTTTGGCGACGGCATCGACAAACGCTTTTACGTTTTCCGCGATGGCTTTTTCGTCAAAGCTCGCTTTGCCAACGCCCGCATGAATTATACCGGATTTTTCAACGCGGAATTCAACAGCGCCCCCTTTAGAGTCTTTTACAGCTTTCGCAATATCTGGCGTAACCGTTCCGACTTTGGGGTTTGGCATCAGGCCGCGCGGGCCCAGGACCTTACCGAGGCGGCCAACCACAGCCATCATGTCCGGCGTTGCAATGACGCGGTCAAAATCCATAAAGCCGCCCTGGATTTTTTCCATAAGATCTTCGGCGCCAACGATATCGGCGCCGGCCTTGGTTGCTTCTTCGGCTTTTGCGTCTTTCGCAAACACAGCAACGCGCACGGTCCGACCGGAGCCATTCGGAAGCGAGACCACGCCGCGCACCATCTGGTCCGCATGACGCGGATCAACGCCGAGATTCATCGCAACTTCAATCGTTTCATCGAATTTTGCTTTTGCATGTTCTTTGACGATTTTTACCGCTGCATCGATCGAATGAAACTCGTCGCGATTGATTGTCTCACGCGCTGCTTTAATGCGTTTTCCAATTTTTCCCATGGTCCCTACTCCCGCACTTCCAGGCCCATCGCGCGAGCGGACCCCATAATGATCTTGGTTGCCGCTTCGATGTCGTTTGCGTTCAAGTCTTTCATTTTCGCTTCAGCGATTTCCGCGCACTGCTGCTTTGTAACCGTGCCCGCGCTCGTCTTGCCCGGCGTCGCCCCGCCTTTTTGTAGTTTGGCGGCTTTTTTCAGAAAGAACGCCGCCGGCGGCGTTTTCGTTTCAAAGGAAAAAGATTTGTCGGAAAAGATCGTAATGATCGTGGGGATAGGCATCCCCTTTTCCATTTCCTGCGTCGTGGCGTTAAACGCCTTGCAGAATTCCATGATATTGAGTCCGCGCTGGCCGAGCGCCGGGCCGATGGGAGGCGACGGCGTCGCCGAGCCCGCCGGCACCTGAAGTTTCAGGTAGCCTGCAATTTTCTTCGCCATTTTACTGACCTTCTCGTGGTTTAAGGCCCTGCCAAACGATCTGGCTGAGCCCGGTTGAAGGGTCGCGGTGCGGTTCCAGCTGGTCTTTGCCGAATAACCTCCCGCGAAAGCGCGCCTGATAGAGCAAGGCTCGCACTGCTGCAAGCGCGAAAGCCAGTTTTCAGCGGAATATCTGAAAAAAATGACGAGTGCGGGCGGCCAGTATGGGGGACTCCGGGCCGCCTGCACTCGTTACGCAACTTTACTGACGCAACTGATTTTTACTGAAAAACTCATAGAAAACGTGATACGCAGCGCCTTCTCGTGATGTTATAAACTTACATAGTTGATAAGGCAAGTTTGTGGTGAATGTATATCGCACCCACATGCTGACGAACTGGAAAAAGGCGGCGAGGCACACAGCACGGGGGGAGAGAGAGATCGCTGGCCGCCTCGCCAGTCGCCGAACTTACGCGAACGCCCCGGCGACAGAGTGGATATGGGCGCCGATTGAGATCGTGGTGCAGCGAAACAAAGGCGGAACTGTGTTGCCCCATCACGAAATGTAATGTTGCATTGCAAAAACCACGGATTTTCAAACAACTCACTGAAAACGAAGAGTTTTCTACCGCTCAACCGGGGCCGAAGCCTATAAAAGCATCGCCGCTGGCTCCTCGATAAACTGCCTGAAGGCATTAAGGAATTGGGCGCCGACAGCGCCGTCCACAACCCGGTGGTCGCAGGTAAGCGTCACCGTCATCATGGTTGCGATTTCCATTTTCCCGTCTTTGACAATCACACGCTGCTCGCCCGCGCCAACCGACATGATCGCGCCATGGGGCTGATTAACGATTGAAGCAAACGACTTGATCCCGAACATCCCAAGATTTGACACCGAGAATGTGCCGCCCTGATATTCCTCGGGCTTCAACTTTCGTTTCCTGGCGCGGCCGGCCATATCTTTTACTTCAGCGGAAATTTGTTGAAGGCCTTTTTCCTCGGCCTTCCAGACGATCGGCGTGATCAACCCGCCATCGATGGCGACCGCAACGCCAATATCCGCATGCTTGTGCAAAAGGATTGCTTCATCGGTAAACGTCGCGTTCGCCGCCGGCACCTTTTTTAAGGCCATCGCGCATGCCTTGAGAATGAAATCATTTACCGAAAGTTTGAAGACGCCATCGCCATCCTTCGGAGACGTTGCATTGATGCGCGCGCGCGCCGCAAGAAGATTGTCAAGTTCGCAATCGATATTCAGCGGAAAATGCGGGACTTCCTGGTTGAAGCTTTGCGTCAGACGCCTGGCGATCACCTTGCGCATGCCGTCAAGCTTCACCGCCTCATAACTGTCCGGCGGATAGAGCCGCACATCAACGGACGCCGGGGCAGCGACAGTTTGCGCAGCTGGCGCCGACGCCTTGCCGGTTCCTTCTTTCAGCGCCTTTTCGATGTCGCGCCGGACGATGCGACCGCGTGGGCCGGAACCGGTGACAGCGCCGAGATCAAGTCCTTCCTGCTGCGCCAGACGCCTGGCCAGCGGCGAGGCCAATACCCGACCGTTCACCGCGCCGCCATCCTTCGAGGGTCGCACCTCAGGATGAGAGACAGTTTTTCCGGATCCATTTGCGGCTTCAGGTTTCTTGGGTCCCTCGTCCCGCGGCGCCGAACCTTTAGGTTCGGGCTCGAAGGATGCAGACGGAGCGCCGCCCAGCGCGCTCATATCGATGTCGCCGGCGCTTTCGCCCTCTTCGAGAAGCACGGCGATCGGCGCGTTCACTTTGACGCCTTCGGTTCCCTCCGCAATGAAAATCTTGCCGACAACGCCTTCATCAACGGCTTCAACTTCCATCGTCGCCTTGTCGGTTTCGATCTCGGCAATGATATCGCCTGACGAGACCGTGTCACCTTCCTTCACGTTCCATTTGGCAAGCGTGCCTTCTTCCATGGTCGGCGACAAAGCGGGCATCAAAATCGGTGTCGGCATTTCAAATCCTAAAGAACAATTGTTTTAGAGCACATTTAAGTCAGATGGTCGTGCATTCGCTTAACCGTTCCGGTCAAGTGGGTTTGGGCCATACTCATTCGAACCTGTTTGTCCCGGTTGAACCATCAATATGATGAACTGCCAAATTTGGGGGATTGCTACACCGATCACCATAACAACAGCGCCCAAGCCAAGTGCGCCCTGACCCTGAACAGCCATAATTATGCCGCCGGGAATAAGCGCCGCGATCGTGATCAGTATGAACCACAAAACCCACCAGCCGCTCATACCACGATCATGAAACCTTTTTGCGGAGATTGCTATTGAGGGCCAGATCGTCGCCAATGATAACACAATGGAAATTGGGCCGCTGTCAGCTGAGTCAAGGGGCGTTCCCAAAAACACGATATCCAGCACCGCCGCTATTATGCTTGCGACAATCACCGCCAAAAAGACTAACCAAATCGCTTTGCGGGAAACGCGCCCTTTTCCGCTGAATAAAAAGTCCATCTTGGCTGCCCCTTCTAATTTCTTGCAGCGTATAGCGCTTGCAGTCTCAAAAATCCGCCCTGCTTAGTGCGGACCGAAATATGACGAATTCAGCTCCACATTAGCAAATGTCGTCGGCGTCCATTTTGCGTATCGCCGGGCGATACGATCTTCTGTCGTTTCCTCGTCATAGTCCATGGGCGCTTCGTCGATGCCCAGAAATTCGTCCATGCGCAACCCAACAACATTGAGCGTCGAACAAATCCTTTCGCCCTCGCCCATCACCGCCGCAACATAAACGCCGCATTGGCGACAGATAAGAAAGTCGGCTGTCTTAAGCGCAAAACGATAACGGTTTAGATCCTCCGGCGCCGCGTCGATTGTAATTTTTCCCTCAGGATCTGAAATATTCACTGCCCCGTGACGACGGCAGAAAACACACTGGCAGGTCCTGACGCCAAGGTCCTGTGGCGTCTTTTGCGTTTCAAAAGAAGCTTTCACTTTTCCGCAATGACACTGGCCGGAGAAAATCATACGAACACCACTCTCGGGTCGGGCCCGAATCTATTCAGCCCTTTCGTTCCGGCTAGAAAATATAAGTTTACAAACAGCCATAAATTAACAGCCATGGCGCCAATCATTATTAGGGACAGGAATACTGGCGATAACCGGCTAGCGATTTCATTTGGCGCAGCCACTATTGGCACAAACCTAACAATTGCATTAGCAATAAAAATGAGTCCGATTGGAACAAACAACCACCATCCAGTTAGGTTGCGATCGTGCAATCGTTTGAATGTGACAGCAAGCGACACCCATAGCAAAATACCTAGGAATGGCGAAAAAAGAATAATACTGTCTGATATTGCGTTTGCGACTATTTGAGGATCATCCCAGGAATTTGTCGGAATTCTGGACTCCAACAATCCTAAAAGTACAATTGAAACTGCAAAATAGGGCAGGATGAAGCCAAGCCATAACCCCTTGCGCGACACCCTGCGTTTTGGACTGAAATAAAATCTGAACACCAAAGTCACCAATTTTGTGCGATCAATCCCGATACATCACAGCCTTCACTGCCTTCACAATCTTGTCCGCATTCGGAAGACTGATGGCTTCAAGATTTGCGGCATAGGGCAAGGGAGTGTCTTCCTGCGTCACACGCGTTGGCGGGGCATCGAGATAATCAAAGGCGTGTTGCGTCACCTGCCAGCCAATCTCGGCGCCAACGCCGCAGGGCGCCCAGCCTTCTTCCACGGTGACGACGCGATTGGTTTTCTTCACCGAATTGATCACGGTCTCGGTATCCATCGGGCGCAGCGTCCGCAGATCAACAACTTCAGCGGAAATTCCTTCGCCCACCAATTGTTCTGCCGCTTCCAGCGAAAATTTCACGCCGCGAGAATAGGAAACAATCGTTACGTCGGTTCCTTCCCGCGCGATTTTCGCCTTACCAATAGGCAGCACCCAGTCTTCGACTGCGGGAACTTCCATTGTGTCGCCGTAAAGCAGCTCATGTTCTAAAAACACGACCGGATTAGGGTTGCGGATTGCAGCTTTTAGAAGGCCCTTCGCATCCGATGCAGAAAATGGCGAAATCACAATGAGCCCCGGTACGCTGAGATACCATGGCGCGTAATCCTGGCTATGTTGCGCAGCAACGCGGGACGCGGCCGCATTGGGCCCGCGAAAGACAATCGGCGAACTCATCTGGCCGCCGGACATATAGCGTGTCTTCGCCGCCGAATTGATGATGTGGTCAATCGCCTGCATCGCGAAATTCCAGGTCATAAACTCAACGATGGGTTTCAAGCCGGAAAACGCCGCCCCGACGCCAAGGCCGGCAAAGCCATATTCAGTAATCGGCGTATCGACAACGCGCCTCGGACCGAATTCGTCAAGCAGCCCGCGCGATACTTTATAGGCGCCTTGATATTGAGCGACTTCTTCGCCCATGAGAAACACATCAGGATCGAGCCGCATTTCTTCCGCCATCGCATCACGCAGCGCATCGCGTATCGTTGTCTCAACCATCTCGACGCCGTCTGGCAGTTCAGGATCGGCAGACGCTTTGATTGCCGGCGCAATCGAAACGGGCGCACTCTCTTCGAGCGCCACGGTTTCTTGCTCCGGCGGAGACCCTGCTTCCTGGCTTGCGGGCGCCGAGCCATTCAATTTCGACAGATCGATTTCATCGGCGCTCTCGCCGTCTCCAAGAATCACCGCAATCGGCTCATTGACCTTGACGTTCTCGGTGCCCTCTTCAACGAGGATTTTGCCGATGACGCCTTCATCGACCGCTTCAACTTCCATTGTCGCCTTGTCCGTCTCGATTTCGGCGATGACATCGCCTGACGAGACCGAATCTCCCTCCTTGACGGTCCATTTGGCGAGGGTGCCTTCTTCCATGGTCGGCGACAGGGCGGGCATAAGGACCGGCGTGGGCATTTGATTTTTCTCGATTTTAACGCTTTCGGAGCCTCTTCCTTAGCCGGACTGGGCCGGGTTGAACAAGCCGTAAACGACCCTCAGAGGCCTGGAGCGGGGATCTGATCGCATGTCGCTTGATTATTGCGGCCAATCGCTCAACCGTAAGAATTATGGGAGGTCGCAATCATGATCCGTTCATTGCTTGATTAGTATCGCCGCGGCTTTAGAATTTTGTTCGCCCCAGTTGTTTTCACCGCTGGATTTTCGGCGCGGACGCATGCGACCGTCCAGAACAATACAATCCTTGAGTAAGATACCGCTTGGATTTCAAAATCGGCGTCAGGATCGATCGGTTTCATCCCTATGAGGCGCGGATCTTTCACTGCCGCCTGCCGGTGGATTGCGGCCCCATAGAATGCAAGATCCTGCGCCATTTCGCCGAAAGCGCCCATTTTTGGAAATTCGGCGATCAGCGCAATATCTCATTGATCATTATCCGGGCCAACCATGATATGTTGCGGTTCGCCTCGCCAAATAATTTTCGCGCCTGCGCGCAAAAAATTGGAGCCGCTGCGCGGATATAAGCGCGGTAAGCTTCAGCGCCTGTCGCCTTACGGCCAACAGGATAGTCGGCTTTTTCGGTGAGGCGGATCAAATAAAACAAATTTACCGGGCCGTCGCTTGGTAATTTTATGCCGTCCCAAAACTGCTTTGTCGTGGCGTAACATAATCAGTCATTATTTTCCTCTGCGACGGAATTCATTGAGCCCCGTCACGCGTTCAAAAATCCGATCAACGACGGATGACGGCATCAAATTCCTGAGCGCAAGGAAGCCAAGCATCTTCGCGGGCACAGTATAACGCGAATAGGGGCGGTCAACAGTCAATGCATGAAGTGCTGCTTCAGCGACGATAGTCGGCGGCGGCGCATTCGGATGGCCCCTTGCGTGCCATTCTTTAAAGATACGAACCTGATCTGCATAAGGTTCTCCGTCGCCGGTAAATTTTGAAAGCGCTTCCTGTTCCTGATGGCCAAACGGCGTGTTGATAAAGCCCGGCCGAATGACCGACACTTTCACGCCATGGGGCGCAAGCTCCCGGCGTAACGCGTCCGATAATCCCTCGACGGCGTGCTTCGAAGCCGCGTAAGGCGCCTGAAAAGGCGCGGCGATCCGCCCGGTCAGCGATCCAATATTGACGATGCGCCCACGCCCGGCTTCGCGCATTTGCGGCAAAACGGCGCGCGTAACATTTGCCAGACCAATGACATTGGTTTCAAATTGCCTGCGCCATTCATCTGCAGAAATTTTCTCGAATGGCCCCATGACGCTGACGCCAGCATTATTGACGACGCCAAAAAGCGTGATGCCTTCAGCAGCGATTTCGGTCAGCGCCTTTGACACCGACGCGTCATCGGTGACATCCATGGCCAACGCCGTGATGCGTCCGCCGCCAAGTCCTGAAAGCTCATTCAGTTTCTCGATACGCCGCGCCGCTGCGAAAACGCGAAAGCCCTTATGCGCCAAAAGAACGGCGGTCGCCTCGCCTATGCCGCTCGATGCGCCGGTAACCAGAACAGATTGATACATAAAATAAGCCCTTCTTGATTGCACCGAAGAACGTTGCGGTCTTAAAGCGCCGGGCGAAAAAGTGGAAACCGGTTTTTCGCCCCGCGACCGCGAAGGCGGTCGAGATTTTAGCAAGCGCGCCCTGACGCGCGGGCCGCCGCGCGGCAAAGAAAATAGATCATCGGGCGATTCCTTTTATTCGCCCGATGATCTAGACCAATCGCGAGCGCTTCACGGCAGCATCAATGAATGAAGCAAAAAGCGGATGCGGGTCAAACGGGCGAGACTTCAGTTCCGGATGATACTGGACCCCGATAAACCACGGGTGCTCGGGGATTTCCATAATTTCAGGCAGGGCGCCGTCGGGCGAAGTTCCGGAAAATTCAATGCCGTGGGCTGCAAGCCTTTCCGCCCAGGCCATGTCGACCTCAAAGCGGTGGCGGTGACGTTCTGAAATTTCTTCGGCGCCGTAAATCTCTGCGACGCGGCTGCCCGGTTTCAGCTGCGCCGGATAAGCGCCGAGGCGCATCGTTCCGCCAAGATCATCGCCTGATTTTCGGGTTTCCTTCTGATTACCGCGCACCCATTCCGTCATCAAGCCGACGATCGATGTGCCGCTGCCGGAAAATTCCGAGGAACTGGCCGCCTTTTCGCCTAACAGGTTTCGCGCGGCTTCGATGATCGCCATCTGCATACCAAAACAAATGCCGAAATATGGAATTTCTTTTGTCCGCGCAAATTGCGCGGCCTCTATCTTGCCTTCCGCACCGCGCTCGCCAAAGCCGCCCGGCACAAGGATACCGTGAACGCCCTCAAGCGCCGACAGAGCGTCCTCTTCCTTTTCAAAAACGTCAGATTCAATCCAGTCGATATTGACCCGGACATTGTTGGCGATGCCGCCATGGGCGATCGCTTCGATCAATGATTTATAGGCGTCTTTTAAGACTGTATATTTGCCAACGACAGCGATGGTGACTTCGCCATCCGGCGCCGTGACCCGTTCGACAATGTTTCTCCAGCCGGCCAGATCTGGTTTTGGCGCATCTTTGATGCAAAAGGCGTCGAGCACTTCCTGATCGAAACCTTCGTCATGATAGGCCAGCGGCACCTCATAAATTGTGCTGCAATCAAGGGCCTGCACAACGGCGCTCGGTCGCACATTGCAAAAAAGCGCTATTTTCTTGCGCTCGCTATCGGGAATTTCACGGTCGGCGCGCACCAAAAGCACGTCAGGCTGAATACCGATCGCCCGGAGCTCACGGACGGAATGTTGCGTCGGCTTGGTTTTCAGCTCACCTGCCGACGGAATAAACGGCATCAGCGTCAAATGAACATAGACCGCATCGCCGCGCGGCAGTTCATTGCCAAGTTGGCGGATCGCTTCGAAAAATGGCAGGGCTTCAATGTCGCCGACCGTCCCGCCAATCTCACACAACACAAAATCCGCTTCGCCAGCATCCGACAGAACAAATTGCTTTATCTGGTCCGTGACATGAGGGATCACCTGGACGGTCGCCCCAAGGTAATCACCGCGCCGCTCTCTTTCGATTATTCGCGAATAGATTTGCCCGGTCGTAACGTTGTCGCTTTTCGAAGCGGAAACGCCCGTAAACCGTTCATAGTGACCGAGGTCAAGATCGGTCTCTGCGCCGTCATCAGTGACAAACACCTCACCGTGCTGATAGGGCGACATGGTGCCGGGATCGACATTTAGATAAGGGTCGAGCTTTCTCAGGCGCACCTTATAGCCGCGCGCCTGTAGAAGCGCGCCCAAAGCCGCCGAAGCAACACCTTTTCCGAGAGACGACACCACGCCGCCGGTAATGAATATGTACCGCGCCATGGAAGTCCGTCTTAGCGAAGATTGCGGGTCAATCAAACTGAATTTTCAGCCTATTCGCCGCACCCGTGAAGATCGTGCAGCAACGCTTTGATTATTGGTCAGGATCGCCGCTCTCATCAGGCGTTTCTTCGGCCTGATCCGAGTCTGGTGCACCAGCTTCCAAAGCATCGTCACGGGTGGCCCCCAACGAATCAAGCAGGTCCTGTTCAGTCGGCAATTGGCCATCGTCCGGTGACGTCGCCGTATTGACATCATCGCCGCCGAGGGAGTTCAGGAGATCTTCGGTTGTCGGGGCGCCCACACCCCCCGTTCCCGCCGGCGCCGCATCCCCGGTCAGTTCCTCAATAACGTCCGCCGCGTCCTCTCCGGAGCCGGCGATTACCGCAAGGCCCAACGATGTCGCAAAGAAAAGCGCCGCCAGGACTGATGTCGTTCGCGTCAATGCATTTGCGGCGCCTCGGCCTGACATAAACCCGCCGCCACCGCCGCCGCCGCCCATGCCGAGTGCGCCCCCTTCAGAGCGTTGCATGAGGACAAGGCCGATCAATGCAAGAACGATAAGAACATGGAATGTAAGAATTACGGCGGTCATTGAACGGTTTTCCGGTGCTGCCCGGTCTCAAATAGGCGTTGGGATGCTGATCTTAAAGGCGTCCGGCGCGAACGCCGAACGAAAACGGGGGCTTAAAGGAAAGCCTGCCTGCCCGCAAGTCCTCCGTGACCACAGATATGGAGCCAGCCGGGCGGCAATGCGCCCGGCTCGTTCCGCGAGCAAAATACCCGAGGGGCGGCTTAATTCGCGGCTTGTTGCTCTTCGATCCAATCCTCAACAACACCTTCGAGTATGCCCAGCGGCATGCCGCCGTTCCCCAACACCACTTCATGGAATTCGCGCAAATCGAATTCGTCGCCAAGCGCGGCTTCAGCTTGATCACGCATTTTCAGGATCGCCAACTGGCCTGTTTTATATGCCGTCGCCTGTCCCGGCCAAACCGTATAGCGCTCGATTTCACGGGTCACTTCAGCCTCGGTCATGCCGGTTTTGGAGACCATATATTCAATAGCTTCCTCACGCGACCAGCGTTTGGCGTGCATGCCGGTATCGACGACGAGGCGAACGGCACGAAACATTTCGGCTTGCAGGCGGCCGAGATCTCCGAGCGGATCATCATCATACATGCCCATGTCGGTTTTCGCGATGCGTTCTGCGTAAAGCGCCCAGCCCTCTGAATAGGCGTTAAACGGCGACAGTTTCCGCAAAAACGGCACATTCTTGATCAACTGTGACGTCGACAGCTGGAAGTGATGGCCCGGCGCGCCCTCATGGTACATCAGGGTCGGCAAGGTCCATTTCGGATTATCCGCGGTGTCCTTTTGGTTGATATAGAACCGACCTGGTCGCGAACCGTCCAGCGCAGGCGTATTGTAGTATCCGCCGGGCGCAGAGGCTTCGGAAAATTCCGGGATGCGAACAATTTCCAACGGCTGTGGCGGCAATGTGATGAAATAGTCGCCAGCCTTCGCCATTAGCTCTTCATTGAGCTCTTCAAGAAAGGCGATCATCGCCGCGCGGCCATCATCGTCATTCGGAAATTGTTGCGCAGGATCTTCCATTAACAAGCGCACGCGTTCGGCGACCGTTCCCTCAATCAAACCTTGACCAACAAGAATCGTATCAGCTTCCAGTTCAATGCGCGCGACTTCGGACAATCCGATGTCATGAATTTCGTTCGCATCGAAATCGGTTGTGGTATTCGACTTCAACGCAACGGCGTAATAGGCGTCGCCATTGGGAATGCGCCAGATGCCCGCGTCATGAGTGGCGGTTTCAAGGAGCTCCTCAAACAGCGCGATCATCGCCTCATAGCCTGGGATAACTTCCGTCTCGACGGCGCTTGTGGTTTGATCGAGATAGGATTGTTGTTTTTCTTCGCTCAGCCCGTCAATTTTCGAAAGCTTTTCCGGCAAAGTTGTGACCAGCGGATTTTCCGCTGCGCCCCCTTCAATAAAAGTTTGCATGCCAGCGAGTGCTTTTTCGATGACAAAATCTGGCGGCACGACGCCGTGATCACGATCATCTTCAACACGGGCTTTTACTTCGCGCAATACGCGCCCGAACTCGTTAATGCGGCTGATGTAACGTTTAACGCTCTTTTCGTTTTTGATGACATGAGTGTCGGTCAAAAATGTCGGTAGATTTACGGTGACGCCGGAAATCTGATTGACACGGTAGCCGCTATATTCAAATTCTGCATCGCGCAGAAGATCATCAAAAAACCACGTTGTAATCTGCCAGCTCAAAAGTTCCTGGCCCTCAAGGCCGTCGGGACCATATTTATCGAGCCCTGCGCGGGCTTTGCGCAATTTCTCCAGCGATTTTTCGTCCTGAGCCTTGGTATAATCGGCGAGCTTGCCGCTGTGAAAATCGAGCGGCGTATTATCGATCATACCAAGCGCGGTCAAAAGCTCCGGCGAGTCGATCGCCAGCTGGATCGTAACTTTGTTGATGTAATTATTGACGCCGACCGGTTTAAACCAAAACCACACGGATGCGCCGCCTATCGCCAGAACGAGCAATAGAAGCAGCCCGCCCAGAATTCTTCCGATTATCCTCATGACAAAATCCCCTTCACATAAATGCCTGTTAAAGCCGGTGTCCCCATATCATGGCGCCGCGCCATCCTGCTTGCGATTCCATTTATCGGTTTTTTTACCCTGTTCAACGCGAAATTCCGTTGATTATAGCCAAAATTGCTTCTGTCTGAGAGTGATGCAGCGCATGACCAGTATCCGGCAAAAGCGTCAACGACGCGCCTTCAACCTCGGCCGCGAGCGCCTTTGAATGGAGATCCGGGCTTACCGTCGTATCTTCCGTTCCCGTCACAATGGCGACCGGCAGCCTCAACGATCCATAGTGGTCCTGCTGCGCAATAATTTCCGCCTTCAAATGGGCAATATCGGCGGCGTTGCTTTTAAAATCCTTTGCCCGGAACAAGAGCGCCAGGCCGGAACGTTCGTAATAGTTTTCCGGCGCCTCGTCTGGATGAAAGGAATCTTCAATGCCGTTTTCGGCTGCAAGCGCGCCGTATATCGGGATCACAAAGCGTCGCAGCATATGTCCCAACACCGGAATCTGAGAAGCGCTGTTGTACCACGCGATGCCGCCCGGCCATTCGTGGCTGACAGCGGCGAGAAGTACGAGGCCGGACATCTCATCCTGATATTTCAACGCATAGGAAAGCGCGACCGCGCCGCCAAGACTCTGACCAACAATGATCGGCTTTTCAACATCAAGCGCATCGGCAACGGCCTTAATATATTGCGCCTGCACGGCCAGACGCCAGCCATCATCGGGCCTCGTGGAATATCCTCGACCGGGCCGATCGATCATGATCACACGCCGGCCTTCAGCGAGACGATCGCCGAGGGAAATTTTCACATCGCGCAAGTTTACGCTGGCGCCATGGATAATGATGATCGGCGGTTTCGCGCTGTCGCGCGGGCCGGCATCAACGACATGAAGACGCTCGCCATCAACGTCGATAAAGGCGCCGATTGGCGGCGCATTGCGTTCTGCACTCCAGCTTGCGCAGCCCGCGAGGCCCAAAACGGCAATAAACAAACTGCCGGCGACAATATAACCGCTCATTAAAATTCCACCCTTAGTCGGCGCCTGGCGCCGCCATAACAATCGGGTAAAAATCTTCCGCCTTAAGACTGGCGCCGCCAACCAGGGCGCCATTGACGTTGGCAATAGACAAGATTTCTTTGGCGTTTCCAGGTTTCACCGACCCGCCGTAAAGAATACGCGTATCGAAATGAGTTTTGGTGCGGATAAAATTGTGCATCTCCGCTATGTCGCCATTGGTTGGCACAAGCCCCGTGCCGATCGCCCAGACAGGCTCATAAGCAATGACGATGTCGTCAGTCGTTTCGGGCAACGAGCCTTCAAGCTGGCCGCTGACAATATCAAGCGCCTTACCGGCCGTGCGCTGGTTTTCCGTTTCACCAACGCAAATAATCGGTGTCAGGCCAGCGCGCAAAGCCGCCTCAGCCTTGGCCTTGACGGCGGCATCGGATTCCCCGTGATCGGCGCGGCGTTCGGAATGGCCGACAATAACGAACGCCGCCCCCGCATCAGCGAGCATTTCCGCGCTGACATCGCCTGTGTGCGCGCCGCCGGATTCTGCGTGGCAATCCTGCCCGCCAATCTGGATCGCCTCGTCTGAAAATTGAACCGCAAAGCCTGCAACCAGTGTCGCCGGCGGGCAGATTAAAACGTCGCGATCATCCGGGGCAGCGCCGTCAAATTTGCCAATTAACGCTTCGACTTCAGTGATTGAGGCGGTAAGCCCGTTCATTTTCCAGTTCCCGGCAATCAATGGCTTCATCGCATCTGCTCCCTTAAGTCCCGTCGCGGCGGTAGCCGATGAGGGCAAACCTGTCCAGTCCGGTGCGGCAGGCCGCCGGCTGGGCCGCATGCGCTCTTGTCCCGCCCCGGGGCCGCGTCTAGGTTACGCGCCAAATCAGAACGCGGCCAGCAGGCCGGCATAATTCAAGGCGGTTTGAATGCTCAGTCAGGTGCGTGGCGCTCTCAAAGGCGTGGTGGCGTGGATATTTGTTATTCTTCTTATTCTGGCTTTCGCGATGTTTGGCGTGCCGGAAATGCGGCAGTTTGCAGGCAACGCCGCACTCACCGTCGGCAAAGAGAGTTTTTCTGCGCAATATGTCCAGAACGAATTCAATCGTCAGATTCAGTCCCAGAGAGCGCAATCAGGCAGCGCTTATACCCGCGAAGACGCCATCGCTACGGGCCTTCATGATCAGGTGGTGAATTCGATTGCAACGACGTCGGCGCTGTCACAATTCGCCGGCGATATGGGGCTCGCGCTACCGCGTGAAATCCTGCGCGATTATATTAAGGACATTGAAGGCTTTCAAAATCCTGCGACCGGCGAAGTAGACCGCCTGGCGCTTGAAGGCGTTCTTGCCCGCATCGGGATAACCGTGGCGGAGTTCGAGCGACGCATCGATGAAGAATTGATGCGCAACCAAATTCTTGGTGCGCTCTCCGCTGCTGGTCCGGCGCCAGACGCTTTAGTCGATGCATTCTTGCTGCGTGAAACTGAAAACCGGCGCATCGCCTATCTCACAATCACCAATGAAATGGCAGGCGTCCCCGCTGAACCGACGCCGGACGATCTTCAAAACTATTACCAGGCAAATCAGGCGGCGTTTACTGCGCCGGAATACCGGACGTTCGATCTTTTGGTGTTGCGCAGCGAGGATTTCCGTGACGATCTCGAAGCGCCTGAAGAGGAACTGCGCAAAATCTATGAAGTGAACAAGCCGCGCCTTTACGACAAACCGGAAACCAGGACGCTTTATCAAACAACATTTGACACCGAAACTGCCGCACAAGCCGCCGTCGCCGCCTTGCGTCAGGGCAAACCATTTGAAAATATTGCAATTGACAGCGGCTACAGCCTCGAAGCCGTGACGCTGGCCGACAAGCAAAAACGCGATATTGTCGAGCCGGCTGTCGCCGAGGCCGCCTTTGCCGATGGTCTTGAAGATGGCGCAATTCTTGACCCGGTTGAAAGTTTGTTTGGCTGGGCCGTCATCCAAATTGCCGGCATTACGCCGCCCGAAACAAAATCCTTTGAAGAAGTGCGCGACGAGATTGAAAGTTCATATCTGGAAACGGATACGCGCAGGCGTCTGCAAGACGCCATTGATGAAATTGAGGATGAACGTGACACTGGCGCCGATTTGGCGGTTGCCGCCGAGGCCATCGGGCGAAATGTCGAAACCTTCGGACCGATTGACCGTTTCAGCTTCGCGCCGGGCGGCGCCATCATCGACAAGGTCCCTGGCGAAGCGCTGGTCGAAGCATTTCAACTCGATGAGGGTGACGAAAGCGAAGCACTCAACCTTGCCGCCGCTGACGGCTACTTCTTCGTAACCACGCGCGAAATCACGCCGCCCGCCCTCAAACCTTTCGACGATGTTCGTGACGAGGTCGAGCAACGCTGGCGCAAAGATGAACGTGAGAAACGCATTTCCGCCACAGTGCGCGCTATTCGCGATGCTGTCGAAGCCGGCGAGACCCTCGAAGAGGCGGCCGATCCATACGCGAGGGCGCCGATCGAACTCACCCTTAACCGCCGCTTTGAAAACGAAACAATTTCTACGGCGTTCAATGACCAGATTTTCTTTGCAGAACTCAATGATCTTGTATCGGGCCCAACGCCGCTCGGCGAAGCGCAGATCGTCGCCGAAATACGCGACATCGTCGTGAGGCCAAACGGAACGCCTGCGGAACAACGAGATATTTACCGACAATATTTGGGTTATCAACTTGATCGGGAATTGCTCGACGCGTTTGTCACAACAATACGTGACGACTACGGCGTAAAAACAAACGCGACGCAACTCGACGCCTTGTTTGCAGATTCGCAGTGACAGCACGGCCTGCATTTGCCGCCTTCGATAAAATATATGCGGATGGAAAACCGCAACTCGTATGGCGCAGCCTGATCAGCGATTTGGAAACGCCGGTTTCGGCCTTTTTGAAACTTGCGGGACGCCGGCAAAATGCGTTTTTGCTGGAGTCCGTTGAGGGCGGCGAACAACTTGGACGATTTTCCATAATCGGATTTAAGCCAGACGTCATTTGGCGTTGTTTCGGCGGCCGTTCGGAAATCAACAGCGACGCCGCCGCCGATCCGCACCAGTTTACGCCGGAAGACGGCGCCCCGCTCGACAATCTGAAACGGCTGTTTGCCGAATCTGCGATTGATCTGCCGCCTGGCCTGCCGCCCATGGCTGCTGGCGTCTTCGGCTATCTCGGCTACGACATGGTGCGCCAGATGGAACGGCTCGGACCGCGGCCCAATGGCGGGCTCGCTGCGCCCGACGCCATTTTCCTGCGCCCGACTGTCGTTGCGGTGTTTGACAATGTTCGTCAGGAAATCCTGTTATGCGCGCCGGTGCGGGTGCAGAACGGCGTATCTGCGCGCGCCGCCTATTCCAGAACCTGCGAGCGCCTGGCCGATGCGGCTAATGATTTGTCGGCGCCGCTCGCGCTGCCGGCGTCGGCAACGCCGGGCGACAGCGATTTAGATGAAATGCCGGCGTCAGATATTCCGACAGCGGACTATCAAGCGATGGTGGAACGAGCAAAGGACTATATAAGCGCCGGCGATATTTTTCAAATTGTCCTGAGTCAGCGCTTTTCCTGTCCGTTTGAGGCGCCCCCTTTTGAGCTTTACCGCGCGTTGCGACGCTCGAACCCGTCGCCGTTTCTATTTTATCTCGACTTTGATGGCTTTTCACTGGTCGGCTCAAGCCCGGAAATTCTCGTGCGCGTGCGCGACGGCGAAATAACGATCCGGCCAATCGCCGGAACCAGGCCGCGCGGACGCACGCCCGATGAAGATAAGGCGCTCGAAGCCGAACTGCTGGCCGATGAAAAAGAGCGCGCCGAACATTTGATGCTTCTGGATCTGGGCCGCAATGACGTTGGGCGGTCTGCAAAGATCGGATCGGTGCGCGTCACCGAAAGCTTTGCAATCGAACGCTACAGCCATGTGATGCACATTGTCTCGAATGTCGTCGGCGAATTGCGACAGGACGTGCATCCGGTTGACGCTGTCGCTGCAGGCTTTCCTGCTGGCACAGTGACCGGCGCTCCGAAAATCCGCGCAATGGAAATCATTGATGAGCTCGAAAATTCAGCCCGCGGCGTTTATGGCGGCGCCATTGGATATTTTTCCGCTGACGGCAATGTCGATACCTGTATTGCCTTAAGAACCGCGATCATCAAGGACGGTGTGATGCATGTCCAGGCTGGCGCCGGGATTGTCGCCGATTCAAACCCTGCGGCCGAGCAGCGTGAATGCGAGAACAAGGCAAAAGCGCTATTCGCAGCGGCGACGGCGGCGCTTAAAGGCCGCGGCAATTAGTGCATCGGCGCGCCTGTTTGCGATGAACCGCCCCAACCTTGCGGTAAGTTCAGGTTCGCCGAGCGGGCTTATTCTCTATTAAGGACGCAGCGCGATTCCCGCTCACAACTGGGATCGATCCAATAGTTCTAACATTCGGAGGGGACGCTCCTATGACCATAAATCTCAAGCATATTCTCATCGCCACAACGGCGCTCGCAGTAGTCGCAGCGCCAGCTTACGCAAATCACCATGAAGCCGATGAAACGGCCGAAGCGGAAGCGCAAACAGAAGACCAGCGTCTGTCGGCGTTTTTTGACGAACTGTTTCAACGCAATCTCGCAAATTCGCCATTATTCCAATCTCAGATTGGCATGAAAGGCGAGCGCTATGGCGAGTGGGACGATTTTTCTGACGCCGAAGTCGTGCGCCAGCATGAAGAAACCATTTCCGATCTCGCCCGCCTCCGCGCGGATTTCGACTATGACGCGTTAAGCGAACAGTCTCAGGTTAGCTACCGCATCTTCGAGTTTCTACAGGAGCGCGCGATCAACGATCATGAATATCGCTTTCATGGTTATGCATTCTCGACCATGAACAACCCGATGACGTTTCCGGTGACATTCCTGCAGAACGTTCATCGCGTTGACGATGTTTCCGATGCTGAAGCCTATATCTCCCGCTTGAACGGACTGACGGTCGCCGGCCAGCAATTGATGGAAGGCATCGACATCGCCGCTGAACGCGGCATCGTCCCGACGTCGTTTTCTTTTGACCCGGTCATCGCTGACGCAAGGAACCTGCTAACAGGCGCGCCCTTTGACGACAGCGGCGAAGATTCGGCGATCCTTGCTGACTTTCGCGGC
Organism: Hyphococcus sp.; assembly: GCA_021776245.1. Taxonomy (GTDB): domain Bacteria; phylum Pseudomonadota; class Alphaproteobacteria; order Caulobacterales; family Parvularculaceae; genus Hyphococcus. Next base: position 8,168 of record JAJFGF010000041.1, on the reverse strand, counting down.
AAGGTTGACGCTCTTGAAATTGACCAGGCTGAAAAAGATCGCCTGATCGGCGAGGCGACCGCCGCACTTGAAACCGCCTTTGCGCCGACGATTAATAATTTCGTCGCACGGGTCGAAGATTTGCGCAACGACTCTGTGGGTCCCAATGGTGTTTGGGCGCTGCCGGGCGGTAAGCAATATTACGAAAACCGCGTCGAATTCTGGACCAGCGAAAAAGGCATGACCGCCAAGCAAATCCACAAGACGGGGCTCGATGACGTCAAGCGCATTCGCGGTGAAATGGAAGCGATCATGGCGACCGTCGGCTTCGACGGAACATTGCCGGAGTTTTTCGACTTCCTGCGCACCGACCCGTCAAACTTTTTCCCGGACACGGAAGAAGGAAAACAAGCCTATCTCGATCAATCGAAAGCCTATATCGACTCGATTTACGCGGATGTGGATCAATATTTCAACATTCTGCCGCAAGCGCCGCTCGAAGTACGCGCCGTTGAAGCATGGCGTGAAGAAACCGCGCCGATTGCATTTTACAATCGTCCGACACCAGACGGTTCGCGCCCTGGCATTTATTACGTCAATCTGAAAGACATGACGACCAAGCAAAAGCATGAAATGGAGACCATTGCCTATCACGAAGGCGCGCCGGGTCACCATTTCCAGATTGCCATTCAACAAGAGCTGACCGGCGTTCCAATGTTCCAGAAATTTGCTTTCTTCGGCGCCTATACCGAAGGTTGGGGTCTTTATTCAGAGCGCCTCGCCAAAGAAGAAGGCCGGTTTGCCGATCCGATGCAGGATTTCGGACGGCTGCAGAATGAAATGCTGCGCGCCGCGCGTCTTGTTGTCGACACCGGCGTCCACTCTAAAAAATGGACCCGGGAAAAGGCAATCAAATTCATGCTCGACAACAACCCGATGACCGAAGAAGACGCAACAAAGGAAATCGAACGCTATATCGACCTGCCCGGACAGGCGCTTTCCTACAAGATCGGCATGATCAAAATTCTTGATCTGCGCGACAAGGCAAAAGCAGAGCTTGGAGACGATTTCGACATTCGTGATTTCCACGACGCGGTCTTGAAGAACGGCGCTGTGGCGTTGCCCATTCTCGAGGAACTCGTCGACGGTTACATCGCGGCGAAAAAGGCGGAGGCAGCCTAAGCGCCTTACGGGCAATCAAAACAAAAGCGCAGCGGTGGACCGCTGCGCTTTTCTACATTTTCTGCGCGGTCATTGGCGAAGGCCGCGTATTGTTGTCGGTGTTATTTCGCGAAAACGCCCTGCGCTTTCAAAAATTTGGCAATTTCGTCAAACGCCTGATGGGCTTCCGGCAGCATCCGGTCGAAGGCATGAAAAACATGGGCCATATGCGCCCAGCTCTGCAAGGTTGCCGGAGAACCCTGGCTTTGCGCCTTGGCGACATAACGCCGGGCGTCGTCATAAAGCATTTCTGCAGCGCTGACATGAACCAATGTTGGCGGCAAGCCGGACAAATCCGCAAAAATCGGCGAGATCACCGGCGCCGACGGAGACACTTTGTTGAGGGACCAAAATAGCCACAATAAAAGTGGCTGCGGTATTTTTAGCATCCTGCCGGCCAGCGGCTGCAGCATGATATCCGTTTCAAAATTGCTTCGGATGCTGGGGCTGGTGCATGTTCCGTCCACCGCAGGCGAAATGGCGACGACCGCATCTGCGGCGGGAATGCCGCTGTCGCGCACCCAGTTGATAAGCGACAGCGTTAAGTTCCCGCCGGCTGAATCCCCGGCCACCGCCAATTTGGCGGCTGGCGCCGCGCCGTCCGGGCCATTGTCCAATATCCATTTGTAGACAAGCCGGCTGTCTTCGACGCCGGCAATCCGCGAGTGCTCAGGCATGAGCCGGTAATTCGCCGCAAACACGCTGCAACCCGTGCGTTCCGCCAGATTAGTCGTAATTGCGCGATGGCTGATCGCGCTGCCGACCGTATGGGCGCCGCCATGTAAATAGAGAATGCGTTTATCGGGGTCTGCGCCTTCTGCTTGCACCCATTCGCCGGTAATTTCGGCCTCACCGGTCTTCGCTATCGCTGGAGTGAAGGCGCAGTCAAACTCACGGTTTAGCCCCGCCTGATCGAAACGCTTGCGCTTTGCGAGAAGTTTTTCCCGGCGCGAGCCTTTTGATTTTGCAGGTTTGATGAAGTTTTCCTGAAGATACGCTGTCACCGCCTGATTTCCCGGAGAGTTTCTTTCCGGATGAAACGTCACCGGTTGATCGGCCTCGTCATATTTCGAAAGATCTTCACCGCTGAGATGAAATTTTGTGATAGCGGCGACCGTGGTGACGCCCAGGACCGGAACCGCGAGAGACAAAAATGCTGACATGGAAATTCCTTTTAGCGCCGGGCGATCTGGGCGCGATATCTATGCGGTATTGCGCCGCCCCGGCAATCACGAATGGCAGTAGATTTCGTGATAAGGCTACGGTCGAACAAAAACGCTGTTTAACTGCGCCTTGAATGACAGACGATAGCCGCGGTCTGCAAAAAGAGCGCTGGCGCGTTTATCACTGCGCTCATGCGACGTTTCAAGAATGACAAAGCGCGGCCAAATTTGCGTCGCAGCTTTTTCAAAAAACGCCTTGAGAGCGGCAAATTCATGCCCCTCAATATCAACCTTCATGGCGTCCACGCGCGGAAACGAAGCGTCTTCTATCAGGCTCTGAATCGTCCGCCCTTCGACAGAAATTTCACCAGCTTTATCAACCCGGCTCATGCCCCGGTTTTTCCGGTTCACCGAAAATCGTAATTGCCGGTTTTCGGCGTCGGCTGCATAGGGCATGATTTCAATCTCGTCGCCAGCGCCAGAGGCGGCGATATTGAACGCAGCGCGAGCACGCATTTCCGGGTCGGGTTCGACGCAGGCTGCACGAAATTCTTTGCCGGCTTTCAGCGCTGCTGCACGGGAAAACAATGAGTAAAGTCCGGCATTGGCGCCAATATCGAAAAAGTAAAATGCGCCTTCCGCATGTGTCGCAATAGCGGCGGCAAGGGCAGTGCGCTCAGCCAGATCCCAATGTTGCGGCGTCATGAACACGCGCTTTTCGCAAATATTGTCTGCCGGATAAAGGCGCGCTTTCTGAGTTTCGAAAATGACCACGTCGAAAGCCCGGCGTGAGCGTCCCCCCGCCAGTCCGAGCATCAAAGACGCCAGCTTTCGCCCCACATAGGTGAAGGGTAAACGGTGCGCCAGTTTGCGCACGCGCTCCTGAAAGCGTGACGGCGGCAATTCACCAAATGGGACGCCGGCGCCTATTGAGATCGTAGCGATACCGGTATTCCCTTTCCTAGCGCATTTCCGGAAAAGTGTGGAGCGGTTTTCCGACCAGAAATGCGCTAACTATTGTAACTGGGGCGTTTCCGGACGATAAACCGGGAACCACTTTATCTCGGAAACGCCCTGATGCGCGCGTCATTGCATTATTGGCAAGATCATTTCACGCAGCGGCGGGAACGCGTCAATCGCAGATTTCCGGTTGCCGGTCACAATCTCAAAGACGGCGCTTCAACCATGGCCGGCGCGGATTTTGATTTTTCAATGGCCATCAGGGCGCTGGCAGGCACAAGATCAAAGCCGCGGGCAGGCGCGGTGGTAAGCCAGGGGCCCAATACATCCAGCGTTTCCTTACGCGGATGGCCAATTGCGACGGCATAGCCGGTCTGGCGGGCAATCCGCTCGACAAGTGCAAGCTGCGATTTCACCATCTGCCGATTGCCTGCTTCCGCATCTATAAAGACGTCGCGGGAAAAAACATGTGCGCCGACCCGCGCGCCGGCGCTGCGCACGACAGTGTCGCCGGTCGTCACCGAATCCATAAAGAAAAGGTCTTTATGTTTGAGATACGCCAGCACTGTTTTCATTGCCGCTTCATTGGCGGTCAGCTGCGAACCCATATGATTATTGACGCCCACAAAGCCGTCAAACTGTGTCAGATTCCATTCAAGCGTTTTAATGAAATCGGCGCCCGTCATTCCTGAAATCAATGCATGGGGACCGGGATCGTCTTCTCCCTCTGGTTCCATCGGCAAATGCAGCATTAGCTCAATGCCGGCGTTGCGCGCCATGGCGGCGAGACTGGCGACATCATTGGCATAAGGCAAAAACGACAGCGTGACCGGCCCCGGCAGATTAATCACTGCGCTGACTGCGTGGCGATCTATCCCCATATCGTCGATCACCAGAATTATTTTAGGGCGCGAAGCGCCGCTGGCGGTAAATTCAGGCACCGGTAATCGTTCCAGTTCGGTCGCGGTCAGAACCCGGTGAATGAGATCCTGGCGCTCCGCATAGGCTTTGAAAGGAACACCGCCCTCGCGCAAAGGCGCAGTAATCATTTCAGACTTTGCTGCGGTCGCTGCGGATCCGCGCTCACTGATATAGGCGGTGGTTGCGCCAATCAGGATCCCGACAAAGGCAATCGCGAAAGACGCAATGATCCCTGCGTTGCCTGCCCGGCCCGGAATAACGATCTTGGGGTCGCGCCGCCTGAACATCCCTACTCGCAAACGCCGGGTGAAAGAGCGCCCATAACAGGCCCGTGAGGCGCGCTTGCACCTTCAGGCAGCGGCGTTAAACCTGCCTGTCCGCGCAGTATCACTGATTCTTGGAATTTCGATGATTTTGCTGATCGATAATTTTGACAGTTTCACCCACAATCTCGTCCATCTGATCGGCGGGCTCGGAGAGGAAATCATTGTAAAGCGCAATAATGAACTCACCGCCGCGGCGGCCGTCGCCTCCGGCGCGGAAGCAATCGTGATCTCGCCGGGCCCCGGCGTCCCTGATCAGGCCGGGATCTGCATCGATCTCGTCAAATCCGCCCGCAACGCCGGGATGCCGGTTTTCGGCGTTTGTCTTGGTCTGCAGGCGATCGCGCAAGGCTTGGGCGGGAAGATCGAGCGCGCCGGACGCCTGATGCACGGCAAAACCTGCGGCATCACGCATCAGGGCTCCGGGCTCTTTGAGGGGCTGCCCTCGCCGTTTACAGCAACGCGCTATCACTCTCTGGTCGCGGCCCCGGACAGCCTGCCGCCGGAGCTCATGGTCACAGCGAGTGCAGACGATGACAATGAAGTGATGGCAATTGAGCATCAAACACTGCCGCTCGCGGGCGTCCAGTTTCACCCGGAAAGCATCGCATCAGAGCATGGCGCGGCGATTATCGGGAATTTCCTGAAGCGGGCGCGGCAATGAGCGATTTTACGCCCTTTCTTGCCCAGGCTGTCTCCGGCGATCCTTTATCGGCCAATGAGATGGCGCGCGCCATGGATGCAATGTTGTCAGGCGCGGCGAGCGATATTGAGATTGCCGGGTTCTTGGCGGCGCTGCGAACACGCGGTGAAACAGTCGAGGAAATCGCCGCAGCGGCGCAGGCGATGCGCGAAAAAGCGTTGCGTGTCGAAGCGCCCGCTGAAGCGATCGATACCTGCGGCACCGGCGGCGACGGCGCGGGCACTTTTAATATCTCGACGGCGGCGGCGCTGATCGTTGCAGGGTGCGGCGTCCCCGTCGCCAAGCATGGCAATAAAGCCGCAACCTCGAAATCAGGCTCGTCGGAAGTCCTTGCGGCGCTCGGGGTCAAACTTGATATCGCGCCGGCGCAAATTTCCCGCTGCATCAATGACGCCAAAGTCGGATTCATGTTTGCCGCCCTCCATCACAAGGCATTGGGTCACGCGGCGACGGCGCGCAAAGCCCTCGGGGTCAGGACGATCTTTAATGTGCTCGGTCCTTTATCAAATCCTGCCGGCGCAAAACGCCAGCTGATGGGTGTCTTTGCCCGCGATCTGTTGCGGCCGATCGCCGAAGTGATGCCGCGCCTTGGCGTTGAAGCCGCCTGGGTCGTTCACGGCAGCGACGGCCTCGATGAGCTGACGATTACCGGGCCGACATTCATCGCGGCGCTAAAAGACGGCGTTGTCGCAGAATTCGAGATCCTGCCCGAGGACGCCGGGCTCAAGCGTGCGCCCCTTGCCGATCTCAAGGGCGGAAGCCCGCAGGAAAATGCCGAGGCTTTGCGCCTGCTGCTCGAAGGCGAACAAGGCCCCTATCGCGATATCGCCGTGTTGAACGCCGCCGCCGCGCTCGTGATCGCAAACAAAGCCCCGGATCTGATGACCGCAGGCCTTCTAGCTGAAGCGGCGATCGACAATGGCGCCGCAAAGCACGCCCTTGAAAAACTCATCGAGATATCAAACAGCGCGCCATGACCATTCTCGACGACATCATCGCCTATAAGAAGACCGAAGTGGCTGCAGCAAAAGCGAACGCACCGCTTTCAGCGCTGGAAGCGCTCGCCAAAGAAGCCGGTCCGCCGCGCGGCTTCCGCAATGCCCTGGATCGTAAAGCGTCGACCGGATATGCCCTGATCGCCGAGATCAAAAAAGCAAGCCCGTCAAAGGGGTTGATCCGCGCCGATTTTGACCCGGCGGGTCACGCCCTGGCCTATGAGGCCGGCGGCGCTGCGTGTCTTTCAGTGTTAACGGACGCGCCGAGCTTTCAGGGCGCGCCTGAGCATTTGCGCGCGGCGCGCGCCGCCGTAAGCTTGCCGGTGTTGCGCAAGGACTTCATGATCGACCCCTATCAGGTCGTCGAAGCGAGGGCCTGGGGCGCCGACTGCATTCTTCTGATCATGGCATGTCTTTCCGATGCTCAGGCAACGGAACTTTTCGCGGCGGCAAGAGCCCATGGTCTTGATGTGCTGGTCGAAACCCACAACGAAAAAGAAATGCATCGCGCGGCCCTACTTGGCGCCAATCTCATCGGCGTCAACAACCGCAATCTCGCAACATTTCATACTGATTTGAAAACGACTGCCATGCTCGCAGATCTGGCGCCGCCTGACGCCCTCCTTGTCAGTGAAAGCGGCATCGTCAACCATGATGACATCGTTAAACTTGCCGGCTACGGCGCAAAAGCGTTTCTCGTCGGCGAAAGCCTGATGCGCCAGGATAATGTGGCGGCGGCGACGAAGGCGTTGCTGGTCCCAAATCGGACGCTTTGAGTCATTGCAAAACACGGTTGCAACGGAACAGCCGGTTTTCCCCAGGCCCTATTGACGCCCATGAGGAACAACCATAGAACATCGTTGTCGTTTTGTTCTTTTGTCGTTTCGGGCGTGTAAACACCCCAGCGTTGAAAGACGGCGCATTGGCGCCCGCCGGAGGAGAAATTATGCTTACCAACAAGCAGCATGAGTTGCTGGTTTTCATCAATGAGCGGATCAGGGAAACCGGGGTCTCGCCATCTTTTGATGAAATGAAGGAAGCCCTTGATCTTAAATCGAAATCCGGCATTCACCGGCTGATTACAGCGCTCGAGGAGCGCGGCTTTATCCGCCGCCTGCCGCATCGCGCCCGGGCGCTGGAAGTGTTGCAGATGCCCGACGGCATGACCGCCGAGGCAAAAGCCGCCCCGCCGCCCCGCGGATTCCGCCCGGCCGTCGTCGACGCCAATTTCCGCCGCCCGCCGCCCGCCGCCCGGCAGTCGCGCCCCTCAGCCGCTCAATCCGGCGCGGTCGGCGGCGCCGCTCTCCTCCCGGTGCTCGGCCGCATCGCAGCGGGCACGCCCATCGAAGCGATCCAGCATGAAGTCGACCGCTTTGCCGCGCCGGCGGCGTTTCTCGGCGCCGGAGATCATTTCATCCTCGAGATACAGGGCGAGTCGATGATCAACGCCGGCATTCATGACGGCGATTATGCGGTCATCCAGCGTTGCGACGACGCCAGCGGCGGCGATATTGTCGTGGCGCTTGTCGATGAAGAAGAAGCGACCCTGAAACGCCTGCGCAAAAAGGGCGGCTCGATCGCACTGGAAGCGGCCAACCCTGCTTATGAAACCCGCATTTACGGACCCGACCGGGTGCGCGTGCAGGGCAAACTCGTCGGGCTGATGCGGAAATACTAGCGCATTTCCGGAAAAGTGTGACGCGGTTTTCCGATAAGAAATGCGCTTAAGTATGAATCTTGGGCGTTTCCCGCGCGCGAAGGCGCGCTAGAGCATTTCGCGTTCGAATAGAGTCGACAGGGATTCCCTGGGCTTGCGAAGTGTGATTCCTGCTTGTCAGGAGGTTCGCCATGCCAAAGAGCTATTCACTTGATCTTCGCACCCGCGTTCATGCGTTTGTCGAAG
>JAJFGF010000005.1 GCA_021776245.1 Hyphococcus sp. | reverse complement strand
GCCAAGATGATCGCTCAGCTCAGCGCCCAGCGCCTTTTCGATCATGCGTTTCTTGAGCGCCTTGAAAATCCCGTCAGGGCCAAGCAAATCCTCAGGATTTTCGTAATCCTTCAACAGCTCATCAAGTACGGCGTCGGATATCTCGGGCGTCTTTGTCATATCGGGCATGCGTTTCTCCTTTAAGCTTAGCATGCCGGCGTTCACCATTTACACAAAAATCATGACACTCCCCCCAGCCTAGATATATTGAAAACGGACTATTGCGCCATCAATTCGCAAAAAGCGCTGAAGCGGTTCGCTAGAAAAATGGCCAAAAAGCCGCCATTGGCGACGCTCACCTATATTGGTCCAGTGGACGAATGACCGCTTGTCGCTTTAACCTCAGTTGATCGAGCCACTAGCAAACACCGCCCACCATGAATTCAGAACCTAACAAAAAAAAGCGTCGCATCCGTCCCTGGCTGGCGGCGCTTTTGACATTTCTTGGCTGGGGCGTGGGCCTTTACTATGCCCGCCGAACGTCGGCGGCGATCAGGATGGCGATCGCCTCATTTGTCGCTGCAATCATTATTGCCGCTGGCTTGATAGGCTATTTGTATTTTGCGGGACCCGTTGCTTCTACAATTTTCGATCCCAATGGTTTCAATGTGACCGACGCTGTTTCATTGTTTTTGTCAGGAGCATTAGCCATTGGCGTTTGGGTTTATGTCGCAAAACAGCCAAGGGAAGTGGAAAAATCACCGCCAATAAGGCTCCTGGGCTATATTGCTATCTGGCTGTTACCGATCATCGGCGCGGTCATCATTGCCTTGGGCGTACGGTTCTCCCTCGTTCAACCCTTTCATATCCCCTCGGGGGCAATGAAACCGGCGCTAGAGCCTGGCGAAATATTCGTCGCAAAGAAATGGAGTTACGGTTACAATCGGTTTGCCGCTAGCCCCCTCCATTTTGCATTCCCGGAAGGCCGATTGTTTTTTCGCGAACCGCAGCGCGGCGATGTGGTGGTTTTTCGCCCGAGACAAGACACAAGTCGGGACTGGGTTAAACGCGTCGTCGGACTCGGCGGCGACGAAATTCGCATGGTGAAGGGAACACTCCACATTAACGGCGAGCCGGTACAGAAGGAATTCCTGGACCTGCGCAACACAGCTTGTGACGGTCAGGAAAGCCAGGCGCCGGCCTATCGTGAAACATTGCCCAACGGCGCTTCATATGTTGTTCTGGAATGCCATGGCGACAATGGGCGCCTGGATAATGTCGGGCCTTATAATGTGCCGGAAGGTCATTTCTTTGTGTTGGGCGATAATCGCGATCAGTCTCAAGACAGCCGGGTAACTTCAATGGTCGGGTATATCCCCTACGACAATTTGGTTGGAGAAATTAGGCTCGGGCGTGAATCCGACTTGTGATTGCGAACCACCTCTCCCCCGTCATCGCGGCCCCTACCTGCAATAACGGTAGATTGAAATCGCGAGCATAAAAACCGGACACCCTCACTCCGCCGCAAAGATTGCGATCGTCAGGGAATAAGGCGCTGTGTCCGACCATTGCGCGCTCGAGGGATACGCCATGCTGTGAAACAGCACGACATCATAGGGCGCGTCCCAATCTTTGGAGAGGAGCGTCTCGCCTGGCTTCAGCGTCACGCCCTGATCGCCGATCCGAAGTCGCACCGGCAATTCAACCCCGCCGGTGGTTTTTTGCTCACGCGCGCTTACAAGTTGACCAATTTCGATATCGGCGAAGTTATATGTACGTTCAATCGGCATGGTGTCGTTTGCCAGGAGATACACCAAGGCTGCACGCCGATCTGCGCCGATAACGGCGAAGTCATACATTTGCGCAGGCATCAATGCATCGTTGTTGCGAAACTCGAAATTAACCGTCGCGCCTTTTTCCAGGCCGGGGAGCGGTAATTGTGATGGCCTGCGATAGCGTATTTCGATCGGCATTTCGCGTTCTTCAACAGCAAGGCGCAGCACTTCGCGATTAATATCGATAATTGTCGCAGGCCCGGCATAATCGCCCGGAATATCAAAATTGACCGGCTTGACGTCTGCAATCATATTGGCCCCCAAACTCGGCGGGTTGGCCGGGCGGCCCGTCTCTCTGATCACCGGTTTGGTTCGCAACGTCACTGGATCGGCAGGGATCTCGATTGCGGAAACCGGCGGTGTTTTGCCTGAGTTGATTGCCTCTTCCCAGCGTTGACGTTTTTCCGGGTCGGGCGTCGATGCAAGAATGTCTTCGGTCGTGGCGTTGCGGGCATTGCCGGGTTCTCGAAGCGTGCTGCAGCCGGTCGCGATTAAGCTGACGGCGCCCATTGTTGCAAGTGTTTTTGTTGTCAATGTCATCACATCACCCTCCAAACTGGCCGTTAGTGCGTGGGCCTACATAAATTAGGTTCGGCCAATTGGGAAAATCCGTATTCACATCGGTCGCGCCGCCGGTCCCATTCATATTGCGGGACCCGCATACGTCGATTTGGTCGCCATCGCGATTCCAGTCCACAGCAATCCCGCTGTAAAGACCAACGGGTTCGTTCAGGCAAGCCTCGTTTAAATTACGACCCATGCCGTCCGAATAATCCGTGCCGCTGCTGAATATTGCGGGAATAGCGCCAGCAACTTCGACCGCGCCATTGGTCAGATAATAAAACGGGCTGTAAACCGCGTCCAACTGACGGGATGCGGTGTTGTTGCCACAGCAAGTGCTCGTTCTTAGTTGCCAATTATAACTCATGACGCTGGAGTAAGTCGGGTTTTTGGACCAGTGATCACCGCCACCGTGCCGCTGGCCGAAATTGTGACCGATCTCATGCACAAATGTCTCTACCGCGCTCTTTACAGTTTGCGTTGACGCCGGAAAATCGTCAAAGCTGACGATAAAATCGTCGCCGCCCTGGCCGGTTGCAAAACTGACATCGCTGATGCCGCTCGAACCATTGGGCCGCGCGTTCGCCCAAATTGCATAGTGATATATTCTGCCGCGCACGGCATTATTAAAATTCGCAGTTTTCAGAGTGTAAAAATCCGCCCTGCTCAGAGCGACATTATCAGTGAGATTAAAATCGATTGCGTCCCATGCCGGCGTCGTGCCGCTTCGATCGATCACCATATTGATGCCGTTATCGCTGATCGGATTTATAATCGGGGCCGCGGCATAAGTGTCTTCAATGCCGGTCCAAACCGCCGCAACAGGTGGATTATTGAGACCCAACATAACGTCGATCTCTACAAATATGTCAGGGCGAAGAGGATCTGCCCCAAGTGCGGGAAGATCGATGTCGATTGTACCATTATTGTCTGCGTCATAACCGTTTACTTCCCACACATCCGGAAGATCGTCGCCATCGCTGTCAATGGTCGCCGCAGAGGCAGGGAGAACGTAGTTGACCGTCGCACTTGCGGCGCCATCTTCATTGCGAACCTGCAACTGGATCGTCGAACCGGCAGGACCCTGCCAGGGCGCCAGATAGCTTACCCAGTGATAAATCGGAAATTGCAAATCACCAGGCGGCACGCCGAGAAGATCGTTTCTAATCGCTTTATGTGCGGCCGAAGGTTCAACAGCGCCATTGATCAAAATATCAGCGCCAACATCCCCATTGGCCGCTTGAATATAAAGCCACGTCGTCACGTTGCCGCTGTCAAATTCAGCATAATAGATACTCACGCGATCGAGGCGCGGCGCGCCAAAGGGCTGCGCCGCCGTGACGGTAAAAGGCAGCGTCCCCGTGCGGGTTGATCCCCGCTCCAGCGCGACCTGATGTGCGCCCAATGGCGACCCGTCAGGGACCGTAAAGATATGCCCGCCTAAAAAAGCTGCCGGCAGATCTTGCTCGGTCGCCGCGCCAGCATCCCAGACCACATGCGCAAGAAAAGACCCGCCATTCACATCCACTAAGGTGCGCTCCGGGCCGGAATTTGGATTGAGAGAATTTAATCGAACGCAACCTGACGAAATCAGGATCGCGCTGAAGACAACAAGCCATTTTTTCATGATCGCCCTCCCCGTTGGGTCTTGCCAGACTGAGCGATGATCGGCTTTATTGCGCGCGCATCAATCATCGCAAGCGCCCAAAACGCCGCGAAGGCATCACCACACGAAGCGCCGTCACCTCGAAAGTAAATAGCGGGAACGCAATTATACAAAGAGACGCGAATTACCGGTAATATTACATATTTTGTTGAAGTGCTTTTATTATACGCCTGAGGCTTTTTTTCGTCAATCCAAGCCTGCGCGGCGACCTACCATTTCAACCGTGCAACGGTAATCCCCCCAGCCGCAGCTTCCGCTGCAGCCACAGCATTCGCTGTGGCTCCTTGCAAAATCCCGAAAGCTTGGGTAAGCCCCGCATTCCTCCCTGGTTTCGCTGCCGTGGCTCAGGGGTAGAGCACCCCCTTGGTAAGGGGGAGGTCGAGAGTTCGAATCTCTCCGGCAGCACCATTTTTCGAGTCCGTCGCCGAAGGCGATCAAACCTTATTGAGCGCGAAGGCGATCAGGCATAATTAGACGCGAAGGCACACCACGATACAAAACCGTACATATTATACTCGGCTTTATGCCGAGTATCTCCGGCAGGGCAGTGCAACGGCCCGTTGAATCGACACGTACACGCTTGCAGCCCGAGGTCGTCGGGACAAGCCCGACGATGACTCATTGGTTTGATTGACGCGGGCGACATGGCGCCTTTGGGCGGCGGCGTCATCGCAATCATGCTGGCCCTCATCTGCGGCCCCGGCAGCGAAGGCGGCCATTGATGGTGTGATTAAAGAAACGCGCGGAGTCCGCCATAAAAGAAGCCTGCACGACTAAAAACACAGCGATGCTGCCCGGCATGGGCGACAATGTTGACCAGCTCCTCAGTGACCTTGCCGGGTCTCAGTATTAAAACCCGCAACGCGCAAATATTGCATGCAATTCCCCCCACCGCAGACTGTCAAATAACAAGACCTGCGGCGGCGGTAAATGCGAAAAGTTATTTCTTTTTCTTTACTTGACTATATTTGTAACGGGTCTAGCATACCCGCACGATGGACGGCCCTCCCGAGCGGTCGCCGCATGCCGACGCGGCGCCGCTCGACGCCCCCCAAAGGCGCAGCTCCACGCGCCTTTAAAAAAGCCCGCTGCGCCCTCGCAGCGGGCTTTATTCTTGCCTTTTTCGCAAGGCGCCGCTTCCCTTTGATTGCTCCCCCGCGCGCGATTGGAAAACCGGCGCATCCACAACCGCAAAGCCTGCTTCCTCTAATGCAGCAACGACGACGCCCAAATGAAGCGCGACTGCACCCGCTCCTACGCTTTAGGGTTGGTTGTCAGCGTTTCAGACGACGCCTTTTTCTTGCCCGTCATCCTGATGAAAATCAGGATCCACCGGCAAGCGCTGCGCCTGAAACTGGATCCTGACTTTCATCAGGATGACGGTCGATTATGTGTGGCGCCGTATATCCCACGCTCCTTGCCGCACTCCGGCAATCATGACTAGTCTTGCAAACGCCGCACATGAAAGCAGAGATGTTTGACTACATAATAGTTGGCCTCCCGACCGCGCCCGTGGGCGAAGGCCCACAAACAAAGAAGGCGGTCAAAGCAAAAACCGGCGCACTCGTGGGCCAAGGCCCACAAGCCAAAAAGGCGCTTCAATTATGTCTAGTGTTACGCTTGCTTCAACTCGGAATCTTTCATGTATGACTACATTATAATCGGCGCCGGCAGCGCCGGTTGCGTCATTGCCAATCGCCTGTCGGAAGATCCGTCGAACAAGGTCTTGCTGCTGGAGGCCGGCGGGCGCGGCGCCAATCCCATATTGCGCGTGCCGATGTTCGGATCGGTTCTTTGCGTTGGCGATCCGAAACATGACTGGATGTATCAAACCGAGCCGGACCCATCCCGCAACAATCGGACGGAATACTGGCCGCGGGGGAAAATGCTCGGGGGCTCGTCGCGCCTTAACGGCACCATCTATGTGCGCGGCAATGCTGACGATTTTAATCACTGGGCGCAGCTGGGCAATCAGGGCTGGTCGTTTGACGATCTCCTGCCGCATTTTCAAAAGTTAGAAGATGATGAAACGCAAACCGGCCTGTCGGGCGCCGGCGGCCCGCTGCCGGTTAAGCCCTTGCGCGGCGCCAATCCCCTCTCCCATGCGTTCGTTGACGCCTGTGCGGAAATCGGCATTCCCCGCAACGACCATTATAACGGCGCGCATCAGGAAGGCGCGGCGATCCTGCATACAACGCGGCGAAAACGCATCCGCGCCAGCACTTCGGAAATCTTTTTAAACCCCGCACGCGACCGCGCCAATCTCAAAATCGAAACTGATGCGCTCGCGACCCGCGTGATTATTGAAAATCGCAGGGCAACAGGCGTTGAATATCAGCAAAACGGCAAGCGCCAGATCGCTCGCGCCGGCGCCGAAATCATTCTTTGCGGCGGATCGATCAATTCACCGCAGCTCTTAATGCTCTCCGGCATCGGCCCCGCAGCGCATCTCAAAGCCCACGGCATTGAAATCGTGCATGACGCGGCAGGCGTTGGCGACAATCTTCACGAACATGCCTGCATCACGATCCAGGCGGAAGTGACGCAGACAACGCTCAATGTTGAAAAGAACCCGCTCAATTTTGCCCGCTATGGGCTGGAATGGCTGTTCGCGGGCGCCGGTCCGCTTACATCGATCGTGTTCCAGGCGCTGGCTTTCGCAAAGACCAGCACGGCGCTGTCGCATCCCGATATTCAAATTCACTTTGCGCCGCTGGGTTTTATAAAGGAGGGCGCGAAAGCCGTCTCCCTCGACAAACCGTCGGTGACGCTCCAGGCCAATGTCAACCGCTCGCGCAGCCGCGGCTGGTTGGAACTGCGCAGCGCATCGCCCAGTGATCCGCCAGGGATCTTTCCGTCGATGCTGAGCGATGATTATGACGTTCAAACGCTGATCGCCTCGGCAAAACTCTGCACCGCGCTGTTGAAAACACAAGAGCTTGGCAAATATGTCGCCGGTCCGATAACGCCCGCCACGCCGCCCGCCTCAGACAATGAATGGGAACGCTTTGTCAGGGCAAACGCCGCCCCGGTCTATCACCCGGTCGGCACGTGCAAGATGGGCGTTGATGATGACGCCGTGGTTACGCCGGAATTGAAAGTCCGGGGCGTAGAAAACCTGCGCGTCGCTGACGCCTCGATCATGCCGCAAATCATCAGCGGCAACACCAACGCGGCCTGTATCATGATCGGTGACAAATGCGCGGAGATGATTTTGCGGGACAAACCCTAAGCGCATTTGCGCCGTATCCTTCTTAAGTACCTTACACACAATGCACATGCGCTTTCATTGGCGCCCTGTAACCGCCGCGCTAATATAAACACATCCGGCGCCGTCAACGCATTTCCGCCCATAGGCGCCGCTCGAATTTGTATCCCGGCGCCCGTCGGTTCTCCCGTTCCCGGATGCCGTCCTTCATGCGCTGTCTGCGCGCAACACATATTTGGTGACCTTATGAAGAAAAGCGAATTGACGCCTGAAAATCATGCTGTGCTGCTTACGCAATGTCTGGACATTGAAAAGGAATACAAAGGCGCCAAAGGCGTCCTCGCGGTCGCGCTCAGCCTGAAAAAGAAAGCGGGAAAATATACCGACGATTTTTGTTTTCTGTTTCTCGTCGAGGAAAAAAAGCCGGCGGGCAGCCTGCCCAGGGACCACCTGATCCCGGAAAAACTCGGCGGGCTTTTAACCGACGTTGAAACCATTGGAACCCTTAAAGAGCCGGAAGCCGCCGGCGAAACCATACGACAAGCCGACAATGAACTCGCGCAGGTGCTCGAAGGCGGCATGTCGGTTGGCATCGACGGCGGGTATATCGGCACGATGGGCGGGGTTTTTAACTGGACAAACCCGCTTGGCGGCGATGCAACCCATGTCCTTTTGTCAAACCACCATGTTCTTTTTGACGCCGCCTCCGGCGTCGGCGTCGGATCCGAAGTCGGATCGCCCAATTACAGCAAGGGCAGCAAATGCTGCTGTGTTTGCTGCGATGATTTGCGTGTCGCCACCATTGTCAATGGTCTTTATGGCGGCGCCCTTGATTGCGCCATTGCGGAAATCAATCTTCAGGGCGCCACGGGCATTCGACTGGTGCCGGAAGACGACTTTGTCGAAACCATCGAAGATCCGATGATGTGCGACGACGTAAAAAAATACGGCGCCGCCAGCTTTCTCACCAAAGGCTTTGTCTCCGCTGTCAATTACGCAATCAGGGGCGATGGCGGCGTCATCCTCACCGATTTGTTGCGCATTACCGGCTGGGACTACGCCAGCGATTATTATTCAACATGGGGGCTTTCCGGCGACAGCGGCGCATTGGTGATGCGCCTGGACCGCGGCGCCCTCATTCATCCGCACATTGCCCATGGACTTCATATGGGGGTTGTTGACGGCGACACTACTGACGGCGTCGCCTGCAAGATGACCCATGTGGCCGCCGATCTTGCGATCACGCCCTTTGCGGATCTGGCAACCGACACCGCGCCACAGGCGCGCGCAAGACCAACCCCAAGGGCGGGCTGGGACGGTTTCAAAAAACGCCTGCGCGCATCGCCACTGGGCGGCGATTATGTTGTTTCGGTTGATGCTCATACCGATGAAATTGCGCATCTCGTCAACACATCCGCGACTGTCGCGTCGGCCTGGCACAAAAACAAAGGCCCGGATTTTCTTGTGGAAAATACCGGCGCCGCGGAAGATATCGACAAACCGCTTAAGCCGAATGTGGACGGCGTCAGCGCCGACCAGCTGATCAAAGCGATGTCCGAGGCCCTCAGTAAAAAGGGCTCAAGCGGACTTCAGTCGGCGATCGCCCGCTATCTGCCGCATATTCCGGAATACAAGGATTGCGGCACTGTGCGCGCGTCGCTCCTTCGGGTTGTTCTGTTATCCCTCAAAGATATCGTCTTTGACGGAGCCAACGCCTATTTCCCCGACATCGCCAAAAAAGGCTGCAAGAATCCGAAAATTCCGCCAATCGATCCCCTGCACCTGCCAAAAGTTGAAGCGCACAAAAAAGGCGGCTCATGGCCGTTCAAATGGACCGCGCATATCACAGTTGAAAAATCCACTGTCACCGGCGCCTCAAGCTTTAAGATCGGCAATCCCGGTCTCGATGCGGCGGAAGAACGCGTAAAGTTCAAACTCAAAAGCGGCCACATTGTTGCGACGGGCGACTTTGGCGTCACCGGCAAGGTTTCGGGCATCGGCTATCGCGCCAGCGGCCAATATCGCATGACATTTTCAAGCATCGAAACCGATGTTCAAAGCCTCCTCGACACCAGCCCGTCCGTCCCGCGCGTCAACAAACTGAATCTAAAAGTCGTGCTGAAAAATCCCGACCTTGAAGTGAAAGGACTTTCATGGATCGCCTTGGCTGTCGTCAATGTGGTGAAAGGCTATTTCATCGGTCCGATCACCGACAAGGCAAGCGCCGAAGTGCAGCGCCAGCTGGAAACCCAATTGCCGGTTTTTATCAATGATCTGATCAAACAGACCTGGCCAAAACCATAAAGCCGCGGCCCCCCACTTCTCACGCCATCATCTTTTCAATCGGCAGCACGAGGATGGCGCTTGCGCCCCCGACCGCGAAGGCGGTCAAACTAAAATTCGGCGCGAAGGCGGTCAAACCAAAAAAGGCCCACAAACAAAAAACGCGTTCAAACCAAGACCCAGTCCCGCGCGCAATAGCTGACGCCTATTGCGTCGCCTTTGATTGCGACCTGATGACTTTATCCAGCTTCGATTCAAAAAACCGATGGCTCCAGAGTTTCAGCGATTCTGCCTCTGCCGGACGCAGGAACCGGCTCACATCCTGTTTCGCCGCTTCCCAGTCAATCGCGCCAATACACCTGGTCATTTCTTTTTCGAGCCAGGAAAGATCTACCGAGAGCGTGTCATCTTCAGACCACGGGCCGAACTGGCGAAGCGCCGCTTCCAGATGCGGCAGGTTTGGAAAAACGCCTTGCGCGGCATACCAGGAAAAATCATACCAATCGCGCCCTTTGAGATATTCCCGGCACAACAGCGCATGAATCTTTAGCGCAAAGTTCGACGCTAAATCCTGATGGCGCACTTCGTAATCAATCGGAAAATCGAGATAGGTAAAGGCGTCAATTGAATGCGCGGGCGGTTCAACATCAATCTCCAATTTGATTTGCAGCTTTTTGCGTGCATCCCTGCGACCAAAAGAAAGGTCCAGCTGATTGGCAATCGCATTGTCCTTGATGACAGCTCCACGGATGCGCTCATCCATCTGATCTTTAGATACGACTTCGGACTGCAGGCCATATTCATCAAAGGTCGATGTCAGGATTTTCAGATATGGCGCCCAGTCGAATTGAGGGTCCGGGCCCAGCAGCATAAAATCCAGATCTTCGGAAAACCGCGGCAGGCGATAAAGAATACGCAGGCTGGTGCCGCCCTGAAAAACGGCAACATCAAAAAAATTCGCGCGCCAAAGCCCAAAAAGAGCGATTTCTTGCAGTATTTCCTTGATCGCATTTTCTTCTTCAACATCATTGGCGGCGGCGTAGCTGGCCAATCGCGTTTGAATAATTTCATTCATGATGACGCCTCGTTTCGCAAAGCTCTTTGACTCGCTTTCAATTCACGCACGGCATTTTCCAACCCATACAGAAACCCATTAGCGGATTTGTGCATGTAGACGCCTCTTAACGCAGAAAAGTCTTTTGCTTGTATTTGAACGAGATGGGTCTGGTCGATGCGCATATTGTTTTGAACCCAGGCAATGCCTTCCCATTTCTGTTTTCGGTAAGC
This sequence comes from Hyphococcus sp., assembly GCA_021776245.1. Classification (GTDB taxonomy): domain Bacteria; phylum Pseudomonadota; class Alphaproteobacteria; order Caulobacterales; family Parvularculaceae; genus Hyphococcus. The sequence continues at coordinate 9,547 of JAJFGF010000005.1, read as the reverse complement.
GACCAAATCCATCAGCGCCCGCAGCGGTGACGCCACAAGCATGGCCTGGTCGCTCACGATATGCCGGCGAACGCCCGCGAGGAAGCCCGATCTGTGAAGCGCCAGGGGGATGAACGCGAAACGGCCAAAGTCCAGGTGATCGATCTCTTTTGACTTTCGGCCGGGCGTAACGCTGACGGTTGTGAAAACCGCCTCCGGAATCCAGCCGTGAAAGGCCAGGGCTGTTTCCATTGAAACGTAACTGCCGACGACCAGAACCTGCGCGAGCGCATAGGGATGAACAGGATTCTTCCTGAATTCATCGGCAAGAACATAATGTCCTCGCTTTACCCGGAGTAACGCCCCGGATTGCAGGGCGCGTTTCACCTGGCCGTAGCGCCTATCGTCGCTACCGCCCAGAATGCGCCCGAGCTGCTGATCGGTCAGAACACGATCCGCATATCCAGAGCTTTTGATGAGTGACGCCAGCTTGTTCATATAATTCTCAATACTGTCACTTTATGACAGTTATGGGAATTATTCGTTAATAGCAAGATGTCCAAAATTTGGCGCATTTTGGAGCTTTTTGAGCGCCCCGCCCCGAATACCCCAGCGGGCGCCCGACCGCGAAAGCGATCAAACTAAAACTCGGCGCGAAGGCCGCAAACCAAAATACCGCCCCCCACTTCTCACGCCATCATTTTTTCAATCGGCAAAACTAGAATGGCGCTGGCGCCGAGTTTCTTGAGGCTTTCCAGCGTGTCCCAGAATACGCTTTCGCGGCAGACCGCGTGGATTGCGACCTTGTCGCTATAACCCGCAAGATCAAGCACCGTCGGCGCTTCAGCGCCGGGCAGAAATTCAGTAATTGCGGCAATCGCATCGCGCGGCGCGTTCATCATGATATATTTGGCGTCGCGCGACATCATCACGCCGCGGATACGCGTCAACAGCGCATCAAACACCGCCTGTTTTTCGGGCGTGAAGGCAGTTTGATTGCGAATAAGAATCGCTTCCGATTCAAAAACGGTCGCGACGGGTTTTAGACCATTGGCGTCGAGCGTCGCGCCGGTGGAAACGATATCGCAGACCGCATCGCCGATCTTCAGGCGCGGCGCCACTTCGACCGAGCCTTTCATCATCACCGGTTTGGCGGCGACCCCTTCACGCTTCAGCCACGCGGCGGTGAGGCCCGGATAGGATGTGGCGATGCGCTTACCTTCCAGCATCGACGGTCCATTAAAGGTCCATTCTTTCGGCGCGGCGAGCATTAATTTGCAGTGCGCAAAGCCAAGCTTCATCACCAGCGCAGCGGGCGCATCATGCCCATCGGTCAGCGCTTCTTCCTCAAATACATTTTCGCCGACAATGCCGATATCGCAGGCGTCGTCAGCAACAAAAGACGCAATGTCATCGTCGCGCAACAACAATACGTCGATGGGCAGCTCACGCACGCGGCCGTAAAGCTTGTCGCGGCCGCGCGAAATTTTAAGCCCGCAATTTTTGAGGAGCTCAAAACTCCCGTCAGAAAGCCGACCGGATTTCTGGATGGCAATGCGTAAACGTTCGTCACTCATGATGGTTTTCCAATATTGAATTGATGCAAAAATCTAAAGACGGTCGAGCACGAGGCGGTAGCCCTGATAATTTTCTTCCTTGAGAAAGCGCGCGACCCGCCCAATCGTTGTCGTCGAGGCGCCGGTCTTGGCGGCAATATCGCGATAGGAATAACCGCCCTCATCAAGCATCCGTGCAATGCGCCACCGCTCGCCAAAGGCTTCAAGCTCCGCCGGTGTCGCCAGGTCTTTTAAAAACCGCGCCGCCTCGGCCCCGCTTTTCAGTTTCGCCAGCGCCTCATAAAGCGCCTTTTCGTCTTTCACCCGTTGCGCCTTTAAATTCTTTTGTCCCGGTCCGCGCATCGCGGTTTCTCCTTTTATCTGGGCACGCCTCCGCCACCTGGCATCTTCAGATGGTCATCGTCGGACTTGTTCCGACGATCTCAGGAGACGGTGGCTGCCGCCGAACAATTCGAGACATTGCCGCATGTTGCATGGGATGCTCGGAATAAATCCGAGCATGACCTGACATACCAAAAAAATGCGCCTAGCTCGATCATCATATCACTGTATTAATACGCTAATACGTCTGAAATGTGACGATGTCAAATGGCGGCATCAAGTGAGGTGACATAATCCCCACCCGCGCTCCATCCATCCCCCAACCTTCTCTCCACTCGCCTCGCCGCATTGGTCTTGAATAATCGCTTTCAATCGCATATGGTCCGAATCGGACTAACTGGAGAGTTGCGATGAAACCCCGCCTGACAGTGATTTTTACGAGCTTTGCGCTTACGCTGATAACCCCCGCCTGCCTGCAGGCGACCAATGCCAATCCGGCGCAGGTGCAGATTGGCGAACATCTGCAACTCGCGAGCGAGGAGGCAACGCTTAAAACCCATTCCGACGGGCGGCATGTTTTCGTATCCGGCATGATCGGCGACAAGGGGCCTTACAATATCATTGTCGATACCGGCGCCGGGCCCAATGTCATTGACAAGACGCTTGCCGCCGAAATGGGATTTGCCAAGACCGGCGAGATGGAAGTGCTGTCCGGCGGCGTCGAACCGGTGACGGCTGATATCGTCACCCTCCCCGCGATGCGTGTTGACGGTCTTACAATTGAGAACGCAGAATTTTTGACGATGGAATTGGGCGAGATGTCGCTCGGGCAGTTTCACGGCGTATTGGGCATGCAGCTTTTCAAAGAGGCGCTGGTAACTTTTGATCCGCGTCACGAAAATATTACGGTGAGGCAAACTGAACTTGCCGCCGGCGCGCCCGGTGTGTTGGCCTATGACGCTTCCACAGGCGGGTTCAAAATCGAGATCGATGCGGCCGGACATAAAACATCGATGATCTTTGATACCGGTGCGCCTTCCGGATTTACCTTTCCCTTTTCGCTTAGCGAATCCCTGCCGCTGCAAGGCGAATTGGTCAAAGGCGCCGACGCGCAGCTTGTGGGCGGCGCGCGATCAACCTGGACGGCAACACTTGATGGCGACATTCGCCTGGCCGATGAAATCTATAAAAACCCCGAAGTAACTTTTATGGACCCCTCAACCGCCCACGGCAATATCGGCAACGCCGTGCTTGACGATCTGGTGCTCAAGATCGATCAGAAAAACAGCCTGCTTTCATTGCGCGCAGCGGACATCGCAACAACGACCGCGCAAACGACAAATGAATCCGGAAAACCGCGCCGTCTTGGCATTCAGTTGCGGGGCATGGGCGGCGGCGCGCTGACAGTCGCACGCGTTATGCCCGGTTCGCTTGGCGAAGCGGCGGGATTTCTGGCGGGCGACATTCTGGTGGAACTCAACGGCAAACCGGCGGCTGATTACGATATGGCGGCGCTCGGCAAACTTTTTAAAAGTGCGGCGCCTTTGCATTTTGTTATCGACCGCGATGGAGAACAGCGCGACATCAAGATCTCATAACGAGACCAACTTATGCGCAAACTCAACGAACTTGAAGGCGTCTGCCTTGGCGTCATTCAAAAAAACCAGCCCTGCACCGCCTATAGTCTGCGCAAGGTCTTAAAAGCGTCGCCCTCTTCTCATTGGCGGGCCTCCGCCGGCGCGATCTATCCGCTGGTCGCGCGCCTTGAAACTGAAGACCTGATCGTTTCCGAAGACGACGAAGAGGATCAACGGGGACGCAAATACTTAAAGATCACGGCGCGCGGCAAAAAAGCGTTTAAGGCGTGGATCAAGGAAATCACCAGTCCCGATCTGATCGCCGATGTCTACGATCCCTTGCGCAGCCGTGTGTTTTTTCTTGATGCCCTAAGCAACGCTGAACAACAGCGCTTTGCCGATGATGTTCTCGGCGCGCTCAATCAATATAAGAAGATCACCGAAGAACACCTCGCCGACCGGCCCCCAAGTGATGATCTCTTTGAACATCTCGGCGCCCTTGGCGGCGCCATCAATGCGGAAAGCCGCGTCGCATTTCATAAAAAACTGCTGGCGGCGATCCGGCGCAAACCAAAAACCTAATCCCGCAATACCGGCTTAATATAAAGAACGCCGAACAACAGCACCGGCAGGAAGTGATTTTCCCCCGGCGCCTTTGCCGCGAGCCGATCCTTATAAAACAAATATTCGGCGACATGCACCGCCAAAAACAAAAACCCAAAGCCAACCAGATAGGTCGAAACCCCCGCCATAAACGGAATAAAGGGCGATGCAAATGCGATGGCAAATATGCCCAGCATGATGAATTTCGGAATTGGCGCAACTTTATTCATGGGTTTTCCTTTTCTGTAGCGCGGTGCGGCGACAGGCAATGCGCATGACCGAGGATCTGTTTGATGGTCGATTGAATTCAAACCCCGGCACCGTCAAACCCCCGGATGACGACAGGTTTTTAGGCGGAGCCTGCCAACTCACAAATCACGACTCGACGCCAGCGCCTTTATATCATCGGCATAAAGCGCAAGCGCTTTCGTACCTTCCGGCGTCAGATCATAAATCCCGGTGGCGACGCGGGCGAACCAGCCATAGTGGTTATCCGCCATGATCCGCCTTGCCAGCTCCACATTGCAGGCTTTGGCGACGATCGCGGCTTTGGTCGCGCCTTCTTTCGACAAGAAACTCAGACAGCGCAGCGCATCCTGGCGATAGGCGGTCATCAGTTTCACCCGCGTTGCGCCGCCCACATTGGGATCGCCCGCGCGTTTGGCGAACTCGGCCAGCAACAGTTTTTTCTTTTGCGCCGACTGGCGCGGGCGATAGGGCGCGGGATCGCAATGCACAAAGACATGACCGTCGCGCAGGCGCACGCTGATCAGGCCAAGCCCAAGACGGCGGCACAGCGTCCGGTTTTTCACCAGCGCTTTTCGCCCGCGCATGCCTTTGCCGGCGGGCGCCGCCACATAGACCTGATCGGTGATTTTCTGGCGCTCAATGGCCTGATGCACCAGCGACAGGGAAAATCCGGTTTTCAATTCGACAATCAGCGGCGCTTCGTCGCCGCGCAGCGCGACAATATCGGCGGGGCCGATTTCCGCCTTCACTTCATAGCCCTGCGCTTCAAGGAAACGCTTGACCGGCGCATAAAGCGCCGTCTCGCTGGATTTGTGGTCCGCCATGCCGAAACCTAGCCCCGATCGCCCCCGCGGGCGAAGGCCTGCGATTCAAAAAGGCGATCAAACAAATAAGTCGATTAAAGCCGCTCCCTGATCCGGATCCCGCAAGATCCGGTAAAAGTCCCGAGGCGCCCAAAATCAGCGGGTTTCGAGGCCCCGAAAAACCCGTCATCCCGTGCCCGATGGTGCATGCAACGCCGCCTCGCAGACACGGGACCAAAGCCCTTCAGAATCGCTTGCGCGAGTCCCGGCTTTCCTCTATAGACCGCCGCTCAATCAGGAATTTCGAGCCGCCGCGAGGGCCAAAACCCTGTCGCTGCGGCTCCTTTTTGCGTGAGGACGCTCAGACCCATGGCCGAGATCGACATTTTTCACTGTGAAGTGCGCCCGCGCACCGGCACCAGCGGCGCCAGAGCCTCCCGCCGCGAAGGCTGGGTTCCCGGCGTGATTTATGGCGGCGGCGGCGATCCGGTGGCGATACAGCTCAATCATCATGAAGTGCAGATGGCCCATCAGGCTGGCCGGCTGCGCGCGCGTCTCGCGAAAATCGACGTGAAGGGTGAAAAAGGCCAGCAGCCGGTCATTACCCGTGACGTGCAGGTCCACCCGGTCCATGGCCGGCCGGTCCATGTTGATCTGATGCGCGTTGACGACAAGACCCGCATCGATGTGGAAATTCCGGTGCGCTTCATTAACGAAGAAGACAGCCCGGGCCTCAAAAAAGGCGGCGTCTTGAACGTCGTGCGTCACACGATCGACGTTTTCGCACCGGCGACGGCGATCCCCGAAGTTTTTGAAGTTGACGTCACCGGCCTTGACGTCGGCGATTCAATTCACGCCTCATCTCTCAAACTGCCGGACGGCGTCAAGCTCGTCACCGCCGATCGTGACTTTACCGTCGCCACCATCGCCGCGCCATCTGCGCTGCGCTCGGCCGATGAGGAAGAAGCTGATGCGGCCGCCGCTGCAGAAGCCGCTGAAGGTGAAGAAGGCGAAGCTGCTGAAGGCGAAGCTGAAGACGGCGACAAGAAAGATTAACCTCTTTCCGGTTGTTCGACGCCGGACCGTTTGCGACATCATTTGATAAGAGGTGCAATCCCGAAGTGAAAATGAACCCTTCATTTTCACTTCGGCAAGACCGACCGGTCGTCGCGCGTTCGGCGGTTCCCGCCTCACTGGCGCGTAAGCCCAATCGTCATTATTGTGACCGTTGATACTAACCCATGGGCGCCCAACAATGATCTTGCTTGTCGGCCTCGGCAATCCCGGCGAAAAATACGCGAAGCACCGCCACAATGTCGGCTTTCTCGCCGCTGACGCGATTGCTGACGCCCATGGCTTTGGCGAGCCGCGCAAAAAATTCAAAGGCGAGATCCGCGAAGGGTATTTATCGGGGCCAAATGGCCGCGAAAAAACAATCATCCTGAAACCCCTCACCTACATGAACGACTCGGGCGAGTCGGTCGGCGCCGCGGCGAGTTTTTACAAACTCGATCCGTCGGACGTGGTGGTGTTTTATGACGAGCTTGACCTCGCGGCGGGTAAGCTGCGCGTCAAAACCGGCGGCGGCGCTGCGGGCCATAACGGCATCCGTTCAATCGATGCGCATCTCGGCAATGGATTTCGGCGCGTGCGCGTCGGCATCGATCATCCCGGCGACAAGGCGAAAGTCACCGGCCATGTGCTCGGAAATTTTTCAAAAGCCGATCAGGAATGGCTGATTCCGATGCTTGACGCCATCGCCGCAGCAGCGCCGTTCCTTACGACCGACGACAATCGTTTTGCCAGTGAAGTCGGCCAGCGCGTGGCGCCGGTAACGCCTTATAAAAAACAAAGCTCCAGAGACGCCGTTGCAAAAGCGAAGGGCGCAGATCAAGGCGACAGACCCGATGACGTAAAACAAGCTGATGCGAAACCTGTTGATGAAGTTTCGAAGAATCCGTTTGCGGCGCTTGGAAAATTGTTCACGCGTAAAGAAGGCTGATTTTAGCCGTCGTCCGGCGCCCGGCGCAGCATGAAATGCCGCTCCGCAGACACGGGGCCCCTCCCCGCTACTCCCTATTCGCCGCTCCCTATTCCCTAATCACCCTATCCTTGCTACCCCCCTCGCCCAGAGAAAAAACCAGACCAACCGAACCGGGACCATCATGGGATTTCAATGCGGCATTGTCGGCCTGCCAAATGTCGGCAAATCGACGCTTTTTAACGCGCTCACCAAAACCGCGGCGGCGCAGGCGGCGAATTATCCGTTCTGCACCATCGAGCCGAATATCGGCGATGTGGCGGTGCCCGAACCGCGCATGAAAAAACTCGCCGAGATTGCAAAGTCAGCGGAAATCCTGCCGGCGCGGATGCAGTTCGTCGATATTGCAGGTCTCGTGAAAGGCGCCTCAAAAGGCGAAGGTCTCGGCAATCAGTTCCTCGCGACGATCCGCGAGGTTGACGCGGTCGCTTATGTGTTGCGCTGCTTTGACGATGACGACGTCACGCATGTGGACGGCCGCATTGATCCGATTGCGGATTTCGAAGTCGTTGAAACCGAATTGATGCTCGCCGATCTTGAAAGCCTTGAAAAGCGCCGCGCCAATCTTGAGAAAAAAGCGCGCGGTCCGGACAAGGAGGCAAAGGCGCTCCTTCCCCTTGTGGACCGCGCCCTTGAGGCGTTGCGCGACGGCCGCCCGGCGCGCACCGTCAAAGTCACCGATGACGAAAAGAAAGCTTTTGACGGACTTCAATTGTTGACGTCCAAGCCGGTGTTATTCGTCGCCAATGTCGATGAAAATTCCGCCGCAGACGGCAATGACTATTCGCGAAGCGTTGAAGCGCGCGCAAAGGAAGAAGGCGCTGCAGCCGTCGCCATTTCGGCAAAAATCGAGTCCGAACTCGCCCAGCTTTCAGATGATGAGCAGGCGGAATATCTTGGAAGCCTCGGCCTTGAAGAACCCGGTCTCAACCGGCTGATTCGCACCGGCTATGATTTGCTTGGTCTTCAAACCTATTTTACCGCCGGACCAAAGGAGACCCGCGCCTGGACCATCCGCCGCGGCGCCACCGCGCCGCAGGCCGCCGGCGTCATCCATACGGATTTTGAAAAAGGCTTCATCCGTGCGGAAACCATCGCCTATGATGACTATGTTTCCCTTGGCGGCGAACAGGGCGCGAAAGAAGCGGGCAAGATGCGCCTTGAGGGCAAGGATTATGTGGTCCAGGACGGCGACGTCATGCATTTCCGGTTTAGTAATTAGGAGCGTTTCCAGGAGTTGAAAGCGAAGCTTTCAACGGTGGCCGGTATGGCGGCTCGGCCGTCAAACTCCGGTTCGGAAACGCGACCGGCAATATTTTCTTGCGTCATCCTGAACCTCTGGCGTCATTAATACGCTGTTTACGGATAACCGGCGCTTCGAAACAGGTAACCAATGTTTAAACGCTTCTATCTATGGTTGTTGTCATGACAACTGACCAGCGTCCTTATCGGCGCGCCGCCGCTCGGTTCAGCAAGGCGCTTAGGGTTCGATTCACCGTCAATGGCGGCCCCGAACTGCACGGCCGCACAATCAACTTTACCTCACGCAGCGTTGCGATCGGCTGCAGTTGCAAAGTCGAAAAGCACGACGAAATCGTCGCCCATGTGGATGATCTTCCGGAAATCAAAGGATCGGTTGTCCGGGTTTTCGACGGCGGTTTTGCGATCCTCTTCGACGAGAGCTCGTTAGCGCTGATCGCTCATGCGGGCGCCGGTTTTTCTGATGCAGCGGATGAGGCCGCGCCGCAAGAAGAGGACACGCGCGTTTTAAGCCCGGTCTTCCGAATTGATGCGCCATCGCCTGCCTGGGGCCAGATCACGACCCACCCTTCAGATTATACAGAAGAAGAGCGGCATCTCCTTTCGATCGTCACCACAGGCAATGCGGATGTTGAGAATATTCACGGCCTTTTGCTCAGCATCAATGACAACCGCTGGACGGCCCCCGTCCTGCAGGCGAAAATCGAGCACGGTCAGAAAATGATCGTCGTTCCGCTGAGTGAAAAGCAATTCCGTATGGCGGCGAAAGACGGTCTGACGATCTCAATCGTCAAATCGGAAAAGAAAGAATGGCAGGCGCGCCTCGATCAGGCGCCGTTTGACGCTCATCTAAAAGAGTTAGAACCGGAACCTGGCGCCGCCCTGAGCGCTTAAAGGGTTTTCGGTTTAATACCTGGGAGCGTTTGCAGGCGAAGTGGGAACCAGTTCGCGCGAAGGAAATGCGACCGAAAAAAAACAGCGTCATCCTGAACCTGATCAGCAACTGTGTCATGCATAGAACATTTTGCCGTCGCGTAACATGGCGTTGATGGTTTCAATGATGTGCCTGACGACAGCGATGGCGGCGAGTTTGTGTGGTTTTCCGGCTTGCCTCAAGCGGTCATAAAGGGCGCGCCA
>JAJFGF010000040.1 GCA_021776245.1 Hyphococcus sp. | reverse complement strand
GGCCTCACTACTGAAACTACGCCTTCCTCGAATAACCTGTCTTCCACCGCTCGACGCACCATAGTTTTTCCCGCTCCGCTCTCTGCAATCAGAGCGCAGAATCCGCCCTGTGTAGCTACGTTGTACAGGTCGTCAGCCGTGTCTTGAAGAGCGGGGGTCATATATATATCTTTTATCCCCGCAATATCCCCAACAAAGGGGTCGGTGGAAAGTTTGAAATGACGCATCGTTTTAATCAACATAAGTTCATTACTCCATTCGAGAACGTGGGCGTTGGGGTTTGGGGTGATAACGGTTTTCGGGGGACCTGTTGTGCTGGCGTTTGCGTTTATGGCCAACTCGAAAAGGTCTTCTATATCGTTCAGACCCTGCGCTTGTTTATACGAGGGCCATGCGGCTTTGGCTCCAGCGTGAGATTCTAAATACTTGACGACCCGCTGTTTAAGCTCAGGTCGTCGCACAGGCCAAGCATCGTGAGTGGCTTTCCGCATCGTGCTGTTTCCGATACCCAACTCATCCGCCAACGCCTGGAGTGTTATCCCGGCACTGTGAATAAAATACGCGAGATGGATCTTTTCTTTCGACGGCTCTTTTTTAGAGACGGCTTTCGGTTTCCGACTCTTCTTCTTCTGGGGCTTTGCTTTGGTAGCGACCATAGCGACTTCCTTTACTTGTGGTTAACCGGTGGTGAATAAATTGACGACCTTGTCCTGGCCGTCCTGATTACGGAATAATTCGAGTGTGGCTTTTATCTGCGGGTCGGTCATACCCTTCGGATATGTGCTGTATAGATATTCATTTTCAGATGCGTATAATCCGCGATCCAATTCCCCTGCCAACTCCTCGATCACGTCGATCAGTGAATAGGTAACTTCACGAATAGCTTCTTTTGTGATCGGTAATTCAATACCTTTTTTCGGTATGGGGGTGACGTTCTCCGGCATATCGTCAAGCTGGTTATCGAAGACGTTGAGTCGTTTGCCCTCGAATTTATCATCGGGCAGAATGCGGCGTTTACCGGCTGTGCCAACAGCTTTCATTCCATATTCGGCAAGGAAGCCTTCGGTTGTCTTCTTTAGCTTTTCAGTATCGCTGTCTTTAACTGCGCGAGGTTTCCCGACCTTCTGTGCAAACTCAGGATCGACCACACGCCCGTTTGCCATGACCGGCAACGGATAGAGCGTGAGACTTGTTTCATCATCCGTCCCGTAGAATACGGTCACCTCTGCCTGTCCCGTGTTCCAGGCGTTCATTCTTACGAGTGCCTTAGTTCCGTTATACGCAGGATTGTCGGGGAGTCGGTATTGGTGGCCGTTAAAAGAGATTTGCAGATTAGCTGTGATCGTTCGCTCCTCCGGGTCGGTATGAGCGCACTTCTTAAAGATTTCTTCCGGCGGACATTGGCGGAGCTGGTCTCCCTTTATCTGCATCCAGATATTGTTGCGAGTATCGAATTTTCTGGTTTTCTCTTCGTGATTTATTCTTACGCAAAAATCAAAAGCCCACCGGTTAAGCTCGTCCAGATCGCGTGGTGTTTGCGATGACAGACCGCCCTCAAACCTGTTCGTGACAAAGTCGTTTACTTTTTCCACCAGCCCCTTCGCTCTTGGATTTCCCGGCATATGAAGCGTTAAATCGATATCAAGATTCTCGCAAAGATTCTTGACTCGCTTGTTGTTTATCGCCCGCCCGCAATCCGACCAGAGATGGTACGGGACACCGTGCAACGGATATCGACCATCAGACTTTTCCGCCATCGCCTTGTATAAGAAATTGACTACATCGATTGCGCGTTCACCGGCTTCGTAAACGTAGTGGAAATAGAACGCGCCGGAATAGTGATCGACATACAGCCAGCGGATAAGATGTTTCTTAACTTTGCGCAAGTCTTCCGGTTTGCGAGACACTTCCAGATTTATATCGTTTGCGGCTACGAACTTGCCATCCTGTAAAAATGCCTGCAGGCATGGGGTAGCGTCGAACTGCGCCATCTCGTTTGGGTAATCGGTAACGATCTGCATGTATGCCTTCTCTCTTTTTATGTCGGCGGCGGTGGCTTTGTGTCTTCTCAGATGACGGTTCCATGTGGAGGGAGAGAGACCTTCCGGGATAAGGTTATTCTTTTCCAGAATTCGCACAGCCTCCGGAGTTGGGGTTGTTGTTTTATTATTCCTGCGCTTCCCGGCATAGATCATGCCAGCGACCCTTTCAATAGCAATCTCATCGACTGCGCTACCCTGTTTCTTTCGTATGCGTCCTGACCCCGCCCCATGTTTGCGAAGTATTCTGTAAATCGTTTTCTGCGATACACATAAGTCATCCGCCCATAGATCCACAAAAGGCTTTAGCGGCCCTTGGTGAACGGCGCGTTCAGTCAGGAGGGAACTGATGACATCGGCAGATAGATTCATTTTTTAATTTGCTGTGGACGTTGTTTTGCGAGGGCCAGTCTTTTTCCGCTTACGACCCGACCCGCCACCGTTTTCTCTTAAAATCCTGTAGATGGTTTTTGGAGATACATTCAGCAAAAACGCCCATTTATCGACAACAGGTTTTATCGGCCCAGAGCAAACGGCGCGCTCGTTTAGAATGAGGTGGATGGTGTATCGGGCTAAACGTTCGATGCTACTGTTCATCTCCCGCCCCTTCGGAGTCGACCGCGCTTGAATAATCGATGTCCCCTAATTTGTCTCTGGTGACGGCACCCAAGTCGAAGAGAAAATCAGAGACATGCTTTGTATCAATTCCGTCCAGGTAGGCGTATGTCTTTACGTTTTCGTGTGTTAATAAACTCTGCAATTTAATAACAGCCTCCGTCGCAATTGAAGCAACAGAGAAAACCGCTTCCCGCAATATTGGGCCTTCCGTTGTGTCGTCAAGCCGGATGCGATCAACACCCCTGATTGCCGCCGTAGCTTCGGTTCGTACATCAGCGCAAACTTTGATAGCTTCTTCAAACTTGTTCGGGATGGGGTGGAGCTTGCGTTCGAGCTTGGCTATCGCCACCTCGGCATCCGCTTCACGTCTCATTAATGCGGCGTTTTTGTCTTTCTCTTTTCGGAGGCTCTTTCGGAGTTGATCGACCGGCATCTTGGAAACTTCATCTATATGTAGAGTGGTTTCCGCTCCCTCCTCGCCGGGGAGCAAGAATGCGTTTAACTCCGGGTTGAAGTTTTCGTTGGAGATACCAGCGGCTGATAGCGCGTAGAGCTTGGAAATTGAAAGCTTTTTAAGGTGGTCAAGATCATCCCCAAACGCAAGGGCAACACCCATGAGGTTTCGAGCAGTGTTGCGATGAATTCCACGGTCATTGCATGCCTCAATGAATTGCCCATGTTGCAGGTCGGCCTTGAGGGTAACCAGCGCCTTGCCTGCGTTGACCATAGTTTCCAGTGATTGCCGGAGATTGTGGGCCGCGTAGTCCCAGCGTTCCTCCACTCCTTCAGGGATTCCCCCTCGACACCTGCTGATAGCCCGGTCGAGTTCTGAGGGGAAAACCTCACGTGCTGGTTTCGTTTCTTCTTTTCTTTTCGTGACGGCGGTTGTGTTGATTGTCATCGCTTTTGAATCTCTACCCATTGTTTGCTCCTGTTCGTCGGTTGAAATCGTTTAAAGCGGTCCTTGCGTCCGCTTCCACTGCACGAAAATAATTGACTGCGATCTGAATAAATTTGTCGCCGAGGCGGTATCGATTTCCTTTCCGTTCCACAAACGTATTGTCAGTAAGGACCGATAGCTTTGCTGAGACAGTGTTTTTAGGGAGAACCACTCTCCCCCCTATTTCCGACAGGGTGAGCCACTCTGTCTCGCTCTCTGACAGAGCGATTAAAATCGATATCATCTTTGCATCGGAGTTGCGTTCGTCTTTTTCAGACATTGCAGAAATGCTCCTTGAAGGGGATCGCATCGCCATCGAGTTGCGGCTGTCGTATTGGGGACTGTAGAGAGATTTGCGAAAAGACCTTCGCCAGTTCTAGCGCATCTAGTGTCGAGAAATTAAGCGTCGGGTCTAGCAGTTTTCTCGTAGCAGTTACGGCACATCCCAATTCTTCGACAATAGGATCGTCCGGGAACTCATTCTTATAGATGGCGTAGTCAGATTGAAACTGGATCATCGCCAGTTTCACCTTCCATGCTTTGTCGATTAACAGTTCGCGGGGGTTGTCGCCTTGGGGGAATTTCATAGCTGTCGCTCCTTTTGTGTGCTGATAATATTTGCGGCGTTTTGGACTGATATCCCCAGGTCTCTGAATCGCCGATCTGTTGCGTTGGAGATAGAGAGTCCGTGGGGGTTGAGAACAATATTGAGCGGGGTGAAATCGTTTATCGTTACGAGTAACTCTGTGAGCTGATCAATATCGGGGTTTGTCTCCGGGCGGGATTGACGAAACCAGTTGTTGAACTGGTTCAACGTCACCGGTTTATCAAGCCGCGCTGAAAGATGCGAAACAATCTCGTCCCGGCTGATCCCGCGATCTTTTATAATTTCCTGAATTGTTATCATCATGCGTTCGCTGTATTCGTTCACGGGGAACTCCTAATCAGATATTTAGTTGTCCGGCGCGTTCTAGCCGGGCGATACATCCGTTGACGGCCTCGGCAAGTTTCTCTTGCTTGATCTCCAAAATCTTCTGATCCATAAAGACCCGTCCTACTTCCAGAAGGGAGGCTTCGTCGGGGGTGATACATCTTCCGCCCATCGCGTGTATTAGCGGAACCAGCGGATCGCGGGATTTGAGAAATTTACATATAAGGAAGAGATCAGGAATATCGGGCCAGTGCCACGGTTTGGTTTCGCAGAACCACGTATCTATTGTTGTGGTTGTGACGGCGCGGCCTCTCTGCTCTGTCATAAAATCGGCGAGCTGATCGCGGCTCTTCCCCTGTTCTTTCATCAGTCGTTTTACGACAGCCATCGACATCATGGCCGCCTGAACCTGCCCCTGTTCAGGAACCGGAAACGTCAGAGGAATCTGATGGTCTGATTTTTTAGGCATTTAGACATTGCTCCCCGAGACAAAAAAATACAGATTAGAGTTGTGGTGGTTGTTGTAAAATAAAGCGGAGGTGGTCATGCGGCTTTGCCCCAGACATATCCGTATGGTTTGTTGATTGCCTTGGCGATAGCCTTGCGGACAGGCTCGGATACGGAATGGTGAGAAATCACGTTGGACACCATTCCTTTAGTAACCCCGCACTGCAGGGCAATGGAGACCTGAGTGACTTTGTTCTCAATAAGTGCGGCTTTAATAAAGTGGCTATCCATAGCAGGCATATTATTTTGTTTGTAGGTATACTAATATGCCCAATAGGAATAGTTGTCAATCTAAATATGCCATATAGGACAATTTATTTTTAGATGAATACACTGGGAGAGCGTATCAAAGTGGTCAGGAGAAGCATAAATGCCACTCAGGGTGGGTTTGCAAGCCTGCTCGGAATATCACAAAAGATGGTCACAACATACGAATCTGACGCAGTTATCCCAAAAGTAGATATCCTTGCAGGTATTGTGGATTTGCTCCCAGAGGGGGACCCCAGAGATTTGGAATGGCTGATTCGCGGTGAGGGTTTCTCTCGTAAAAAATCCCTTTTCAAAGAGCCAGTAAAGCAGTGGCCTGATGGCGACAAAGGGAAAACCCCACAGGGCAATTATGTGTATTTACCTCTTTACGATGTCAGGGCTTCTATGGGGGTCGGAGCGTTCAACGACACCGAGTATGTGGTCGGGGAACGTGCCTTTAATCAAGCCTGGTTGCAGTCAGAAAATTTAAAAAAAGAATCACTGGCGCTGATCCAGGCAGAAGGCGACAGCATGGAACCCACTCTCAGCGATGGTGATACTTTGCTGATTGACCACTCCATAACGAAAGTAAAAAGTGAAGCGATATACGTCCTCCGAATCGGAGAAACGCTTGTAGCAAAACGGTTACAAATGCTTTTTGATGGCTCAGTTTCGGTTCAATGTGATAACCCAAGGTATCAGGATTATACGATTTCGGCATCTGAAGTGGAGACTTCCTTGACAGTAGTTGGGCGTGTTGTCTGGGTAGGTCGCCGATTGTAAAACCTCCCTCCTTCAATTCAAATGTCAAACTGTTTGACATTTGAACCCTCATGAAAACAGGGGATGGTTTCGCTTTAGTTTTACCCAAATGCCCAACTGTTGGGCTTTTGGACTCACTCCAAATACGAAACAGCTTCGCTTTAGTTTCGCCCAAATGTGAAACGGTTTCACATTTGACCACCTCTCCCCCGCGAAAAATCTAACGAATTCCTCTCATGTGCAGAAGTACTGCACATTTTCCTTTTTCCGTGCAGTATAGGGCCAAAACTTACCCCGAATTGGCCGACATATATTTTCTTACTTCCCTCAAAATAATAGTCAGGTAGCGATCACCTCTAGCGTGGCCGTTGGGGTTATTCCCATTTTCCCGGCGGCCACCAATTTAAACAACGCAGTTTTTTTACAGGAAATATTCGTGTGACCCTCACCCACGAAATGACACAGATACTCGCATTCCTTGGCGGAATAGCAATGACTGCCGCTGTGGCCCTGTACCGCATCCGCAATTCCGAAAAACAAATCACCGAATTATGGGAGCGGGTTTGGGAACAGGACAATAAGTTTGTTTCCGCCCGTGAGTTCACCGTAACCATCGCAGATATTCGCCGTCACATTGAGCGAATCGAAAACAACGAGGATCAGAAATAGCATGTGTGTCAAGACCCGCCGTTACCATATCCTCCGAATAGCAAACGATCTGTACCGTCACGCGCATCCTGATGTCGTAATGCAGGAGGCGTTATCCGAAGTGAATCAGGACGCGCCGAGAAATAATATCCGGGATCATTTTGAGTATCTTGCGAACCTCGATCCGCCCGCGCTTATCGTTGCGAAGATCGAGGATCACGATATGTGGACGGCGCGAATCACCCCGGCTGGCGTGGACATTATCACCGGGGCTGTATCTGTGCCGGGTGTTCGTTCTGCCGATCCTATTGCTGAATCTCTTCGCATTAAAAGCGATACGCGTCGTGGAATTCTTGCGCATCTAAACGATAAACCAACCAAGCATGTTGAAGATGTTGATCTTGTCGAGCAGTTCGTCGCGGACTCTTTCTTCGCCATCGATCTCCCGGAAATCCAATACCAGCTCTGGTATCTGGAGGGGAAAGGTTTGGTGAAGACAGAGGAAATCAAGATCGGGAAAGCCCGAAATGTAACGGCAAAAATTACTCCCGCCGGAACGGATGTGGACAACGGCGAGACGTACTGCGTGGGGGTTTCCAGAAAATGACACTCGTCGAAGAAATCTGCAACGTCCACTCCAGCCGTTACGATCAGGCGTATTCGGAATACGTCGATAGCGGTTTGACGCTGGAGCAGGTTGCAAAAAGCACCGGCGTTCCGATTTCGACAATCAAGAAATGGTCGAGCGAAAACGACTGGTACGCGGACAAGAAAGATCGCCAGGGGTTTGCGCAACGGGTAACCCGGAGCATGATGAAAGCCGAAAAAGCTTTGAGCAAACTGGCGGAACGTGGCGACGTTAACGCGCTCCACGCAATCATGAAATTAAAAAAAGAAATCCGTCAAGATTACGATCCGAACAAACTTCTGGCCGAGTTCGGTGTGACGCTCGTCACCATGATTGAGAACGACGGACACCCGGAAACCGCAACGATAGTGGCGAGCTATCTGCAACCCGCCGCCGACAAGGTGATTGGATAATGCCTAAGTATAGCAGGGCGAAACTGGATAAGCGGTTCAGGGAACTTGCCGCAAAACGCCGCGATAAAGCGACGGCTTTCGCCGACGATACGAAAGAAATTAAAGCGGCGCGGATCGAATCCGCAAAGGCCGACGTGTTCAAGTTCGCGTCGATCTATCTGCCGCATTATTTCGAGGGTGCGACCCCGGATTTCCATCGGGAATGGGACGAGCTTTCCGAAAACAGAAACCAGTTGACGTTGATCGCGGCTCCACGCGGTCACGCAAAATCTGTATTTTTCGCACTGCTAAAAATTATTCATTGGACAGCGTTCAAAAGCCGTCACTTGATAATCGTCGGGTCCGATACCGAGACGCAGGCCTCCACATTACTGGCGTTTGTCGCCGAAGAACTGGAAGTGAACGACAGAATCAAACACGATTTTGGCACGATGAAAACCGCCGGGTCGTGGGCCGACGGTGATATCACCACACGTAACGGGGTGCGGATTGTCGCCCGTGGCAAAGGCCAATCTCTACGAGGAATTAGGCACGGCGCCCATCGGCCCGACGCTTTCGTTGGCGACGATCTGGAGAACGACGCGGAACAGAAAAACCCGCGCCGCGTAGAAAAAACCGTGGACTGGATCAAGCGCGTTGTCATTCCGGCGCTCGACCCGAAAGGGTGGACCGCGATAGTCGTTGGAACGATTCTTTCAAAGCGATCCGCGCTCTCCGTTTTGCTGGACGAAAAACATCCTGAGACCGGAGAGAAGTTGTTCCCGTCCCGCATTTATCGCGCAATACAAAACGATGAAACGCCGCTGTGGCCGGAGCGATTCACCGCCGAATACCTTGCAGAAATGAAAACCACAATCGGGTCTCCGGCGTTCAACGCCGAGTACATGAACGATCCGCGTGACGATGAGGGAACGTTTCAGGAAGGGTGGTTTACCGAATGGCCCATCGATACACACGACAAAAACAACGTCTCCGCAATCGCGATCTACACCGATCCGTCTGTCGGAGAAACGTCCCGACACGATTACAAAGCCACCATCGCCGTTGCGCGATGCGGAAAATATATCGACGTTATCGAAGCGCGAATTCGCAAAGAGTCTATCGAATCCATGATTGCCGCCGTGTTCGCTATGAGCGCCCGGTTGAGCGCCGCGTTCCCGGCGGCAATCCTTCGCGTTGGATTCGAGTCGAACGGTTTTCAGGCGGTGCTGAAAAGCTCTTACGAGGCGATGGAAGAGGAGGTTGGAACCCGGCTCCCGTTGAAACTGGTCGATAACCGGTCGAACAAAATAGCACGGATCGAATCGTTGTCGTCCGCGATTGAACGTGGGCTGACCCGGTTCCGTCGTGACAACACCGACCAGCGCAGGTTGATTGAGCAGTTTGTTTATCTAGATAGCGCATCGATGAACGATGACGGTCCAGACGCGATGGAAGGAGCTGTGAGCTTGCTAGGACGCGCTGGCGCAGGCGCCGAATATTACAGTATAGCTAAGCGTCGAACTCTGGGCAGGTGGGCATCTGACAGCGCGAGAGCTGGAATGGATGCGGTGATGTGATGGAAGAATTAACCGAGACCAAAGAAACAAAAAAAGCGCCGCTGGTTCCCCGCGCTATTGCGCCGGTGATGGCAACATCTCGAACGTCTCCCGCGAAACCAAACACGATAACCAGCGCGTTGCGATCACTCGACGCTGGCGACTTCCATACCGCCTCTGAACTTTTCGATGAGATGGAAGAAAAAGATTTTCACCTTGCATCCGTCATGCAAACCAGAGCGGCCAGTGTCGGCGGTCTTGAAATGACAATCACCCCGGCCAGCGAGGACGAACGCGATCATGAGATCGCCGAAGAAGTCTCCAATATTTTCTGGTCGATACAGAATATTTACACAACGTTGACCGATATCCTGATTGCCGGACTTGGATACGGCGTGGCACTCGGAGAGATTTATTGGGCAATGAAAAACGGACGTGTCGAGATCGACAAAATCGCGGTACGCGATTGTCGATGGTTGCGATACGAGGACCTGAACGACCCGACAAAACTTGTTGAGTTCCCCAGGTGGGTGACGATGCAAGAGCCGCACGGGATAAAGCTCGACCCGAAACGATTTCTACATTTCACGCCGCTGGCCGGTCGCCGTCATCCTGTCCGCGCCGGACTCTATCGTGGCCTGGTCTGGCTGTGGCTTTTTGGGAATTACACGATTAAAGATTGGCTGTCGTTCAACGAACTTTACGGCACACCGATGCGGATCGGAAAGTACGGATCGAGCGCAAGTGACGAAGAGAAAAAAGCCGTTGCCGCCGCCGTTAAAAGCCTTGGAGCCGATGCCGCCGCCGTGATCGACGAACACTCCGAAATTAAATTCGAGCATTTATCAGCTACCGGAAAAGCGCCTTACGCCAAGACGATGGCGTTTTTCGACGCGCAGAAATCGAAAAGAGTTCTCGGCCAAACCCTGACCACCGAGCAGGGTGATGTTGGCTCGCAAGCCCTGGGTAAAGTTCACGATGAGGTCCGCCGGGATATCACAGTGGCGGATGCGAAACGGCTGGCCGAGGTTATCAACCGCGACGTTATCCGCCCGCTCGTTGATTATAATTTCGGCCCACAGAAATCGTATCCAACGCTGGTATTGCAGACCGATGAAGCGCCCGACGTATCCGCCACACTGGCTCATGTTACCGCCATGACAAACCTCGGACTCGACGTATCCGAGCAGTGGATTCGTGAGGCGACCGGCATTCCAGCGCCCGACGCTGACGAGAAAGAAGCGAAGAAACAGGCCGACGATACCGCCGAGGATTCCCGCGAAGACAACGACAACGCTGACGATACCGATAGCCAGGTAACCGAAAGTCGGATTGCCGCGAACAGCGCGATCACCCCGGTAAACGGTGTTCATCCGGCGCAGAAACGAGCCAATGATCTGGTCGATACGATAACGGAACAGACCGAAGAAACTTATTTCGATCTGATCGATACAACCGCATTATCGCTGGACGATAACGGCGACGGCGATGAACTGACCGATGCAGAGCTTGAGGAATCCGGGTTCGTATCGTCGATTGAAAACCTGCTCTGGACCGCGCAAATATTGGGTGAGGAGACAGTTCGCAACGAAGCGGACGAAGAGGAACGATTGCACACAACCGCGAATAGCAGGCTGGCCGCGAACGCTATCACAATCACAGATACACCGGAAAAAATCATCACACCGGTCGATGCGGCAGATTATTGGACCAACGTTTACGGCTACACGCCGGACGATTTTGCGGCAATGGATCACCGGATAAAACTTACAGCGTTCCGCGTTGCAAAACTGGAAAACAAGGAAGTGATAAACCGCCTGCGCAACCTGTTCAAGACCGCGTTGACAGAAGATAAATCGGGTCTCCTGACTTTCCGAAAATGGTACGACGCGGCATTATCCGAATCCGCCGACGCGGGCCTGGAATCGTCTCCGTTCATCGACAAGGCTCACGCGAAAACTGTATTCCGCACAAACATCCAAACCGCATTCAACGCCGGTCGATATAACGCGATGACGAAATCCGATTTCGTGAAACGGATGTTCCCGCACTGGCGCATGTCGTTTGTTAACGACGAGTCGCAGAGCGATATTTGTAAATCGTTGATGGCCGCTAACCCGGTATTACCGGTTGACGATCCGTATTGGAAATCTCACTGGCCGCCGTTTCATTTCAGTTGCCGGACAACGGTTGTCGGCGTTAGCAAATACGACACGAAATATAAACCGACCGCCGCACCGGTCGGGATTGAATACGACGAGAAGTTTCACGGTAACCCCGCGCTGGCTGTGGGCGCCGGGTTTTTTAATTAAGGGAATTTAGAATGGATCACCTCACTTTAAACGTTGCGCTGAATGGCGCTCTAGGAGAGTCCGACACGCAAACGGTGGAGCTGATCCCATGTGGTAATCATCCGCATCAACTCGGTTTGCAGGTTATCGATGACGCGGCTTTGAATCGTATTCATGCTGATCTGGTTTTACGCAATCAGGATATTCCTATCGATTATAACCACGGTTCGTTGTTCGGTAATCATAGCGGCGATGTCGGGAAAGCGGCTGGCTGGATCAAACCGAATACCGCGACGGTTACCGAATCGGGATTGAGTGTGGATATCAAATGGACCCCACGCGCCGCAGAATATATCCGCAACGCTGAATATAAGTATCTCTCTCCCGTATTCCTGTACGACCCCAAAAAGTCAGGAAACCGAACTTTGTTTGTATCCCGGCTCGTCAACGCCGGGCTAACCAATATGCCAAATATCACAACGATGCAACCGCTTTCAAACTCGAAATTAAACAACGACACATCAACGGAGGAAAAAGGAATGGAACTTTTAAACGCACTCATTGGAAGCCTGAAACTGGCCCCGGATAGCACGGCAGATGCCGTGGTTACGGCTGTAAACAGCCTCACCGCCGAGCTTGACGAAAACAAAAAAGCTGTGACGGAAATGTACGGATCGCTGGCTGTGAATAGTCTTCTCGATGCAAATCGAAAAATCATGGAACTGAATAGGCCTCCGGCTGTTTCGCCGGATGAACTTTTGCTGTTGCAAAACCGGCTGGCCGAACTGGAGAAAACGGAAGCAAACACGCTTGTAGCCAACGCCATCACCGCCGGTAAAATCGCACCGTCGCAGGAGTCGTGGGCGAAGGATTACGCCACTAAAGACCGCGCCGGATTCGAGGCGTTCCTAGTCAACGCCCTGGCGGTACCGTTGGCAGAGTCGGTTACCGGCGGCGGTATGGCCGCTAATAGCAAGGCTCTTCCCGATCTGGATAAAAGCATTATGGGCCAGCTTTCCGTCACGGAAGATGACATCGCAAAGCTCGACAAGAACTAAACCACACACAAAAAACCATTAATCGAAATAGGACGATACGACAATGACGGCATTAGCAGGAGACCGAAATACGGCCCGGACAATCGGGGAGATCGGCAGTTGCGGCGTGGCCGCGACTGAAAAAATATACAAAGGTGGCATGGTCGAGACCGACGCAAACGGGTATGCGATTGCGGCGGCAGGCTCCGCCGCCTCCACTTTCGCGGGTGTCGCTCGCGACACGGTAGACAACACCAGCGGCGCGAACGGAGCGGAGACTGCTGAAATTCTGCGCACCGGAACGTATAAATATGCGGCATCTGGCATGAGCCAGGCAAACGTTGGCGACGATCTTTACGTTGTGGACGACCAGACAGTCGGTCTCGGCATCGCCGCACAGCCTGTCAACGTTACCGGCGTTGTACTCTCCCGGCTCGCCACTACTCGCGGGGCCGCAAGCGTGGCGTTGGCTTTCACCTTTTCCGGCACAACGCTCGCCTTCGGTGGTGGTACCGCAATCGACATTTCAGGCGGCGGTGAATTCGTGTTGACCGGCACCGATGGCAACCAGATTCTCGCAACAGTAACCGCCGGATCAATACCCGGATCAGACAAGTCCGACAACATCTTTTTGCGGCGTGTCCGCGCTGGCGTATGCGATGCGGTCGATAGCGCAACGGTTGTGTGGGTCGATATCAACGGCGCTGTAAGCCGCTAAACGCAACTCGAAACAAAAACTATAAACGGAGAAAAATTCGATGAAAACAATATTTAGTTTTATCGCAGTGGCGATAGTCGCCGGTGTCGGCGCGGCGTTAACCGGTTCTTCCGGTTGGTCTCCCGTTGCTCCTTCAAGCATTTTTATTGCTGGCGCGGTGGTCAACCAGTCTGCAATTAGCACCTTGACCCGGGGTTTCAAAGCCCTGTTCACAAAGTTCTACGATGCGGCGGAGCCACCGCTATTGCCGCTGGCAATGGAGGTAACCTCGACCAACGGCGAAGAGGAATATGGCTGGTTGGAAGCCATGACGGAACTGCGCGAGTGGATTGGTGACAGGGTTGTTGAGTCGCTGGCTGTCGCGGGTTATGTGCTTCGGAACAAGCAGTGGGAAAAAACCATTGGAGTAAAAAAGACGGATATCGAGGATGACCGTCTGGGGATTTACGAACCGCGTCTGAAAATGCTGGCCACACAAGCCAAACGTCACCCGGTCATTTTGTTAATAAAAGCGCTGTTGGCTGGGGAAACGGAAATCTGTCACGATGGCGTTGCGTTTTTTGCAACCAATCACCCCAATGGCGACCAGCCTGATTATGCGAATCTGGCGACCGGGTCCGCGCTTACCGCCACGAACTACGAGGCCGCTCGCACAGCAATGATGGCGCTGGTGAATGCGGCTGGCGAGTCGCTGGGGATTGTTCCGAACACGCTGATAGTTCCTCCCCAACTTGAAAAGATAGCACGGGAAATCCTGCACGCTGGAACAGTTATCGGTGATGCCGTAGTAGGTGGATCGAAAACTAACGTATGGCTCGGTTCCGCAAACCTGATCGTTGATCCGAGGCTCTCCAGTAAACCCGGAGAGTGGTACCTGGCCGACCTGACCGCGCCTTTTAAACCGTTCATTATCCAGACGAGAAAGCCGATGGCGCTTACTTCCCTGACAAAAGACGATGATGAAAATGTCTTTATGAAAGGTGAGTATCTGTACGGCGTTGACTGGAGAGGAGCCGTTGGTTATGCGCTTCCGCAGTTGATATACAAGAGCCGCGCTTAAGCCCGGTTGAACTGAAAGGAAATTAACATGACTGACAACACGGAAGTGACACGCGAGACCAGATATCTTCGGCTCGATTATCCGAAGAACTACACGTTTCGGCATGGTGGTCCGACACCGAAATCACCGCAGGTAATTCCAGTCGGCCAGATGCAGAATCTCGATCTCAAAAGGCTTCAGGGGCGTGGGGTTGCCATCTCGCCGTGTGAAGAGAATGGCGATCTGATACCGCAGGAGGGCGACAAGTTCGGCGACGACCCGGACAACATGAAGACCATCGTGGAGATCGCCGAAGAGCTTTCACCGCTGGTCGAAGCCGAAGCGGTTGAGCCTGCGCAGGTGGTCAGCAAAAGACCGCAGAGGCGACAGGAATTGATGGGCGAGATAGTGAATGCCATCGACCAACTGCCCACATCCACCGATGAACTGTGGACGGCTGATGGACGGCCACAAGTGAAAGCGCTGGAGTCCGTTCTCGATTATGACATCTCTGCTGGCGAGCGTGACAAGGCGTTCGAGAATTACCGGAAACGGTACGGAGATAAATAGCCATGCCGTACTGTACTCTGGACGATCTGAAAAAGAAAATCGATGACGCGCGGTTGATCGAGTTGACCGATACGGTTAACAATCCGCCGACGACTATCGATACAGCTCGGATCGTCCAGGCGATACAGGACGCGGATGCGTTTATCGATTCTCACGCCGCTGGTAAATATAACGTTCCAATGACTCCTGTTCCGCACGTTGTGCGGGATTGTTCCGCGACACTCACTGTTTATTTTCTGCATCTTTTCCGTAGTCTCGAACCGGAGGTGTGGAGGAATAGATATGAGGACGCAACCAAGTGGTTAGCAAAGGTCGCAAACGGGCAGGTCCAGTTAGACGGTGTTATCCAGGAGCCGGACCCATCCGGCGATAACGTCGCCTCATTCACTGCCGATGAGCGCGTGTTTTCCCGCGATACGTTGAAAGGTTTCTGACGTTGATAACCCTGACTGAAGTTCCCGGCAAAACCGCTAGTGACGCGATGGCTCCGTTGATCGCCAGTCTGGGCGATCTGTCTGAAGCGATGGGCGCGGTGGGGGAATACGTTGTCGGGCAGTCTCATCGGCAGTTCGAGGTTGGTGGCGCTCCGGCATGGGCCCCATTAAAACCGGCCACGATTAAACGGAAAGCGGAGCAGGGGAAAACAAAATCTCTTATCTGGGATGCGATTCTCAGAAACTCAATCGCATATGACGCGGGAAAAGATTCAGTCTCCGTTGGGGCAGGTGGCCCTTATGCGCTGGTTCATCAGTTCGGGTCGCCTTCTGATAGTAAACAAAATATCCCGGCGCGTCCGTATGTCGTCGTATCCGATGAAGACCGCAACACAATCGGCGAGATCATTAACGAATATCTATTTATGAAATGAGCTATTCAATCAAAGCTGTTAGAGCAAAAATAATCGAAACGTTGCAACCGTTACGCGCAAGCCTCGGTGTGAGGACCATCGCGCCATATTCTGGGCAGTTTGACGATATGGCCGACACGAACAAGTTGTCGATAGCAACTGTGTTTCCGGCGTTGTTCGTGTCATTCGCCTCGTCAGCGCCTGCGTATTTCGAGGAGGGTGAAGACAAACCAAACATGCGGTTCACGATCATCTGCGGCGCAAAAAATATGAGCGGTAACGCAACTTGCGAGGACGAAGCGACAGACCTCGTCGATGCTGTTCGCCCGCTTTTACATAACAAATATATCGGCCTCAACCTAAGTGAGCCGGTGACAGTCGAACGGGAAAACCTGATAGCCGCCAGCGCATCGTGGGCGATATGCGGAATAAATCTTCTGGTCAATTTCGAGCGACCGGTTTAACGAAAATCTATAGAGGAAATAATCATGAGTAATAGCGTATCAAAGGGAAGAGTCAAACAGTTTCATTACGATATCGAATCGACATTCGGAGACGGCGTTACACAGTCTGCCAGTACCCTGATCGAAGCTCTAAGCGGCTCGAACGTTGAGTTTCAGAAAAACGATCTGCACGAGTCCGACGCGGTAAACAGTACGCGGGACTCATCCGATCCGATTATCGGGAGGGATCAGGAAATCCCTTTTACTATTGAAACGTATGCGAAACAGCAACCGGACGCTTCCACCGCATCGGTTCTGGAAAAGTTGATTATGGGCGCGTTGGGAACCACCACCGCCCGGGTCACACCCAACGACCAGACCTGTCTGGTCGGCTCTACAAAATCAGTGATTAAAATAACGTCGGCGGCAGGGTATCAGTTGTTCGACGGCGTGATGATCGAAAGCCAGCCAGCGTTTGTTATAAAAGTAGATACCGGCGCGAACGAGATAACTGTAGCGCCACCGTTGCTGAGTGTCCCGACAACCGGTGCGGCTATCGGCAAGACCAGAACGATGCACCTGGCTGACGATCAGCCGACAATCGGGTTGGATGCGAAATACGATTTCACAACGATGCGTTGCTCCGGCGGGGTTATCAAATCTCTATCGTTCGACTCTACGGGTAAAGACCCGATCAAGATGAAGATCGCGGGAGCTTTGTCCGGGCAGGTTACAACAAGCCGTGCGGCTCTCTCCGCTAACGCGGATAGCTCTGTCCCCACGTTCGCCGTGGATAACCCGCACGCATTCGAGGCCGGGTCGATGTTTGATCTCAACGCAGAACTCGGTATCCTCGTTCTTTCCGTCGATGTTCCCAACAGCCAGATAACGGTCTCACGCGGCACATCACCAGCGGCGCATTCTTCCGGCGATCTTTGCGTACCGTCCTGGGTATCCGGCACGGTAACCGGATCACCAGCTCACGGGCGGTCTGGACGCGCTCTGCGTGGAGATATAGCAGGAGTGGCGGTGTCTATCCCGGCTGTTTCCCGGTCGATTAGCATCGATACCGGGTCCGAATTAATTAACGACGAGGACGGCGGGAGTCAGCCAACTTATGCGGTTGGGGGACCGCGCAAGGTAACTGGCTCCCGCACACTCCACCTGCGCGAACTCGATCTGAAATGGTTAAGGTCTGGCAAGACCGAAGATTATCAGCCGGAGGTATACGAAATGTCCGCTGGCAGTCGCGGCCTGGCGATCTTCATGCCGCGTGCATCACTGGCCGTTCCGTCAATCAGCGACGGAACCACGAGGGATATTTCCCAGGATTACACAGCCGGTTTCGCAAAGGACGCGGACGGTAACGACGTGGCCAACAGAGTGCTGGTAATAGCGACATGGTAGAGCAAAAAATCGACAAGGTTGTTTCTCCCGCCGCTCTGATCGATGCGATCAGGAGCGGTGCAGAGAAGGCCCGGGCGGGGGAGATAACCGCCACGTTTGTATTAGCGGGCGTAGAGGTCACGTTACGAGCAATCGAAAACCGCGAAGTGATAAATGCCATGACATCCGCAGGCCCCAAAGCGGTCGCCCAGTTAATGAAAGAATCTAACGCTTTAAAAGGCGGGCAGAAGGGAAAGAGATTTGCCGCCCAGATTGCAAAGTTGAGATTGCAGGGTCTGAAAATTGTAGAGCAGGAAGCGCAAGCCGCCGCGTTGGCAGAGTATATCGTTGATATCCGCGACCCGAAAGTTAGTGACGATGAGCAGTCGTTTATTACGCTCGCATGGATAGTCAAGCTCGGAATTCATATCGACGGTTACGTTGACGATGGCGCCGTAAAAGTCTGTCCCTTCGATTCCACGTTATCTCCATTCCTGCTACAACGTTCCACGGAATTTCACTTATGGGTTTCAAAAAACCTGAGTGATGTCGCCGGTTTCTACAAAGAGAAACAGGAGGCGGAACTGGGAAACTCCGAGAGTTCGCACGATGGAGAGCCAGCGAAAACGCCATTGATTGCGGACAGTGTGTCGAAACCGAATTTGAAATCGCCTGCGGAACAGACCTCCGGGACTGTGACCGAGAAGAAGCCCGATTAGTTTTCGATACGTGCAGAGAGGAATTCGTAACATGCGACCCATGTCAACGCGGCAAACCGGAGTTAATGCCGGAGAACTACGAAGCGTGGGAAGTGTGGATGCGGGTTCAGGATCAGTACGTTCTGCACTGGATACAGGTCTCGAAAGAGGAGAAAAAGTTAAAGCGGTTTCGGTTTATTCAGGAATCGGTATGGCCGATCATTCACGCTGTCGATCCGGTCGATCCGCTGTTCCTGTTCGACAAGGTTATAGCTATCGAACAGGAATTCAGTTCCGCTCGCAGGTGACAGCATGAGCGGGCCGGAAAAGATTGTTTATCAGATCGAGGTTGATTCCACTTCTGGAACCGCGTCTGCAAAACAGTTCACCAGCGAGTTTGAAAGCGGGCTGAACAAGACCAACACCGCTGTTACCACTACCAACACCAACCTGGAAAAAACGGCAGGTATTACTGATGAACTAAAAACCGGTATCGCCGCTCTGGGCCTTGCCTGGGCGGCGAAAGAAGCGGTAGCGTTTGGGTATGCGTCGGTCGATGCGTTCGCCACGTTTGAAGAGGGGCTGAACTCTATAGCCACACTTTCTCCAGAAGCGAAGGCTCACGTCGGAGAATACAAAGACGCGATTCTGGCAATGTCGGAAGAGACTGGTCAGCCCCTCGCCGCTCTAACAAAAGGAATGTACGACACGTTATCTGGCGGTGTCGCCGCAGGTGACGCAGTAAAGTTTCTTGGGGCGTCATCAAACCTTGCCATTGCCGGTTTAAGTAACACTGCTACGACCGTGGGGACGTTGGTATCCAACCTGGAAGCTTTCGGACTGGAAGCGACTGACGTTGAGAAAATGAGCGATCAGTTGTTCGCCACTGTTCAGCTTGGGCGGACGACGGTAGACGAACTCGCCGGGTCAGTCGGGCGTGTTTCCAAACTCATGGATAACGCCGGTGGTTCGACAGAGGATATGTTCGCCGCAATGGCGCAACTGACTATCGTATTGCCATCAACGAGCGAAGCCACCACCCAGCTAAAAGCGATGATGACCGGTCTTTTAAAACCGACAGAAGAGATGTCGGGGCTTCTTGAATCTGTTGGTTACGAAACCGGGAAAGCGGCTATCGAAGCAGTAGGATTCGAGGGGGTTTTAAAGCTCCTCCATGAAGCCACCACGACCGGCGGTAAGGAGATGACTGACCTCTTCGAGTCCGTCGAAGGCTCATCCGCCGCGATGATTCTGGCAACCGACAACGCGTCGAAGTTCTCCGATAATCTGGACGGGATAACAAAGAGCGCCGGGGCGACAAAGGGCGCTGTCGAAGAAATGTCGGACGGTATCGGTTTCAAAATGGATAAGTTGGCCGCTACGTTCGAGACGATCAAAGTCGAGATCGGCGAGTGGGGAACAGGCGTTGTAGAGATATTCACTGACCTCGATTCGTCAACGCAGAAGTTTGTAATGTACGCCGGATTGGCGGGTATCGGCGCGACGGGTTTTGCTGGCGGCCTTGCCGCTCTGGCTATCGGCGGTACCGCCGCATACGAATCGATAGGAAAACTCTCTGCGAGTCTCGCAACGCAGAGCGCCGCCCTGACTACCTCTGCTGTTTCAACAGATATTTATACAGGGTCTGTTACCAAGGCGGGTGTCGCGTCGAAGACTGCCGCTGTATCTGTCGGGGCTTTTGTCCTGGGCATTGGCGCTATCGCTGGTGCTGGCGCTGGTGCAATCTGGATGCTCGATCAACTGCAAACGGCATGGGATGCAGAATCGGAGGCGATATCACGCGGCAATAAACTGCGAAAAGAATTCTCCAGCAAAATATATGAATCCGTTCAGGCAATGGCGGAAGAAGGTATCGGCCTACAGCGGATCGAGAATCTTTATAGCTCCGGGATAATTACCGGCGCTCAATACAACACGCTGAAAGATACTCTGACAAAAGCTACCTACGGTCTCAAGTTCAGTCTCGATGAAGAGAAGACTGCCATCCAGTTTCTCAACGCCAGATACGAAGCTGGCCGTATCACGCTCGCCGAATACAAAGAGCTGAAAAATGATTTGCTTGGTATTTCCGAAAAGACCGTGACCGCCAGTTCCGACGAGGGGATCGCGGCCCTTCAGGCGGCTCTAAAAGAAGTCGATTCGATAAAGAAGATCGAAGAGGCTAACACCAAATATCTCGAAACAAAATATCAATCCACTCTTGATACAGCGGACCGGATAAAAGAGTTAACGCTCTCTGAATTCGATTACGCAATTCTGAAACTGGACGAAGAAAGAAACGCAAAACAAAAGCAGGGAGTTGATAAAACCGAGATCGAGCGGTGGTATACCGCCGAGAAAAAAGCGCTGATCGACGAACGCACAAAAGACGAGCAGGACGCGGCCAACGAGATAGAAAACATCCTTCAGACCCAACTGGCTAAACAGAAAACGCTCCTGATCGATGCGCAAAAAACAGAAGTCGCCCGGCTGAAAGAGGGCGTTACAGCCGCCGCAGAAGCTGGTGAACTGACTTTTACCGATTACGAAAATTACATCGATGCGGTTGAAGCTCTGGCCGAATCGGAAGCCGCTTTCAAAATCGATCAGGCCGCCACCACCGTCACCGCGATTCTGGAGAAGAGTAATTTCTCTGCGAATCAGGAAGAGATAATTTACAAGACTCTCGCCGCCGAAATTAAATCTATTGAGAATAAAAAAACAGAACATATCGTCGGTCAAATAAAAGAGGTGACCACCGCCGTTCAGACCGGAGGAGAAGAACAGAAAAAACTGCACGAGCAGGTTACCAAAGAAATCGCTGGAATATATATCGACCTGGCCGCCGCTGGCACAACAACGATGCGCGGTTTTCTCGTTGACGCGCTGAAAGGCGATATCCGGGACTCTCAGGATATCTGGGAAGAATACTCCGATAAGATTCTCGATATGGGTCTCGATTTCACCACAACGTGGCTCATCGGGTATCTGAAAATCCAGGCGGGCGCAAAGCTTACCGCTGCCGAACAAGCCGTCCAGGCGATGATGGCCGGGACAGTGAACGAGGCGGGTGCAGAGGCATCAGAGATAGCGTGGGCGAAAGCATACGCGGTAATGACAATGGGCGCGTCGCTGGTTCTTGTGTTCCTCACCGATATGTTCGGCGCGGTCGAGGACGTATCAGCGCAGACGACCGTCGGAGTGAAAGACGCGTGGGAAGACGTGATGGGATCGCTTTTCCAGAACGTCCAGAACTTTGTTGATTATCTCGATAGCGGTTCGATTCAAGAAGCGGGTTTCAATCTGACCCAGATGGCCGACACGTTCGACCGGTTCGGTAGCTCTATCTATATTTCTGACGAGTTCCGCGACCAGTTCGACGCGCTCACCGGGTCGGCTGGCGCGTTGGGCGCCGCGCTTGGCGGGAGCGCGGAAGGCGGCACGTTGGCCAGCATTTCTATTGCTGATCTTGCCGCGAAATACGAACAGGCCGGACCGCTGATCGACGCTACAGCACAGGAGGCTGTTGATTTCGCTCTCTCCGCTGGCAAGGCGGGGAAGGCTTCGGAAGATTGGGCCGGGATCTCTGTCGATCTTGCCGTCGCTCTGGCTGATGTGGGGACGGTGACAGGTTCTGATCTGAAAATCTTCAACGACATGATAAAGACTCTCGCCGAAGTTGATGACCGAATGTCTGGCCTTCAGGCCACGAGCGAGGCCTTGGCGTTGACGGAAACTATTCTCGGCAACGCAACGATGTTCTCGACTGAGGAGGTCAAGCTCGCATCCGCCGCACAAGAGGAGCTGACAGCAATAGAGGAGCGACAGGCGGAGATCACAACGATTCTGGCTGGCTCTCATAATATGCTCGATGGCGAAGTCGCCGCTTTGCAAACAGAGCTTACAGGGCTTAACACTCGCGCGACTGAAGTAGAAGGGACGCTCTACAACATAACCGGCGCAATGGACGGGACAGGATCATCAACGGGGGAGCTGACTACTGACACTTCCGCAATGAGTGCGGCGTTGTCCGAGCTAGAAACAAACGCGGGAACTGCTAGCACAGCTCTCTCCCCGTTGACTTCCGATTTTTCAGAACTGGCAACCGATGTTGGAACCGCCGCTACTTCTGTAGACAGTCTGAATAAATATCTTGCCGCTCTACCGACAGAAAAAACGATTTCGGTAATCCTGAAATACTCGACAGAAGGCGATACCGGCGGAACGGACCCCGGCGATATTATTCCAGAAGACAAATCTGGTGAAAATTCCGGCGACAACGGCTATAAAACCGGCTCGTCTTTGTTCGTAACAGCAACGGCGGCGAATGATTCCGACTTTCTATCAGAAGCCGATACCGATGCGATAACCGAATCGCTGACAGCGATGATGGACGCGGCCAGCGGTAACTCTGACGTTCTCGAATATTTCACCGGCGTTCTCAACGGGGTGGAAACTGGGGCTATTCAGACCGGCGAACAGATATCGTTACTGGGTCAAGAAATGGGGCGGATGACACTCGATGCCGCCCTTGCCGGGGACGCTTCTTCCGCCATCACCTCGGCCTCGGTCGATCTTGTCGTTGCGCTGGCGGAAATCGAAGGAACTGTTGGCGGGGATATCACCGCGTTCACTGACCTGATAAACACCCTCGCCGAAGTTGATGACCGGATGGCGGGCCTTCAGGCTACCAGCGAAGCCCTGACACTAACCGAATCAATTCTTGGGAACGCAACGATGTTTTCCGTTGATGAGATTCAGGCCGCGTCCGCCGCGATGGAAGAGCTGACCGGAATAACGGATCGGCAAGCGGAGATCACCGCAGAGTTGGCCGGTGCGCATAATTTATCAACAGAAGAAGTGACAGCGTTGCAGGCTGAACTCACATCGCTCAACAATCAAGCGTTGGCTGTCGAAGATACTCTCACGAATCTTGGCGGAGTCAATGCGACAAGCGAAGATACCGACACGGCGACCGAGGCTCTGGCAATGTTCACCACGGGCGCAGAGAGCGCCACAGAAGCCCTTGATCCGATGGGAACGCAAATGGCCGCGCTGAATGAAGAAGCCTTCAATGCGGCGCAATCCGTGGCGGTGCTGAACGATTACGTTAACAGCCTGCCCCGCGAACACAATATCGATATAAACGTTAGATATAACTATTCCGGCAATGCGTCGTCGGCGATGACAAGCGAGATTACCGCGCCGATCAGCTCGGGTGGCGCGACCACAATAAACGGACTCAATATTCAGGTAGACGGATCGGATAGCGTCGATACCAGTGATCTCGCCGACAAGATCGTTGACACAATTTATTATCGATCCAGCCAGGGCGAAACCGTAATCGACTCGGCGGGCGTGGGGAGGCGGATCGCATGACGGCTCCAACACAAAACTGGCTGGATGAAGCGGCACGGGCCGATGCCGATCCGATATTTATTTTCCGGTTGCCGAATCAGAATATTTATTTTGCGTCGCATCCCGGCCACTATCCGCTCGACACAACGCCCGGTTCCGCACAGCCGCACCATGCTGGCATTGTCGATAAGGGCGGTTTGCCGATCGTCACGCGCAGGATTCAGAACATTTTTTCCGGTCGGTCGATGACCGCCGTGGGTAATGTAAAAGTGATTGATAACGGCTCGTGGGATTCATATTTCGGCGATTACGATAATACTCTGCGTGGCGCTCCGCTTGACGGATACGTTACGTTTTCTGGCATCTCGTGGGCCGATGCGGTCCATTATCTCTCAGCCCGGATAGAATCTGTGACAACTACCGACGCGGGCAAGATGACGCTCAACTTGATCGATGCAAAATCCGCAGAACTGGCCGCAACTAAAATTGTGGAAGGAACATACACCGCGCAAACGCTGGGCGATGTTGTGAGAGCCAGGCTAATCGAGGCGGGTCTCGTATATCCAGATGATTTCGACCAGGCGGCGTGGAACGCATGGAACGGTGCCGGTAAACCCGGCGTGTTTGTGGTAACCGGGTCGTGGAGCGAGGGAAACGTAACCAGCGTTGTCGATAATCTGATTGCCGAAACTTTAACCT
The DNA here is from genome assembly GCA_021776245.1 of Hyphococcus sp. Taxonomy (GTDB): domain Bacteria; phylum Pseudomonadota; class Alphaproteobacteria; order Caulobacterales; family Parvularculaceae; genus Hyphococcus. Next base: position 7,149 of record JAJFGF010000040.1, on the reverse strand, counting down.
GGTACAGCATCCAGCGAGACGGAACTTTTTACGCTGAACAGTTCGCCGACCTCGGAGGATCGCCCACCGTTGATATTGATCTCGACGGCTCCAACTCTCTATTCGACGGCGGCTCCACTTCTACGTTCCCGGACGTGTTTCGACGACAGACCGTTCTATATAATGCCGGGGCTAGTTCAGTAGTCAAAACCGTAAACCTCTCAACCAGTCACGCATGGTGGCCCACAGCGAAAGAGGGCGAATCGAAAGATAGCGGCATTGATGGCGTGACCGATGCAACGTATCTGTGCGATGCGCGGCTCGCGTTGCTCTCTTCCGAACACCTGATCACCACGATCAACGCAGATACCCGGCTCCTCGCCTTCAACTTGGGCGATACGGTAAAACTCACGCTCGGCGGAAAGAACCTGCCCGCCGTCACTCCGGTTTATCACCGCGTTATCGAGATCAGGGAAGACCCGAATAAAGGCCAGGCGCAAATCAAGCTCTGGACAAAACTTGGAGGGCCGCCGCTGGTATGAGTACGTTTAATCGCGCTCGGCTATTGCTGAACAACCTGACGCTCTCTGCGGTGTCGGTAGCATGCGCGACCGATTCGACCGATTACCCGGCGGCGAACCTCCTCGACCCGGACCGGACAGCAAAGACGCGATGCGCCGCTTCGGGCGAGATCGATATCGAGTTGACCGGCGATCAGTGGGCGCAGGCGCTTGCTATCACTGGTCACACCCTTTCTGTATCGGGTCAGGTCCGAGTGGTCGCCGCCCCGACACAAGGGGAATTGACTTCGGCACCCACATTCGATTCCGGTTGGGTGGACGCTTACAACCCGCTGATCGCTTTTGGCGCTGGCAGTTTCGGCGATGAAACTTTTGGTGGATACATCGATCCATCCACGCCATTTTACCGCCCGGTCACAGTGATCTGGTTCGGCCAAGTGGTGCAGGAAAACTGGTATCGAATTTCCTTTTCCGATCCCGATGGCGGCGCTTACGTCTACCTGGGCGTGGCGGCGATCTCCACGGCCATCGAGATGACACGCAACTTTTCGGAAAACTGGTCGATCAAAACCATCGACACAGCGGCCACTCGAAGATCCACGTCGGGGCAACTCAAAACCGCGAGAGCCGGAACCCGATACACGGTGGTGAAAATGACGTTTCACAACGTGGGCGAAGAGATTCGCTGGACGATCTTCCGATTGCTCCGACAAGTCGGGCAGTCAACGCCGGTAGTGATCGCGCTTCACCCGGACAACGGCCAGGCGGCGGAACCGCATACCACCCTTTACGGCTCAATTACAAAACCACCTCAACTGAAATTCCCCAACAGTCCACGCGCTCAATTCGCGCTGGAGATGGCGGAACAAGCGGGAGATTAATATGACAACAACTTACGGCAATACACCGCAGATGACACTCCCGCAGAAGGGGGAGAGCAACTGGGGCGACAACCTTTTAAACGCCCTCAAGGCGCAAACCGATTTTAACGCACAAGCGCACGACAGCACAGGCGCGTTGCTCTCCGGCGTTACAGCGTCGCCGTGGCAAGCTGTCACAGGCCCGGTAACGTGGTTATCAACGACCTCGTTTAAAGTGCCGGAGACCACGGTATTTATTACCGGGCGAAAGGTGAAAGTGTCTCAGGCGATTCCGGTCATCGGTCTGGTTTCGAGCGCAACTACAGCGTCAGGCGAGACCACGGTAATCCTCGTCGGCATCTCCCGTGAGGATGGCGCCACCACCAGCGCCGGGTTGACCGACCCGATCAGCGCGGTGGCCGTTTCGTTGGTCACGCCGTTATCCGCGCTGATAGCGGGCGACAGCGCCATCATCAACGGAGCCTTGAAATTCTGGAACAGGGGAACTTCATTCGTCTCCGTCGCCGACGGTAAATATACAGCCGACCGGTTCGCTTATCGAAAATCGGGAACGATGGTTCACGATGTCACCCGATCAACAGATATTCCGACACTGGCGGAAGCTGGAGCGATTGCGGAATATTCCCTGCTGGTCGATTGCACGACAGCCGATGTCTCGATGGCCGTCACCGATTTCTCCTCTATCGATTACAAAATCGAAGGATACGACTTCGCCCGTTTCGTCGGCAGATCGGGTGTCTTGCCATTCCTGGTGAAGGCGACAAAGACCGGAACCTACTGCGCGGCGTTCCAGAACTCTGGAGCCGACCGGACCTTCATCTCGGAATACACAGTCAACACAGCCGACACATGGGAGTTAAAGTTCGTTCAGGTCCCGTTCGATTACACCGGCGGAACGTGGGATTTTACCAACGGAACCGGACTCACCATCAAATGGGTTCTGGCCGCAGGGACAAACCATCACGGCACAGCGGGGCAATGGAACTCCTCGGCGGCCTTCGCCACTGCCAATCAGGTCAACGCCTGCGACAACATCGCCAATAATTTCCAACTTGCGCTGGTGAAATTCGAGATGGGGAATATCGCAACGCCGTTCACAGAGCGACCCTACCAGATAGAAAAGATTCTGTGCGAGCGTTATTTTAACGTCATCAAACCATCGGCGGCCAACGGTGTATTCGGAACCGGCACGATGGTAAATACAAACTATCTTGATGTCGATATTTTCTATCCAGAAATGCGATCAGCTCCCACCGTCACGCTGTCGGCGGCTACCACTTTCGACACGGAAGTTGGTGGCGGTATCAACACAGGCTCGTCCAATTCGGCGGCGAATATCTCGAAGACATGTTTCCGGCTTCGTACCGGGGTTGCCGGGACACCCTACGCCGTCGGCCAGTGCGGCGAACTTCGCCATGTCGCCGGAACAACAAACGCATCAATCCAACTGGAGGCGGAACTTTAAACCATGTATAGAGAACTACGAGACCCGGTAACAGCGGCGGTTATATCCATCCAGCGTGATGATGGGGTTTGGCTTTCTCCCACGAACGAAGAGTACGTGGGATGGGTGAATGACGGCGGGGTGGTAACTCCCGACCCTGATTACACGTTGGAAAATATTAAAAAAGACCGGCTCGCCACCGTTCGCCGGACATCTGAAAATATTATTTATGCCAAATGGCCGATCTCTCTCCAGAACAACCTGAACGCCGAAATGGCAGGCGGTGCGCCAACATTGGCCGCCTCAACAACTTTCTCCACAAAACAAAGCGAGATAAGTTCCGTCCAGCTTGAAAGCAACCGGATTGAATCTGCTATCAATGCCGCCACAGATATTGCCGGGGTGGATGCCGCTGTAGAGTCCGCCAACTGGCCGAATATAGGAGTGCTGACTCATGGGTAACGGGTGGAAACGTGACGATGAAGAAGCCGCCAATAAAGCGGTGAAGGACTCCGAAAAGGAGGCTGAAGAGACCATGAAAACCGCCAAGAAAAAAGAGCATGATGATGATAAGGACAAAGATAAAACCGATAACAAGAGCCTTGGAAAACGGATTACCCTGCTTGAAGAAGTCGTGGGGATAAGGGTGGTGTAAAGATGAATAAAACGGTCATTGCAACTATTGAACGCCATTCGTACATACCAGGTTATGGCACGTTTGGAGAGTTAACCATTTGCGGCACCAACATTAAATTGGCGACGGTTGAACGGGCATGGGAGAACAACCAACCAAACATATCGTGTATCCCGGAAGGAATTTACATCTGTAAAAAACGGATGTCTCCCAAATTCGGATTCACTTTCGAGGTCACTCACGTTCCTGACCGAACGCACATACTCTTTCACATTGGTAACGGCCCGGACAATTTTCAAGGCTGTATCGGTCTTGGAATGCGGCTCGGATATATGAGTGGGCTGTTGGCTGTTCTGAATAGCAAAGAGGCTATAGAACAGTTCAAAGACGCGATATCTCCTCAAGAAGAATTCGCATTGCAAATTCGACAGGTGGAAGGGGCGAGGATATGTGCCGCATGAGAAGGATAGCCGTCATCCTGACACTGGTCGCCCTTGCCACCACAACCGCTCACGCGCAAGACCTGAACAGTACCGGCCTGAAATGGACCGGAGCTATCGGGTTACGAACAAACTGGATCGGATCATCGGAGGTCAGTAACGCTACGGTTCTCGACGGCAAACTCCGGTCAACATCCACCCAGGACGTTTACCCGGTATTTATGTTGGTGGCCACATATCAAAAACCTGCGGCAAGTAAATGGTATGAGAGCCGGGGACCGTTTGTTGCCGTCCAGATGGGCGAAGGTAGCGACAACCTGATAAACGGGATCGGCGGTGGGCTGATGGCGGGATGGGGTGACAAATACCATGTGGGTGGTGGCCTGTTTTTCACCCAGGCAACGGTATTTCGAGAAGGGTATTACGACGGCATGAACTACGGCGGCGATGTTTCCGACGTTCTGGCTGAGGAAACTATCACCAGTTTTATAATCATTTTTACGGCGGGGTTCTGAAATGGACAAACAGCATCAAATTCCAAAATATGTTGAGGTCGCAAACGGCTACCAGTTGATCGAAGACTACCACGACGACCCTACCGGCTTGTTACTTCCAGTTACGAGTAGGTGTGGATATATTCACTTGATAAGAGGACGGGGTGATATCCCAGACTCCATTACCCTGAAGAAGGGTTTTGTCTGGGATGGTGCGTCCGGTCCGACAATTGACGACAGCACAAACGCACGGGCGGCGATGATCCACGATGCACTTTACAGGACCGTTCGCGCAGGGATACTGGACAAGTGGTACAGAGCTACGGCTGACCAGGTATTTTACACGGCACTGAGAGAGGATGGCATGGCGTGGTGGCGGGCTTTTTATTATTGGCTTGGTGTCCGGCTTTTTGGCTGGCGATCAGTGAGGCCGAAATGATGTGTTTCAGAAAACCGAATAATCATGATGACGACGCTTGGTTCATAAGTTTCGTCATCATGATCTTGTTAACCATAGGCGTGATTCTATGCCCTTAAGACGAAGGAAATAAAGAAATGAATATCCGATTAACGGCATTGCTTCTGGCGGTGGCCCTCTCCTCCTGCTCCACAGGCGGCGCGATTATTGACACCACGCTGACGGCTATCGAGGCTTGCGCTGGCGACCCTGAATGTGTTCAGGCGGTAAAAGACGAGATTCAAAAACAGGAAGAACAAGCCACTGGAGAACCTCCGGCTGAAGAAGAGCCGCCTGTGATTGAAGAGCCGGTAGAACCTGCAGACCCGCCCGTTGTCGATGAAGAGCCGACCAAACCGGTAGAACCTCCGGTGGTAGACGACCCTGTTGTAACGGGGTGCGCCGAAGAGCATCTGCCGGATAATTACGGACACACGGCAGGGCGAACGGTTGTTTGGACAACGGATACCTGTTCTGCCGACAACGTTTACGAAATCCCAATTACGGGTACCTCTGCGCCTGTTGCCGGAATGTTGTCGTTCGATATCACGAATTTTAATGCGTGTGAATCGTATGCAGAGCGGGAGACGTTTTTAACCTGGCTGAAGTTTCGCGGTCCGTCTGGCCGCGAATTGAACCTCCACCACCTTTTGTGGGGCGGGTGTTCGCTTACGACGGCGTTTGTCGTTCAGCATTTTAACGTCGAGCCGTTCTATGAAAAACAGAGCCGTCATAACGGCCCCAATTTCGACCCTGGGCTAACGTACCGCGTAGATATCCAGTGGACCGAGTATCACACATACTCGCAGATATGGTCGTTCGACGGCGGGACATGGACACATGTCGCGAACTATGACGTTTCAAAACCGGACGTATATTCGTCCATCGAAATGGTCCGGGTTGGCAATGGCGCGTATCCGGCAACGAGTTATCCATCGCTGGCAACTCCGGCGATGTTGAGCAATATTAGACTTTCGATTTTAGAGTAGAGGTAGGCCGCCGGGTGTATAAGACCCGGACGGCGATGCGGCATACACCGCACCCGACAACGTCGCTACCAAATTGCTGGCCTTCTATTATATAGAAGTGAGACGTTGTATCAATGCCGGAAAGGAGGTGGTCGATTTGACTTGAAGATTAAAGAGATTCGTTGCAAGGATTGCAACAAACTGCTGGGAAAACTGATAAAAGCTGGCGCTGTAGAAATAAAGTGTCGGCATTGTAAAACAATAACCAGAGCGCCGTGAGCGCCTCCGAGGACCACGAGTCCCCAAAAAGAGGCGCTCATGGCGAATCCAATCGTAGCTTGGCCCGGCGGTAAACGTCGGCTGGCAAAGCAAATAATCTCTCATATTCCCCCGCATACTTGTTATGTAGAGCCGTTCTGCGGCGCAGGCGGAGTGTTTTTCCGCAAACCTCCATCAAAAAGCGAGATCCTCAATGATCTCAACGGTGACCTGGTCAACCTGTATAGGATCGTGCAACATCACCCGGAGGAGTTCACCAGACAGTTCAAGTGGACTCTGTTCACCCGTAAAACGTTTGAGGAATATTGCTCTCCCCACCAGGTCGGATTGACCGATATCCAGCGAGCCGCGAGGTTCTATTATCTCCAGCAGACTGCTTACGGGGCGAAAGTCGGTGGCAGATACTTTGCTCCGTCCCCGTCTGGGCCGAGCCGGTTCAACGTGGATCGAATCCCTCAAACCGTGGCGCAGGCGTATCAACGGCTCCGCCGGGTCTCTGTCGATCACAGGCCGTGGGCTGACTGCATAAAGAGATACGACCGAGCCGCAACCTTCTTCTATATCGATCCGCCGTACCTTATCTCTGGGATCAAAGGCTTCTACGGTATGGAGTTCACAGCAGACGACCACAAGGCTCTGGCCGTCGCCGTGGGCAAGGTCAAAGGTAAAGCGATCATATCGATTAACGACTCACAACAGGTCCGTGCGATCTATAAAGGTTTCCGGGTGGAGGAGCTGTCAACAACCTACTCGATGTCACCAGCGGCGAGCCGCCCGGCGGTCACCGAGCTGTTGCTGTTCAACTGGTAATGCGCTATATTTTGGCATGGATTTTATGGAATTAGATTCCGTCAGGCGGAAAATTGGGATAAGTCCGTTATCCCGCGTTTGGGCCAGAAATTATCCCGCGCGCCATCACCACTTTGTAGCAGAATCATCATAAGTCCGACAGACTCCTGGACAACCAGCCATTTCCGAACCTGTGATAGGGAGTCGTTTCTCATGAATGATGACAAAAGAATGGTAGGCGTTACCGGCGCCACCGGCTTTGT
>JAJFGF010000039.1 GCA_021776245.1 Hyphococcus sp. | reverse complement strand
CAGGATTTTCGTAATCCTTCAACAGCTCATCAAGTACGGCGTCGGATATTTCGGGCGTCTTTGTCATATCGGGCATGCGTTTCTCCTTTAAGCTTAGCATGCCGGCGTTCACCATTTACACAAAAATCATGACACTCCCTTACGAACTGAAGCGTTTCGATACTATCCTCAAGTCCAGTGCCTTTTTTAAATTCGTCGAGTAAAACGATTGGTGCGCAAGCGGCGGTCGGCATTCCGCCTTCTACAGACGCACCCGCACCGAGTAGTATTAATTCTTGTGAGTCGATCGTCATTTTTTTCTCAAGTGCGATTCTATCTATGGCAAGTGAGCCCGCCAATAAGATAACAACGATAGCGGTCCAGCCCAAGACCATTGTAAACGATGTTACATGCAGACTAATCGCTTTGGAGTAGTGATACTCTCAAAGCGAATGCACTAGTTGTTCGGAAGATCAATTATTCACGGCGCAACAGTCCGGCGTTAGCGCGCCGATTGAAGTGAGGGCGTCGAATGTTTCTTGCGGCCACTTATTCTTCCGGTTCTTTAATCCAAACCTCCACCGGTCCTTTGAGAAGCACAGTCAGCGGATCGCCCTTGCGATCAACGGCCTTGCCGGCAGCGACGCGCACCCAGCCTTCGGATATGCAGTATTCTTCCACATTGGTTTTTTCTTCGCCCTTGAAGCGCACGCCTACTTCATGCTTCAGCAGCTCTTCATCGTAAAAAGGGCTTTTCGGATTAACGCTGAGGCGGTCTGGGATTGTGTGTGTCATGACCAGCGTCTTAGCGCATGCAGTGATGCAGGCTCAAGAGGGATTTTTGCGTCCGCAAAAACCTATATAAATGCGCAGTCCGTTCACACATCCCAGTCCATATAGCGCGCAGTAAAGCCGATCGAATCGACAATGCCGTGCACCAGAATCACCGGATAGAGATTGCGCTTGAAAAGGAGAAACATGACGCCGAAGGCGAGTCCGATGGCGCCCGTCGTCACAAAACCGCGCATGCCCTGATAATACATATGGACATAACCGAAAAACGCTGCGGCCAGGATTACGGCGATCACCGAGGCAAATTTGACGCCGCCAAATGTTGATTCCAGCCGCGTAATGATAAACCCGCGGAAGAACATTTCTTCGCCAAACGCCGCCGACACCCAGCCGATCCCAAGCCACAGCAGAAAGAGCGGGAGATTGCCCTTGATGTCGCCCCAGCGCTCCTCAACCCCGTCAGGGACTTCAGACATGAACGCAAGGCCAAGCGCTTCGGCTCCGAACAGGACAGTCGCGACGGCTGCGGCGAACGCGACAAATGTTAAAAGCGTTTGAGGAATGAGCATGAGTTTCGCTCTTAGGCCGGGAAGGGGAACGAGCCCCATGCCAGCCCAGCTTTCGCCGCGTATACGCATATAAATTGTCAGCAAGATCAGCGTTGTTATCAGCGTCACCGGCCCTGCATATTTCCAGAGATAAGGATCCACTAGTTTTTTTGACAGCAGGGCAAAGCCGACAAAGCCGGCGAGCTCGACGAGGGCGATAAGCCGCCCGGATTTTTGGGTGCTGTGCATCATGGGCACAAGTTTATCCGATCAGTATGAAGTGATTATAGAACGATTGTGCGTTAACCGGAGCGCATTCACCAAAAGTGTATGCGTTCGGCTCTTTTCGAACCTCACTTGGGTTCGAATGCGCGACAATACAAAAATCCAGACCATACTTGCTGTTTCGGCGAGTTGCGAACCTGGTCAGGCTGGGTTGCCGCCCAGCGTTTTGATCCAGACTTTTGGCGTCATGCCATAGGTCTTTTTGAATTGACGCGTGAAATGGCTCTGGTCGGCAAACGCAGCTGCAAATGCAGCGTCCGCAATGGAATGGCCGGCGCGCATCATATTTCGCGCTTTATCCAGGCGGCGCATGGTCAGATAGCGATGCGGGCTTGTTCCAAAGAGCGCCCTGAAGTCTCGCGATAATTGCCATCTGTCATGGCCGGTAATCTCCTCCAATTCGTCGAGGGATATGCCGTGCTCCAATCGCTCATGGATATATTTGCGCGCTAATTGCGCCGCTTTGTAATTAAAAGGACTGACGATGCGTTCGCCGCCGCTGGCGTCGGCGGCAACAGTGTCATGCAGCGCCGTTGCAAGATCGAACAGCGCGTCCTGATATTCCAGGTTGTCGAGAGGCTGATCATATTCCTCCAGCAATGGAAGAACAGCGTCAAATAGCCTTGGGTCTGATGATGTGCCGCCTTTAACAAAGGGCAGCGGCTTTCCGCCCAACCTGTCCTGGATCAAAACCGGTTCAATATAGATCGTCCGATAGCGAAACCCTGCGTCGGTGCCGGCGCGGCCGTCATGGAGTTCGTCAGGATGCAGCACGACCATGCCGCCGGGAAGCGAGTGACGCGTTTCGCCCCGATAGTCGAAACTCTGAACGCCGGCGAGAGTGATGCCGATCGCATAGGTGTCGTGGCGATGGGGCGCATAGGCCGCCCCCGCAAAACACGCCTCGATGCGATGAATATTGCCGCGCGCCTGATAGACCCAGTTGGTGCCGGTGTTTCGGTTCAATGTTTTGCGCATTCTTCGTTTTTGTTGCACGATATGTGGCAATTCAGGCGAAGTTTACAATGAAAACTAGGCCAACGCCCCTGTTTCCGGGATGAAGCGGCGATGTCAGCAGCTTTTTGTTGAGCGCCTTTGGCTTCCGGCTCTGAATTTAATCATTGAGACCGCGCCCCACATGCCGTTAAGGTTGTTTCCGGTATTTGCCCCTTCGCAATACTCACTACAACCAGAAACAAAACTTATGAATATTCCGGGCGCCATCGTTATCTTTATCATCTGGTGGTGGGTCTCTTTTCTCGCTGTTCTGCCGCGCAATGTGACAGGCCGGTGGGAGGCTCCGGACGACGGCGTCAAGGGCGCTGACCCGGGCGCGCCGGTCTCGCCTGAAATAAAAAGGAAGGTCTGGCTTGCGACCAAAATCGCCGCCGGTTTGTGGGCCGTCACTGTGGCGATCATCATAAGCGGCGTCATTAACTTCCGGGGTTAGCCCTTTTCCGCCCGGGAGTAGTCCTTTCCGCGGTCTTGCGAAAATCCGGGGCGTGGCTTAGCACCTCCACAATCAATCGTTTCCATGGCTTCGCTAGTCGAGGCGAGGGGTGTTTATGAGTGAAACCACGCCCGTCGATGAAACCAGGCCAGACGGCGACGATGCTCAATTCGCCGATGACCAGACGCTGTCGGCCGAATTCATGCGCGCGGTTTCCGAGGCAATCGATCAGCGCGACGCGAAAGTCTTTCACTTTCTAACCCAGGATATGCACCCGGCGGACATCGCCGATCTGATTGGCCTGTTGCGCGATGAAGAGCGCAATGTGCTGATCGCCCTGCTTGGCGGGGCGCTGCCCGCTGATGTGCTCGCGGAACTCGATGATGATCTGCGCGAAGATGTCATTGAGGCCATGGAGCCGGGAAAAGTCGCCAAAGCTGTCGCGGAGCTTGAAACCGACGATGCGGCCTTTGTTCTCGAAGAGCTGGATGAGGAAAAACGCGCGGAAATTCTGGCGGAAGTGCCGTTGGAAGACCGCCTTGCTGTGCGTGCGGCGCTCGATTTCGGCGAGGACACAGCCGGCCGCTTGATGCAGCGTGAGTTTTTCGCAACGCCCGCTTACTGGACGGTTGGTCAGATCATCGACCGGATGCGCAGTACCGAGGAACTGCCCGACCAGTTTTACGAAGTTTTTATTGTCGATCCTGCGTTCAAACCTATCGGCGCCGTGCCGCTTTCAAGGCTGCTGAGAGCGCCGCGCGAGACAGTCATCAAAGACATCATGACCGGCCAGGACCTGCGCACCATTCCCGTTTCGATGGATCAGGAAGAAGTCGCCTATCTCTTCGAGCAATATAATCTCATTTCATCGCCCGTTATAGACGCCAGCGATCGGCTCATCGGGATGATTACCGTTGACGACGTTGTTGAAATGGTGCGCGAGGAAACCCAGGAGGACATGCTGGCGCTCGCGGGCGTTGAAGCCGACACCGGCCTTTCCGATACGGTGCTGGAGACAGTTCGGTCACGGTTTTCATGGCTCGCAGTCAATCTCCTGACAGCGATCATGGCATCCCTTGTTATTGCGCTGTTTGGGGGCGCGATTGAGCAAATTGTAGCGCTGGCGATTTTGATGCCGATTGTCGCTTCGATGGGCGGCAATGCCGCGACCCAGACGCTGACAATCGTTGTGCGTTCCATTGCAACAAAGGATTTGACCGCGACCAATGCAGCGCGTGTCGTCATGCGCGAAACGCTCGTCGGGTTTTTGAACGGCGTCATTTTTGCGGTGATTATGGGAACGCTTGCGGGCGTTTGGTATTTCGCTAATGACTGGGGCGATCAAGCCGCCGCTATTCGGCTCGGCGCGGTTGTCGGCGCTGCAATGATCATCAACCTTTTGGCGGCGGGACTGGCCGGCATTCTTGTGCCCATCGGGTTGCAACGGGCCGGCGCTGACCCGGCAGTATCGTCGGCGGTGTTTGTCACCACGGTCACCGATATTGTCGGCTTTTTCGTATTCCTTGGATTGGCCGCGCTGGTGTTGTTGCCCGGTGCGTGAATTTCATTACGTTGTGTGGCGATCCCGGCGCCTTCGCAACAACCAATAGATTGCGCCGCCGCTCATCAAGATCGCCAATACGCCCGGTTCAGGAACGTCCGTAGGCGGTTCTTCAGGCGGTTCTTCACAATCTGGATCTTCTTCCGGATCGCAGGGCGGTTCCGGCGGAATCACAACAGGGGGCTCGGGAAAAGGCGGCGGGTTCAAAAACCAGGGAGGAAAATGAATCGGCTCGCGCGGCGGAAATACCGGCTCGGGTATAGTTTCGGCCGCCGGCCTGATGGCGACATCCTGTTGGTGCGGATCCCGCCCGGTTTCCACTGGAGGCGCCGGTTCATAACCGGCGATTCGCTGCGGAACGGGGCGGGGGGCTAAAAAGGGGCGGCGGCCCTCCGTTTGCCTTCGTCGCCACAGCATCCGCAATTGACGACAATATCGTTGCGAATATCGCCGACTGCACGCGCGGTCCAGGCGGCGTAATCCTCATCGCTTGCGGATTTTTTTCCACCGAAACCGCCAGTCCAGACAATCGCCAGCGCGATAATGGCGGCGGCGAGGACATTGGTCCAACCATTGCCGATATACATAATTCCAAAGCCTGTTCCTGCCCGTTTTTCCCGCGCCAATTGATGGCAAACCCCGCATCGCCGGCGGGCAAGCATGGCGATGCGTCCCTATTTACCCAATTCTCATGCCAGCACAGCCCGCCTTCGTTATGGGGAAATGACCCGCAAATCGCTGATTTGCCGGGGAAATTTGCACGCTTACATGTGGTTGCAGAGGCCGCTGCCAATGCGCGTGGCGATTGTCCCGGACGCGCGGGGCCCCGGTCTGTGCGATTATGACACAATCGGGCGGCAAGAGCCCTGGGACGCCCTGCATCCGGCTACACAACCGGGGCGCGGCGTGCTATTGGATTCGTTAACGCGGATGGCCAGGGGCATTCGCGGTGATGGTTTTCAATTGGGGTTTTCAGGCGGGTCCTGGAAATTGAGTTGAGGGGTAAGGCGGCTCTGATGCGGACGGGAGAAACCGGTCTCAATCTGATCAAAGGCTATGAAGGGCTGCGCATGGCGGCCCATTACGCGCCGACCGAACAATGGACGGTGGGGTACGGTCATGTGGCAACCGCGCGCCATGGCATGAGCGTCACCGAGGGCGACGCTGAACATCTGCTGAAACAGGATGTGGAACCCATTGAGCAATTGATAGGCGATACTGTGCGTGCGCCGCTTAACCAAAATGAACATGATGCGATCGTCTCGCTGGTTTTCAATATCGGCGAAGACAATTGGCGCCGATCTACAGTGCTGCGCAAATTAAATGCCGGCGACAAGCTCGGCGCCGCCAATGCCTTTGAAATGTGGACGAAAGCCCACGTCAATAATGAACTGGTGACGCTGGACGGTTTGGTGCGCAGGCGTTCCGCTGAAAAATCGCTTTTCCTGATGCCGACCGACGCCTCTCTCGTGGTGCCCAGTTCCGATGTTAAGCCAGCTGAAGAATGCGAGCTCGATTATGTGTCAGACGCGGTGCGTAAGGCGAGGCCCCTGGTAAATTTCGATGAGATCAGGGCGGACAAAAACAGAATACTGGCGCCGGAAGAAAAAGCCGCGCGTACGCGCGCGCTGTTTGCCGCGACGCAAGCGCTTTCTGGCGAGCCGTCAAAAATGATTGTGTCGAAGGCTGAGGAATATGCCGATATGGGCGTGACGATCGGGGCCCTTCTCGCAGGGCTGCTGGCCTTCGGGCTTACCGGTATCGGCGCGTTGCTGCTGCTGGGACAGGAGGCGCCTGGATTGGCCGAAGCGCTTGGGCTCAGCTATGATAGATTTTCAGCGATTTTTGAACACCTTCCGATTTGGCTTTCCGCCATTGGCGCCGCCATGTGTTATTTCATTCTTTATATTCTCGTGAAGCGCACGGCGCGCCATGAATTGAAACGTGAGCGTGCGCGAGATTTGGCGCGATTGCGCGTTGCCGAGTAATCTCCGTCCGACAGACCGCGATCGATTTTAATGACAGTGCATCTGGTGAAACTTTGCGTGGGCGCAGAAAGCGTCAGCGATCTAGCGGCTTGGGTTGAAAAACGGTCAGGCGACAATGAAAGGGTTGGTCGTGGGCGCGTTCACGAGCACGTGACGCGTATGCACCCCCGGCGTGAGGCCGCACTTCTCGACGGCGGGTCCATTTACTGGGTGATCAAGGGAGTCATTTTGGTGCGCCAGCGTCTGTTGGGCTTCGAAAGGCGTGACGGCGCTGACGGTATCCGCCGATGCGCAATTTCGATCGATCCGGCATTGATCCCGACCAAACCGCAGTCGCGCCGGGCGTTTCAGGGCTGGCGGTATCTGCGGTCGGAAGATGCGCCGCCTGATGTAAAAAAAGGTTCCCGGAAAAACCCACCACCGGAACTCGCTATTGAGCTCGCGGAACTGGGTCTGTTATAGGTCCTCACCGGCGCTCCGGGCGGTGGCCGCCGCCATCAGTAGGCGCGCGGATTTGGCGTATTTCTACCGGAAATTTGGGATTGGCCTGACGCCCTGACCCGCCTATGGTCCAGCAATTCGAGAATCGCAGTAAACGCGACCCCTTAAGGAGAATGCGGCCTGTGCCCAGCGCAAAGAGAATTGGCGTCTTTTTATTCTTCAGCCTGCTTTCTGCCTGCGCATCTTTGCCTGGCGGGAATTCGTCGTCAAAAGCTGCAAATGCCGATGCGATGAATGCGGCGCGCACCCGCGTTGCGTCCCTCGAAGTTGAGGTTGCGACGCTGAAATCAGAAAACGAAGAGCTGGAAAAGCAAGTTCTTGCCGCGAAACGGGATCGCGATCGCCTTGCCGCGCAAATTAAGGCCGGTGGTCCCGGCGATACTGAAATCGCAGAAGCCGCGGCGCCGGAAACGACCGCAATCACTGTCCTCAGCCCTCAGTTACGCAATCAAGCTGTCGTTGACGATGCAAATGCGCCCGCGCTGGCGAAGACAGATGTTCCCATCGAAGACTCGCCAAGACTGGTTCAGCCGGCCTTTGCTTCGAACGAAATGGTTTTTGAAAACGAAGCCGAAGGCGAGATTCAAACCGCCAGCGTTTTATTCGGTGTGCATCTTGCCTCTTACCGTCTGTCTGAGGAAGCGCGCGAGGGCTGGAGAAAATTGCAGCGGGAAAATCCTGACGAACTTGGACTTTTGGAGCCGCGCACCGAACCGGTGACAATCCCGGACAAAGGGATGTTCCTGCGCCTCATTGGCGGTGGATTTTCGTCCAATGAAAAGGCGCAAGCCTTATGCGCAAACTTAAAGCAAAAAGGCCTGTTTTGTTCCGTGGTTAGCTTCCAGGGCCAGCGCCTTTCGCTCGCTGAGGAATAATCGCGCTTATTCCGGCGGCGCAATCTCAAAACTGCGCATGTCAAAAACACGGCCGTCATATTCAGCGGCGCCTTCATAGCGAACAGTAAGCTCGCCCGCCTCCAGCGATCCAAAGCCAAGCGGCGTTTCCACTTTCCTGAGCGGCGCATCGAGAAACCCAGCGACATTTTCTCTGACCCCGAGAAGGCGTTTTCCCTCGCCGCTGTCATAAGCCTCAAAAAACACCGCAATGCGGCCATATGACGAGCGCACGCCGCCGGGAATAATCGATGTTTCCAGCGACAAAAGGCCGTTTTTGTCGCGAACGAGCTTTGTCTCACCGATCTCCGCCTTTGCGCTCCCGCCGCCATTCCGCAATATCACCGGCGCCGAAACGCCCAGCCCGATATCAACCTGCAATCCGCTATTGCTTGCTTTGCGGATCGGCGTGCGCGCAGCTGCTGTTTCGACCAGGAAATGTGAGCGCCGCTCACCCTCGGGGATCATGGCGCCCGCCGCCAGGCGCACAGCGATTTGCACATGACCTCCCGGTTCAAGCGTGAACTGCGCCGGCGAAATTACAAGATAGGGTGCAGCGCTGAGGTTTGGACGCTCATTGATCGTTGCCGGCGCGTAGCCGGTTTCCGTCGCTGTCAGGTCGATCCAGCTGACGCGGCCGTCGAGCATTCGGTCCGACGGGTTGGAAATATCAAAAATGACGGCGGGCGTTTCCGGCGTAATCACCTGGCGCAGGGGGCTTAACATCATATCGGCAGATGCATTTTGCAGCGCCAACAGGCTCATCAAGGGTCCGAGCAATGCTTTTTTCATATTTGCCGCCGCCAGAATGCAATTGGTCACTGGATTGAGAATCGCATCAGGATTAATCATAGCTGCAGGTTCGTTTCAGACAGGTAAGCAAGAATCGTGAAATTTACCGCTTTGGTGCAATTAACTGGGTTAACCATATGACTCACGTCATCGTCCTCGGAAATGAAAAGGGCGGGTCCGGAAAATCGACAACCGCGATGCATGTCATTGTCGCGTTGTTGAAATCCGGGCGGCGCGTCGGCGCAATCGATCTTGATCTGCGACAAGGCAGCTTGTCGCGCTATTTGGAAAATCGCCAGCGGTTTTGTGAAATCAAAAACAAGGACCTTTTGTTTCCGAAAGTCGCGAAGGTTGAACCCTCAAACATCGACAGCCGCGTCGCCGCGCAAAAACAGGAAACGGAAAATCTTCAGGCCGCGCTGGCCTCGTTTGAAGAATGTGATTACGCGGTGATCGATTGTCCTGGCGCAAATACGCATCTTTCGCGGCTGGCGCATCTCCATGCAGATACGATCATAACGCCCCTGAATGACAGCTTTGTCGATTTCGATTTGCTGGCGCGTCTTGATCCGGAAACCGGCAAGGTTACAGGCCCGAGCCTTTATAGCGAGATGGTGTGGATGGCGCGTAAGCAGCGCGCCATGTCGGGCGCCGCCAGCGCGATTGATTGGGTGGTGATGCGCAACCGACTTTCGGCGACCCATGCCCGCAACAAAAAACATATGGGCGAAAAGCTGGACGAGTTGGCGAGCCGCATCGGCTTTCGCCTGGCGCGCGGCTTCGGCGACCGGGTGATCTATCGCGAACTGTTTCCGGTCGGTCTCACCTTGCTCGATCTTGGCGGCGTCAATTCACCGGTCCGCCTGACAACGATGAGCCATGTGACGGCGCGGCTTGAAATCAGGTCCCTTGTCGCGGCGCTTAACCTGCCGCAATCTGCGGTACAGGCGGCCGCCTGATTAGCGCCGGCGGCGAGACCGGCCTATGCTGGCGGCAACGGCGCCGCCGCCGATCAATCAGGGCACTGCTCGATGTCATTGGGAATTCTTGCTCTTTTTGTCGCTGCTGGCGCTGCCGGTTGGTTGTTGCTCCGCGTGGCGCGCGGCGTAGAATCTGAAGGCGGCGCGCGCAATGTCACGCTGCTAAAAGCCGTGATCTGGCTCGGGCTCGTTGCTGCGTTGTTCGCGGTCAAATTATGGCCGCTTGCATTCATGGTTCTGTTTGCCGCTGGCGCCGTCATGGCGATCGAATTCTGGCGCGGCGATCGCATTGAAAACGCGGAATCGGACGTCCGACCAGCGCGAGTGTCGCCGCGCGCCATGAGTCATGAAGAAGCCGCCTCGGTTTTAGGGCTTGGTGTTGACGCGGAAGCGGAAGAGATACGCGCCGCTCATCGCAAACTGATCGCACAAATCCACCCTGATAAAGGGGGGACGGACTATCTTGCGGCGAAGATCAATGAAGCCCGGGACTTGTTGCTAGGGCGGTTAGAACGGCAAGGATGAAATAAAACAGGCGCGGCAGAGTTGTTGCTGCCGCGCCTATTCCATGCATCCATATCCGTTCGAACAGGTCTGTGCTTTTCAGTATTGTACCGTTGTGCGGAGCAGGATGAATGATTAGTTCAATCATATTGATTTTTCGGCGCAACTTTCCTTTCGAGTTCGGTTCAGTCGATCAATATACTCTGTAGGCGGAGGGGAATAGTACCTACAAGGAACATCAGATAACGCCGACGCGCCGCCGTCAACAACAAACCGCGTTAACTATATTCACGATTTACGTTTTGTTAACCAAGGTTAATATAATCTTGCCGGAGCGAGCAGAAAATGCTCCGTAGTCGCAGTAATGCGCTGTTTCAGTAGCATATTTCGCTGTCGCTTCGGGCTGCGGCAACGCTCGACGCGCAAAATCGCCAGTGTGTTTTACATGAATTGAGCGGATTTGGCGTCGTGAAAGCTGTTGACGATCTCGAAAAACGCTTTCGGTCGTTGAAAAACACAGTTTCGACCGGCGGCGTTTATCACAAAAAACGGTGATTTGTGCTTGGCGGCTTCATTCATGGCGCTCTCAAGCGGCACGCCGTGCGTGTGCTCGCCGATCACGTTGAGCGTATTATGGCGGCCGGCCAGCATTTCATTAACTTCGGGGTTAAACAGATAACTGCCGACGATCTCGCGGCGGACGGTGTCTCTGTCTGCTGACAGCAAAAAATTTGCCGCTTTTTTGAACTCAACTGCATGCCCACGCAGATATGCCAGATCTTCGGAACAGTTTTCATAGAGTTTTTCATAGAACCCGCTATAGCCGCCGATCTTGATCAGATTGCCGGTCAACATATGCGCGAAGGCAAAGCTTGCCGGCGATGCCAGGCAAAGATCGAGCAGGCCCTTTAGCCATTTTGGTTTTATATTTTTTATTTTGGACGGCGCATTAAATGCATAATTGACAAGAATCGTTTGAGCGAGGCGTTTGCTGGTGCGGGTTAATTCCAGGGCGACCGGAGACGCTGTCGAGAATGAAACCGCAACGACATCTTCGAGATTGAGGAGGGCCAGAAACTCATCCAACCTTGCCGCATCCTCGCAGGCGGACTCGCCGGGCGATGAAAGGCCAAACCCCGGCCTGCGCGTGGAATAAACGCAAAAGCCCGATTTCTTCGCGAGTGAGATAAATTCGTCCGAGGGTTCGTATCCGTAATCCAGGCTGTGCAGGATCATAAGCGGCCGCATATTCGGATCGCCATAGAGGGAATATTCGATGTGACCTTTATGGCGCTCCAGCTTATGAATTTTCGCGGCCTGCCGCATTGGCAAAAAGTCGCCAATTTCATCGAGTGCAGTTGGGCGGTTTTTTTGATGATAGGCAATGATTTCCAGCGTCCGGACGATGACATCATTGAAATTCTTGCAGCCGAGTTTGCTCGTAATATTTTTAATATGAGTGCGGATCGTATTGACGGAGTTGTTTCGTATTCGGGCGATGCCTTCGATATTGCGCCGTTGAATTGACAGCGACAAAATTTCGATCTCGGCGTCAGTGAGCGAGAGTGTTTTTCTCAAATAGTTTTCCGCAAGCGATGGAAGAAAGACATGGCAGACGGAAATCCTGAGCGTTTCCGCATCGTCGCGATTGCTGTCAACTTTACTGATATTGACGAGGCGGCGTACGCCGTCGCGGCCAAAGATCTCTGACAGAGATCCGGCGGCAAAAGTTTCTTCGCCGTCAAATAGATTGGGGAGGGGTTCAAGAAGCTGTTCCTTGATTTTTTCTCCGGCGGCAAAGCCAAGAATCTGTGCTGCATCTTCGCCAATCGCCTTGATTCTGCCCGTGCGGTCGATATGCAGCGTGTTTCGACCGGCATTGTCGATGGCGCGGCGCATCTTTTCGCGGAGGATCTCGATTGAATCGCCGTCTTTTGCCGCGGCATAATCGAACAGATTATTGAGGATTGGCCGCAGCCGGGCCATTGCATCATCATCGTCAATGCGTTCCGCCCATTTAAGGCAGACTTCCGGCCAGTTTTCCGGATGCTCAAGAAGTTTCGCCCAGGACCCTAATACTATCAGCGAGTCTTCCGGTGCATTTGAGGCGTCTGCGCGGTCTGGAATTGCGGCGCCTTCATCTTGAGAGCCGCCAGGTTGAATTTCACGGATTGCCATAATTCGATCTTGTAAGGTTTTTGCTGCCCTTTTTTTCAAAAGTTTTTCAATTTTTAGGAATTTGCATCAAATGGCTGATAGGTCTCACTTATTAGTCCATACGATTAGTTATTTTGATTGCGGTGCAAGACAGATATAAACGCCAACGTCCTCACCGCCGCTTATAATAATCACTGCCACTGTTGGTGCGCTGAGTATTGTCATGTGTATGACAATTTCCCAGCAAATGACAGCTGTCGATAGTAGTTTCTTATCGTCCTCTAGAGCATTTCCGAGCGAAGCGGGAACCGGTTCGCGTGAAGGAAATGCGACCAAACAATAACTTAGAGCCGGTCCGCGATTCAGTTAAGACCGGAACGGCTCTAGGTGAAGAAGTGTCAGCAAAATATTTCGCTTAAAAAATTTCGCATTGCCGCCCATGAACGTTTATCAGCGCCGGCATTATAAACCGTGCCAAATTCAGGATCATTCGCTGCGGGATTTGTGAAAGCGTGCATCACGCCGCCATAAGCGTGAAGTTGCCAGTCAGCTTTCGCCTCTGTCATTTCCCTGCCGAAGCTTTCGACATCGGCAGGCGGGGCCATTGGGTCGTTCCAACCATGAAGGGCGAGTATGCTGGCGGTGATTTTCTTTCCGGCGGTATTGCCCGGCGCGCCCAATAAACCGTGAAAACTGACCACGCCGGCGAGGTTTGCGCCAGTGCGGGCGATATCGAGCACGCACAAGCCGCCAAAACAAAAGCCGATTGCCGCTATTTTCGTCGCGTCTGCTTCGGGCTGGTCTTTCACGATCTCGACAATATTCAGCAGCCTTGCTTGCAGCATGGCGCGGTCTTCGACAAAAGGCGTCATCAACGCCTGGTTTTCTTCCGTGGATGTTCCAAGAACGTCCTTGCCGTAAAGATCGATGGCAACGCCCGTATAGCCAAGTTCCGCAAGCGCCTTTGCCTTGTTCACTTCAAATTCGGAACGCCCCGCCCAGGCATGGGCGACCAGCACCGCAGGACGTTTGTCGCCGCCGCTTGCGATCACCGCTTCATAGATATTTCCATCGATCTCATAGGCGAGCGTGCGTGTTTCAATCGTCATTGCCGGGGCCTCCATTCTTTGAAGATGCGATGATGCGCCTGCCGATGGGAATAATATCGCCAGAGGCGATCATCTGTTCTTCGGCATTAAAAAAGTTCTCAACAATGTCCGCAGCCTCTGCAGTTTCGGGCAGCGCTGGAATGAGGTATCGATAAAGATAGGGAACGCGCTCTCGGGCGGTGATGTCAAATTCGGCGGCGATGGCTGCATTCATCGCATCGATTGAATGAAGATCATGGCCGTGATTGCTGTGCCAGGCATCGTGCGCCTTCGGCGCCGCCAGAATCTGACCGGCAAAGCTATCTGGTGACGCCGATAGCAGGGCGGCGACGCGTTCCGACCGCAGCTGTGCCGCAAACCAGCCGCTGGTGCGCTCATCAGCTTGGTAAAAGCCAAAATCTTCGATGAGGAGGACGCCACTTTTACGTAATCGGTTGCGGGCGCCAGTTATGGCGTCCGTCAGATCGTGGATATGATGCAGCGATCGGGTGAAAATAATCGCATCCATCATATCGCAGGCAAAGTCCGGCCAGCGCGCAGTAAACGCATTAACGTTTTTGTTGCGGGCCGCGGCGACAGCGTCGTTGTTGCTGTCGATCGCAGTTACATAAAATCCGAAATTTCCGAGCGATTGCGCGACGTCGCCTTCCCCGCAACCAATTTCAAGCACATTGCCTTTTTCGCGAGCATAAGCCCGGATAAACTCGACAGTTTGTTTTGTGGCAATTTCGACCGGTCGCGACATGGCGGCTATTCGATCGCGCCGATGCGGCTGATCTTTAATGTGTTGGTTCTGCCCCGTTTTCCAAACGGATAGCCGGCAATGATAATGATGCGATCGCCGTCCTTGCCGCCATGGGTCTTGGCGAGCGTATCGGCTTTCTCGACCATTTCGTGAAAGTGTGAAATGTCTTCGGTGACGACAGGCTGCACGCCCCAATATAGCGCGAGCTGCCGCGCGACCTTTTCATCGGGCGTTGCGGCGATGACGCGGCAATGGGGACGATCGCGGGAAAGCCGCCGCGCGGTCGATCCGGTTTTAGTATAGGCGACAGCGAGGGAGCAATCGAGGACTTCGGCGATGCGCCGCGCCGAAAGGGTAATAGCGTCGGCGGTGGTATAGGTTTCGGCTTCGCGTTCGGCGCTTTTATAGCTTCCAGACTCATCGTCCTTTTCCGTCGCCGCGATAATCCGATCCATGATGGCCACCGCGGTCGGCGGGTGACGTCCCACTGCGGTTTCGGCGGATAACATCACCGCATCTGCGCCCTGATAGACCGCCGTAGAAACATCGGACGCTTCTGCGCGGGTCGGCGCAATCGACTCGACCATGGATTCCAGCATATGCGTAGCGACGATCACCGGTTTCCCCGCTGTGCGGCAATCGCGAATGATGCGGCGCTGTATGAGCGGCACGTCTTCGGGGGCGCACTCAACGCCGAGATCGCCCCGCGCCACCATGATTGCGTCAGACAGTTCAATGATTTCATCAAGCCGTTCGACCGCCGAAGGCTTTTCAATTTTTGAAATGATGCCGGCGCGGCCTTTGATCAGCTCGGCCGCTTCCCTGACATCGTCAGGCTGTTGTACGAAAGATAACGCGA
This sequence comes from Hyphococcus sp., assembly GCA_021776245.1. Classification (GTDB taxonomy): domain Bacteria; phylum Pseudomonadota; class Alphaproteobacteria; order Caulobacterales; family Parvularculaceae; genus Hyphococcus. The sequence continues at coordinate 175,493 of JAJFGF010000039.1, read as the reverse complement.
TGTACTCAACATTGAGATCCAGCGCAAAAGCAAGGTCCTCGCGATCCTTGTCGGTCATCGCTGATATCGGCAAGCGCCGCCCGGGGACATTAATGCCTTTTCGGTCGCTCAAAATTCCCGGCGTATCAGCGCGGGCGATCAGATGGCGTTCGGTTTTTTCTTTTACTGTGATCTGCAACTTGCCGTCATCAAGCTTTAAAATATCACCAGGCTCTAAAACATCGAGGAGCTCTTTATGGGGGATCGGGATCGTATCCTCGTCAGCAGCGTCATTGGAAAGCGTTAACCGATATTCGCCGCCATATTTCAAATTGATCGATCCTGCCGCGAAGGCGCCTGTTCTTATCTTCGGGCCCTGGAGGTCGGCGAATATCGCCAGCGGCGTGGCAAGCGTCTTTTCGATATCGCGAATGGACTGAACGACGGTTCTCAATTTGTCATGGCCGCCATGGCTCATATTGAGGCGGAAAATATCGACCCCGGCATCGTGGATCAGCCGCAACATGGACGGCGACGAGCTTGCCGGTCCAATGGTCGCAACGATTTTACAGAGACGGTTTCTCATCAAGCGGGCTCGCGAATAAGCGGGCAATCTACTTACGCGCATTTTCTGCGTATGAGAACCGGAGGCGGGAGGGTTTATTCGGCGAGGGCGGCGCCCGGGCGCGTCGCATCCTGCCCATAGAGCGAAATCGTCGAGATCGACATCTTGGCTGAGCCCTCAATCGGTTTGCGCGAATAAACGACATAGACAAGCGTGTCGTTTTCGGCGTCATAGATGCGCCGGACGGCGATCGATTTGAACACGAGGCTCATGCGCTGGGAGAAGACTTCCTCGCCGCTTTTGTCGAGATCGATATCGCCGATGGCGATCGCGCCGGTCTGGCGGCAGGCGATCGACGCGTTGGACGGATCTTCGAACCAGTTGCCCTTTGCAACCCGGTCCCAGAAGCCCCGATCAAAATGCGACAAATGGCAGGTGACACCTGTGACTTTCGGATCAGCGAGCGCCTGAACCTTGATCTCATTGCCGACAAAATCGTTCTTGAATTCGCCGATCTCGGTTTCCTTGTTGCGGCTGCAGGCGGCGATGGCGAGCACGCAGATCGTCAGAATCAGGTTTTTTGTCATTTATTTCCCGCAAAGCGCCACTTTGGCGGCTTCATATTCCGCCGCGAGCTTATGGACAAACTGCGCCGTCGTTGTCACTTCTTTGACGGCGCCGATGCCCTGGCCGCAGCCCCAAATATCCTTCCAGACTTTCTTCGCGCCTTCGCCCGCGGATTTGAAATCCATTTTTGAAGGATCCGATTCCGGCAAATTATGGGGATCCATGCCGGCATTTTCAATTGACGGCGCGAGATAATTGCCATGTATGCCGGAAAAGTAATTCGTATAGACAATATCGTCTGCTTTGCCGTCCACGATGCCGTTTTTGTAAGCGTCGTCGGCATTGGCTTCTTCGGTGGCGATGAAGGCCGAGCCGATATAACCGAAATCTGCGCCCATGGCTTCGGCGGCGAGAACCGATTGACCGCGGGCGATGCAGCCTGAAAGGGCGAGCGGGCCGTCAAACCATTCGCGGATTTCCTGCACCAGAGCGAAAGGCGACAAGACGCCTGCATGACCGCCGGCGCCAGCCGCGACCGGGATCAACCCGTCGGCGCCCTTTGAGATCGCTTTTTGCGCAAATTTATTATTGATCACGTCATGAAGAACAATACCGCCATAGGAATGAATTGCCTCATAAACGTCTTCGCGCGCCCCGAGGGAGCATATGACAATAGGGACTTCGTGCTTCACACAGGCTTCAAGATCGTGCATCAGGCGATCGTTCGACCGGTGAACGATCTGGTTGACCGCATAAGGCGCGGACGGCTGGTCGGGATTTTCCTCATCATGCTTCGCCAGCGCCGCTTTGATTTCGGTCAGCCAATCATCGAGCGCCTCGGCGGGACGCGCATTGAGCGATGGAAACGAGCCGATAATGCCCGCTTTGCACTGGGCGATCACCAGCTTTGGCGTCGAAACGATGAACATCGGCGCGCCGATCACCGGGATGCGAAGGCGTGATTTGATTTCTGCAATGCTGGGCATGAACAAGGCTCCTGAAGCTTTCGCGCAAGCTAGTGGACAAGGCCCGGGAGGCGCAACCGGCGGCCGCAGTCGATTTGCCTTCCGGAGAAATCCCGGCATAGTTGCGGAACATTTCGAGGAGCGCCGCATCCATGACGACCCGGGAAATACTCAATCCCCCTTTCATAACCGACTTAATCCGCGAGCAGGCGCGGCGTCGCCCGGAGCAAATTGGCCTGATATTCGAGGGCAAGAGCTTCACCTATCGCGAAATGAATGAGCGCTCAAACCGGGCCGCGCAGGCGTTGTTGTCTCTCGGCCTGAAACCCGGCGACCGGGTCGCCTGGCTGGCGCGCAACCTGGCGACATTCTGGGACGCGCTGTTTGGCGCGGCGAAAATCGGCGTCGTCATGACGCCGATCAATTGGCGCCTCGCCCCGGCGGAAGTTGTGCAGATTCTCGGCGATGCGCAGGCCAATATCTTTATCGGCGAAGCGATGTTTATCGATCCGCTTAAAACCATAGAGGCGTATGCACCGCCGCCGACGATGATGGTAGAAGGCGGCGATGAAAGCTTCGACGCGCTCATAGATGCGCAGGCGGCAATCGAGCCGGATTATCAGCCGCGCAGTGATGATGTCATCGTGCAGCTTTATACCAGCGGCACTACAGGGTTGCCAAAGGGCGTGTTGCTCACCAATCGCTGCTATTTTGAAGTCGGCGAGGCGGGGCGCGAAGCGCAAGTCGTAATGCCGAAAACCGATGATGAAGCGATCCTGCATGCCTTGCCGCATTTCCATGTCGCCGGTGTCAATTTCGGCTTCATGGGCTTTTCGAGATCCATGCCGGTCATTCAGCATCGGCAGTTTAACCCCATGGAAATTGTCAAAGACACGCAAGGACCGGCGCCGCTCAATTCATTCTTTGTTCCGGTGATGATCATGATGATCATTGAGGCGGCAAAAGAAATGAAACTCTCCCTCGACAAGTTCGTCTGCGTTTCCTATGGCGCGGCGCCGATGCCCGAGGCGCTGCTGGACGCCGCGATCGCGGCAATGCCCAATGCGGAATTCACACAATTTTACGGCATGACGGAAACGACCGGCGGCGTCACAGTGCTGAAACACGAAGATCACGCAAAAGGCAAAAAACAGCGCCTTTCCGCCGGCAAGCCTTTGCCCGGATGCGAGGTGAAAATCTGCAACCCGGCGACCGGTGAGGAAGTTCCAATAGGCGAGACCGGCGAAATTGTCGCCAAATCCAATTTCATTATGGCTGGCTACTGGAATCGTCCAGACGCAACCGCTGAAGCGATCAGGGACGGATGGTACTGGTCCGGCGATGCGGGCTTTAAGGACGAGAACGGGTTCATTCACGTTGTTGACCGCATCAAGGACATGATTATTTCCGGCGGTGAAAATATTTACCCGGCGGAAATTGAAAATATTCTCGCCGCACACCCTGAGATCGCCGATGTCGCGGTGATCGGCGTTCCCGATCCAAAATGGGGCGAGGTCGTGAAAGTCGTCGCGGTCAAACGCATTGCGGTCGATCTCGACGAGGCCGGCGTTCTCGATTTTCTCAAAGACAAAATCGCCAGTTTCAAAATGCCGAAACTCGTTGAATTTATTCCGATGCTGCCGCGCAACCCGTCCGGCAAGATTTTAAAAACGGAATTACGGAAGATGCATGGGGGGCAGGGTAATTAAAGCCCTTGGCCGCCATCCCAGCTTACGAGTCGCACACCAAAATTTGCGCTTAAAATGAAACACCAAATGGGCCCGGCAAACTGTTACGGAGTACGCTCGCCTGTCCCATGTCTTTGGATGGCGGACATTGCTGTTTTGTCAAACAAGCATGACAATATCTATGCACTGTGATAGGCTTGTCTACAAAGGCCAACAAAGTCTGTGGGCGCGCTTTGTTGAGCAATGGGGACGCAGCGTATTTATTTCACGCAAATGGAATGATGAATGGGAGATGAGAAATGTTTCGGAAACATTTATTCGACTTTGCTTGCGGTATTTTCAGTATAACGGTTCTTCTAGCAGGTTGCGCAAAAACAGAATCTGGGTCGGCGATATATTATGGGGATGCGCAAGAACTTGGAGAAGGATCTGTCCGGACCTGGCTGGAAACCAGGGACGACGGGACGCCTAAGACGATCGGCGTTGAAATGATGAAGTCGGCGCTATCCGGCCTTCCGGAAAAGCGAAACAAGACGAGCCGCTGTTTTGACGTGAACGGCAATGGCGTGCTCGATGACATGGAATGTGAGGGCGATGAAGAACGCAAGCTTGCCTTGCCCGCTGAGGCCGCTGATTTAGGCCTGCCATTCAAATGGGCCAGCGTAAATTTCAACCCGGAAGGGCATATCCCAGAGAATTGGGTGGTTCCGCATTTCGATTTCCATTTCAATATGGTTTCCATGGAGGAGATCGCGGCCATTCGCACAGGGCCATGTGGGATCTTGATTAACTGCGATGATTTTGAGTTAGCGGTAAAACCTGTCCCCGCAAAATACGTTCCTCTAGGTTACATCGATATAGGCGCTGCTGTTTCAGAAATGGGCAATCATCTCATTGATTCAACGTCACCGCAGATGGGGCCGCCTTTTGCAAAAGCGGAGCATGTGATGATTTATGGTTCTTATGACGGACACGTCATTTTTATTGAACCAATGATCACGTCGGAGACGCTCATTAACAACCCCAATGCTTGTTTCGAGCTGAAGCAGCCGGAGAGTTGGGAAGTATCTGGCTACTATCCCACCGTATACTGCATCAAGATGGACGAAACTCACTATTATGTCTCTTTGGAAGGGTTGACCTATCACGAAGGGTCTTAAGGCCGTTCCAATCTTAATGCGTCGAAGCCCACTTTTGGCGGAAAACGGCGTCTCTGCTGTTGCACGACTTCAAATTTTGAGCGCGGCCCTACAACCCCATCTGCCGTGCCGCGAGATCGTTCATGATCTCTTCCGAGCCGCCGCCAATCGCCATAACACGCACTTCGCGATAGATGCGCTCGACGCGGCAGCCGCGCATGAACCCGGCGCCGCCGAGAATTTGCATCGCCTCGCGGGCGCAAAATTCCATGGTACGGGTCGCCTGCACCTTTAACAGCGACAGATCAGCGATGGGCGACTGACCTTCGCGCACCTGCCATGCGCAATGGTCGAGATAGGCGGCGGAGGCGTTCACCTGCCGGACCATTTCGGAAAATTTGTGGCGGATTACCTGATGCTTCGCAAGCGGCTTGCCGAAGGTCCGACGTTCCAGAGCCCAGGCGGCGGCGTCCTCGATGCACACGCGCGCAAAAGCAATCGCCTGCGCCGCCATGGTCAGGCGTTCCATATTGAAATTGGTGACGATGCCGGCAAAGCCTGCATTTTCCTGTCCGATCAGATTTTCAACCGGCACTTCCACGTCGTCAAAATGAATGCTCGCCGTATCCGACATCCACCAGCCCATTTTTTTCAAACGCGTGCGCGACACGCCTTTGCGGTCTGACTCGATGAGCAGGAATGACAATCCACCGGCGCCGTCTCCGCCGGTGCGCGCAGCAACCGTCAGATAGTCAGCGCGGCACCCGGTGGTGATGAAGGTTTTTTCGCCATTGACGATGTAATTATCGCCCTTGCGCACAGCATTGGTTCTGATGTTAGCGACATCGGAGCCACCGGAAGGCTCCGTGACGCACAGGGCGATCAGTTTTTCGCCCGCAAGCACCGGCGGCGCAATCCGCGCTTTAAGTTTGTCGGAACCCAGCGCGATGATTGGCGGCAGGCCGATGCCATGGGTCATCAATCCGGCGATCAACCCGCCGGACCCGGCGCGCGCGAGTTCTTCCGACGCAATGATGGTGTGAAACACATCGACGCCGGTTTTGACGCCGCCATATTCCTCCGGCATGCCGAGACCAATAAGGCCGACCCCCGCCGCCTTGTTGTGAAGCTCCCGCGGAAATTCGCCAGCCTCGTCCCACTCATTAATATGCGGCGCGATTTCACGGGTCACAAAGCTGCGCACTGACTGGCGCCAGGCCTCGTGGCTCTCACTCATATGCGGCGAGGGCAGGCGGGTCGCATCAAAATCAAGGGGCTGGCTCATGGCGCGACTGTGTTTGGTATTTGAGCCGCCGTCAACGCAAGGTTACAGTTCGACTCGCACAGCAAAGGACCAACATGAAGCTTTATCACTGCGAGGGCGCGCGATCGCTTCGGGCCGTATGGGCGCTGGAGGAAATGGGCCTCGATTATGAATTGGTAAAGCTTCAGTTCCCGCCGCGCGTTTTTCACAAGGACTACAAGGAGGTGAACCCGCTTGGCACAGTGCCCTGTTTCATCGACGGCGACACTGTCATGACGGAGTCTGCCGGGATCTGTCATTATCTCGGTGAAAAACACGGGCCGACGCCGCTCGCGGTGACAAAGGATGAAAAAGATTACGGCGCTTATGTGAACTGGCTGCACCGTTCCGATGCGACGCTGACCTTTCCGCAGACGCTGGTGCTGCGTTACACCATGCTGGAGCCAGAAGAGCGCCGCCAGCCGCAAGTCGCGGAGGATTACCGTAAATGGTTCCTCGGCCGTTGGCGTTCGGTTGAGGCGGGGCTTGATGGCCGCGACTATCTTTGCGGCGGGCGGTTCACCATGGCTGACATCGCCGTCGGCTATGCGCTTTATCTCGCCAATACGCTCAAGATTGAGGAAGCCTTTACGCCGAATGTTGAAAAATGGTGGGAACGGCTTGTGGCGCATGAGGCATATCAGAGGGCGGTAGCGCGGTAGGCAAATTTTTTGTTCGCCTGGGCCGCCCAATTCCAGCGCAATTTTGTCGATTGTGACTTAGGGCGTATCAATTTAGAACTTGCTTTTACAAAACCGACAATTGGGGAAACGCAATGTCAGCTGATAGCGAAACCGGAACTTCAATTGATGAAATAGCCGATGGCATTTATCGGATTAGTACGCCCGTGGCGCCGAGTGATGATTTGCCAACAGGCTTTAGCTTTAACCAGTATTTGATCGATGATCAAAAGCCGCTTCTTTACCACACGGGATTGCGCCAATTGTTTCCGGTCACGCGCGCGGCCATAGAGCGTGTCATGCCCATCGATAAATTGCGGTATATCGCATTTTCCCATTTTGAGGCGGATGAGTGTGGCGCACTCAACGAGTTTCTCGCTGTGTCGCCGAACTCCGAACCGTTGTGCGGTGATGTGGCCGCGATGGTTTCAGTTGGCGATATGGCTGATCGGCCGCCGCGGGCGATGGCCGACGGAGAGAGTATTGATCTCGGCAGGCACAGGGTCACGTGGATCGCAACGCCACACCTTCCGCATGCCTGGGAATGCGGCCACATGTTTGAACACTCGACCCGGACGCTGTTTTGTGGTGATTTATTCACACAACCGGGCGACATGCATCCGCCAGTGACGGAAGATGACGTTCTGGAATCAAGCGAAGCAATGCGAGGCGCCGTGGATTATTATTCCCACACCAAAGATAGCGCTGCACTCATCGATAAGCTGGCCGCGTTCGAACCAGCTATGCTGGCGTGCATGCATGGATCTGCCTGGCGCGGCGATGGCGCTAACCTGTTGCGTGCGTTGGGCGAGCGGCTGTCGCCGAATTAGTGTGGATGCTAGAAGCGGGAAAGCAGTTTTGTTTTCTTGCGCCCGCCCGCCGATCACGTTCCGATATACGCCTCCAGATAATCAATCGACCGCGCGACCCAATGTTCGAGCACGTCATCCTTGTCAAGGGATAACGGGAATTCGCCGTAATCCTGTAAATAAAGGATCAGCGCCAGCGTACTGAAGATCAGGAAAGTGTGTTGCTTGACGGCTCGATCAATGCGTTTTTTGCCAATTTGTTTTCTCGTCCATTCAACAAAAATGTCCCATGCGTCGCCCTGATTGTAGTTTCTGATCGCTTCCCTGACACGCGGCAGATTGCGTCCGTCGCGGCGCAGCACAAGCCGCAGATTACGATGGCGCGCTGCATGTTTAACGATGCGCTGTGTCATCCAGGTGAGTTCCTCGCGCGGCGTTCCCGCGGGCATGGATTTAATCTCGTCGAGCTCGGTCAGAATTTCCTCGGAATAAGCCGACATCGCCTCGAACAGAATCTCTTCCTTGTTTTTGAAATGCCGGTAAAACCCGCCGGCGCGCGGCGCGAGGCCAACGGCTTCCTCGATGGCGCCGATGGATGCGCCGCGATAGCCGTTCTCCGCCATGAGCGCCATAGCCGCCTCGGCAATATCGCGCCGCGTGGTTTTCAATTCGCCTCCAATTCGCTGCGATGCTGCGAAAGTCCGGATATTTGCCCGGCCCGTCAATCGCTTCGCCGCAAATCCAATGCAGTTAATCCGATAACGGTTGATTACTTTTATATATGCCGGTATGGAGAGCGGGGCAACAGATTGGGATTGGCTATGCTGCGGGTATTGAAGTTTTTTGGCTGGGTCATTGTCGCGCTGATTGTCGCGGGCGGCGCCTATCAACAGATTTCAGCGGCGAAAGATCGCGCTGCGTTTCCACCGCCCGGCGATCTCGTCGATATCGGCGGCCGAAAACTTCACCTTTGGTGCATTGGGGAGGAGACCGACAAGCCCACGGTGATCCTTGAGGGCGGTTTTACGTTTATTGCGTCGGGCTGGGAACGGGTGATGAAACCGCTCGCAAAGGAAACCCGGGTCTGTGCTTATGACCGGGCGGGCTATGGCTGGAGCGATGAAGATTTTGGGCCGCGTTACGGCGCCGATCATGCGCGCGATTTGAAAGCGTTGCGTGATGCTGCGGGCATGGATGAACCATTTATTCTTGTTGGCCATTCCCTTGGCGGCATGCTCGGGCGTATTTATTATGATCATTACCCCAATGACATGGCCGGCCTTGTCATGATTGAGCCGGCTGATCCGGAAATCATCCTTCATGAATTTGAAGCCGACGATGGCGCGCCAACGGAACGCCGGTCAGGCCAGAAGGGCTGTCCCGTCAAATGCACCCTGGCGACAATATTTACTGAGCTGGGTGTCACGCGCCTCTTTTTGAGTGGCGACATACCGGAACTCGACGATCCCGGTTTTCCGCAAGATGCAATCGCTGCCTATAAGGCGCGGATGTCGCTGTCGCCCAATGTTCGCGCCATGCTGCGGCTCGGGCGCTATGTCGGCACGATTTTTCATGAGACTGCGGACAACAAGACCCTGGGCGATATGCCGGTGATGGTGATTTATGGCGCCGGCGCCGGCACTCTGTTTGGCGATTCAGAAACCGAAGAAGACAGGCTTAGCGATCTTGAGGCGCAAAAAGTGGCCTGGGGCAAAACCACCGCGACGTCGTCTCGTGATTTCGGCGTTGTCGAAGTGGACGCAGATAATCATCTGGCGATTATCGCCCATGAAGATTCCGCAGACGCTGTTGCGCAGGAAATTATCCGGTTGATCGACGCGGTCGCCGCGCCACCCGCCGAGTAAGTCTCATCGCGGCCACAGCACCATTTGCGTACAGCGAAAATGCGCCATGACTTTGCCGGTCGCTTCGCTTTTGACGGTGGCGTCCCAGAGCTGCGTCATGCGCCCCAGATGCGCCGCTTCTGCGCGGCAGGTGATAAGCCCGTCATGAGTGGAACTTAGAAAATTGGATTTAAGTTCGATCGTTGTAAATCCCGTCGCGCCTTCGGGCAGCGCGCGCACGCAGCCATAACCGCAACAGGTGTCAGCGAGGCTGACGACGGCGCCGGCGTGAAGAAAACCGTTCGGCGCCATCAGCGCTTTTCTCACCTCGACTTCCGCCTCGACCCAGCCCTCGCCGGCGCGCGTGAAGTGAAGGCCCAGCAGGCCGGGCAGATAATCAGCGCCAAACTTGTTCGCCTGCGCCGCAAAATCGTTGGTTTCATTGGTCATCATACGCTCGCTGTGAAAAATGAATGTTGAGCGCAGAATATCGCGCGGCGATCAGCCGATAAAACGGTTTTGGCAGCTCGAACTGCACAAAGCTGTGAACGCTCAGCCCTTGCTTTCGACGACCAGCGAAATCCACTGCTCAAGCATCATATTCATGCGGGTTTCGTCGCCGAGCAGCCCTTCATGCACGAGCAGGCCGGTCATCATGCAAAGAGAAATGTTAAGCAGCGCTGACAGACTTTCTACATTTCCTGCATACGGATGGAGAATGTCGCGCAGTTCGTTTTCAATCGCGACGCGCCAGTCATCGAGTTTCGGTGCAATGCGTGCGCGCAGATTGTCGTCAGTGCGCGCTGCGGTCATGATTTCCAGCAGGGCGCCATATTCGTCCGTCGTAAACTGCTCGCGCCAGGAGCGCCGAATGACGTCGCCAAAGGCGCCGCGATCTTTCGCGAGCTCAATCTTGACCATCGCGAACCATTTCAGCGAACGTGTCAGCAGGAACTCTGCCGCCGCTTCAACAAGATCATCTTTGGACGGAAAATGATGTTGCAGGGCGCCCTGGCTGACCCCGGCATATTCGGTAATCTGTTTAATCGACGTCCGGTGATAGCCATTGGCGAACAGACAGCGCGCCGCGCCCTCGCAGATGCGCCGGCGGGTGGCCTCCGACTTTTGCTCCTGCCGCGAAGGCGGCTTTTCGTGACGCCGCGACGGCGCTTTTTGCTCTTGACCGGACTCGCTCATCAGCATAAAACAATACGATCATATTGTTTTGTCAAGGCCTGATGAATGCCTGTCTTTGAAAGCGAGATCGATCCCCGCGCCGAAGCGTTTGCGAAAAACCGCGCAGACCATCTGGCGCTGATTGAGGAATTCCGGGCGCTGGAAAACAAGATCGTCGCGACCTCCGCGCGCGCCAAACCGAAATTCGACAAGCGCGGGCAATTGCTGCCGCGCGAGCGCCTGGCGATGGTGCTCGATCGCGGCGCGCCCTTTATCGAGCTTGCGACCCTGTGCGGCTATAAAATGCACGATGATGACGGCGACCATAATATTTCCGGCGGCGGGGGCATGTCGGGCATCGGTTTCATTTCCGGCGTGCGCTGTTTTATTTCTGCGTCCGACAGCGGCATCAAGGGCGGCGCGGCGACGCCCATGGGCATTCATAAAGCGTTGCGGGGGCAGGAGATTGCGCTGCAGAACAAACTGCCCTTCGTGCAGCTGATTGAAAGCGCCGGCGCCAATCTCATGCGTCAGGCGGATTTGTTTGTGCCCGGCGGCAAGACCTTCGCCAATATGGCGCGGCTGTCCGCCGCCGGCTGCCCACTCATATCCATTGTGCACGGATCATCAACGGCGGGCGGCGCCTATCAGACGGGTTTGTCGGATTATGTGGTTGCGGTGCGCGGGCGCTCGAAAATCTTTCTCGCCGGACCGCCGCTTTTGAAAGCGGCGACCGGCGAAATTGCCACGGACGAAGATCTTGGCGGGGCGGAGATGCATTATCATGTCTCCGGCACGGCGGAGTATATGGCTGAAAATGACGCTGACGGTTTGCGCATCGCGCGTGAAATTATCGCGAAGCTTGGCTGGAACAAAAACCAGCCGCCTCGCGCCGTCAATTATGCGGAGCCGCGTTACGACCCGGAAGAATTGCTTGGCGTTGTCCCGATCGATTACCGCCAGCCCTATGATTCCCGAGAAGTGATCGCGCGGCTCGTGGACGGTTCGGACATGCTGGGTTTTAAGGACGGTTACGGCCCGGCGACGGTTTGTACGCACGGGGCGATTGCCGGTCATCAAGTGGGGATTATTTCCAATAATGGTCCCATTGACGCCGACGGAGCCGCCAAGGCAGCGCAGTTTATTCAGCTGATGGAGCAGGCGGGAACGCCGCTGATCTTTTTACAAAACACCACCGGTTATCTCGTCGGCACGGACGCGGAACAGCGCGGCATCGTCAAGCATGGATCAAAAATGATTCAGGCGGTCACCAATATGACCGTGCCGAAATTTACGCTGCATATCGGCGCGTCCTTCGGCGCCGGCAATTACGGTATGTGCGGCCGCGCCTTTGATCCGCGCTTCATTTTCGCCTGGCCCAATAACCGGATTGCGGTGATGGGCGGCGAACAGGCGGCGAAGACCATGCGTATCGTCGCCGAAGAGGGCGCCAAGCGCAAAGGCGAAGAGCCAAACAAGGAATTCCTCGACGGCATGGCGAAACACATTGTCGATCAATATGACGCGGAATCCCGTGCGCTGTTTGCGACGGCGCGGCTGTGGGATGACGGGCTGATCGACCCGCGCGACAGCCGCAAGGTGCTGGCATTTTGTCTTGATACCGCTGCGGAAGCCGCTTCGCGTCAGTTACGGCCGAATGTTTTCGGCGTGGCGAGGATGTGACGATTATGATTATGCGAAAAGATCATAATCGTCATCCCGTACGCACTGCGGCAAGGATTGCTGCTGTGCAGATACGGGATCCAGAGAAGTCGAATAGATCCCGGATCTGCAGCGCATCATTTCATGCTGCGCGGCGTCGGGGACAACGAGAATTTTAGAGGTCCAAAATGAAACTCACACCGGAACATGAACAGATCCGCGCGACCCTGAAAAAATATATCGACGCTGAGATCAATCCTTACGTCGAGGAATGGGAAGAAGCGGAAATTTTCCCCGCGCATCAGGTGTTCAAAGGGCTTGGCGATCTCGGCCTGCTCGGCATCACCAAACCGACCGAATATGGCGGCATGGGGTTAGACTGGTCCTATGGCGCCGTGATGGTTGAAACCCTCGGCCATATTCATTGCGGGGGCATTCCGATGGCGATCGGCGTTCAGACCGACATGGCGACGCCGGCGCTCGCCCGCTTTGGTTCCGATGCGGCGAAAGAAGATTTCCTGCGTCCTTCGATCTCCGGTGATTATGTTGCCTGTCTCGGCGTGTCGGAGACCGGCGCCGGGTCGGACGTTGCCTCGATCAAGACGACCGCGAAAAAAGACGGCGATGATTATGTGATTTCCGGCGGCAAGATGTGGACGACCAGCGGCACCCAGGCCGACTGGATGTGCCTTCTCGCCAATACGTCGGACGATCCCGCGCATCGCAACAAGACGCTGATTTGCCTGCCCCTGAAAGACGGCAAGGGCAAGCATCGCAAGGGCATCGAAGTGGCGCGCAAGCTCAAAAAACTCGGCATGCGGAGTTCCGATACGGCGGAATTTTACTTCGATGATGTGCGCGTGCCTCAGCGTTATCGGATTGGCGATGAAGGCGCAGGCTTTATGTACCAGATGGTGCAGTTCCAGGAGGAGCGGCTTTGGGCGGCGCTCTCCGGGCTTATCAGCCTTGATGCGACGATCGACGCGACCGCCGAATATTGCGGTCAGCGCAAGGCGTTCGGCAAGAGCATTCTTGATAATCAGGTGGTGCATTTCCGGCTGGCGGAACTCAAAACCGAAGTCCAGGCGCTGCGGTCGCTTTCCTGGGACGCCGTTGACCGCATGATGTCCGGCGAAGACGTGACCCTGCTGGCGTCTATGGCGAAACTGAAAGCCGGCCGCCTCGCGCGCGAAGTCAATGACAGCTGCCTGCAATATTGGGGCGGCATGGGCTTTATGGAGGAAACGCTGGTTTCGCGCGCCTTTCGCGACGGGCGTCTCGGATCGATCGGCGGCGGCGCTGACGAAGTCATGCTGTCGATCATCTGCAAATATATGGGCACGCTGCCGGGCAAGACGAACAGGCAATGAGGCAATGAAATGACCGCACTTCCGAATCTGACGGACATCGTGCTTGAACAGCGTCAATCGACGCTGATCGCAACGCTCAATCGTCCGAACACGAGAAACGCCCTGACTGCAGCGATGGTTGAAGGGTTGGCCGCTCTTTGCGATTGGCTCGCCGCAAATCGCGAGATCCGCGTGTTTGTCCTGCGCGGCGCCGGCGGGTGCTTTTGCGCCGGCGGCGACATCAAGGAGTTCGGCGACCAGTTGATGCTTCCCGAACCGCCGCCGGACGCAGTCGATCCCGTCGCCAAAGGCAACCGTGTTTTCGGGGATCTGCTCCTGAAACTCGATGCCGTGCCGCAGGTATTTATCACGCTTGTCGAGGGCGCAGCCTTTGGCGGCGCCAATGGGTTGATTTCGGTGGCGGACATTTCAATTGCCGACGCGGCAACAAAATTCTCGCTTTCGGAAACGGCGCTTGGCGTCGTTCCCGCGCAAATCGGACCATTTGTCTTGCGCAAGATCGGTCTCTTTGGCGCCCGCCGCCTCGCGCTCACCGGCGCCCATTTTTCTGCCGTTGAGGCATTGCGCCTTGGTCTTGTGGATAAGGTTGTCACCGGCGATGCGCTTGACGCGGCGCTTCTCGATTCACTCAACGCAGTGGGGCGCTGCGAGCCCGAAGCCAATGCCGCGACCAAGCGGGTTTTTAACGCCGCCGGCCCGAGGATCGATCCCGCTGTTCTCGATATGGCGGCAAATGAATTTGCAGCCTGCCTGCGCGGCAGGGGCAAAGACGGCGCCATGGCGTTCGCCGCCAAAAAGGCGCCGGACTGGGTGGAGATTTATGAGGAGTCTGACGGCTGATGACGGCGATTCATAAAGTTCTGGTCGCCAATCGCGGTGAGATTGCCTGCCGCGTCATGCGCAGCGCCAAAGCGCGCGGCGTTAAAACCGTTGCGGTTTATTCCGACGCCGACGCCAATGCGCTGCATGTGCGATGCGCCGATGAAGCCGTCCATATCGGCGGCGCGGCGCCGTCGGAAAGCTATCTCAAAGTGGATGCTGTTATCGGCGCTGCGAAACAAACGGGCGCCGATGCTATTCATCCGGGCTATGGATTTTTGTCGGAGCGCGCTGATTTGGCAAAAGCCTGCGTGGATGCGGGAATAATTTTCATGGGTCCCCCGGCGCCGGCGATCGCCGCCATGGGCGACAAGTCGATTGCGAAACGCCGCATGATCGATGCGGGCGTTCCCTGCGTGCCGGGATATCAGGGCGACGATCAATCCGATGATACGTTTGTTGCTGAGGCGGACAGGATTGGCTTTCCGGTGATGGTCAAAGCGTCCGCCGGCGGCGGCGGCCGCGGCATGCGCATTGTTCACGGCAAAAATGAATTGCCTGCCGCGCTTCTTTCGGCGCGCAACGAAGCGCAAAGCGCGTTCGGCGATGGCAGACTGTTGCTTGAGCGCGCCGTCATCGGCGCGCGCCATGTTGAAATTCAAATTTTCGGCGACGCCCACGGCAATGTTATTCATCTGGGCGAACGCGATTGTTCCCTGCAGCGGCGCAACCAGAAAGTCATTGAGGAAGCGCCATCGCCGGTGATCAACGAGGAAACGCGCGCCGCCATGGGCGCCGCCGCCATAAAGGCGGGAGCGGCGGTTGATTATGTCGGCGCGGGCACGGTTGAATTTCTCTATGATCCCATGCGCGCGGAATTTTATTTTCTTGAAATGAACACCCGCCTTCAGGTGGAACACCCTGTGACCGAGATGGTCACCGGACTGGATCTCGTGGCGCTGCAATTCGATGTTGCCGAAGGTAAGAAGCTGCCGCTGGCGCAGAAAGATGTAGCGCTGTCCGGCTGGGCAATGGAAGCGCGGCTCTACGCCGAAGATCCCGCGAACCAATTCATGCCGCAAACCGGCGACATTGCGTTTCTTGATTTTCCGGCGGGCGCCGGTCTGCGCGTGGATGCCGGCATAGAAACCGGCGATCAGGTAACGGCGCATTATGATCCGATGATCGCAAAAGTGATTGCCCATGGGGCGACACGCGATGAGGCGCGTGCGCGCCTCATCGCTGGTTTGCGTGAATCAATCCTTTTCGGCGTCGGAACCAATGCGGCGTTTCTCATTCGCCTGCTGGAGGATGAGACATTTGCCAAAGGCGACGCAGACACACGGTATATAGAAGATAATCTTGACGCGATCTGCGGCGAGGGGTGGACGCCGGGCGCCCTCGACATTGCCATTGCCGCAGCGGTTTCAATCGACGCCCCGCAGGGCGGTTTGCTGACCGGCTGGAATTCACGGGGCGCGCAGTTTTTTCCATTGAAGCTGCATTGCGGCGATGAACTGACAGAAGGCGCTGCAAAGATTGACGGACGCATCATCACCGGACGCCTCGCTGAGAAAAGCTGTTCGATTGAAGTTATTTCTCATGACGGAACGCATCTTGTCTTTCGCTCCGCCGGGCGCCAGCAAACGGCAATCGCGCTGCGGCGCGGTACGGCGATCAACATCAAACATAATGATGTGCATTTTACCTTTGACGACGTAACTTATGCGCCGTCTTCTGGCGCCGGCGGCGCAACGGACAGCGTTGTTGCGCCGATGGCTGGTCTGGTCACCAGCGTTGCGGTCAGGCCCGGCGACAAAGTCGCCAAAGGACAGATCGTTACAACCATTGAAGCGATGAAAATGGAACACCAGCTGAAGGCGCCGCGCGACGGCATTGTCGCCGAGACGCCTGTCAGGGAAGGCGATCAAATCGCCATTCGTGCAAAGCTCATTGTTCTTGAGACAGAGGATAAGACATGACGGAAAAAGCCATCATCACTTGCGCCGTGACGGGTGTTCTCACCAATCCCGAACAACATCCCGTGCCGGTGACGCCGGAAGAAATGGCGGCGGAAGCGAAGCGCGCCTATGATGCGGGCGCCGCCATCATGCATGTTCATTACCGCCAGCAGGAAAAAGGCATGGGCCATCTGCCGAGCTGGGACCCGGCGCTGTGCAATGAAATCAACGATGCGATCCGCGCTGCCTGTCCTGATGTGGTGATCAATATGACCACCGGCGTCGTTGGACCGGACTATGACTATGTTCTTGATTATCTGCGCGCCTGTAAACCCGAAATGGCGGCCTGCAACGCCGGCACGCTCAACTATTTGAAGACGCGCAAAAGCGGCGCGTGGGCATGGCCGCCGATGGTATTCGATAACCCCGTGGAGAAAGTAACGGACTACATCAATGTGATGAAGGAATGCGGCATTATTCCGGAATTTGAGTGCTTCGATATCGGCATCGTGCGTTCAGTCGGGCTTTATTTGGAAAACGGCATGACGGATCACGCGGACTATAATTTTGTGATGGGTGTCGCCTCGGGCATGCCCGCCGATCCGGATCTGTTGCCGCTGCTGATCAAATATAGAAAACCGGATATGCCCTGGCAGGCGACAGTGATCGGACGCGAGGATGTCTGGCCGGTGCATATGCGCGCCGCCGAACTTGGCGGAAACTTGCGCACCGGGCTTGAAGATTGTTTTTATCTGCCTGATGGCGAAAAGGCGTCGTCCAACGGTCCGATGATCGAGGCCCTGGCGGCCTGCGCCCATGGCGCGGGGCGCGGCGTCGCCAGCTCCGCTGAAACCCGCGCAGCGTTGGGATTATAGCGAACACATTTGCGCGGTTCGTTTCCGAAGCCGGCATTTTCTGTTAAGGTCGCGCGGATTGACAGGTTTCCAATGTAGTCAATCCGGTTAGATTTTGGTTGGTCGCGTTCGGCGCTTTCTCGCCTCACACGAACCGCGAGTTTGGCGGCTTCGCCGCCAAACGCATCCGTTGAAAACGCTCCGGCAGAACATCACGGGAGAATGTACATGAAGCTCAATACTTATTTATATTTCGATGGTCAGTGCGCCGAGGCATTCGACTTTTACAAATCAGTTTTTGGCGGCGAGTACGCCGTCATGCAGACATTCGGTGACGGTCCGCCAGAGATGGGCGTGTCCGACGCGGAAAAATCCCGCATCATGCATGTGTCGCTGCCGATCGGCGGCGACGTGCTGATGGGTTCGGATACGGTGTCCAGCCATGGGGAGCCGGCAAAACCGGCCAGCAGTTTTGCCATTTCAGTTGCGCCCGACAGCAAGGAACAAGCGGACCGTATTTTTCCGCTGCTTGCTGAAGGCGGCGGCGTCTCCATGCCGCTCGCAGATACGTTCTGGGGCGCTTATTTTGGCATGTGTAAGGATCAATTCGGCGTCCACTGGATGGTGAATGTGGATGCGGGCGGCCAATAAAGACGGCGCATTAAGACGGGATTCACGCTGATTGCGCCCACAGGAAAAGCCGGTGCGAATCAGTCCGAGAGGCGGCTGCGCCAGCTTTTATGCGCGTTTCCGGTGTTTTGCCGCGGGCAAAACCGTAAACAGGCGAAAAAACTTGAATTTTTGCCGATTAGGGCCCACATACCCCCAGCACCAATGATTTCGAGCCGTCTACTAGGCCTCTGCCTCAAGCTTAATACACTCCTCTAATGCATCGGTAGCTTTCTACGCGGCCAGTTTCTTTCTGTCCGTTAACGCCATGTCTTAAAGGAGATACAAATGGCTTCAGGAACCGTAAAATGGTACAACGCCCAAAAGGGCTTCGGCTTTATCGAGCCTAGCGACGGCGGCAAAGACGTTTTCGTCCATGCAACCGCGTTGGAGGCCGCAGGCCTTCGCAGCCTTAATGACGGACAACAGGTTAGCTACGAGCTTACCGAAGAGCGCGGCAAAACATCCGCGACGTCATTAAAAGCCGAGTAAAAATACCGGTTAAGCGTTTTCCAGATGAAAACGCCTGTTGATTAAATAAGCGGGGAAGGGCGCCGGCTATGCCGGTGCGCTTTCCCGATTTGAATGTTGAGATCCGATGATTAATGAGGATGCGCACAAATATAGCATCGGCCAAATTGTCTCGCTGACGCGCGGATTTGGTTATTCGCAAGATATCACTGCCTCCTTTGAGATTATCGGGCAGTTGCCGACAAATGGCGCCCACTTTCAGTATCGCATTCGCAATGGCGATGAGAAATTTGAACGGATCGCTGCAGAAAACGAGCTCATTTTGCGGCCTCAGAACTGAGTTCGCGGCCAGAATATCGATGTGCGCGGTTAAACCGCTCTGAGCGAGTTGAATTTCAGGAGATCGACATGGCTAAAGGCCAACAGCGCAGTAACAAAGAGAAAAAGAAGCCGAAGCAAAACAAGCCGAAAAAGGCCGTTACAGGCGCGTCGCAGACGAGTGAAATTTTTCGCAAGACCGCTCTCGAGAAAGGGCGGGGATCGGGTAAATCATGAGTGTATCCACAGCAAATAAATCCACACCGCCGTCACAAGGCTCGCCGACACGGGTGCGCGCTGATCGCGAACGCGCGCAGGAAGCGGCGCTGGCGGAGCTGGCAAATGCACAGGCGGCGAAACGCGCCAAGTCGAAGCGTCTGCGTCAACTGCGCATTGAAAATGAAAATGCCAGCCCGGCCGTTGCGAAATTCATGGCGGCGCGCCGCAACCGTTTCGCGAAGTAACGGCTGCGCCTAGCCTGCCGCCGAGTGCGACGATTTATTCATTCACTGCATCAGGTTCCGGCGGCGTCATCGACGCATGATCAACGATATAGCGCCAGCCCTCTTTGGTCTTGATTGAAACGTCAAGAAACCGCCCGGTCCAGACGACTCGGTCACCGCCATCCGCGGGGGTCGCCGACATTGTCCAAAGCCCCCAGGCAGCGTGGTCGTTTTTGCCCATTTTCCGCTCGCCCTGCTGATCGAGGGAAATAGAAAATCCGTCAAAGGCGTCAAAGAAACCCGCCCAGCTTGCGGCGATCGCCTCTGTTCCTTTCGCGACAGCGCCGCCCGGCGGATAAGAGTCGGCATCCGCAGTATAGAGCGCAGCAACTGCATCGGCGTCTTCAGCGACGATGCCTGCTGAAAATGCCGCCTGCAAAGCTGCAGGTGTTTCCTGGGCCAGTGCAGGCGCGGCGATGAACCCGGCGAAGGCGGTGGCGACAAATATTCTTTTCATGATGCTCCCCTTTGAATGGCTGTGACGTTCCCGGCAAGACTGAAACCGCATTATAGCGTTTGATGCAGAGAGCGTCACGGGAATTCTGACAGCGTTCAAATTACGCGGCGTTCTTTGGGCTGGCGGCCTGTTGCGTAACCAGGCCGCGGGCGCTGACGACGGCCTCCTCAATCTTTCGGCGGATTTGTGTTGGCCGCGCCAATACAGGAAACTCAATAACGGCAATGCCGGTGCCGCGGATGGTCAGTGTGCTGCGCCCGACCAGACGGTCAAGAAAAGACTGATGCACCAGCACCTCCTCAATTTTGTCGAGCGTGACTTCGTGTGTGTCCCGGGCAATCAATCCGGTTTTGAGGATCAGCCGCGCTGTCGTCACAGCGACCACTGTCGTCCATTTATAAATATAACGCTGCAGCGCGATGATCGCCGCGAAGAGAATGGATAGAACGCAGAGGCCGAAAAATGCGTTGGTGAGACCGGACGTATAAAGATAATTCCGCACCAGGGCGTTTATCCAGATCGCTGACGGGATGAGACCGAATGCAAGCCAGAACCAGCTCTCCAGATCATATGTCCAGTTAAAATGCGCGCGGTAGATATATTCCTCGCCCGGCGCCAGGGTCTTTTTCACATAGGCCATTGAAACCGGCGGCAAGGGCGCCGTCCCTGTTTGCTTATGCTGAGCTTATCAGGCCGGCGCGAGGGCGCTATTGATCGAGGTCAATGAGCGCGGCGCCTAATTGCCTTCGGCTTCACGCCGTTCCTGCAATATGACGCAGGCCTCCATGGCGCCGTCATCATACGCGCCATCTTCCTCGCCGGGCGTTACGGTGCTGTCGCGACCAGGTTTGGCTTCGCGCGTTTGCGCCATCGCAGCCGCGCAGGAATCCTCGAGATCGCTCGTGCTCATCGCGGCATAATCAGCATCGGTTTTTGGCGCTGCGCAGGCGGCAGTGGCGGTCACCGCGCCGGTTAAGGCGATGGCGCTTAGACTACAGATCCATTTCATAAAGCTTCTCCGTCAGTCTCACTATCGCCCGCGCCGATTGTGCGCCCGCTGCCGCGAAGGGTCAAATAAACTTGTGTGGCCTTTTTGTGGCGATAAGTCCCTGTTCACATGAGCCTGACAGGCAGGCGCCCGCGCCGATCAAACCAGCTCAAACGGGAAAGGCCGCGCGCCGGCGCCGTCGAAGAATAGCCGCTATGTGCGGCGCCGCGCGCCGTCAAGGCAAAAGATGTGCAAAACCGGCCGCCTCTAAAACGCCGATCGCCTCCTTGCGTGAAGCGCGATGCGGGTCGGGATCCGGTTGAAATGCCTGCGCGCGTAAATCAGCAACATAGTCTTGGGGCAACCTGTGCTGTTCGGCGCCGGCGATGATCAATGCGCGATACCAGCAAAATGGATAAAGGTTCGTCGCGATATGATCGTCTGCCGCCAGATAGGTCGATGTGGTGAAACGCCGATCGCTCCGAGTCAGCGTGACCGAATACGCGTCGTCGCGAATATAGCCATACCCTTCAGCATGATCCAACAGCTGGCGTTCATTCTCAGGAATTTCGAAAACGACACCAAACGTATCTTGTGAAATTCCTCGGAAAGCGGGCGCCAGTGTCGCTTTACCTGAACCATCCTTACTTTTCTTTTTCATCGCAATGCCAAATCCCGAAACGCGCGCAGGGCCAACCGGCGCGGCGCTCGGACAGCGCGCCTGCAGCCGCTGCGTCAGCATGTTCGAGCCATAAGCGAAATAGAAAAATGTCGTCATGGCGCTCCAATCAACCCTTGAAGAAAGGGAACAAGACGCCGCATCAACTGCACCCCGGATAGCCACGAGATTCGCTACAGGTCCGGTTTCTTCCTTTTCATCATCTCATAGAAGCTATCCGGCCCGGCTTGACGGGGTTCATCGGGCGCCTACGACATCTTTGTCAGTGTGACCTTCGGGGCAATCCCATGTGCGCTGCTGCCCCAATCACAATTAATTTCAGAGGGTTCCTGCGCGATAGGTATGGAACAGAAAAGTTGATCGGGTTCGTAAATGCCGACAATAGCCGGGCCTGAAATCAATGCTGGATTGCTTCCCATCAGGATGATTTGATCTTTTGCCTCGTTCTGTGCAGTCGTTAGACTTTGTCGAATGATGTGGTGACTGTCAGGTGTCGCCACTGAAAATTACTCTATGTCCATTAAACCGGAGACTTCACCAGTGTCGTTCATGCTGAGCGTGATCGTGAAGTAATAGGCCTCGTCGAGGCCGCCTCGTGTAAGATAAACTTTGCCACTCCGCCATTTGCCTATGAGAGCGTTCCCGGCAGACGCGTGGGAAGCGCCTTCATATGAATTACCATATGATGGCTGTGTTGCCGCCATCAGCCCTGAAAATGCGAGGACGCTCAGGCTATAGCTCCATTTCATAAAAATTCTCCATCAGTCTCAATATGGATCGCGCTAATTGTGCGCCCGCTGCCACGCAGGGTCAAATAAACCTGCGTAGCATTTTTGCAGTGAAAAGTTCCTGTTTACACGAGCCCTGCGCCTGATTTGATCAACCGGATATTCTCTGTGTATCCTTTGAAAACAGGGAGAAACGATGATGCGCATATTTGCCGGACTGGCATGTATCGCGTGCGCCGCATGTACCCACGCTCCAGCAGGGGAGGCGCCTGCCGGTCGAGCATTTGCCTGCTCTGGCGCTGAACCGTTTTGGTCACTCGACATTGATGCATACAACGCGACACTAAAGACGCCGGATGATCACGGCATACAAAGTGCTGACATGGCGGGTGAATGGGTTGACGTGGATTTGAGCGATGGCGCAGTTGAGTGGCGCGGGCAAGGCGTGAGTTATGCGATCACAAGGCGGCAATGCTTCAGCGAAGCGGGAACAGAATTTGAATTTGAAACAGATCTCGCGGCGCTGTTTCCGAGATCGCCTGCTGCGCCGGGCTGTTGCCGGCGAGTCAGATAAAGCCGCTAACGCCGCCTTCTTCCCTTCGCGCCCTTTGGCTTAGAGCGCACATTTGAAACCGTTCCCTCTGACTTTTTGATCCGGGGGTTTGATTTGTCCGCCTTCGCGAACGGGCGACTCGCTTCCTCGACTCTTTGTTCAATCACCGACTGACGCTGATTATTTCCTTGACCGCCGTCGCGGTCGGAGGGGATCGTTGTCGCCTTTTTCGGCCCGGATGCTTTCCTGCTTTGCAAAAGGGTCGTCCGAAATCACCAATTCCACTTCCTGCAGGCGTTTGATTTCGTCGCGGATGCGGCCGGCGTCTTCAAATTCGAGATTGCTCGCCGCTTCGCGCATCTGTTTTTCAAGATGCTCGATATGCGTCTTGAGGTTATGGCCGGGGGCGCCTTCAAATTCTTTTTGATCCTCGGCAAAACCAGCCCCGGGTCTTGCCGCCCTGATCCCCCTATGCCCGACAAATGTCTGGCCCGCTGCGGCTTTCTTGCCTTCATCGTCTGAGGCGGCGATATCGGCGATGGCGGCCCTGGTGCTTTCCGGGGTAATGCCGTGCGCTTTGTTATGGGCGACCTGTTTTTCGCGGCGCCGGTCAGTCTCGCCAATCGCCCGCTCCATGGAGCCGGTGATGCGGTCCGCATAGAGAATAACCCTGCCGTCCACATTGCGTGCTGCGCGGCCGATGGTCTGGATCAGCGAGGTTTCCGACCGCAGAAACCCTTCCTTGTCGGCGTCGAGGATCGCAACCAATTTGCATTCGGGAATATCGAGTCCCTCGCGCAGCAGATTGATCCCCACCAGCACGTCAAAGGCGCCGAGGCGCAAATCGCGGATAATCTCGATGCGTTCCATCGTGTCGATGTCTGAATGCATGTAGCGCACCTTGACGCCCTGTTCGTGCATATATTCCGTAAGGTCTTCGGCCATGCGCTTGGTCAGCGTTGTGACCAATACGCGTCCGCCGTCTTTTGCAATCTGTTTGCATTCGGCGATCACATCATCGACCTGATTGGTTTTCGCCCCACCGGGAGCGCTTGCGCGACCGGATTCAGTATCAGATGTTACCGAACGGACTTCGATTTCCGGATCGACCAGCCCGGTCGGACGGATCACCTGTTCGGTAAAGACGCCGCCGGTGCGCTCCAGCTCCCACGGGCCCGGCGTCGCCGAGACATGCACGGTCTGCGGCCGCATCTTTTCCCACTCCTCAAATTTGAGCGGCCGGTTGTCCATGCAGGACGGCAGCCGGAAGCCATATTCCGCCAGCGTCCGCTTGCGTGAAAAGTCGCCGCGAAACATCGCGCCTATCTGCGGCACGGTAACGTGACTTTCGTCACAAAAGATCAGGGCGTTTTCCGGCAGATATTCAAACAATGTCGGGGGCGGTTCGCCGGGCCGGCGGCCGGTGAGATAACGGGAATAGTTTTCAATGCCGGCGCAGGCGCCGGTCGCCGCCATCATTTCAAGATCGAACTGCACCCGCTGATCGAGGCGCTGGGCCTCCAGCAATCGTCCTTCCTCGCGCATGATCGGTAGGGTTTCATTGAGCTCTTTCTTGATGCCCTCGATCGCCTGATTGAGCGTTGGGCGCGGCGTCACATAATGCGAGTTGGCGTAAAGCGTAATTTCTTCAAGCTCGCCGGATTTCTGGCCGGTCAGCGGGTCGAATTCGGTGATGGTTTCGATTTCATCGCCAAACATGGAAACCCGCCAGGCGCGGTCTTCATAGTGGGCCGGGAAAATCTCGATGACGTCGCCCCGGGCGCGGAAACAGCCGCGGGCGAATGCGTTGTCGTTGCGGCGATATTGCAGGGCGACAAGATCCGCGAGCAGTTTCTTGCGGCTGATTTCCTGGCCCAGCTTCAGGGAAAACGTCATTGCCGTATAGGTTTCAACCGAACCGATGCCGTAAATGCAGGAAACCGATGCGACGATGATCACATCGTCCCGCTCCAGCAGCGCCCGCGTCGCCGCATGGCGCATGCGGTCGATCTGCTCGTTGATCGAGCTTTCTTTCTCGATATAAGTATCCGTACGCGGAATATAGGCTTCGGGCAGGTAGTAATCATAATAGGAAACGAAATACTCGACCGCATTATCGGGAAAAAACGCCTTGAACTCCCCATAAAGCTGTGCGGCGAGGGTCTTGTTGGGCGCGAGGATCAGCGCCGGACGCTGCGCCGCCTCAATGACTTTCGCCATCGTAAATGTCTTGCCGGTGCCCGTGGCGCCGAGCAGCACCTGGTCCCATTCTTCCGCGGCGACACCCTCGGCAAGTTCCGGGATCGCTGTGACCTGGTCGCCCGCGGGTTCATAAGCCGACACCACGCGCAGGGGCTTCGACAGGGTTTTTGCTGTTGTCGGACGCTCTGGCCGGTGCGGCGTCCACTCGTCCAAAGGGACAGCCAGACGGTCATGATAGGCGGCGACAGCCTCGGAAAAGCCGCCGGGCGTCACCTCGCTTTTCGGCGTCGTCGGCTGGCTTGATGGCGCGTTTTTGCGGCGTGTTGTTTTGGGCGCGGGCATGCCTGCGAACATAGGTAGAGCGCGCGAAAAGAAAAGCCCGGAATGTCAGGAGGGTGCGGTTGGTTTGGCCAGCGCTGATTTCTTATTTCCGCTCTTCCCGGCGAAAGCCGGGAACCAGTTTGCTGTGAGTCTTAAGCAGCCCGAGCGTGGAAGGAATGGCGGCAGGCCAGTCGCTTTAATGAGAATACTGAATTCGTTGAAAACGCACCGCCGCTGGGTCCCGGCTTTCGCCGGGAGGAGCGGGGTGCAGGCGGAAGAAAACGCTAGGGAATAATCCGCACCGGCAGGCTGTCATAGCCATGGACGAAATTCGACCGGATGCGCGCCGGGTCTCCGGTAACTTCAATGCGGGTCCAGCGCCCCAAAATCTCTTCCCAGAGGATTTTCAGTTGCAGCTCGGAAAGCCGCCGTCCCATGCAGCGGTGAATACCGCCGCCAAAAGAAAGGTGCTGGCGCACATTGGCGCGGGTAATGTCGAAGCGCTCGGCGTCCTCGAAAACGCTCTCATCGCGATTGCCGGAAATGTACCACATCACCACCTTGTCGCCCTTTTTGATCGCCTTGCCGGCAAGATCTGTGTCGGCAAGGGCGGTGCGGCGCATGTGCGAGATCGGCGTCTGCCAGCGAATAATTTCCGAAACAGCACTCTCCATCAGCGCCGGATCGCTTTTCAGTTTTTCCAGCTCGCCGGGATTTTGATCGAAGGCGACGACAGCGCCGGTCATGGAATTGCGCGTTGTGTCATTGCCGCCGACGATCAGCACCAGCACATTGCCGAGATAGTTCATCGGCTGCATCGTCGCGGTGGCGGGGTTTTGGGTCAGCATTGAAATGAAATCGAAACCGCCGCTGTTTTGTTTGCGGGCGCGCCAGAGTTTGGTGAAATAGAAAAGACAATCCTTCATTTCGCGGACGCGCTGTTCATGAGTCTCGACAACGCCAAGACCGGGCTCCGACGTGGCTACATTCGACCAGCGTGTCAGCTTGTGCCGATCCTCGAAGGGAAAATCAAACAGCGTCGCCAGCATCTGCGTTGTCAGTTCCACGGAAACCGCGGGCGCCCAGTCAAAACTTTTGTTGACCGGCAGCGCATCGAGCACCGCAGCGGTGCGTTCGCGAATGATCTTTTCGAAATGTTCCATGTTAGGCCGCGCCACAATGCCGGAGACTGCACTGCGCTGTTCTCCATGGCGCGGCGGGTCCATGGTGATCAGCCCTTCAAGCGTATGGTTGGCGAATTTCATGGAGATGTCGTCATGGATCACGACGCCGCCATGCTCACTGGCGGAAGAAAAAACCTGATGATTGGTTTCCACCGCCAGGATATCCTTGTGGCCGGTCACCGACCAATAGGGGCCATAGGCGCTGTCGCGGCAATAATGCACCGGGTCCTCCCGGCGCAGGCGCGCAAAAAGCGGCCAGTATTTTTCACTATCCCATAGCGCCATATCGCTGACATCAAGATCAGCGATGGCGGGTTGGTTTTCAGCGGTGACGGACATGGCGCGACGATAGCTGCGCGCGCCGGGAATGAACAGCGGGGTCCGGTGCGCGGAAAGGAAGCATAGTAGATCGTGGAAACAGCTGAACGCTAACGCGATACTTAAGTTGTGCTAGGTGCTTTCTTTCGGTTATAAACGGTGAGTATTTAGTCTTTTGGAGTTTGTTGCGCCGGATTTTGTGAGATTATTTAGTGGACTTTCCTTGGGACAAGAAAAAACTTGGTTCTGTCCGGCTTTCAAAGCTGCTGTCAGAAATCGGCGTTGTCTATCACGATTTCAAAGCGGTGCAGCCTAGTGGCGATCGGTTCTTGCTGCTTGGATCAATTGATTTTAACGAGGTCACAATCAAACTCGAAAGTGGAACAATTCGCTTCCGACTAAGAGGCGCAGATCTGATCGCCGAGTGCAATAATTGTGAGTTCGACCCGGACTCCATTGCGTTTCGAAAAAAAGGGCGTGACAGCGTTACAGAAGAAGCAAGCCGTTCTGACAAGTTTGTAAACGAGAAATCGCATTCAGGAAAAATTAGCGGGTCTATTTCGGCTGGCCTCACGGAAGCGCCAAGTGCAAAACTCAGCGCCAAAGGGAGTAAGGCAGCTGAAGGCGCTAGCGTCAAAACACGTAGTTCCGTAGTGGCTGGAGAAATAGACAAACCCCTTGTTGAAGCAAATTTGGGTAGAGCCCCGAGTTGCATTTCATGGCGAATTGAGCCTGATCCATGTGAAACGTTTCATACAAACTTGGAGGGCGAGGCACCCGCAAACTGCCTAAATGGTCAACGACTTGCCGATGCTGAAGGCGGCTTGGGCGCGATAGATGTTAGTAACAAAGATCATTCCGTAAAACTTAGTTTAGAAATACGGACGAATGATGTTCTTATTACTGAGTTTACAGCCAATGAGAAATCCCCACTATTGGATTTAGAAAAAAAGTTACTCGAAACCGACAACAATAAAGAAATTGTTGGTAGAATGGCGGTTCAAAGAGCGATTTCTGGATCATTGTTGCTGAAGAAATTGTCACACCCATCTATGGGAGATGGCGATGAGTAACGATGCTTGTGACGAGTTAGAAGAAGAGCTTCTTAGGATAAAAGAAGCTTTGGAAAGGCGCTATGATAGTTTCGAAGATCTGGTAGCGGCTTGTGGCCTTGATCCGGGAAAAGACTTTATCCGCGCAAATCTGGCTGGAATCAGACTTGAAGGCGAGAATCTGAGCAATTTTAATTTTTCACATGCCGATCTACGAAATGCGAAGTTTAAAGGCGTGACGCTAGCGGAAGGCGCGCTTGAAGGCATTAACAACGATAAATTTGAAATTACCGATACGAAGTGGGTTAAGCCAAAATTCGAAACGCCAAAGCGATCATTTGATTATGTTGCTGCTATCCGTGATGGCGTCATAACTCAAGCGCAAGCAAGTGCATTTGCACATGCAGAGGCCAGCAGTCGTTTTGAAAAATCTTCTGCTATGTCGGGCAAAATGCCAACCGAGGATCAGCCTACTGACGAATTCATTCGCGAAGTTGTTCGCCTTGCCTTGTCAAAAAATAAAAGAGAACGCGAGGCGGCGGCGCTCGATGCAGAAGGCAAAACCGAAGAGGCGCTAGCGCTGCTT
Source organism: Hyphococcus sp. (assembly GCA_021776245.1). GTDB lineage: Bacteria > Pseudomonadota > Alphaproteobacteria > Caulobacterales > Parvularculaceae > Hyphococcus. The sequence continues at coordinate 147,083 of JAJFGF010000039.1, read as the reverse complement.
GAAGAATTGGCGGAAGAAGATGCGGCACAGGCTGCTGAGCACTGGAAAGCGCGGGGAGCCATCGCCTTCAACAATTTTACTGCTAAAGCCATCGACAGTTATGAACGTGCGGTCGGGTGCGATCCCAACGACGCGGAGGCTTATAACCAGCTTGGGCTTTTGTATCGCCGGATCGGTGATCTATCTGGAGCCAAAGGTGCCTTCGAGAAGGTGCTGGCGCTCGGCAATCAGAGTGTTGACAAAGCTTTTGTTGGAGTCGCGCTCGGTAATCTTGGCACATTGATGCAGACGCGCGGCGACCTCGATGCCGCAATCGAATATTACAAGCGGGCGCTGGCGATCAATGAAAAGCTAGGCCAACGCGAGGGGGTGGCCGCATCTTACTCAAATCTCGGCATGGTGGAGCAGACCCGCGGTAATCTCGGTGTGGCGGTTGATTTTTACAAGAAAGCGTTAGCGCTTGCACAGGACCTTGATCGCAAACGGGATGTAGCTTCAGTGTACTGTTATCTCGGCACGGTGGAGGCAATCCGCGGAAATTTCGATGTTGCGGTGGAGTATTTCAACAGATCACTCGCGAGCTTTAAAGAGCTAAACTTTAACCGAGGGATCGCGACGATTTCTGGCAATCTCGGCAATGTGGAGCAAATCCGAGGCAATCTTGATGTTGCTGCCAGTTACCATCAACAAGCGTTAGCGATCGATCAGGAGTTGGGATATATCGAAGGGACGGCTGTCCACTTTAGCAATCTCGGCATTGTAGAGAAAAGCCGAGGCAATTTGGACGCTGCAGCTGACTGTTACGAAAAAGCACTGGAGATCGACAAAAGGCTGGGTCGCAAAGAGGGAATGGCTATCCGGTACAGCAATCTTGGCATTGTGGAACACCAGCGGGGCGCCCTTGATGCGGCGGTCGACTACTACGAAAAAGCGCTGGCGATCAATCAGGAATTGAACTGCATGGAAGGCGTAGCCGCTGACTATTGCAATCTTGGCCTTGTTGCAAAGGCGCGGGGCAGTTTCGATTTAGCGGCTGAATTTTTTGAAAAGTCGCTGATGATCCATGTGAAGCTGGGTAGCAAAGAAGGAACGGCGATCCAGTACGCTAATCTAGGCGCGTTGGAACAGGCCAGAGGCAATCTCAACAACGCAATTTCTTATCGGCGCAAAGCTTATGATCTCTACGTAAAAATCGGAATTCCGCACAAAGTTGAAGAAATCCGCAGACTTTTAGGCGACTCCGGCGTTGGCGATTTCGATGAAGAGTAGTTAAGCGCCAAACAGTCCTCGTTGAGGGCTCCCTACTCCAACACTCCCGGCCAGTTTTGGTTCGCAAGGGCGATAAAACCCGCCCTGTCTTTTTCCCAGCGCGCCTGAATCTTGTCGCTGTAATTGAGATAAAGTTTGCCATCGACAATGGTCCAGTTTTTCGGATTGCCGCGCGCGGTGTAATTCTGGCTCACGGCCCAGGCGCAATAGCCGCCATATTGCGGCGCATAGGCGTCGGGACTGGCTTCGAACGCTGCGAGATTTTCCGCTGATGAAAAGCGCCAATTGGCGCCTTCATATTCCAATTGAAATTCAGCCGAGCCTTTGACTGGTGCGCCGTCGCTAAAATAGGCGACCACATCATAACCGCCCGCTGCATTGTTGTTGAAAGGCGAAGTATAAATCGCATCTGCGGCCTGAGCATTTGTGGATGCGGCAATAAACGCGATCAGACATGTTAAGACTGGAATGGTTATGTTGAAAAAACTGCGGTTCATGACGCGCTCCCTGTCGATGGGCGTTGGTATCGCCTCCCGGCATCGCCGGTAAATAAACAATATTTCACATTGACGCGAATGGACAGAACGCTGCCTGATTCGCACGGCCGGTCCGGTAAATCCTGCCCTGTTGAAAACTTAGTCCATCATTTCGGCAGGTTACACACCGGGAATTCGCGTATTCGGGCCAGGGGCGAGGCGTGATAAAAGAACCGGGGAGCCGATTCTTGCGCCAGTTTTGGCGCCGGATCGATTCGGGAGGGTTCGATGCTGAAACGTGCACCATTTTTCTGTCTTGTTTTTTTTGCGGCGGCGCAGGCTGCGCCTGCAGACGATCTCGAGGCGCTCATTGACGACTATCAAGCCTATGATCTTGCGTCAGATCCGTTTGGCGCCACCGGCTCGGGAAATTATGACTATAACGACCGGGTCCCGGCTGTCGCGCCGGAAGATTATCAACAGCGCACCAAACAACGGGTAGCTTTTCTCGACCGCCTGAATGCCATCGACGCCAATGCGCTTGATGATGCACAGCGTCTCAACGCTGATCTGCTGCGCTTCATTTTACGCCATCAAATTGCCCGTGCGGAATTTGACACCTGGCGCATTCCGTTCCTCGCCGATGGCGGGTTCCACATGTCGTTCGGTTATGTTGTCGGCGCAACGCCGTTCCGGACGGCAAAAGATTACGAAGATTACCTGGCGCGGCTGCGCGCGCTGCCGGGTTTTATCGACCAGAATATCGAGAATATGCGTGTGGGGCTCGCCGACGGTTTCACGCAGCCGAAGGAAATCCTTCCCTTCATCCTTCCGTCGTTTGAAGCGCAGATAAAAGACAACGCTGCGGCGCATCCTCATTACGCGCCGTTTGAAATCATGCCCGCGACAATATCGGCGCGCCGTCAGCGGGCGCTGCGGACTGAAGCCCGCGCCGTACTTGCCGATCAGGTGATCCCTGCTTATGCCCGCGCAGCGGCATTCATGAAGGATGAATATTTGCCGAATGCGCGAGAAACCGTCGGGGCGAGCGCACTGCCGGATGGCGTGGCGTATTATGCGGCGATGGTGCGCTATTATACTTCGCTTGATGACGCGACGCCTGACGCCATTCACAAGCTGGGATTGAAAGAGGTTGCGCGCATCAGGGCGGAAATGAACGGGGTCATCAAGAAGACCGGATTTCGCGGCGAGTTTAACGCGTTTTTGGATTTCCTGCGTACAGACCCGGAATTCTACGCCAAAACGCCTGAGCAGCTTTTGGAGCGGGCGGCGTGGATATCAAAGGATATTGACGGGCGTCTGCCTGCCTATTTCGGCAAGCTGCCGCGCCAGCCCTATTCGGTCGAGCCAGTGCCGGCGGAGATCGCGCCGAATTACACCACCGGGCGCTATGTGGGCGCGCCGCTGGATGCAGATCGCGGCGGACAATATTGGGTCAATACGTATGGGCTTGACAAACGCCCGCTATATCAGCTGATTGCGCTGTCGCTGCATGAGGCGGTGCCCGGCCATCATCTGCAAGGCGCCCTCGCGCTTGAGATCGAGAACGTTCCGGATTTCCGCAAGCAATTCTATCCGCACGCCTTCGGCGAGGGCTGGGGGCTTTATTCGGAAAAACTCGGCGTTGAAATGGGGGTTTACACAACACCCTATGATGAGTTTGGCCGGCTTTCCTATGAGATGTGGCGCGCCTGCAGATTAGTGATCGACACGGGGCTGCACTCGAAAGGATGGACCCGTCAGCAGGCGCTCGATTATCTCGCCTCAAACACCGCGCTGTCGCTGCATAATGTGCAAACCGAAGTTGACCGTTACATCGCCTGGCCCGGTCAGGCGCTGGCTTATAAAATGGGTGAGCTGACGATCTGGGAATTGCGCGCCAAAGCCGAGCGCGAACTCGGCGACAAGTTTGATATTCGCGACTTCCATGACGCGGTGCTGACCGAAGGCGGGTTGCCGCTCGACATGCTGCGCGTTAAAATTGATCGCTACATCGCCGAAACACAAGCTGAATGATTTAAGACGTGATTCCTGTTGTAGAAACCGAACGGCTGATCCTGCGCGGATCGCAGCCCGATGATTTTGCATTTTATCGCGAATTGCGCGCCGATCCGGAAGTCGCGCGCTATACCGGCGGCGAGCCGCTGTCGGAAGAAGATTCGTGGACCAAATATCTGCGGTCGATCGGTCATTGGGCGGTGATGGGATTTGGCTATTGGCTGGTGGAGGCGCGCGACAGCGGACAGGCGATTGGCGAAGTCGGCTTTAGCGATTTCAAACGCGTCATCGAACCATCGATAAAGGGCGAGCCGGAAATTGGCTGGGCCTTGACCCCTTCTGTCCATGGCAAGGGGTATGCGAGTGAAGCGGCTTTAGCTGCTGTTGCCTGGGGCGACAAAAACTTCAAGGCCAAGCGCATGTCCTGTATCATCGATCCGGAACATGCGGCGTCGATCCGCATCGCCGAAAAATGCGGCTTTAAAAAAACCGGCGTCGCAACCTATCACGATGAAGACATCGCGTTATTTCACCGCGAGATCGGATAGCCACGCCGTAAAAGGCGGTCTGAAAAATGCGCCTCAAATAAAATCACTGCGGTTTGTCACATTCTCCCCTCCTGTCTCGTCTAGGCCATGTTCGCCCAAACATTGCGGCGAACATGGCCTGGTTTGATGTCTGCCGCCCATTCGACTCCAGGTGAGGCTCGAAACGAGCCGAACGCGAACACTTTTTGTGAATGCGCTCCGGTGGGCGAAAGGAGATTAGTGATGGTGATGAAAAGATGGCTTTCCGGCGGTTTGGGCGCCATGGCCGCCGGTAATGGCGTTATGATGCTTGTCGATGGTCAACACTGGTACGCGACAATTCCCGGCGTTTCCGAAACCGGGCCATTTAATCCGCATTTCGTGGCGGATATTGGCGCTGCTTTTTTGATCGCAGGCCTGGCGCTCGCCGCACGCGCCTGGCGGCCTCAATACTGGCCGGCGGCATTCGCAGGCGCAGGCTTTTTATGCGCTCATGGTCTCATCCATGTTCTCGATATTCTGGGCGGCCATTCCCATCACGCGGGGTTCGAGACATTGAGTGTCGTTCTGCCATCGGTGCTTGCCTTGTGGGCTTCGCTGCCAGCGAAAGGAGAAGGCTATGTTTAGGTTCTTTGCCGACCGGTGGTTGAAGCGTTTTTCCAACCACTATGATTATGATGTCAGTTACATGCGGCACATGCTCGAAGTGTCGCCATCAGCGTTTTTCAAATTTTCAAAACTTAACGGCGCTGCAGCGCATCGTGAAGCGGCGCCGAGGGACGCCTCATTCGCCGCTTCGCTGGTCGGGGCGGTCGCCGAAGATTGCGGGCCCTGTGCTCAACTGGTGGTCAATATGGCGCGCGAGGCGGGTATGGGCCGAGACCAGATTGGGGCTGTTTTGACACGCAACGTTTCCGCCATGAATGGCGATACAGCGCTTGGATTCCGCTTTGCAGAAGCTGTCATTGGCCGCTCGCCGGAAGCAGATGAAGTGCGTGAGGCCATTCGCGCGCAATGGGGCGAAAAGGGCGTTATCGACCTGACCTTGAATTTGCAGATTGGCCGCCTTTATCCAATGGTGAAAGCAGGGCTCGGATATGCGAAAACCTGTCAGCGGCTCAAGATAGACGAGACTCCAGTTGAGGTCGTGAAAGAGGCGGCGTGAAGCGTGCAGATGATCCATTAAGCGCCAGCCGCAGCAAATTGCTGGGCCTCGCTTATCGTATGCTCGGCAGCTTTGCTGATGCGGAAGATGTGCTGCAGGACGCTTATCTTCGCTATGCGGGCGCAGGCCGCAAAGCCATTCGCTCGACGGAAGCCTATCTGGTGACGATCGTGACGCGGCTTTGCATCGACAAGTTGAAATCCGCTCGGGCAAAACGCGAAATCTATGTGGGTCCGTGGCTGCCTGAGCCGGTATTCGATGCGGATCAGATTTCACCGGACTCCGCTGTAGAGCTTGCGGACGACCTTTCGTTCGCATTAATGCTGACGCTTGAACGTCTTTCCGCCTCGGAACGCGCTGCATTTCTATTGCATGACGTGTTCGAAACGCCATTTTCGGAAATTGCGGCGATGCTCGGGAAAAGTGAAGCGGCGTGCCGGCAATTGGCGGCGCGTTCGCGCAAGGCTGTGCGTCAGGAGAGGCCCTCGTCGCAAACATCAGAGGATCAGCACCGCACATTGCTCGCGGGTTTTGTTGAAGCGATGGCGAGCGGCGATGCAAGCCGGCTGCAAACATTGTTGACGGATGACGCCATCGCGATTTCTGACGGCGGCGGCGTCAAACAGGCAGCGCTGAACCCTATTTACGGCGCTGACAAAGTCGCGCGCTTTTTTGCCGGCCTTTCCCGAAAAGCGAAAAGGAACGGACTGAAAGTCGAGGTGGTTCCAACGGAGATTAACCGGCTGCCGGGTTTGTTGGTCTATTTCGACGGGGCCATGGATCAGACAATCAGCATTGACGTGAACGGCGATCATATTGTTGCGATATATGCGGTGCGCAATCCGGAAAAACTAAAGGCGCTGCCGGCGCCGGCTTTATTTCACTGAGCGGTGCGCGCCGGCGGTTCTGATGCACGATCAATGTCGCGCGAATAGCCAAGCAGGTCGAACTCTTCCTCATGCGCGGCGATGAAACTACTGAGCTGCATACCAAACATTTCCCTGAGGTCCGGCGCAGGGCCTGGATCTACGTTGACGCGCTTTATGCGCAACGGTTTTGGCAATTGAAGACGTTCGGCCAGCGCTGCGCTGTCTTGAGCGAGCTGTTCAAAACTGCCGATAAAATCCACCGCGATTTCCCTTGCGTCGGGACGGAACAGGTAATTCGTCTGCTTCGTCGCGCCTGATTCACACATCAGCGGCAATGCCTGTTCAAAACTAAGATTGCGCAGTTGTTGATATTGCGCATGGAGAGCGTTGCGTTTGATATGGGCGTAAAGACTGACGGCGCGGGTAAACGGGTTGCGGATAAAGGCCGCCTTTGTCAGCGGCCCCAGCGCCTCGCCGCCTAGCGCCTGTTCCACGAAACGATAAGTCGCATGGGGGTTAAATCCGGTAATGGTCTCAATATAGTTGGAGCCGCCGCAAAACTGAATGAGGCCGCGCCGCAGGAAAGGCGTTGCGCCGCCTATATAAGCGATGCGGTCCTTGACGCGCGCATGGGGCGCCAGCGCTCTCGTCAGCGCCGTGCCGCCGGTCTTGGCTATGTGAATGAAAAGAAATTTATGCTTCCAGGAAATCAACATGTTTGCGGCGCTGCGAATGCGTCCTTGAACTGTTCTCTCAAAACCTGCTTTTGCACCTTTCCCATGGCGTTGCGGGGCAGTGCGTCAAGCCAGAAATATTTTCGCGGATGTTTGAACCGCGCAAGGCCCGTCATCGCTCCATGTAGAACTGTATCGTCAATCGCACTCTCTTCGCCGGCCAGAATGGCGATGACGCCTTCGCCCATATCCGCATGCGGCGCGCCAATCACTGCGCTTTCGATAATTCCCGGGAGAGCGTTGAGCACCTGTTCGATCTCTTTTGGATAAATGTTATAGCCGCCGGCGATAATCAGATCCTTTGACCGCCCGGCAAGGGTCAGCCGGCCCTCTTCATCAAGACTGCCCACATCGCCGGTAATGAAAAAGCCGTCCCTTCGGAATGCTTCTTTTGTTTTTTCCGGATTGCGCCAATAGCCTTTGAAAAGATTCGGACCGCTGATCTCGACATTGCCGGGGACGCCTGCTGGCGCGCTGACGCCGCTGTCTTCAGCAATGCGCAAAGATACGCCCGGCAGGGCAAAACCGACGCTTCCGGCGATGCGATCGCCGTTGAGCGGATTCGATGCAATCATGCCTGCTTCCGACATGCCGTATCGTTCAAGGATCGTAAAGCCGGTGCGGGTTTTGAATGCGTCAAAGGTCTCGACGGTCAGGGGCGCTGATCCGCAAATGAACAAACGCATATGCGCGCATTCGGTTCTGCCGAAATCATTCTCACGTAAAAGTCGTGTATAAAAAGTCGGCACGCCCATCATCAATGTCGCCTTTGGCAATTGACGCCTGATCTCTGCAACATCGAATTTGGGCAGGAAGAGTATTTCGCATGCGCTCAGCATCGCCGTGTGCAACGCGACAAAAAGACCATGGATGTGAAACACCGGCAGGGCATGAAGCAAAACGTCGCTGGGCGTAAATCCCCACAATTCATTCAGCACCAGGGCATTGGACGCCAGATTACCGTGGCTCAGCATCGCGCCTTTGGACATCCCGGTGGTGCCGGACGTATAAAGGATTACCGCCAGATCATCCTGATGGCGCACGCAAATGTCGTCAGAAACTTTCGCATTGCCTGCTGCATCGCTAAGTGATCCGCCGCTCCGGCTGCCAAGCGTCAATACTGTCCCGACGCCTGCGTCTCGCGCCATCGGCGCCAGTGCAGCTTCCTTTGCGGGATCGCAAATAAATATCGCCGGTTCGGCGTCTTTCAGAAAATAACCGACTTCGCCGCGGGTGTATGCGGTATTAAGGGGCACATAGATCAGCCCCGCCCGCAGCGCGCCGAAATAGAGTGCAATATTTTCCGGCGATTTTTCCACCTGAACGAGCACGCGGTCGCCGGGCCGGGCGCCGGCGCCGGCAAGTGCGCCGGCCATGTTCGCCGCCAGCGCATCAATTTCGCCATAGGTAACCTGACGCCCGTTTGGCGCCGTTAGAAACGGCTTTTTCATTGCGGGTCGAAACCGTGTCTGCAGCAAGCCGTAAAAATTATCCGACATCATCAGGTTATTTTAGGCGGTTTTGCTGAGCCATGCGAGGGCTCGCCATTTGGCGCCGCAAAAGTTTCCGGATCGAGCGTGTGCATGGCTTCGAATTCGCTGAGAAACACGCGGCCCGTCAGCGCTTCAAGGAAATGCGAGCGCTCAAGCCGGTCCATGACGGGACCTTTGACTTCGGACATGTGAAACGTAACGCCTGCATGTTTCAGCCGCTCATTGATCGCTTCGAGACTCTCAAGCGCGCTGGCGTCGATTTCATTGACCGCCGAACACATCAAGACAATATGTTTGACATCGGGCTGGTCCGCAGCCACGCCGAGCACATGGTCTTCCAAAAAGCGCGCATTGGCGAAAAAGAGATTGCCGTCAACGCGGATCGACGCAGCGCTGGGACTCGTCGTTACGTCATGGCGATGGATATTACGAAAATGCTCTGTGCCGGGCACTTGCCCGACAATGGCATAATGCGGTTTTGACGAGCGGTACAAAAGCAGCGCGATTGACAGCGCAACGCCGGCGACGACGCCGACCTCAACGCCAAATGCAAAGACGCCGGCGATTGTGATCATCATCGCCGCAAAGTCGCTTTTCGAATAACGCCAGGTGCGTTGGATCGCGCCGATATTCACCAGCGACAAAACCGCGACGATGATTGTTGCGGCGAGCGTGGCTTTGGGCAGAAAATAAAGCAGCGGCGTCAGAAAGAGGGCGGCAAGGGCGATCCCCAAGGCTGCAAAACCGCCGGCGGCAGGCGTGCGTGCGCCCGCGTCGAAATTGACGACCGACCGGGCAAATCCGCCAGTAACCGGAAAACCGCCGGATGTTCCGGCCGCCAGATTCGCCGCGCTGAGACCAATCAGTTCCTGATTGAGGTCAATCCGTTCGCGGCGTTTCGCTGCAAGCGTCTGCGCGATGGAAACGGATTCCACATAGCCGATGATCGCAATCAGCAGGGCGGGACCGGCCAGTTGTCGCCATAGCGCAGCATCGAATTCGGGCAGGCCCGGCGTCGGCAATCCACGGGGAACCTCGCCAACGATCGCGACGCCGCGCGCATCGAACCCGAACCATGCGACCGCCGCCGTCGTGCCCATCACGGCCAGCAGCGGTCCCGCTTTTGAAATGGAAGCGGCAGTTTTTTCCGGGATCCCCAACCCCGTAAGTAGTTTTGCGAGCCAGGCGCGCGCGCAAAGCAGAAACAAAATCGACACAACGCCGATCCCGAGCGTTGCCGGATTGAAGCTGGCGATATCCGACATGAGGCTTTGAATGATTTCAATGAGAGTATGACCGCCGCCGGCAACGCCAAAAATATGTTTGAGCTGACTGGCGGCGATTAATATTCCAGACGCTGTAATGAAACCGGCGATAATCGGATGGCTGAGAAAATTTGCGAGAAACCCCATCCTTAAAATACCGAGTCCCAACAAAATGAGCCCGGACAAGAACGCCAGCACTGCTGCGGCGGCGATATAATCGGCGCTTCCAGTTTCGGCAATGCGCCCGATTGCGGCGGCAGTCATTAACGACACGACAGCAACAGGACCGACAGCGAGCGTATTGCTGGTCCCGAAAATCGCGTAGGCGATCAGCGGTAAAATTGAGGCGTAGAGACCAACTTCAGGCGGCAGCCCGGCGATCAGCGCATAGGCGAGAGATTGCGGGATCAGCATGATCGTCACAATCACGGCGGCCAGTGCGTCGTCGGCAAAGGCGCCGGGCGAATAGCGTTTGGCCCAGCGTGTGATCGGCAGATAGTTTTTCACTTAAATAGTCACTGACTGGTTTTGACGCGCTTCCGTCTAGAGAGCGTTGACCGGCAATTTAAGATAGCGAATGCCGTTTTCGTCAGGCGGCGGCAGCGCGCCTGCGCGCATATTGACTTGAACCGATGGCAGGATCAGTCGCGGCATGTTGAGGGTCGCATCACGCGTTTCACGCATATTAACGAATTCATCTTCACTGACGCCGCCGCCCACATGAATATTGTTTGCTTTTTCGTCCGCGACAGTCGTCTCCCAGGAAAAATAATCGCGGCCCGGCGCTTTATAATCGTGACACATGAACAGCCTTGTTTCATCGGGCAATGCAAAAATTTTCTGAATTGAACGATAAAGGAGGCGTGCGTCGCCGCCGGGGAAATCACAGCGCGCCGTGCCATAATCCGGCATAAACAATGTATCGCCGACAAAAGCGGCGTTGCCAATGATGATCGTTGCGCAAGCGGGCGTGTGCCCCGGCGTGTGAAGAAACTGCGCCTCGATATTGCCCAGCGAGAATGTAGCGCCGTCCGAAAACAGTGCGTCAAACTGGCTGCCGTCGCGCGCAAATTCCGGTTCTGCGTTGAATATTTCTCCGAATGTTTTCTGGATGACAGGAATCTTGTCGCCGATGGCGATCTTGCCGCCGAGTTTACCTTTCAAATAAGGCGCTGCGGATAAATGGTCGGCATGGACATGGGTTTCGAAAACCCATGCAACGGTGAGGTTATTGCTGTTGACATGATCAACAATTTTGTCAGCGGCCTGCGTTCCCGTCCGCCCTGACGCCGCGTCATAATCGAGCACGGAATCGATGATGGCGCATTGGCCGGTCTCCGGGTCAGATGCGATATGACTGGCGGTAAAAGTATTTTCGTCAAAAAAGCTCTCTACTTCCGGCGCCATGATCGATCTCCCTTTTAGCGCTTACGCGAATCGCCGCACTGATGAACCAATGATAGAATCGTGAGATTGAGATTACCCCTTATTCTTCCGGCATTGAAGCCAGCTTTTTGGCTTCCGGCCTTTTCCATTTTACGCAATTTGGCCTAGCCCAGTCCGCGCCTGCGCGCTAAGACAGCGCGTCCAGAGGGATAGGCGATGTTTGACGAGCAAGTGGAAGGCGGCGCTGCGGCGCGGTCCAATTTTGATAATCAGCTCAATGCTTCGATAGAAGCGGCGGCGGACTGGCTGGCGCAACGTCAGAAGCCTGAAGGCTATTGGGTTGGCAGGCTTGAATCCAATGGCTGTATGGAAGCCCAGTGGATTTTGGCGTTGTGGTTCATGGGGCTCGAAACCCACCATTTGCGCCCGCGCCTTGCGCAAAGCCTGCGTCAGACCCAGCGCGAAGACGGGGCCTGGGAGATTTATCACGGCGCGCCGGCGGGCGACATCAATACAACGGTTGAGGCCTATGCGGCTTTGCGCTCCATGGGCGCACCCGCGAATGACCCGGCGCTTAAACGCGCACATCAATGGATCATGTCAAAAGGCGGTCTTAAAAACATCCGCGTTTTTACGCGTTATTGGCTCGCCTTGATCGGCGAATTTCCCTGGGAAAAAACGCCGAACATTCCGCCGGAAGTAATTTACTTCCCAAACTGGTTTCCGTTTTCGATCTATAATTTTGCGCAATGGGCGCGCGCCACCCTGATGCCGATTGCGGTTCTTTCCGCGCGGCGGCCCTCACGGCCGCTGCCGCAGGCAAACCGGCTCGATGAATTATTTCCCCATGGGCGCAGCGCGTTTGATTACGCCTATCCGGAAAAGCCAGGCGCCGATCTCGTTGATCAATTCTTTTTGGCGGCGGACCGCCTGCTGCATTGGGGGCAGTCGCTCGGCTTTGCGCCGTTGCGCAACGGCGCTGTCAAGCGTGTCCTTGAATGGATCATCCAACATCAGGACGCCGATGGCGTATGGGGCGGCATTCAGCCCCCATGGATCTATTCGCTGATGGCGCTTTATAATGAAGGCTACGCCATCGATCATGCCGTCGTGGCGGCGGGGCTTGGCGCCCTTGATGATCCGCGCTGGCGCGCCGATGTCGGTGACGCGACCTGGATACAGGCGTCAACCAGTCCGGTCTGGGACACATTGTTGACGCTGCTCGCTTTTGACGATTGTGAACTCAATACCCGCCACGAAAGCGAAGTTGAAAAAGCGCTCGACTGGGTGCTTGCGCAGCAGGTTTTAAAGCCGGGCGACTGGCAGGTGAAAGTTCCCAATGTTGAGCCGGGCGGCTGGGCGTTTGAATATAAAAACTACTTTTATCCCGATACCGACGATACGGCTGTGGCGCTGATTGTGCTGGCGCAGTGTCGCAATGATCAAAAGTGGAAAGCAAAAGGCGTCGAAAAAGCTATCGAGCGCGGCGTCAACTGGCTGTTCGCCATGCAATGCAAAGGCGGCGGCTGGGGCGCATTCGACAAGGATAACAACAAAACCTATTTGACGCGCATCCCATTTTGCGATTTTGGCGAGGCCCTGGATCCGCCGTCGGTGGATGTCACCGCGCATGTTGTTGAGGCGTTCGGCAAGCTCGGTTTCCGCATCGATCATCCCAATGTCGCCCGTGCAATCGACTATCTAAAAAACGAACAGGAGCCGGATGGGTCGTGGTTTGGCCGCTGGGGCGTCAATTATATTTACGGCACGGGCGCGGTCCTGCCGGCGCTGGAGGCGATCGGCGAAGACATGTCCGCTTCTTATGTTGCGCGCGCCGCCGATTGGTTGCTGTCGAAGCAGCAGGATGACGGCGGCTGGGGCGAATCATGTGCGTCTTACATGGACCCAAAGATGGCCGGGCGCGGGCCGACAACGGCGTCGCAGACAGCCTGGGCCCTGATGGGTCTTGCGGCGGCCGGGCGCGAAGCCGACCGCGACGCCATGGCCAAAGGCGTTGCTTTCCTGATGGAACGGCAAAAAGACGGAACCTGGGAAGAACCGGAATATACCGGCGCCGGCTTTCCCGGCTATGGCGTCGGCGCGACCATCAAGCTCGGCGATCCTTTGTTGGCGGAGCGTTTGAAGCAGGGGCCGGAACTGTCGCGGGCATTCATGATCAACTACAATCTTTACCGGCATTATTTTCCGATGATGGCGATGGGCCGTATAAAAAAGATGGTTGCCTGATCAAGCGCGGCGAAAAGCCCATGGCGCCGTCGCCACGGTTTAAGACGCTATGATCCTCGCGCGAAGCCTTGATGACCTCAATGCATTTGAAGAAGCGGTGAAGACAATTGCGGTGATCTGACTCTGGCAAAGAATACAGGGCCGGAAAGGTGATGACGCTGCCTGCTTTTTCGCCGCTTTCGACTTCGCATCGTGCTCTAATAGCGGCCGCCGTCCAGCTGTTCGATCCACGCCTTAATCAGCGCAACGCCTTCTTCGTGGGCGACGGCGCGGCCAAGTTCCGGCATCATGGCGCCGGGATCAGTGGTTTCCATGCGGAACACCGTAATTGAGGCGTCAGGATTGCCGGGCGTAATATCATAGGGCCGCCCTCCTGTGCCGCCGCCCGCGGCTACTGGCGTTTTATAAAACCCGAGCGCCGGCCCGGTCGCGTCCGGTTCGAGGTTAAGCCCGGACGTGTCGCCTGCGCCGTTGGGGTTATGGCAATGGCTGCAATTGGCGTCGAGATAGCTGCGCGCGCGCAGGTCCAGATTTTCGGTTTCGTCGTTCCACACGGCATTGCGGGGTGCTGCGGCGGCGCCGGAAAAACCGTCCTCAAGAAGACCGATCGCCGCCCAATGGTCGAGCTGGTTTGCGCCCTCCGCATATAAAGAGGCTTTATTGAGATGCCGCGCTTTGGGCCCGATTGGCTCAATTGCCTTGGTCGTTGCGTTGGTTGCGTGACACCCTGCGCATTGATTGGCGTTTGGAACAACATACGGAAAGTCCTCGCGCCGCCCGTCTGGGCGCATCAGCGTCAAATGTTTGATATCGCCGGTTCGCGTGAGGACCGCGTCGGTCTGGTCGTCGTTCCACACATAAGGCAGTGTGACCCATCCGCCTTTGCGCCGGACCAGAAGCCGCGTTTCGATAAGCCGCAGACTTCCAAGCGGCATCGCGCCATTTTGGACAGTCGGGAATGATCCGTAGGTCACCGAGCCGTTCCAGGCCGGGCCCGTCATTGGATAGTAAAAAGTTTTCGAGATGACGGCGCCGACGGGGAAATCAAAAACGCCATCGGCGCTATATTGTGCAGATTTTCCTTGAGGCATCCAGATCGTGCGCAGCTTTAATGCATAGTCAGAAAAAAGCGGTGTCGCCAGGTCATAAGGCGTTACGCCATCGCCAAGCCGAAGGGCGCCGCTGTGGGTTGTGACCACTCCCCAGTCGCTTAACAGCGCCGGATTGCCGCTCTCATGAAACACTGGCGTTGGTCTGGCGTCGCGCCCTTCGCACGCCGCCAGGCTCAGACAGGCGAACAGCAAAAATATGGCGCGCGGCGTCATTACTCCGCCAGTTTTCCGGTGAGTTGAATAGCAGGCAATTTTTCCAGACTGCAATCATGGGCCCCATCGATGATGCCCGGGTTTTTGTTTCCGTTTGGTCCGTCAACATTGAGAACCTGCGCGCCGTCATTTTGAACACAAAGGCGCAGCGTTTGCGGCAATACGCCGTCGATGAGTTTATCGACATTGACATAGCCGTCCCAGAGGATGTCTGGAATGCGCCCCATCGGTCCAGCCACTGCTAATTTTAACGCCTGAAGATCCAGACCGTCTGGATTATTGCCGCCGCCTTCGAAGCGGTTGCCATAAATGAAGACGCCTTCCGGATAAGGATCAAAATCATCTTCCATGCCGTCCTCAGCAAGGCCGGCTGAAAATACGCTGGCGATAATCACATTGGCGGTTTTGTTATCGCGAATATCATTATCGAAAATCTCCACCTGGTCGTTGGAATTGACTACAATGCCCGACCCCGCGGGAATTGTGGCGACCGGCGTCCCGGGATGTCCGAAATTCCTTGTGTTGTTTTCAAAGACTTCATTGTTAAAAACCCGCGTGCGGGCGCCGGGCTGTTTCAAATTCGGCATGTTGAAAACCAGGATGCCGCCGGTGTTGTTAACCGCGACATTGTTGTAAACATCCGCGTCGAATGTATTTTCAATCTCGATGCCCGCAACATTATATTCTGCGCGATTATTGCGTACGATAACGTTTTGCGATTGGCCGACATAAATGCCGGCGTCCGCAGCAGCGATCGCGACGTTTTCTTCCATCAATACATTTTTCGTTTGCACAGGATATATGCCATAGGCGCCGTTCGACGTTTTCGGACCGCCCGTCCATTCTGTTCTTATGCGCCGGACAATGATGTTTTCACCTTCGGTGATTTTTAAGGCATCGCCTTTTGCATCTTCGATCGCCAGATCTTCAATGGTGAAATCGCTGGCGGTGACCAACAGTCCTTCGGCGCCCGCGACCTGATTTCTGAACGACAGCACCGTTTTGTCCATGCCGGCGCCGCGAATGGTGACGCCATCCACGGTAAGGCTCAACGACCGGTCAAACGAATAGAGTCCTTCGGGGATATCGATGACGTCACCGGGCGCCGCATCGAGCAGCTTTACCATCAACGCTTCCTGAAAGCTGTCATCGGCGTCAGATTGGGCCGGGCTCTGCGATTGTTCGCCACAGGCCGATATCGTCAGGGCTGCGGCCCCTATTGCTAATATTCTCATCGTTAAAGTCCTCCCATATTCGTGAGAGACAATAAGCCATGCAGCGACGTTGAAAAAGGGTTCTCAGCAGGTCCATGGCGCCGCGCAAAAATGTAACGTTCGACTTCCGCCCTCCCGACCGCGAAGGCGGTCGAGATTTTAGCAAGCGCGCCTTCGCGCGCGGGGCGGCGCGCGGCAAAGAAAAAGATCATCGGGCGTTCCTTTTATTCGCCCGACGATCTGGAGTCTTTTTGGGCGATCCTATTGGAACACGACCGGTTCTAGCGCTCGACAGGCTTTAGGCTTGCCGCCAGCTCGCGCAATCTTGGCCGCATTTCCTCGACCATCTCCAGTGCGCCGCGTGTCAGGCGTTTAAGGTTTTTCTTCGACGCATCGTCAAGCTTGTCTGAACCGCGACCTTTCTCGAGGCGATAATCGAAGCGATAATAGTTGTCGCCGAGAAGATAATGCAGCTGGCGACCAACGGCGCGCGCCTGGCCGTCCTGAATGGCCGAGATTAAGGGCGTGCGAAAGCGCCCTGTTGGCGAGACCCACTGCGAAAATCCCCAGCGCCTGGCCTGCTCAAACGGATAATTGCGCGTTTGCCGGCCCGATCCGAGAGAGACAACGCGAACATCGTCGCCGGGGAAAAGCCGCGCCGCTTCGGCAACGGCCGCCATCGCCGGATCATTCAAATAAACGCCGCCGTCAATCGTCGTCCAGGCGAGAGAGCGATCGGGGTTTGTGACGCGGTGCGGCGGAAAAAAAGTTGGCGCAGCGCTTGATCCCATAATCGCGTCGCGCAGGCGGATCATGCCGTAGCGCTCGCCTTCCTCGCGTTCGGCATAGGCCGGCCCGCCGCGGAACAGGACGATATCGCGCGGATCGATAGAATAGGCGGGGATCATTAAATTGCGTCGCGCGCTGGCAAAAACCATATCGCCAAATTGCATTTTCAACAGCGCCTCAAACGGCGCCGGGTCGTGCAATGGGCCAAATAGCTGCGGCAGGCGCCCGATGACCGGAATATTGCAGAATGGCCGCGGCGGGAAGATCGTTCGCGCATGTTGCTCAAAAAAGCCGCGCAGCGCCCGCGGTGTCGGACTCGGCCCGCCATCCGGCGCCGGTAGTGTGAGCGCCGCCGCAATCAGCGCGCCGCTGGACGTTCCGGCGATCAAGTCAAAACAGTCGCCAACAGCACTTTTTTTGCCAGCGCTTTTGAATTCCTGGTCAAGGGCCTCAAGGACGATCGCCGCAACCAGTCCGCGCACCCCGCCGCCGTCAATCGCCAGTATATGCCTTGTCGCCATAATGCACTGCCTCGATTTGATGCGGCCGCCCGTAAAAGCCGTCGCCTATTGTGGACAAGGCAACCGCAACTGGCCATATTCCGCCGCAAAACCGGCGAAAAATCAAATCACGAGACGAAGAAGGCCAGAAAATGTCAAACGATCCAGAGCGTATTACCATTCTCGCACGGGAATTCACTGCAGCCGCCCTTGAATTTCATCGTGGCAAGATGGCCGAAAAAGGCTACCGGATGGAGGGTTCGATTACGCCGCGCGTTTTTAAGATGATTGAAGGCCTGGAACAGCCAAAAGATATGTTCGATGGTGAGCCGCTATTTTCTGTGACGTTCATCAAAAAAGACTGAGGCCCCGCACCAAAAGAAGATCTATTTTTCTTCTGTCAGCGCACCATAAAGCTCCGGGCGGCGGTCGCCGAACAACCCCCAATCAGCGCGCCGCGCGGCGATCTCATCGAGATCGAGTGTCACAATTTCAAAGCCTTCTTCTGTCCGCGACATATCGGCGAGAAGATCGCCCCCATCATCTGCGACGAAGGACGATCCATAAAATATCTGGCCGTCTTCATCGCCAATGCGATTTGCCGCGGCGACGGGGACGACATTCGATACCGCATGCCCGATCATGGCGCGGCGCCACCGCGATTGCGTATCAAGGAACGGATTTTCAGGCTCTGATCCGATCGCGGTAGGATACAGCAAAATCTCGGCGCCGCCGAGCATCATCGCGCGGGCGGCTTCCGGGAACCATTGATCCCAGCATATGCCGATGCCGATCGTGCCGAATTTTGTTTTCCACGTTTTAAAACCGGCAGCGCCGGGCGTGAAATAAAATTTTTCTTCATAGCCCGGCCCATCGGGTATGTGGCTTTTGCGATAGACGCCCATGATCGATCCATCTGCATCCGCCATCACCAGGCTGTTATAATAATTCCCGCCGTCGCGCTCGAAAATCGACAGCGGCATGAGCACGCCAAGCTCACCCGCCAATGGCGCCAGCGTCGTAACAACAGGGTGTTTATCAACTGGAAAAGCAGATGCGAAATATCGCGGATCTTTAGTCTTGCAGAAATAAGGGCCCTGAAAGAGCTCAGGCGCCAAGATCAATTGCGCGCCGTTTTTTGCGGCGGCGCGCGTGAAATTTTCAACCTTGCCGATATTGGCCGCCATATCCTCGCCGAAAGCGGCTTGAATAATCGCGATGTTCAGTTTGCGGGCCATATGCCGTCTCCCATGGAGACGCTATATGCGCTCCGGGATTGACGCATAGTGGCGCGTTGATGAAGTTGCAATCACTGGCGCTCTAGATAGGAAACATCCATGGCGACGCTCGAAATTTACTGGTCTTTCCGAAGCCCCTACTCCTATCTTGCAATTGACCGGCTGGCGGATATTGGGCGCGACTATGAAATCGACGTAGACTTCCGGCCTGTGCGCCCTCTGGCGATGCGTGAGCCGGATTTTTTTGAACGCGGCCGGAAACAGTTTCTGCCCTATCTCTTCAAGGACGTTTTGCGCGAATCTCAACGGCTGGGGATACCGTTTATGCCGCCAAACCCGGATCCGATTGATATGGATTTGGCGTCAGGAACGGTTGCCTCTGCGCAGCCGATTATGGATCGAATAATGGGCCTTGGGATCGCTGCAGCGGCGCAAGCGCGCGGGATTGAATTTGCGCGTTGCGCCAGCCGGTCTATCTGGGGCGGGGTCGCGGACTGGCACGAAACGGAGCAACTTGCAAAAACTCTTGGCGCAGCGGGGTTTGAACTTGAGGCGCTTGCCGCATGGGCTAAGGACAATGAAGAAACTATCCGGAAAACCATCATTCGCAATGAGGCGGCGCAACTAAATCATCATTGGGGTGTTCCGCTAATGGTCCTTGATGGCGAGCCGTTTTTTGGACAAGACCGTCTTGAATCGCTTGTCTGGCGCCTGGACGGGCTTGGCCTCAAGCGCGATTAAGGCGCGTGGACGCCGTAACCCAATCGGCATATATTTCAACGCAGTTTAAGGGAGAGCATATGAAACGCCTTGCATCACTCATCGGCGCCAGTCTGATGATAACCTCCTGCGCGACGATTTCACCTCATGCGCGCATCGAAAACCGCCTGATCGAATTTGGATTTTCCGCGGAGCGGGCAGATTGTCTCGCTGAGGAACTGGACGAACGCCTTGATCGGAGCGATCTCGAAGCGGTGGCGGATTTTATTGGTGATCTCAACGCAGCCTCATCGCCGGGTGAGACGTTGGATGCGCTGATCGGTATCGACAATCCGCGCGCCGCAGCGGCAATTGCGCGCGCCGGAATTGCCTGCGCTTTTTGATGACGCCTGGCTCTTGCCTGCGCCTGATTTTTCGTCAGTCACTATGACAGGCTGGGTTGATTCTCGCGTGCCTCACGCGTCCGGATTATTAGCCGCCAGGTTCGACCACATTGGCGATGCATTTGCCGGAAATTTTGCCGAGGGCCTGGAACTTGGCGCATCCTTTTCTGCAATCATCGACGGGGAAATGATTGCTGATATTCGCGGCGGTCACACCGACAGGGCGCGGGAAGAAGCCTGGACTGAAAATACGCTCGCCTGCATTTATTCGAGCGGCAAAGCTGTGCTGACGCTTCTGGTCGCGCATGAAGCATCTTATGGCAGGCTCGACTATGACGCTCCTGTTGCCGGTTATTGGCCGGAATTTGCCGCGAACGGCAAAGACCGAATTACTGTGGCGCAGGCCCTATCGCACCAGGCGGGGCTTTGCGGCTTTCCGAACGAGATGGCGCCGCAGGACTGGCTTGACTGGGAAACAATCACAGAACGACTGGCGGCGATGTCGCCGCTTTGGCCGCCGGGAACAGCCAATGGCTACCATCCGCAGACATTTGGTTTCATAGCCGGCGAACTCTTGCGACGCGCTGCCGGGCGCAGTGTCGGCGAGTTAATCGGCAGATTCAACGCATCGGATGGTCTGCAAATTTTCTGCGGTATGCGACCGAGCGAAATCGCCCGCGCAGCGTTCATGCCAAAGCCACCGAAAGCGCCTGATTTGGGCGAGCTGAACGAGTTTACAAAAATTGCTTTTTTAAAGCCTTGGTCCGCCGCCGCGCGGGTCGACCGTGATGCCTGGATGGCGGCTGAAATACCCGCCTCCAATATGCACGCCGATGCGCGGTCGTTGGCGCGTATTCTCCAGCCTTTGGTCAATGGCGGCAAATGGGACGGCGAGGCGTATTTGACGCAGGAAGCAATCTCCGGCGCCTTAAAAGAACGCATTCGCGGCGACGATCTTGTCCTGCCGTTTCACCTTTCCTGGTCGGCAGGCTTGATGCGCAATATCAACGGCCATTTCGGGCCCAATGAAAATGCATTTGGCCATGCGGGTTTTGGCGGCTCATGCGTCGTCATCGACCCTGAGCGAAAACTCACCGCCGCCTATGTGATGAATAAAATGTCGCCTTTTCTCGTCGGCGACCCGCGCGCTTTACGCCTCATCAATGCATTATATGATGGCCTTTAGAGTGGGACAGGCGCAGCGAAGAAACTGGATCATCAGGCAATCTCAACGAACCGCCTGATGATCGGGACCCTCAGAATTTAAGTCGAATATCAAACGTCACGAAAGCTGGCTGCTGATAGCCCGGATAGACCTTGCCCATGGCGCGGCTTTCAAGGAGATGTTCGCGCCCCCGCGCCGTATCGGCGCGAGCGTTGCGGCCGACGGCGCGCATTTCGAACTGCTGGTCGCCGAGTTGAAAACGGGCGATCGGTTTCGGCGACGGGCGAACGGCGGTGTAGTCAATGGCCAGCGCCGGCGCGCTGCAAAACGTAAATAATGTCGCAAAGGCAATTGCTCGAAGTTTCATAAGTCCCTCCGCTTTTGTCTTGTGGCCAAATTGTGTGAGCTCGAGGTGACTGAAATTTTAGTCGAACGCCCGGGTTTTGCCTCAAACTGTCTGGCAAAACTCCGTCAAATTAAGTTGAAATTTGCCGCAACAGCCAGTCGATGATGAGCTTGTTCAATAGATCAGGCTGTTCCCACATGACCCAATGTCCGCTGTCTTTGATCACATGCTTTTCAAGATTGGGAACAATTTTTTCCATACCGTCGGCGCTTTCAGGCGGCAGGAACAGATCGAGGTCAGCGCCGATCCACAGGGCCGGCGCGCGCACTGTTTCTTCGCGGCCTTCCATTAGCGCCCAGTTGCGGTCGACATTGCGGTAAAGATTGATTCCGCCGTGAAACCCGCTGTGCTGAAAAGCGTCGATATAGATGTTGATGATTTCGTCTGAGACAATCAGATCATTTTTGTGGGCAGGCATATCCGACAGGAACCGGCCTGGCAGATCATAAATATTCGGGATCAGCGCCGCCCATCGCTCCCGCGGCGCCGGCTTGCGAAACATCATCTGAACGAAGCGTTCGATGTCGCGTTCAAAAAGCTTTTCCGCGACATTCGGTTCCTGGAACTGCACAAAATAGTGTTTTTTGGAAAATCGCTTTTTAAGGATCGTGACGGGCGGCGCTGGTGGGCGAGGACGTAATGGCGTGCAGACCCCGATGATCCCGGCAACGCAGTCAGCGCGCCATTGACCCATGCTCCAGACGATAGCACCGCCCCAATCATGGCCGCAGAAATAGGCTTGCTTAATGTCCAGCGCAACGAGCAGGGCGGCAAGATCGCCCGTGATATGCTCAATATCGTAAAGAGCCTTGTCTGCGGGCGCATCTGAATAGCCAAAGCCCTTAAGATCGATAGCGATGGTTCGAAATCCGGCGCTGGCGAGCGCATGAATTTGATTTTTCCACGCATAGGCGATTTCCGGCCAACCGTGGATGAGAAGGACCGGCGGGCGCATGCGCGCTGGGTCTCCATCCGCCTCATAGATGGCGAGACTGACGCCGCCAGCGTCGATGAGTCGCCGTTCGGGAAAATCACCACTCATTGCTGCAATGTGCTTTGAATAAGGCTGTGTCGCAATCCGAAGATGCAGCATCGCTGCGCTTTTATGTTTTCATTTATCCGATGCGCGGCTAGACGCGGTGATCTATGACAGATCACGCTCCTCTTCAGCACGTCAAAGCTGCGCCATCCGGCTGGGTCGTGCAAAACCACTTGCAGACCTTCAGCGGCCATGCCGGCCCGTTTTACCGCCGCGAGGATGGTCCTGAGCCGGGCATTGGTTTTTACGCCGAAGCGCATCACGCTAATCTTGGCGGTGTTATACACGGGGGCGCTTTATTGACGCTCGCTGATATGTCGCTGTTTGATGTTTGCTTTCGAGCGCTGGGGCGGCTCAAGGCTGTAACTGTCACCATGAACGCTGAGTTCCTCGGTCCGGGACCGGTCGGCGAGTTTATCGAGGCGACGGGCGATATGACCAAAGCCGGAAGGAGCCTGATATTTGCGCGTGGACTGATTACTGCAAACGGAAAATCAATTTTGAGCTTTTCCGGATCGCTTAAGCGGATTTCCTGATCCGTTCCGCACGGTTGGTGCGCACGGCGTCGAAACTGAAAATTGCAAGGGCGGTCCAGATCAGCCCAAAACAAATGGCGTGTGCAATTGTGAAGGTTTCGCCATAATAGATCCCTAAAATAAACTGCAATGTCGGGCCGATATATTGCATGAACCCCAGGGTCGTCAGTTTCAGGCGCCGCGCGGCAAGCGCGAAAAGCACAAGCGGCAACACCGTAACCGGCCCCGCCAAAATTAATAAACTATCCATGCCGATATCGCCGGAAAGAAATACCGCGCGGCCCGCCTGTATCAGCCAGATGAGAAAAAGCAGCGCGAAGGGCGCCAGCATCACGACCTCGATAAAAAGGCCGGGCATCGCCCCTACATTGGTGGTTTTGCGGATATAACCATAGGCCGTGAACAAGACAGCGAGCACAATGGAAACCCAGGGAAAGGCGCCGCCGCCGAAGGTCAAAACCAGGACGCCGGCCGTTGCCAGCACAACGGCGATGATCTGAATATTGCGTAATTTTTCGCCCAGGATAAAAACACCGGCGGCGACATACATTATCGGGTTGATAAAATAGCCCAGGCTTGCCTCAAGCACTCTGTCGTGAATGACGGCCCAAACATATACAAGCCAATTTGCAGAGATTGAAACCGCTGCGATCGCCAGCATCAGCAACACGCGCCGGTCGCTTAGAGCGCGTTTTACTTCCGGCCATTGCTTTCTAAGCGTCAACAGCAGGGCGCCAAACGGCACGGACCAAAGGATGCGATGCGCCAGAATTTCCAGCGCGGAAACATTCTCCAAAGATTTCAGATAAATCGGGAACAATCCCCAAAGCGTGTAAGCGCCCGCAGCAAACAAGAGACCATTGCGGACATTGAAGTGCGCTTCGCCGCTCGAAGACTTACTGGAAATATTTGTCATAGATGGGCGCCAGATGTTTTTCATAGCGCCGCCATGACCCGACAGCTTTGTTGTTCAGGGGCTGGCGAACCTGCGCCAGACTTGCGGTCGCGACCGCATTGTCATCCTTGTAAAAATTCTCCCAAGTATCCGGGCGCTCCTTATCAAGCCGCGTGAACAGATCGGAGGTTGTTTTGTCTGGAGCTGTGACAAGGTCTTCATACGGTGTTTCAATAAGATCGTCGCCATAAATTTCCGCCCAATGTTTGCTCAAGCGGTCTTGTGCGAGGATCGCTCCGGCGCAATTGTCCAGGCTTTGCGTCCATTGATTGGCCGATATCCGCGACCGGAAGCATGACCAGACAACATCGCGCGGGTCGCGTTTGGCCCAGACCAGCTTTACCGCAGGAAACATGATCCTGATCACGCCGGCATACCAATAGTTGGTCACAGATTTGTCTGTGTAGGTTTTTCCGGCGCCGAATCGCCGCCGTACCGCTGATAAATAAATTTGCGCCATTTTACGCCAGTCGCTGTTTTTATAATTCAGCGCGCGTTGCATATCCGGCGGCTCCATACTGCCCAATGGCAATGTCGCAAGGCGCATCAATAGATGTTCGCCAGTGGGGGTAATGCTGGACGCAGTGGCGAGGATCTGTTCGATAAGAGTTGAGCCTGATCGCGGCGCCGTCAGAATGAAAATGATATTATCGTCGCTTGCCTCGCTTTGCAGCTGATTTATCAGGGCTGGCGTGAACGTAGTGCGAAGGCGTTCCAGATAAGCGAGCTGCGGTTGCAGATTGAACGGCGAGAGGCGACGGCGCAGCGCCGCGCCATTCGCGATCCAATCAAAGGCCTTATCAATCTCGTCTGCATAATCAAACGCGCGCCCCAGCGCATAATATAACGGGATCAGCATATTCGGCGTTTTTAACCGATTTGCCAGAGCGCTCATTTCCGCCAAATCTGCGTCCAAATCCTCATAGCCGTTGAGCAATGCAATTTGCTCCCAAACCGGGCTGTGATTTGGGTTAAGCGCCAGAGCGCGGCGAAATAAGGAAAGCGCCTCGGTTTGCTTGCCCAGGCGGGCTTGAAATGCGCCTTCAAGATAAAACCCGTCCGCAGCAGCTGCGGGGGTTTTCTGCAATGCTCGAGAAAGGACCGCTGCTTCTTTGTGTTTTGCAACGCCGCCGAGAGCATCGATAACGGCGATTTGCCGGTGCGGATCGTTCGGCGCTTGCGCCAGCCAGGCCTCAGCTGCGGCAAGCGCCGTATCCTGATCGCCAAGACCGGCCGCCATGCGCATCACCGCATTCCAGTCGGCAGGCGCCTTGTTTTTTTTCCTGACTGTTTTCTGGAGCGCTGCGGCTGCGTCAGCGAGCTGACGCGCCGCGATCATGTCAGAGATTTGCTGGAGCGCCGCCACAATGAATTGCTAGGCCGCCGCCAAAAGGCTGCGATTGATCAGCGTTTCGGCAATCTGAACTGCATTGAGTGCGGCGCCTTTGCGTAAATTGTCGGACACACACCAAAAGGCGAGGCCGTTATCAACCGTTGGATCGACCCTGATGCGACTGACAAAGGTTGCAAAATCGCCCACACAGTCCACCGGCGTTATATAGCCGCCGTCCTCGCGCTTATCGACAACCAGAAGGCCGGGCGCTTCGCGCAATATCTCGCGGGCTTGATCGTCAGAAATCTCATTTTCAAATTCAACATTGACCGACTCGGCATGGCCAACAACTGTCGGGACACGCACGCAGGTCGCTGTCAATTTTATTTTTGGGTCGAGAATTTTCTTTGTTTCCGCCATCATCTTCCATTCTTCTTTGGTGAAGCCGTCTTCCATGAAGACGTCAATATGCGGAATGACATTGAATGCGATCTGCTTGGTAAATTCCGTCGGCGTTGCATCGTCATTGACGAATATGCCTTTGGTTTGCGTGAAGAGTTCGTCCATCGCAGCTCTGCCTTTGCCGGATGTCGATTGATAGGTCGATACAACGACGCGTTTGATCGTCGCAACGTCATGCAAAGGTTTAAGGGCGACAACGAGTTGCGCCGTTGAGCAGTTGGGGTTGGCGATAATGTTCTTTTTTGAAAATCCGCGCACCGC
Organism: Hyphococcus sp.; assembly: GCA_021776245.1. Lineage (GTDB taxonomy): Bacteria > Pseudomonadota > Alphaproteobacteria > Caulobacterales > Parvularculaceae > Hyphococcus. The sequence goes on along the minus strand of JAJFGF010000039.1, from coordinate 121,307 downwards.
ATCCGCATTCACTTCGGGCACAATCAGCGGCACATCCGGATCCATGCGAAAATGCGATGAGTTGTCGATGACGACGGCGCCGGCTTTGGCGGCTTTCGGCGCCCATTTGCTGGAAATCTCGCCGCCTGCGGCGAAGAGTGCAATTTGAACCTTTGAAAAATCAAAATTCTCCAGGTCCTGGCACTTCAGGGTCTTGTCGCCAAAGGAAACTTCACGGCCGATTGACTGACGTGAGGCGAGCGCAAAAATCTCACCGACCGGGAACATTCGCTCCTCAAGGATGGCGAGTATTTCCTGGCCGACATTGCCGGTGGCGCCGACAATTGCGACATTAACTTCCATTTCAAACTCCATCATGCGCCTGCGACAGACGCCGATATGCGCGACGTGTCAAGCGCGTGCTTTTCGAGCATGGGCCCCCGGTTTTCCAGTGAAAAATAATAACAGGCGCGATAGGCGCACTATCAAATCCCGGTGGGCGCACAGCTATTGCTATTGAAGGCGCTCGGGATTGGGCGCGACGCCCATCAGCAGCAGCAATTTGCGCTTAAGCCGACAGGCAAAGGAGCGGCGCCGGGCGCTGGTGTTTTTAACCGGGAACGGCGCCTCAGGCGCCGGTCTGTCAAGAAACGAACAAAGCTTGTCCCAGCCGTCGCCTTCCGAGAGGTTCATTTCCAGCAGATCGCCGGGTCGCGCCTGAAAATAATCGCGAACGGCCTCGTTATGCGCTTCAAAGACGCTGACCCATTGATCTTTGTGTCCGCGCGCATGCGCAAATTCTCGGCCATAAGCGAAAGCGTTCAGCTCCGTAGCCTGATGGCCAAAATGATTATCGAGGGACTGGAACCAGACGTCAGGCTCACGTACAGTCAGAATGAATTTGGAGCCGGGAAATGCGTCGTCGAGTTCGCGAAAAAAATGCGGCCACGGCATGTCTTCCGCCGCATCGAAATCATCCATTGTATCGATGCAGAACTGGGCGCCGCGCGCCATGATCTCGTCTGCCGTCCAACTATCGCCAATAGTGCCGGAAACGCGATAGCCGAGCTCTGTCAACGCCGCATAGAGCGAGGTTGTGCCGGTTTTGTGAAAGCCAAGACAGAATATTTTTGGCGGCGCCGTCATATGTGTGGGTTTAGCGGTGCTGCGTTAAACCTGTCTTAAGAAATTCGGGCGCCGCCAAAGGGAACAATTTTGTTTGCCGCATCATGACCGATATCGGCGCGGCCAAGATAGGGAACGCCAGCCTTGGCGCACCAATATTGAGTGATCTCTTCTTCGGTCTGGCCAAAAGGCCGGTCATTTTCCGGGACATCGGCGACCCGGCCGAGCATGATCCCGGCGGCTTTTTTGATCCCGTGATCGGCAATGATTGTGAACATCGCGCGATCAATCCGGTAAAGATATTCGCCAACATCCTCGAGCATGAGGATGTGACCGGCAAGGTCCGGCATCCATTGTGTCCCAACCAGATGGGAAAGGATCGTAATGTTGAAAGCGGCAGTCTTTTTGCCCGATTTTGCCGCGGGCTCCAGCGCATCAACGTTTTGCTGGACGAGATAGTCAATCGCCCGGGCGACCGCCTCATCGCCGCCGTCGCGCGTGAGGTCCGTCGGCATTGGTCCGTGTACGGGGCTGCCGATGCGCTCCTTATAAAGCCGGGCCAGCAAGACCCCCGCATCTGAATAGCCAAGATAGGTTTTGTTGCGCGCCGCATCCGCCAATTGCGTGAAAATGTTTTCGTCAAGACGCCCTGCGCCGTAGCCGCCGCGCGCAAACCATACCGCGTCAAATTGCGGATCATTGGCGACGTCAAGAAACGCTGCGCTTCGCGCCGCGTCAGTTCCGGCGAAATGCCCGGCCCTAAGGAAGCATTGCGAGTGAAAATGGAGCCTCACGCTGTCGCCATAGCGCGCTGCCGCAATTTCGCCGGTTTTTTTGGCCAAATCCTGCGTAATCGGTCCGCCGGGACAGACTAGGGCGATATGGGTGGTGGTTTTTGCCATCAAACAACGGTTCTGTGATTACCACTTATTTCTTAATTTCGATTACAGCGATCCGGTAATGAGTGAAACAAAAGACTATTTTTTCTGCGGCATTGGCGGTTCGGGCATGCTGCCTCTGGCGATGATCGTCAAGGCGGCGGGCCATCGCGTCGAAGGGTCTGACCGAGCGCTCGACCAGGGCCGGACAGCGGCGAAATTCGACTATCTACGGTCCTTGGGCGTCGCGCTCCACCCCCAGGACGGCTCAGGCGTCATTCGCGCTGGTCAGATCCTTGTCGCCTCTGCGGCGGTGGAAGAGACTGTCCCCGATGTCGCAGCAGCCAACGCCGCCGGCGCTGTGCGGCTATCCCGCGCTGAGCTTTTGGCGCAGCTTTTTAACGCGGCGCTTTGCCCCGTCGGGATCGCCGGCACCAGCGGCAAATCGACAACCACTGCGATGATCGGCTGGATTTTGCACCATGCGGGCAAAGATCCGACGGTGATGAACGGCGCAGTGATGAAGAATTTTATCAAACCGGACGCGCTATTCGCCAGTGCGCTTGTGGGCAAGGGCGAGGCCTTTGTCAGCGAGGTTGATGAAAGCGACGGATCGATCGCCATGTTCAATCCGCGCATTGCAGTCCTCAATAACATCGCGCTCGATCATAAAAGCATGGATGAGCTTCGGGCGCTGTTTGGCGGTTTTGTCGACAAAGCCGAGATCGCAATTCTAAATCGCGATAATGAAGAAACCGCGAACCTCGCGGCCAGGCGCAAAGGTAAAGCCATTACTTATTCAATTGCAGGCGCTGATGCGGATTTGGCCGCTGAAGCGATCAAGCCGCAACCTTACGGGATTTCCTTCACCGTACGAGACGCCGCACGCGAAACAAGCGCTGCTGTTTCACTGAAAATGCCGGGACGCCACAACGTATCCAATGCGCTTGCGGCGCTCGGGGCTGTGAAGGCAGCTGGCATATCGCTCGAGCGCGCCGCCAAAGCGCTTGGTGAATTTACCGGCGTCAAGCGCCGCCTCGAATATGTCGGCGAAGTGCGCGGCGTGACGGTTGTCGATGATTTCGGCCACAACCCGGATAAAATATCGGCGACGTTGAAAACGCTTCATGATTTCCCGGGGCGGCTCCTGGTGATGTTTCAGCCGCATGGTTTTGGCCCGCTGAACAAAATGAAGGCCGAATTTATCGCCTGTTTCTCAGAAAATCTTTTGGACGATGACATCTTGCTGATGCCGGAACCGGTATATTTCGGCGGCGCCGTTGACCGGTCGGTGTCGAGCAACGATATCGCTCAGGGCGTCACTGCGGCCGGCCGGAATGCCGAAGCGCTTGTCGACCGTGATGCATGCGGCGAGCGGCTGCTTGAACTGGCGCAATCCGGCGACCGCATTGTGGTGATGGGCGCCCGCGACGACACTTTGTCGATCTTCGCCGCCGATCTTTTGCAAGCGCTCTAGCCGAACAGCTTGCGCTCTTCACCCGCCTCAATGAATTTGATATCGCGCGAGACAACGCCAGCTTCGCCGAGCGCCTTGATCCATTCAGCCATATGCGGCTGGGTGAAATGGGCTTCGAGGGCCGCCCAGTCGTCCCAATATTCGAGGATCAGGATCGCATCCGGATCAAGGACGTCAACGCCATAGGAATAATCGATGCAACCTTGTTCCTTACGCGTCGCGCGGATGGTCGTCTCCATCACATCGCGCACTTTGTCGATGGCGCCGGGGGCAACTTTTGCTTTGCCTGAGACAACGATCATGCGAATGCTTCCTTTCAATTAATTAGGGCGAACATGCGCTCCGCGTCGGTGCAGGTCTAATCGAATTTGCGGTAGTAAACGGGATTATTTATGCGCGATCTCAGTCAATGGACAGGAAGGCCCGAACCAAATCTCTTATCGATTGAGGGCCGGTTTGTTCAAATTGACCGGGCGCAGTTTCCCCGTGACGCCGAGGCGCTCTTTGCGGCAATCGGCGGGCCCGGCAATGACGATTTGTGGCGGTACATTCCTTTTGGGCCGTTTGAAAACGCCGCTGCGCTTGGCGCCGGCATGGTTTTGGTCGCCCAACGCCAGCACTGGATGACTTATATTTTTCGCAAACCTGAAACAGGCGATGTTCTCGGGATGTCGAACTATATGCGTATCCGGCCGGAGGCTGGGTCGGCGGAAATCGGCTGCATTGTTTTATCAAAAGCCCTGCAAAGGACCCCGGCAGCGACAGAGGCGATGTATCTGCTCGCGCGGCATCTATTCGATGATCTCGGCTATCGCCGCTATGAGTGGAAATGCCACGACGGCAATGAAGCGTCGAAGCGCGCGGCGGTGCGGCTCGGCTTTAGTTTTGAGGGCGTCTTCCGTCAGGACATGGTGGTGAAAAGCAAAAATCGCAACACGGCCTGGTACTCGATCATCGACAGCGAGTGGCCAGACATGCGGGAGGCGTTCGAAATTTGGCTCGCGCCGGCAAATTTTGACAATGCGGGTCAGCAAAAACGGCCTCTTCAAGATATTCGCGAGCTCTTGTGAGCGCGCGCTTGTCTGGCGCAAGGGCGCAGCTATAACCGCCCCAACTATCCCATCTTTTGACGCGGAGTCCTTCCGATGAATATCCACGAATATCAGGCCAAGCGCCTCCTGAAAGAATTCGGCGCGCCGGTTTCAGAGGGCCGCGCGGTGTTTTCCGCAAAGGATGCCGAATCGGCGGCCAAAGAGCTACCGGGCCCACTTTATGTGGTCAAAGCGCAAATCCATGCGGGCGGACGGGGAAAGGGCAAATTCAAGGAAGCGTCCGCTGGCGCCGCCGGCGGCGTCAGACTCGCCAAATCACCCGGCGAAGCGGCCGAGTTCGCCAAACAAATGCTCGGCGCCACTTTGGTGACGAAACAAACTGGCCCTGCAGGCAAACAGGTTGGCCGCATCTATATAGAAAACGGCTCGGACATTGAGACCGAACTTTATCTATCCGCCCTCGTTGATCGCGGGACCGGCCGCATCGCTTTCATCGCATCGACTGAAGGCGGCATGAATATCGAAGAGGTCGCAGAAGAAACGCCGGAAAAAATCGTGACCATCAGCATCGATCCTGTAACCGGCTGCATGCCGCATCATGCGCGGCGCATTGCTCAGGCGCTGGGCCTTAAAGGCGCGCAGGCGAAACAATGCGGCAAGCTGATCCCGGTGCTTTATAAGGCGTTCACTACAAAAGACATGAGCATGCTGGAGATCAATCCGCTTATCGTCACCAAGGCGGGCGATCTTCTGGTTCTCGACGCCAAGGTCGGGTTTGATCCGAACGCTTTGTTCCGCCATGAGAATATTCTGGAAATGCGCGATGTGTCGGAAGAAGATCCGATGGAATTAAAAGCGTCGGAATTTGATCTTTCCTATGTGAAGCTCGACGGCAATATCGGCTGCATGGTCAACGGGGCCGGGCTCGCCATGGCGACCATGGACATCATCAAGCATTATGGCGCGGAACCGGCGAATTTTCTCGATGTCGGCGGCGGCGCCACCAAAGAAAAAGTCACCGAGGCGTTCAAGATCATTACCACCGATCCCGGCGTCAAAGGCATTCTCGTCAATATTTTCGGCGGCATCATGCGTTGTGACATCATCGCTGAAGGGATAGTTGCGGCAGTCAAAGAAGTCGGCCTTGAAGATCCGCTGGTCGTCCGCCTTGAAGGCACCAATGTCGAAAAAGGCAAAGAGATTCTCGCCAATTCCGGGTTGAAGATTACCCCGGCCGATGATTTGGAAGACGCGGCCAAGAAAGTCGTTGCGGCGGTGCAGGGATAAGCGTCATTCGGATGAAAAACACCCGCATTCACAAACTCAACATCCCATCCGCCTTTGATCGCATCCCGGAAACCTGGTCGCCGCATATCGCCGGGCGCGTCAACGGCCAGGAGGTACGTCTGGCGAAAATCGAGGGCCCGTTTGAGTGGCACGATCATGAAGGCGTCGATGAGGCGTTCTTTGTGGTCAAGGGACGCTTCACCATGCGCTTTCGCGATCACGATGTGGCGATGAATAAGGGCGACTTTCTGGTTGTCCCAGCCGGGGTCGAGCATATGCCTGTCGCCGACGCTGAATGCTGGATCATGATGATCGAAAATTCCGGTACGCTGAATACCGGCGACAAAGTGACCGACAAGACAAAAACGGATTTGCCGGTCCTTTAAGCTTTCGCCGCTCCGGCCTGTTGCCGAAGGGTGCGTGCGGTCCTAAGACCTCGCGGATCAAGAAGCCTTTTCATCCTCCGCAGGAGCCCGCAGCATCCATGTCCATCCTAATCGACAAGACCACCAAAGTTATCTGCCAGGGGATGACCGGCGAGACCGGCACCTTCCATACCGAGCAGGCGATTGCCTATGGCACGCAAATGGTCGGCGGCGTCACGCCAGGCAAAGGCGGCCAGACTTGGGCGGCGACGGACGGAGCGCCGGACGGCGCAAAAGGCGCGACGCTGCCTGTTTTTGACACTGTTGCCGAGGCGCGCGAGAAAACCGGCGCTGACGCATCGGTGATTTACGTGCCGCCGCCCTTTGCTGCGGATTCGATCCTGGAGGCGATTGCGGCGGAAATTCCCCTTGTCATCTGCATCACTGAGGGCATTCCGGTGCTCGATATGGTCAAGGTGAAACGCGCACTCGACGGCTCCCGGACCCGTCTCGTCGGCCCCAATTGCCCGGGCGTGATTACCCCCGATGAATGTAAGATCGGCATCATGCCCGGCCATATTCACCGGAAGGGCCATGTGGGGATTATCTCGCGTTCCGGCACGCTTACTTATGAGGCGGTGCATCAAACGACTGTCGCCGGCCTTGGCCAGTCGACGTGCGTCGGCATTGGCGGCGACCCGGTTAAAGGCACGGACTTCATCGAAATCCTCGACATGTTTCTTGGCGATGATGAGACTCATTCCATCATCATGATCGGCGAAATTGGCGGTTCTGCGGAAGCGGACGCAGCGAAATTTTTGGCCGGCAACAAAGTCAAAAAGCCGACAGTTGGTTTTATCGCTGGCGTTACCGCCCCCCCGGGCCGGCGCATGGGCCATGCGGGCGCGCTTGTTTCAGGCGCTGACGATACGGCGGCGGCAAAAATTGATGCAATGAAAAGCGCCGGCATTGCGGTTTCGCCAACGCCGGCCGCCATGGGCCGCACGCTTCTTGAAATTCTTAAAAAATAAACACTTTTTTGATTAATGGTGAGATGGTTAATGATTGAAACAAATGGCGCTTGGCGTATCTAGGGAGCATATGCCAGCCGGCGATGAACGGAACGGAAAATGGCCAAGGACGGCAACGCTCCCCCAGGCGTGGATCACAGTCGAATAGCGGATACTGAAACGCTCTTATCGGGCGCCAACGCGCAATATCTCGAACAGTTATATGCGCGCTATCGCGCTGAGCCTGCATCGGTGAGCGCTGAATGGCGCGCCTTTTTTGAAAAGGAAGCCGGCCCCTCAGGGGGCGCGACAGCGGCCGACGGTCCGAGCTGGGCGCGCAAAGATTGGCCGCTGGCCGTAAATGGCGAGTGGACCTCGGCGCTTGACGGCAATTGGGGCGAAGCTGAACAAAAGCTCAAAACGAAGATCGAACAACGCACGCCGGCTGCGGGCGCCGAAGATGTGCGCCAGGCGACAAAAGATTCGTTGCGCGCGCTGATGTTGATCCGCGCCTACAGAATACGCGGGCATTTGATCGCTGATCTGGATCCCTTGGGTCTGCAGGGAAAAACCGTCCATCCGGAACTCGATCCCAAATCGCTTGGTTTTACCGAAGCGGACATGGACCGGCCGATTTTTATCGATCATGTCCTTGGTCTTGAAACTGCAAGCTTGCGCGAGATTCTTGAAATTCTTCGCCGCACTTATTGCGGGACCTTTGCGGTTGAATTCATGCATATCACCAATCCGGAGCAAAAAGCCTGGATTCAGCACCGCATTGAAGGTCCGGATAAAGACATTTCCTTCACGCCCGAAGGCAAGAAAGCGATCCTCAACAAGCTTGTCGAAGCTGAGGGTTTCGAAAACTTCATGAACGTCAAATATACCGGCACAAAACGTTTTGGCGTTGATGGCGCTGAATCGATGGTGCCGGCGCTGGAACAAATCATCAAACGCGGCGGCGCTCTTGGCGTCAAAGAAATCGTCATCGGCATGCCCCATCGCGGGCGTCTCAATGTGCTCGCTGCGGTGATGGGCAAACCTTACTATCATATATTCCACGAATTTAAGGGCGGCTCGGTGACGCCGGACGATGTCGGCGGGTCGGGCGATGTAAAATATCACCTTGGGGCCTCATCCGACCGCGAATTTGACGGCAACAGGGTGCATTTATCGCTGACCGCAAACCCGTCGCATCTGGAAGCGGTCAACCCGGTTGTTATCGGCAAAGCGCGCTCGAAGCAGGATCGGATTGAGCCGCCTGATCTTGATGCGCCGCGCACCCATGTGCTGCCGCTGCTTTTGCATGGCGATGCGGCCTTTGCCGGACAGGGCATTGTTGCGGAGTGTTTCGGGTTTTCGGGACTGCGCGGTTATAATGCAGGCGGTACGATCCACTTTATCGTCAATAATCAGATTGGTTTTACCACCAGTCCGAAATTTTCACGCTCATCGCCTTATCCGTCCGATGTGGCGAAAATGGTTGAGGCGCCGATTTTCCACGCCAATGGCGACGATCCTGAGGCTGTGGTCTATGCGGCGAAAATTGCAACGGAGTTTCGGCAGAAATTCGGCGCCGACGCGGTCATCGACATGTTTTGCTATCGCCGGTTCGGCCATAATGAGGGCGATGAGCCGAGCTTTACGCAGCCGCGCATGTACAAAAAAATCCGCGCCCTGCCGACGACGCGCCAGATTTATAGCGAACGCCTGGCGGCGGAAGGCGTCATCAGCGCAGAGGACGGAGAAAAAGAACGAGAGACCTTCCGTCAATTCCTTGATGAGGAGTTTTCTTCCGCAAATTCATTCAAACCCAACAAGGCTGATTGGCTTGACGGCCAATGGTCTGGTTTTGTGCCTCCGGTCGACGATGACCGGCGCGGCGATACCGCACTGGAAATCGAAAACCTGAAAAGCATCGGCACGGTGTTGAGCGAATATCCCAAAACCTTCAACGCCCACAGAACTCTAAAACGCATTCTCAGCCAGAAACAAAAGATTTTTGAAACCGGGGAAGGCGTTGACTGGGCGACCGCGGAAGCTTTGGCGTTTGGGTCGCTCCTGCAGGACGGGTTTGGCGTTCGGCTGTCAGGTCAGGATTCGCGGCGCGGCACTTTTTCCCAGCGGCATGCGGTATTTATCGATCAGGAAACCGAGAACACCTATACGCCATTACGTCACCTCGACAGCGCCAATGCGACATTCGAAGTGCATGATTCAAATCTTTCAGAATTTGCCGTGATGGGTTTTGAATATGGCTATTCCCTCGCCAATCCGAAATTTCTCGTTTTGTGGGAAGCCCAGTTCGGCGATTTTGCCAATGGCGCGCAGGTCATTATCGACCAGTTCATTTCTTCGGGTGAGCGCAAATGGCTTCGCCTGTGCGGGCTCGTATTGTTATTGCCGCACGGTTATGAAGGTCAGGGACCCGAGCACTCTTCAGCCCGCCTTGAGCGTTTCCTGCAGCTTTGCGCGCAGGATAATATGCAGGTGGCGAACTGCACGACGCCGGCAAATTATTTCCACATTCTGCGCCGCCAGATGCGCCGGAATTTTCGCAAACCCCTCATTTTGATGACGCCGAAATCTCTGTTGCGTCACAAGCGCTGCGTTTCTACGCTTGAGGAAATGGGCCCCGGTTCGTCTTTCCACCGCGTGTTGTGGGACGATGCGGAATCGAAACCCGGCTCGACAGTGAAGCTGGTCTCTGACGCCAAGATCAAGCGCGTCGTTCTTTGTTCTGGAAAGGTTTATTATGACCTTCTGGAAGAGCGCGAAAAGCGCGGCGTTGACAATGTTTATTTGATGCGTGTCGAGCAGTTTTACCCATTTCCGGCGCATTCCCTGATCGCCGAATTACAGCGTTTCAAAGATGCGGAAATGATCTGGTGCCAGGAAGAGCCTAAGAATATGGGTTCGTGGTTCTTTATGGAGCCAAATCTCGAATGGACGCTCAATCAGATTGGCGCAAAGCACAAGCGCGCACGCTATGTGGGCCGCGCGGCGTCGGCGTCGCCGGCGACGGGGCTTGCCAGCAGGCATAAAAAAGAGCTTGATGACTTTATGGAAGAGGCGCTGAAATTATGACGCATATCTTCATGATACGGAGAATATTTTGATGGCCACCGAAATTCGCGTTCCTGCGCTCGGCGAATCCATTACCGAGGCGACGATCGGCAAATGGATGAAGCAAGCTGGCGACACCGTGCGTGTCGACGAACCGCTGGTTGAACTTGAGACCGACAAAGTCTCCGTCGAAGTGCCCGCGCCCGCCGCTGGCGTACTTGCAAGCATCAGTGTTGCCGAAGGCGATACAGTTGAAGTCAATGCACTGCTCGGCTCAATTGACGCCAATGGCGCTGCAGCCAAGGTTGCGCCAGCGCAAAGCACACGGGCTCAGGCTGAGGCAAAGACCGCTGCTGCCGCGGGACAGGAAATCGAATTGCGCGTCCCGGCCGCCGGCGAATCGGTCACCGAAGCCGATATCGGCGAATGGCTGAAGCAAGAAGGCGACGCCGTCGCCGTCGATGAGCCGGTGGTCAGCCTTGAAACCGACAAGGCGGCGATGGATGTGCCGGCGCCGGCCGCCGGAATTCTTAAAAAGATCGTCGCCAAAGCTGGCGATACCGTTGAAGTGGGCGCGCTCCTCGCAATCATTGAAACCGGCGCCGCTAAATCGAACGGCGCCGCGAAGGAGGCTGCTGCGCCCGCTGCTGCCGCGTCATCCGTTCAGCCTTCTATATCGTCCTCCCTGTCTCCTGCGCCGCGGCGCGTTATCACCGAGAGCGGGCTTGATCCGGCGGCGATCCGGGGAACCGGCAAGGGCGGGCGCGTCACCAAGGGTGACGCACTTGCGGCGACGGCTGCGCCGGCGCAACCGGCAATGGCGCGGGCGCCGTCGGCGCCGCGTGAAACTGGCGCGCGTGAAGAACGCGTTAAAATGTCCCGTATGCGTCAAACGATTGCCCGGCGCCTCAAAGAAGCACAATCATCGGCAGCGATTCTCACGACATTTAATGATGTCGATATGTCTGCGGTGATCGATCTCAGAAAACAGTACAAAGAATTATTTGAAAAGAAGCACGGCATCAAACTCGGCTTCATGTCGCTCTTTGTCAAAGCGTGCGTCCATGCGCTGAAAGAAGTGCCTGAAGTCAACGCTGAAATTGATGGAAATGATTTCATCTTCAAAAACCACTATGATATTGGCGTTGCCGTCGGCTCGGATAAAGGTCTTGTGGTGCCGGTAGTGCGCGATGCGGATATGATGTCTCTTGCAGAGATCGAGCTTGCTATTGCCGAATATGGACGAAAGGCCCGTTCGGGTGATCTAACGCTTGAAGAAATGCAAGGCGGTACGTTTACAATTTCAAATGGCGGAATTTACGGCTCGCTATTGTCGACGCCGATCCTTAATCAGCCGCAATCGGGCATCTTGGGTATGCACCGCATTGAAGAACGGCCCATCGCACGCAATGGCGAGGTTGTTATTCGCCCGATGATGTATCTGGCGCTGTCCTATGATCATCGCATTGTCGATGGCAAAGGCGCCGTCACATTCCTCGTGCGCGTCAAGGAAAACCTCGAGGATCCGCAACGGTTGCTGCTTGATCTTTAGGCTGCGATAATCAATGCGAGCTGAAATTTAGGAGGACTCGCATGGTTCGCACAATTGCAGGTGTCTTGGCCGGTGTCTTGGTTGGCGTGCTTGTAGTCTTTGTTGCGGAATCGCTTGGTCATTTGGTGTTCCCACCGCCTGAGGGAGTGGATTTAAAAGACCCGCAAGCCTTGAAGGCAATCATGCATGAGATCCCGGTTGGCGCCAAAATATCAGTTCTGATTGCCTGGGGACTTGGCGTTTTCGTCGGCGGCGCTTCCGCGAAATTGATAGCGCACGGTTCCTCCGTTGCGGTTTGGTGGGTCGCCGCACTATTGTACGCCGGGGCTGCTATCACGATGATTCAAATCCCACACCCGAGCTGGATGATCGTAGGCTCAATTCTCGTCACCCTTGGGGGTGCGTTCGGTGCGCTCCGTCTTGTCGGGCGTTGAGGATTGCCGAAACTGTTAGCAACAATTAGTCCGCTTGACGCCGTAGATGCAGGCGATTACGTCCGTCGCAAACGCACAACAATGAAAAGAATATTATGACTGAACAGTATGACGTCATCATCATCGGCGCCGGACCCGGCGGTTACAATGCCGCGATACGCGCTGGACAGCTCGGTTTGAAGGCGGCGCTGATTGAAAAGCGCGAGACAAAAAAACTTGGCGGCACATGTCTCAATGTCGGTTGTATTCCTTCAAAAGCGCTGCTGCACGCATCTGAGCTTTTTGAGACGGCGGGAAAGAGCTTTGCCAATCTGGGCATCAATACCGGGAAAATATCGCTCGATCTGATTCAAATGCTCAAGCAAAAAGATGACGCTGTTGACGGTCTTACCAAAGGCGTTGCGTTTTTGATGAAGAAAAACAAGGTCGAAACGTTTTTCGGCGCAGGCGAAATCGTTGCGCCCGGCAAAGTGCGCGTTACCGGCGATGCGCCGACAGAGCTTGAGGCCAAAAACATAATCATTGCGACAGGGTCGGAGGTGACGCCGTTGCCTGGCGTTGAAATCGACGAAGTGCAAATTGTTTCGTCGACCGGCGCATTGGCTCTGCCCGCAGTTCCCAAGCATCTGGTTGTGATCGGCGGCGGCGTTATCGGACTTGAGCTCGGGTCGGTCTGGCGCCGGCTGGGGTCGAAAGTCACCGTAGTGGAATTTCTTGATCGCATCCTGCCGACGATGGACGGAGAAGTATCAAAACAGTTTCAGCGCATGCTCAAAAAGCAGGGCGTTGATTTCAAACTTTCTTCAAAGGTTACGGGCGCCGAAAAGCTAAAAACCAAAGTTAAGCTCAACGTTGAGCCTGCGGCGGGCGGTGACGTGGAAACCATCGACGCCGACGCGGTGCTTGTCGCAATTGGCCGCCGGCCCCATACGGATGGTCTTGGGCTCGCTAATGTCGGTGTTGAAACTGACAAGCGGGGGTTCATTGTCACCGATCATTTCAAGACGACAGCCCCCGGCGTCTGGGCGATCGGCGATTGCATCACCGGGCCGATGCTCGCCCATAAAGCGGAAGATGACGGGACTGCGTGCGTCGAATTGATTGCCGGCAAAGCGGGGCATGTCAATTACGACACCGTACCGAATGTTGTTTACACGTGGCCGGAAGTCGCCAGCGTCGGAAAAACCGAAGAAGAATTAAAAGAAGCTGGCATCGCTTATAAAATCGGCAAATTTCCGTTCGCCGCAAACAGCCGCGCCAAAACCAATCACGAGACCGACGGATTCGTTAAAATTCTCGCTGACGCTGAAACGGACCGCGTGCTTGGATGTCATATTGTGGGCGTCGACGCGGGCGAACTCATCGCCGAAGCTGTCAGCGTGATGGAGTTTGGCGGCGCCTCTGAAGACATCGCGCGCACTTGTCATGCCCATCCCACGCGTTCCGAGGCGGTGCGTCAGGCGGCCATGGGTGTTGAGGGTTGGACCATGCAGGCCTGAAATGACCGCGCCGACATTTTCCATTCGTTCAATTGAGCCACGCGATATTGACGCCGTCTTCGATATGCTTTGTGCGCTCGCAGACCATGAAGGCGAGCGCGAATTTGTTACGACATCGCCTGCGCGGTTGAAAGAAACCGGTTTTGGCGAGCGCCCGAAATGGCGCGGCTTTATTGCGGAAGCCGAAAGCAAAGCCGCGGCCTATGCAACCTATACGGAAGATTTCCATATCTGGAGCGGCGCGCCGAGGATTGTCATCGACGATCTATATGTGCAGCCCGGATTTCGCCGTTATGGTCTCGGGCATATGTTAATGAAGCGCGTGTTCGCGCTGGCAGAAGAAACCGGCGCGTTTGTCAGTTGGACTGTTCAGCCAGACAATGAACGCGCGATTGCGTTTTACAGAAAACTGGGCGCGCGGTATGTTGAAACCGGCAAATGCGGATGGCGGCCGCGCGCCTGAACGGCCCCTTGTTTTCAATCACGGCATGGCTAGACATGCGCGCATGAACCTCACTGCACCGGATATTGTCGGCTTTGTTGGCGTCAGCTTGATTGTCGCGACTTATTTCCTGTCGCAACTGGGCCGCATGGATGTTGGCCGCCCGCTTTATCCCGCGCTCAACGGGGTGGGCGCCCTTTTGATTTTGTTTTCGCTCTACTTCACATTCAACGCCGCATCTGTCGTCGTAGAGGGGTTCTGGCTCGCCATATCCACGGTCGGCCTGCTACGTGCGCTCCGCAATCGATCAAATCGCCGCGAATAGGAGGAAATCGCTGGCGCCGTCCATTTTTCGCCATAAAGTTCGGCTGGTCTGGTAGCGTAGTCAGGCGCCGCTTTGTGTAAAATCCGGTAAATGCTGGATTTTCCGGGGAAATCTGGCATAGAGTGCGCGCTAATTTGGGGCGCCCGGACGGGCGCGAACAGGGCAGATAAATTGCGCAGGCCGCATCAGGTCACGCATTTGAGGGAGTTTTTATGAGCGAAGCGGCAGCAGCGCCGGGCGGCATGCCGGCTGGCGAAAAAACCATTTTCGGCCATCCGCGCGGGCTTTACATCTTGTTTTTTACAGAAATGTGGGAGCGGTTTTCCTATTACGGGATGCGCGGCCTCTTAATCCTCTATCTTACCCAGCATTTTTTGTTTTCCGATGAACGTTCCGCCGTAATGTATGGCGCTTACACCGCGCTGGTTTATGTGATGACGATCATCGGCGGTTCGCTCGCCGATCGCTATCTTGGCCAGCGAAAAGCCGTGACCTTTGGCGCAATACTCCTCGTCATGGGCCATGGCCTGATGGCGTTCGAAGGCGGCGGTTCGAAAGAATTTCTGACCTTTGAGGGGCAAGATTATCAGATCGAGGTGGATGGACGCGGCAGTAATGCGCCGCGGGTTTTGATATCTGATACCGGTCGCTCGCTAATGAAGTTTAATGAGCGCGCCACAGAATTGATTCTTGACGATCCTGCCGCCGTGGGGTTGCCGTCAACGATTTCGACTGAAGCGTTTACAACGAGAGTCGAAAAACAGGAACTATACGTCAACATCCTCTATCTGGCATTGGCTCTGATCATTGCTGGTGTTGGTTTTCTCAAAGCGAATATTTCCACCATTGTCGGCTCGCTTTACGGGCTTGGCGACACAAGACGCGATTCCGGATTCACCATATTTTACATGGGGATCAACCTTGGCTCACTAATATCGTCTTTTACAGTCGGCATTATTGGCATCCGTTATGGTTGGAATTGGGGTTTCGGGCTCGCTGGCGTAGGGATGCTTGCGGGCTTGTTGACGTTCCTGATTTTTCAACCTTGGCTTGAAGGCCGCGCCGATCCGCCAAGCCTCGAAAAACTCAAAGAAAAAGTTTTCGGACCAATCAATGTTGAATGGGCGTGTTACCTCGCCGGTGTAGGCATTATCGTGTTCGCCATGCTCACCGTCATGAACGCACATCTGGTTCCAGAGTGGTTCGTGGGCATGCTGGGTATCTTTGTATTTTTGTTTCTCGTTGGTTATGCGATCACGAAATTGGCCGGTGAAGAGCGGGACCGCATGTTGGCGGCAATATATTTTATTCTCGCGCAAATTCCCTTCTGGGCGTTGTTCGAGCAGGCGGGCTCGTCGCTGACTTTGTTCACCGACAGGTTTGTCGATCGTGATATTTTCGGATGGCACGTAGAGACGCCAGTTTTTCAAGCGCTGAACGCGGGATTTATTGTCATGTTCGCACCGCTTTTTGCGTGGATGTGGGTTGCTCTTTCCAAACGTAGATTGGAACCCTCAGCGCCGGTAAAATTTGCGTTTGGTGTTTTCCTTGCGGGCTTGGGTTTCCTGTCTCTTGTGGGCGGCATTGGGGCCTCCGGTGCGGGCGCGGGGCTTACTGCGGTTTATTTCATCTTCCTGATTTACTGGATTCACACTATGGGCGAGTTGATGCTGTCTCCTGTCGGCTTGTCACAAGTGACAAAACTGGCGCCAGCGCGCGCGGTCGGCATGAGCATGGGCGCCTGGTTCCTTTATTCCGGTCTGTCGAATTATCTTGCAGGCGTTATTGCGCGCACGACAGGCGCCGAGACAATCGGCGGTCAGCTGACAGATGTCGCTGCAGCAAAAGCGGGATATGCAGAGGTCTATGCGAATGTGGCCTATGTGGCGATGGGCGTCGGCGTTGTGATGTTGTTGATCTCGCCGATCATCAAAAAGCTCATGCATCTTGATACGATGAAGGGCGATCCGGCGCATGCTCTGGCGGGAGAGCCTCAACTGGGTCAGCGTGGCGCTGGCGGCGTTCATCCTCCGCAAAAAGAACAACCCGCTGAATAGACGGAACCAGTAATCCAAAAAATAAAGCCCGGCGCATTCATGCGCCGGGCTTTTTTGATTGCATTTAACAGCCGTCGGCGCCCTCCAAGGAGCCCGGCGGATAGCGAAATTATTCTTGAGCGTCGGCTTGTTTGGAAACCTCAATCATTGGCACGTCATAGACGCCTGTGTAGTCAACGATTGACGCAACGCCGGCTGCCGCCAGCAATAAAAGAATTAGCCAGATAAGAGCCTTCATTTGGATACCCCACGGTTTCGTCCATTCCCCAGCGTTCGACTATAAACGTCCAATTTTTAATTTCCACCGGAAAGAATGCCAATAGGGGCGCGGCAATGCGCCCTAATTCGCAGCGCGGTTGCAGAACGCGAAGCCTACTCGCCTGATATGCGGCGGCGTGTCGCCGCCAGCGATATTGTCATTTAGTCGCCAAAACTGCCGGCGGGTCCGGGGAAAACCACCGGGCTTTCGGCGCCGTCATCGGCGACCGACGCGACCCCAAAATAGTAATTATCGATGACAATATTTTCGAGCGTGTGCTCGGATACATCGCCGACATAAACGCTATGGGTCCATTGCGGTGCGTCGGTGAGACGCCAATAAATACGATAACCGGCGAGATGCCGCGCGGCGCGGCCTTCCGGGCGCACCCATTTCAGGGTTGTTGATCGCGAAACCGCGCCCTCGATTTCAACCCCGGCTGGGAAAGGCGGCGCTGCGGACATTGAAGCGAGGGCCACGACGTTTAATGAAGTCAATTTGCGTGCATAATCGAAATTCACGCCGCTCAAGACGTCGCCATAGTCAACGCCATTTTCGTTCCGTATATCCTGATGCTGACGATTATAGTTTTCATGGGTTTCCATAATGCGAACGCCCGGAATGCCGACATCGTTGAATGGCCGATGGTGACCGCCGCGGCGAAATCGATCGAGCCGGTAGACCATCATCACATTGAGATTTGGAATATATTGATCGGCCAGCCGATCAATATACCGGGCAAGGTTGCGCGAGGGCGAATCAACTTCGCCGCCTCTGAAACGGCGCAGGATCGCCTCTGCAGGCGTTTCAACGGCGCGCGTGCCTTCAGAAAAAACCCGCGCCGTGGCATTGTCGATGACACCGTCGACGCCCTCGATATTTCCGATCATATCGTTGTTAAGGACAGCCTTGATGCGCCAGCCTTCTTCAAGGGCCTTGGCCGCGAGGATTTTGCCGCCAAACAATCCCTGCTCTTCGCCGGCGAGCGCTGCATAAACAATTGTGCCGTCAAATTTTTCTTTGGATAAGACGCGGGCGGCTTCGAGGACGCCTGCGAGCCCGGACGCGTTATCATTGGCGCCAGGGCTGTCCGAAGTTCCGTTGAGAGGATCACTGACCCGCGAATCAATATCGCCGCTCATCATCACCATTCGGTCAGGGTCCAAACGCCCGCGTTGTATCGCGACCACGCTGACGACTTCTGTACGCTCAGGAATGCGCGGTTCGCCCTCGACGAAATCGCTGACAAAGCGCACCTCAAGGCAGCCGCGACAATCGGCGGAAATGCGTTCAAATTCCGCCTTTATCCAGCGTCTTGCGGCGCCGATGCCACGTGATTCGGAGGCGGTTTCCGACAATGTATGGCGCGTTCCAAAACCCACAAGCCGCTCGATATCCGCCTGAATTCTCTCAGCGGAAACAGCGGCCTGCAATTCATGCAGGCGTGCGTCATTGTCGCCAGCGGCGAGCGCTGTCGTAAACGGTGTAAAAAACAGCAATGAAATGGCGGCGAGGCGCATGAAAATCCCTCCGTTTGGGTGATTTCGACGTCGAATCCATTGCCGCGCAACAGCCACCAGCGGCAAATTTACCGCCAGTCTTGCCGAGAGCGATGCGATGATGCAACATCGTTAATGTGAATTTGCCAGAAACCGGGTGATTGACACCGAATTGTCTATATTTTGGGATTCAAACCGGATACGACTTGCCTGAATTTTGCCGGATTCCGCGCAGATATGCTGGCGGTAAATGAACGAAGCACCTGAGGAGGGGAAATATGAAAATCAGAACTACTTTGCTTGCGGCAGCCGCAACATTGGCGATCACACCGGCAGCACACGCTTATGAAGGCCTTTATGGCGCAATTGGCGCCGGACTTAACCTTTTGAAAGATGGCGATGTCAGCAATGACGGCCCTGGCGGCGGCGGCGCGTTTATTTTCGACAGCGATGCCGATCACTCCAGCGGGATCGGCGTCTATGCCGCACTCGGTTATGATTGGGGCAATAGCTGGCGCACGGAGCTTGAGTTTTCTCATCGCAATAATGACATCAACAGTATCGCCGCGAAACCGGGCTTCATCGGCTTTCCTGCGGGCACGATCGCTGGTGACAGCACAGCGGTCGCTTTGATGTTCAATATTTTGCGCGACTTCGACATGGGGTCGCGGTTTACGCCTTATATTGGCGGCGGCATTGGTGTTGCAGATGTAGACCATGACATCATCGGAGCGAACGCCCCGATCGCGATTGGCTATGGCGTACACAATCGGACCTTTGCGTATCAGGGGATTGCCGGCGTTGCCGTTGAACTGGCGGAAAGTCTGGCGCTTGACGTTTCTTACCGCTATTTTGGTACAACCAAGAATAATCTAACGTCGACGCTAAACGGCGCCCCCGCGAGCATCGCGGCCGGATATGGCGCACATAGCTTTTTTGCAGGGCTGCGCTGGAACTTTGGCGAAGCGCCAGCTCAAGCGCCGCAATATAAGGATTGCTGGGACGGTTCCAGCGTTCCGATGACGTCTCAATGTCCTCCGCAACTTGTCGAAGACGCGAGCGCCGATCTCGATCCGGTCAATTTCACTGTCTATTTCGACTATGACAAATCGAACCTGACCGCACAGGCTGCGACCCTGGTTCAGGAAGCCGCCGCACGTGCGCTGGCTAACGACATCGACACAGTCGTCGTTCAGGGTAATGCGGACCGATCAGGTAATTCCGCTTATAATCAGGCGCTTTCCGAGCGTCGCGCTCGCGTTGTCACTGACGCATTGGTCGTCAACGGCGTTTCCGCGGATGCGATTCGCACGGAAGCTTTTGGCGAAGATAACCCGGCGAAA
Organism: Hyphococcus sp.; assembly: GCA_021776245.1. GTDB lineage: Bacteria > Pseudomonadota > Alphaproteobacteria > Caulobacterales > Parvularculaceae > Hyphococcus. Next base: position 101,658 of record JAJFGF010000039.1, on the reverse strand, counting down.
CCAACGGCGGACGGCGTGCGCGAGCCGCTTAACCGTCGCACGGATGTGACGATCAGCTTCGAATAAGAATCGTCCAGAAAAAACAAGAAAGCCGGCGCGGTGAAAACCGCGCCGGCTTTTTTTAATGAGGTGGTCTTGCCGCCTTAAATATCGGTGGGCCTTGTCCGTTTAAGAAGGGCTGTAAATCTTCATAAAGGCGGCAACGCCGCGATTGACCTGATCGTCAATTGCTTTTTCGAGGTTATCCGGTCCGGCGCCCATGAGAACCATCGTATGCAAGGGTTCGGTAATAAGGGCGCCAAGCTGCCAGATCGCCTGCCTGGCGTCGGCAATTTCAAAAACGCCTTTTTCGGCGAGGCGCTCCATTATCGGTGCGTATTTATCAACCATCCATTGCGGCCCATGTTCCAGAAAGGCCTGTCCTATGGCGGGCGTACGTTCTGCCTCGAAAGCGGCGATCCTGCGCAGCGACAAAGCCTCCGGTTGAAGAATGCCGCGCACGACCTGTCTGCTGAGTTCAAGGACAAGTTCGTGGGGCTCAAGGCTGGCTTCGATGTCGTCTACATTGACGGGCAGAAGATTCTGACAGGTCTCGGTAATTGCAGCGCCAAAAAGCTCTTCTTTTGAGCGGAAGCGATTATAGACCGTTCTTTTCGATACGCCGGCAGTCAGGGCAATGTGATCCATGCTTGCAGCGTCAAACCCCCGCGAGAGGAAGGTTTTCCGCGCCGCATCGACGATAGCGGCGGTTTTTTCGTCGATTGGCGCGTCAATTTGCACGGCCAGTTCCGGCATTGTCCAGCCCCCTTCCTTTCGTCTCCCCGATGGCGGCGCTGATTATCGCTGATTTTGCGCTCATATGGAACTTGCGCGCGCAGTCGCTGTCGCACAGGCCGCGGCTCGTTTACCTCGCGTTAACCATCGGCTCCGAAGCATAGAGCGATGGCGCGCAAACGGCAAAAATTCCGGCGGAAACAGAACCGCAGATCACGGGCCGCGCCCTTAACGAGATTATTGGGCGATATTGGGGTTTTTTGTATCACACTGATGATCGGCCTGGCCGCGCTTTTTGCTTATTTCGCGCGTGATTTGCCGGACACGCAGGCCTTATGGCGCGATACCGGTGCGCCCAAAATAACCCTTCTTGCCGCAGACGGATCACCGATTCTGATTCACGGCGCCAGCGCCGGCGCGCCTGTGCGTCTGGCGGATTTGCCGGCCCATGTTCCCAACGCCATTCTTGCTGTCGAGGATCGTAATTTCTATCACCATTTTGGCGTTAATCCCGTCTCTGTCCTCCGCGCGTTTATCGTCAACGCGCAAAAAGGCGAAATACGTCAGGGCGGTTCAACGATTACCCAGCAATTGGCGAAAAACATATTTCTCAATGCGGATCGCACGATCAAACGAAAAGTACAGGAATTGCTGTTGGCAGTCTGGCTGGAGCAGAAATTCACCAAGCACGAAATCCTGACGCTTTATTTGAACCGCGTCTATTTTGGCGCCGGAGCCTATGGGGTCGATGCGGCGAGTTACCGCTATTTCGGTAAACAGGCGCGGTATTTGTCGGTCGGTGAGGCGGCTGTGCTTGCAGGGCTATTAAAGGCTCCGTCGCGTTTTGCGCCGACAAGCCACCCTGAAGACGCGGGACGGCGCGGCCGGCTTGTTATTGAACAGATGGTTGCAGCGGGATTTCTGCACCGCGATAAAGCTGACGAAGTGATTGCGCATCCAATAAAGCTTACTACGCCGCGCTTTTCCGCAGCGCCCTATTTTGCAGATTATGCATTGCGCGAGGCGCGCCAGCGACTAGGAGGCGTTGACGCCGATTTGATTGTGCACACCACATTTGAGCCCGAAATCCAGTCTGCCGCTGAGATGGGCCTGGTCGCCGGGCTTGCCAGTGCGCCGGACAATCTCGATGGAGTGCAAGCAGCGGCGGTGATTGTCGATAAGGAAGGGGCGGTCCGGGCTGTAATTGGCGGGCGCGATTACCAAAAAAGCCAGTTTAATCGAGCCATTCAGGCGCGACGCCAGCCAGGATCCGCTTTCAAGCCCTTTGTCTATCTGGCAGCGCTCAAGAGCGGCAGCGTCGAGGATGATATTGTCCTCGACGCGCCGCTCAAAATCGGCAAATGGGCGCCGGACAATTACAACAGCAAGTTTTATGGGGAGATAACACTGCGCGAGGCGCTGGCGCGTTCGCTGAACAGCGCTGCGATTCGCGTTCAGGAAAAGACCGGGCGAAAATTTGTCCGCAGCACGGCGCGGGCGATGGGCTGGCGGGGCGCGTTGACCAGCGGACCCTCGCTGGCGCTTGGGGTTGATGCAGTGTCGCCGCTCGACCTTGCCGCCGCTTACGCGCCGTTCGCAAATGGCGGGTTACGCATCGAGCCTTATGTTATTGATCGGATTGAGACCACCGATGGCGACCTCGTGTTCAAACGCGCCGGCTCAATTGTCGGTGAAGCGGCGCCGCCTCAGGCGATCGCGCAAATGAATGAGATGTTGCGCAGCGTAGTCGAGTGGGGCACCGGCAGGGCTGCGGCAATTCCTGGTTATCGCGCCGCCGGCAAAACCGGCACGTCTCAGGACAGCCGCGATGCGTGGTTTGCGGGTCATGCCGGGGGGATTGTTGCAGTCGTGTGGGTCGGGCGTGACGATAACGGCCCGATGCCCGGCGTTACCGGGGGGCGGGCGCCTGCCGTGATTTGGCGCGAAATGATGTCGCGGACATTGGAAACGCAAGGACCAACGCCTGCATTTGCCCAGGAAGACCCGATTGCTGCGCTGCTGGAACCTGGCGGTTGAATTCTTATTGTGCAGCGCTGGCCCCGTAAGAAAATAGCGTTGTCCCAAAATTATCAAACCAATTGGCGGCGGCCCGTGCGTCAACATTGAGAGCCGCCAGCTGCCGCCAGAATGCCGGCGCATGATTTAAATGGATTAAATGAACGCATTCATGCGCCGCGACATATTCGAGGATCGTCGGAGGGGCCAATATAAGGCGCCAGGAAAATGACAATGTCCCGTCTGACGAGCATGACCCCCAGCGTGTGCGCGTGTCGCGAATCTTCAGGGAGCCACGTTTTTTGCCGAGGCGTTCGCAATAGTAATCGACGCGCTCGACCAGTTTTTGGCGCGCCTGGCTTTTTAGCCAATCCGTCAGGCGGCGGTTTATGTGTGCGGGCTCTCCGCCAACCCGGATAACCGGCAGATATTCATGCTCAACGCGTATAGGCGCGCGAAGGCCGCCGCTGTTGAGAATCAGGTGATCAACACCGCGAAAGGGAATTTTCAGACCCTCGATAAATGGTTTTCCCCGTAGGTCGTCGCTCAACTGGCCGGAGATCCAGTCGGTGCGTTCATTGGCGAATCGGATCGCTTCCGGCATTGTGCGCTTGGACGGCGCGGTCACCAGAATTTCCCCAGCGACGGGATCGACTTTGATGATCAATCGCTTAGCGCGACGATTGACCCGGGCGACCAGCGGCACAACTCGCTCGCCGATATTGATTTCAGTTCTGGTGATGTAATTTACGGGCATGACTATACTATGATCCAACGCCGGGTTTCCAGCAGCGTATCCTCGCTTGTTTCGCCAAAAGATCAATCGCGTTTGGCGCCGGCCAGTAAGATCAGTGTTCGCCTGCCCGTTATATAGAAAAGACTGCATGAACGATGTCCAAAACCGCACCTTTATCAACGAGTACAAAAAAATCGGCGCGTGCGCCATCGATCGCGCAACCGACGCCTATGATGATGCAGTATCTATCGATCAAAGAAAAAGCGGGAGACGCATTACTCTTTTATCGGATGGGCGATTTTTACGAATTGTTTTTTGACGACGCGATCATAGCCGCCGGCGCGCTTGACATCACCCTGACCAAACGCGGCCAGCATGGCGGCGAAGACATACCGATGTGCGGCGTGCCGTTTCACGCACAGGAATCTTATCTCGCCAAGCTGATCTGCGCGGGATTCAAGGTGGCGATCTGCGAACAGATGGAAAGTCCGGAGGCTGCGAAAAAGCGCGGTTCAAAATCCGTCGTGCGCCGGGAAATAGTTCGCACTGTGACCCCCGGCACAATTTTGGAGGACGCGCTGCTTGATGCGCGCGCCAATAATTTTCTTGGCGCTGTGGCGGTGTTGCGGGGCGGCGAGGAGGCGGCGTTCGCCTGGGTTGACGTATCGACCGGCGAGCTATTTGTGCGCGACACCAGTTTCGACGCACTCACCGCGGATATCGCCGCCATTTCACCAAAGGAACTCCTGGCGCCGGATCTTGTCGATGTGGATGATTGGCGCTCAAGGCTCTCCGGCCTCGAGGACGATCTTTCGTTGACATGGCAACCGATGCAATATTTTGACTCAACCGCTGGCCAGCGCCGGATCATGGAGACATTTGGCGTTGCATCGCTTGATGGTTTTGGCAGTTTTTCAAGGGCGGAATGCAGCGCCCTTGGCGCACTTTTATCTTATGTGGGAATAACGCAGGCCGGGCGCATGCCCGCGCTCAACCCACCGCGCCGCGCGACCGCCGCAGAGACAATGACAATCGATGCGGCGACAAGAGCCTCTCTCGAGTTGCTGCAGACTCAAAATGGAGGCCGAAAAGGCTCGCTATTTTGGGCGGTGGATCATACGGTCACCGGCGCCGGCGCGCGGCTTTTAGCAACCCGTCTTGCCAGACCGTTGTGCGATGTTTCCTCCATTGCAGCGCGCCATGATGCGATCAGTTTTTTCGACCACGCGCCTAGCCTGCGAGGCGCCGTGCGCGGGCATCTCAAAGAAACGCCGGACATTGCGCGATCATTGTCGCGCCTTTCGCTGGCTCGCGGCGGCCCCCGGGACCTTGTCGCCATTCGCGATGCCCTGATGTATGCACGCAGGATTGCAAATGAGATTGCTGGCGCAAAGCACCTCGACAGCGCACCGGCTTTGATCGGATCGCGCGCCGCTGCGCTGGAAGATTGCGGCGGCGAAGGATTTTCGGCCTTGATCGACAAGCTTCGTGAGGCGCTTGACGGGAACCCGCCGCTTTTGGCCCGCGATGGCGGATTTATCGCCAAAGGTTTTGACCCGGCGCTGGATGCAGCGCGCGTCTTGCGAGATGAATCCCGCCGGGTGATCGCTGGGCTTGAAAGCAAATACCGCGAACTTGCAGGTGTTAAGGCGTTAAAAATTCGCCACAATAATGTGCTCGGCTATTTCGTTGAGACGCCGCCCACGCAAGGCGACCGGCTATTCGCATCGCCGCTCGATGAAACTTTTATTCATCGTCAGACGCTGGTGAGCGCCGTGCGTTTCACAACAACAGAACTTGCAGAACTCGATGCAAAAATAACCCGCGCGCGCGACGGGGCGCTGGCGCGGGAACTTGAAATTTTTGACGATATTTCAAGCGCCATTCTCAAGCGTCAAGATACATTGTCGGCGGCGGCGGCGGCGCTCGCCGATCTTGACGTCGCCGCGGGGCTCGCCCATCTCGCAGCTGAGCAATCATTTGTTCGACCAAAGATCGATAACTCCGTAGCCTTTGACATCAGGGGCGGACGGCACCCGATAGTCGAACGCACAAGCGCGGCCGGCGATACTGGGTTTGTCGCTAATGATTGCGTCTTAAGCAAGGACGGCGATGCCCATTTGTGGCTCATCACCGGGCCAAATATGGCAGGAAAATCAACATTTCTGCGCCAGAATGCGCTCATCGCTATTCTCGCCCAGGCCGGATCTTTTGTACCTGCCGCATCGGCGCATATCGGTGTTGTTGATCGCGTCTTTTCACGGGTCGGCGCTGCGGATGATCTCGCAAAGGGCCGCTCGACTTTTATGGTCGAAATGGTCGAAACGGCGGCCATTCTTAATCAGGCGAGCGAGCGATCGCTGGTTGTGCTGGATGAAATCGGGCGCGGAACGTCGACCTTTGATGGTCTATCCATTGCCTGGGCGGCGGTGGAGCACCTCCATGAAACAAACCGCTGTCGCGGATTATTTGCAACCCATTATCATGAATTGACGGCGCTGGCGGATCGTCTTGCACGCCTGTTTAATATGTCGATGAAGGTGCGCGAATGGAAAAAGGATGTTGTTTTCCTCCATGAAGTCGCGCCGGGCCCGGCGGACCGATCTTACGGCGTCGCGGTGGCGCGTCTCGCGGGTCTTCCGGCGGCAGTTATCGCACGCGCCGAAGCGGTTTTGGCCCTGCTTGAAAAGCAGCGGGCAAACGGCGCTGCTATCGACGATCTGCCGCTTTTCGCCGCTGCCGGGCTGCGCCACCCTGCCGACGGGGCGGCGGCAGCGGAGGCGGATGGCGGGGCGCTAAGGGCGGCGTTGCAAGACCTCGATCCCGATGCGCTGTCGCCTCGTGAAGCTCTTGACGCTCTTTATAAATTGAAATCGTTTTTGGACCATTCATAGGCGCGCGGGATTTTTTAGACGCTGAACAGGGGCCGGTTGAATTCCCTCATGCGCCAAGGCAACTATAGCGCACCCGGAGAATTAGCGGCGCCGGACGGGATTCCGCCAACGTGACGAAATCAACAACACCGAGCGGCGGTCAACAGGTCGTTGAGCGCGCTGCAATCAATAAAGCCATTGCTGATGCGATTGCCGACGAACGCGCCGGACAGGCATTTGGTCTTGCAGGCAAACTGTTGAGAAACACAGTCATTGATCTCCGCCGTCAAACGCTGCGCCGTTTTGAGCGCGGCGATCAAATTGCCGCACAGCTGGCGGCTGGTATCGATCTTGTCATTCACGGACTTTTTGCCGCCGCGCCGGAAGACATTCGCAATGAGCTGGCTATTGTTGCGGTTGGCGGATATGGGCGCAGCGAGCTGGCGCCTTTTTCAGACATTGATCTTTTGTTTCTTTACAAGCCGGAATTTGAAGGTCGATTGAGCGCTGCGCTCGATTTTTTCCTGTATCCATTGTGGGATTCCGGGTTGAAGCTTGGATATGCTGCTCATTCTCCACAAAGCGCCGTCCAATTTGCCAAAAATGACATTATTGCGCGAACCGCCTATCTTGACGGTCGCTTGGTAAGCGGACCGCCAAGGACCTACGATGCATTTCGGTCGGGTTACGACAAGCTGCGCAAAAAAACGAAAAACCAATTCGTTGCGGCCAAGCTCGCCGAGCAAAATGAGCGCCAGGCGAAATTTTTCGAAACGCGTTACCTGGTTGAGCCCGATGTTAAAGAAGGTAAGGGGGGGCTGCGCGACCTTCAAACAATCCGCTGGCTTTATAAATATGTCTATGGCGGATCGACGGGCGGCGCACGCAGCATTGGCAAAGTAATGGAGCCGTCAGAGCGGCGGGCGCTCGCCAAGGCTGAACGGTTTTTGTGGTCGGTCCGCGCGCATATGCATGATTTTCGCGGTCGGGCGGATGAAAAGCTCACATTTGACATTCAACCCGACATCGCCGCGCGCCTTGGATATCAGGACCGGCCCGACATCACCGCCGCCGAACGGCTGATGAAGCACTACTTTGTCAACACTGTCGAGGTCGGGCGTCTGACGCGAATACTTTGCGCCCGCCTTGAGGAGGAGCGCGCCAAACGCATGCCGCATTTGCCGAAGCTTTTGCCGCGCGCTCTGCAAGAAGATGAAGCCCCCGGCAAACCCAATCTGCGCATCCGCAATGGCCGCCTCGATTTCGCAAGCGCAGCCAAAGCGCGCCGCCAGCCGCGCGATCTCTTCCGGTTGTTCAGAGCCTATTCAAAAAAGCCCAAAATAGATTTTCATCCGGCAGCGCTCGCCATCGTCACGGAACAGGTCCCGCAGGTCACATTAGAAATTCGCAAAGACCCGGTTGTCGCCAAGCTCTTTGCCGCCATTTTGACCGATGCCGCCGATCCCGTTCGGGTCTTGCGGATCATGACTGAAACTGGATTGCTTGGAAAATATATTCCTGCTTTTGGCTCGATTGTTGGGCGCATCGATTATGGTCTTTACCGCCGCTTCACGCTCGACGAGCACGTCTTGCGCTGCATCGGGCTGCTGAAGCAGATCCGCAAGGGCGTGTTAAGGAAACGACACCCTGTTGCGACGCGGATTGTGCGGCAAGCGGGCGATCCATTGCTATTCTATGTAGCCCTTCTGCTTCATGAATCCGTGTGGTCGATAAAGGGAAAATCCGTCGCTGACTGCGAAAAACTTGTCGCACGCGTATCGAAACGATTGGGCTTGGACGCCGAACAAGCGTCGCTTGCTGGATGGGCGGCGGCGAGGCATTTACTAATGGTGCGCATCGCTGAGCGCAGAAATCTTGCCGATGAACGCGTTATTTCAAAATTTGCGCAGAATGTCGGCTCCCTTGAGCGCCTGGACCTGATGCTTGTTTTGTCAGTTTGTCATCTGCGGATTGTCGGCGTTAACTCCTGGGATGAAATTACGCGCCGCCAGCTGACAGAGCTTTATGAGTGCGCGAAAACCTGGTTCACTCATGGCGAAAGTGCAGTGATCGAAAGATTTGAAAAACGAGCGGAAGCAGTTCGTATAGAGACGAAGGAAAGACTTTCCGATTGGAAAGAAAAAGACAAAGAGAATTTCTTAAACCGGCTGACCGGCCCTATATTGCGTTCCGTCGACGCCGAGATCATTCTGCGTTTTGCGCATCTCGTGCGAGCGGCCGAAAACGACAAGGCGGCCAGCGCTGTTACGGTAACGCCGCGAGATGGCGATCTTGAAGTCATTGTTTACGCTGACGACCGGCGGGGCCTTTTGGCCGATCTCGCGGGAGCTATTGCAGCCAGTGGGATGAGCGTGCGTGGCGTCCATGTGCTGACAACCCGGGACGGAAAGGCGATTGATGTTTTTGCCGTTCAGTCATCAGACGGCCTTCCCATCGATGATATCGAACAGGCGCGCCGCGTTCATCGCGCGTTGCTCGCCGTTGCAAGCGTGCGACCTGAAAAAAAGCCATCTTTCAAACGCGGATTTGGCGACCGGCGATCTATCTTTACGGTCGCGCCAGCGGTGCGGATTGAAGACAACGCTTCGCAGGACGCCACGGTAATTGAAACGGAAGGCCTTGATCGCCCGGGCCTCCTGTTTGACCTGACGTCGGCATTATCGCGTCTCGGGCTGACGATTGCGTCCGCCCATATTGCGACATATGGAGAACGCGCTGTGGACGCATTTTATCTTAAAACCAGTTCCGGTGAAAAAATTACCGACACAAAATTGCTGGCGCGTATTGAAAAAAGCCTGATGCAGGTTCTTTCTGCTGGTTCTCACCCATGAACCGCTTTATCCCTCGTCGCCTCCATTAGCCGGTCTTCGGCTTTTTTCGAAATGAATTGATGAGCGGCAAAATATTCAAATCTCTCGCGACCGTCAGCGGCTTGACCATGATGTCGCGTGTATTGGGGTTTGTGCGACAGATTTTAATGGCGGGGATTATCGGCGCCGGCGGCAACCCGGTTGCGGACGCCTTTTGGGCGGCCTTTCGCCTGCCGAATATGTTTCGCCGTTTGTTTGCGGAGGGCGCGTTTCATGCCGCGTTTATTCCGATGTTTCAAGGCCGAAAAGTCGAAGACGGAAACGTTGCGGCCAAATTATTCGCCGAAGAAGTGTTGGCCGGCCTGGTGTTTTTGCTGACCTTGCTAACAGCGCTGGTTGAACTTGCAGCGCCTGCTTTTGTCTATTTAATTGCATCTGGTTTTGGGGACGACCCTGAGAAATTTGCTCTGACCACACTTTATACGCGGATCATGTTTCCCTATTTGATGATGATGTCGCTTGTCGGTTTGATGAGCGGCATTTTGAATTCTCTTGGTAGGTTTGCGGCGTCCGCCGGCGCGCCGCTTGCGCTTAATATATGCCTCATTACGGCAATCCTTCTTTACGCTGATGCGGATACGGAAATTACCGGCCAGGCGGCGGCTTGGGGCGTATTTTTCGGCGGCGTCGTGCAATTGACGCTGTTAATCTACGGGGCTGCCCGCCAGGGGTTTTTGCTTAGGCTGCGGATGCCGCGCCTGACGCCCGCCGCCAAACGATTGTTTGTTCTTGGTGCGCCTGGTTTTATCAGCGCCGGTGCCATTCAGATTAATCTTATTATTGGCACAAATATCGCCAGCCGCGAGCCGGGCGCTGTTTCCTGGCTCATGAACGCGGACCAGCTTTATCAACTGCCATTGGCGGTGATCGGTATTGCGCTTGCCGCAGTGCTCCTGCCGATGTTGTCGTTGCGGGTAAAGCAGGGCGATGAAGCCGGCGCTTCCCGCGCCATCAATCGTTCGCTGGAAATTTCCGCATTATTGTGTTTCCCGGCTGCAGCTGCGTTCATCGTCATGGGCGCCCCAATTTGCGATGCGCTTTTTCGCGGCGTCGCCAGTGAGGCGCTTTCGCTATTCGGCGCCCGGCAATCGGCCTTTACAGAAACCGATGTCGTGAAGACCGGCGGCGCGCTTGCAATATTCGGTTGGGGCCTGCCCGCCTTTGTCTGGCACAAAATCTTCTCGCCAGCTTTTTTTGCGCGCGAAGACACCAGAACGCCAATGAACTATGCGCTTGTCGCTATATTTCTCAACACGGCATTGGCGCTGGCGCTTTTCCCGGCATTTGGTTTCATGGCCGTTGCCTTCGCCACCGTGGTCGCGGCATGGATCCAGGTCTTTTTGCTGGGGCAGAAGCTTTATCGCCAACGCCGATTTCAGCCTGGAGGCCGGCTGGCCGCTCGGCTATTGCGAATACTGCTTGCAAGCTTCGGGTTATCGATGTTTCTAAACTGGTCGCTAGGCTACACGGACCTTATTGCGGATTATTTATGGGACCGTTCGTGGCTCGCGATCATCGCAATTTCCTGTGCGGGCATTATCATCTATGGAGTTTTAGCGCTGGCGCTTGGCGCCGTGCGCCCTTCTGACTACAAGGACCTCACCGGCGGAAAATAACTTCGCTTTCATCCAGTAAAGAGCAGGTTTCATGAGCGGTTATCGGGGTCCTATGCGGGTTTTGTCTGGCATACAGCCATCGGGTGGTATGCAACTGGGTAATTATCTCGGCGCCATTCGCAAATTCGTCGAGTTGCAGCACCAATATGAGTGTTACTATTGCGTCGTTGACATGCATGCGATCACGGTGTGGCAGGACCCGGAAAAGCTGCGTGAGCAAACCTTTCATATTGCGGCAAGCTATTTGGCGGCGGGCGTTGACCCGAACATCGCGACGGTATTTCATCAATCTGCGGTTGGCGCCCATGCGGAGCTTGCGTGGATTTTCAATTGCGTCGCTCGCCTGGGTTGGATCGACCGCATGACGCAGTTCAAGGACAAGGCCGGAAAGGATAAAGAGCGGGCGTCCGTGGGATTATACACATACCCGGTGCTGCAGGCCGCCGATATTCTTGTCTATAAAGCGACCCACGTGCCTGTGGGCGAAGACCAGAAACAGCATCTTGAATTGTCGCGGGATATTGCCGGAAAATTCAATCATGATTTTGATGCGGACGATTTTTTTCCATTGCCGGAACCGTTGATCAAGGGGCCCGGTGCGCGGATCATGTCGCTGCGTGACGGCGCCGCGAAAATGTCGAAATCGGACCCATCCGAAAACGCATGTATTTTTTTGAGCGATGATTCCGACGTGATCGCCCGCAAGATCAAAAAGGCAAAAACCGATTCCGAACCCTTGCCCTCGGAACCGAAAGGACTAGAGGGCCGCCTGGAAGCGGCAAATCTGGTCGGTATTTATGCTGCGCTTTCCGGCAAACCCGATGCTGATGTTCTTAAGGAATTTGGCGGTCAGGGATTTGGCGCGTTCAAACCGGCCCTTGCCGAGCTTGTAGTCGAAAAACTTGCGCCCATCAGTGCGGAATTGCGCCGTCTTGAGGCTGATCCGGGTTATCTGCAACAAGTCCTTAGAAATGGCGCTGAGCGTGCGGCTGCCGTCGCCGATCCAGTGGTCGCCGAAGTCAAGGAAATTGTCGGTTTTCTGCCTTAGGAAGTTAAAATGCGCGTAGTTCGGCGCAAGGCTGCGGATTATGATATAACGCTTGTGAATTGTTAACGGCTCATTTCCGCCCGGCGCGATAAGAATTCGAATGATGACGACGGACAGCCCATCACGAACCGGACATCGGATGCGCCCAGCGCGGCCGCTGATTTCTATTGTGGCCCCTTGCTACAATGAGGCGGAAAGCGTTGATCTTTTTGTTGAGACGATTTTTTCGATCCTCTCAGGCAAGGATTTTGAGGTTGAGCTTGTTTTCGTCGAAGACGGCAGCACCGACAAAACTCGCGAAAAATTATCCGCCCTTGCCGACCGGCATTCAGAAATCCGGCTTGTGGTTTTTTCCCGCAATTTTGGCAAGGAAGCAGCCCTTACGGCCGGTCTTGATTACGCTGCGGGCGACGCCGTTATTGTCATGGATGTTGACCTGCAGGATCCGCCGGAACTGATCCTCACCTTCATCGAAAAATGGCGCGAGGGATTTGAAGTTGTCTACGGCATGCGCGAAGACCGTGCGTCAGACACGGCGGCAAAACGCATAACGGCAAACGGATTTTACCGGCTCTTTAACAAGATTTCCGGTGTCAGAATTCCACAGAACACGGGCGATTACCGCCTGATCGATCGCCGTGTCGTTGACACCATTAAGTCGCTGCCGGAGCGATCACGTTTTATGAAAGGGTTGTTTGCCTGGGTCGGTTATAAATCGACGGGCGTTTTATATGTCCGCCCTGAGCGTGCGGCAGGCGAAACCAAGTTCAGCTTTTGGCGCCTCTGGAATTTTGCCGTTGACGGTTTCGTCAGTTTTTCAACCGTGCCATTGCGGGTATGGAGTTATGTCGGCGCGGCTGTGGCGCTGTTATCCGTAATTTATGCATCAATGATTATCCTGCAAACAATTGTCAGCGGCGTCGACGTGCCCGGTTATGCGTCCTTGCTTGTCTTCGTTTTATTTTTCGGCAGTGTACAGCTTATTTCTGTTGGCGTGCTCGGCGAATATATATCCCGGCTTTTTGTCGAGGCGAAACAGCGTCCAATTTATATCGTTGACGAAATATACGCCCAGGATGCAAAAGACGGCGCAGTCCGGCCAGCGCGCGAGACAGCGGCCGCTGAATAATTTGCCTCACCTCTGAAAATCATAATAATTTCAGGTCTTTATATTATTGTTTCCAGCGATTGAACCATTTTGGCCGCGCCGCCGACTTACTATTTGAATGACGGCATAAACAGATAGCGGGGCGGCGATGCGCCGGGACAAAGCGCGCATATTCGACGAATACCTGGCCGCGGCGGCGCGCACCGGCGATCGTGACGCATTTGATCGCCTGGCTCAGCGTTGGCAGCCGAGGCTGTTGCGTCACGCCTATCGCCTGTCGGGTGACAGCGATGCTGCACGTGACATTGTCCAGGATGCATGGGCCGATATTGTTAAAGGCTTGCCGTCTTTAACGGATGCGAACGTCTTTCCAGCCTGGGCTTATCGCATTGTGACCCGCCGCGCCGCCGATTCAATTCGCAAGGCGCAGCAGCGGCGAAAAACGACCAGCGCATTTGCGGCCGAGCCGGCGCCGGAAGCGCCTTCGGCGGCGATTTTTGAAAACGCGGTCAATGCGGGCCCGTTGGCCGCTGCATTGGCGGCGTTGCCGCCTGATCAGCGCGCTGCCATCGGGCTTTTTTATCAAGAGGAATTTAGCGTTGCGGAAATCGCCGCCGCGCTGAAGGTTCCGGCGGGCACCATCAAGACTCGCCTCATGCATGCACGCCGAAAATTGCGCGCAGCTTTGGAAGAAAGGAAGTCAAATGTCTGATCTTGATCGAGAGATTGAAGAAGCCCTTGCTGCTGAAGATCGTACACTGTTCGACGAGTTTGGCGAGCAGGGGTTAATCGAGCAAGCCTTTGGCGTTTATCGGGGAAAATTTCGTTGGATCGCAATGGCGGCGAGTGTTGCCATGCTTATATTTACATTTGGGGCTTTCTATTCTGCGTGGATGTTTATTCAATCCGGCGATACTGTTCTCGCGGTAAGGTGGGGAAGTCTTGCATGGTTCCTGATGACCGCGGTCGGGTTTATGAAGGTGTGGTTCTGGATGCGCGTGGAATCCAATCGTGTAATACGTGAGGTCAAGCGCGTCGAACTGCAGGTTGCAAAGCTGCAATCAAAGGAGATTGTGTAGAGTAGGCATCATCGACTAATCTTGGCGTCCGCCGCAAAAGGATAGGTTTCATGCGCTCATTTGCCATTCTTGCCTTCGGAGCCTCGCTGTTGTCGGGCTGTACTGTGGACGACGAACCGGCTGCGACCCGAGAATCGCCTGCGCCAAGCGTTCGATTTGCCACCTATAATGTCTATCTCAATCGGCCCACGGAAGGTGCGTTAATCGCAGATCTCGCAACGCCGGATAATCCTCAGGCGCAAAAGATCGCGGAAATTATTCAACGTGCGGCGCCGGATGTGCTGCTCTTGAATGAATTTGATTATGATGAGACTGGCGAGGGGTTGCGCCTGTTTCGCGAAAATTATCTTGAGCAAAGCCAGAATGGCGCCGCACCGGCGATTTATCCTTTCGTTTTTGCCGCGCCCTCAAACACGGGGACGGCTTCCGGCCATGACCTTGATCGCGACGGGACTGTGACAACCGAACCGGGGTCGCGCGCTTATGGCGGCGATGCTTTCGGCTATGGCGAGTTTCCGGGCCAGTACGCCATGGCGATCCTGTCAAAATATCCAATCGATGAAGGATCAGTGCGCAGTTTTCAAAAATTCCGGTGGAAAGATATGCCAGGCGCCTTGCTGCCCGATGATCCGGCGACGCCAGAACCAAATGACTGGTACAGCGCTGAAGCGCTCGAAGAATTTCGCCTGTCATCAAAAAGCCATTGGGACGTACCGGTCATGATTGATGAGAATATCGTGCATGTGCTGGCGGCCCACCCAACGCCGCCGGGTTTTGATGGCGCGGAAGACCGAAACGGCAAACGAAATCATGATGAGATAAGGCTGCTCGCCGATTATCTGACGCCCGAGGCAATGGCCTATATCTATGACGATACGGGCGAGGCTGCTGCGCTGCCGGCGGGAGCGCGCTTTGTGATCATGGGCGATCTTAATGCGGATCCCCATGATGGCAGCGGCATCGACGGCGCCATCGAACAATTGATGAATTCGCCGGCCGTTAGCCCGGCTGCCGCGCCGAAAAGCGCAGGCGGCGCGCAACAATCGCAGTTACAGGCCGGCGCCAATCTCGCACATACCGGTCCGCCGTCGGAGGATACTGCGGATTTCAATGACGAGGGAGATTTCGGCATCGGCAATCTGCATCTGGATTATGTCTTGTTTTCAAAATCCGGTTTTCGGGAAGCGGCGTCGGGTATTTTCTGGCCGGGCCCGGGAGAGCCGCATTACGATTTAGTCGGCCCGGGTTTTCCGGTCGAAAGTTCTGATCATCGTCTGGTTTGGCGCGATCTTATCCTCACTAATAATGAGTGACTTTGAGGATCAGTCGAATAATTAGTTTTTCACTATTCATCGATTGGTTTCAGATCCGGCGGCGTCCAATTACGGCGCGCCTCAACGGAAAACAATTTTTTATGGCTATAAAAAGTCAGCGGATATGACCGCTCGGCGAGCGGCGAGGCGAGTAATCGAGTGACGCGCAGGGGCAATGGTTCATTTTTGTGGGGCGCGAGAAACTGATCGATCCGGCGCAGAAAGAACAGCGTCATGCTATGGTGATATCCTTCGCTGTCAGAGTTGGGAACGCCGGTTGCTTCATTATAAGCACGGATAAGACCAGGCATTTCCGCTTCCGCGCCCGCCAGGCCCAGCTTGGCAAGGAGCGCTGTTGCGACGGTCAAATGCGCCGCGTGGGTCCATTCCGGTTTTGGCAGCGTTCGCGCGCGCAGGCCGTTATGAATACGTGCAACCATGGCCGCGTCGACTATTGAGCCGGCATGCAACGGATCGAATTTGGCGCCCATTGTCGCTCTTAGCTCATCAACGCTTTAAAATGTCGCTGCAAAGAGATCCTGATCGGGACCAAATCCGGCGCGTTTCATGCCATCCGAATTCCAGGCAAAAGCGATGTCGCCATCGCTGGAAACGGCAATAACGCCGCCGTTGCCCCCGAGGCGGGCAACATCTTTGATCAGCCCTGCTGTCGCTTGCTGCAGGTCCGAGCCCTGATAGCGGACCCGGCTTGCCACATCCTGAGCGCCGCCGGCCAGAATAAAATATTCGCCAAGCCCCGTGCAGGATGCGGCGACATGTTCATCAGCCCATGTCCCCGATCCGATCAGCGGCGTGTCGCCGACGCGGCCTTCGAGTTTTCCAAAGACGCCGCCCGTCGATGTCGCCGCGGCAAGCCGACCATTGACGTCAAGCGCCACTGCGCCAACGGTTCCGTGCCCCAGTTCTGCTTGCGTCATTTCCTCAGGCTCGACGCCCACAGGGACGACATAATAATTTTCCGGGTCGTCGATGAAATCAAAACCACGCTCGCGGCAGAAATTTTCGGCGCCGCGTCCGGCGAGCATGACATGGGGTGTTTCATCCATCACCGCCCGCGCCGCCCTGATCGGGCATTTGAGATTCTTGACCGCCGCAATAGCGCCGGCGAAGCGGTTGTGGGAACCGGGCGCACTCGCCATGATTGACGCGTCAAGTTCTGTGTATCCGGCCTTGTTCGGCGCTGCGCCTTTGCCGGCAATATAGAGACCGGATTTTTCCATTTCCGTCACCAGGTCTTCTACGATGTCGACGGCGTCGCCGCCGCCTTTCAGCATGGCTTCGCCGCGTTGCACCAGGCCTAAAAGATGCGCTTCCGCCTTTGAATAATCGCGGCCCGCGCGCGCGCCGGCGCCGCCGTGAATAGCCAGGGCGACTTTTTGTGTTTTCGTCATGACGCGTCCTTGAAAATTTCCGGTACAGTCTAGAGCATTTGTGACTGTAAAAGCGACGCTTTTAACATGATGCGTCCATTGCCGCAGCGATGAGCTTCCGACAAATGGGCGCTTTGCATAATCCCGGGCCGTTTATGCGCCTAGCCAACTGACCGCGCAGCTATTATGAGAGCGCGAACGCCGCTAATCGGGAGAAAAAGATGACGCGCCTTGCGCTGATCAGGCACGGACAAAGCCAGTGGAATCTGGACAACCGGTTTACCGGCTGGGTCGATGTGGATCTGACGGATAAGGGCCGCGCTGAAGCGCATCAGGCGGGCCAATTGTTGAAGGAAACCGGCATTGATTTTTCCGCCTGTTTTACCTCGGTGCAAAAGCGCGCCATCAAAACGCTGTGGATCGCGCTGGATGAAATGGACCGGGCGTGGTTGCCGGTGACGCGGGCATGGCAATTAAATGAGCGCCATTATGGCGGGCTCACCGGGCTCAATAAGGCGGAAACAGCAGAAAAACACGGAGTTGATCAGGTGAAAATCTGGCGGCGCAGTTACGATACGCCGCCGCCGCCGCTCGACCCGGCGAGCGAACATAATATGTCGCATGATCCGCGATACAAACTCTACAATGCGTCTGTACCGATCGCTGAATCGCTAAAATCAACCCTTGATCGCGTGGAGCCGTATTTTGAACAAGAAATCGCGCCAAAGCTCAAAGAGAACCAATCGCTGATCATCGCTGCGCATGGAAACTCGCTGCGGGCGCTCATCAAGATTTTGTTTAATGTTTCTGATAGTGACATTGTCAATATCGAAATTCCCACCGGCAATCCGCTGCTCATTGATTTAAATGACGGCTCGATAAAGCCTTCTGCAGCCCGCTATCTCGATCCGTCGCGCGCGGAGGCGCTGCCGCCTGTTTCCTGAAGGTCAGGCTTGATCGAGACGCTCTGCAATCTCGTTGACGCGGACAACCGCTGCTTCGACGGCCCTGCTCGCGCCGCCGAGCGTTTCCGGCGTAAGCGCATCAGCCGCCTGTTCCAAATCTCCAGCGCGCGCTTTCGCCTCAAATAATTCGTCGCAAATCGTCAGCGCAGAAAGCAACATGAGCCGCGCATCGCCGATCTGGCCGAGTTCCGATGCAAGATCCGTCACATGACGGTCGTAATAGGCTGCGAGCTGGTTCAGCCGATCTTCCTGCCCGTCCTCACAAGTTACGCGGTAGTCGCGACTATTCACGCGAATATCAACTTCCGCCATGGGGTTCATCTTTCACGTTTGCGTTGAGCAGCGCTCTTAAGTCGCTGATCGAAGCGGCAAGGCCGCTGCTCGCGTCGCCAGCATGCTTCCTGGCCGCATAGGCCTGGCGTCGAGCAGCAGCGATCGCTTCGCCTGCAGCCGATAAATCATCGAGCCGGTTTTCGAGGTTCGATTCGAGATTTTCGAGCGCGCTTGCCAAATCACGGACAGCATTTTCAAGAACGGTCATGGCCATCGTCGCCTTTTTGTCACCATGTCTGCAGTCAATGTGACGCTCCTGAGTGATTCTGTCCAGCGGGCTCTTCGCCGCCCTTGACCCCCGGATCACCGCAATGCATGTAGCGCGCATTAAATTTCCGTTTTTTTCTCCAGCGATTAGAGGTTCCCCTCATGACTGGCGCCGCCCCGTCGCAGGCAGATTTTCCACAGATGGCGAATGCGATCCGGGCGCTCTCGATGGATGCTGTCGAGCGCGCAAAGTCCGGCCATCCCGGCATGCCCATGGGCATGGCTGATGTCGCAACAGTCCTGTTTACGCAGTTTTTGAAGTTTGACGCCGCTGACCCAGCTTGGCCGGATCGCGACCGTTTCGTCCTTTCCGCCGGTCACGGCTCGATGCTGCTTTATTCTCTCGCCTATTTACTCGGCTATGAGGGAATGACGATTGAGGACATTAAAAATTTTCGCCAGCTTGGATCGAAAACCGCCGGACACCCCGAATATGGCCATGCGCCAGCGGTGGAGACGACCACCGGGCCCCTCGGTCAGGGACTGGGCAATGCGGTCGGCATGGCGATCGCCGAAGCGCATTTGAGCGCACGGTTCGGCGCCGATCTTGTGGATCACCACACTTATGTCATAGCTGGCGATGGTTGCCTGATGGAAGGGATCAGCCAGGAAGCGCTGGCGCTTGCCGGCCATTTAAAACTCGGCAAGCTGATTGTTCTATTTGACGATAATAACATTTCCATTGACGGACCCGTGTCGCTTTCAGATTCGACCAATCAGCTTGAGCGGTTCGCTGCGTCGGGCTGGGCGACAGCGCGCATCGACGGGCACGATCCTGCCGCCATTGCTGAAGCAATTAAGACGGCGCAAGGGTCCGAACACCCCACATTGATCGCCTGCCGCACCGTGATTGGGCGCGGCGCGCCAAAAAAAGCCGGCACGGCGGGCGCCCATGGGGCGCCGTTAGGCAGTGATGAAATTGCGGGCGCGCGTGAGATTCTGGGCTGGCCCCATGCGCCTTTTGAAATCCCTGACGAGATATTGAGCGCATGGAGGCTGGCCGGCGCTCGCGGCAGTGAGGGTCGAAGCGCCTGGGAAGGCCGGTTCGGAAGCGATCCGCAATGTGAAGCGTTCAGGATTGCGCTTGCCGGCGATTATGCCGGCGCGCTCGTCCCGCGGATCCGAGATTATAAAAAGTCGCTGGCGGCGGAACCGAAAAAAATCGCCACCCGCAAGGCCTCGGAACTGGCGCTCGAAATTATTAATGATGTGATTGATGAAACGATTGGCGGCTCCGCCGATCTCACCGGATCAAATAACACCAAGACTAAAAATCAAGGCATTCTGTCTGCAGAAGATTACGCCGGGCGCTATATTTATTATGGCGTTCGCGAGCACGGCATGGCGGCCGCTATGAACGGCATGGCCTTGCATGGCGGTGTTGTGCCCTATGGCGGCACGTTTATGGTGTTTACCGATTATTGCCGGCCGGCGATCCGGCTGGCTGCTTTGATGGGCCTGCGTGTTGTCTTTGTTATGACCCATGATTCCATCGGGCTCGGCGAGGACGGTCCGACGCACCAGCCTGTGGAACATCTTGCGGCGCTGCGCGCGATCCCGAACCTCAATGTGTTCCGGCCCTGTGATGCGGTGGAGACAGCTGAATGCTGGGAGCTGGCGCTCAAACACATTGCAGCGCCGTCAGTCATTGCCCTGACGCGGCAAGGCCTCGAACCGGCGCGCAATAGCTATGAAGATGACAACCTGTCGGCGCGCGGCGCTTATGTCATTGCGGGCGGCGAGAAATATGATGTAACGATTATCGCGACCGGCTCGGAAGTGGAAATTGCGCTTGAAGCCCGCCGCCAGCTGAAGCAGGACGGCGTAAAGGCGCGTGTCGTATCGGCGCCGTCATTTGAGCTTTTTCAAATGCAGTCGGAGGATTATCGCGCTGAAGTGCTGGGCAAGAAACCGCGCATCGGCGTAGAAGCGGCGATCAGCCAGGGCTGGGACCAGATATTGCGACGCAAGGACAAGTTCATCGGTATGTCGAGTTTCGGCGGGTCGGCGCCGGCAGTCGATCTTTACAAATATTTCGGCATTACGGCGAAGGCAGTTGCGCGCGAAGCAAAACGCCTGATCAGGGACTAAATTTTGCAATGACTGTGTCTCGGAAGCTGTTGGGGGTTTTGTCTGGAGCATTGGCGCCGATTGCATGCGCAAATGTTTCTGCGGCCCAGGTTTCGGAGGAAGCATGCGAAGATGTGCTGGCTTCATTTTCGGTTGTTCCCACGGCAGTGCAAAAGGACTCTGAGCGACGCAGCATGCTGAAAACAATAAAAGCAATTCAGGAAGCGGAATTTGCTCGGCCTTGCTCGCGTTATCCAAATTGGAGAGCCCGATTTGATGCGGCCTATCGCGGCGCGCTTTGAAATAAGTTATTGAGAAAGAGGATCAGTGAAATGGCTTTAAAAATTGCAATTAACGGATTTGGCCGCATCGGCCGTCTGGCGCTGCGCTCGATTGTTGAGACGGGACGCAAGGGCGTCGACGTTGTCGCGATCAATGATCTTGGTCCGGTCGAGACCAATGCGCATCTCGTGCAGTATGATTCGGTGCATGGGCGCTTTCCTCATGAAGTTAAAACCACAAATGACACGATTGATGTGGGCATGGGCCCGATCAAAGTACTGGCGGAGCGCGACCCGACCAAGCTGCCCTGGGGAGAGATGGGCGTCGATATCGTCTTTGAATGCACCGGCATATTTGCCGCCCGCGATAAAGCCGCGATGCATCTTGAGGCGGGCGCCAAACGTGTTCTCGTATCGGCGCCGGCGTCCGGCGCTGACAAGACAATTGTCTATGGCGTTAATCACGGCAGCCTCACAAGCGACGATTTGGTTGTTTCAAATGCGTCATGCACGACCAACTGCCTCGCGCCCGTCGCAAAAGTTTTGAATGACACGGTCGGCATAGAGCGCGGCTATATGACGACGATCCACTCTTATACGGGCGATCAGCCAACGCTTGATACGCTGCACAAAGATCTTTACCGCGCGCGCGGCGCGGCGACGAATATGATCCCCACATCGACCGGCGCCGCGAAAGCGGTGGGCCTGGTATTGCCCGACCTTAACGGCAAGCTTGACGGCTCGTCGATCCGCGTCCCGACAGCGAACGTATCTGTTGTCGATCTTGTTTTTACGCCAAAGCGCGACACCAATGTCGATGAAGTCAATGGCGCGATGATCGAAGCGGCAAACGGATATCTCAAAGGCGTCCTGGGCGTTACTGACAAACCGCTGGTCTCGTCAGACTTTAATCATGACCCCCATTCCTCGACATTTGCATTGCCGCAGACGCAAATCCTCGAAGGCAAACTCGTGCGCGTCCTTTCCTGGTATGACAATGAGTGGGGATTTTCGACACGGATGACCGACACGGCGCTCGAAATGGCGAAACACTTTTAGGCCCGAAAACAATGGCGCGTTATCGCACGCTTGATGATCTGGATGTCGCTGGAAAGCGCGTGCTATTGCGCGTTGATTTCAACGTCCCAATGAAAGACGGCGTCATCAGCGATGCAACGCGTATTGATCGTGCGTTGCCGACCATCAAAGAGCTGTCGCAAAAGGGCGCGAAAGTCCTTTTGCTGTCCCATTACGGACGCCCCAAAGGAAAGATCGATCCGGCGATGTCTTTGGCGCCGGTCGCAAAAGCCTTAAGCGCCAAGCTTGGCGGGCCGGTTGAGTTTGCTGAAGATTGCATTGGTGATGCAGTAACAAAGCTTTCAAAGAATATGCTCGACGGCGATGTGGCGCTCCTGGAAAATACGCGTTTTCACGCTGGCGAAGAAGAAAATGATCCGGCTTTTGCAGCAGCCCTCGCCAGACATGGCGATCTCTACATCAATGACGCGTTTTCCGCGGCGCATCGGGCGCATGGATCGACTGTAGGCGTTGCGCGCATCCTGCCGGCGGCCGCCGGGCGCGCTATGGAGCGCGAGCTCGACTATTTGGGCGCTGCGCTCTCAGACCCGATACGTCCTATGATGGCCGTAGTCGGCGGCGCCAAGGTTTCCTCAAAGATTGATCTTCTGCTCAATCTTGTGGGCAAGGCGGATATTCTTGTTGTCGGCGGCGGCATGGCGAACACATTTTTGTATGCCACAGGTTTTAATGTCGGGAAATCGTTGTGCGAGCCCGATCTTGGCGACACGGCCAGAGAGATTATCGCGCAAGCAAAAAATTCTGGTTGCGATTTCGTCCTGCCGACCGATGTCGTGGTTGCAAGGGAATTCAAGGAAGGCGCCGATCGCGAAGTCGTCAGTGTCGATCAAGTCAAAACCGGCGATATGATCCTTGATCTCGGGCCGGAGACAGTCGATTTGATCGCGCAAAAGATTGAAAGTGCGAAGACCCTTGTGTGGAATGGCCCGCTTGGCGCCTTTGAAACGCGGCCGTTCGATACCGCGACCGTTGAGGCGGCGCGCTTTGCGGCAAAAAGGGTCAAGGAAGACGCGCTGACGGCGGTTGCCGGCGGCGGCGATACGGTGGCGGCGCTCAACCATGCGCAAGTCGCCGATGATTTTACCTATGTATCGACAGCCGGCGGCGCATTTCTTGAATGGCTGGAAGGCAAAACATTGCCAGGAGTCGCTATATTGGAAGCGTCGGCGGCGCAAGAAAATAAGGGGAAATAAGATGGATCTTGAAGCGCTAAACAAAATCGCCGTTGCAATGGTGGCGCCCGGCAAGGGCATTCTCGCGGCGGACGAAAGTTCCGGCACCATCAAGAAACGCTTTGATTCGATCAATGCGGAATCGACCGAGGATAATCGCCGCGATTATCGTGAAATGCTGTTCCGTACCGAGCAAGCGATGAAGGACTGTATCTCCGGCGTCATTTTGTTTGACGAGACCATCCGCCAGAACGCCAAGGACGGCACGCCGCTCGTTAAACTCATTCAGGATACGGGCGCAATCCCCGGCATCAAAGTTGACAAGGGCGCCCATGCGCTTGCGGGCGCGGAAGGTGAGAAGGTAACCGAAGGGCTCGATGGCCTGCGCGACCGCCTCAAAGAATATTACGATCTCGGCGCACGGTTTGCGAAATGGCGCGCAGTGATTGATATCGCCGGCGATGAAATCCCTTCCGGATACTGTATATCAACCAACGCCCATGCGCTTGCGCGTTACGCAGCCCTTTGCCAGGAAGCGGGCATCGTGCCGATCGTCGAACCGGAAGTGTTGATGGACGGCGATCATGATATTGACCGTTGTTATGACGTGACGGAATTTACGTTGAAATCGCTCTTTGACGAACTCTATGCGCAGGATGTGGCGCTCGAAGGGACGATCCTGAAACCGAACATGGTGATTTCCGGAAAGAAATGTTCAAAGCAGGCTGGCGCGGAGGAAATCGCTGAAAAGACAGTGAGGTGTTTTCGTTCATCCGTTCCGGCGGCGCTGCCGGGAATCGTTTTTCTTTCAGGTGGTCAGTCCGATGAAGACGCAACGGCCAATCTCAACGCCATGAACGCCGGCTACAAAGATCGAATGCCCTGGGCGCTTTCATTTTCCTATGGTCGCGCCCTGCAGGCTGCGCCGTTAAAAGCCTGGGGCGGCAAGGCCGAAAATGTCGCCGCCGCCCAGGCCGCCTTTATGCATCGCGCCAAAATGAATGGCCTTGCGCAGCTGGGCGACTGGTCTGCCGGGCTCGAAAAAGCCGCCTGACAGGAAATAAGTCCGACCCTTGCCCTTGATTTCCTGCCGCGATGGCGCATTTTAGCCTGCAGGTAAACTGGTCAGTGTAATGCTATCTTATCACTGGCCCCAAAATCACCCATGCTTGGGCCCGGAGACATGAATGAGCGCCAGTAACGCCGCTGCCGAAATCGAAGTCGTCCCGCCCGAAGATATTGAGTGGATCAATGGTTTTGCGACGCCGCCGGCGCCGCCTGTGCGCCCGTTCCACGCCTTCGCAGCGGTCCTCAAGCTGATCCGCAACAAGGAGGACACCCGTCAGGTGTTCGAAGCGGTGTCTGCGCTTTCCGGCGGCAACGGCAAGAAGCTTTTCCGTCGGTTCACCGATACGCCGTATGGGCGCCGGGTGATCAGCGAACCCGTCAAGCTTGAAGAAATTCTTAGCGATCGCGATGCTTTGCGCGCTTTGCCGGAAGGAAGCCTCGGACGGGCTTATCTCGATTTCATGGAAGGCGGTAATCTGACTGCGGACGGTCTGATTGACGCCGCTGAAGAAGCGGGCATCGATTTTCGCGGGGAAACGCAGTTTGAAGATTATCGCCGCCTGTTTCTGCATCTCGACGTTTCCCACGACCTTTGGCATGTGCTGACCGGATATGGGCGGGACGCATTGGGTGAACTTTGCAATCTTGCCTATACGCACACGCAAACGCGCAATCCGGGTTTCCGGCTGATTATCTTTATCGGTCTGATCGCTCAAAAGCTTGAACAACCTGTGGCGCCTTTGATGAAAGCGGTTGCCGAAGGCGCGCATATTGGCCGGAATGCCAAATGGATTCTTGAGTATGATATTGAGGAACTTTTAAAGCTGCCACTGGACGAAGCGCGTAGGCGGCTCAACATGCCGCGGCCAGAGATTTACAATGCCGTGCCCGATGAGATTAAGCAGAATTTGCTGAAACCTAAATCCGCACAAACCCAGGCCGAGCGAGAGAATTTGAACGAGGCGCAGCCTGTCGCTTGAAGGCCGTTTTCTCCTCTCGTCTTAGCGGCTGCCGCCGCTTATAAGGCGGGCCTATGAGCAACGAATGCCAATTATATCTAATTACGCCGCCGCGGATCGATGATCTGACGGTCTTTGGCCGTGAGTTTGACGCGGCGCTTGGCGCAGGAGATGTCGCCTGCGTTCAACTGCGTCTCAAATCAGAAACAGGCGCTGCGTCTGACAATGATATTTTGCGCGCCGCTGAAAAACTGGCGCCAATCGCCCGCGCTCACGACGCCGCATTTTTAATCAATGACCGGCCAGACCTTGCCGCAAAGGCGGGCGCCGACGGCGTTCATATTGGTCAATCCGATGGAACCTATGAGGCGGCGCGCGCGCTCCTTGGCGAGGATGCCACGGTTGGGGTTACCTGTCACAACTCAAAACATTTAGCGCTGGTCGCCGGTGAGGCCGGCGCCGATTATGTCGCCTTTGGCGCCTTCTTTCCGACGACAACAAAAACAGCGGCCACGACAGCTGAACCCGAGATTCTTGATTGGTGGTCTTACGCGACGACGGTCCCGTCGGTCGCTATTGGCGGGATCACCCCGGAAAATTGTGGGCCACTGGTAAAGGCCGGTGCGGATTTTCTTGCCGTATCGTCAGCAGTCTGGAACCATCCTGAGGGGCCCGCGGCGGCGGTGAAGGAATTTATTGCTGCGATCGCCAGCACCTAATTGTTGCTGGCGACAAAAGATTCCCGTTTCGTTCCAAACCGCTTATGCTCACGCCATGAGTTCAGTGATTCGCATTTTCGGGATTGATCCCGGTTCGGCGGCGACGGGCTGGGGCGTTGTTGATCGCGCGGGAACGCGCCTTTCTTATGTCGCCTCAGGCGTCATTCGGCCAAAGCGGGGGGCCGCCCAGGCTGAAAAGCTGGCGCAGATTTTTTCGGCGCTTGAGGGTCTCATTGCCGAGCATCATCCTGATGAGGCGGCGGTTGAGGAAACTTTTGTCAATGCCTCTCCGCGCGATGCGCTGGTTCTGGGCGCGGCGCGGGGGATTGCGCTCCTGGCGCCCTCGCATGCGGGCGTGCCGGTTGCGGAATATGCCGCAAATTCGGTCAAAAAATCGGTCGTTGGACGGGGGCATGCGGATAAGCATCAGGTCGAAGCCATGGTAAAAATCCTCTTGCCACTGTGCACCGCAAACGAAAAAAAGCTCGCAAGCGATGAAGCGGACGCGCTTGCGGTCGCGATTTGTCACGCGCATCATCTCGATATGCGCCGGTTGGAGGCGTCATGATCGGCAGGCTCAAAGGCACGGTCGCCGCAGTCGGCGACGAAACCGCGCTGATCGATGTCATGGGCGTGGGTTATGAGATTTACGCAACGCCGCGTCTGTTGCAGCGCCTCGGCGTGGGCGAAGCGGCGACGCTGTCGATCGAAACCTTGGTGCGTGAAGATCTGATACGGCTTTTCGGTTTTGAAAATGACGCGGAGCGCCAATGCTTTCGGTTATTACAGTCAGTGCAGGGGGTCGGCGCCAAACATGCGCTGGCGCTGTTGCAAATCCTGCCGCCGGCAGCGCTTTATGACGCCATCGCGGCCGAGGATGTGACAGCAATCTCAAGAGCCCATGGCGTCGGCAAAAAAATCGCGCAGCGAATAGCAACGGAACTCCAGTCAAAACTTGGCGTGATTGCGGGCGCTGGCGGGGAGAGTTTTAAAATTGCCGCCCGGCAGAAAGCAGGGGTCGCTGCTGTCTTTGACCCGGCGCTGGCGGCCCGCGCCGATGCGGTGTCGGCTTTGGCCCATCTGGGCTATGACGGGGTCGAGGCGCGCCGTGCTGTTTCGCTTGCGGCTGAAATTCGTGACAGCGCCGGCGTTGAGGATTTGATCAAGGCTGCGTTGAAAGAGCTGGCCCCAGCGTGAGCATGGAGATTTAGCGATGGTAAGAAAAACAACAAAGAAAAAAACTGGAAAGAAATCAGTAAAGCGAAAAACCGCCAAGAAGACGGCGAAGAAAAAAACTGCGAGGAAATTGTATAAACGCTCGACCGGGGGTGCTGCTACGAAGGCACGTGGCGCTCGCCGCAAATCCGCACGAAAGAGTGTTATGTCGATTTTCCCGGGCGATATTTTACAATGCGCTGTATGTATGGTGCAATATTTCGCTGGCGACAAACATGAGTGCTGACAAGGAAATGGAAACGGATCAACATCCAAAGATCAAAGCTGACAAAGTCCAGAACGCCCTGGAGAATTGGGTATTAGAAGAGATCAAGAACGTTGATACTAGGTATTTCCAACTTTCGAAATTCTTCTTCTCTATCTCGGCTGGGTCATTCGCCATATTGCCATTCTTTGTTGATTTGGGGATAGCAATTCAACTTCGATCCCTTTTGGCACCGTTGGTCTTGATTGGGATTGCTGTATTTGTTTCCGCGATAATGTCGTTTCCTCCGTTTTTCGAAGTTAGCGGAAATACGAACATAGCTGCGCAACACCGATTTCATGTTTGTTGGCAACGCGTGTGTAGTGTTTGTTGGCTATTAAGTTGGATGCTGGGTGTGGGTTTGTTGGTTTTGAATATTGAGGCGCACGGCCAGGTTTCACCGGACCCGTGCGACTGTGAGGCCGCACATGCAATCAACAAGTAGACTGGATGTTCCTGAAGACCGATTGATCGACGGCGCGCGAAAGACTGAAGACGCCGATGCGGCGCTGCGGCCAAAGCGTCTTGAGGACTTTATCGGTCAGCCCAGCGCCAAGGATAATCTGCGGGTTTTTACCGCGGCGGCGCGGCACCGTTCCGAGGCGCTCGATCATGTTCTGTTTCATGGACCGCCGGGACTGGGCAAAACGACGCTCGCGCAGATCGTCGCCAATGAGTTGGGTGTCAATTTCAGATCAACTTCGGGTCCGGTGATCACAAAGCCCGGCGATCTTGCGGCGCTTCTGACCAATCTTGAAGCGGGCGATGTTTTATTCATCGACGAAATCCATCGTCTTTCGCCAGTGGTCGAGGAAGTCCTTTATCCGGCGATGGAAGATTACGCCCTTGATCTGATGATCGGCGAAGGCCCGTCGGCGCGTTCGGTGAAGATCGATTTGCCGCGCTTTACCCTGATCGGCGCGACGACGCGCTCTGGGCTGCTTGCCAAACCCTTGCTTGACCGGTTTGGAATTCCGATCCGCCTGGATTTTTATTCCCATGTTGATTTGTGCGCCATCGTCTCTCGCGGCGCCGACAAACTCGGCGCCGACATGGCTGAGGACGGCGCCATGGAAATCGCCCGCCGGTCGCGGGGCACGCCGCGCGTTGCCGGCCGGCTGTTACGCCGGGTGCGCGATGTTGCGACGGTCGAGGGCGCAGGGCTGATCGATGCCGGTGTCGCCGACAAAGCGCTGAAGCGTCTCGAAATCGACGGGCTTGGGCTCGACCCGCTCGATCGCCGCTATCTTCGTTTGATCGCAGAACATTTCGGCGGCGGTCCCGTTGGCGTTGAAACACTTGCGGCGGCGCTCGCCGAAGCGCGCGACGCTGTCGAAGACGTTGTTGAGCCATTCCTGTTGCAGCAGGGTCTTATCCAGCGCACGCCGCGCGGGCGGGTTCTTTCCGCCAGTGCCTGGAAACATTTGGGGCTAGCGGCGCCCAAAGGCGCGGGCGCGGATTTGTTCAACGAGAAATAGACTTCCGAAGTTGACGACCTACATCTCGACGTCAAACTCCCTCAAATGACCCTCGATCCGTTCACGGAGCTGCGTTTCGCTTTTGCCGTAAATATGGATCACCGCATAGTTTTGTACGCCCGATCCGTTGGCAATGAAGAGATTGGCGCTGTGCCACCAGTCATCTTCGGCGAGTTCGATGACATTTTTGGATTGCGCATGCATGACGCCGAAAAGCGCGGAGCCCTGATCGGCAATGACGGTCTCCATCTCCGGCGCCCATTCATCAAACTTTTCCGGCGACGCGCCGCGCGTATCAATGACCGTCCCGCCAATCGATTGAACGATGCGTGCGATCTCGTCAGACGGATAGTTCCGTTGGGCGGCTTCACTTTCGGTGTCGAATCGTCCCAAATAGGTGATCGAGCCTTTGCGCGCCGGCGGCGGAACAACGCCAAAGGCGCTGCGATAGGCGGCAACTTCATCGGGCCCCCAATAGTAACTGGGGACGCGCTTTCGGATCACGCGCGCTTTTTTAATGTGAACCGGTTCGTCTACGACGACATAGTTCAACCCAAGCGCTTCAACGTCACGGATGACATAAGGTTTTTGCGCGAGAAATGACGGTACAAGGAGCGGTGCGACGATGTTGTCTGTGGTAACCAGGGACAAAACATAGTCGGCGATCCAATCGCCATAAGTGTAGGGCGTTTCTGTTTCGACCACCGTGCCTGTGTCGGCTTCTTCGGCGCCGCTGCTTTTTGGCGCTTTTAATATTTCCGCGGTTGATGGCGGCCGGATCGAATAGCGGGCGACATAGCGCCCGTTCTTCGCTGCAAGGCCGGCGGGCGTGTAGAGCAAATTTTCGACATCAAGATATTCAGGCCGGGGGTTTTTGTATTCAACTCGGCGTTGGGTGGGGCGGTCGCCCGAAACGGATACAGCGTCTGTCTGAACACACGCCAATTCCTTTTGCGTCAACGCTTCCCAGCGCCCCGCGGCTGCGAGCGCTTTTTGCAGCGGCGCAGCAATCATCACCCGTGCGCGTACAAGCGGATGGCGCCAGTCCAGATTGCCGAGGATCTTCATGGCGCAAGCGTTACAGCGCTTGAGCCTTACGGCGCAAGCGGCATAATTTCATGGGCTCAAACGCGATCCCGTGTTAGCAGGACCCTGTCGCGTCTTGCTTTTTAGAATATGATCGCCTTAGACGCCGGGCGCCCGGGATCACAAATCGCCATGAACGATCAACATCTTTTATCGCTTCCGATCCGCATCTATTACGAGGACACGGATTTTTCCGGCGTCGTCTATCATGCGTCCTATTTGAAGTTTTTTGAGCGCGGACGGACGGAAAGCCTGCGGCATTTCGGCGTCACGCATACGGAACTTTTGGCGCGCGATGAGCCGCTTGCTTTTGCAATTCGTAAAATGACGACGGAATGGATCTCGCCGGCGCGCATCGACGATTTGATCGACGTCCGTACGCGATTTGCGGCCGTTAAAGGCGCGCGGATGCTGATTGACCAGGAAATCTGGCGGGAAGAAATTCTGATCGCGCGCGCAGAAGTTGAGGCCGTCTGTATGTCTTTGGCGGGCCGGGCGCGGCGTCTACCTGTTGATGTTACAGCAAAATTCTTGACCGGCGATTGAGGTCAAATCATCATCTAACCCCATTAAACTTTGGCAATCGCCGCCTTCGCGGCTTCCCAGGGCCCATCAATCGCCCAATTTCCGGGCGATCAGGGATTAAACCCGGGGCCTATCGATGTTAACGATGTTTCAGCCCGGCGCGGGGCATATGCGCGTAGAGGATCGTTTGCGCCGAAATCCGGCGCGTCAAGTTTCGTTCAGTCCTGCGAAAGCGGGCCCTATCAGGGGATAAAAAAATGGAATCAGAAGTCGCAGCAGCCGCGCTTGGGGGCGATTTCAGCCTTTGGAGTTTGTTTTTGCGCGCCGACCCTGTGGTCAAAACGGTGATGGGCATTCTGGTGGGCGCCTCAATCTGGTCGTGGGCGGTGATCATCGACAAATCGCTGACCTTCGGGCGATTGAAGCGCAAATCAACCCGCTTTGAAGATATGTTCTGGTCGGGCAAGCCGCTTGACGATCTTTATCGCAAGATGGGCGACAAGCGCGATCATCCGATGGCGCGTGTCTTTGCAGCGGCCATGGAAGAATGGGCGCGCTCGAAAGAAGCAAGCCGTTCTACGGCGCTGGTTGCCGGCGCCAAGGAGCGGATCGACAAAATCCTCAATGTTTCTGTTTCCCGAGAACTGGAAAAAACCGAAGCCAATCTTGGCTTTCTCGCGACCGTGGGGTCAGCGGCGCCGTTTGTCGGGCTGCTCGGTACGGTTTGGGGCATTATGAACGCCTTCCAGGCAATCGCCGTGACAAAGGACACAAACCTTGCTGTCGTTGCGCCCGGTATCGCCGAGGCGCTGTTTGCAACCGCCCTTGGTCTGCTCGCGGCGATTCCGGCGGTGGTCGGATACAACCGTTATTCTTCAGCGCTCAATTCCTATGCGGTGCGGCTGCAAGGATTTGCCGACGAATTCTCGGCGATCCTGTCGCGCCAGCTTGATGAGAGGTCGCGCTGATGGGCGTTAATCTGAACCCTGGCGGCGGGCGGCATCGGCCTGGCCGTACGCGGCCCATGGCTGAAATCAACGTTACGCCGCTGGTTGACGTGATGCTGGTGCTGTTGATTGTTTTCATGGTTGCAGCGCCTTTGTTGACCGTTGGCGTCGCCGTTGATCTGCCTGAAACGGCGGCCAACCCGATTCAGGACACCGGTGAGCCTTTGACCGTCACGGTTTCAGAAGACGGCACGATTTATGTTCAGGAAACGCCGGTCGAATTTGAAAATCTTGTCCCGCATCTCGAAGCGATCGCAACCGCCGGCTATGATCAGCGGATTTTTATTCGCGGCGATCAAAATCGCGCCTATGGCGACGTTGTGCGCGTCATGGGCCGTATTAATGCGGCAGGGTTTCGCCGGATCGGTCTTGTCACCGACCCTGAATTGCAGTGACGCACACGGACTACTCGTAAAGGAAGGCCGCCGGTTTCATGCGTTTGGGCGTCTTTGCATCTCTATTATTTCACCTCGCAATTGTCGGCGCGGCGTATTTTTCGCTGCCCGCCGGATGGCGTCCTGATGTGACGGCCGAGCCTTTTATTCCGCTGGAACTGATCCGCGAGGCCGAGCTTGATTTGACGACCAGCGTGCCGGCGGCATTGCCTGAAACCGAGCCGGAAATCGAAGAGCCTGAGCCCGACCTGCCGGAACCGGAGGTTGACGAGCCGCCAGCGCCGGTTGAGGAGGTAAAGCCGGAACCGGCGCCGGAACCCGAACCGGTCGCTGAAGAGGTGATCAAAAAAATCGAACCGGAGATCAAACCGCAACCTAAACCAGCGCCGCCCAAACCCAAAAATGACGAACTGGACTTCGACGCGCTGTCACAATTGATTAATAAAGAGAAAGAAAACGAGCGCGCCGCCGCGCCGCGCGATGCGCCGTCGCAGACGACCGAGACCGCTGACAGGGCCCGGGCCGCCGTCGGCGCAGGAGACCGCCTGACGGCAAGCATGAACGCAAAAATGCTGGCGGCGATTAAAGAATGCTGGTCGGTTAGCTCAATTATTGGCGCGCCGGAGCCGGAAAAACTAGTCGTTAGTTTGGAATTTGAATTGAACCGTGACGGGACGCTCGCCTCTCAACC
Source organism: Hyphococcus sp. (assembly GCA_021776245.1). Taxonomy (GTDB): domain Bacteria; phylum Pseudomonadota; class Alphaproteobacteria; order Caulobacterales; family Parvularculaceae; genus Hyphococcus. Next base: position 69,219 of record JAJFGF010000039.1, on the reverse strand, counting down.
GCGCGTTGCCAACGCCACGCAGATCAATTTATCAGGAAATCGGTTCTGGAAAGTCGCCGAGCGGGAGGCTATCAGTGCGGTGATTAAATGCGCGCCTTATGATTTTCTGCCGCTCGAACAGTTTGAAACCTGGAAAGATATGCGTCTGAATTTCGATCCGGGCCAGATGGTTGGCCGATAGCTTAAGAAAAATATTCAGGGGGCCTGAAAGAGAGTAAAATGATGAAACGAATATTTGCGATACTCCTGACAATATTTGCGGCATTTAGCGCCAATGCGGCTTCGGCGCGCGTCACCATCGATATTACCCAGGGCAATATTGATCCGATGCCGGTCGCGGCACCTGACTTTTTGGGCGACGACGATTCAACTGCGTCGCTCGGGCGCGATATCACCGGCGTTTTGATGACTGACCTTGAGCGATCAGGCCTGTTTCAGGTGATCGACCAGCGCGCCTATATCGAAAAGCCTGAGGGTGTGAATATACGTCCGCGATTTGCCGATTGGCGCATCATAAACGCGCAAGTGCTGATTGTCGGCGGCGTAGAAGAGCTGCCGGATGGGCGCATGCAGGTTTCAACGCGCATCTGGGACGTCTATGCGGACGAACAGCTTGGCGCTGTCGCCTTTAAGACGCCTGCGGATAATTGGCGCCGGGCAGCCCATAAGGTTGCCGATTTTGTGTACAAGACGCTGACCGGCGAGGAAGGGTATTTCGACACGCGCGTGGTTTTTGTGCATGAGACAGGCCCCAAGGAAAAGCGCGTTAAACGGCTGATGATCATGGATCAGGACGGCGCCAATCCGGTGCCGCTGACCGATGGGCTGAATTATCAGGTGCTGACGCCGCGCTTTTCACCGACACAACAACAGATCACCTATATGGCGCTGTTCGATAATCGTCCGGGTCAGGTCTATCTCTTTAATATTGAAACCGGCGAGCAGGAACAGCTTGGCACATTTCGCGGAATGACTTTTGCGCCGCGCTTTTCACCTGACGGGCGGCAGGTGATCATGTCGATGGAGCGCAATGGCAATTCCGACGTTTTCAAGATGGATTTGGCCACGCGGCGGTTGACGCGGCTCACAGAACACCCGGCGATCGACGTGTCGCCGACGATGTCGCCGGATGGACAGCGCTTTGCGTTTGCTTCTGATCGCGGCGGTTCGCAGCAAATCTATACGATGGGCGCTGACGGATCCGACCAGCGGCGCATTACGTTTGGCGAAGGCCGCTACCAGACTCCGGTGTGGAGTCCGCGGGGCGACCTCATTGCCTTTACGCGCCAATATAAGGGGCGTTTTTATATCGGTGTTATCCGTCCTGATGGCACCGGTGAGCGATTATTGACGGAAAGCTATCTCGATGAAGGGCCAACCTGGTCTCCGAACGGCCGGGTTTTGATGTATTACCGCCAGACGCCGACCCGCCGGGACGGCAGTGGAGGCAATTCGTCGCTTTGGTCCGTTGATTTAACAGGCCGCAATTTGCGCCGTGTTCGGACCCCTGCGGACGCGTCAGACCCGGCCTGGTCGCCTTTGCTCCCGTAATTGGGGAAAAACTTGCCAATTCGTAACCGAAAAATCATTCCCAGACCGGAACAGCCGTTCTTGATTGGGCCTGCGGCTGGGGTTACGGTTCTTGCCGTTGGTTAAATTTTAGCATTTGACTGACATTAAATTGAAAGGCGGGGATTTTAGTATTCCGCGGCTATCAATGCGCGCCTCACGGCCCGGACAGGGTTGCGTGCCTAATCAGAGGGGCTTTGTCGCGGGGGCGCGATCGCATGGCCCAGAAAGAATCGCCCAATCATTGGGGAAAGTGGAGCAATAGAGATCAACATGACAAATTTCATCAAAATCGCAGGGGTTTTCGCGTCACTTGCGCTGCTTGCCGCATGTACAACTACGGGGCCAGATATCACTACCGATCCGAATGCCGGTACGAATGTCGGCCAACAGCCAACAGGCTATGCGCCGGGCAGCCAGGCGGATCTTGAAGAAAATGCAGGACACCGCGTGTTTTTTGCCTATGACCAATATACGCTGACGCCACAGGCCCAGGCAACGCTTGCGCGTCAGGCGGCATGGCTTCAGGAATACCCGGAAGCGCGCATTTTGCTTGCTGGCAATTGCGATGAACGCGGTACGCGCGAATATAACCTCGCGCTCGGCGCACGCCGTTCCGAAGCAGCGCGGGCATATCTTGTGAGCCTTGGCGTTGATCGCGCCCGGATCACGACTGTTTCTTACGGCAAAGAACGTCCTATTGATCCGCGTTCGACCGAGGAAGCCTGGTCCATGAATCGTAATGCGACGACGACGATTAAGTCGGTCGGGGCCTAAACGGCCGCGCATGCCGACTATGAATAAGCGAGAGCGCGCCTTTGGCATTCAGCCGGCGCGCTCTTTTTATGTGGCTAGTTTTGTTGATTATGGCGGTTTCTGAACGCCGCAGATTTTGCCTTAGTTTTGTCGCTGTCAGGATGTAGTTTTGAGGTCGGTCGTGACAGTGGGAAACAGTGAACGTGAAGCGGTCCGCAAAGCGGAACTATTTTGACCCGGACCGGCAGTCTGAAGGAATTTGAGCAATGAACATCAATAAGAACTTCTCCGTCATTTTGGGCGTAGTGCTTTTGACCGCCGCCGCAGGCCCCGCCTCGGCCAGTACAAAAGATGATGTTCGCGACCTTCAGGCGCGCATGGAAATTGCTGAAAAGAGCCTTTCGGCGCAAAGCGCTGCGGCAGTTCGGGTCGGTGAATTAGAGCGCGAAATTCAGCTGTTAACCGGGCAGGTCGAAGAACTTACCTATCGTCTTGAACTGTCAAACCAGCGTCTTAATGCGATCAGCGCTGCGCTTTCTGGCGATGCGGCGATGCCTGCGGGCGGCGGCGTTTCGCGTGCAGGAGCAGCGGCGCGCGGGCCAGTTGACCTTGCATCAGGCGATCCGATTGGGGATCAAATCGACCAAAGCAACGTGCCTGATCAAGCAAGCTCATTCGGCGGCGGCGATATCACTTTGCCGCTTGATCCCGATGCGGCGTTTATTTACGCCTCAGGCTTTTTGATGCAGAGCGATTATCAAAGCGCAAAATCCGCATTTGAGCTTTATGTCGAAGCGTTTCCCAATCACAGCCGCACGCCGGAAGCGCAATTCCGGCTGGGCGAAATCCACCTTGCGCTTGGCGAGAACGCTGCGGCTGCCGATGTTTTCATCAGCCATATTCGCAACTACCCAAATGATCAGCGTGCGGCGGAAGCCTATTTGAAACTCGGCACCTCTTTTGTGCGATTGGAAAAATCAAGCGAAGCCTGCACGGTTTTTAAAACCATGAAAACGAAATTTCCAAATGCGCCGACGCCGGTCAGGCAGCGCGCCGATTTGGAAATGGCCCGCATCAACTGCCAGTAGAAAGACATTGCCGTCGGGCGAAATTTCCCAGCCGGCGGTTTTGAAAGCATTTATTGCGCGGCTTCGCGCATTAAATGTTCCGCGCTGCTTTGCGATCGCCATATCCGGCGGGCGCGATTCCATGGCGCTGGCGCACCTTGCCGCCGATTATGGGCGAGACAACGGCGCGCAGATTATTGCCTATAGCGTTGACCATGGTCTGCGGTCTGAGGCAGCGGCTGAAGCCGCGCAAGCGGGCGCGTGGTGCAACGCAATTGGTCTTACCCATCGTATCCTGACATGGGGGGGCGCAAAGCCCGTGACCGGCATACAGGCTGCCGCGCGCGCGGCGCGCTACCGGCTGTTGGCGCAGGCGGCCGCCGAAGATGGCTGTGAAGCCGTGCTGACCGCTCATAGCGCGGATGATCAGGCCGAAACGGTTTTTATGCGGCTTGCCCGCGGGGCCGGACCGCATGGACTTGCCGCAATGGACGATGAGATATTGATCGCCGCAGGCCCCGGAGCGCCAGTGCGGTTGTTGCGGCCGCTATTATTTCTTTCCCGCGCGCGATTAACGGCAATCGTCAAAAATGCCGGTCAGGATTTTTTCGATGACCCGTCCAACGAAGATCCACTCTATGAGCGTGTAAGAATGCGTGCGCTGCTTGCAGCCCTTGAAGAGCAAAACCTCCTTACCGGCGCCGCGCTTAATCGAACCGTAGCGCGGCTTTCTTCCGCGGCGGCGCGATTGCGGCGCCAGGAAGATGATCTTTTTACCGCGCTTGGCGGCTGTTTTTATTCGTGGGGCGGCGCTTCGCTTGATCGGCTGGAGGCGAATCTCGCGCTTGGTGGCCTCGGCGCAAGATTAATTCATGCTGTCAGCGGTGAAGACTACGCTGCCGACGAAGCCGCGGCACAGGCGGCTGTCGACGGGGCGGCGAGCGACGGCGCCGCGACCCTTGGCGGTGCGCTGATTAAATCCTGGAAAGGTCGTCTGTGGTTTCTGCGCGAGCCCGGCGCTGTCCTTGGCCGCACCGGGGTCGCGCCGATGCCCCCAAAGGCCGTCGCCAGCGCCCTTTTATGGGACGGGCGATTTATTTTGAAGCGGCTAGAGGGCGCTCGCAGCGCTACTGTAGCGCCCATCGGTAAAGACCACAGCGCACTTGGCCCCGGGGCAGAAGGGTTCTCCGGGCCTGGTGAGGCGATTTCAACATCACCTGGAATTTATCAGCGGTGTGCATTGACCGGCGCGCCTGCGCTCCCATTTATGGTTTCAGGCGGTATCCAGGCCGAAGCGTTGGTTAAGGAGCGATTTTCCGGCGGAATTGTTAGGTATTAGATGTATGGCGCTTTTTGGGGCTTTATGCCGTAGCGCTGGGCTTTTTTAACGCCTATCTAATAGGTTGTAATGTGCGGCGTGCGGCCAGGAATTGGTTGTAATGTGGGCCGCACGATAATGAGGAAGAAGAAGACGGCATGAACGGACGTAATGTACTAATTTGGGGCCTTGTAATCGTCTTTTTCTTTGTTGCGCTCCAGCTTTTTCAGTTTTCTCCGCCGGGCCCGACCCCTTCGGAACTCACCTATTCTGATTTCATTGAAAAGATCGACAATGGTGGTGTGACCAGTGCTGCTGTCGCCAAAACAGAAATCACGGGTGAGCTCGCCAATGGTTCAGATTATATCACCACTATTCCGGAAGACGGGCAGACGACCATCGCTGATCGACTGAACAGTGCTGGCGTTCAGACCGAAATAAAAAAGGAAGAAGAGCTTCCTTTGCTCCTGTCGCTTTTGTTCAACATATTACCGCTCCTGATTTTTCTTGCCTTCTTTTTCTTTGTGATGCGCCAGATGCAAGGCGCCGGCGGCAAGGCCATGGGCTTTGGCAAATCGCGCGCAAAACTTTTGACCGAGCGCCAGGGCCGCGTCACATTCGATGACGTCGCCGGTATCGACGAGGCCAAGGAAGAGCTCGAGGAAATTGTCGAATATCTAAAAGACCCGATGAAGTTTCAGCGTCTTGGCGGCAAGATTCCGAAAGGCGCCTTGCTGATTGGCCCGCCGGGCACAGGTAAAACGCTGCTGGCGCGCGCTATTGCCGGCGAAGCCAATGTACCGTTCTTTACGATCTCGGGTTCGGACTTTGTTGAAATGTTTGTCGGCGTCGGCGCCTCGCGGGTGCGCGATATGTTCGACCAGGCAAAAAAGAATGCGCCCTGCATTATCTTTATCGATGAGATCGACGCCGTTGGACGTCACCGCGGCGCCGGACTTGGCGGCGGCAATGATGAACGCGAACAAACTCTCAATCAGCTCCTTGTTGAGATGGACGGCTTTGAATCCAACGAAGGCATCATATTAATCGCTGCGACTAATCGGCCGGATGTTCTGGACCCGGCGCTTTTGCGGCCGGGCCGGTTTGACCGTCAGGTTGTTGTGCCGAACCCTGATGTCGTCGGCCGTGAAAAGATCCTTCAGGTGCATGTCAAAAAAGTGCCGCTGGCGCCCGATGTCAATATCCGAACGATTGCGCGCGGCACGCCGGGCTTTTCCGGGGCGGATCTTGCTAATCTAGTCAATGAATCTGCGCTACTGGCGGCGCGTCGCGGTAAGCGTTTTGTTACAGCGAAGGAATTCGACGACGCCAAGGATAAAGTCATGATGGGCGCGGAACGCCGCTCCATGGTGATGACCGAGGACGAAAAAATGCTCACCGCGTATCATGAGGCAGGGCATGCGATTGTCGGGCTGACGATGCCTGGTTCCGATCCGGTTCACAAAGCGACGATTATTCCGCGTGGTCGCGCTCTTGGTATGGTTCAGTATCTCCCCGAACGCGACAAGCTTTCCTTCTCGCTCGAGCAAATGAAAGCGCGCATCGCCATGGCCATGGGCGGGCGCGTCGCCGAAGAACTGAAATTCGGCAAAGAACACGTCACTTCCGGCGCCTCTTCGGATATTGATCATGCGACGAAATTGGCGCGGGCGATGGTCACGCAATATGGACTTTCCGAAAAACTCGGACCGATTGCCTATGCCGAAGATGAAGGCGAAGTCTTTCTTGGACAGTCAATTGCCCGGTCGAAGGCGATCTCCGGCGATACTGCAAAAACAATCGAAGATGAAATCCGCCGATTTGTAACCGAGGGTTACGACAAAGCACGTCAGATTCTGACCGACCGCAACAAGGAATGGGAAGCGGTGGCGCAGGCGCTGTTGGAATTTGAAACCCTGACCGGCGCTGAAATCGATGGATTGATAAAAGGCGAAAAAATCGTCCGTGAAGATCCGTCCGATCCCCAGGACCACACGCCGCCGTCTTCTGTGCCTTCATCCGGTGCGCCGGCGACAGCCAAGAAAAAAGACGATGGCGCTGGCGGTATGGAGCCGAGCCCGCAAGGGGCCTGATCCTTTCTGTTTGTCGCTTGATCGAATCGGAAGTTTGGCGGCGAGAGCCGTCAAACGGTTTCCGCAAAAGCGGCGCTTTCAACTTCTGATCACGCTTCAAGCGCATTTCCGGAAAAGTGTGAAGCGGTTTTCCGATGAGAAATGCGCTTAAGTATGAATCTGGGCGTTTCCGGACGATAAACCGGGAATTACTTTGTCTCGGAACCCCCCCAAAAAACCGGCGCCCGCTGCTTGGGGCTGGCGGGGCGCCGGACTAGATCCAACGCGCCCAATGGTTGAGCCCGGGCGCCGCTGGAAATCAATTTTCAATGGTGATCCCGGATTGATCCTCAATCGCGCCAGCCCAGGCCCAGCCGCCAAAGGTTTCTGAGACAGCAACAAGTAACTCATTGTCGCCGCGCTTTAAATCAAGTCCGGCGCTGTCAAAAAACCCGACCGTACCGAGAAAGCGATAGTCGCGCACTGTCCATCCGGCGTCCCCAAAATAGACGCGCTTGCCATTGAGATAAATGCGCACGCGATCGGAGTATCCAAAACGCAATTCCTTCATTTGTTTCCGGTCCGACCGAATATTGGCGCGAACAAAAACCGTGGAGCCGCCGTCGGCGAGGCGACTCGCGGTTTTTGAGATATTGGCGATGCCGTTTGTCTCAACATCGAGCACCGTCCAGATTTGAGCATTGGTTGCGGCATTTGGCAAAGTCAGCGCCTTCGCAACAATGTCCTCGGAAAAGACCGAAGAGACATTCCATGTTGTCACCAGACCCGCGGGAATTTCATGCGGCTCTTTTGCTTCGCCGACAATTTCATCGCCATCCGACAGCGGCCGTGCGACGAAATTGGAAAAATAGGCGGTCATGCCGCCGCGGCCTGATACCCGCAGCCCAACCCCGCCAGTGCTAATGTCGGTTTTTAGATCGGGAATATGCAGTAGCGGCGTTTGGCTGTTGAAATAAAAATCCGCCTTGTCGCCTTTGACGATGACTTTCACATGATTCCAGGCGCCGAATTTCTGATCGATTGCAGCCAGCGCATTTTCATCCGAAAAAATCTGCCATGCAGAGTTGCCGTTTTCGACCGGCGTATACTGAACTGCGTCGGGCTTGCCGTTTAAATGAGAGCGAAAATAGATTTCCTCAAAATGCTGGTCGCTTTCGACGCGCCACATAGGCCCGATAAATCCTTGCCTTTCCTCATAAGCCACATCGAATTCGATGATGCCGTCGGAAAAACCAGCGCCGTCGAGCCATACGCGCCCGCCGCTTAGCGCCAGCGCATCGCGCCCGAGATATTGTTCAACGCCAGCCGCCTGCGCTGTGATGCGCCATTCATGGCCGCCATAGGAAACACTCTGCGGCGCGTCCTGGGCTATAGCGGCGGCTGGCGCCAGTATCGCGGAAAGACACAACAAGAATCTATTCATCAGACGCTCCTTTGATCGGCGCCCATTGGCGCTCCTCTAAGTTCAAGATTGAGCGCAGAAAGTGCGTAATCCGGCGGTTCAGGTATTGGAAAAAACGGACCCGTCCGCTGTTCGGAGCGCACTGCGGGCGTGATGGGTTTCTACCGGCGTTTGTCCGCACAAATTTCGAAAATCGGCGATCATATGCGCCTGATCGAAATATCCGGAATCATTGGCGATGGTCGCCCAATTGGGCGTCGGCGCCGCATCAGCGCGTATTGCGGCCGCGGCGATGCGCAATTGCCGAGCATAGGTTTTTGGCGACATCCCGGTGGCGCCCTGAAACCGGCGGCGCAGATGGCGTTCGCTTATGTCGAGATGTTTTGCGATGGCGCGAATGGTAATGCGGCCTTCGGCTTTTCGTAACATGCCGGCCGTCGCAGATTCCACGGTCTCGTGGTTAAACGCCTCGCGGTCGCAGTGGAGAAGGTCGTTTAGAAGCGATTGTGCTACATGACGCATTTCGCCGTCTTCAGCGTCACGTAATGCATTGCCGCAAAATTTTTCAACGCCGGTTACTTTGGCGACGGGATCAGTATTCAAAAATTCACCGGCGAAAATGCCGAAGGACGCAAATGAAGCTTCCGGCTTAAGACGAACCGCGATCAACTCTTCGCCGGGCTGAGGGTGATACCAACGGGCCTTGCCGAACGGTCCGCAAACAACAAGATCAATCTCATAGAAGTCGCCGCGGCGGTCTCGCCGCCGCCGAATGGCGATGCTGGGTTCCCCGTGCGGCATGACAAGATGGGCGAACGGTTTTGTTTCATCAGCCTTGCTGACCCAGATCATGTCGACCGGGACTGTGTACCCGAGTTCAAGCGCCCATGCATGATAATCGCCGAGCTTGTGAAAAGGCTCGGAAATAGCTGGGTCCCTGGGCGCTGGCGTGTCGTTCATTCAGGCAGTTTATGCAAAATGGTCCGAAATAGCAGCCGAACTGCGGTGAACCGAAGGTTTGGTGCGTTTCACAGATGCGAAATGGTTAGACGCTGCGCATCGCCGCGCCAGGCATCACGAATGACCGGCGAGCCGCATCGGACCAGAGAACTTCCGGCTCGTACCAGCGCAGGAGCAGTTTCTTGTCGAGAAGATCGGCATTGCTCGCGATAAATTTCCCCCAGTGGGTATTCTGATCGGCCTCTATCCGCTCGGCAATCAGGCCGAGATAGGCGAGCGTTATCGTCATGTTGAATTTCATGGGCTCCCCGGCGGCGAGCGCAAGTTTTTTAAGGCCGCCAATATGCGCCACTGCGGCTTCAAGAAATGGCTTATGCTGCAACAACGCGTATGCGGTCTCAACATGCTGCGCATGGCCGAATGTCTGCGGTTCAATGCGGTCATCTGTAAAATCGTCCAGGAGTTGCGCTGTCTGATTGCTAGTCATTTTTGGCGTCCTCCAGCTGGTGACTGTCTGCCGCTGTCAGTTCCAGCCCGTAGACCGTTCTCAGTTTTTCGATCTGGCGAAGCGTTTCCGGCGAAAATGGCGCTTTGCCCTCAAAAGCGTGCAGCACCATCCCTTCAAGCAAATCGCCGAGGGAAAGGTCGAGATATTCCGCAAGGCCCTTCAGGACCTTCAGGAGGCGCTTTTCGACGCGAACGCCAGTCTGGATGCGCGTGACAGTCTTTGGCATTTGAAATCTCCATCAATGTTATATATGTATCAATGTACCAATAATATCAAGACTGAATAATATTGTCCTTGCGTCGCCTCGGGCGGGGCGTCATTTGGCTCTGATGAAGCCAAACGATGCACGCTCCGCACCGCCCAAAATCATGGGCATCGTCAATGTGACGCCGGATTCCTTTTCTGACGGCGGCCAGCATTTTGATGCGGCGGCGGCAATAGCGCATGGACTGAAACTCGCTGGCGACGGCGCCGGTGTTCTGGACGTGGGTGGGGAATCGACGCGGCCGGGGGCTGATCCAGTTTCCGCGGACGAAGAATTGCAGCGCGTTCTTCCGGTGATCGAGGCGCTCGCTGAAAAATCAACAGCAGTGATTTCCATCGATACGCGCAAAGGCGTTGTCGCGCGGGCGGCGATGGCTGCGGGCGCAACAATCTGGAATGACGTTGCAGCGCTGAGCGATTCGAGCAGCCTTGAAACGGCAGCAAGCCTTGGGTGCAATGTAGTTCTGATGCACGCGCAAGGCGATCCAAAAACCATGCAGGATGATCCGTATTATGAGGATGTAGTTGAGGAAGTTTACGCGTTTCTCGATGGCCGCATCAACGCCTGCCTAAAGGCAGGCATTTCGAAAGAAAAACTCATTGTCGATCCGGGCATCGGTTTCGGCAAAACTGTCGAGCATAATCTGGCGCTGCTGGCGCATCTTGAACGATTTACAGCGCTCGGCCTGCCAGTTCTTCTCGGGGCGTCGCGCAAGCGTTTTATCGCGGCGCTCGACGCCGCCTCAGACGGCCGGGGAGGGGCGGCAGATCAGCGTCTTGGCGGGTCTCTTGCGGCAGTCATTGAGGGACGGCGGTGCGGCGCTTCAATTTTCCGGGTTCATGACGTTGCTGAGACCCGTCAGGCCCTAAAGATCGCGGACGCCATAGAAATGGCCTGATTGCTGCGTTAAGGCATTGGGCAAGAAAATATGCTAGGCATAGGGCAAATCTAACAGGAGCGCGGCGCCATGCGGGGCGACGACCAGATGACCGGTAAACGAGACATTTTTGGAACCGACGGCGTGCGTGGGCTTGCCAATGCAGGCGCCATGACGCCGGATGGCATTTTGCGGCTCGGCATGGCGGTAGGCCGCGTCTTTAAAAATGGCGCCCATCGCCACCGGGTCGTGATCGGCAAGGATACGCGCCTTTCCGGCTATATGATCGAGCCGGCGCTGACTGCAGGCTTTGCCGCCTCGGGCATGGATGTGTTTCTGCTCGGGCCGCTGCCGACGCCGGCCATGGCAATGCTGACGCGGTCATTGCGGGCAGATCTCGGCGTGATGATCTCAGCGTCTCATAATCCGTATCATGACAATGGCGTTAAATTCTTTGGCCCCGACGGCTTTAAGCTGTCCGATGAGACAGAACTTGAGATTGAACGTTTGATGAAAGAAGGCCCGAATGCGGGCCTCGCGGCGGCAGGCGATTTGGGCCGGGTCAAACGCATTGACGACGCTGGCGCGCGCTATATCGAATTTGCCAAAGCAGCATTTCCGCGCCGCGCTTCGCTGGACGGCATGCGTATTGTGATCGATTGCGCTAATGGCGCGGGTTATAAAGTTGCGCCAACAGTGCTCTGGGAACTTGGCGCCGAGGTCAAAGAGATAGGCGTTGATCCTGACGGATTTAACATCAATCGCCAATGCGGCTCGACTTCGACCAAGCAGATGCAGGATGCAGTGCTGGAATATCGCGCCGACATCGGCATAGCCCTCGACGGCGATGCGGATCGCGTCATCGTCTGCGACGAAAAAGGCAAGATCGTTGATGGCGATCAAATTCTGGCGCTGATTGCAAAATCATGGAAAAAATCAGACCGGTTAAAAGGCGGCGGTGTCGTTTCGACGATTATGGCGAATATGGGCCTTGAAAAATTCCTCAAGGGCGAAGGCCTGACGCTGGAACGCACGCAAGTTGGCGACCGTTATGTCGTTGAGGAAATGCGCGCCAAGGGTATGAATATTGGCGGTGAGCCGTCAGGGCACGTCATTTTGAGCGACTATGCCACCACTGGCGATGGCCTTGTAACGGCGCTGCAGGTGCTGGCTGTCGTCGCACCAGGCGGCCGCAAGATCTCGGATGTTTGCCGCAATTTCGAACCGTTCCCGCAACTTCTGCAAAATATCCGTTTTAGCGGCGGCAATCCGTTGGCGTCTGCGGGCGTTAAGGCCGCCATCAAGGCTGGAGAAGAAAAACTCGGCAAATCCGGCCGGCTGGTTATACGCAAATCCGGTACTGAGCCGTTGATCCGGGTGATGGGCGAGGCCGAAGACGCAGGCCTTGTTAAATCCGTTGTCGGAGAAATTTGCGCTGCTGTTGAGAAAGCTGCCGCGCCATAAAAAAGGCCGGGCGTTAAGACGCAACGCCCGGCCCGCCATGGTCGTCTTTCCAGACCACGCTCGAAAATTTATGCATCGACGAACGTGGTTTTAGTTATTGGTTGGTCGCATTTCCTTCACGCGAACCGGTGTCTGTTGAAAGCGTCGCTTTCAACCGCTTTGAAATGCTCTAGGCAGCGTTGGCTTTCACCTCCGGAAAATCGATTTCCGTTTCCGCCACATGGTTCACATAGTTTGTGAAGATGTTGGCAACGACATTGGCGATTGTTTCAACCACTTCGCCTTCGTTCAGGCCGCCATTGCGGGCGGCTGCGAGTTCGTCATCGCTGACAAAGCCGCGTTTATCGATCACCGCTTTTGCAAATTTCAGGATCACGTCGAGCTTGGGATCGCTTGATGCGCCATGCAGGCGTGCGCTGATTTCGGCCTGGTCAACCTTCAGGCTTTTCGAGATTGCCGTATGTGCAGAGGCGCAGTAATCACAATTATTGGCGCCCGCGGAAACGAGGGCGATCGCCTCGCGGGTTTTAGCGTCAAAACTGCCATTGCCCAGGGCTTCATTGATCCCGAGATTGGCGGCGAGTGCTGCGGGTTCATTGGCAAGGACGCGGTAAAGATTGGGCACCATGCCAACCTTTGATTTAATGGCTGCAAAAAGCTCCTGCGCCGCCGGGGCGGCGGCTTCGTCGGTCAGTTGCGTCAGTCTGGTCATCTTTTTTCTCCTGTTCGGCCGGGGCTATCCCGGGAATACGCTCTTTTTTAAAGTCGCGGCGCGTCTTGCGCCCTGTTGACCAGACGCATATATGATTGTTTACCGATCAGTAAAGTATTAGTTTTAATCCGATCGGTAACAAATTAGTGAGGATCAGCCGCGATGGGAAGACCAAAGGAATTTGAGCCCGAGGAAACCCTTGAACAGATCATGAATGTTTTCTGGCTGAAGGGTTATGAAGGCGCGTCTCTGCACGATATTGAGGCGGCGACGGGCTTAAAAAAACCGAGCCTATATCGGACTTTTGGCGACAAGCGCGCAATGTATCTTGCAGCGCTTGCAGCCTATGATGAAATGGAAGCGCAGAACGCAGAAGCAATATTGCACCGCCCTGGAAGCGCCAGAACCAGATTTCAACGATTGCTCCGCGCCGCTATTGATGGCGCGGTCGTGGCAAAAGACAGGCGCGGCTGTTTTCTTTGCAACGCCAGCGTTGACCAGGCGCCGCATGATCCAGCGACGCAAAAATTCGTCAGCGCTGCAATGGATCGGCTGGCCGCGGGGTTTGCCGACGCGCTAGCGGCCTCGCCGCCTTATGCCGGCAATCCCCGCAAGCGCGAAAAAATGGCGGCAAAAATTCTCGCTGGATATTTCGGGCTGCGGGTTTTGATCAAAGCGGGGGTTCCTCTGGAAATGCTTGAAAAAGCGGCCAGCCAAATTGTCGGCGAAATCGAGACATAAAAACCCGCCGGCAAGAAACGCATGCCGGCGGGCTCCTTTACGCAATGTTGCGTGTGTTACGAATAGATGCGGACGCGCGCGCGCGGCGAGCAATTGCGGTTTGCAATCCGATGCATCCGGCGTTTAGGGACGTAGCTGGCCTCAGGACCGCGCGCCTGCACTGTGCAGACAAGGCGCCGGTTGCCGCGCCGGCCGCGGACGATTTCTTCAGTGAGTACGATACGTGCGCGATATCGTGTTTCAAAGGTCTGGCGATTCACAACCCTGCCGCGACGGCCCTGGCGGTCCCCACGACGATAGTTGCGGTCGTCGCGACGGTAGTTACGGTCGCCGCGCCGGTGGTTACGGTCGTTGTCATAGCGGTCGCCAACGCGAAGAGAGATGCTGAAGCCTGATCCATTATAGGCGCCCGCGCGGAAATATTTATCCGGCGAATAATAGTTATAATAGTTTGATGCATGACTGCGGTGGTCGTGGTCGATATCGCAAAAGGCCGGTTTGCTGTTTGACCGGTGCGCCGCCCGGTTGTCAGATCGGTCCCCAGCAAAGGCCGCCGTGGCGCCAAACACAAGCATTCCGGCCGCGCCTGCAATAATTGCTTTAAAAACTGTTTTCATTTTAGATCTCCGTGCTTGCCCCAGCCGGATTTCTGTGATGCCAGATATGAGCGGCAATTGCGGCGAGATTGGCGCCGCTTTGCGCCCAATTGCGGACACAGTGATATGGGCGGGACAACTTTTTGTGAGCGGTCCCGTGATCAAAGACTGTGGAAAAAATCGGGGCGCCGCATCAATCCATATTGCGCACCCAGGCCGAAGCGCTCTAAGTCAGTCGATATGGCGTATTCAGATGATGCAGGGCCTGAAACCACGGCGCCGCCAAAAATTTCTCTTGAAAATTGCGGCATGGCGCGCGCAGCAATGCTTTTAGGAGATCGCTGGACGCTGCTGGTGGTTCGCGAAGCGCTTTACGGCGTTACCCGGTTCGACGCAATAAAGGCCGATCTCGGTCTGCCGCGATCGGTATTATCAGACCGGCTTAAGCGGCTCACCGAAGCTGGCGTCTTGACAAAGCGGCCCTATCGCGAGCCGGGTCAAAGGGCGCGCCGCCAGTATGTGTTGACGCCCATGGGCGTCGATCTGGCGCTGCCTTTAATCGCGCTGATGCAATGGGGGGACAAGCACATACGCGGCGCGGCGCCGGCCGCGGCGATCGTTGAACGCGGAACCGGGGCGCCCCTAAGCGTCGGTCTCATCAGCAGCAGGGGCGCGCCTGTTCCGCTTCCCAAAGCGCAGTTTCGGGTCAACCGTTAGCCGCCGCCGTTAATTGCTGCATAACGCCCAGCCGGTCTGCGACCTGCCAGTGGCCGGAGATTTTATCATTTACAAAGAAATAAATTGTCAGGCCGGACATCGAAATTGTTTCGCCGGTTGCGGGTAGGCCTGGAATATCGCCGATATGGATTCCCCGCCACCGCCATGAAACGGCGACGCGATGATCGCCCGGTATCATTTCTTCGACATCAAAGCGTTGATCCGGGAACGGCGTCCGCGAAATACGTAATCGGTTCTTGAAACCTTCGACATCAAGCACCTTTCCATCCCACGGATCGCCCGGGTCATGGCGGATTGCATAAGAGTCGGCAATGAATTCGGGCGCCGCATCGATATTTCCTTCGTTCCAGACTGTTTCCAGAAAACGCTGCAGCGTCTTGCAAAGATGGTCGCTCATCGCGCCGTCTCCAATACTAGCTGTGGAACGCCATTTGACGTTTTTTCTGCACTTTTTCCGTCATCGCCGATGGTTGCGTTGATACGGCGGCGAAAGGCGGAGAAACTGTCAAATGTCACAACGTCGACTGGGTCGTCGAGTTCAATCGTCACGCGTGTCCGGCCGGGTGAAAGACTTTGAACGCCCAGCACTTCGCCGACAAACGCCTGGCCGAGATACTGACCTTTAACACGTGCGCCAACGCTAATTGGCGGCGGTTTGCGATTGCCGGCGGCGGCGTGGAGCGTATTCCAGTCGCGCATGCCATATTGTTTGGCGATAAGTTCAAGACTTTCGCTGTGAGAAATAAAATCGCCATCCTCGCTGAGCCCGGCGCGCAGGCGTTTGGCCTGTTGCTTCAGATCTTCGATTGGCGGCAGGTTTGTTGAGCCGTTCATGGCTGAGCCTCATGCGTTGCCATGCGGAATTCATCGACGGGGGCTCGCATTACCATCTGTCCGCATGCTGCATTGCTGAGCTGACCGGAACAAATCGACGAAGGACTTCACCAAAGCTATCGCTTGCGAGCGGCAGGGGCCTTCACCCGGCGCGCTTGGTAGACGCCAGGCGACTGCATGTCAAATCAATGTGGGTCTGCAAAAAGTGGTGTTCGGCATCTAATGATCGCATTTCTTGCCGGTCATGCCGATAAAGGCCGACATCAATATGAGAAACACGCCGAATCCAAAAACCAGCCAGGATGCGCTCACATCGACGCCCATGCGAAAGGCTGCTTCGGGAAAGACCTGAATTGTCAGTGCGGCAAGGCAACAAGCGAGCCCGACCCAAATCAGCGTATTGAGCGCCATTATTCTCTCCCTTTTCGCGGTTCCCGGAGCGAAAACCCGGCTGATTTATTGTTTTATCGCGCATTCGATCCCAAAAACCGCATACACTTTTTGTGACTGCGTTCCAGATATTGCGCAATCGCGGCGCTTGTTTGAAAACAATAGGGCGATCGCCTGACTAATTCGGCGATTTTGCGGACAAGGGAAAATTTCTTGAAGGGACGCGTTCTCATCATTGCCGGGTCTGATCCATCGGGCGGCGCCGGCATTCAGGCCGACATCAAAACCGTCACTGCCCTGGGCGGCTATGCGGCGACGGCGATCACGGCGCTTACAGTGCAGAACACCAAGGGCGTCAGCGCAGTTCATGCGGTCGCGCCGGAGATTATTCGCGCGCAGATCGAAGCTGTGATGTCAGATATCGGCGCCGACGCCATCAAGATCGGCATGATTGGCGATATAGTTACTGCCCAGCTCATCGGAGACTTTCTGAGAAAAGCAGCTCAATCAATTCCCGTCGTCCTTGATCCGGTCCTGGTCGCCACCAGCGGCGACGCGCTTGCCGGCGGTGGCGTTGCTGCGATTATCCGGAGCGAGCTCGCGCCGCTTGCGACAATCATCACGCCAAACACTGAAGAGGCTGCAGCGCTTACAGGCGTTGTTGTCGCAAATGAGGCGGGGATGATCGCTGCGGGTGAAGCGCTCATTGCGCTCGGCGCTGGCGCGGCGCTCGTAAAAGGCGGTCACATGGAAGGTGAAAACGTAGCGGATGTATTGGTTGACGCATCGGGCGTTCAAACTTTCCGAAATAGGCGTCTTTCAACCACATCGACTCACGGCACGGGTTGTACGCTGGCGTCGGCAATTGCGACGGGGCTTGCGCAAGGTTTGAACCGCCCCGCCGCAGTCGAACGCGCAATTTCCTACGTTCATATTGCGATCAGAACCGCGCCCGGCTATGGCGCGGGACATGGCCCCGTGAACCACGGCCATATTTTGGATAAGGATACGCCTTGAGCGCGTTTGCTGGCTCACGTTCAGGCCAGCTATTGGCGGCGTCAAAATTACTGATTTGATTGTGTGCCTCCAGGGCGCGATATCGGCCGTAAAATCTAGAATGTGCAGACATTATCCCAGGAGAAAAGCTATGCCTGCTTATGAATTCGAAACGCTGGACGTTTTCACGGATCAGAAATTTATGGGCAATCAATTATCGGTCCTGATGGATGCGCGCGGACTTTCCGCTGAAGAGATGCAAACCATCACGCGGGAGTTCAATTTATCGGAAACGACCTTTGTCCTGCCGCCGGAGGACCCTGCTAACACAGCGCGGGTGCGGATCTTTACGCTCGGATATGAAATGCCATTCGCAGGCCATCCAACAGTGGGGACAGCAATCGCCATTGCGCGTGCACGGGGGATCGAAGGTGAAATCAAGCTGGAATTGAATGCAGGCCTGTTCCCCGTGCGGATCGATTTTGACAGCACAACGCCTTTCGCGGAATTCCAAAATCCAATCGTGCCAAAAGAGGCCGGAGCCGCACCATCTGCCGAGATGCTGGAAGCGGCGCTCTGTCTCCCCGCCGGCGCTGTCGACCAGGACGCCCATAAACCGCGCCTGATCGATGCCGGCGTTGAGTACATTTACGCTTGTGCGCCGCTTAACGCCGTGCGCAGTGCACGCATCGACAGCGCTGCTTTTTCGGCGCTCAAACTTGAAAGCACCGTTGGCGTTTATCTTTACGCTGACGGCGGCGACGCGGACGACGCGTCCTATCATGCGCGTATGTTTGCGCCTGACGCCGGCATACCGGAAGACCCGGCGACCGGTTCGGCGGCGGCGGCGTTTCCCGGGCAGATTGCTTTGAGTGAAGGTCTCTCCGATGGCGTTCATCGTTGGGTGATCGAACAGGGCATTGAAATGGGCCGGCCAAGCCGCATTCATGCGACAGTCGAGATGTCAGGCGGCGCCGTGGCCTCGGTGCGCATCGGCGGCAATGCTGTTCCCGTGCAAAAAGGTCAGCTTTTCGTCTGATCAGTCCGCTTCATTTTTCCATTTGGCGAACGCTGACTGACCGCAACGCCAATCAGAATGATCGCCAGGGCGGCGAATGCTGAGACATTAAGCCGCTCGTTGAAAATCAGCGCGCCTGCCGCGACGGCCCAAAGGGGCACTAAATAGTTGCCCAGCGACATAAAACCTGCGCCTGCGCGCTGAATGACGATGATCAATAATATTCCAACAAGTCCCGTTGGGCCCAACCCGAGACCGATGATGCTGAAAAAACTTAAGAGCGACCACTCGCCAACATTGAGATCGATCAAAAACAATGCCGGGGTTGAGATTATCGCGGCGCTCAAAAGCGTGCCGGCTGCAAAGGCGCGCGGACGCATTGGCGGCGCCCGGCGCGTCATCACCGCGTAAGTCGCGTAACAAACCGTCGCCGCTAATAAGGCGAGTTGTGCGACAATACTTGCATCTCCCGCATTACTGATCACTTCGGGGCCCATCAAAATGATGACCCCGGCAAAGCCAAGCAAGAACCCGATGACCTTCCGCGGTCCAAGACTTTCACCGGCGAAAAAATAGGCAAGCCCGACGGTCCAAATCGGCATGAACGCCATATAAATGCCCGCAAGACCGCTATCGATATATTGTTGCGCCCACGGAAAAATGAAAAATGGCGCCACATAGCCGACGATGCTGATCGCGATCATCCACCGCCATTCAACATGAACGGACCGCCCTTTTTCTGTCGCCGCAAAAAATGGCGGCAGGCGCCGGCCAGCTTGTATCATCACGCCGTAGAGAAATATGCCGCCGATCCATAGACGGCCAACCGTCACAACAGCTGGCGGAATTGTTTCAACGGCGCTGCGTATCATCGCAAAAGAAAACCCGCCAAGCGCGACGACAAGGCCAAGCAGCGCCCAATCACAGAGCGTTGCATCCGCAGGGAATTTTACGTCAGTGGCCATCGCGCACCGCGCTAACCGGGCGGACGCGACGACGCAAGTGAGAAAAACTCACAGAGACAGGAATAATTTTTCGTTGACGCCGACCACGAAGCTGGGCGAGGGTGAATGTGGGCCACGCCTCCCCAACGGGGCGCTTGCCATCCGGAAGGATGGAGTAACATGATCGAAACGATCCCGGCGACGCGCCCTGCGCGTCCCTATTTTTCATCCGGGCCATGCGCTAAGCGGTCTGGCTGGTCTCTTGAAAATCTCGCCGGTGCGCCGCTTGGGCGCTCGCACCGTTCTAAAATCGGCAAGGCGCGCCTGAAAGACGCTATTGATCGTACCCGGGCCTTGCTGGGCGTTCCCGATGATTATCGCATCGGGATTGTTCCGGCGTCTGACACCGGCGCTGTTGAAATGGCGATGTGGTCGATGCTTGGCGCGCGCGCCGTCGACATGCTCGCCTGGGAAAGTTTCGGCGCGGGATGGGTGACTGACGTCATCAAACAGCTTGGCCTTGAAGCGCGGGTGTTTGATGCGCCCTATGGCGAAATCGCCGATTTGACCGCCATTGATGCGGCGCATGACGTTGTCTTCACCTGGAACGGCACAACTTCAGGCGTGCGCGTGCCTGATGCGGAATGGATCAGTGACGCGCGCGAAGGCCTAACAATTTGCGATGCGACGTCGGCGATTTTTGCGCAAGCGCTTGATTGGGCAAAGCTCGATGTTGTAACTTTTTCCTGGCAGAAGGTGCTTGGCGGTGAGGGCGCCCACGGCATGTTAATACTTGGCCCCCGCGCCGTTGAACGTCTTGAAAGCTACACGCCGCCGCGCCCTCTGCCGAAGATTTTCAGACTGACCAAGGGCGGCAAACTGATCGAGGGAATTTTTGACGGCGCCACAATCAACACGCCGTCAATGCTTTGTGTTGAGGACTATATCGATGCCTTGAAATGGGCGTCGGGCATTGGCGGGCTTGATGCAATGCATGCCCGCGCCGATGCAAATTACGCAGCGCTTGCCGAATGGGTTGACCAAACGCCGTGGGCGGAGTTTCTTTGCGCCGATCCTGCCTTACGTTCAAACACATCGGTTTGTTTGAAAATTGCTGATGGTGATATCGCGGCGCTTGGCGAGGGGGATCAGCGAAGCTTTGTCAAGAAAATGGAAAGCCTTCTTGAAGCTGAAGAGGTCGCCTATGATATTGGCGGCTATCGTGACGCCCCGCCTGGCCTTCGCATCTGGTGCGGCGCGACTGTTGAGCGCAGCGATATTGAAGCGCTCGGCCCGTGGCTCAATTGGGCCTTCGCTGCCGCCAAAGCTAACCTCTAATTTTCTCATAACCCAACGACGAACGGGAACACCCCATGCCCAAAGTTTTGATCTCTGACGCCTTAAGCGAAACCGCCGTCAATATTTTTAAAGAACGCGGCGTCGATGTTGATTACCAACCGGCGCTCGGTAAGGACAAGGAAAGGCTGCTCTCGATCATCGGCGATTATGACGGCCTGGCGGTGCGCTCGGCGACGAAAGCAATGGCGCCGGTCATCAAGGCTGGGAAAAAGCTCAAAGTTATTGGCCGAGCCGGCATTGGCGTCGACAATATTGACATACCGGCGGCAACCGCGGCGGGCGTCGTTGTCATGAATACGCCCTATGGCAACGCCATTACCACTGCAGAACACGCGATCGCCATGATGTTTGCGCTGGTCCGTAAAATTCCTCAGGCGAACCAGTCGACCCATGCAGGCAAATGGGAAAAATCAGCCTTTATGGGCGCAGAAGTCTTTGCCAAAACGCTCGGCGTGATCGGATGCGGCAATATCGGCTCCATTGTCGCCGACCGTGCGGTTGGTCTTAAAATGCGGGTGATCGCTTATGACCCATTCCTGACCGAAGAGCGTGCAGTAGAGCTCGGTGTTGAAAAAGTCGAGCTTGATAGTCTTTTGGCGCGCGCCGATATTGTTACACTGCATACGCCGCTCACCGATCAGACCCGCAATGTGCTGGGCCGCCAAAACATCGCCAAACTCAAGTACGGCGCATATGTCGTGAATTGCGCGCGTGGCGGATTAATTGATGAAGAGGCGCTGAAAGAAGCGCTGGATGATGGGCGAATCGCGGGCGCGGCGCTTGATGTTTACGCCAGCGAACCGGCAACGGAAAATGCACTGTTCGGTCATCCAAGCGTGGTTGCAACGCCGCATCTTGGCGCGTCAACCACAGAGGCGCAGGAAAATGTCGCCATCCAGATTGCAGAACAAATGGCTGACTATCTTATGCGCGGCGCTGTGTCGAACGCGCTCAATATGGCGTCGGTCACGGCCGAAGAAGCGCCGCGCCTGAAGCCTTATATTGCGCTCGCTGAAAAGCTCGGCGCCTTTGCCGGTCAGCTGACTGAGAGCGCCCTCAAAAAAATCGAAATCACTTTTGAAGGCGAGGTCGCTGCGTTGAATACCAAACCGCTCACTGCTTCCGCAGTCGCGGGTGTCCTTAAGCCGATGCTGTCCGAGGTAAATATCGTCAACGCCCCGGTGATCGCCAAGGATCGCGGCATTTCCGTCTCCGAGACCAGCAATGACGACGCTGACGCTTATGACAGCATCATCAGATTACGGATTATTACCGAAAAACACGACCGGACGGTGTCCGGCACGGTTTTTGGTCCGGCTCCGCGCATTATTGAGATCAAAGGCGTTGCGATGGAGGCCGGATTTGCGCCGCATATGCTTTATGTCACCAATGAGGATAAGCCTGGATTTATCGGCGCGCTCGGCGCCACGCTGGGCGCGGCGGGGGTCAACATCGCCACCTTTAATTTAGGGCGGGCTGCGCCGGGCGAGGGCGCCATATCTCTTTTGGCTGTTGATGAGCCGATCACCGATGCAGTTCTTGAAAAAGTATGCGCCTTGCCGCATGTCACGCAAGCAAAGGCGTTGGCGTTTTAGCCTTCTTCCCTTGACAGAGAGCGCCTTACACTGGCGGCTGGGGCAATGCGCTACCAGACCCTGGCCCTTACGATCTTCACTTTGATTGCGTTTGCCGCAAATTCTCTTTTGTGCCGCATGGCGCTGAAGGCGGAATTGATCGATCCCATTAGTTTCACGCAAATAAGGCTTGCTTCCGGCGCGCTTTTTCTTGCCCCGTTTTTCTATTTGAAAAGGGCGCAGCTATTGCCCATCAAAATCGCGGACAGCCGCGCGGCGCTTGCGCTGTTTGTTTACGCGATCGCGTTCTCACTTGCTTATGTGAATCTCGACGCCGGCGCCGGCGCCCTTATCCTGTTTGGTATAGTGCAGTTCACCATGATTGGTGTTGCAATCGCCAAAGGATCGCGACCGGTTATGATGCAATGGGCGGGGATCGCCGCGGGACTTGCCGGGCTCATCTATTTGACTGCGCTGGGACTATCGGCGCCGCCGCTCGGCGGCGCGTTGCTCATGGCGGCGGCGGGGATCGCATGGGGTGTCTATTCTTTGCTTGGCAAGACCGAGGCTGATCCGGTCGGCGCCACAGCCCGCAATTTCCTGCTGACTTTGCCATTTGTGTTCTTGCTATTCCTGACGCCGCGCAGCGTCAGCGTCTCATTGCACGGCGTTGCGTTGGCAATTGCGTCGGGCGCACTCGCCTCCGGCGCCGGTTATGTCATCTGGTATCGCGCGCTGAAAGGGCTATCGATGACGAACGCATCGATCGTTCAACTCGCCGTGCCAATTATCGCCGCGATTGGCGGCATTTTACTTTTAACTGAGCCGTTGACGATGCGATTGCTGATCGCTTCGGTACTTATTCTCGGCGGGATTTATCTATCAATCCGGTTTAGCCAGCGGGAAAAATAAATGGCGTGGTCGGGGCCGCTTAATTTTCTGCGCCCTGTTTCTTCCTGTAGGTCCCGATGAACCAATCGTCCCATTTTTTGGTTTCGGCGTTCAATTGCCGGAAGTGCTGGGTGACGCTGCCATCTTCATTCAGCGTCCATGTCCCGGTAAATGGCGATGTGGTTCCGTTCGGATAGGCGATCTCACCTTCCAGAACCATCGCGCCATCTTCGTTCAGCCCGCCCGAATAATCAATTGTTCCCCAATTGCTGACCCAAACCTGTCGCCATTTGTTCGTCGCCAGATCAACGAAATTATAACTTTGCCCGGTCGTCCCATTGGCGCTGGTCCATCGCTCGACCAGAAGGCAGCCATATTCTTCGGTGGAAATGACATTCTCGCCGGCCTTGGCGCCGTTCTGTGCAAAAACTTCCCATTCGCCGACCCAGAAATCGAATTGATGAAAGATTTCGGACGAACAGGGGGGCGTCTGCGTTGGTTGCGCTTCCACATCCTGCGCTGTTGCACAGAACGCTGCGAGCGACGCCGCGGCGGTCAATAATAATATTTTCATGTTCGCCTTCCCGGGGTGAATTTACGCCCTCCAATTAATATAGACAATTCCAGTGATCGTCGCCTCAATTTCCTGGCGCGCGAATCGTTGACCCGGGCGCCAAAGCGCCTAAGGTGCGCCCGCAATTTCAGGCAAATCCGGAGCACAATATGGCCGATGTGGCCGTTATCGGCGCGCAATGGGGCGACGAAGGAAAAGGCAAAATCGTCGACTGGTTGTCGGCCCGGGCCGATGTCGTTGTGCGTTTTCAGGGCGGGCACAATGCCGGCCATACGCTGGTTATTGATGGGGCGGTCTACAAATTATCGCTTCTGCCGTCAGGCGTTGTGCGCAAGGGCTGTCTTGGCGTCATTGGCTCCGGCGTTGTCGTTGATCCTTTTGCGCTGCTCGCCGAGATCGACCGTATCGCGGAACAGGGCGTTCAGATCACGCCGATGAATTTGATGATCGCCGAAAATGCGACGCTGATCCTGCCGGTGCATCAGGAGCTGGATCAGATGCGCGAGACGTCAAATTCCGGCGTCAAAATCGGCACTACAAAGCGGGGCATTGGTCCGGCCTATGAGGATAAAGCGGGACGGCGCGGGCTGCGTCTGATTGATCTTGCTAATCTCGAAACCCTGCCTGGAAAAATTGAAAACCTCCTTGTCCATCACAATGCACTGCGGCGCGGGCTCGGCGGCGACGAAGTCGATGCGCAAGCGCTGTTCAAAAAACTGTGCGGGATTGCGCCCAAACTGACGCCATTCGCCAAACCGGTTTGGCGCGTTCTCGATGAAGCCCACAAAGCCGGCAAACGGATCCTGTTTGAGGGCGCCCAGGGGGTTCTGCTTGATATCGACCACGGGACTTATCCCTATGTCACGTCGTCAAACACCGTCGCCGGACAGGCCGCCACGGGTTCCGGACTTGGTCCGCGTTCCGTGAATTACGTTCTTGGGATCGTCAAAGCCTATACGACGCGCGTGGGTGAAGGCCCGTTTCCAACGGAACTGCATGACGATGTTGGACAAAGACTGGGGGAGCGTGGCCATGAATTCGGCACAGTCACCGGACGCCAGCGACGCTGCGGCTGGTTTGACGCCGCATTAGTGCGCCAATCGCTCAAGATCGCCGGCGTTGACGGCATCGCGCTCACCAAACTCGATGTTCTCGATGGTTTTGAGACGTTGAATGTCTGTGTCGGCTACCGCATTGGCGACGACACATTCGATTATCTGCCTGCGGGCGCCGACAATCAGGCTGCGGTTGAGCCTATCTATGAGACCATGGACGGCTGGAGCGGTTCATCAGAAAAAGCACGCTCATGGGCGGACCTCCCGGCAGAGGCGGTTAAATATGTGCGCCGCATCGAAGAGCTGATCGAAACCCCGGTGGCGCTGGTCTCAACAAGCCCTGAGCGCGACGATGTTATCTTGATGCGCGACCCGTTTCAGGACTAGAGCGTTTTCAGCGAAAGTGGGTACCGGTTTCGCGGTTCGAAAACGCGACAAAAAACCAGGGGGCCCCGCTGAAACATTGATTAGTTTGCCCGATCAAAAATTTGATCGGCAGAGATGTTCTACAAATAGCGGCACAATGAAAAAGCCCGAGCAATGCCCGGGCTTTTCCTTTTGTAATCGGGAGCTATTAGAATCTCACGTCAACTTTGAAATACCCAAAGATGCCGGGAACATCGTAAAGCGTTGCATCAAATCCGTTGAGCGCGCAGCTCAGGCAATTCGGCGGATCTGTGTCAAAGACATTGTTGAGCCCGAGCGTAAGGGCTGTTCTTTCTTCCAGGAATGGCGGCGTATACCGAACCTGAAAATCGCCATAAACTCTCGAATCAAGCTGATTAAAGCCCGTGGCAGGACTGGAGCACAATGTTGACAAGTCCATGCCGTTAACGACGACGCCAAAGAGCGACGAAGGGCAGGTTTCTGTGATCGCATCCACATAGCGCAATGTGAAGCTCGCAAAGAAATTTTCCCAGAACCAATCAACGGTAAAAGTTCCCTGCCACTCAGGAAAGCCGCGTTCCGGGTCGCCAATTTCCGTGCCCTCACGGACAATGGTCTGGAAGCCGGAACCTGAGGGAACCATCTCTGTATATTCTTTGAGATAAGTCGCCAGCAGGTTGAAGCGGAATTCGCCGATGCCGGTCTCCGGTGGTTGATACTCGATACGGAAATCAAAACCGCTGGTTTCGATGCTGCCGATATTGGTCAGCTGGTTGGCAAAGCTATTGATGACGCCGCCCGCGGTGCGGGAAATGCCGCCGCAAAGCGTTGGATCAAGCGTCAATATACAGGCGTTAAGTTGTTCCTGTGCATTGACGGCCTGAATCGGGCCGGTCAGATCGATATTGTAATAGTTCACTTCGATCAATCCTGAGCCTTCAAGCCATGACGGGCTGTAGACAATCCCCGCTGAATAGCTGTCGGATTCTTCCGGCGCCAGATTGGGGTTGCCGCCAGTTTGCACCGAAATTTGCTGATTAAATTGGACGTAACTGCCGCTGCCCGGTACGCCGGTTGCGATGCAATTTGCCTGAGTTGTCGCCGAGGCGATCGGACCGCCAGAAAGACCAAGCATATCCGAACATGGATCCTGAATAGTCTGATCAAATCGGGCGATGGAGCCGAATAGTTCGCCTATCCCTGGCGCTCGAAGACCTTCGGTAAAGCTGCCGCGAAGAAGAACGTCCGGATGTGGGCGCCATTTTCCGCTCACCTTGAACGTTGTTTCGCCGCCAAAGGTTGAATAGTCCGAGTAGCGCACTGCGCCGGAAAATTCTAACAGGTCGAAGAAAGGCTGTTCACTGAGGATGGGAACACTGACCTCGCCATAAACTTCATCGACGGTGAATTGGCCGGCGGTCGGCGTCGACGGAACGCCTGCGCTCTCTCCTGCAATAACAACCGCATCAGGCTGAAAAGACCCTTTGCGGGTGCGGTGTTCATAACCGACAGCAAATCCCACAGGTCCTGCCGGAAGCTCGAACAGATCGCCAGTGAGGTTGGCGGTTACGTCAAACAGTTCCTGCTGACTTTCATCTTTCTGAACAAAGCCGACAAAATCGAGCATCGCCTGGGTGATGGAGCCGTTGCCTGTGCCTTGGCCGCCAAAGTAATTAAACGGCACGCAGCCATTGATGCTCTGCATGGTCATTGGATCAATGCACTGATCGAGCGGCCCAAGCGCCTGCTTCAGCTTTGCTGAATTGAACGCGCCATGTTTGATCTGGTTCGCCTGACTTTCGGAAAAGATCACCGTTGCGTCCCAGTAGAAATCGCGATCGCCGACATCAAACTCACCAACAAGGCCGCCGCTGACATACCAGGTGTCGACATTTTGTTCGAAAATGCGCGGGCCGGCTTCAAGCGGCCTGCGTCCGGCAAAAATGAAATTGCCGCCGGGGCCGGCGTCCAGTGAAATGCCGAACGGATTGAACGGATTGGTGACGTCAACGCCGATCGTATCGAGCAGATTGCCATTGCCGGCGTCAGGACCAATAAATAGCGGTTCTGGAGCTGCCTGGTTTACCGACTTGCGGTTATTGTAGAGGGCTTTTACCTCAATGCGAATGTCGGGGGTTATTTCGTGAATCGCCTGAGAGAACAAACTCAACCGTTCCGAGGGCGTCTGAACAAAGTTGAATTGCGAGAAATTGAACCGGTCCGGCGTTCCAAAAGCGTGAAAATCGTCGCCGACGCCGGGGCTGGTGATGTCGTAAAACGGCAGCATCACGCCGTTATTGATTACGCCATTATTGAGCGTGACATCGATAACATCGGGCATCATATCCATATCGAGATCGATGCGCGGATCAGCGAAAACAAACCGACCTTGAGGCGTGCCGGATGAACAAAATGGCGTGCAGCTTCCAACGCCCGGTGTCGGAAAGGCGGAGATTGCCCGATCAGACGCCCGGACATTGTCAATGCGCACATAGCTGACATCGAAGACCACGTCAGTCGCGTCGCTTGAAGCGCCAAAGGAAAGATTATATTCCTGCGTCTCGCCATCTCCTTCGTCAAAGGCGCCCATATAGGCGGAAGCTTCAAAGCCTTCGAGGCTTCGCTTGGTGATGATATTGATGACGCCCGCAATGGCGTCGGAGCCGTAGATCGGAGACGCGCCATCCGGCAGCACTTCGATATGATCGATGATGCTTTTCGGAATTGTATTAAGATCAACTGCCGACGACACACCGCTCGCGGATGATTCATTGACCCATCGCTTGCCGTCGACAAGAACGAGAACGCGTTTGGGGCCAAGGAAACGTAAATCCGCCTGCGTTGAACCGCCGCCTATGCCGCCGCCGTCAGGCGGGAATCCGAAATTACCGGAATTGTTAAAGCGTGAATTAAATGTACCGCCGGAATAAGGCAGCCGCTGCAGAAGGTCGCCAATTGAAACAATGCCGGTTTTGTCAATATCCTCCTCGCTGACATTGTGTGTCTGTTCGCCGACATTAAGCGGGTCCTGACGAATCCGTGAGCCGGTAACAATGATCTGGTCGTCAGCCGCGTCGTTTGGCTGGGCGTATGCGCCGGGCGAAGCCAAGCCGCCAAGCGCAATCGCAACGCTCGCCAATAGTCCGGCGTGTCTGCTGCGGCTAGTATTGGTAATCGACATTTATACACTCCCTCAGTGTTGTTAATTACTGGATTACGCCATCGGTTACTGGTGTGGTTTTCCTGGATTTTACGCAACAGCTCACTGTCGCCGCATTTTTCAATGCGGCGCTGACGGGTTAACGCAACTAATCTGTACGCACATCATCGCAATCGGCGTTTCGGCCGGTTACGCATTATCCAGGGCACGCGGTGCGATGTGCTTATGGTTGAGGTCGCTAACACCCACCTGATCGCCGTGCAGCGGACAAAGCTGCTTCAGAGCCTACCCATCGCCTTTTCGTCGCCGTCCCCAATTGAGACAAGCGTTGGCGCACCCAAATAGATCTATAGAACTTTTGGTTGCCTTTTAAAAGAAATATGACTGGGTAATATGGTGCGGCATAGTTGGTGGCGGGGCTGTATGATTCAGCATTGCGGTGGTGGCGCGGTTCAAAACATTTCGGCAACAATGGCTAAGCAGAAATTTTCCATATTCGCCGGCAAGATAAGGCATGTTTGTCTCACGCAAAGGTGAAGAACCCGCGTGGCCTGCAGCGCGCGCCATGGCCTAAGTATGTTATAACAATCGATATTGTGATAGAGGTCTTGTGCGGCGCGTTATGAGCGTTGGCGATGATGCATGGCCTGTATAATTGTGTGACAATTGTGAGTAATGTGAGGACAAGAAGGGCGCGAGATGAGTAAGATGAAAAGACTGAAGGATTATCTGTTCCCGGCGATTGTTATTGCGGGTATTGGGCTATTTGCGTTTTCCGGGCGCACCAATGCAACCGGCGCTGACTATGTCTATGACGGGGAGCCGGAAATTGTCGCTGCAACATTTTCGTCGGCCTGGTGTTCTTCCTGCAAAATCTTAAAGCCTCGTCTTGCCGAAATCATTCCTGATTTTGCCGATGATCCGGTGAAATTCGTCGAGTTTGATTTCACTTTTGGTCAGCGTGCAGAAATTTTCGAACAGGCGAAAGACGAAGGTCTTGAAGACATTTATCCGCGGTTTAAGGGCGCCACGGGTTTTACGCTGCTGGTCGATACTGATACCGGAGAAATTGTCGATATGCTGACAATCAGACATTCAAAAAGCGCAATGCGCGCGGTAATTGCGCAAGCTGTAGCGGCTGCCGAACGGAAATTGGAAACGCCTGCGCCCTAGGGTTTTTTACCGCATGAAAATTGCGCAAGCATTATTCGATTTTCCTTGTTATTTACAGCGAATTTTGGCAGGGTAAGTTTGTTCCGAGGGGCGTCCCGCCTGTCGACTTTGTTTGACAAGCTCGAGCGACGCGCAACTCAAACTTCCTGCAAAGGAATGGGGAGCAATGTGCGCCAGGGAGCAAGGGCATCAGGGACTGAGAAGCAACCCTTCGAACCTGATCCGGGTCATGCCGGCGCAGGGACGGGACGCTTGGGTGTCGAAGCCCGAAGTCGATTTCCTCATCGCCGGATCCCAAAGGCTGCAGTTGCGATGAGGAGACCGACAGCTGGTGAGTTGGCGTAAGTTGTAAATCTCGAACGAACCGCTGCGGGTTGCGCCGTATGCGGTGCTTATCTATTGGCGGCCAAAATGAATGGTTGCGATGATTTGAATGCGGCGCATGAAATGATGCGTGAGGTTCATTGCCGGAAAGACAGGACTAGTCGCACGACCGTCTTTAACTTGATTTTCAGCGCTTTGCTTTTCCTGGCAGGAGCAGCTGGGCCGGCAGGCCAGGCGGCGCCCTATTATTGACACTCCTCTGCGGATCACGCCAGCATTGTGGTCATGGCGGAAGAATCAATCCTCCTCGGGATCAGTCAGCTGGCGCAGTGTTCACCGGCTTTATTTCGATTTTTATGGTGTTTTCCCGAAAGGACGGGCGGTTTACGCCCGCTGACGGACTGCGTGTGCGGGCGATTTTCTACGCCAGTTTCAGCGTTATTCACGGCGCGCTTGTCCCTCTGGTGTTGTTTGCTTTCAAAATCCCGACTGCGGTTTTGTGGCCGGCGACCGCCGCGCTTCATACCGTGATCGGATTTTTGATATTGAGCGAAGCAGCGCGATTTCAGTTTGCGATGAGTAAGAGTGAGCGAAGCGAAGCAGGCCGCCTTCAAAATGCGATATCATGGGGCGTTCTGTTGTGCGTCGCGCTGATCCTGATGGTGTTCGGCTATGGCGGCGGTGCAAGCTATATTCTTGTTCTGGTTTTACTTCTTACGGTCGCGACGACCAGTTTTCTGTCATTTGCCTTTCAGCGCCTTTTGTAATTGCTGACGGTAGTCCCGCTTTTCCTTGCCGGTCGTCCGGCCATTTGCTAATCAGGCGCTACTATTCCGAGGGGCGCCGGCGGACCGGCTGAGATCGCGTAGTCCCTTCCCGAACGGGAACCCGCGCGAGCACCCTTTGAACCTGATCCGGGTGAGGCCGGCGTAGGGACGGATTTCAGTATTGCATCTGTCCCGCCAATTGGCCTCCGTCGACGAAGAATGGAAGGCGTGACATTGGGCGAGCATCTACACACTGTCTCCATCAACCAACGCTTTTGCGGGCCGCGCAATTCAGGCAATGGCGGTTATTGCGCGGGCCTATTCGCACGAGTCATTGACGGCCCTGCGGAGGTAATGTTGAAAGCGCCGCCGCCGCTCGATACGCCTATAGAAATTCGCGAGATTGATGACCGTTTCGCGGCGACCAGCGGCAATACAACAATAGCATCAATGCGCCCCGCGCATATTGTGATCGATCCGCCGCCGCTGCCCGACGACAAAGATATCGCTGCCGCCCGTGATGCGTTTTTATGCGACGCTGGCGGTCATCACATGTTGCCCCATTGCTTTGTCTGCGGAAACAAGCGTGAAACAGGCGATGGCCTGAGAATATTTGCCGGCCCTGCGCCCGAAAGCCCCGTGAATGCTGATTTCTGGACGCCTGATGCGGATCTCGCCGACGACGACGGACAGATCATGCCGGAATTTTTATGGGCGGCGCTTGATTGCCCCGGCGCCTTTGCCCTGCGCAACGGTTTGCGGCTCGCTCTGCTTGGGCGACTTGCTGTGGAGATTACACGTCGCCCGAAAGCCGGCGAAAGACTGATTGCCGCCGCCTGGCGCACTGGACAGGAAGATCGCAAACATTTCTCGGCGTCTGCGCTTTTCGATGAAAAAAGAAATCTTATTGCAGCGGCGAACGCAACCTGGATTGAACTCAACGACCCAAAGTTTCTGGAAAGGCTGAAGCAGGAAAATGAATAAGCACGCCCCCCAATCGGAATTCAAAACCCCGGAAGTAACGACCGGCGCCTTACCCTCGAGCCGCAAGACCTATATTGCGGGTGAAAAGTTTCCCGACATCAACGTGCCGGTGCGCGAGATTGATCTGCACCCTACGGCAAATGAACCGCCAGTGCCGGTCTATGACGCCTCAGGACCTTATACAGACCCGAAAGTAACAATTGACGTTGAAAAGGGTCTCGCGCGTCCCCGCACCGCCTGGGTGAAAGAGCGCGCGAAGGAATATGGAAATATCGAGGAATATGATGGCCGCGATGTGAGGCCGGAAGATAATGGCGGCGCCTCAGGCAAGTTTCTCGCGCGCCGGTTTCCGGTGGTGAACAGACCGTTGCGCGGCAAGAAGACTGGTCCGGTCACGCAATATGAATTTGCGAAAGCGGGCGTGATCACAGCCGAGATGGAGTTTGTGGCGATCCGCGAAAATATCGGCCGCAAAAAGATGATCGAAGGCGCCGAAAAAACCGTGGCGCTGGGCGAAAGCTTTGGCGCGGATATTCCGCCCTTTATCACGCCGGAATTCGTGCGCGATGAAATCGCCAGGGGCCGCGCGATCATTCCCGCCAATATCAATCACCCGGAATCCGAACCGATGATCATCGGCCGAAATTTCCTTGTTAAAATCAACGCCAATATCGGTAATTCAGCGATCACTTCGAGTGTCGAGGAAGAGGTCGACAAGATGGTCTGGGCGACGCGCTGGGGCGCAGACAATGTCATGGACCTTTCCACCGGACGCAACATCCACAACACGCGGGAATGGATCATCAGGAACAGCCCGGTTCCCATCGGCACCGTGCCGATCTATCAGGCGCTCGAAAAAGTCAATGGCGTTGCCGAAGACCTTAGCTGGGAGGTTTATCGCGATACGCTGATCGAGCAATGCGAGCAGGGCGTTGATTATTTCACCATTCACGCGGGCGTGCGCCTGCCTTATATTCATCTCACAGCGGATCGCGTCACCGGAATTGTCTCCCGCGGCGGTTCGATCATGGCGAAATGGTGCCTCGCCCATCACCGGGAAAGTTTTCTCTATACGAATTTTGCCGAAATCTGCGAATTGATGCGCTCTTATGATGTTTCATTTTCTCTTGGCGACGGGTTGCGTCCCGGCTCGATTGCGGACGCCAATGACCGCGCGCAATTTGCCGAGCTTGAAACCTTGGGCGAGCTGACAAAAATCGCCTGGGACCATGGCTGTCAGGTGATGATCGAAGGGCCGGGTCATGTGCCCATGCACAAGATCAAAGTGAATATGGAAAAACAGCTTGAGACATGCGGCGAGGCCCCGTTCTATACGCTCGGGCCGCTGACGACCGACATTGCACCGGGTTACGACCACATCACATCGGGTATCGGCGCTGCGATGATCGGCTGGTTCGGCACAGCCATGCTTTGTTATGTGACCCCGAAAGAACATTTGGGTCTGCCTGACCGCGACGATGTCAAAGTCGGCGTTGTCACCTATAAGTTGGCGGCCCATGCAGCCGATCTTGCTAAAGGCCATCCGGCGGCGCAGATTCGCGACGATGCCGTCAGCCGCGCGCGCTTTGATTTCCGCTGGGAAGATCAGTTCAATCTCGCGCTCGACCCTGAAACCGCGCGTGACTTTCACGACCAGACCCTGCCCAAGGAAGCGCACAAGGTTGCGCATTTTTGTTCCATGTGCGGGCCGAAATTTTGCTCCATGAAAATTACCCAGGACGTGCGCGACTATGCGGATGGCTTGAGCGATAATGAGAAAAAAGATCTCGAAAAGCTTTCCGAGCAGGGCATGAAAGACATGTCAGAAAAATACAAGGAAATGGGCTCAGAGCTTTATCTTGAAGCGGATCAAGTGAAGAAAGCGAATGAGGGATTGTGAGGGGCTGTCTAATGGGAAAGGATCGGGGCCCTTGAGGCGCGCCTCCATCAAGTTTCTGCGTCGTGCTGACGCTGCTATTATTGAAAACGTCGCCGCCGACGTCTTCGACGATCCAG
The DNA here is from genome assembly GCA_021776245.1 of Hyphococcus sp. Classification (GTDB taxonomy): domain Bacteria; phylum Pseudomonadota; class Alphaproteobacteria; order Caulobacterales; family Parvularculaceae; genus Hyphococcus. The sequence goes on along the minus strand of JAJFGF010000039.1, from coordinate 35,707 downwards.
TCGACAATGAAGCTGCTTGTGAGTTTCTCGATGACCCCAATCATTTACTGATTGTCGCGATGGATGACGCAAAAGACGGACAGGTCGTTGGATTTGTGTCCGGAGTAAAAATATTTCACCCGGACAAACCGGCGCCAGAACTTTGGGTCAATGAAGTCGGCGTCGCACCCGCCTATCAAAAACAGGGCATCGGCAAGAAAATGATGGCGCGGCTTTTTGAAGAGGCGAAGAAGGAAGGCTGCAGTGAGGCGTGGGTGCTGACGGACAAGGGCAATAATGCAGCGCTGGCGCTTTATAAATCAGCAGGCGGCGCAGCGCCGACCGAACACGTAATGGTCGAATTTGACCTCCTTAACCCAGAAATCCACCTGGATGACGGCGGCGCAAAGCGCTGATAGAACCAAGCTCCTATGACCCGTTCCCTAAATCCTGTTTTCGCCAACCGCCCGCAATCGATCTTTCCGACCATGTCAGCGCTTGCGCGTAAACATAATGCGATTAATCTCGGCCAGGGTTTTCCCGATGAAGACGGTCCGGCGGAAATTCTCGCGCTTGCGGCGCAGGCGACGATTGATGGACCGAACCAATATGCGCCCGTCGAAGGCATTCCCGAATTGCGCGAAGCCCTCGCGCGAGACAATAAGCGGTTTTACGATCTTGATGTGGATCCCGCGACCGAGACCCTGGTGACGTCTGGCGCGACCGAGGGGCTCGCCGCTGCGTTTTTTGGATTTCTGGCGCCGGGCGATGAAGCTGTGCTGCTGGCGCCATTTTACGAATGCTATGCGCCGCAGATTGAGGCGACCGGCGCGACGATCCGTTTTGTTAATCTCGAACCGCCGGCCTGGCGCCTCGACGCTGACACGCTGGAAGCGGCGATCACCAAAAAAACAAAACTCATTGTTATCAACACGCCGCATAACCCGCTTGGCAAAGTGATGACGCGCGGTGAGCTGGAAATTATTGCGGCAGCAGCTTCGCGTCACGATCTCATTGTTATTTGCGATGAAGCTTATGAGCATCTTGTCTTTGACGGCCGCGCGCATATTCCGCTGATGAGCCTGCCGGATATGCGCGAACGAACAATCCGAATTGGTTCAGCGGGCAAGACTTTTTCCGTTACCGGTTTTCGCATTGGTTTTGTGACTGGGCCGGCGGACCTTGTTACCGGGGTCATGAAAGCCCATCAGCATTTGGCGTATACGTCGCCGGCGCCTTTGCAAAAGGCCCTCGCTATGGGGCTTGGACTTGGCGATGAATATTACGCGCGCTTTGTCGCTGACATGCAGGCAAAACGCGATTTAATGGACACAGGGCTAAGGGCCGCTGGTTTCGAAACGCTGCCTTGCGAAGGCACGTATTTCATCACGGTGGATATTCGGTCAGTGGGCCGCGATGACGATGCCGCGTTCTGCCGTGAAATTACCGAAAAGGCGAAAGTCGCCGCTGTGCCGATCTCCGCCTTTTATCATCCGACGCAGAAAGACGCGCCACGAAATTATGCGCGGTTCTGTTTTTGCAAGAAACCGGAAATTCTTGAAGCGGCCGCCAAAAATTTAACGGCTTATTTTGGCGGCAGCGCATGACGGAACGCACCATCAAGGCCGCCGTCATTCAGGCCTGTGCGCCATTATTTGATACCGGCGCTGCGCTCGACCGCGTTGCGCACTTTGCCCGGCGCGCATCGCGCGACGGCGCATCCATAGCGGTTTTTCCTGAGGCCTTTGTCGGCGGTTATCCCAAGGGCAACCATTTCGGCGCGCCCGTGGGGTCGCGCTCGGACGAAGGGCGCGATCTTTACCGTCGCTATTTCGATGCGGCAATCGCGGTTCCAGGCGCCGAGACCACGCGCCTCGGCGCCATCGCCAAAGAACATCGCCTCGATCTTGTGATTGGTGTTATCGAGCGGGCCGCAAAATACGAAGGCGGCGGAACGCTTTATTGTACGGCGTTATGTTTTTCTGCCGGCGGCGAATTATTGGGCAAAAGGCGCAAGCTGATGCCGACCGCCGCTGAAAGGCTGATCTGGGGTTTTGGCGACGGCTCGACCCTTGACGCCTTTGATGCGCCGAGCGGGCGCATCGGCGCAGTGATCTGCTGGGAAAATTACATGCCGGCCCTGCGCATGAGCCAGTATGCTCAAGGCGTTGAAATTTATTGTGCGCCAACCGTCGATGATCGCGAAAATTGGACATCATTGATGCGCGTGATCGCAATGGAAGGGCGCTGCTTTGTGCTCTCAGCCAATCAATTCATGCGGCGCGGCGATGCGCCAAGAGATTTTGCGGCCGTTCAGGGCGATGCGCCGGAGACGGTGCTGATTAGTGGCGGCAGCGTCATTGTATCGCCGCTTGGCGAAATCCTGGCGGGACCGGTCTTTGGTGAGGAAACGCTGCTCTTGGCCGAACTTGATCTCAATGACATCGCCCGCGGCAAAATGGATTTTGACGTTGCGGGACATTACGCCCGGGCGGATATTTTTGAGTTATCGATCAATCATACGCCGCACAAACCGGTCATATGAAACAAAAAAGCAGGCAAAAAACTGCCCGCTTCTTTTGATTTCGTCTTGGCGTTCTTGAAATTCAGCTCTTTTGTGCATCGGTCCAATAAGAGACGCAAGGAATTTTCGTTTTATCACAACGATGCGCGTATTTCTTCGCAATCTCGGTGACCTCTTCGAGGAGCCCGTCTTCAAGCGTAATCGGATCGAGGCCCATGCCCAAAAGCCGTTGATTTTCGACATTGAGTTCGTTTTCGGCGTCTTCCTTGCGCGGATTTTGAACATTTTCGATTGTCGCGCCGGTTTTGTCGGCGATCAGCTTTGCAAGATCGCGCACCCGGTGGGTTTCCGTCATCTGATTGAGGATTCGAACGCGTTCGCCGCGTTGCGGCGGCGTTTCAATCGACAGTTCAATACACTTCACCGTATCCTGAATATGAATAAAGGCGCGGGTCTGACCGCCGGTGCCGTGAACGGTCATCGGATAGCCGATCGCCGTTTGCATCAAAAAGCGGTTTAAAACCGTGCCATAGTCGCCGTCATAATCGAAGCGGTTGATCAGGCGCTCGTCGCGTTTGGTTTCTTCTGTTTGCGTTCCCCAGACAATCCCCTGATGCAGATCGGTGACCTTGAGCCCGTCATTTTTGGCGTAGAACGCAAACAGGAGCTGATCCTGGGTTTTTGTCATGTGATAAATCGAGCCGGGATTTGCAGGGTAGAGAATTTCCTGCCGGATTTCCGTTCCGTCGTCTTTTTCGATTTTGATTGGCAAATAGCCTTCAGGAATTTTCAGGCCGGCGGTGCCGTAACCATAAACGCCCATGGTGCCGAGATGCACCAGATGCGCGTCAACATCAGCCTCAACAATCGCCGCCAAAACATTGTTTGTCGCATTGAGATTATTATCGACCGTATAACGTTTGTGATAGGACGATTTCATCGAATATGGCGCTGCACGCTGCTCGGCGAAATGCACAATCGCGTCCGGTTCGAAATCCCTGATCAGGTTCATCAGCCGCGCATAATTTTTTGCTACATTGATGTTTTCGAAGTTGATCCTTTTGCCCGATACTTCTTCCCACGCGGCGAGCCGCTGGGAGATCGGCCTGATCGGCGTCAGCGATTCCACTTCCAGTTCGATATCGATTTTACGCCGGGACAGATTGTCGACGATCATTACATCGTGGCCGACATTCGACAGATGCAGCGAGGTCGGCCAGCCGCAAAAACCGTCGCCCCCGATGACCAGGATTTTCATAACTTATTCCAATTCCAATAATACGCAGGGCGATGGAGTTCATTGCCAATTCAGCCGCTCCTCTTAGTGCGCAGACGGGCCCCAGCGCAACCCCTTCCGACGCCCGTGATTGCGAGGATTAGAGCGGCAATCAGGCCGATAGACCGCCTGCATGCTAGCGTATTTCCTGAAAAGTGTGGAGCAGTTTTCCGATCAGATATGCGCTAATTATCATATCCGGGGCGTTTCCGAGATAAACCGGGAGCCCGGTTTTTCGAAAACATCATGCGAAAACAAAAACCTAAAGCAAAATGCGAATAACCTGAATCAGCATTTTGCATTAGGCCTCTGCGAGCCGAAGAAGGTATTCGCCATATTGATTTTTCTTGAGCGGCTCGGCCAATTGGCGCAGCTGATCGCGGGTGATAAATCCCGACCGGAAGGCGATCTCTTCGGGACATGAAACTTTCAATCCCTGCCGGGTCTCGATAGTCTGAACAAAATGCGCAGCTTCCAATAGCGATTCATGCGTGCCGGTGTCGAGCCATGCATAACCCCGACCCAATATTTGGACGCGCAAAGCATTGTCGTTCATATACATTTCGTTGAGCGTGGTGATTTCCAATTCGCCGCGCGATGACGGTTTGACCCGCCTGGCGCGTTCAACCACGGTCTCGTCGTAAAAATATAACCCTGTCGCGGCAAAGTTTGATTTGGGTTTGGCGGGTTTTTCTTCAATTGATGTGACCGCGCCCTTATCGTCAAACTCGACCACGCCGTAACGTTCAGGATCGGTCACCTGATAGGCGAAAATCTCGGCGCCGTTCTTTAACGCCGCCGCGGCCAGCAATTGTTCGGTGAGGCCATGGCCGTAGAAAATATTGTCGCCAAGAACCAGCGCACATTTATCGCCAGCGATAAATTCTTCGCCGATAATAAAAGCCTGCGCCAAGCCATCCGGGCTCGGCTGCACAGCATAGCTGATATGGATGCCCCAGGCGCCGCCATCGCCGAGCAATCGCTCAAAGGCGGGCCGGTCTTCCGGTGTTGTAATGATCAGGATATCGCGAATGCCCGCCAACATCAAAATACTTAAGGGGTAATAGATCATCGGTTTGTCGTAGATCGGCATCAGTTGTTTTGACACGCCGCGGGTGACCGGAAATAATCGCGTGCCTGAACCGCCGGCGAGAACTATGCCCTTCATGAAATTGAATCCTTTGCATTCAGCGCGGCGATGGTTTGACGAAGAGAGGCGCGCCAGTCAGGCTGAGCGACGCCGAAATCTCGTTCCATTTTTGAACAGTCGAGCACGGTGTTGAGCGGTCGCTGCGCGGGGGTCGGGTATTGCGTTGTTGTAATCGGATTTACAGCAATTTCAGCCCCGGAAATCTCAAAGATTTTTGCAGCAAATGCGGCCCAGCTGACGGCCGGCGATCCCTGAAAGTGATAAATTCCCGCGCCCGGCGCGCCACGGCTTTTTTTGCCGGCAATCACGAGCGCGGCGCGGGCGATATCGCGCGCCGCCGTGGGCCCGCCGATCTGATCGTCAACAATGTTCAGCGCCTTGCCGTTTCCGGCAAGCCGCAACATCGTTTTTACAAAGTTTTCGCCGAATTCCGAAAATACCCAGGAGGTGCGAATGATGACGGTTTCGGGCAGGGCTTTTAGCACTGCAGCTTCGCCGGCGCATTTCGTTGCGCCATAAACGCCGAGCGGCCGTGTTTGATCGTCTTCCAGATAAGGTTCTGATTTTTCGCCGTCGAAGACATAATCGGTTGAGATGTGAATAAAATGAGCGCCGGCCTGTTTCGCGGCAATCGCGATTTCTTCCGCGGCGGCAGTGTTGAGCCGCATTGCGATTTCTTGTTCTTCTTCAGCTTTATCGACGGCGGTATAGGCCGCCGCATTGACAATAATGTCCGGCGCATATGCGCAAATCGCGTTCGCCGCCGCGCCTTCTTTTAACAGATCGGCTTCAGCCCGGCCAAGCACAGCGATGTGATGGCCTCGGCGCGCTTCGTTTTCGAATGCGCGGGCGACCTGTCCGTTTCGCCCAAAAAGAAGGATGCGCACGATAATAAATCCTTTGTCCGGTTTTACCGTCCAAGCCCTTGACGCCTGGCGACATCAAAGCCCTGCTCGCGGGTTTTTTCCCACCAGTCCCGATGCGCCAGATACCATTCCACAGTCTTGCGCATGCCCTCGTCGATTGTCACCGACGGTGTCCAACCGAGATCACGCTCGATCTTGTCGCAATTGATCGCATAACGTTGATCATGGCCTGGCCGGTCGGCTACAAATTTGATCAGCTCTTCATGGGGACGATACCCGGAATTCGGGATGAGCTCATCAAGGATGCCGCAAATCATCTTCACGAGCTCAAGATTGGTGCGCTCGGCCCGGCCGCCAATATTATAGGTTTCGCCCGGCTTGCCGTTTTGTGCAGCGAGCAACAGGGCGTCGGCGTGATCTCCGACATAAAGCCAGTCGCGCACATTGTCGCCTTTGCCGTAAATCGGAATGTCGCGCCCTTCGAAAGCTGCAATGATGACCACCGGAATCAGTTTTTCGGGGAACTGAAATTGCCCGTAATTATTTGAGCAATTGGTCACTACAACCGGCAAGTCAAAGGTCTCCGCCCAGGCGCGCGCAAGCATATCCGAAGACGCCTTCGCTGCTGAGTATGGAGAGTTCGGCTGATAGGGAGACGTTTCAGTAAATTCGCCCGTCGCGCCCAGCGAGCCGTAGACTTCATCCGTAGACACATGATGAAAGCGGAAGGATTTTGGCGCACTGCCGCCCTGGACATAGCCTCGGGCCGCTTCCAGCAGCGCGTAGGTGCCGACAATATTTGTCTCAATAAACGCACTCGGTCCGTCAATGGATCGGTCGACATGGGTTTCGGCGGCCAGATGCATGACGGCGTCAGGCTTGAATTGCGCCATCAGTGAAGCCATGGCAGGCTGATCGCAGATATCTTTTTGCACAAAACGGTAATGTTGATGATCGGCGACGCTGACCACGTTTTCAGGGTTGGCGGCGTAAGTCAGCTTGTCCACATTGAGGACATGATGTCCGTCGGCGATCGCCTTGCGGACGACTGCTGAACCGATAAAACCGGCGCCGCCGGTGACCATGAGCCTCATGGCAGTCTCCCAATTAACCTATCTGGGTGGAGCAAAATCCGTACCGCTATTTCCGGCGCCGCCCAACAAGCATTTGAACTGTAATCAGGACAATTACAATGACGCAAATGCGCCGTCTGCGCGGCTTCCAATGCGCTGCGCCTGGTTAACGGTCCGCCTTCGCTAAAGCTTCGGCGGGACAGCCTTCGCCCAGCCTAAATGTTGCGAACCACGATTTTGAAGTACTTTAGGCTGGCCTGCCAAGCCGAAGCTTGTTGTTCCGTCCGCCTTCGCTAAAGCTTCGGCGGGACAGCCTTCGCCCGGTGATAAAGTTGCACGCAGAATTACATTTGCCGCTTTAGGCTGGCCTGCCAAGCCGAAGCCTGCGAAGCAGGCGAAGGCTGGTGGAGCTAGGCGGAATCGAACCGCCGACCTCTTGCATGCCATGCAAGCGCTCTCCCAACTGAGCTATAGCCCCGTCGCCAACAGGCCCTGACGTTTCGTCATCGGGCCGGGTGTGTCGCCATTGCGCGCCGGTATGGGATGTCCGGCGGAAATATTGTGTCCCGATTAGGGGACCCGGAACCTAGCGACGGCGACTGGCGTGCGCAAGGTCCGGATCACCGTCAATCATCGTCTTTGGTTGGCTTGATAATGGCGGAGACGTCGTCATCGCCGTCGTCAACGAGCAGGCCCTTATCATCATCGGCGTCATCGTCATCGTCTTCAACTTCGACGGCGAGATCTTCGATATCGGGCAAATCCTCATCGTCCTTCTCTTCGTCGCCGTCATCCTCATCGAGGGCGGCGCGGCGTTTCGATTCTGCGGCCTTCTTTTCTTTGTCCGCGCTCTCGAGCGAAGTCTCTTCCTCCGGCTTTTTGGCCTCGTCTTTTGCCGCGGGGGCCTCGTCTTCTTTGCGGCCCCGGCGCGGTTTCAACAGCGCTTCGGGAATAAAATCGTGATCACATTTTGGGCAATGTGCAGGTTCTTTGGTGAGATCATAAAAGCGCGCGCCGCATTCGGGGCAATCGCGTTTAACGCCAAGTTCTGGTTTGCTCATGGTTCAGGTCGCCAATCAAAAAGGGTTTTGGTGGATTGACCCCGTGTTGCCACGGCGAAAGGCCGCTGTCAAAAGGAATGCGCGGATGCTTGATTTCCGATCAGCGACGGGATTTGAGGGTGAGATGGCGGCGGCGAAAAAAGATCAATCCGGCGGCGCCACAGGGCCGGTGCGCGCTCAGCGGTCGGGCCCGCTTTCCGGCGTGGTCCGGGCGCCCGGGGACAAATCGATTTCCCAGCGAGCGCTCATCTTTGGGGCGTTGAGTGCGGGTGAGACAACGATCAGCGGGCTTCTTGAAGGCGAGGATGTTTTGCGCACCGCCGCTGCGTTGCGCGCGTTGGGCGCAGAAATTGAACGCGAAGGCGGTATCTGGCGTATCACGGGCGGGCCCTGGCGGAGCCCGGAAAGAGCGCTGTTCTTCGGTAATTCCGGCACTGGCGCGCGGCTTGTTATGGGCGCAGTCGCCGGCGCAGGGGTTGCAGCCTCTTTCGATGGCGATCGATCCTTGCGGTCACGGCCCATGGGCCGCGTTTTGGAACCCTTGCGCATGATGGGGGTCAATGCGGAAGATTCGGGCGGGCGGCTGCCGGTGAGGATTGGCGGGAATGACGGTCTGACCGCCATCAATGTAAAACTGGCGACGCCATCGGCGCAGGTCAAATCAGCAATTTTGCTCGCGGCGTTACGCGCGGAAGGCGTCACCCGCATTCATGAGCCGATCCTGTGCCGCGATCATACAGAACGCATGCTGGCTGCGTTTGGGGCCAAACTGAAAACAGAGAGCGACGGCGCTGACGGGCGATTCATTGAGATTCAGAGTGGCGGCCAGTTAAGGGCCTGCGATGTGACGGCGCCGGGCGATCCTTCATCAGCGGCTTTTCTGATTGCCGCCGCCGTCATCACGCCTGGTTCGGAGATCGTTGTCGAAAACGTTCTTGTTAACCCGCTGCGCGCCGGGTTTTACGAAACGCTTCGTGAGATGGGCGCAGACATTTCGTTTGAAAACCAGCGTGCTCAAAGCGGCGAGCCGGTCGCTGATATCCGCGCGCGTTATTCCGTTCTGTCCGGCGTTGAGGTTGCAGCGACGCGGGCGCCGTCGATGATCGACGAATATCCAATACTTTCGGTCGTTGCATCTTTTGCAAATGGCGAAACGATGATGCACGGCCTCGACGAATTGAGGGTTAAAGAGAGCGACCGGCTTGCATCCGTTGAAGCCGGCCTTGTCGCTTGCGGCGTCGATGTCGCCAGCGGCGAGGATTGGCTGCGCATACGCGGCGCCGGTGCGACGCCAAAAGGCGGCGCCCGCATCAAAACGCATCATGATCATCGCATCGCGATGAGTTTCCTGGTGATGGGCGGCGCCAGTGAGAATCCCGTCGAGATCGATGACGGCGCGACCATTGCCACCAGTTTCCCGGAATTTCTGCAGACGATGACCGCCCTGGGCGCTGCAGTTGAAACCTGATGAGTTTTTGATTTTGGGTTTTGCGCCAATGGCTTGCGTAAGACCTGTCTAAAGGAGTATTGGGCGAGCCCATGCAAACGCCTTTTATCATTGCGCTTGATGGGCCGGCCGCTTCAGGGAAAGGAACCCTGGCGCGCCTCATCTCCGAACATTACGGGTTTGCTCATCTCGACACCGGGACGCTTTATCGCGGCGTCGCCTGGTTAATCCTTTCGGAAGGAGGCGATCCGGCAGACGGAGATGTTGCAGCGCACGCCGCGCACGCATTTGATCCCGCGAAGATTGCCGGCGCTGATATTCGAACCAAAGAAGTCGGCGCTGCAGCCAGCGTTGTCGCCGTTGATCCGGCGGTGCGGTCGGCACTGCTTGAATTCCAGCGCCGCTACGCCGCCAATCCGCCGAACGGGGCCAGCGGCGCTGTTCTTGACGGGCGCGATATCGGCACGGTCGTTTGTCCTGCGGCGACAGTGAAATTCTTTGTGACCGCTGGGCCGAAAGTACGCACCCACCGGCGCTGGCTGGAACTGGTCGCTGTCCGTCCGGAACTCGAAGAAGCCACTGTTTACAATGACTTGCTGGAACGCGACGCACGTGATGCAGCGCGATCCGACGCACCCATGGTCGCGGCCGATGATGCAGAGTTGCTAGACACCACTCATTTGTCTATAGACGCGGCCTTCGCGGCGGCGCGCCGCGTGATTGACGGCGTTTTCCGGCGTTGCGGCTGATATTCAGCCTGTCGCCGACATTCTGGTTTTCAGAAAACGTGATTTTTGTGTCCGTCTAAATCCGGATTGCGTCGCTTTTTTTGTAACTCGGCTCATTGGTCCGGCCGGGCGACCGCTATTTAGCGATCGACCCTTCGGAAAGACCGCCGGAATAACCGGTTGGCAGGAAAGCTGAATAGAACTGGAGACTGGACAATTCGTGTCTGCAACTGAAACCCTCAACCCGACCCGCGACGATTTCGCGGAAATGCTTGAAGCCTCTCTCGTCGATCGTCAAAATTTTGAAGAAACGGTCGTTAAAGGCAGAATCACCGCCATCGAAAAAGACGTCGCCGTGATTGACGTCGGCCTTAAGACCGAAGGCCGCGTGCCCCTCAAGGAATTCGCTCAGCCGGGCAAGCCCGCCGACCTTTCTGTCGGCGATGAAGTCGAAGTTTATGTCGAGCGCGTCGAAAATGCGCAGGGCGAAGCGGTAATTTCCCGCGAGAAAGCACGCCGCGAAGAGGCGTGGGATCGTTTGGAAAAAACATTCGAAAGCGGCGATCGCGTCGATGGCGAAATTTTCAACCGAGTCAAAGGCGGCTTTACAGTCGATCTTGGCGGCGCGGTTGCGTTCCTGCCGGGCTCGCAGGTCGATATTCGACCCGTGCGCGATGCAGGACCGCTGATGAATATTCCGCAACCGTTCCGTATTTTGAAAATGGACAAACGCCGCGGCAATATTGTCGTTTCCCGCCGGTCAATTCTCGAAGAGGATCGCGCCGAGCATCGTCAGGAAGTTGTTAAAGAGCTGACCGAAGGCGATGAGCGCGACGGCGTAGTCAAGAATATCACTGATTATGGCGCGTTTGTTGAGTTGGCGCCTGGCGTCGATGGTCTTCTTCATGTGACGGATATGTCCTGGAGCCGGGTCAATCACCCGTCCGAAGTTCTGAATGTTAACGATACGCTCCGTGTCAAGATTATAAAGATCAACCCGGAAACGCACCGCATTTCGCTTGGCATCAAGCAATTACATCCTGATCCATGGCAGGGCGTCGCCGCGAAATACCCGATTGACGCAAGGTTCAAAGGGAAAGTCACAAACATTACCGACTATGGCGCTTTTGTTGAGCTTGAAGACGGCATCGAAGGCCTCGTCCACGTTTCCGAGATGAGCTGGGTCAAGAAAAATGTTCATCCCGGAAAAATCGTTTCGACCTCTCAAGAGGTTGAAGTGATGGTGCTTGAGGTCGACGAGAGCAAGCGCCGGATATCTTTGGGGCTGAAACAGTGCCTCGATAATCCGTGGGAGCGTTTCGCCGAAGAACACCCAATAGGATCGATCATCGAAGGCGAGATCAAGAACATCACCGAGTTCGGTCTGTTTGTTGGCCTCAATGAAGAGATGGACGGCATGGTTCATCTTTCCGACCTCGACTGGAACCGCGCCGGAGAGGAAGCGATCAGGGATTATCAAAAAAGCCAGACCATTCAGGCTAAGGTCCTTGATGTTGACCCTGAAAAAGAGCGCATTTCGCTCGGCGTCAAACAGGTCGGCTCCGATCCAATGGAAACTATCGGCGAAATTAAGCGCGGCGATAATGTGACCTGCACCGTGACGGCGATCGAAACCGGCGGTGTTGAAGTGCAGATTGGCGGTTCTGATGGGCCAAAAGCCTTTATCCGCAAATCCGACCTCTCAAAAGAACGCAGCGAACAGCGGCCTGACCGTTTTGCTGCCGGCGATAAGGTCGATGCCCGGGTCACCGGCGTTGATACAAAAACACGGCGTATCAACCTTTCGATCAAGGCGCGGGAAACTGCTGAAGAAAAGGAAGCGGTGGAACAATATGGCTCCGTCGATTCCGGGGCGTCGCTGGGCGATATTCTCGGCGCGGCTCTGAAGGGCGGCAAAAAAGACTAGTTTTGGCCATTGGCGGCAATTGCTGCTGTCAAATCCTCAAAATTACCCCGGCGTTTCGGCGCCGGGGTTTTCTTTTGCGCCGGCGTCGGCCCCAAAGCGCCTTATTCGCCCGATGATTTAGCCCCCTGACCGAGGCCGACCCTCGCAATTATTGCTGCAAATAGCCGATTTTAACTAGCTGGTTGCTATTGGAATAGTCTAACACGCGCGCCATGCCTGAGCTTCCCGAAGTCGAAACCGTTCGCACCGGCCTTGCGCCAGTAATGGAAGGCGCTCAATTCGCCGATGTCGAGGCGCGCAGGCCTGATCTCCGCTTTCCATTGCCCGATCGCTTTATGCAAAGGCTGTGTGGGGCCCGCGTCGAAATATTGCGGCGGCGCGGCAAATATCTGATCGCCGATCTGTCAACAGGTGAGAGCCTGATCATGCATCTCGGTATGAGCGGGCGGTTTACGATCGACGCTGGGCCTGGAGCCAGGTCGTCAGCGGCTTCGGGCGATTTAAAGTTGGCGGAGGACGGCGATCCAAAACACGATCATGTGGTGTTTGAGTTTGACGGTCCCCGGCGCGTGCGCGTGATCTATAATGATCCACGGCGATTTGGCTTTATGGACCTGGCGCCGACCGTGGGGCTCGAAGAATGCCGCCATTTCAAGGGCATGGGGCCAGAACCATTGAGCAATTTCTTTTCAGCCGCGGCGCTTAATACCGCGCTGAAGGGCAGGACGACCGCTATCAAAACGATGCTTCTCGATCAGCGTGTCGTCGCCGGGCTTGGCAATATTTATGTTTGTGAGGCGCTCTATCGAGCGAGGATTTCACCCCGCCGCCGGTCGGCGTCTGTTGCCGGCCTGCGCGGGGCGCGGCTTCATCGTGCAGTCGTTGAGGTTTTGCGCGAAGCGATTGACGCAGGCGGGTCCAGCTTGCGCGATTTTGCAGCGACGGATGGCGGTCTAGGCTATTTCCAGCACCGGTTTGATGTTTATGGCCGGGAGGGGGAAAACTGCGGTCATTGCGGCGGCGCCATTTTGAGGCTCATCCAGGGCGGCAGAAGCACCTTTTTCTGCCCTGGCTGCCAGCGTTGAAAATAAGCAAAATAAGGCGCTCTCTCGTGTTGACGGGCCTGGACCGGCTGGCTATATACCCCCGCTCGCGCTGCAACCGGCGGCGAAAAACCTCAAAGTGAAATACTATGGCTAACACCTCTTCCGCAAAAAAAATGGTGCGCAAAATTGAGCGCCGGACGGCCGTCAATAAAGCGCGTCGTTCGCGCGTCAGAACATATCTGCGCAAAGTGGAAGAAGCGATTGCTTCCGGCGACAAAAATACTGCGGAAGCTGCGTTGAAGGTTGCACAACCTGAACTCCATCGCGCTGTTAGCAAAGGTATTTTTCACAAAAATACGATTGCCCGGAAATTGTCGCGGCTTTCAGCGCGCGTAAAAGCGTTAGCGGCGTAACTTAATTCGTCGCAAACTTTGGTCTTGCGTCCTTATTTTTCTGTAAGTTTTTGTATGGCTTGCCGCGCTGCGGTAGCGACTGACGTCGTCGCGAAGCGTTGTGTCGCATGTGTACAAATTGCGTCATGCAAAAAAGCGCGTTGCGGTATGCTGCTCGTTGTTGCGGCTAAGGTTTTGTTTTTTCTCACCGGCTTGATTTGCTCAAAAAAAATTCCGCCAAAAGTTATAAAAAAAACCACACATAATACAAATCAATGCTTGACGGTTATCGTTAATTTTCTCTACACTACAGTCTCAATAGGACGGACGCGGACGATTTCCGCCCTCTCAGTTTCAGTTTTGTGTGCGTTTCAATCATGGTTGCTCCAGCCAGAAGGCTAGGCAACCAACGTCTGTAACATTGTGGCTATGGCTGCGGGCTGTGTGGGGTTTTCAGGATGGGCAGGGGCATTTCGCGAAAATTGTTTAGTATGCGATTTTTTATCGTTGATGTTGGCGCCGTAAAGACGACCGCGTTGCTGACCTAAGTTCCACACTTACTGCGCCGGCGAATGCCGGGCCGTATCAAATAAATTAGAAAGCATGGATGCGCTGGGCGTTATGGGCGTAGGGAGCGTTTTTTTGCTAAAATTTGGATATCACGAATGAACATTAAAAATTCAACCGACGGCAACCCTTCAACTGAGACTTTTGACCGATATCACGTCGCCCTGCGCGGACGTGTCGGTGATGCGAAATATAAATCCTGGTTTATGGATCTGGGGCTCGAGGAATTAACCGAGGAATGCGTCACGCTATCAACGGGAACGGAAGCCAAACGCGACATGCTGGACCAGCGTTTTCTGCCCGTGCTTGCTGATATTTGGCGCAAGGAGATCGGGCCGATTTCCAAATTACGGTTGACCGTCCATAAAAAACTTAAGGAATATGCCGCGAAAATCGACGCGCTGGAAGAAAAGCGCGCACGCAGCAATGGCGATAAACGGGCTTATGACGACCGCGCTTTTGGCGCTAAATTATCACCTGCGTCGCAGCGCAAGGATGACGCCGATGATTTCAAGGATATTGCCACACCGCTGGACGAACGCCGGACATTTGAAGCCTTTGCGGTTGGCGACTCGAACCGTATTGGCTGGGCTGCGGCGCATCAGGCGCTGGTCAAAGGCCGGTCACGCGAGCTGATTTATTTTTACGGCCAGTCCGGCGTCGGCAAAACCCACCTTTTACAGGCGGTGGCCCATGAATGGCAGAAAGACGCTGCGCGCGGATCGAGCGCTTATGTCACTTACAACAATTTAATAAGTGCGTGCGTCAGCGCGGTCTGGTCTAATTCAACCCAGGCGCTGCACAAATCCCTGTTGCAGAATACGCTATTGAGTTTCGACGACATCCATTTTCTTGAGGGGAAAAATCGCACGCAAGAGGAGCTATTAATTGTGATTGATGCAGCGCTGGACAGTGGAAAACAGGTTGTGATCGCCGGCGAATTGCCGCCGGCAAAATTAGCGGAGGCGGGCATTAATCAACGCCTTGCCGACAGGCTTTCCGGCGGCATTTGTGCGCCGATTAATCAGGGCGACGAGACGCTGCGGCTGCAGGTCTTAAGAAAACGCATCGAGCAAAGCCCGGCAAAATGTTCAATTTCCGACGATGTCTTACAATTTATTGCGCGCACATTTACCCAAAGCATGCGGGAGACCATTGGCGCGCTCAATCAGCTGACCCTGATGTATGGCGACCAGGAAATCGCTGTTGATCTCGACGCTGCAAAATCGGTCCTGAAATCGCGCCTTGAAGATCGCCGTAAGGTTGCCACGCTGGACGACGCAATCGCTGCAGGCGCTGAAGCCTTTGGTCTGAAACTTGACGATATGACCTGTCGCGCACAGCCGCAGCGCCTGGTGCGCGCCCGCCACGCCGTTGTCTGGTGCTCGCGCGAGGTTTTAAAGGAATCATTCCCGCGCATCGGCAAAGCCTTGAAGCGCGACCACACCACGGCGATGTCCTCCTATCGCCGGGCCCAGGCGCTCCTGGAGCGCGACAAGGCCTTTCAGGACGGCGTGCGGCGAATTCGCGAGGCTCTGGAAGGCTAATTCAGGGCTTAAAAAAAGCCTGTTAAAATCAGCAATTTACAGCAATGCGCCGACGCCGGAAATCCGCGCCGGCGCTAGCTTTTCAGGGCGCTTTTCGGCTATAATTTGAAGATTAATTTAAGACGGCGATTCTCCGCGCCGGCTGCGTCATCGTTGAGGCGCCGGGCGGGGTTTTTTACAGGTTTCGCCACCGATTCCGAGAGAGCAAATCGCATGAAGGTCACGATTGAACGGTCAGCCCTTTCTAAGGCATTAGGCCATGTGCAAAGTGTTGTTGAGCGGCGAAATACTATTCCGATTTTGTCCAATGTATTGTTACAGGCTGAGGGCGGCGCGCTGACCTTAACCGCGACCGACCTCGATATCGAGATTTCAGAACGCGCGCCCGCTGATGTGACCCATGACGGCGCCACGACTGTCTCGGCTTTGATGCTTTTTGAAATCGTCAAGCGTCTGCCGGATGGCGCCCAAGTCCGTCTTGAGCTTTCGCAAGAGGAAAACCGGTTGCAGGTTTCAGCCGGCCGGTCGCAATTTGCGCTTGCAGTCTTGCCGGATGATGATTTCCCAAGCCTTGCGACCGACGATCTGGAAACGCATTTTTCGATGCCGACCGCCGATCTTAGCCGTCTGTTGCAAAAGTCGCGCTTTGCAATGTCGCAGGAGGAAACGCGGTATTATCTGAATGGCGTTTTCTTTCATGCATTTACCGATGGCGATGCGTCGCTGTTGCGCGCTGCGGCGACAGATGGGCATCGGCTGGCGCGTCTTGATGCGCCTTTACCAGACGGAGCTGCGTCAATGCCGGGCGTAATTGTGCCGCGCAAGGCGATCGCCGAACTTGGCCGGCTATTGGAAGACGCTGAAGAAAACGTCGAAATTGCTGTTTCGGCTGCGAAAATCCGATTTGGCTTTGGCGCCGGTTATTTGACGTCGAAACTGATCGACGGTTCTTTCCCGGACTATGAGCGCGTGATTCCCAAAGGCAATGATAATATCCTTCGTGTCGAGACAAAAGATTTTGCACAGGCCGTAGACCGTGTTTCCACAGTTTCTGCAGATCGCACGCGTTCGGTGAAGATGGCGCTTGAGGCCGACCGGCTGCGATTGACGGTCAACAATCCGGAAGCGGGTTCAGCACTTGAAGAGCTGTCGGTCGATTATGGCGGCGAGCCAATCGAAATCGGGTTTAACGCCCGCTATCTGCTTGACGTTGCTCAGCAAGTTGACGGCGAGACAGCAACGTTCCGCCTTGCCGATCCTTCTTCGCCAACGGTTGTGGTTGATGAAGAAGACGAGCGCGCGCTTTATCTCTTGATGCCGCTAAGGGTGTAGTTTTGAGCCAGACGGCGATCAGAAAATTAGATGCTGCCGGGGTTGCGCCGGCGCCGGCAAAACTGCCTGCGCGACGCGCAAAGCTGCGCCGATTAACGCTTACTGATTTTCGTTCCTATGAACGCGCCGAAATTGAATTTGACGGCCGCCCTGCGGCTATCGCTGGCGCCAATGGCGCGGGCAAAACCAATATCCTTGAGGCAATTTCGTTAATTGGTCCGGGACGCGGCGTCAGGAGCGCACGCCTTGATGAGCTGCCGCGAATTGGCGGGCCTGGCGGCTGGGCGGTGGCGGCGCGCATCGACGATGGTGAAGATGAGCGGCGTTTCGGCGTGGGCGCTGCAGCTTCAAAACCGGATCGGCGCATTTGCCGTATTGATGACGCGGCGGCGTCCGGGCCCGGCGCCTTTTCGGAGCATTTGCGCTTTTTGTGGCTGACGCCGGCGCAGGACCGGCTTTTCCAGGAAGGCGCCGGTGAGCGCCGACGGTTTCTGGACCGGATGGCGCTTGCGCATGATCCGGCGCATGGAAAAATATCATCTGCGTTTGAGCAGGCGATGCGGCAGCGCCAGCGCCTGCTCGATGATGGCGGCCGCGATGATGAATGGCTCTGCGCCCTTGAAGCGCAAATGGCGGAATCCGGCGTTGCGATTGCGGCAGGGCGCCGGCACATCGCCGCAATGCTTGCCGCTGCTAATGTCGCTGCCGATGAAGCGTTTTTTCCCGCAGCCGATATTGCGCTTCAAGGCGATCTCGAAATTGCGCTGGCGCACCGTAAAGCGGCTGATGTTGAGGAAGATTACGCTGCGCAGCTAAAATGCCGGCGGCGGCCTGACGCTGAGGCTGGCCGCGCGCTTTTAGGGCCCCATCGCAGCGATTTGCTTGTCTACCATCGGGGCAAGAGCCGCCTTGCGCGTCTATGTTCTACGGGAGAGCAAAAAGCGCTGCTTATTGGGCTGGTTCTGGCTAATGCCCGCGCGCTTGCGGTCTGCGCCGGCGGGGCGCCGCTGATCCTGTTGCTCGACGAAATTGCTGCGCATCTTGATCCGGAACGGCGGGCCGGACTTTTTTCAATACTCGACGGGCTTGGGTTTCAAACCTTTGTGACGGGTACAGATAAATCATTGTTTACGGCCTGGGGCGACCGGGCTCAACATTTCGAGGCGTATGACAGTACGCTTCGCGAAGCAACGTTAGATTAAGAGAAAGTCAGAGCAATGGCGAACAACGCCGCGCCGGCAGATGAATATGGCGCCGATTCAATTAAGGTTTTGCGAGGGCTTGACGCTGTCAGAAAGCGTCCGGGCATGTATATCGGCGACACCGATGACGGCTCGGGTCTGCATCACATGGTCTATGAAGTCGTCGATAACGCGATCGATGAGGCGCTCGCCGGATATTGCGATACGGTTGAGGTGACCCTCAATGAAGATGGGTCGGTTACAGTAACGGACAATGGCCGCGGCATTCCGACGGCGGTTCACGCTGAAGAAGGCGTTTCGGCGGCGCAGGTTATTATGACCCAGCTTCACGCTGGCGGAAAGTTCGACCAGAATTCCTACAAGGTTTCTGGCGGCCTCCACGGCGTTGGCGTATCGGTCGTGAACGCGCTCTCTGCACGGCTCGATTTGCGCATTCGCCGCAGCGGCAAAGAACACTTTATGCGCTTTGCTATGGGTGAGCCTGAAGCGGACCTTGCGGTCGTTGGCGACGCCGTTGAAACGGGGACCGAAGTTACATTTTTACCGTCGGACACAATTTTTACCGGCACAGAATTTGATTTCGAGACGCTAGAACATCGGTTGCGTGAGCTCGCCTTTCTCAATTCCGGCGTCAAGATCAGGCTTGTGGATGATCGTCATGTTGAGACCCGCGAAGTAGAGATGATTTATGATGGCGGGCTCGAGGCCTTCGTACGCTATCTGGATTCTTCGAAAAACCCGTTGCTGGCCAATCCGGTTTCTTTTTCAGTTGAAAAAGACGGCCTGACTGTCGACGTCGCCATGTGGTGGAATGACGGTTATCACGAAAAGGTTCTCTGCTTTACCAATAATATTCCTCAACGCGACGGCGGTACGCATCTGGCGGGATTTCGCGGCGCGCTGACGCGCATCATCAACAATTATGCGCAATCTTCGGGTATCGCAAAAAAAGAAAAAGTCTCGCTTACCGGTGATGATGCGCGGGAAGGATTGACTTGCGTCCTTTCGGTAAAAGTGCCGGATCCGAAGTTTTCGTCGCAAACCAAAGACAAGCTTGTCTCGTCTGAAGTGCGCCCGATTGTCGAAAGTGCAGTCAGTGAAAGGCTGGGCGCCTGGTTTGAAGAAAGCCCGGGTGAAGCCAAGCGCATTGTGCAAAAAATCGTCGAAGCCGCAGCGGCGCGCGAAGCCGCGCGAAAAGCCCGCGAGCTGACCCGGCGTAAATCGGCGCTCGATGTTGCCTCGCTTCCCGGTAAGCTCGCGGATTGTCAGGAACGCGACCCGGCGCTGTCCGAGATTTTCATCGTCGAGGGTGATTCCGCTGGCGGTTCGGCCAAGCAAGCGCGGAACAGAAAAAATCAGGCTGTGCTTCCTCTGCGCGGTAAGATCCTAAATGTTGAGCGCGCCCGCTTTGACAAGATGCTCTCGAGCCAGGAAATCGGCACTCTGATTACGGCCCTTGGCACCGGTATCGGCCGCGATGATTTTAACGCCGACAAACTGCGTTACCACAAGATTGTCATCATGACCGACGCCGATGTCGACGGCGCGCATATCAGAACCCTGTTGCTGACTTTTTTCTTCCGACAGATGCCGGAACTCATTCGCCGCGGCCATCTCTATATTGCTCAGCCGCCGCTCTATAAGGTGTCGCGCGGCAAGTCCGAGCAATATCTTCTCGATGACAATGCTTTGGAAGATTATCTTTACAGGGAAGGTCTGTCTGACGGCGCCCTGGCGCTTGAAGATGGTGAAACAATTGCCGGCGCAGATCTTGCGGATGTCGTCACCACCGCGCGACTTGCCGATGAAGCGATATCCAACCTGCCAGCGCGATATTCAAGGGATGTGGTGGTTCAGGCGGCAATTATCGGCGCTATTCGCGAGGCGGAAGATGACGCCGCGGAGGTCGCTGAGCGTGTCGCGGATCGGTTGAATATGATCTCTGAAGAGTTTGAGCGCGGCTGGACGGGCGCCCCGGACGGCGAAGGCGGATATGTTTTTGAACGTGAAGTGCGCGGCGTTTCAGAACGCCGGCCGCTGCCCCGGGACGTCCTTTTAAGCGCCGATGCGCGGCGGGTTCAGGAAAACATGCAGGCGCTGTCGCGGCTTTTTGAAAAACCTGCAACCTGGATTCGTAAAGACCAGCGCCAGACTGTCTTTGGGCCCGGCCGGCTATTGGGCGCGATCCGCGCAGCGGGTGAGAAAGGCGTTTCCGTGCAGCGCTATAAGGGCCTTGGCGAAATGAATCCGGAACAGCTTTGGGAAACGACACTCGACGATAATGAGCGCGTGCTGCTACAGGTGAAAATCAAAGAGGCTGACGCCGCGGACGATATCTTTTCGCGTTTGATGGGCGATATTGTTGAACCGCGCCGCGCCTTCATACAGGAAAACGCGCTTAACGCCTCGCTGGATGTTTAAGGATTTCCAGAGTTAAAAGCGAAGCTTTTAACGGGACGCATTCATCGCTACGCGATGAACTTCCGATAAGAAATGCGCTCAAATATGAATCCGGGCGTATCCGGACGATAAACCGGGGGCCACTTTATCCCGGAAACGCCCTAGGGAGTCGGCGTAGGCTCGGCTTCTGTTTCGAGAATAGCGTCGATACTTGTCGGGTAAGTCGGTACATTGTCATTGGCCGCGGCGCCGGCCCGATCGCCATAGCGGCTGACCTCATATCCTTTTGCCGCCAGCAAGGCGGGCACGGAATCAGCACCGCTTGTCAGGTGACCGGCGCCGACCGCGACGAGCGCTGCGCCTGAACCTTCGTCAAGCGCCTTAGCCAGTGTTTCGGCCCAGGCTTTGTTGCGGTGAACCATAAGCCGCTCATAAACTTCCGGCGCCTGATCACGCATGGCGTCATTCATCATCACGTCAATGGCGTCCACATCGCCGGTCCGCCATGCGTCATAAAGTGGCGCGAATGCCGCCGTCTGGTTTTCCCAATCACGCAAAGTGAGCACCAAAAGCGCTTTTTCAGTTTCCGGCGGTAAATCAGTGAACAAGGCGAGCTGTTCTTCGATCGATTCAAAAAAGACGAGCTCCTTTCCAAGCCCTCGCGCCTCAGAAAGCAGTATGGTGTCAAGCCCAGCGCCGGGAGCAAAGCCCTGATCAACGATAAACTGTACACTGAGCGTTAAGAACGCAAACCACGGCCGCATCGGATCAATAGCGGCGAAGGGGAGATCAAGGTCCGATGAAATGTCACGAAGCTTTTGCGCGTCTACATCGTCAAGCATCGCCGTCAACAAGGCGCCCTGCGGGTTATACCCTTCAAGCATCGTGACACGGGTCGCAATCGCCTGCGTGTCGGGCGCGGCGCTGTCGATCTCAAAGTAAACGGTTCCCGCGGAAGCCAGCGCGTGATTAAGGCTGTCGGTTCGCCAATTGAGACCGGGCGGCAATATGTGAAACGTACCGAGCAGGATGAATTCAGAATCCGCATCGGCGATGCGCCACATTGGCGGCGTCGCCAATTGTACCGGGGGCTCGGCGCTGGGCGCTGCTTCTTGCGCTGTGGCGGCGCCAGTCGCCGCAAATGCCGCGATCATGGCCGCCGCTGACCATATCATTGTCCTGCTCATGCTTCTCCTGGGGGCCGTGCCTGTTAACGCTCAGTCTAGCATAAATTTATGTCGCCAGCCCATGACGGTCCGTTAATTTCGTATTCTTCCTGCACCAGAACCGCGGCCAGATTATGACATGGCGCCCCTCTCCAGCCGGCGCAACCGGGCCTGCGATCCTTTGGTCCGCGGCCGTTCCGGCGTCTTGCAGCTGCCCTCCGGATCGCGTACATGCGGGCGTTGATCCTGGCGCCCGTAGCTCAGTTGGATAGAGCGCTGCCCTCCGAAGGCAGAGGTCAGAGGTTCGAATCCTCTCGGGCGCGCCAATTTCGCAAATTCGCACGATCTGTTCACGCGAGCTATGCTGGCGCATTGATCGCCTGTCGAAAACGGTCTGCACACGCGGCGCCCGCTTGTCATCCTTTCGGAGTCTGGCCTATCAAATCACATTGCAAATTTGAGATGCGGAGGCTCACGACATTGAAAGCGAGCGCTGACGATTTTGTCCGTGAGGCTGGAAAATTGCTGCAGGAAAAATCCTACAGCGAAGCGCTGACCGCATTTACGAGGGCGCTTAATATCGACCCTGGCCTGGCGGCCGCTCACTATAATATTGGCGCGATCCTGCAATTGCGCGATCAGCCGATGGATTGCATCCCCTCATTAATGACCGCTGCTGCGCTTGAGCCAAATAATGCAGATATTGTTCTGGCGTTTTCACAGGCCTTGCAGCGCGTCGGACAACGCGACCGGGCCGCGAGCCTTTTGGATCGCACAAGTAAGGCTAATCCGGCGGATATTGCGCTGCGCGACGCGGCCTCGCGATTGCCGCTCAATGACGGCGCCGGCGCTGAAATAGCCGGTTTTATGAATCAGCGCGAAGCTGAGGGCGCACACGCCAAACTGGGTCATGCAGCGACGTCTCTGCAATATGGGCAATTTGCGACTGCCTTTAAACTGGCGTCGGAGTTGATCTGGTTGGCGCCGCAATCGGCGGACGTCTGGAAAATCATGAGCCGCGCCGCTTTCAAATGTGCATCCGGCGCCCTTGCCGAGATGAGCGCCAGACGCGCCATCGCGATTCACCCGTCAGATGCGCAATCATGGCTCACCCTCGGCGCCATCATTCACGCCGCCGGCCAGCATCGACGCGATGTTGAGCACGTGTTTGAACAAGGGCTCAAATTCTGTTGGCCTGACCCGGATCTTGCGGCCGCTTTGTGTGAAATCTTGTTCGCCTCAAATCAGCGTCAGGCGGGCCTCGACATACTTGGCAAAGTCGAGACCGTACTGGAAAAGCCGTCAGTACGTCTGATGGCGTTGCGCGCGCGCTGCCATGCTGATGCTAACCAGATTGATCAGGCCAAAAAGGTTTACTCGGAAGCGCTCGCATTTGAACCGTCAAACATGGCGCTCGTCGCTTCGGCAGTCAGTTTTTACGAAAGGCAGACTGACCCAAAACCAATGCTGGATATTCTAAAAAAAGCCAAGGAAAGCGGCGCAGCAATCAGCGATGACGAAATACTTGACGCGCAGGCGCGGGTTTTTCTCCGTGAAAAAAAACTCGACGACGCCCATGGAAGCATCACACAGGCATTGCGCAGTCAAAGCGGGAACGAACAATCGAGAAGCCGGCATTTTATACTCGCACAGATCGAAGACATGGGCGGCAATTTTCAGAACGCTTTCGCGGCTGTTCGTACGGCGAACCATCTGATGGAGGAAATCTGGGAAAAGGCGGGCCCGTTTGATCACACCATGGCGACGCGCCGTCTTGCAAGTCTGCATCTCCGGCTCGAGGCTGAAATTCAATCGGGCAAAAATACGGTTCAGCACGAAAACGCCGGACCGCGAAATATCGCCTTTCTGGTCGGCTTTCCCCGATCCGGCACAACCTTGCTGGACACGATATTGCGTTCACATTCCAGGGTCACCGTTGTTGAGGAGGAAAAAATTCTGATCAACACGCTGCGGGATGCGGTCAGCGGCGTCACCGGCGATGAAACGAATTTCACCGAAGAATGGCTAACACGCGTGCATGAATACGATCCCGACCTGCTTCGAAAAGAATATCTCTCGCAAATGGCGGGGTTTGCCGGCGAGGATTTGGCTGATGATAAGATCTATATCGATAAACTGCCGCTCAATATGAATTGGGCGCCGGTGATCCATAAGATTTTTCCTAAAGCCGTTTTTATTCTCGCGCTCCGGCATCCGCTCGATACAGCGATCAGCAATTTATTTCAGGATTTCAAGCCGAATAATGCCATGATGAACATGACCAGCCTCGCGCGGATCAATAATTTCTATCACGCGAGCTTTTC
This sequence comes from Hyphococcus sp., assembly GCA_021776245.1. Taxonomy (GTDB): domain Bacteria; phylum Pseudomonadota; class Alphaproteobacteria; order Caulobacterales; family Parvularculaceae; genus Hyphococcus. The sequence continues at coordinate 11,700 of JAJFGF010000039.1, read as the reverse complement.
TCTCTGGCGCGATTTTGAAAAATGGCGGCAACCCGTCGTCGAACGAGTTTCATATGAAGAAATTGTCGAAAATCTGGAAAATACTGTCAGTCGTATCATGAGGCGATTAGGCCTTACATGGGAGGACGCGCAGTCCCGCTACTTTGAAACGGCGATCAAGCGCGGGGACATGAAAACGCCCAGCTATACGCAAGTCACACAAAAACTTTATGCAACATCAAAGGAACGATGGCGTAATTATGCGTTTGCATTTCAAGGCGATGATACGTCTGACGTGAGAAACTGGTCGATAGAACACGGTTATTTGCTCCACGAAGAGTTCAAATGACGGCTGATGATTATTGTCGCCCTGGCGTCGTTTTGGCGCGTCAGTTGATCGCAAAAAAAACGGCCGCATAAATGCGGCCGCTTCATTACCTTAATCATCCAGGTTTTTCTTAGATGACTTTCAAGTTTGCCGCAGCGGTCTTGCCGCGCTCCTCTTGAAGTTCGTAAGATACTTTCTGGCCATCATTCAGCCCTTGAAGGCCGGCAGCCTGAACAGCGGTGATGTGGACAAAAACGTCCTTGCCGCCGTCTTCTGGTTCGATAAAGCCGAAACCCTTTGTCGGGTTGAACCATTTAACAGTTCCAATAGCCATCGTCTAAGATCTCCTTTTTCATGGCATTCGCCGCACTCATTGCGGCGGGGTAGGCAACCATGTCTTGGGATCTCAAAAAGAAGGCCGTAGGCGTGTCTCGAAAAGGTCGGCCAAAACATTGTCGCGGGCGGGAATACAGCGTGCGTGCGCCCTTGCGTCAAGGGCAATTATCGAGCGAATTTTCATTGAATCCGGCCAAATTCCGCCAGCTTTAGCCAATTTTGGCCAATATCGTGAAGCGCGCGCCCGCGTCATTTTCCGTGATGAAAGATTGCCGCCGCCGCCCGGGCGGTCGATGCTTCTAGTCGATCGCCAACCGGCCGCGCCCTTCATTGGCAATTTCATTGCCGGACATCTGCGGCGACAGCGCTGTCGCATTGCGCAGGAGCTGGCCGTTGTGATGACGGTTGGTTATGCGGTTATTGATAATGGCGAGGTTGACGGCCTTGCCGCCGCGAGAAAGATCGTAATTGATGATCGTCGAATTATCGGCGTCGGCCGCCTGGATTATAACATTGTCGGCAATCCACACATCGCCGCCTTTCGAAGCATCGACTGCGTAGCTGGTTCGCCCGTCGGCATCGTCAAATGTTGAATTGGTCAGCCGTGTGCGCGCGGCGAGAGATTTCACATGATGGCCGATTTTCGTGCCGGCAAATTTGCTGTCGCTGACCTCAAGCGCTGCCGCACGCACAACATAAACACCGTGCGAATAACCGTCGCCAAAACCATTGCGCAAAAATGACGAACCGCGAATGCGGATGCGGCCCCCATTGCCGCCGGTGGCGAGAATACCGTTTTCATTGTCCTCAAAGCTGCAATTGACGATCGTCAGATTATCGCCGTCATGGCGGATGCCGGCGCCGTTTTCATCGGGCGATGCAGCGCCAAAAAATTTGATATTTTCAATGCGTACCGATGCGCCGGGCAGAGGATTAAGGAGCCCTTTGGCAACGGGTTTTGAAGAATAGAAAATGACCTCTCCGCGGCCGGTCAAATTGACGTTGCGGGGAATTTTGAGATCGCTGAGATCGTAGCGCCCGGCGGCGATCGCGATCGTCTCGCCGGGCGCCGCGATGGCGACGGCGTGCTTCAGGGCAGGCGCGCTGGAGACGAGTTTCTGGGCGGCTGCGGGGCCGGCTGCAACGGCGCCAAGGATTAGTGCAAAGGCGATAAGGTATTTAAGCTTGTTTTGGCGGTGCATCGCGCGCGGTCCTTTTGCGCGTTTTATGCAAAATCCTAACCAGTCGGGGCGGCGGTTTGCGTCTGCATGGCGGCCTGCCTCAGGGCTTCGGCCATCCGCGCTGGGGGCAGGGCGCCGGAAAACCCGGTGCGCTCGTTAACGATAAAAGTGGGCACGCCGCTAACGCCCGCCTGGCGAAACGCTTCGGCTTCGGCCTTCACCTCGGCGGCGCTTTTTTCATCACCCAAATCGCGCCGCGCATTCTCTGCATCAAGGCCAGCCGCGTCAGCGATTTTGACCAGTGTGTCAACATCGCCAATATCGGCGCAATCATCCCAAAAGGCGCTGTAAAGTTTCAGAGCGAGCCGTTCCTGCGCGCCGTCAAAATGCGCGAGCCGAATAAGCTGATGCGCCTTCAGGGTGTTAGGCAGATGCTTTGGCTTATCTGGCTCAAATGTAAAACCGGCGCCGAGGGCCGCAGCCTTAAGGGCATGCAGCATTTGTGCGCGCTGCGTTTCATCGGGAAACTTCTTGGCGTAATAGGCGACGCGGTCAACGCCCTCCATCGGCGTGTCCGGATTAAGCTGATAGGCGCGGATACGCGGCAATAGCTGAAATTCTCCCGCCATCATATCGCGGGTCTGCAGGAAAGCTTTCAATCCCACATAGCACCAGGGACAGACCGGGTCAGAGACGATATCGACCAATAGACGCGGCCGGTCTTTATCGTTTTCATCCGCATTGTTTTCGCTCATTTTCCAAATCCCTTGAGACGTTCTGCTGTGTCAGCAATGTCGGGATAGTCGCGTGCGACCTCCTCGTCGAGAGCGTCTTCCAGCGGCCGATTTTCTTCATGCAGGCGATAAAGATCCTTATAGGCCGCAATGGCGCCGCGACTGGCGTCGGCAATGGCGGCTGCACGCGCTGCTGTTTCAGTATCCAGCATTGCCTTATCGGCGAAAGCGGCGTTCGCGACGCCCCAACGCACCGCATCGTCGCCGCTGAAGGTCGCGGCGGTAAAGGACAGCTCGCGCGCCCGCCTGGTCCCAACAGCACGGGCGAGATTTTGGCTCATGCCCCAGCTCGGTCTGAGGCCCCATTTGGCATGAGTGTCGCCAAATTTTGTATCCGCAGTGGTGAGAATGAAATCGCAATGGAGCGCTATTTCGAGGGCGCCGGTAAAACAAAATCCGTGAACTTTTCCAATCACCGGCAGCCGACACAGCCTGATGGCGTCGGCGGCTGCAAAAGCGGTTTCGCCGAAAATATTGTCGACCTTGCCGGCTGCGAAACTGGCATTTTGCAAGAGTTTCAGATCGACGCCGGCTGAAAATGCGCGCCCTTCGCCTTCAAGAATGATACAGCCGCAAGTCTCGCTGTTTCCAGCCTCTTGCACGGCGTCAATGAGCTCACGGAGAAGCGCAGGCGTAAAGGCGTTAAGCGCTTCCGGGCGGTTCAGACTGATAGTTTCGACGCCGACATTGCGTGTGGACTTGATATATTCATATGACATGGGTGTTATGCTCCTTGATGCAGTATAGGCGCATTGAGCGCTGGGGCGAAACCGCGGACGCAGCGCCGCGAAACTTCCTGGAGATTTTATGATAAAGCCAATTGCCGTATTCGTTTGTGTCGCTCTCGGCGTCCTTTCTGTCGCCATAGCGGGGGAAGATGATCTTGCGCCGGGACCGGTCTTTGAAAATTTCGGGCCGGTTGCTGCAGTGGCGGCAGATTTTGAAATTCCAAATGGCGTTAAATTAAAGCACAGTTTTGATGTCAGCAAACAGGCAGATACCGGCGCGCTCAATCGCACGTTTGTTTCAGCTGCCCGGTTTATTAATATGCATGCGCGGGCGGGGGTTCCGGTCAAAAAAATCAACGTCGCCGTCGTAGTGCATGGAAGCGCCGTGAAGGACGTCACTAACGCGGCTCATTACGGTGAGGCGGTCGGCGGCGAAAATGTCAATACAGCGTTAATCGATGCACTGACGTCGAAAGGCGTGCGCGTCATCGTCTGCGGCCAGAGCGCGGCTTATTACGAAGTTGGCAATGAAGATCTCTTGCCCGGCGTTGAAATGGCGCTTTCAGCGATGACTGCGCATGCGGTGCTGCAGGGCGAAGGCTATACGATCAATCCGTTTTGAGGTTGGGTATTCGATGTTTCGCGAGTTTCTCAAACGACAGTCTCATGTCTTCCATATTCAATTATGGCCGGATCGTATTAAAATCTCGGAGATGAATACGTCGCGTTTCGTAGAAGATGCGCCGTTGATCGCCCTTGAAGTCAAGGACGCAAAAACCATTGTAAAAGATATCGGCCAATCCGCCGAGCTACTGGGCGTTTTGGACAACGTCACCGTCGTCAACCCATTTTTTGGAGACGGCTACGTGTTATCGGACATCGATGGCGGCGTCGCAGTAATCAATCACCATCTTCGCCTCCTGATCAAGGAATTGCCGGGAAAAATTTTCTCGCACCTGATCATTTTTCAGCCGATGCTGGCTGCCGAAAAAGGCTTAAGCATCGAATGTGAAGACACAAGCGAATTGCTGTCCAAAAAATGCGCCGCTCGGAATGTAATTATCATGGAGCCCGATGAGTATATTGATCTCCAGGGTAGCGAAGAGCCCGGTTAGAGCGGCGCACATTCCAGCCTCAGCATTTAAAACCCCACCACCCATGCTGTGTCGGCAGGCGTTTTGCCGGCGAGCACTTCATGAAAGGCGTGCGCCACGGCGTCGCCGCCGCTCTCTCGTTTGATCGTCAGCCAGTCGCGGCTTTTTGTTGCAGCCTCATGCCAGAATGCAAAAGCGCGTTTTTCAAATTCGCCCGGCCCCCAATCGGTGGTGCGTTTTTGGATATGGCCGGGCGCAAAAAACATCGCGCTTCGTTCCCGAATGAAATCGGGACCCATGGCATTGGCGTCGTAGTGGGTGACGCCGACATTGGAGGTATATTTCATATTGTCCCCAAGATGCTTATGCAGCGCCCCCAAAACATCGCCATTGCCGGACATGTCGATAATGACCGCGGGACGGCCTGCATCGACTTTTGCAATCTGATCGTAGGTCAAAACCTGATCGTAAAGCCCGAGCGCCTCGACGGCGGCTTTGTTGCGCGATGAAGTAAGGCCGACCAAAGCTGGCGAGGCGTCGTCGTTTTTGATCGCATAGGCTGTGCCGATTGCAGTCTTTGACGACGCGCTCGGGATGATCACCTGCAACGCGCCAAACCAGTCATTGTCGTTGAAGAAATCATAAAGGCAAAAGGACGTCGCATAGAGCGGAAAGAGCACCATACGGTCATCATCCATTGAGCTGTCATATCCCTGCTCGGCCTTGACGCGCGCATAAGAATTATAAACCGGCGGCAGCTCCGCCCGGTGCGCTGCGCCGTCAAATAGCCGTGCATCTTTTACCCTGCCTGGCGCCAACACCAGATGAGTCGCCATGGGCCAATAGCCATAGAGGCGTTCGCCGATCGGAACTTCCGGACATTTTGATTTAACAATATCTGCAAAACCCCAGACCGGAATAATCCCCCAATCATCATCGTCGACGGGAAAAAATTTCCAATAACCGATGCGTTCGCCCACAACGCCATAGGTGACATTATTGGCGGTGAAGGCAAACCGGTCGATTTTCGCTAGGACTTCGCCTTCCTTGAGCGGCGGCGCGGCCCACGTAATCTCGCGGGTCTCTTCCAGATTATCCTTGCGCATTTGAAATTCGGTAATGGCAGTCATGGCTTGCTCCCGGCATGGCGATATAGCCCCGTCATATCGAAGTGTGTGCGCGCTGGCGACGATCGTTGACAGTAAGTTGGGCGAAGCCTTCTCCGGCAATCAGCTTTCGATGCGAATGCCGGGATCTGCTGCAAAATGCTCGCGGCGAAGCTCAAACCGGGCAGTTTCAACGTCGCAATTACGAGCAAGGGACATGGTCCCGATGATTTCGCCCGTTGGCCGGAAGCCGAGCTTTTCCAGCACCCGCCCGGAGGCTGGATTATCGGTAAAATGGCCTGCTGTGATGAGCTCCGCCCCGAGCTTTTCAAAGGCAAATTGCAATATGGCTTTGGCGGCTGTGCCGGCAATGCCTTTGCCGCGATAAAGCGCGCCGACCCAATAGCCAAGTTCGAAGGACTTGTCGCTGTTGGGCATTACACCAGTACAGGCGACAATCTCTCCATCAAGGCAGACCGCAAAACGGGATTCCTGCCCGGACAGAAACTCGGCTTCTGACCGCCTGACGAACTGCTCAGCCTCCTGAAGAGAATAGGGATGCGGGATGCGTGACGTATTCCGTGCAAGGGTTTCGTCGTTGCATAATTCAGCAAATCGCGGCGCGTCGCCGCGTTCGATGGGACGCAAGATGAGCTTTCCTGCAGTGATGAAAGTCATGATCGGTATTTTCCAGAGCGATTCCAAAAGAAAAAGGGAAGGCGTTAACGCCTTCCCTTTGTCAATTCTTTGATGGGTTGGCGCTTGTGCGCGCCGGTAAAGGCGCTCTTATTCGCTGTCCGTTATGATCGAAACGAAATTGCGGCCTTTGGCTTTAGTCGCAAATTTCACGCGGCCTTCGGTCAATGCAAACAGCGTATGATCCTTGCCGATGCCAACATTGGCGCCCGGATGAAACTTTGTTCCGCGCTGGCGCACAATGATGTTGCCGGGAATGACCGTCTCGTCGCCATATTTCTTGACGCCAAGGCGCCGGCCGGCGCTGTCACGTCCATTGCGGGATGAACCGCCTGCTTTTTTATGCGCCATTTCTTACTCCTTTTCGCCCTTGGCGAGCTTCTTGGCCTGATCGACCCAGCCCTCGCGTTCAATGCGGCCCTTAAACGAAAGCTTTTCGTCAAACTCTTCGATGTCTTTGGCTTTCCACGCCGCGATCTGTGCGTAAGAAGTAATGCCGGCTTCGTTGAGCTTTGTCTCAAGCACCGGACCAACGCCTGACAGCTTTTTAAGATCGTCAGCGGCTTTTGCAGTTTTCGCTGCTGCTTTTGTCGCTGGCTTTGCGGCTGCTTTCGGCGCTGCTTTTTCCGCAGGCTTTTCGGATTCTGCTTTCGGCGCTGCTTTCTTTGCGGCTTTCTTCGCCGCCGGTTTGGCTTTGGCGCCGCCGGTCAGAATCTCCGTTACTTTCAGCACCGTCAAAAGCTGGCGGTGGCCCGCTTTGCGGCGGTAATTCTGACGTCGGCGCTTTTTAAAAATAGTGATTTTCGCAGCGCGGCCTTGTTCAAGGATCTCCGCAGCAACCGCGGCGCCGGCGACCTGTGGTTCGCCAACAGTAACATCCTTGCCGTTGCCGACCATCAGGACGTCATCAAGGGTCACGACATCGCCAGCTTCGCCGGCGAGGCGCTCAACCTTCAAAATATCATCTTTGGAAACACGGTATTGCTTACCGCCAGTCTTGACGACTGCGTACATCTTTCGACTCCGACAGGCGCATTTATTGCGCCTTTGTGTCCTTTTTCACCCCGGTTTCTGTCGCCCGGTTGTTTATGGAGCGCGGTCTCTAGCCCGCCGGCCGAGGCGCGTCAAGCGGCGGAGAGGCCGGAGTTACTCAATAAAGCGGTCCGTTGGAGAGGCGCCGGAGTGGTCGCTCGCGCCAAAGGCGCGATTTAAAGTCTGATCGACCACATTCTCTGACCTGCCCTATGTTGCGGAGACCATATCGAAGCGCTGGACACCGCATCCTTGGAGAGGCGCCGGAGTGGTCGCCTGCGCCAAAGGCGCGATTTAAAGTTTGATCGACCACATTCTCTGACCTGCCCTATGTTGCGGAGACCATATCGAAGCGCTAGACACCGCATCCTTGGAGAGGTGCCAGAGTGGTCGATCGGGGCGGTCTCGAAAACCGTTGAGCGCGCAAGCGTTCCGAGGGTTCGAATCCCTCTCTCTCCGCCAGCCATTGAAGTCATTGATATAACTACCACTTTTAAGATCATCTGTTAAGATTTGCTGTTAAGACAAAACGGGCGTATTTTCTCTACGCCATGCCCAAATTGCCCGTCCATGTGGTTCACAGAAAAGGCTCCCCCAGCCTCTATTGGATGCGGGATATCCCTGCCCATGTAAGGTTTTTGTTCCGTACAGAAAAGGGATTGCGCAAACAAATTTGGAAGTCCCTGCGAACAAGCAGTCCAAAGATCGCAGCGGCGCGGGCTGCGGAATATAATGGCTGGTTTGAAACTATTCTCAGCAAAGTAGCTGACAGCCGCCTGCAAATGCCGTCACTCACAGGCGCGGATAAAGAAACGCTCGTTATCGACATCGTTGATGATGCAATCCGCAAGGTAATAGGCGGTGATCTGCATGATCTCGATGAAGACGACTGGCGCAATTACGAACTTGGCGATTTTGTTTACGCATCGCCTGAGAACAATCTCGCCCGCCATCTTTCAAAAGCAGACGCCATTGCTTTCTTCAAATTCGGCATGCTGGAAAGCGCCCTTGAAGACAGCAAGTTTCTGGTTGGCGACTACGACGCTGATATGGAAACGCTCAATACAGTTATTGAGAAGTGCAGACGCATGATCCACAACAATAAATGCAGTGACGATCCCAATCGACGGCTGGCCTACTTACAGGCAGAACTCGATTTAGAGATTGCCCATCAAACACTGACGAAGATGCAAGGCCGTCAGGAAGCTTTGTCACCTGAGTATTCCGATGAAAAATTGGAAGACATTCTCGATAAGATCATCGACACGCAAAACAAGATCGCCATTGGTGAAAAGCTCGCTGAATATCTGAGTGACCCTTTGAACAGGAAAAGCGAGCGATACAAATCAACGTCCAGAGCCCGCATTGGTTCTTTCCTCGAATTCGTTGGGCCTAACACTCCGTTGGAAAGCGTTAGCAAGCAGGACGTCCTCAATTATCGAAAGCGCATACTAGATCTGTTGCCAAAACGCGCATCACCGTCTGCCACAACCAATCAGCAAAAGACGGTGCTTGTTAAAAATGGCGCTGCAGAGCCTTTGTCGGCAAAAACGAAAAACCTTTATCTCAATGCGCTCAGCGCTTTTTTCGGCTGGTGCGTAAAGATGGATTATATCGCCAAAAATCCGGTCCTGCCGTTTCGATATCCAACCGAGAAAACCAAAGGAAAAGAACGGCGCGCGTTTGAGATTAGCGAATTGAGAGCGTTGTTCGGTGACGAATGGAAAGCCTTCAAGGAAACCAAGCCACACCAATATTGGATACCATTGATTGCGGTGTTCCATGGATGCCGCTTGCGGGAAATCTGCCAGCTCCGGCAGAAAGACATCTTCTACAAGGACAAGATACTGGGATTGCATATCACCGGCGACGATGAACTTGGCACCAGCGTCAAGAATGCATCCAGTGACCGCCGCATACCCGTGCACAAAACACTTATTGATCTTGGGTTCGGTGAGTTCTGCAATCAGGTACCGAAGGGTGAAAAGCTATTTCCGCAATTGCCGCCTCGCGAGGATGGCTCTCCTGCTTTTGGAAAATGGTTCCGACGTTACAAAGAAAATTGTGGCGTTCCTGATACAAATCTCGACTTCCACAGCTTCAGGCATACTTACCGTGAGGCATGCCGCGAAGCTGATTTGCCTTACGATGTTCTAAACCGAATTGCCGGTTGGAAGCTTGGGGAAAGCCCTGAGGCTGCATACGGGAATGCAAATTTTACGAGGCTCTATCAGGAGCTTTCGAAGCTTAGATACCTGATCTCATGGTAATACAGATCTCGTCGCTCTCAATGTTGGCACATCAATCGAGATGATTAAGCGCATTCTAAATGGGGAAAGTTCGCCGTTTGTTCTCGCGTAAAATACGTGTATACGGAAAGTGGGAGGTAAGCTTGCGATAGGAGAATTCGGTGAAATCTGACGATGGTGTTGGCCCTTTCTTGGGCGTGAGCTTGCAGGACCAAATTGTTGCCTGGCAAAGATGGCAGAAGTCGGGACAACGACCAGAATTGCACTCTGCCGTCCGAACATTTGATATTTCTCCGCCGGAAGGTGGAATGTTCCATGTTTTGGGCCGGGTCTCGCTGAATAGAAAGTGGGAAGACCAAGAGCGCATTCAGTGCAATGTTTGTCGTATAGAACATAAGTTCATTTCAGACGGTTACGTTGCGAGCTATGATGATGACGGCTTTTGGTACGTAATCGGACCAGTTTGCGGGAGCGATGAACACCAGACGGCAGTGGCAGGCGCTATTCGCGAGCATAAGAACCGAGAAGCTGAAAAGGTCGCCGAAGGTATCGTTGCTGATACAATGAACAATTATTCGAAATGGCGCGAGTATTACTATAAATTGCGAAATGCTGTAGAGATTGTTTTTGAGTATCACAATCGATTTCGTAAAATTGCCCCCAATTCCCTTCGTGCGCTTTCCAATATTCGCAAAAGTGGCGGCGCATTGCGCGTAGTTGCTAGGGATGCTGGGTTCAATGCGGATATTGGAAGATATCAACCTGCCGTAACAAAAACTGTCGGTCGGCTTGCTGGCGGTGATTTTTTTCAGGGCAATTGCCTTGCTATGAAATTTTTGCGCGATGCGGTTCCCATCCTCGAACTGTACTTCGCAGATGACAAAACTAAGGATGATCTTGGCGAGGCAATCTATAACGCAATAGAATCCGGCAAGCTTCAAAAGCTACAGAATATGCTGAGTGGAGGATTTGATGCGCTTCATCGAGCACACGAGCAATACGAAATCGCGTGCGCTGGGCTGAATGAGGCAAATTTCAAAGTGCTGGCTAAATGGACTGCTAATCCGCGCAACGAGGCTGGCTTGCATATTGAGTACGCCGTTGTAGAGGGGGAAGTTACCGTCCATTTCTTAGACGACCGACCACCATTAGAATACCGGGGTATTACTTCTGATGACGGTTATTCGATACTGCAAATTCGCCAATCCGAATTGCAGACTATTGATTTCCTTCGCTTGGAGCTGCGGTTGGCAGCGGCACCCGCAGCGTAGATTTACCGTAGATAACTAGGGCCGCATTTATGTCGACGGCACAGCAAACACCGCCAGAACTTTACTTTCTAGTGTTCAGCGTTCTATCGGTTATTCTGTCAGTTGGAGCCCTCGTTATTGCTTTTGGTGCGCTGCAGTCGTCTAGGAACAGTGTTAAAGCATCGATTTTTGATCGACGTTTTGCTGTCTACTCAGATGTGGAATCTTACTTGGCGTCATGGATGCGGAACGGGGAACCAGATCAGGAATTGCTAAGCACTCTTGTCGGTGCATGGACTCGATCACATTTTCTATTCGAACAGGACGTTACAGATTACCTGAGGAAAGTGTGGACCGACGGAGTTGAGGCCAACTACCTTTGCAGCATCATCAAAGGTGAGGCGAACGGGGATTATGACGTGGCCGTGGAAAAGAAGTACGCTCTGCTTAAGTTCCATGCAGACTTCGAAAAGTTAAGGGCAGTTTTTGCGCACACGCTCAAAGTGTCTCATTCGAAATAGACGCAAAGAAGGATTTTGTAGATGAAATTTGCAGAAGAGAGCGGCCAGGGTTTCTATATTGACGATCCATCGGTGAATGAGGTTTACGCCGATGTCGTAGAAGGCGTCGGCTACAATGGACTATGTTTTTCAGTTTTGCTGTCAGTTCGTCGCAGTTATCAGGATAAGGATGGCGACAAGGCGGAACGGCGCACTGCTGCAAGGCTGGTTCTTCCGGCACCAGCAATGCAAGAGCTGATCAACCAAGTGCAGGCACACAGTGAAATGGCCTGCCGCCGGTTTGATGGACGCCTGGTTAAGCTAACGACATCTTTTCCTCGAATGCAATTGGGCTGACATAGCCGATTGTTGAATGCCTTCGTTTTGGATTGTAGAAGCGCTCGATATAATCGAACACATCTGCTTT
>JAJFGF010000038.1 GCA_021776245.1 Hyphococcus sp. | reverse complement strand
CTCAAGAAGGTCGGCGTCCGCTCAATCGACAAACTCTGGCAAGCCATCGGCGACATCTGCAGCCTGTACTCCCAACAAGAATGCAAAAACTACTTCGCCGCCGCTGGATACGGATTCAATTGAATGCGAAATGCTCTAGCTCAGCTGATAATGAGGGATTCAGGGTGTTTGGAGTGGTGCGGAGCAGCTCATATCGGAACGGACCTTACCCTATTTCGAGGGTATCTGACGGGGCAACGTCAGATTCAAACATTCATTGATTTTTGTCCGCCCTACTCCCCCGCTTCAACACGCGTGCCGCCAAGCGCGGCAAAGCGCGCAAAGTCCTGACGCCGGCGCAATTCATCCATACGCGGATCAACGGCGATGAAACTCAAAAACGGTTCGCCATTTTGCTCGAAAGCCTGATCGAGGGATGCAGCAGCGTCATCAAGGCCCCGAGCATGGAGAGGGCATTGGCGCGTTTCATCGTGATGCGGCGATCGTTTGAGCGATCGCCGGGCTGCCGACGGGCAAATACAGCGCTGGACTGCGTGCAGGAGGAATTACCGCCCCGGCCAAACCATTTTACAATCCTAACGGGTGCTGATTCTCTAATAATTCCTATTTGCGCGCATTGCGTTGGACCGCCAAACGCCGGAACAGAATTTGAAACCCGATTGAGCACGGTAACAGCCTATGCCGCGCCATTATTGTAATTCCTGTTGTGCAGAACAGGTCGCTCCCCTAGTAATATTGAAAGGGTGCATAGACGACGGCGTGGTCCAACAATGACGAAATATTTTCCTTCATCGGTCATTAAAAGGCGTGTTTTAAGGAACTTCATTTTAGGATTGCTCGTCATTTTTGCCGGGTTGACTCTGGCGGCTTGTGACGCTGGCAATCAGCAACCGGCCCGTGTTGCGCCAACTGTTCCGGCGCCTCCCCCCCCGCCGCCGCCTCCGCCGCCCGCAGGGCCTGTCACCATTAGCGGTTCTATTACTTTCGATCTTGTGCCAAGTAATCCGGGGACGAACGGCCTTAACTACAACAACATCACGCAAGCGCCAGCACGCGGCGTCACGGTCCGGGCCGTGAACACTACCGGCACAATATTGGATAGCGATGTAACGAACAGCGCGGGCACTTATTCGGTTACCGTGCCGGGCAACACAAATGTTCGTATCCAGGCCTTGTCGCAATTTAGCCAGACAACAGGCGGCAGCCGCAGTATTGATGTGCGTGACAACACCAATGGCGACGCGATTTATGTCTTGTCAGGCAGCCTTACGAGCTCTGGAACAGCAAATTCGACACGCAACCTAAATGCACAATCGGGCTGGGGCGGCGCCAGTTACACCGGCACGCGCGCGGCAGCGCCATTTGCAATTTTGAACAGCCTTTTCACCGCAGTTGGCGCCTTTGTCGCAGTCGATAATAACGTCGATATGCCGCATTTGCAGATTCTTTGGAGCGTCAACAACACGACCGCAGACGGCGATATCGCTGATGGCGATATCGGCACGTCATTTTACAGTGTAATTAGCAACATACCGTCGATTGTTTTGTTAGGGGCCGCAAATAACGATACAGATGAGTATGATCAGCATGTCATCGTTCATGAATTTGGTCATTATTTTGAAGATCAACTCGCCCGCAGCGACTCGATTGGCGGCCCCCATGGCCAGGGTGATATTCTTAATCCTACCGTGGCGTTTAGCGAAGGCTTTGGAAATGCGCTTTCAGCAATCGCCTTGGGAGATCCAATTTATCGGGACAGTCTCGGCCCCTCCCAAAACAGCGGCTTTAATTTCAACATGGAAAATAATAGCAACGCGAATAGCGGCTGGTTTAACGAATTTTCTGTTCATTCTATCATTTATGATATTTTTGATTCAGCCGATGACGGCGCCGATATTATTTCTGCAGGATTGAGCCCAATTTATATAGCGCTCACCAACAGCGACTTCACTGATGACCCGGCCTTCACGACCATCTTCACGTTTTTGAATTCGCTTCGCAACAATTCAACCATCTCCAATACGAACCTGACAGCTCTTATCAATGCGCAATCTATCAACGGAACCGGTTCAGAAGGCGCCGGCGAGACAAATAATGGCGGCATTGCGACCGCACTGCCGCTATATCAAACGGTTACAGTCGGCGGCCCCGCCGTCACCGTTTGTTCCGTTGATGATTTGGGTATCTTTAATTTTCTGGGTAACAGCGCTTTTCTCCGTTTGTCGATTTCCACATCGCAAAATTATACATTAACGATGACGCAATCATCCGGCCTCACCGGTCGCGATCCGGATTTTCACATTTCGTGTTTGGGTCAATTTGAAGCCATTGCTGAATCCATAGACATTGATATGGAACAGCTGGTTGTGACGCTGGCGCCCGGAGAATACGCCATACGCGCGTTTGACTTCCTCAATAATTCGGCCGGCAATACGGGGGACAGCTGTTATGCATTCACAGTCCTATAGATCCAAAAGGAAATCGCAAATGCCATCTTTCCAAAAGATCAGCCTGATAGCCGCTGCAGCGGTCGCGATTTTTACCGCCGGTTGCGCTCAGCCAAGCGCTTCAAGCAGCGCAGTCACTGAAAGTGAACCCAAAGCAGTAACAGGAAAGCCGGGCGCCTCTGTGCAGTTTTCCCACAAACTGCGCGCGCCTGTCTCTGCAGGAGAAACCGGGACGATTGATTTTACAATAGTTGAAAACTATGAGGGCGGCGGCTTGTGGCTTCAGGCAACAGGTGATGCCGGATTGAATGTTTTAAGCGGCGCCGCGCCGGTTCGCTACGAAATGTATTCGATTTCAAAACACAATTGGAGTGTCGTTTTTTCTGCCGACAGTGACGGTATTTATTATTTAAATGTGCTTGCGACAGTAGAGCCAGACGGGGGGTTCAAATCTTCACGCGCATATGCTGTTCGCATAGCCGTCGGCGATGTGTCAGCCGCCGCGCCCGGCAAGACAAATGGCGCCATATCTCAGTCCCCGGAGGGAGATCCAGAAATTATTCTTGAGGCTGAAGAAACGATCAAGGAATGATTATTGGGCCCGTTGACGGGTTTGAATACGCGGCTTGGGCGACGTTCCGACGCCCGTATGCGCCATTCGCCGCATAAGACGGCAAACATTCGGCGTTCCCCACCCCCGCCGCTTCGACCGGCATGCGGCTGGGGGCGACAAAGCGCGCAAAGTCGCGGTGCCGGCGCAATTCATCCATGCGCGGATCGACGGCGATGAAACTTAAAAACGGTTCGCCATTTCGCATCAAAAGCCGGCATAGCAAAGCCCGAACGGCCCCTCCCCGCCTTGCCCCCGGCGCCAAATATCTGTCTACTGACGACCAACACTTGCGGGAAACACTATTAAGGAGAGATTGATCATGCTGCGGATCACAAAAATATTTCTGGTTTCAAGCGTAGCCTTGTGGGGTCTGGTTGGCGCGTTTGGCAATGTCTCAGACTGGGGCAGCACTATGGGCGCGGTCGGCGCCGCAACCTCCATGGCGACCTTTGACGGCGGGGCCGAAAGCTGGAAGGCGACGTCGAATCCCGCAGTGATTTGGCTTGGCGCACTCTTTATTATGCTGTCAAAAACTGCCGCCGGCCTTTTATGTATGACTGGCGCGTCGCGCATGTGGGCGGCGCGCAAAGGCGACGCCGCAAGTTTCGCAAAAGCAAAAGAACTTGCGCTTGCGGGATGCGCGGTTGCGGTTTTCATGCTCTTTACCGGATTTATTGTGATCGCCGAAAGCTGGTTTGAGCTTTGGCGCTCTGACGTGATGCGCGGACCTGTGCTCGCATCGGCCTTTCGCTATGGCGGGATGATTTCACTGATCGCGCTTTTTGTCGCCGCTCGGGACGACTAAAGCGCCGGGCGAAAAAGTGGAAACCGGTTTTTCGCCCCCCGACCGCGAAGGCGGTCGAGATTATAGTGAGCGCGCCTTCGCGCGCGGGCCGGCGCGCGACAAAGAAAACAGATCATCGGGCGATTCATTTTATTCGCCCGATGATCTAGGCGACGGCTAGCCGTGCACTGCCGGCCACAGTTGTTTTAATAAATCGTGTTCTCGGGCCGCTTTATTTTTATCCGGCTGCGCGTCTAACGCCAACCGAAATTTTTCCGGCGTCAGCGTGGGACTATGGCGTAACGCCTCACGCAGGGGCGTGGAAACGTTCCCGCCGCCATCATAGGACGCGCGGGCGATCGCCAGAAGCACATTGGAAAACCCGTAATCCGGATGAGATTCAATATGCGCAGAAATGTATTTATCGGCTTGTTTGTATTCGCCGCTGACGTAATAAATGTAGCCCTTGAACCAGCAATATTGCAGTCCAAAGCCGCCTTCCGGCGCCAGCTCACGCGCCCTTTCGATCGCTTCATGCGCGTCGTCGAAATTTCCCTGTTGCGCAAACACCATCGACTGAATGTAGAACGCATAGGTGTTGCAAGGATTTCGCGTCAGGACATCGCCAATGATTTCGCCGGCGCGTTCATATCTCCCGGAATAACATTCCGACGCAGCAATCCAGGTAAGGCAAAACGGATCATTGCACGCGCGTTCACGCGCTTTTTCAAGATGATGCTGCGCCGCTCTAAGACGGCTCGATAGCTCACCTTCTTCATAAAGACCGTAGATAATGACGATGTAGTTGAGCCAGCTCAGAAATGCATGTGCATAGGCGTAATCCGGATCGTTCTTGATCGCCTTTTCCAGCAGCGCAAAAACATCACTGAGCTGCGCGGCGACCGACGGCCCTCGTTCAATGACGCCAAGAGCGCGCTGAAAATACTCCCAGGCGTTCATATCGGTGGTTATCGCGCGATTGACGCGGTCCGCTTCAGCCCAGGACATATGCGCCCCCAGGCTGCCGGAGATTTTTTCAACGATCGCGTCCGGCATTTCAAGAAGTTGCTGCAATGGCGCATCATATTTATGGGCCCAGATTTGCGCGCTTGTGTCCGCGTCGATGAATTCGATGGATACGCGAATGCGGGCTCCAACCTTGCGAACACTTCCGCTGACCGCATATCGCGCATTTAGCGCATTAGCCGCCTGCGCAATGTCATACTGCATGCCTTTGTAGGCAAAAGTGGCCGCGCGGGAGGCCACCAGAATATGCCGATTTGTCGCGAGACAGGAAATGATGTCTTCGGCGAGACCGTCCGCAAGAAAAGCCTGCTCGTCGTCGCGCGACATATTCGTCAAAGGAAATACCGCGATCACAGGTTTGTCGCTGGCAAACGATTTTCGATCAGTTTTAGCGTCGCTGGTTTTCCGTTCGCCTTTTAACGCACTTGCGACCGCGCGGCGCAGCGCTGTAAATTCCACGGACCGCGCATCTCCCCGCCATGCATTAAATGATATCGAGTGATATTGCCGAAAGCCAAGCGGCGGGTGAACGTTTTCGATTGAGATCGGAAAAAGACATCCCTTGTTGCGGCCGACGGCGGCTTCATCGCAAACCCATGGTGAAATTATCGCAGCACGCGACCAAAGGACAATAACTGCCCTCGCCGCGGCAAGTTCTTTTTCAATTTCATCGGCAAATCGCGAACCGCCTTCCAGATTTTCATCCCACCAGACCGACCATCCCTCGCCTCTCAACGCGACAGCAAGCTTTTCTGCGTTCTCTCGGTCCGCTCTTGCATATGAGATGAAAATGTCGGCCAGGACCGCCCTCGTTGATCACGTCAATTCGCAAGCAAGGCTTATCATATAGATCTGGAATTGTCTCTTCCAGGGCGGCAAGGGCTATTTGCTCGGCGGCCGGTTTTCGATCCATGCACGGATCAACTCAGCGCCTTCCTTGTCTGCTTCCTCCATTGCAACAGGCGGCATTCCCCAGTTGCCGCCTTCGCGCAGTGAAAGGCGCTTGTCACTAACCCAGCCAAAACGAACAATTGCGTTCACGCCGCCGCCTTCCATACGCCGGTCTGCGCAATCCGCCGCGCAAATTCGGAAAAATCCGTCGCCGGCCGGCCCAATGCGCGTTCGACGCCATCGCAAATATGGGCGTTGCGGCCGTCAAGTACGGTGGAAAAGAGATAATCCAGGAGCCATGCGATGTTTTCCGGCGCACCGGACTGAGCAACGCCTGAGACAAAAGCATCATGCGGTATTTCAATATATCGGACCTTGCGTCCCGTCGCGCGGGCGATCTCTTCCGCTGCTTGCGTAAAATTCAGCAGACGCGGTCCGGTGACTTCGTAAATCTCGCCCGCGTGACCATCTTCGGTCAGCGCAGCGACAGCCACATCGGCAATGTCGTTCACATCAACAAACGGTTCAGCCATATCGCCTGCGGGCAATGTGATGGCGCCCGCCAGCACCATATCGAGAAACTCGCCTTCGGAAAAATTCTGGTTGAACCAGCTGGCGCGGATGATGGTCCAGTCAACGCCCGCTTCCCGGACGATGCGCTCGCAGTTTTGCGCTTCCTCTTCGCCGCGACCGGATAAAAGCACCAGGCGCTCTACGCCATGGCGCACGGCTTTTTCGGTAAAATCGCGGATCGCGTCTGCCGCGCCGGGAATGGCGAGGTCCGGCGCATAGCAGATATAGGCTGCGGTCACCCCATCGAGTGCAGCGTCCCAGCTGTTCGGATCGTTCCAGTCAAAGGAAGGTTCGCCGGATCGAGACGCAATACGCGTCGGCCTCCCGCGACGCCACAGCCGCTCGGCGATACGGCCGCCGGTTTTGCCGGTCCCGCCAAGAACCAGCGTTAGCTCATCAGATCGTTTGGTCGTGTTGATATTTTCTTGCATGGTCATCGCCTCCTCCATTGCTTTACACCGTGTAAAGTTGACACGGCGTCAAGTGGGGCTATATTGACACCATGTCAAGTGCAAATATTGAAACTCGACAAAAAATTCTGAAGGCGGCGTGGATGCTGCTCGAAGACGATCAGGGCGCGGCTGTGCGCATGAGCGACATTGCCAGAAAGGCCGGGATCAGCCGCCAGGCGGTCTATCTGCATTTCCCGACCCGCGCGGATTTGCTCATTGCAACAACGCGTTATGTGGATGAGGTCAAGCACGTCGATAGGCGGCTGGCGGTGAGCCGGAGGGCGACCAGCGGAGCCCAAAGGCTCGACGCTTTTATCGAGGCCTGGGGCAATTACATCCCCGAGATCTACGCCATCGCAAAAGCGCTGATCGCCATTGAGAACAGCGACGAGGCCGCAAGGCTGGCCTGGGCGGATCGCATGCAGGCGGTGCGCCATGGCTGCGATGCTGCAATCAAGGCGCTTAAACAAGACGGCGTTTTATCACCCGATCACGCGCCCAAAGAAGCCACAGATATTTTATGGACGCTGCTGTCAGTACAAAACTGGGAACAGCTGACCGGAAAATGCGGCTGGTCGCAAAAGCGCTACATCAAAAATATGAAAGCTTTGGCGCGGCGCGTTTTGTCAGCGGCATAATTTTCGCGCGACATTTTGCCGGGACCGCACTCAATTCGCCGCCCGGTCTCGTCCGCCAGCGCATCTTGCCCCCTTGTACGCCATCGGTTTTCGGGATTGCCAGGCAGCACGAGGCTGCTTGCTTCGCCGTTTTAGATCAACGGCCCCATTTGGAAACAATCAGCCCGGTGATCAATCCGATCACAACACCGGGAATAACGATTTCAAGATAGGCGCCGGACGGCATCGCAGCCAAAACCGACAACGCGCCCCCAATGCCGGCCCCGCCCGCCATATTCTTCGCGACGCTGTGGAGCTTACGCGCCAAGAGGCCGATGGCGCCCCCGGTCAACACGCCTTTTGCCGTCGCCGAGATGATGATCGCCGTGAGCATTTCCTGCGCCGCCGGATTGAACGCCGCCAAGGCGCCATCGATGAACCCGAGCCCGGCGCCGGTTAACAGACCGAGAGGAATCTTGCGCATTTACGCCTCGCCGCCGCCCATCTCCATGGGCGGCATATCGGTCACGATGACTTCCAAATATTGGATGTGTCCGTCTTTGATGCGAAAGAGATCGTGCCCCTTCATGGGCCTGGTGAAGGCAGGCGACGTACATGTCCACTCGGCGCGAATCGTATCGCCGTCCATATCAACGCGTCCGACGGTCAGATCCATGTCCGGTTCGGGCGCGCTCCACATTTCGCGAAAACATGACCGGATAGCGTCTTTGCCTTCATGCGTTTGCGGTTCGCCGCTGAAGGGTTCGGTGAAAACGGCGTCATCGGCGAACAGCGCCATCATATCGTTCTCCGCCGCGAGCCCTGTCTGCATCGCCTTAAACATGCGCTCGATGATATCCCTGTCATTCCTTGCAACTGCCATACCTGCTCCTTTTCATCGTGAAGAATTGGGTTTAGGATTGTCTGTCATGCCGGGTCATATTCCAGATTTGAATGCTGAATCGCTCGTTCGTTTGCGACAACTCGTGAACGCCATGCAGTCAGATAACGGCAAAGGCGTTCCGTTTGCGAATCTTGTTGCATTGAATCAGGAACTCCAATTTGAGGCCGGTTTGACAATCGATTTTGACGCAACGGTTGAATTCGGATCGCCTATGGTTGTTCTTCGAGTCCCAACGGCGCCAGTAAATAAAGCACGCCTGGGAAATCTGACAAAACGCGAAGACGAGGTGGCGAGTCTTATTGCAACGGGCCTGACAAATGCAGGGATCGCCGACAGGTTGTCCATTTCGCTTCCCACGGTAAAAGACCACGTTCACAGCATCCTTAAAAAAAACAGTCTTAAAAGCCGTACACAGATCGCCGCAGCTGTGCTCGCGTAATCAGCGCCGTTAATTCCACACAATAATAGAACGCCGCGCAAAACAACGCCATCCATCTTTGGATGGATATGCACCGCGCTGCATTCAGGATTAAATGGCGATACATTATCGCATGTGCATTCAGTGTATTAACACAGTATTGTTGTCGTCGTTGAATGGCGGCAGTAAATCTCCCTTCTGAGCATATGAAGGAGGATACGAATATGATTATTGGCGCACACACCGCATTCTACAGCACCGAACCGGAAGCTGATCGGGCATTTTTCCGTGAAGTCTTGAAATTTCCCCATGTCGATGATGCCGGCGGTCGCCAAAAAAATCGCCATAGCCCGTAGGTGTAATTAGCTTTGGCAATTGTCGCGCCGGCTCGCCAAGCGACTCTACGGGTCCGATTTACAATCTACCGGGCGGCGCCTAAGCCGACACGCGCCGGGTTTCCGGATTTTATCTGTGCAGCGATCATTCCGGAATAATGCGCGGCAAGCGCTGAGTCATTCGCCCCGCCAGCCGCCTTCATGGCCCCGACCAGCGCATTAAGGCGATTGGGCGCCCCTGCGAGGACATGCCGATATTCGCGTAACGCCGCTTCATGGTCGCCGCTTTCAAACAACATATCGGCGTAAAGCTCTCGCGCAGGCAGGGTCTCACCAGGGGTCACGGGATGCTTGTCTACGGCGTCTTCGCGGTCCGCCGCCGCTTTCGCCAGGCGCAGGGCCTTTTCAGTTTTTCCCTCGCCAAATAAAATCCACGCTTCGACCGCCTCGATCGCAACGCCCGTTTCTTCTTTCCAATAAAGCAATGTGGTTTTCGGCAATGTTTTTTGCAGCTGTTTTAATGTTGCGAGCTCTGCTTTTGCTTTATCCAGCTGGCCGCTGCGCGCCGCGCCAATGCCGCGCGCATAATAGTGGATAGCTTGCGCCCAGGGGAAATTCTCCCACGGAAAGTCCTCGCGGATCATTTCAAGCTCGCTCGCTTCGCGCCATTGACGCCGTTCAAGGGCGTAGCGCGCGGGCGACGCCGCATAGGTAAAGGCAACTTTAAAACTTTCGGTGTCGGTTTTTTTGATATTGGCGAGCTTTGCGATTACCGCACGCGCTTCATCGTCACGCGCGGTTTGCAGCATGGCGTAGACGAGATAATCACTGCTGTGGATGCCTTCATCATAATGGCCCGGCAATTGCGCCCGTTGCGTATAGTCGGCCGCCGACGCTGTGGAATCATGGTTTGATGAAAGAGACCGGTCCCACAAACCGAGCCGCGTAAAAATATGCGACGGCATATGCTGCGCATGCGTCGAATCCGGCGCGGCGTCGGCATATGTCTTGGCGGCGTCGAGCGCCAGATGGGCAAGGCCCGGAAAATCATAAGCATGAATGAGATAATGCAAGACGCCCGGATGGGTGGGTTGCGCATGCCGAACCCAGTTCAACAGGGCCGCAGATTTATATTGATGGGCATAGGTCTTATCGCGCGGGTCCGCTGACGCAAGGATTGAGAGCGCGTAAAACACCGCCGCCTCCGGATCGTCAAGATGAGCGGCATATACCGCGCTCATCTGCTTTTCATAATCGCCGGCGCGCTGGCGATGGGTTGATGTATCGGCGCTCGAATAAAACGTTTTTAACGCATCGATATAAGCCGCCTCTCGCGGCGTCGTTTGAAGGCCATCGGTCCTGGCCAGCGCCGCAGCGCCTTTTTCGAGATCTGCGGCGCTGGGCGGCGCCCATAGCGGATGCCAGATTGTCATGGCGACGCCCCAATGGGCCAAGGCGCAGTCCGGGTCCTGATCAATCACCTTGTTAAAAAATACGGGCGCTTCGGGATATTCAAATGAATGAAGCAGCGTCACTGCATGATCGAAGTCCGCCGCCGCCTCGGGCGCGCATGAATTTTCAAAATGCACATCCGCCGGCGCATGGTGATCCGCATACGCCGTAAATGGCAAAAACCCAATTGAAAGCGCCAATCCGCGCGCAAGCATCGACACACCAGAGCATTTCCGAGCGAAGCGGGAACCGGTTCGCGTGAAGGAAATGCGACCAAACAATAACTTAGAGCCGGTCCGCGATTCAGTTAAGATCGGAACGGCTCTGGAATATTTTCTGATGGTCATTCCCGCATCCCCATTTTTTGTTTCATGCGCTATACATTAATCCCATCAATCGCCCAATTGAAAAGCGCTGACTTGATTGTTGCATGCTGCACTGCAGCACGCTCTACCTGCGGTGCAGTTCATTAAACCGGCAAAGTCACAGCAGCGAAGAAAACGCCGCGACGCCAAGCCTAGCGGTCTTCGCGCTTGCCAATCCAGCGTGACGGATCAAACTCGCGCCGCGATTCCATTTTGCGTTTGTTGTGGCTTGCCTCAAGCACCTGGCGAATCCAGTCCCGGTAAGATCCAAGCAGCGTGTAGCGCCCGGGTTCGCCCGGCGCGGCGCAGTCATCGCGGTCCCAGCTCGCAATCGCCACAACCAAAAGCTCGCGCGGCATTTGATGATCGCCCGGTGCGCCTTCCATACCGCCATTTGATTGGCTGCCGCCCATCACCGGCGCACCGGAATCTCCTGGACAAAGCGGCCGATCATGACTGAGCGCGCAAAATACGTTCTCGCCACTATCAACTCGGCCGGCGTTTCGCAGTTGCTCACATAAAAACGGCTGAATTTCGAACAAAGGCGTTGCCGCGAGCGCTGGCGGCGCATCGCCCGTTCGGTTCCAGCGGAACAGCACCGAATTGCCATTGAAAAAGCCGGGCCGGCCCCGATCGCTGATATCAGCAAACGGAATATCCGCATCGCCGCGCGCCGGCACCTGGGTTTGGCGGTTGCGCGGATAGATCAGCTGCGCCGTGCGCCGGTTTTCATAGACCGGCGAATAAGCGGGGTTAGCGATATGAACGCGCGGATCCTCCCTGAACCGCACCAGCGCGATATTGGCGCCGCGATTTGCCCGGTAGTCCGGATGACGCACAATCTGGACAATCGGTAAAATAGCGTCGTCACGCGGCCCACCATTGGCGTTGCTGCCGACGAAACCAAGTCTGACGCCATAACCGGCGCGCGCAGCGCGCTGCGGTACGCAATGGGCGGCGGTAAGCACCCAGTCCGGCGCAACAAGCACCGCGCCGCAAACATGGCGGTCATCAGGCGTTTGCGCCTGCCCACTTTCCGGGGCTAAAATTTGCGCAATTGCCGGTACAAGCACAGGGCCGCGCCAGGGAATCTGCGAATTTTCAAAACAGGTTTCCCGACCGCGCCAGTCACGCATGCAATAGCCCGGATATTCCTGAGGCTGACGAATTTCGTCGCCGCCGACGCCCGGCGGCGGCGCCGCATTTGCGGCGCCAGCGAAGAGTCCGGCAAGGCTGGCGAATATGATATTGCGCAAAAGGTTCATTGACGCCGCCTTGGCCTAATTGGCAGCCGCCGTCTTTCATTGGCGCGACGCTTCAGGCTGTCGCCAATCGCCGCATCGATCCAGTCCGCATAGGCTGCGACCCGGGTATAAACGCCGGGCCGCCCGTCGCCGATGCAGCGATTTTTGCCATAGCTGACAATGCCGATGACCCGGCCCTCGGCATCAAGAACAGGACCGCCACTGTCGCCGCGGCAGGTTTTTTGTTCAGGATGAACGGCGCAAAAGACGTTCGGCGTGACCTTTCCATCACCGTAACCTTCAAGACGGGCGCAAAAATCATTGGGGACAGCGTTTATTTTGATCTTATAGGTGTCCGGCGCCGGTGCGTCGCCTGAGACATCTTCTGTCTTGCCCCAGCCGTAAACATCGACTTGCTCAAAGCCCCAGGGAACGCGCGAGACCGGCGTCCCGACAGGCCGCGCAACATTGATAAATTTCAAGAAGATCGGGTTCCTGATCACCTGTTGCTGTATTTCCGCCTGGCTCTGCAAGACTTCCGGGTTGTCGATGCGGATACGCGGTTTTGTTTCAAACCGAACCAGCGCGATATCGTCATGCTGAAAGGTTTTAAACGCCGGATGCGGAATCACTTCGGCAATGTCAAAGACGATGCCGGCATCGCGATCGCTGATCTTGTCCACGCCAAGGCGGACCTTGTAGCCTTTTTCGATTTGTTCCGGGGTGATGCAATGGCCAGCGGTCAGAACCCAGTCCGGAGCCACGAGGACGCCGCCGCAGACATGCTGCATTTCATAAAGGCTTTTGCCTTCACGAAATTCCGGATCAAAATCTTCAGCTGGCCGGTCAACAAAAATCTGCGCCAGAAACGGAATGTATCCGGCGCGCTCGGCGTTGGCTGGCGAAACGCAGGAAAAAGCAGTCGGTTTTGTCCATGGAAAATGGCAAATGGCCCAGGAAAAATACTTGATGTCGTAACCGGGCCAGCGGTCCGGTTCCTGCGCCTGTGCGGGGGACCCGAGCAACATTGCTGCAAGCAGCACAATTGATATGACACGCCCGAACAGCATTACGATCTTAATTCGCCACCCCAAAATAAAATCGGGTTCCTGCCGCGCTTTTTTGCACTGCAATAAAACAAACCGTCACCAACAAAATGATCAGGCGGCTTCTAAATCGCCGCTCTCAGAAGCCGGCGCCTCAACCCGTTCGCCGCCGCCTTGCGGCGCATCCTCGTCTTCGTCCTTGGTATGGGCGCAGCTCGCCAGTGCAAAAGCAATAATTGCCGCCGCTAATATTTTTTTCATGGAGATACCCCTTCGTTAATTTTATCTTACGCGAAACCGAGCGCCTTCAGCAACTGTTTTAAATCCGCGCGACCGCGCAACGGATCGATCGCCGGATCCATCAACAAATAAGTCAATCCGGAATCGCCCAATTCATAGGCGCGTTTTAATGCTGTCATCGCTTCATCAAGCTGGTTCCATTGCGACAACACTTGCGCCTGTTGATACAGGCCTGCGTCACCATACGTCTTTATTAGATCCGCCATCGCCGCAGCAGCCGCTTCCCGGTCTCCGAGAAGATGATGTGCAATCGCCAGGCATGGATAGCGCATCATGCCGTTTTTTTCTTTTTGCGCCGCCGCAAGCGCCTCTTCAGGCCGCTCAAGAGCGATCAGCGCCATGCCGATGCGGGCATATGAATCGCTTAAATCAGGATTAAGCGAAAGCGCGCGCTCAACCGCTTCAATTGACGCTGCATAATTGCCGGCCGCATAGCGAACAAAACCAACGGCGCGATGAATGCCCGCATTAAGGGGATCGAGATCGCGGGCGGCCGTGACGGCCCGCGCGGCTTTGTCATGCTGTTTTGTTGCTGCAGCGTATGCTGCATAGCGCGCCAGGGTCGTCGCTTCGCCGCGGCCTAATTCATAGGACCGCTCATAAGGAGCGCGCGCATCGGCAACGCGCAGCTGCGCCTGGAACAGGACATAACCGAGCGTTGAATGAGCGTCCGCTGAATCCGGCCCTGCTTCGACGGCGCGTTGCGCCGCCGCTTGCGCTGCTTCGTAATAAAGGCGCGCTTTGACGACATCGTCGCTGGTGTTGCCGAGGACCGTTAATGTGCGCGCCCGCGCCGCATGGGCGGCGCCGAATTGCGGATCGCGTTCAATTGCACGGTCAAAATGCGAAAGTGACGCAAGGTCGGATTCAAGGCTGAGCGCTGAGGCGTAAAGTTCCTTGCCTTTAAGATAATCATTAAACGCAGCGGCGTTTGCTGTAGCGCCGTAATGCACGGCGGCGCCCGGCGACGAACGGTCAATTGCAAGCTCAACGGTGACCGCATCGGCAATGGCTTCCTGGATGGTCGCAAGTTCGTCGATCGGCCGTTCAAAACTTTGGGACCATTGGCTAAAGCCGGTGCGCCCGTCGATCAGTTCCGCCGCCACATGCAGGCGGCCGCCCGCCTGGCGCACATTGCCGTCGAGGAGAAATGAGACAGCGAGCGCCTGTGCCATTTCCGCTGCGCCCAGCGCACGTTCTTTGACTGCCTCTGACGACGCCTGGGCGACAACGCGTAACGCCGTGTTGCGGGCAAGAACCGAGCGCACCTCCGATGAAAGGCCAATCGAGAGATAGTCCTGCCCCGGATCGCCGCTGAGATTTCGAAACGGCAAAACAGCAACGCCATTTTTAAGCAGCGCGCTGCGCCCGCCAAACAGGGAAACGCCGCCAAATGCAATGGCGCCGACCGCGGCCATTGCACCGCCGGCAATGAACAGCGTGCGCCGGTCTAGTCCCGCGCCCGAATGCCGGGCGTGCGTTGCAACGCTTGCGGGCCGGGGCGGCGCATCCGCGCCGGAGCAGGTTGCGATAGCGCGCAACAGCCGAACAAATTCCGGCGCATCGGCGGCGCCGCGCCACGCATCCATATCGATGATTTGCAGCTGACGAAAACCCAAAGGCGGTTTCACACCGTCGATGGTCAAAGGCACCAGACATTCACGGGCGCGCCCCTGTTCGGCTTCATCGGAAACCCAATGCGACTGAATTGAGTTTTCGGACCAGAGCACGATGACCGCGCTTGCCGCATCAAGCGCTTTCTCAATGGAACGTGAATAGGCGGAACCGCCTTCAAGATGATCGTCCCACCAGACCGTATGGCCCGCGGCTTCCAGCGCTTCGATGATCGCCGCGGCGCGCGCTCTGTCGTCATGGGAATAGCTGAAGAACAGGGGACGCGGGACGTCCTCAGAGTCTTCGCTCATTTCCATCCGCCCTCACCCCTTCCATGCGTTTGGCGAAGATATGCCATGTTCCGGCGCTGGATGAAACAGAGAATAAACGCCGGATTTATCTTATTCCCGGGGCGTGATCCGCAGCCGCCCGCCAAGGCGCTTCGCCTTATGATAATCGCATCACAATCAGCATAAAAACAGTTCGGAAATCCCGCAGTTCCGTTTTAACGCACACGCCGCGCAATGTGCAACGATCGCCCAACCATCTATCGCTGCCCCGCCTCCGCCGCGGACGCGTCATTGAAAAAATGCGACAGAATATTATAGCGCACGCCTTTGGTTATTTCTTCGACTTCGTGAAGCAGGGACGAAGAAAAGACAATGGCCGACCCGCGTGGCAATCTGTAACCACGATTGCCATATTCGCGAAAGACAAGCGCGCCGCCTTCATAATTGTCATTCAGCGACAGGGAAAGCGCAAACCGGCGATGGGTCGCCGTTTCAACATTATCGCGGTGTCCGATTTCGACGCCGCTGCGCGGGCCCGCGTAACGCGCAATCGTCAGATTTTCGCGGCGCGTTACAGTAAATGCAAAGACCTTTTTGACCATGGACAGCACGCGCTCCTGAAGGCGCTGATCGAGGAACGCCAGCAGCTTCGGATCGCCGATCACATGATCGACGCGGTCCTGGCGATTATATTCATAGACGGGAATCTTAAAGTCGGCCGGCTGCGCGGCCGGCGGCGGCGTCGCAATCTGCAGCGCATCATTTTTTTCAAATTCGCCAATGAGCTGGACGCATTCCTGTTTTGAAAACACTTTTGGCACGACGAGCACCGGGGCGTGGGGCGCCGTCCACGCGGCTTCTTCCGGCGACAGCGCTTGCGTGATGAGGGCTGCGGCCTTCGCCGCATGATCTGTGGTCATTTCAATGTCCCAATAGCATCTGATCTGGCGATATGGCGTAATAACAACGCTGCGCATTTGCGAATGCTTCACCGCTGGTCCGATCTTGTGAAGGCCGTATGCGGCAAAGACATAGCCGGTCGGATCGGCGAATACAGGAAAGGAAAAGTTCAATTCACGCTTTGCTTTGCGATTGACGCGATTGCTGGTCTGCGCGGTGACGACAACGATGTTTGCATTGGCCGCTTCATAGGCCGCTGCATGTTTTTCGAACGCTTCAATTTCGCCGCGCACTTTTTCGTCTAACAGGTCCGGAACCAACACAACGACAAGATAGCCACCCGAAATATGATCTTCACTGAGGCTGAACTGGCGATTTTCATCATCGGTCAGTTTAAAAAGAAGCGGCGCGCCGCCGGGCTCAATCGGCTTCACATGGCGCGCCATTAAATCCGCGGCCATGAGGTCTGTCGGCTGGATATCAAGCATCAAATATCGCTGACCGCCTCCCACCCTGTGTCGAACGAAATTCTACCGGACGCGGGGGCCTCGCGCAAATAGTGATTGTCCAATGTGGCGCTTGCATTTGGGCGCTGCGCGAGCCATGTGAGACAGGTTCCGAAATATGGCGATTGAAGGTGATTTTTGACTGTTGCGGTGCGTGAAGTCCTGACGGCAAACGGCATTCGCGCGCGGCTGGCGTCATATGGTCCGAATGCGCGTTTCGGTCGCCATTCTCATTCAACATTCTATGTGTCGATCATGCTGCTCGGTTCCATGCAGGAGCGCACCGCCGATGGCGACGGGGAATATCTCTCACCGCATTGCGCATTGATGCCGCCGGGTTTCGATCACGCCAATATTTACGGCCGGCACGGCGCCCTGGACCTCGTGTTTGACTTCGATCCCGATCTTCTCGAAACACAATTCGATCTTCGCGACGCAGGGCGAACAGCTCGGCGCGTCGATAATGCGCGCATCGCAGCGCTCGTCGCCATGCTGATCGATAAACCTGAAAACTGGCGCGAAGACGGTTTTATGGATTTATTGACGCTTGCGACCAGCCCCGGGAAAACGGAAAGGCGATCGCCGCCATCATGGTTTGCACGCGCCCGGGAATATTTCGATGACGATCCCTGTTCAGCCCGTGTCACAGACGCAGCGGCATCCTGCGGCGTTCACCGCGTCCATCTCGTGCGCGTCTTCAGGGATTTCCTTGATATGACGCCGACCGAATACCGCTTACAGGCGATGACGGTGCAAGCAGCGGGGCTTTTGCGAAATAGCCCCGATGATATCAGCGCTGTGGCAGCGAAAGCAGGCTTTGCCGACGCCTCACATTTTGCCCGGGAGATGCGTAAAAGATCCGGCATGTCCCCGAGCGCGCTGAAACGGTTTTTCGCCCGGCGCTAGGAATGCTGCTTCGAGCCTGATGTTACATCTGTTCTCGCGAAACGCGACGGTGGGAATTACGTTACAGTGCATCATGTCGCTTTTATCCCAATGACATCGTTGGAAACGCCAGAGATTGCCATTCTTAACCACAACGCGAGCATATGAAGTATCTAAAAGTCACAACTTTCGTTCGCCGCTTCGCATTTGGCGCTTTCCTGTCCGTTCACTTTTTATTCGCTCAGCCGGTCATTGCCGAAGAAATGAGGGAGATGGACCCCGCCGAAGCGGTCGCGTATTTTTCAGAATTATTCGACCAATACCCGGATAAGAGCGTAGCGGCCGAAATGGTCCAACTGATTAACGCAAAGCTTGAGGCCGGCGCGTATTCGCAATTAGAAACCCGAGAAGATCTGGCCAAAGCGCTAACCGCCGATGTCCGATCTGTGCGCGAAGATTTTCATCTTGGCGTTCAGTATTCAGCGGCCTCCCCCACAGAAGACGCTGCACATAATCTGGACAAGCCGGAAGTGCTTCAGACGCTGCGAAAGGAAAATTTTGGCTTCGACGAAATCCGCATTCTCGAAGGAAATGTTGGATTTGTGCATGTTTCAGCGCTCAATGATGTTTCCGTAGCTGGAGAAACCGCCCGCTACGTCCTTGGTTTTCTTAAAAATGCAGATGCTGTGATCATTGACATCAGAGGTAATCTCGGCGGCGAACCGAATATGATTCGATTGCTTGAAAGTGTTTTCTTTGGCGAACCGACATTGATGAACACACTCCACTACACTGATGGCCGCGATGACCCGGTTGAAGAGATATGGACAGACCCGAAGCTCACTGACATCGAAACGCTCACGAATGCGCCCCTTTATATTCTGACGAGCCGCTATGTAGCCTCCGGCGCTGAGGATTTCGCTTATTCCTTACAGGCGCGCGGTCGCGCAACAATAATCGGCGCCAAAACATTAGGCGCGGCACATCCTGGCGCATCGCATTACAATGAAAACCTACAACTTAATTTCAACATGCCGCATGGATATACGGTGAACCCAATTACCGGCGCCGACTGGGAAGGCATCGGCGTGATTCCAGACGTCGAAACGCCGGGGAAAGACGCACTTGCAACGGCAAAGCATCTCGCATGGAAAGCTCTTGGATATGCGGCAAATGATGATCGCTGAGTTACGCCGTTAGCTTCTGAATTCGAAATGCCGGGAATTTGCAATATGCGTTAAAGCGGCTTTTCGCCTCCTGCCGCCTATTGCTCGATGTTACATTTGTTCTCGCGCGACGCGACGGCGCGAATTATATAGCCTTGCATCATATCAACAGTTTTTTGAGGGTTTCAGTAATGAGTGTTTTTTCCGGTAGAGCCGCAGGATTTTGCGCGGCGTTGTTTTTGCTTTGGTTTTCTGTTGGCGAGGCGCCCGCCCTTGCGAAAGATGATGAGCGGATTTCTGCGCGCGAGCGCGGCAAGATTACTGAAACAATAGCGACCCTGATCGAAGATAATTACTTCGACGCGGACAAAGCCGCCAGTATCGCGCAAGCGCTGCGCGACGCCGATACTGCCGAGGCGTTCGCCAATGCCGGGACCAAGGTTCGGTTCGCCGCAGCCCTGACCGAATTTCTCCATCCTTATGATGGCCATTTTGCCGTCAACTGGACCGACGGCGCGGAAACGCCAGACCATCATGACGCCGATTGGGACAAAGTCGCGCGGCGGGCCAATTTCGGATTTGAGAAAGTCGAAATACTCTCCGGCAATGTCGGCTATATCCGCATGACGTCATTCGAAGCGCCGAAAATTGCCGGCAAAACTGCCGTCGCGGCGATGGGCATGGTCGCGAATGCGGATGCGCTGATCCTCGATCTTACGAATAATGGCGGCGGCGAGCCGGAAATGGTGCAGCTGATATTAAGTTATCTGTTTGACGCAACGCCCCGACAGGTCGGCGCCGTCTATTGGCGCGAAAAGGATCAGCTTCAACAATTTTGGACGCTGCCTGTTGTTCCCGGCGAGCGATTTCCGGACCGGCCGCTCTATGTGCTGGGCGGCGCCGGAACCGCCTCGGCTGCCGAAATGTTCATGGTGCAAATCAAAAACCACAAGCGCGGAGATATCATCGGGCAACGCACCTATGGCGCCGGCAATGCAGGCGAAGTCTTTAAACCCACAGACGAATTTGAAATTTTCATCGCGAATGGCGGCCCGGTGCGCCCGCAAGATATTTTCGACGGCGTCGGCGTAGCGCCTGACCTTGAAACGGCGTCTGGCGAAGAATTATCCCGTGCGCTGTTACTGGCCTGGGACGAAATCCTCAAAACCGCCAGAGATCCGCTTCAGGTCAACGCAATCAACTGGGCGCAGGCGCGGCTTAAAGCCGAACTTGACCCGCTGCCTCTAAGCGATGAAGACATGCGCGGCCTTACCGGAGAATTTGGCGACCGCCAAATCGTCATACGTGACGGCAAGCTCATTTACGAACGCGGACGCCGGGCGCCGGAGTTTCTGATCCCCGCGGGCGATGACGTGTTTTTTCTTCAAAATCTTCGCGGCATCAAAATCGAACTGTCACGCAATGGCGATGGGAACGTCACGCAAATGACCATGACCTGGCAGGACGGTCATCTGGAGGAATTTCCGCGCCGGGAGCCTTAATGCCCGGAATGCCAGTCATAGGACGCATTGTCATATAAGGGATCAGAACGCCGGCGCAGCGCCGCAACGCCTCGTTTGACAGCGCGGCGGAAAAACCCGAGGCGGCGCTCTGAAATCTCAGCAAAGATAAACGATGCGCCGATCACCAGCACAAAAAGAAAAAACGCGCGCCTGGGATCGCTCGCCTCGCCCGCCATTGTCGCGTCGAAGAACTGCAGCAATGGATAGTGCAAGAGATAGACCGAGAATGACGCGCCGGCGAACCAACGCACCGGCTTTTTGATGCTTGAAAAAATATCCGCTGGAAGACGCTGCATCAGCAAACAGACGCCGGCAAAATGAATCAGCACAAGCCCCCCGACGAACCAATGCCACAAAAAGAAATGCGCATGGCCCGGAAACCCTTCGTGGAATAATGCAATAAAACCGACAGACGCATCGTTCAGCAAATTATTGAAATCGCTGTAGCGAAGGAAACAATAAAACACGACAGGCGCGACCACGGCGACCAGCTCTTTTGCCAGAGCAGTCGGACCCTCGTGATCATCAAGCCAGCCGCGCTTGACCGCCCGGTGCAATAAAACCCCGAGCATCCATAATGGCGCAAGAAGCCAGATTTTCGGCCCGATCATCAGCGCGATCCCGGTAAAGAGAAGAATGCGCGCCCGGCCCCTTGCGTAAAAGGCGACGCTGAAAAGAATTAAATACCATATCCCGTAGCCAAGCGCCCAATAAGGTCCGTTCGATCCCATGCGAAACGCCGACGTCCAGAACTCATTGGAAAAACTCAGCCCCCGGAACAGGACAGCCCAAACGGGGTGATCCGCATACCACCAGCCGTCATAGGCGGCGGGATTTTGCGCCTTGCCGGTCGTATCCAGAAAGATCACAAAAATAACTGCCGGGATTACAACCGCATAAATGCGCGTCGCGCGGGCAAATGCGAAGTCGCGCCAGCTGCCGTCCTTTTGATCGGCGCAGCAGGCGACAACAAAGCCGATCAGAACGAAAAGCACCATGACAGCATCGCTGCCGGCTTCGCGCAGAAACAGAAATGCCCGCTCTGGAACAGCGCCGCCAGTCCATCGAAGATAAACGAAATGCGAGGCGGCGATGGTCATTACAGCGCAAAAGCACACCGCATCCAGATAAATGGAAAAGTTTTTCTTCATCCCCCTGCGCCCCCCGCAACCCGCAGCGACCTTAGCGCAAATAACTCGCTGGCGGCAAGGCTGAAGCGAAAAGACTGGAGAACATCGGGTACAGATGATGTTTTACCGGGGATCAGGGCGCGTCCAGGGTATCGTTTAGATCATCCGGCCACGCCCTATTTCCGGGAAAACTACGGGAAACGCGAATATATTCCCTTACTGATTGTAAAACCGGCGGCGCAATCGCCCTCGCCACTGCCCATGTAGCGCTTCGCCGCTATGAGGGCGTTATTGCGCCGTTCACTAATTGAAAAAGAAAATCCCGCCTAGGCGCTTTTGCTGATGCGCCAGGCCAGCGCCAGGGGAATGATCGCCAGCGGCAGACTGTAAAAGCCGGCATATTCAGTCGCTGGAATAAGCCCTCCGGTGACCAGCGCATGGGGCGCCCATCCCGCAATCAGCGCAGCAGCGACGATGCTGTCGGCAAAACGGTTATCTTTCCGAACAAAAGGACGCCTGATGAGGATCACGCCGCCAATGAGGCTTAACAAGATACCAACTGTATAAAAGATCATGAAACTTTCGAGCATCGATTGATTATCCGGCTGAAAGACAAACAGGATCAATAACAGTAATCCGGCGATCACCGGCGCATAGGGCGCGCGCCAAAAAGGCGGGTTAGGCGCCTTTGCGCTAAGACCTAATTGACGCACAAGGTCGAGAAAAATCGCCTGGGTCAGGAGCGATGCAAAAACGATAAAGACCGCCAGTTCAATATTTTGCAGCGCCGGCGATCCAATCCCAACGGGCCCGCCCCAATGCACTGCTGACAGGGCCGCATAAACAAGAAACCGAAATGACGCCGGCGATTGAATTCGCCCATAGGCCCAAATTCCGCAGGCGAGAAACCAGAACGCCATGGCGCTGAGCGCCAAACGGACGCTTTGCGGGTCCGTATCGGCGCTGTGACGATAAAACAGGGCGGCAATAATCCACGCTGGCGCAACACTGCTCGCGACCGCGATATGTGTGAGAACCCTCGACCGGGACGTGGTTTTCGACATAGGGTGGAGATTATCCCCGGCGCCCGGCCAGAATAAAGAAAAGACGTCTGAAAGAATGCTGAAAATCTCTGAAAAGACTCCGAAAAGCCTTTGCTTCGGCGACTTCTCATACGACCTTGTGAGCGGCGAACTCCGCAAAGGGCGTGACCTCATTCCCTTGCGCCCGCAAGCGGTGCGCGTCTTGAAGGTTTTTGTTTCGCGGCCTGGCGATCTCATCAGCCATAATGACCTCGGCGCCGAAATCTGGGGCGACGCGCCAGTCATGTGGCAAGACGGCATGCACCAGATCATTCGTGATTTGCGCAAAGCACTTGGCGACGATCCCAAAAATCCGGTTTACATCGAAACCATCAATCGCAGAGGGTATCGCTTTCATCTGAAAGCAAAAACACCGCCGCACCGGCTCGCCGCAATTAAAGCTGCCTTTTCGATCAAATCGCGCGATGCATTGTTGTTTGGCGGCGGTGTTCTGACGATCCCGATGATGATCGTTACGGCCTGCTTGATGCTTGGCATTACCGGCTGACGATGATTGTACTGCGTCAATGCCTGCACGCATTCTGGATTATTAATCGATTCCATCTGATCGCCCGATGATCTAACCTGGAAACTTTCCGGTCACGCCATCATAGAATTGCTTGATGACTTTGAGATCAGCGTCATAAACGCCGGTCGTATACAGCGTCATGCCGATGCCGCCGACCTTGCGCTTATCGTCATCCCGGCGGCTTATTTTCCTGCGAACCGCCGAGCGCTGATTGGCGAAAAAGTTTTGACGCGATCGTCGCGGGTGATCTCAATCATTCCGCGCCAGATAATCCAGCGCTGCTTCCAACACCGGGTCGCGGCCAGCCGCCAAATCCTCGGCCGACGGCCAGGCGACAATATCCGGACGGATGAACGGCCGCCGATCATTGGCGCTCAATCCGTCCACATGCAGACGCTGAGAAATTGAACCGGAAAGTTTTAGATTTGGCAGGGTGAAAGGCGTTTCCGAAGAATAGTTTACGGGACGGCCGCCAGAGGGAAGCCCGATAAACACCGCATTAAATTTTGATTGCAGATCGCCAGCAAGCATGATGGCGGCGGAATAGGTGCGCGGACCGGTTAAAACGATTATCTCGCCGCCCTCTCTTAACGGCGTATATGCCGAAAGTTCATGCAAAAGGTCCCAACGAAAATCTCCATTGCCGCCATTATTAAGGCGCAGATCGAGGATCAGATTTCTTGCATTATTTTTTGACAGCGCCGCGCGGACATCCTTGCCGAACTGTGCGATCGACATCTCTTCGGTGTTGAAGACATTGTTCATCTGCGCATAAACGGCATTTTGATCGTCAACAGGCGCCACATGAAATGTCTTGTTGGCGTTGACGAGATATTCCGGAGCCGCCGCGCTATCGAATATCGTCGCCCAATGTTCCGGTGCGAAATGCGCAGAAGGATCATATCGAATAGGCTGCACGACGACCGAGATTGATTTGCGCTCTCCGTCTGGAAACTCCAAGAGAAAATCAACATTTTCCGGCGAATTCGTTGCGCCAATAATTTCATAGACATTCGCGAACTGTAACGGGATCTGCGCCAGCCATAGTTTGGTGAACTCATTATCGACCGCAAGCATTTTACTGGCGTCTTCGACAACATCATCGAACGCCATGGACCCGGCGCGCACCAGTTCGCCGCCGACCATTGTTTTATATTGCGGATCCGCGGCCACAACATACCAGCTGCCTTCCAGCCACATGGGCCAGATCGGCAGCAGCGAGAAAGCCGCAGGTCCTTCATTGGGCGGGTAAACAGCCGTATGGCCATCGCCAATCAAAGACGCCAATTCCATAAATCCCGCGACGATTTCAAATGGTCCCCGACGGCGAAGTGAGTTGCGAAATTGCCGGACACGTTTCATCCAGTCCTCTTCAGTGATCGCATGAAACGGCTCGGGATGGGTTTCGCGCACAAGTCGAACGAAATAGTTGAGATCCGCCCTGGCTTTTGCCGTCAAATCATCGCGCGCGATCGGACGCGCGAGGCCGGAAAGCTCCTGAAACGCAGGAAAGGCGCGAAGCGCCGCAAACGCCGCTTCGGTTTCGACCTGGGAGAAATCTCTGAGCCCCCAATTTTTCCAGGCGTGCTGGAAATGAGCATAGGCGCGCGCGCCATTGCCGATTATAGAAGCGCAAGCAGCGGCAGAAACATGAGCGGCCTGCATGCCGCCGCGACGTCCATTCATGCCAAGAGCGATGCTTGTTTCATAAGCGGGCAGCGCCTCTTTGCAGCGATCAAGATTTTGCAGCGCCCTGCCGAGATAATAGAAATTTTCTCCCTTATAGGGGTTTTCTTCGGTAATTTCGGCAAAGGCGCGGGCGGCCTTCGTCCATTCCTCACTTCGGATGAGATCCACCGCCGCGCTCTCTTTTTCAGGAGAAGCGACGGCCGACAGAGAGCTCGCCAGAAACAAAACAACAAGACAAATACTGCACCGCATAAATGTTCTCCGTTTATAGTGCGCGCCGCCAAAAGCAGCCTGAGAGGGATTTCAGGCGCCCAAAAAAGGCCGGCCAGAATGGAACTTTGAGGAATCTCCCACCGAGACCGGTGAGCCCTGTCCTGCCAGAGAGCCTATTTCATCAGGGATGTCGTCTCATTTTGGTTATTGAGACAAGATTTCTCGACGCATCCAGCCAAGAAATGAAAACGTTGCCTCAATGCATCAGTAACAGGTGCGCCAGTGAAAAGTGCATCGGTGTAAACTGCTGATCCTCGCGTCAGCTTTCTTTACGGTCGTTGATCTTCTCCTGATAGACCGTTGGCGACACGCCTTCCTGATTTTTAAATATCCGATAGAACGTGGCTTTGCTGTTGAACCCGGCTTCCAGCGCCAGATCGAGCATCGACTTCGTTCGGTTTTCAGGTTTTTCGAGCGACGCTTTAAACGCGTCCAAACGAAAGCGATTGATGAAGGCGCCGCCGCCGCCGATCGAAGCGTCGCGCATGACCTTGCTCAAGGCTGATTCGGAAACCAGAAGTGACCGCGAAAGCGCGCCGAGGTTGAATTCCGGATCACGAAAAGCCTCCGAATGCGCCAGATAGGCGCGCGCCTTTCCAAGCATTTGCTGGTTTTCAGGAAGGTGCAGCGTCTGCGCCTTTTTCCAGTCAAGCACATCCCGGTTGATCAAAGCAAAATAGGCGAGCGAATAGTTTGCGACCGCAAGGACGACGCCGCTGAGAATATCGGAATCCGGAATTCGCGGCGCGCCAGCGGCAAAAAGATAAAAGTTAACATAGATCACAGCGATAAGACCGCAGATGACATAAAACCAACGCTCAATCCATTGAGAGACAATGCGGATGCGTTCGCGCGGGGCTGGTGCGCGCAACACGCGAACAATGAACACAGCATAAACAGAAAAGAAAAGCGCTTTTACGGACGCCCAGCTTATGACAAGCAAACTTACGCCACCCTCAGTCGCCAACGCTTTTGGCAATACGCCGCTAAGGGTCAGCGCAATCAGCAAAATCGCGGCGCCGGAAAACGGAATAAAATGCAGCCAGGGTTTTTTCGCTGCTGCGTGGTCTTCGGCTTTGAATGCGCAAATGAAAAGATAGATCAGCGGCGCCAGGGCGAATTCAATTGCCAATCCAAGGCTCAGGGGGGAACGCGGCCCGGTGCGCTCCACCAATTCTTCCAGCACCATGACGGTAAAAACTGCAACCAGCGCCACTAACCGCCATTTCGCCTTTGAATTGCGCACGGGAAGAGACGCCAACGCAGCGATCAGGAAAATTCCCTGCATGACGCCGGCGCTGAATATTACGATTAGAACCTGTTCACTCACCGCAGCCTGTCCACGCCAGAATTTTCGACTGACATCTTTATAGCGTTGCCCAAAACCTGCCGGCAAGCGCCCGCCCCCTGCTCACGCGACGGTTGGCCTTCTTTTTTTGCCGCAGGGCGCGATAAGGCGAACAGGCTGCGCTCGCAGCCAAAGCATATTGAGTATTCGATAGATCAAGAAACACCCGATCCTTCGCGACGCTCGCCAAATGGGGCTGCGCCATTTGACGCGCTCTTCACGATGAGATTTTTGTATTTTGAGACACAACTGGATTGTGTGAGATGTGGCGCCAAATCATCCGGCGTCTTTTGGAAACTTTCCGGTCACGCCATCATAGAATTGCTTGATGACTTTGAGATCAGCGTCATAGTCGCCGGTCGTATATAGCGTCATGCCGATGCCGCCGACCTTGCGCTTATAGTCAAGAAACCCAAGGGCGATGGGAACGCGGGCGCCATGGGCGATATTATAAAATCCGGTTTTCCAGTAACGCACTTTGGCGCGCGTG
Source organism: Hyphococcus sp. (assembly GCA_021776245.1). Lineage (GTDB taxonomy): Bacteria > Pseudomonadota > Alphaproteobacteria > Caulobacterales > Parvularculaceae > Hyphococcus. The sequence goes on along the minus strand of JAJFGF010000038.1, from coordinate 28,766 downwards.
CCTTCGGGCGGGATGGCGACCGCCAGCGTGTCGGCAAGTTTGTAGATATCAACCATTTGCGAAACGACGTCATTGGCTTTTGACCTGTCGATCGGGATGCCGCCGAGGACTTTCATAAGCCAGCCAAAGGGCGGATTGAACAAACTGTCTTTTCCCATCCATCGAAGGCGCACTCTGAAAAACAGCGCAACGCCGAGCATAAACGGCAAATCCCAGTTCGACGTATGCGGCGCGGCGATGACAACGAATTTTTTGACCGGCGGCAGCGAACCCTCAACCTTCCAGCCCGCAAGCCGGTAAAATAAAAGGCCAATTGCCCGGAAGAGTTCAAACAGCGCTTTGCCGAAGAGGCGGAAAAGTCGCCCCATCAGATTTTGCGCGATTTGTTTTTATTGAGCCCCAACGTGACGACCAGCTCTTCATCTTCGACCGTCACATCTTTGAGGAGAAGCCGCCCCGCCATTTTTGCAGCATCGGTTCCTTCCAGCGACCAGATCGGCCTGGTCTTGTAATATTCCGCAAGCGCGCTTTCGATGACGCTGCGGCTTTGATCCGCATAGCGTTCCGGCACGCCCTGGATGCGAAGGGCTTCGATGACCGGATCGGTCAGGAAAAATTCGCCGGTTTCCGGCTGGTAATCAATCGCGCCGGAGATATCGACAGCGCCCGCCAAAGGTACGCCGCTGTCGCCAAGCTTGATGTTCAGGATGATATCGATCCCGGCGGCGACGCGATCACTGCCTTCAACGAGATCAACCCGCGGGCCGTCCAGCGTCACGTCAAAGATGAACAGATAGGTTCTGGTGAGCGGCAGGCGGGCGCCAAGCTTTTCCTGAAGCTGCGGCTCGGTAAACCGGTATTCGTAATCGTTTTGCGCGGCGATCAGCACAACGCCGCCAATCAGCAGCACAGCGAGGACCGACAACATTATCCAGCGGCGTGAGTTCATGCATGAATTTCCTGGCGCATGGAACGGAGAACGGCTTTTACAAAAGTTACGTATAAGCGACGATAAAAATCGTGCCGACAATCGCCAGAATAATAAAGAAGGCCAGCATCAGCCAGTGTTTTGACGTCATATGGATTTCTCCGGGCGCGTGAACATGGTCAGGATAAAGGCGATTATCGCGGGCAGGCTTTGGGTGAAAAAGATGCTTGGCTTCGCGGTCGCTGCGCCAAACGCACCGGCGACAATAACAAAGATCAGAAACAGGAAGACCACGTCGCGCTTGTTCGCGACCAGTCCCCAGACAAGACCGGCGCCGAGAAAGCCGTTATATAGTCCCTGATTGGCGGCAAGGACGGCCGTTTGCGCCGAAAATTCCGGCGTCATGGAAAATACGCCTCGCCCGACTTCGTGGTCCCAGTAAAACATTTCCAGCATCAAAAACCCGAAATGCAGCACGGCGACCACAAGGACCGCAATAAAGGCAAGAATTTTCATGGGCTGACCTTGCCCTGATTTTGGGTTCCGGGAAAGGTTTTTCGTGAAGCCATGAATATGCCGTCAATAGGTGACTGGCGCGAATTCTTTAAGATGCTTTGCGCCCAATGCATTGTAGATCACATAAGCGTCTTCTATCTGGTCCGGCGCAATGCCCTCTGGCGGCTCTTTATACAGCCGATAGGTCACGCGCTGCCCGGGTTTTTGAATCAAAATAGCTTCGCCAAATGGCGCATCGCTTTCATGGGCGTCGGAAAGACGCTCCCCATAGCTCAGCGCGCTAATATTTGTATGCGCATGATCACGGATATAATGGGTTGTGTTTTGCGATATGTTGACGGTTTTGGCGACGACCATATAGCGATAGCCCGCGTTGATCGTTTCTTCCGCGGCTTTTAAGGCGCAATATTCGGCGACGCTGTCTTTGCTGGTATAGGCGTTGCCGCTTGCAGTGACGACAAGCACGTCGCCGGACACCCATTTGGCGTTCGCGCCCTTGCCCAGCATGCCGCCATGATACGGCGTTGCGCACCCCGCCAAAAAGGCAAGCGCGCCAAGTAATGTTTGCTTCATGTCCCCGTCCCGTCTCGGCGCCAGCATAGCATCAAAGCGGGGCAAATTCGAGGCGTAACAATATCACGGCGCGCAACGTGCGACGCGCCGGGGGAAATGCGGTGTTGCGGAAATTATGCAGCAATATTCCGGTGCATTGCGCTTCGCTTTACGTATTCTACGGGGTCCTGTCAGAAACGCCCGTAATCAATCGCCTTTGTACGGTCAATAAATTGTGTCGCCGGCGGCATCGGATATTTTAGCCCCGTAGCGCAATTGAACAAAACAACGCGGTCCGATTTGGCGATTCGCCCGTCGCCGAGCAATTGTTCGTAGGCGGCATAAGTCGCAGCGCCTTCCGGACAAAGCAAAACGCCTTCTTCGCGGGCGACGGCGTCGCGCGCTTTGAAGATTTCCTCTTCTTCAATGGCGACGGCAAAACCTTCGGACGCACGCACTGCGCGGATGATCAAAAAATCGCCGACGGCAATCGGCACGCGAAGGCCCGACGCTGCGGTAAAGGCGTTCTCCCACAGGGGCGCATGTTCTTCGCCCTCTTCCCAGGCTTTAACGATGGGCGCGCAGCCCGCCGCCTGCACGGCAATCATTTTCGGGCGTTTCGAACCGATCCAGCCGATCGCTTCAAGTTCATCAAACGCTTTCCACATGCCAATGAGGCCGGTGCCGCCGCCGGTCGGGTAAAAGATTGCGTCTGGAACCTCCCAGCCGAGCTGTTCAACCAGTTCAATTCCCATCGTTTTCTTGCCTTCAATACGATAAGGCTCTTTCAGGGTCGAAAGATCGAACCAGCCTGTTTCACCTTTGCCGTCGCCAACGATCTTGCCGCAATCATTGATAAGGCCGTTGACGCGATAAACATCGCCGCCCTGCAGCGCGGTTTCCTCGACATTGACGGTTTGCGTGTCTTCCGGGCAAAAGATCGTCGATTTGATCCCCGCCGCCGTAGCGTAGGCCGCCATCGCCGCGCCCGCATTGCCCGCAGTCGGCATCGCGAGATGGGAAATCCCCAGCTCTTTCGCCATGGAGACCGCAAGGGCGAGCCCGCGCGCCTTGAACGATCCGGTCGGCAGGCGCCCCTCGTCCTTGACAATCAATTCGCCGGCATGTCCGAGCCTTTCTTCCGTACGCGGCAACCGGATCAGCGGCGTCACAACTTCGCCGAGGGAGATACGATTTTCTTGGCGCTCAACCGGCAGGAATTCGTGATAGCGCCAAAAACCGCCTGTGCGGTTCGCCAGCGCATCTTTGCTGACGCTTTTCGCGAGGGCTTCGAGATCATAGCGCACCAAAAGCGGCTTGCCCGCCTCGGACAGATTGTGCACGCGGCCTGCTTCATAGCGTTTTCCTGTGTATGAACATTCAAGATGAGTGACGAAAGTCAATTACGTCCCTCAAGCTTTTGCCGCGCCAACGTAAAGCTCGGATTTAGTTCCAGCGCCTTCTCATAGGCCTGGCGCGCTTTTTCAACATCTTTTTTGGCGTCATAGACAAGGCCGATATTATACCAGGCGGCCCAGGGCTTTTGCACGTCGAGCGCGAGAGACTTTTGATAATCGGCGAGCGCATCATCATAGCGTGCGCCGTGAAAATGCGTATTGCCGCGATTAAGATAAGCCTCAGCGAGCGCGCCGTCCATTCCGATCGCCGCATCGAAATCCGCACGCGCCGCAGCAAGATCCCCGTTGCGATTGTGGATGATGCCGCGATTAACATGGGTCTTCATCCGGTCGCGGCGTGTGGTATTGCGGTCTTTCAGCGCCGCGTCGCAGGGCCCTGTGTCATTTTCAAAATCATTTTGCGCGTTTTTATAGCAATCGGCCGCTTCAGTCGCGCCAATGGTTGTCACTGACATCTGCGCGACAGCGCTGAAGGAAAACGCAACCGGAAACAGAAAAAAAGCAAGAAAAGCGGGAAACCGCATGGCCCAATCTCCTTTGAATGCGCCGCCAGCTTTATCCCATCGGGAGAGCAATACCAATCTGAAATGGCGCGATGTGGTCATTGTTGCGTGTCGCGCCACATCAAAACCGGCTTTTCGGCTCAAAATGCTTCTTTTTCCAAGCCCCCCGTATCCTTTCCGCATTCCCAAACGTCTTCCCGGTAATCAATGCATGAGGAGGATCATATGCGCCAATCAGACCGGCAAAAGTTTGCCGCGATAGCCACTGGGCTTTTGCTCATGGGCTGCGCCAAAGCGGACGCACAAACTGCAACGCCGCAGCTGCCCCAAGATTTAGAAACTGAGCTGGCCCTGAGCGCCGCCCCGTCACATTTGCGTGGGCAGGCAAGCGTCTTTCTTTATGACCCTGAAACAGGATTGCGCCAATCCCAAGCCGGCTCTAATGGCTATACGTGCTTTGTCGCTCGAACGGATATTGAGGAGCTGGCAAATTATCTCGAATATCGCGACGACCTGCTTATTCCCATATGTTTTGATGCGGAAGGATCGCGTTCCTTTGCGCCAGCGTGGCTTTATGCCGAAGAGCAGCGCGCTAAAGGAATGAGCGCGCGCGATCTGGTCGTCGCACTGAAGTCGAAAGTCACGGCGCCGAAGAAGCCTGGCGTATCTACAATGATTTCGCCGTTCTTGCGCGCCTATACGCCTGACGGAATGGTCGCAACGCTCAATGTTCCTCATTACATGTTTTATGCATCGAATACGGTGTTTGAAGACCTGGGCGGAATTCACTTCAGCCCCGTTTACCCGTTTCCACGCAATCGGGGCGGCGCCGACGGCAAAGCCGCCTATATGATCCAGATGTTGGGCGCCGCCGAAACCGCCGCGATCAACGCCGAATATGCGCAGATGCTGAAGCGGTTGTGCGACGTCCGCGCCGATGGCGCCTATTGCCTTGATTTCGACACCGTCAATGACAGCCTTCGCGCTCAACTAAACGCGGCGCTCGGTGCTCTTTCCGCGAAACAGGAACCTCTTTAGAAACCAGAAGGAGAATTTATGGCCGGGACAGGTCCCAATAGAAAATTCGTCAGATACAAAGTCAAAAAAGACCGCGTTCAGGAAAATATCGATTATATAAAATCGGTATTTCACACCCTTGAAGAAACAAGGCCCGATCATCTTCGCTATGTGACATTCCAACTGGAAGACGGCGTCAGTTTTATGCATATCGCCATCGTTGAAACGGCGGACGGTTCTAACCCGCTACAACAATTCAAAGAATTCAAGGCATTTGCCAGCGGCATCGCTGCGCGATGTGAAGAACCGCCGATATTTTCATCGATTGAAACCATTGGCGCATATCGCGTACTAATTTGAATAATTCGGAGAACTGTTGGTTTTGGAATTTACGACGGTAATGCCGCAATGCTGAACCGAGAACGATGACCGAAAAATCGCACGCACTCCTGGTTGAGGCCCGCGAAGAGTTCAATCAGTTGATTGAGCGCTTCCGGCCCAATCTTCATCGATATTGCTCGAGAATGACGGGGTCCGTCATAGACGCCGAAGACGTGGTTCAGGAAGTTCTGGCGAGGGCTTTTTATCTCCTGCCGACAACGGAAGTTGCAAATCTTGAAGGCTGGCTGCTCAAAATCGCTCATAACAAGTCAATTGATTATCTTCGAAAGAAAAAGCGCGATGCGATTGAACCATTGGAAGAATATCCGCTGCAGGCGGAAATAGATCCCCCACTGGAACAACGAGAGTTGGCGACATTTGCTTTGTCGATCTTCCTGCAGCTGACGCCAATGCAACGCAGCTGTGTGATCCTGATGGATGTTATCGGCTATTCGCTGACGGAAATATCCGAAACGCTTGACGCAAGCACCGGCGCCGTCAAGGCGGCGCTCCATCGCGGACGCGCCAATTTGAGAAAACTTTCCAAATCACTCGACACCGACGCGCCGCTTAAACTTGATGAGCCCGAAGCGCGTTTGCTCGCGGAATATGTTGCGCGCTTTAACGCGCGGGATTTTGACGCCGTCCGCGCCATGCTGGCCGATGACGTCAGGCTTGACCTCGTTGAGCGCGCCCAGGCGAAAGGCGCGCCTGACGTCGGCAATTATTTTAATAACTACAGCAAACTCGAGGGCGTGCTCCTGACCCCGGGATTTGTTGAAGACCGGCCGGCTATTTTGGTTTCCGAAGGCGCGGACGCCGCTGTTCCTGCCTATTTCGTTCTCCTTCAATGGGATCAGGGGAAACTTTCCTTGATCCGGGATTATCGCTATGCGCGATATGTGATGGCCGACGCCGCAATTACCATTCACGCTTAATTGTCCTGCTCTGCCGCGGCTTAGTGAACGCAATTTGCACATCTTCATTTTCGTCCCGCGATCGATTACACTGTCTTTTGGCAATCAATTTGCCGCGGGAAATGTTTTTGCTCCGTGCAACTTTGGGGAGTTGTAGATGCTGCGTTCTGTCTTCACCGCCGCCATCATGATCATGGCCGCCTTTATTTTTGTGGGAAGCATTTCCGCGACCGGCATTTTGGGCGTATCCGCGCTTGCCCGACAGTCAACAAGCGAAAATAACCGCGAGCGTCCGGGAAAATCCGAAGAACGAAAATCGAATTCCTCGCAAGGCATTTCCAACGACGCCGAAGAGCGCCGCGAGCGCGTAGACGAACCGCGCAAGCGGAGAGACTTCCGCCGCCCGCATTCCGGCGTGCGTGAAATACGCACCTATGACGGCACCAGCAACAATATCGACAATCCAAAATGGGGCGCGAGTTTTATCCACCTTCAAAGGATTACCGAACCCGACTATGCCGACGGCATTTCAATTCTTGCCGGGCCGTTGCGCCCAAGCGCGCGCCAGGTCAGCAATATCGTTCTTGATCAGCCGGAAGATCAATCGATGCCGAACCCCTATGGAGCCAGCGATTTTGTCTGGCAATGGGGGCAGTTTCTTGATCACGATATTGATCTCACCGATGGCAGCACTGACGAGGCCGCCAATATAAAAGTCCCAGGGGGCGATCCATATTTCGATCCGGACGGAACCGGCGCGGCGGTAATCAGATTCAATCGCGCGCTTTATGATCCCCTGACCGGTACCGACCTTGCCAATCCGCGCGAGCAGGAAAATGAAATCACCAGCTGGATTGATGCGTCAAATGTCTATGGTTCCGACGATGCGCGCGCAGCAGCCCTTCGCGTCGGCCCGGACAGTCCCTTTTTAAAAACCAGCGACGGCAATTTGTTGCCGTTTAATGTAGATAATCTTTCCAACGCCAATGGATTTGTCGCTGATCCGACGACGCTGTTTCTTGCAGGCGATGTTCGCGCCAACGAACAGCTCGGGCTTACGGCAATGCACACATTATTCCTGCGCGAGCATAACCGCCTCGCCGCGCTGTTGCAGCGCCGTCATCGCAACCGCAGCCCGGAGGAAATCTTTCAATTGGCGCGGCGTCTGGTGATCGCTGAAATTCAGATGATCACCTATGATGAATTCATACCGGCGTTGATGGGCCGGGACGCGTTGCGTCCCTATCGCGGCTATGACCCATCAATTAATCCCGGTATCTATAATGAATTCTCAGCCGCAGCCTATCGGCTGGGTCACAGCATGCTGGGTGAGGAATTGTTGCGCCTTAACAAAAAGGGCGCGGAGATTGGAACAGGCCATGTGGCGCTGCGCGATGCGTTCTTTACCGCCCCGTCTTATTTAAAGCGAAGCCGAGATCTCGATCCGATATTACGCGGCCTTGCAGGTCAGGCGCATCAGAAAGTCGATGTAAGCATTACCGGCGCGCTCAGAAATTTTTTATTCGGCAGGCCGGGCGCTGGCGGCCTCGACCTTGCAGCATTAAACATTCAACGGGGCCGCGATCACGGGCTTGGCTCTTACAATGACATGCGCCAGGCGCTCGGCTTTGACCGCGCACGGGATTTTAGCGAGATCACCGCCAATGCAGCGATCCAGCAGGCGCTTTTCAGCGCCTATGGGAATGTTGACGATATCGATTTGTGGGTTGGCGGTCTCGCCGAAGATCCGATGATGTCACGAGGATCGCAACTTGGCCCCATGTGCCAGGCGATGCTCGCCTTCCAGTTCGAAGCGCTGCGCGACGGCGACCGGTTCTGGTATCAACGCCATTTAACTCGCCGTGAAATGCAGCTGGTCAAAAACACAACACTGGCCCGCATCATTCAGCGCAACACAAAGATCGGCAAAGAGCTGCAGGAAAATGTGTTTTACGTAAAAGAAAAAAGCGATCACGGGCGCCGGCGTTAATCCAGTCCTTCAAGCATTTCAGCTGTTTTGTCTTGCGCCGCCGCACAGCCGGGCGGGCGGGCCCGCCATTATGCTGGCACAGGCATTGAAAGGTTAACGCCGGAGACGACGGGGTGCGCCGAACGGCGTCCGGGCCGCCGGCGACATGGGCCGGGCAGATTTGTTTTTCGCCTGCGGACTGTTGACCGCTTACATTCTCGCCGATGACGCCTTTCTTATTCACGAAGTCGTAGCGCCCAGTTTTGGCGGCAGCGAAAAACTCATATTGACGCTGATCGGCGCGGCTGCGGCGGCAATTGCTTTTAAATATTGGCGATATTTCCGCCGCACCGATTTGGCTTTTCTGACAGCTGCACTTTCGCTGCTTGTTTTCAGCGCCGGTCTTGACATGATGTTCGGCGGCGCCGTCGCCGATCTGATCTTTATGGAAGACGGCACCAAAGTCATCGGCGCATGGGCGTGGCTGGGTTTCGTCGCTGCGTCAGCGCAGCAAGCACTCGGCCTTAAACTGCCGCGCAGATTGCAACCGGCACAACTTTAATAGGCTTGCCTACGCAGCGCACCTGCTTTTTTGGACGGCGATATTGTGAAAGCGCAATCGAGCGGTAAAACCGGCGCCCTTGCTGCTTACGAATTCGACGCTGCCTTCATGCAAATTGACTAATTTCTCCACGATATAGAGGCCAAGTCCAGCGCCCTCATGTTGGCGGCTCAGGGCGCTGTCGGCCTGATAAAACGCTTGCGTTAAATTCGGCAATAATTGCGGATCGACGCCACAGCCATTGTCTTCAACTTCGATCACAAGGTCGTTTATCTGCAGCATGGCGCGAATAACAATGCGTGGGTCGTCGCCGGAAAATTTCAACGCATTAGCGATCAGGTGCAACAGCATTTCCCTGACGACGTTAAAGTCGATGTTTAAAGCGGATATGTCTTCGGAAATTTCGATGGAAACTTGCCTATCCCGGTCTGATATTTGCGCCGCAAAATTGTCAATGCTGTGCTCGATAATCTCGTCTATCTGCCCAACTTCCTTACTGAGTTGATAATCACGCGTGTCGAGCTTGGCGATGCTCAACATATCGTTGACAACGGACAACAAGCGTTTGCCGCTGACATATATGCTTTCAGAAAATTCCTTGTATTCTGAAACGCCTAAGGGACCGAACGATTCCTTTTGCATAAGATCGGCAAATCCAATGACCCCGTTCAGCGGTGTTCGAAGCTCATGGCTAATGTTTGAAATAAGTTGCGACTTTAGCTTATTAGCCGCGATGGCGTCTTCTTTAACCGCCTTTTCAGCGGCTTCGATCCGCTTGCGTTCCGAAATATCGCGCACCGTATATACATAAACATGCGACGCCGAACGATCCGGATCATCGGCCTTCCCATCGCCATAAGGCGCACTGGCGGCGACAATCTCAAGCACCTGGTTCGGCCTTCTTTCGAGAGCAAATTCAAAATAGTGTGGCAATGCAGCGCTGGTCGCGTTCACGCCAATGTCACCCGAATTTCTAATTTCCGGACATAATGGAAAGCCCGGCGCGAGATCAGTGATCAATGCATTCGGCGTCACTTCGTCTTTGATGTCCAACAACTCTTTCGCACGGTCATTGCACAATTCGATGGCGCCGCTTGCAGCGGCGACAATGACACCATCGGAATTGCTGCTGACAACTAGGCTCGTCAACGCATGGGAGCGCGCCGTTGCGAGACGATGACGGATGAGGTGTTTGGCGCGCTCGTGCAATTCGCGGAATGTCACATAGATAATGCACAGGATCTGCGCAGCAATCGGAGCGGCCATGTCAAAGCTTATGGGCACCACAGCCTGCAAAACAGTTGGCCCGACAATCGACGCCGTGAAAACGGCGAAATGCAGTCTTGCTGCCGCACGCCAGCGCCGATCTCTTCCAGAGCGGCAGAAACATAATATGATAACGAGCGCGAACGTTAACGTTACAGCCGCATGTGGCCGCATCACCGCACGGTCTTGCCGAAGGCTTTCATAACTCAGTGCATGCAGAACAACCCCTGGAACCACGCCACGAACCGGCGAGGCAAACTCGTCTCCGAGTTCCAACGCCGTCGCGCCGATGAGAATGTTTTTGCCGGCAACCGACTCCTTCGGAAAATTGCTATGCAGGACGTCGTTAAAGGAAAGACGCCGGATTTTTGATGGATCAATGCTGTAATCAATATAAAATCCCTCATTATGCATGGAGGGGGCGTCCGCGAGCGTTGCGGCGAGCGTCGCCTGATAGTCGGCGCCCTTACCGAAATGACGCCAACCGCGTCTAACAATGCCGTTCCTCTCCGGTGTCAGGTTGACGCTGGCCATGACAGCGTCTTTCAGGAAATATGTATGTGGCGGCGTTTGTATGATCGCCCGCTTGGAACCGGCATGTGACGACCATTGCGAGAAAACCGGCAAAATAACCTCACCGGGACGGGCAGACAGTTGGGCGGCAAAAGCCGCATCGCCGGCTTTTTCTGAAAGGGACGAGAAATCCACATCGATAGCGATCAATCCGGCGCCGGCATCTTGTAGATTGGCGACCGCGTTTGCATATCGGTTGCGGGGCCAGGGCCAACGCTCCTCTTCTTGAAGACTGTATGGATCGATTTCGACGATGATCAGCGTGTCGCTGGGTGCGCGCTCCAAAAGACGAAAGCGCATATCCATCAAGGCAAGATCGCGCGCCTCGAAAAAACCCGACAACGTTGCAATACAAATGACAGTAAATATGATCGCAGGTACAGCGAAACGCGGTGCATTTTTTGAGATGCGCCACGTTCTAATTTTCAGGATATTGTTCTTTATCGCCCCCAAAGACTTTCCCCGAAATAAGGCTACTGCGTTCAAGAACGCCGTGATAATTGCGCCTGCTTATGCTGTTTCATCTCCGTCAAGATGATCCCCCGTAAAGAAACTGCAGCGCGCCCATGCGCCGCAGTCGGAAGTTACTTATTTGGCCCCTTCGAATCGGGCGTAGCGATTGGGCTCGCATTTCAATTCGGACTAGCCGGCACGGCAAGGCCATCGCCATTCGGGATAGCCGGTACGGCAGAGCCAATGCCATTCGGGATAGCCGGCACGGCAGGGCCATTGCCATTCGGAACAGCCGGCACCGCAGGGCCATTGCCATTCGCACTATTGCTATCAGGGTTACCGTTGCTGCTGCCGGCCAGCCGGGCAACTTCACTGTAGCCTCTCGTGCTTGACCGCAACGCTGAAACGGCATTCCCGAAAGATTGTGCATTACCGGACGCCGCCGCCGCGACATTTCCCGATTTCGCCAGTTCTGCGGCGCCAACCGGCTGCGCTCTGTTCTCGGTTGACTGCACAAGCCCCTCCGTCAATTCGGCAAAGTCGAGCGGCGCATCGCCAACCGCCGCAGGCATCGTCAATTCGCCCGGCTGTTCGAAAGACGCTTTTTTGATCGGTGTTACGCCTTTGCCAGAGGTTTCGCCGTCGGTGCCGCGCGGGGCGGTGTCGATAAACTGGATGACCCCAGGATTACCACGGAGAATGCGGGCCGTGCGACCGGCGGTCACCAATTCACGCGCCATACCATTGCGCGAGGAGACCTCAACGGCGCCCTCCGCAACATGTACTGCATGTGCGTCAGCGCCTGCTGTCACCGTAAATGTCGTGCCCTTGACGACAGCGGCGATGACCGGCGTTTCAACCTGGAAATGCTGCTTTTCGCGCTTATCGACTTTAAAAAGAAGCGTGCCGAGATCTTGAAGAACGCGCGTCATGCCGGGCTCTTCGCCGGCCGGCAGCGACATGCGGCTGTTTGGCCCGACGATGATTTGCTGTTCGCCGCGCACCAGAACCGCGCGACCGTCAATTCCTGTCGATAAAACTGCGCCGGCGTTTAACGTCCCGCCAGTTGAGACTGGCTGCGCCGTAGCCATGGGCTGCGCCATGCGTACGGCGCCGGTCAATTCAACGACCTGCCAGGCATCGCTTTGCGCATGAGACGGCGAAATTGCCAAAGCAAGAACGCTCAATATTACCGCGACACATTTCAGAAAATGACTCATATAAACTGCCTCCTCCTCAACATAAGGCCAACACAATTTGCAACCCACGTCCTTCAAGTTAACGCCAGTTAATCCCGCCACACTTTCCGGTTGGTTAATTTTTTCTACAGGTTGGTTAACCGTTTGTGTACGGTGATAATTCATTAAGCAGGTCTACATAAAAGAAATTCAATCCTTTGGGCACATAGTCGCCTCATGACGGATTAGCCGGCGGTCGTCGCACGTGCCGATATGCAGCCTGCCGTTTAGAATAGTGGGAAGATGGTGGCGACCGTTCGCGTTATCAGTGTATTTCTACTGACCTTCGCCGCGGTGAGCGTGGGCGCTGCGCCCTTCAATGCGCAAGAATCACCCGGCGGCGAAAGGCCCCTGCCACGCGAATCTTCAACCGCCAGTCTGTCAGTCCAGGCCGCGCGCGCTTTACCCCCGAGGCCGATGCTGCGCGACGGCATCATACTCGCGAGCCTTCAGCAATCTGATATTGGCGAGCGTTTGCCTGATCGCGATGAAACGCTGACCCAACCGGAAACCCAACAGATTTTGATGTCGCCGCCGCCGCTTCGCGACGGCGCAACCGCATCGTTCATTTTAACTGCGGTTGAGATCATCGGCGCCAGCATATTCCCGCCTGAGGCATTTGCGCCTCTTTATGATGATTTGCTTGCGCGCTCTGTATCGTTGACCGATATCATTGTGCTGACAGACCAGATCACCGCCATGTATCGCCGCGAAGGGTATTTTCTGTCACGCGCTATTGCGCCCGCTCAAAATACATTGGACGGGGTTCTTCGCATAAACATCGTCGAAGGCTACGTTTCTGAAATCGCAATTGAGGGTGACGCACCGGCAACGGTTAAACGCAGACTGGATGCAATTGTCGGACAACGACCGCTGCAATTGACGTCCATGGAACGCATCCTGGCGCTGATCGGCGATCTTCCGGGCGTTTCCGTGGTCTCGTCGCGGCTTGAACCCGATATTGACAATTTCGAGCTGCACCGCCTCGTTGTGAAAATCGATGTCGACCGATTTGAGGCGAGCCTTTATGCCGATAATCGCGGAACCGACGCCGCCGGCCCTGTTCAGATATATGCTCGCGCAGCGGCAAATTCCATTGCGCTCACCGGCGACCAACTCAGCGTCGGTGTTTTCACAATCCCTGATGATCCTGACGAGCTGATCCTCGGGGACATCAGTTACCAGGCGCCGCTCACAGATGCTGGGACCTATGTCACCCTATCTGGCATGGTGTCGAAGTTTGACGCAGGCGCATCTCTCCTGGCGCTTGGCACGCAAAGCAAAACCAAACGCATTTCCATAAGGTTTTCCCATCCCTTTGTTCGGCGTCGCAAATTATCACTTTGGGGCAATGTCGGCTTTGAGAGACGCGACATTGAGGAAGAACAACTTGGCGCCCCGCAATTTGAAGACAAGCTTCGAATTATCCACGCGTCCGCGAATTACCGGCAGGACCATTGGAACGGGTTGACCACGATGTATGCGAGAGCAAGCCATGGACTGGACATGTTTGATGCAGCCGCAGGCGGCGCTTCGCTATCTCGTCCCGACACTGATGGCGGATTTACAAAACTCGAAGGGCAGATCACTCGCTATCAAAACATTGGAGAGACATTTGGCCTCTATACATCACTCACAGGCCAGTTTTCCGATCAGCCGCTCGTGGCGTCGGAAGAATTTGCAATCGGCGGCGCCCGTTACGGCCGCGCTTATGATTACGCGGAACTCACCGGCGACGACGGCGTGGCAGTGCTATTCGAGATGCGTTATGGCCGCGACCCAAAGATCGATCTCCTGGATTTCTATCAATTTTATGGCTTTTACGATTTTGGTGCGGTCTGGAATGAAAATATGGCGCCGGGTTTTGGAGAAGCAACATTAGCGTCCGCGGGAGCAGGCTTGCGCCTCACCTTTCCAGAATCTGTTTATGTCACCTTTGAGGCGACGCGACCGCTGACCCGCACGCCCTTCACCCAGGACGACAGAGACTGGCGTGGTTTCTTTTCGGTATCAAAAAGTTTTTGAACCCGGCGCCCGCAGGCGGCGCCAGCCAGCTTGCCTACCTGTTATTGAAGCCCGATTTCCGGGTGAATTGTTCAATATCACCCGAAGGGGTGATTGAATTCGCGCAGTTCCACTGCGATCAATCGCCAACCATCCGCAATAATCGGGTTGCTATCACAAACGGAGCTGGACCATGGATCTCGGAAATTTCTCAGTAAGCCTCGCCGTCAAGGATCTCGCGGCGTCGCGGGCGTTCTACGAAAAACTCGGCTTTGAAAATATCGGCGGCGACGCCGGCCAGGGCTGGCTGATTATGAAATGCCCGAGCTGCGTGGTCGGCCTGTTTCAAGGGATGTTCGAGAAAAACACGCTGACTTTTAATCCCGGCTGGGACGCTTCGGGACAAACGCTTGATAATTTCACCGATGTCCGGGACATCCAAAAGGCGCTCAAGGCAGACGGGATGACGCTTGTGAGTGAGGCTGACGAGGCGACGTCGGGCCCCGCCAGCTGCATGGTCCTGGATCCGGACGGCAATCCGGTGCTTATTGATCAGCATGTTTAAGGCGGGGGATTAAACTGCTTGGCAGTCGGCCTGCAGCGCGCTTTCGCACAATATTTCCAACCCGGGCGCCAAAACAAGCAACGGCGCCGCTGGCGAAACAATACCAGTGACGGCGCTTTGCCGCCGCGGCGGCAAATAATTGGCCGAACGATTCCACGTAAATTAAAAAAACTTATGCCTGACGCGGTCCGGAAATGACATAATTCATGTACCAGATAGGATGCTCCTCGCGAATCTTTACCTGGTCTTCAATCAGCATCTCGGCTTTTTCGGACGCGCTGGTGTCAGGATCATGGGCCTGAATGTGCAACCAGAGAATTGATTTCACCAACGCACCGCCGGGATGGAAGATCCGGTGACCGATGACGTAGCCGCGCCACAAAACATAAAGGCCAAACGCAAATAATATAGCTGAGGCTGTCTGCTGACCAACAACCGCGCCCGAAAACGAATCCGATTGAAATTGCACAATTGCGATATAAAGATAAGCGGCGCCCCACAATAAAATCCACGTGTAAACCTGTTTGAGGTTCACATAGAGACGCAGCGCCCTGGTATAGGCTTTTGCACAATCAAGCCTCATCGTGGCGTTAAGGCGCGGCGCGGTATTTCCCCACTTATGTTCTATGCGAATCTTTCGATATTCAGCCCATGCATATGGCGCAATCGAAATGCCGATCAAAGCCGCCAGCGCGTATAATTCTCCAACACGCGGCAGCAGGTAGCTTAATATTCGTTCGTGCTCAGCAGCAATTGCAATAATCGTCACATAGGAAACTACCGTTCTCACCCATCGGAAACGAAGCGTCCATCTTGCTCTGCTTGCTAATCCGGCGCTCAACCGGCCGGATTCTACAAACACAGACTCTGGTTGAACCGCAGCTTGTTCCCCGCGCAGCTCTTGTATGGCGCTTTGAGCGCCTTCGGTATTTGATGACATGAGCCCCTCTTTACTCGACCGTGAAGTCCCTTTTACCGTCGCAATACAATTCGTCATGTATTGGTCAGATCACTTCGCGGGTCTTATAACACTTTTGGCTGAAAATCCCACGGGGTTCCGAACGGCAGACCGTCGCAGCATAAAACGTTGACGCATCAATGAGTTGCCCGCCTGGGCCCGTGCACATCGCAAGCCGTGCGAAAAAACAGGCGCCCTCTGCGGCCGTGCAGCAGCCGCGACGATTGAACAAAACGGCACGCTGCGCGTCAGCAATGTTAAGATTGCCGCAAAAACTCAGGCCGAAGGGCAATCGGAACACATAGATGGTCTTTGCCCCTGCGCCATATCCAGAAACAACCCGTTTTGCCACTGCGCCCATTCCAATGATGGCTGGAACGACGGCGTCTGAAGCTTAATCCGGGCGTTGGCCGCCGGTAATTCAACTTGTTTCGCCCGTCCGTTCCGATACTATGCGCATTATGTCGGCGGGGAATTAGCCAATGGCGTTTATTTATCGGATCACCGGAAGCCTCGCAGCCACCGCCACGTTATTGCTGGTCATCCTGGATATATTGCAAAAACATTTGGGCGTTGACACGGAAGCTTTACTGCTCAGCGTCGGCGGCGATATTGGAAACTTCATTGCTGCTGTTGCCGCGGTCTTCAGCGGCGGCATTACGTCGATTGCGGACTGGCTCGCGGGACTGTTGAATAACGGAACGCCTGCGGCGCCGCCTTGTGAGATTAATTGCGATAATGGCGCAATCCCCAAATCAGCCTTAAGCCGCGAAGCGCTTGACCAAGGCGCCGGAACTGTTGAATTGACGGTGCAGTTACTGGTCGGCGCCGTCGCGCTCTTCGCCGCATTCCTGTTTTTGCGCCGTCGCGCGTGACGCCGGGAAACACTGAAAAATAATGCTCATTTTAAACTGACGGCAGCGGTCATCGTGAGCTTAGCTAATGGCGGCGGAGCTTTTGCCTATGGCGCCGTGCGATTTCTGGGCCAGGATACTGAACATGAGCGCATCACACGGCGCGCGCTGAGCTGCGGCGACGATGTTGCAGCGCCCGATTGCTTTGAAACAAAAACTCTCGACAAACTCGCCGGCGAAAAAGGCGCATTTGGCGGCGTCGGGTTGATCGGGCGTTGATCGGGCCTGGCAAAGCCGGCCGCGGCGCGGTCAATGGGAATTTTGAACGGTCGGTCAGCGCCGCCATGCTCGATACGCGTTCAAAGCTCGCTGAATTCAAAAATACGTTGGCGCTTGAGCATGGCGTTGACAAAGCGGCGTTGATTTTTTGTGCGATAACAAAAGATTCAGCGCTGAGCGAGTGCGCCAGATAGCAGGGCGATCTGACAGGGTGAACTAGCGACTTGATCCGCCAAGCGCCGGTTCAAGTTCCGCAAGTTCTTGCTCGACGGCCCGGCCTTCCGCTGCGCGCGGTTTGGCAAGCCCCGCCAGCAACAGAAAGGCGACGGGCGTCAGAAACAAAGTAAATATTGTTGCAAAGCCCAAACCGCCAAAAATAACCCAGCCAAGCGCGGCGCGCGCTTCAGCGCCGGCGCCCGCGCCCAAAATGAGCGGAAGCCCGCCAAGCAGCGTTGAAATTGCGGTCATCAGGACAGGCCGCAGGCGCGTCATTGATGCATGTTCGATCGCTTCGGCGACGCTCTCTCCCTGGTCGCGCAATTTGTTGGCAAATTCAACAATCAAAATGCCGTTCTTCGCCATAATGCCGATCAACAGAACAAGTCCGATCTGGCTGTAATAATTGATCGATCCGCCCGTCAGCTGAATCGCATAGATTGCGGCGGCGAGCCCGAACGGGACCGTCACCATAATGATCACTGTACTGACGTAGCTTTCAAACTGGGCCGCCAGCACAAGAAAAACGATAATCGCTGCGAAGCCAAAGACCAGAAGCGTCGCATTGGAAGAGTCGTCGAGAAGGCGCGCCTCGCCCAGCAAAGCAACGGACAGCGATCCGGTCAGATTCTGCGCTGCAACGCTGCGTAATTCCTCTACAGCATCGCCAAGACGCGCGCCTTCGGCGAGGCTTGCGGTGACCGGCACGGCGCGGCGGCGCTGTTCGCGCGTCAAATTTGCCGCAACCGCCACTTCGCGGACCGTCGCCACCGAAGACATGGGCACGATCGCGCCGTCAGCGGTGCGGATGAAAAGATTTTCAAGATCGGTCGGATCGTTGACCGGTTTGCCGGTGCCGGAAACCAAAATCTCGATAATGTCATCCCCGACGAAGATTTCCGCAGCGCGCAATTCGTCGGCCATCACCTGAACTGCGGTCGTAATGTCGGTAACGGGGATGCCCAGCTGCGCCGCAGCTTCGCGATCGATCTCGACCGTCACCTGCGGCTGCGATGTATTAAAGTTGAGGCGCACATCTGAAAATGTCGGACTTTGCGCGAGGATCGCGACGAGCGCTTCGGCGGCGTCCGCGGCCGCGCCATAATCATCGCCGACAACGGCAAATTGCAGGCCCTGACCGGCCCCGCGAATGCCAAGGGAATTGCCGCGCCGCACGATTGCGGTCGCGCCCGGAATGTCGCCGACAAGGCCGCGCAGCTGGCGTTCGAAATCACCCTGGGATTTTTCCCGGTCCGACCAGTCGGGCAATTGCAAAATGACAAAAGAACGATTGCTGCCGCCAATGCCGTTGATGGACATGACACCCGTTGCTTCGCCTTCATCGACGATCGACTGGAGGCGCGCTTCCATATCGAGGACGCGGCGATCTAGATAATTAAAGCTCGCGCCCTCCTGCCCGAGCACCATGGCGAAGACACGGCCGCGATCTTCGACCGGCGTCAGTTCCTTTGGCGCGTTTTGAAAAACAAAAAACGCCCCAATTGCAAATAACAGAGAAAGGCCGGCCGGAACGATCGGGCGGCGCAGACAATAGCGCAAGATGACCCCATAGGCGGCAGAAAGCGGCCCCGCCGGCTTTCGCTTGTGCGCCGGCAGCGACGGATCTTCGATGGCGCCTTTTCGCACATCGCGCCCAAACCGGACGGTGAGAACCGGGCAAAGCGTCAGCGCCACGAATGACGAAACGATCACCGCAAAGGCCAGCACAAACCCGAATTCAGAAAAAAGACGGCCCGCCTGACCCGGCAGAAACGAGATTGGAATAAACACCGCCGCAAGCGTCGCGGTTGTTGAAAGTACCGCAAAAACAATTTCGCGCGCGCCGATAACAGCGGCGGCGCGTTTTCCAGCGCCTTTAAACCGCCAGCGCTGGATATTTTCCGTCACTACAATCGCATCGTCAACCACAAGACCTGTCGCCATCACTAACGCGAGCAGCGTGATGAGATTGATCGAAAACCCCGCGAGCCACAGGGCGGCGATGGTGCCCAGGAGCGATACGGGAATTGTCACCGCCGGAATGATCGTTGCGCGCAGGCTGCGCAAAAAGGCGAAAATCACAAAGATAACGATCACCGTCGCCAGCAACAGGCTTTTGAAAACTTCCTGGATCGCCGCATTAATGAAGATGGAATCGTCCACCGAAACGTCGATCTCAACATTGGCCGGCAGAACATTTTTCAGATCGTCCACGGCCTTGCGCACGCCAGCCGAGACGGCGACCGTATTGGATTGCGCCTGGCGGATAATGCCGATGCCAATCCCGGGATCGCCATTAACCCGCGCTGTTGTCGTCTCATCTTCAAAACCCCATTCGACAATCGCGACATCGGCAAGCCGCGTGCCCGCATCAAGGCGCAAAGCGGCGACGGCTTGCGGCGTTGTCGCCTGGGACCGGGTTTGGATAATGATCTGCTGCGTTGAATTTCTGAGCCGCCCGCCGGGCGCGGTCTGTCCCGCCGTCGCCAGCAGCCGATTGACATCGCCCACCGTAAAGCCGCGCGCCGCGAGCGACACCGGCACAATCCTGACCCGGATCACCCGTTTCCTGACGCCGTAATCATCAGCTTGGGCGACGCCTTCCACCGCCTGCAGGCGCGGCAGGATCACATCGTCAACCAGATTGGCGAGATCGCCGGGGTCCATATCCTCCGCCGACACGGAGAGCCGCATGATCGGCGAGGCGTCCGTATCGGCCTTGCGGACTTGCGGTTCCTCGACCTCTTCGGGCAACTCGCGGCCGATTGCAGAGATTGCGTTTTTCACATCGGTCGCCGCGATGTCGATATTAATCGAATTGGAAAATTCAACAGTGACCCGGCTTTGCGCAAAACTTGAGGTTGAGGAAATCGAAACAACGCCGTCAACCTGCGCGACCGCGCTTTCGATAATCGAGGTCACTTCCGCGTCCATCGATTCCGGCGCGGCGCCGGGATAAGTCGTGCGGATCGAAATCACCGGCTGGTCAACTTCGGGCAGTTCGCGCACTTCAATCGCATTCATCGCTGCAAGGCCCGCAAGAATGATCAAGAGACTCAACACCGCCGCAAGGATCGGCCGGCGAATGAATATGCCGATCGCGCCCCCCGATTGCGGCGCGCCTGTTTGAGGAATGATTGGGGTTTGCGTCATCGCGCGCCTATTGCTCGCTGGCGCCGGATCCGCTTGACATGGATCGCGGCGCATCCAGCGCGGGCAAAGGAACACCGGCGCGGACCCTGTCGGCGCCGTCAGCGGCCAGGACGTCGCCCGGGGTCAAATCGCCATCGACAAGCACCATATCATCGGTTCGCTGAAGAATGACGACAGAAGCTCGAACAGCTTTACCTTCACTGTCGCGTTTCCAGACATAAGCGCCGGCGCGGTCCCACTGGACCGCAAGGCCCGGCGCCGACACCGCAGGCGCGCCTTCGCTGACGGTTGAGACCGCAAAGACAGCGCCCGGCAGCAGCAAGCCTTTGGAATTATCTACTGTCGCCTCAACGCGCAGCGTGCGCGACGCGGAATCAATGCGGCTGTCAATGGCGGTGACGACGCCTTCGTAGGAATGCGCGGCGTCGGACGTGATGCGCGCTGTCACCGGCTGATCCAGCGCGACAAAGGCGGCGACTTCCTGGGGCACAGAAAATTCAATGACAATCGACGAAGTGTTATCAAGGGTTGTGACAACATCGCCGGCGCGCAGATAATCGCCCGGCTCAATCGTCGTGATGCCGGCAATCCCGTCAAAGGGCGCCTTGATCGTGCGCTGCTCCAGCGCAAATTCTGCTGAACGCAGTTCCGCCTCAAGCGTCTTCAATTCATTAAATGCGTTTTCGGCTTCCAGCGCCGATCCTGCATTTTCATCGGCAAGCTGGCGGTACCGGTCGGCGTTATCTTTTGCAATCGGATATTGGGCGCGGATCCGGGTGAGCGCGATTTGCTGTTCTTCATTTTCAATCTGCAAAAGAACGTCGCCTTCTTTCATGCGCTTGCCCGGCGCGACATTGACGATCTTGACGAGCCCGGTCACCTCCGCGGTGATCGCGACGCTTTGCAGCGCGCGCGCTTCGCCCAGCACATCGATTGTTTTTGCAATTGCCGCCGCCTCGGCTGTGACCATGGCAACAGTCGGGGCAAAGCCGCCGCGGCCGGACCCGTCCCCGCTGCCGGGACCGCCAGCCCCGCCGCCAGCACTCGCTGTCTGGTTGTCAGCGCCAGGATTCAAAACAATCGCACTGGTCACGACGCCGCCGGCGACGGCGCCGATCAGCAAGCCGATTATCAGCGATCTGGAAATCTTCATCAATTCTACTCTCGGCGACTGGTCTTGGCTCAACTCGCGGGGTTGTGTCACACGCGCCCCAGCCCTTCTGACTTCTCTTATACGCAAATCACTTAATATCCGATCAGTTTTGCGCCCCCCGACGGCCTGGCGCCAAGGTTTTTCGGCGTTTACAGCCGCTGGTGACCCCGGTGCCCCGCGCCGAAACACTGCCGGACTGACTTATAACGTGTGGGGAGCCAAAATCTGTCGCTGGTTCGGGCCGCAGCCAAATATCAGCCTTCCATGACCCACTGAGTGAGCGTCTGATGGAAATTCAATTTCGACGGCGTCGTTTCATACGTCTTCACGAATTTAAAGCCAGCCTTTTGCAGGGTCCGGTTAGCGCCGCCATCCTCGACACTCGAAAAAAACTCGCTGAACTTCGATGTGCATTCGCCCTTGAGTAAAGCGAACCAAAAGCCGTGGTTATTTTGTGCGCGCTCAGATAAGATGCGCCATTGTCGCATTGTGAAGGCTGAGCTCATTTAAAGACCAAATGCCCGCCCAATGTTTTGCGCTGCACAATAACTTAACCGTGATCTCTACCCTGTTCAGTATTCATGCACATTGTGTCACCTAACTATTTGCCCTATAGCCTTCGCGAGTGAAAAACGGGGCGGGTAACGTTGCGGTTCTTTTCATTTTGTCTGCGTGTAATAGTCATGCTGCTTGCCTGGGCAAGCGCCGGCTGCGCCGGGCTGCATCTGCATAATGAAAAGAATGCAGAAACCGCGCGCACCGCAACTACAAACCTTACTCAGATTGTCACCAGTGTTGATGCCGCTTTCGCCCAGGAAACGCAAAACCAGAACGCGCTCCTCGAGGCCGAACTGACCGCCACGCGCAGATTTATTGAGCAGGACGAAGAAGCGCGTCTGGCGATTATCACAATTTCGGAAAGCACATTGTATGAAGATTGGTTCAAACTGTTCTATCTGAAACGCCTTGATGAGATCGGCCTTGATTGCAGTACATCGGCGACCACATGCCTTCGCGCGCTGCGCGCCATCAAAAATGCGTCCAACAATATGGATGCTGAATGGGGCAAATATGAAGAAAGACTGTCGTTTCTGCGCGAAGCTGGATATCTCGGACCGGTATCATGCACCTATGACGACGGCATTTCGCCTCTCGAAGATAAGTTCATCCAGAGAGCCGCCGAATCTTCGACAGATCCGGACTTTACCAAATCGGATATTGGCGAAATTTACAGCGGCCGATTAAACTCGGACGGATCTCCAGGCGATGACGGCATAGTCTTCGCGTGTAACGCGTGGCAATCCCAAGTCGGTGATATTCGCGGCCTTATCGCAAAAGGCGGAGGAGAAGCGGACCGAGCCCTCGAGCTTCGGGAAGCGTCACGCAACCAACTCAAAGAAGCGGATCGACGCCGGTCGGAAATCAAAAAGGCTTTTGCCGACGCAAGCAAAGCCCTAAAGGACGCGAAAGGCGAAGACCCCGAAAAAGCGCCTTCCGAGATCATCTCCGACCAGATTAAAACACTTCAAGAGGCGGCAAGCGGCCTTGGCGATCTGTACGGGGCCGTCAGCGATGCAACTAAAGCGGAGGAACGGCTGAAGGCAATTAGCTGTGTATTAAATGCAGCAACCAGCGCAGACGACGCAGGCGCTGACGCCGCAGCAAGCGCGTCGGATGAAGACGAATGTCTTACCGCTAAAGGCAAGAAAATCGCGCTGGCCCTGGCGGGCGCCCCTGAGATTGTAGACGGATTTAGCGAACTTGGCCGAACGCTGAATACGCCCCCGCTGTCGGCGTTGATCATGGCCAAAAATGAACTTGAAGCGCGCAAACGCGCCGCCGATGCCGCTGCAGCGCGCGAACGATCAAAATTACTATATGCGGAAGCACGTTATACGCAGCTGATTGAGGAACTCGGGCGCTACAATGAAGTTAATAGAATGATCGAGAATGCCGTTTCGGAGTACCGCGACGCAGGATTTGCCGGCAGCCCTCTTCAATTGAGCGCCTATGAGTTGATTTCACTGAAAGCCGCCGATACGCAAAAAACCCGTCAACTAAATCGGGCGCGGCGCCATATCAAGGCGGCAATTTCACTGCAAACTTATGCTGAATCGCTTAGCCGGCTCAATCATTTCGAAACAGAATATCGCATCATCGCTGTCGATTACGAAACCAACACAGCAATTAATCGTGCGCGCATTGATCAATGGCTGGCGATGATCAGCCCCCTGGTTGCTCAGCAAAAGACCTATCATGATTCCGGTATTAAAACCGAAGATCTTACAAGTCTGGCAATCGAGTTTGCAAAAGCAGCAGGACTTATTGCAATAGCAGCGAAGTAGGAACATGGCCTTCAGAAATTACAAATTGCCGATATTGCTCATGAGCCTCTGTGTGGCCGGGTGCAGCACACCGGATGCGCTGAAAGACGGCGCAACATTGTCGTCCGCCGAACTCGCCAATATGCAGACCCAACTCAAAAATTACACAATCGTTTCAAACCGCGACAATGCCAGCCGTCTGGAACGGCTGCGCGGCGAGCTTGATGCAGATTTGGTGCTGGCTGCCGAAATCGAAGCAAAATTATACACCAGTCTGGCCGGCGACAGTAAGTTGACAGCGTTGCACAAAGAATTGGGCGTATTAAACTACCAGGCGCGAGCACGGGACGCGGCAGCGGCGAAACTGAAAGAACAATATTCCTCGCAACTCCGGGGACTGACAACCGATCTGACTATCGCCGCCAAGCCGTTCAAAGACATTCAGGAAGCGCTGGCAAAACTGGCAAAGCCCAAGGATCAAAAGGCGCAGCTGACTTTCATCGCCGCATATATGCGCAGCGTTATCAAGGAATATGAAAAAGAGCGGGACGAGCTGAAAAAGAAAGCAGCAGAAGACGCCAAAGATAAAACATAGAGAGTGAGCATAAACTCATGGCCAAGAAACTCTATAAGGATTGCTCAAAAAGAGAGTTATCATATTATCGCAGAGCCTATTTAAGTTGCTGGGACGCGATCACCGATGCGATTCGCTATGCTGAAAACAAATCAAGCGATCCGAACCTTTCCGATACCGACTCGCTCAAGCTTGCCCTGGAAGTAAGACGATTGACAGCCAACAGAACACTGCTCGAAAACAAGCGTCAAGCCTTCCGCCTCAATGACAAGAAAATAACCCCACCGGACAAGACAAAAGTCGAGCGCGCAGAGAAAATTCTGGAAGACGGCGACGAAGCGATCAAGAACTCAAAAGCTGCTTCCCAGGTAATCGCGATCGCAGACAAGGCGCTGTCGCTTTTTAACACCATTCAAAGCGGCTAACACCGAAAAACCGCACCATAAGAAAAGACCTCACGCAGTCTCGCTGAATAGACGCCGTTCGAATTGCGAACTGCTGAACGCGCTTGCATGGTCAATCGGCCCTGACCATTTTCGTCTAGGTCGCAAGGCGGCGCGTAAAGAACGACAGAATTTCATCGCGCGCGACGGTTGTCGGCTGGCCTGCTTCATCAATGAGATGCGCGGTGACAACACTATGGGCGCCCGGCACATGGCGCGCAAAGAACGGCGGAAGATCGGTGTTCGCCGCATCGTCCGGCAGCACCCTGCCCGCGAAGCGATCGCCGAGCGCTTCCGCATAGGCCGCGAAACGCTGGGCCATACAGAACTTATCGCCCTCAAAGCGATAAGCGAGCACCGTCAAATCTTCACGCTCCAGCCTTTCGCGAACGGTCTTCACCTCATCGGGGGCGATTTCGATGCCGGCGGGGTCGTTCAGGGGAAGCGACGGCTGCGACAAAACCGGCGCAAGAACCGATGGTTCCAGCATCATGGAAAGGGCAAAATTTCCGGTAAAACACATGCCGATGGCGCCGACGCCCGGGCCGCCGCATTCCTCATGGGCGAGGCGCGCCAGGGCGCGAAGCCACTGGGTCACCGGGCTCGACCGGTTCGCCGCAAGGGCGCGAAATTCTGCACTGACGCATGCCCGTTGAAAGATTTGCGCGCCGTCTTCAGCGCTTGCAACAGCGCCGTCGCGGCCAAAAAGCGACGGCATATAAACCGTGAAGCCGGCATCGCGAACCCAACGGGCAAAACGCGCCACATGAGGACTGATGCCCGGCATCTCGGCCATCACAATCACCGCTGGCCCCGAGCCAGTCACATGCACAATCTTCGCGACGCCATCGAGCGTAATTTCGCGATGCGTGAAATCCTCGAGCAAATCATCTTCCTTCATGCTGCGTTTCGGCATTAGTCCGTTTTCCTTGTTACAATTGCAGATGACCGACGCTGCGCCGACGCGGACACGAATCCGCGCTAAAAGATTTTCGTCATGGCGATGTCGGGACGCACCGCCGCGACAAGCAAACCGAGGGTCACGGCGATAAAGAACCCGGTGAGCCATTTGGCCCGCGATACAGCGCCGGTTTTGACAAGCACAAAGGACGCCGCGCCATTGGAGATGATCCCCATCGCAACGGCGCCCCAAGGGAATATATTTTGAGAGGCTTGCCAAATCCCGCCGCCATAACCTGCGAGCAGCGCCATCATCGCGACGCCATAAAGACGGAAGAGCGTTGTATTGCGCGCATCAACAGACATCGCCGCATTCAACCGCGCCTTTGGCAAAAACAAAAACGGCAAGGCGACGAACGGCAACGTCACGACAATTTTGATAAAGAATAAGAGTGCCAAACCGGTCATAAGCTGATACCTTATTTCGAACTTAGCCTTTGATAGGATAGCTGAAACCGAATGTCAAACTCAGATATGCGCGCGCGCGCGCCCATTCCCCTGGATCAATGCGGAACCGTCGCCGCCGCCGATATTATTGGAGACCGCTGGTCGCTCTTGATCATTCGCGAAGCGTTTTATGGCGTGAAGCGCTATGACGATATTCGCGACGACATCAATATTCCCCGCTCGGTGCTGACGTCCCGGCTGAAACGGCTGGTGGAGCACGGCATATTGGAGCGCGAAGCCTATCGGGAAGACGGCGCAAGAACGCGCTATGCTTATGTGTTGACCGAGGCAGGCAAAGAATTGGGGCTCGTCTTGCTGGCGCTGGCGCAATGGGGCGATAAGTATGAAAGGCGCAAAAAATCCGCGATCAAAATTTTGGACGCAAAAACCAAACGCGCCTTGAAAGTCGGGTTGATCGAAAAAAGCGATCCCGGGCGGCCTTTGTCAAAAGTGATCATCAAACCGAATTTGTAGCGTCCTTCGTGACGCAAAACTTCTTCATTCCGAGGAAGCGAATTGGGTTTAGCGTATTTGCCTTTGGCGCAATTATGATTCTTCAGGGGCGATCTTGTCCTGCGTCCTGAGTTCAAAGTCACTGGCGTCGTGGCGTTCATGCAATTGTGTTTCCGGCGGGCCCGAGGTCCGGTTGACCATGCGGCCGCGTTTGACCGCATCGCGCGCGGCAATCTCCCTGGTCCAGCGATTGACATGCGTGTATTCCTGGGTCTGCAAAAACTCGGAGGCTTCATAGACAACATTGGCGACAACGCCGCCATACCAGGGCCAGATCGACATATCGGCAATCGTATATTCGCCGCCGCACATAAATTGATTGTCCGCCAGACGCCGGTCAAGCACATCAAGCTGGCGCTTGACTTCCATCGTATACCGATTGATCGGGTATTCGTATCTTTCAGGCGCATATTTATAAAAATGCCCAAAGCCGCCGCCAAGAAAAGGCGCAGCCCCCATTTGCCAGAACAGCCATGACAGCATTTCCGGGCGCTTTGACGGATCCGCCGGCATAAACGCGCCGAATTTTTCCGCGAGGTAAAGCATGATCGCGCCGGATTCAAAAACACGCGTCGGCTTCGGTGTTGAGTGATCCATCAGCGCCGGAATTTTCGAATTGGGATTGACCGCAACAAAGCCGCTGGAGAATTGATCACCTTCTCCGATCTGGATCAGATGCGCATCATATTCGGCGCCGGAAAAACCGGCGGCCAGCAATTCCTCAAGCAAAACCGTTATCTTCACACCATTGGGCGTCGCCAATGAATATAGCTGCAGCGGGTGCTTGCCGACCGGCAATTCCTTTTCATGAGTCGGGCCGGCTATGGGCCGGTTGATATTGGCGAAAACGCCGCCGCTTTCAGATTCCCATTTCCAGATTTTTGGCGGCGTATAGGTCGGTGCATCGGTCATTCAATAATTTCCATTCAAATACGGGCCGCTAAAATTAGGAAGCGCGGTCTGCCAGTTCAACATAGTTTTTGTAGATCGCCTATAAGGCATGCTCAAAGACTGTTCTTAAAAGAGTTGCGGACAACATTATGTGAACGCGGCGCCGCTTGTCACAAGGACATAGCCGATCACGGCGATTGACATCCAGCCGACGACCCAGGCCAGGGCGCGGAAGAAGGGCACGCCGGCAAAATAAAGCGCCACAAAGACAGCACGGGCAATTATGTGGACGACGCCCGCGGTGAGCGCGAGACCCGAATCGAGCCCCGATATTGCTGCGACCGTCAGCACCGGAACAGAATAGGCTGTCGCTTCAACCTGGTTTTGCAATGTACGCTGAATGCGCAATCCGAACCGCCCTCGCGGTTTTGGTTCCACGCGGTTTGACGACCACCCATAGCCAAACCCGTAGAAGGCATAGGTATACATCACTTCAACGAACACCACTGCGATGGTCAGCAACGCCACAAGTAGCAAGATTGTTAAAAATGACATTCGGAAACTCTCCCTGTTTAAATGTGGCGTTCGTCAGATGAAGCGCGGATTCTTTTCAGGAACGTGAAAACATTTGATCGCCCAGGAACCACGCGACCAGGAACCAGGCAAACTGGCGCGCAGGAAAGATCACCCCCGTACGGCGCAGCAACAATGTTTATGCAGGCGTTTCGTAGGCGACGATGGTCATATCGGCCGCCTCCTCTCTTAACGGAATGATCGCTTGATAGGGTTGCGATGCGTACCAGTCATTGACCGCACTAAGCGTCGGAAACCTTATAATAGCCGCGGCGTTGTGATCCGCCGAGCCGGCCAGAACCGCCCTTGCCTGCCCGCGTTCGAGAAGCTCGCCGCCAAAGCTTTTCAGCGACGCGCCCGCCTTTTGAGCGTATTCCTGAAATTTGCCCTGATCCTTGATTTTAACAGTCGCAATGAAAAAGGCGCTCATCCTTATCTGTGTGGATGGTGTTATTGGAAGGGTGCTGGCGGAGGCCGTCTCATCCTTGGTGCTTTAGACACCGTGTCTCAGCGAGTGACCCCGCCAGCATGTACCAGTGCTCATCCCGAACAGTTGAATAGGCATA